>NZ_CBDCOT010000001.1:0-9121 GCF_965219885.1 Curvivirga sp.
ATTTGGTTTATTTGAGTTTAGTACTGAATGAGTCATTTATTTATGTATCCTTTGTCTATTCAACTTCATACATACTTATTATATATTTTCTTTAATATGATCAAATAATCCCAATGTATCCATCTGGTCAGATTATATTATGTACTAATGGATATTTGAGGTATTTAACAATCTATTTAATATTTTGGCTCATTGAACCTGTTTAACCATAGGATTTATTGAGTCATTTCTTTTTGTTGTCTATTGTCTGTTCTGAGACATTTGGTCTGTTTAGTTACTGAACCAAATGGATTTATCAGTTCAGCTAATAGATTTCATATATAATATCTGTTTACCGATATTTGATTAAGTAACTGGTTATTTTCTAGAATTCTAATTTTCTCATGTATTTCCTTACATATACATATTGATGTTTCTTATTCTTGATGATAATGATTGTTTTTGAATTTTGTGGATTTTTCCAAAAAACTTAAATTTATTACTTTTTTTATTACCCTAGCAACAAGGGGTTTATTACCCTGGCAACAATGGGTTTCCTTAGTAACAAGGGGTTTCCCTAGTAACAAGGGGTTTACCTCCTTGACAACAAAGGGTTTCTCGTTAGTCACTATCTCTTTCATCTCTGTTTCTTTGTTTCAATCAGATAGAGAATTGTTCACTTTCTATCTCCTTGGTAACCACAACTTAGATTAATTTCTGAGGTGTGATGAGATCACATTTTCATTCTAGTGTTTTGACTTTTGGTTCTTGGGTCTATTATATTGGTATTTAGATTTGATTTTGATATTTTAGAGAATATTGGTTTTCAATTTTTCTAAAATATTTAATAATTTATCAGATTGGTTAGGGGAATCAATTTGGCTTCATTTGTGTCCCTAACCCATTATATTTAGTATTTTCATTAACTTACCGAAAATGTTGTCTGATCAATTTTGATCATTCCATTTTCGCTTTTTATTGTTTTGTCATCATTATTTTCAAATTTTATTGTCTGTGTCGTCGGCACTATATTTAGATATATTTTGATCCTCTATTGTAGTTTTCCGGATATTGTACTGTTCTCTCATATTGTATTTCAATGTGTTCTGAACAGTTTCCGGCCTTGTAAACTACAAAAATAATCATTTATATATCATGCACTGTTGCCGGTGATATATATAATAAAATTTTTCATACTTTTTCTACGGGCAATAATTTCCCGAAAATTTTAATGTTGTTTATTTCTTTGTTCATTTTCGGGGTTTAAATTATCGTTACTTATTTACCATTTTTGATCATATTTTATTGTTTTTGGTTTTTGGTATCCCAAAAGCAATAAATTATTTGGGGGGTGCGTGTGTGTGTGTTATATCTGTGATAATTATATTTGTCTTGTCTTTGGGAACACACACACATTTTTAATTCCGTTGTTTAATTTTCAAGTATTTCACAAAATTTAGGGAAGAAGCTCGGCTGGGATTAGTTCTTGTAACTGAGAGTTGTTATCTTTAGGCCTTTGTTTATTTTTCCTTCAACTCTTTTAAATTTGTTCGGATATTTATCCGAACCAATCCGTTTCGTAAATTTGAGAACTTAATCTTGACAATCATTTATCATCATCTTTTTCATTATCATTCAGTTTATTTTTCTTAAATTGTATTTTCATTCATTTTGTGCATCAATATTGTAACATTGTATTATGGCTACTTCATTTATCAAAAGCTTCATGGAGGCGGTGAATCCGGCCGCAGCCAAAGCTGCCAAAAAGGCTCAAAATCCTCGAGACCCTAGGGCTGAAGAGGATAGGCAGTCTAGAATGGCTTCCAATGCGTTGCTGGATGCTACCTCCAGAGAGGCTTTAGAAGAGCGGCCAGCTGGTACTGAGGTGGTTATCATTCCTCAGACGGACATGGGACATTTGGATGAAGTTGAAACTGTGGAGATCCCGGCTGACCAAGTCGCCCCTGAGGATTTACCACAGCGTGTAATCATTCGAAGACGTATTCCCATCGAATCTGATGAAGAGGATGTCACCGATCCTGACCACCTGACGACCATCGATGAGACAGGTTCTGGAACCGGTGACATCGCTGACGATGCCAAATTTTTCCAAGATGCTGCTACAGAGTATCAGCTAGCTTACCAAGAATTGGATAAGAAATACTCTGAGCAGGCCGTGTTAGTTCAAGAGGCGTCTGAGGCTCTTAGAACCTCAGAAAGCCACACAAAAGAACTACGCAAGGAGTTAGACGCCCTGAAAAAGGATCGTGACTCTGACATCCAGATGGCTGTCGGGGGAGCGGTGCTTCAATTTGAACAGCGTCTTTCAGAAGAGCAGTCCCGAGCTCAGGAGCAACAAACAATCATTGCTGAGCTTCAGGGACAGATCCAGGCTCTCCAGGAATCAATTACCAGCCAGAGAGACTTACCTTCAGTACCTTCAGAGGGTGTATCCCAGGAAGGTAATAATCTGAGGGAAGGTGTCTTTAATTATGTTCCTGGCACTGTTAACACCCGAAGAGGTGCCGCAGTGTACGAGTCACCAGATCAAGCATATTCCTTCCAAAAGCACGTCCGATTCGGGGACAGGTTAACCAAGCCTGATCTGGAGTCGGACGCTGCAGAATCTGGCATCAACCCTAATGTACCGGCAACCAATTCAACACAAATGCCTGTTCGTTCATCGACCCCGTACCGCGGAGTTTCTGAGGGGCCGATGAATAGGACATTCGACGTGAGTGGTATTTCGCCAAACCAACTTGGTACCGCTCATGACGCAGCCACGATAGCAGCTGAGGTTTCAGCTGCAGCTGCGGCACAGGCGTCGAAAGAGTTCCGGCGTATGCGGGAACCGAAAATTACCAAGTTGCGCGGCGGATATTCCGCTGACGCCGAATTGGTATTTAGATCATGGCGGGCGGACATACTCGCCAACATACACGACAGAGAGCTGGATAACAAGTCCGCCATCCAGCTCATCAAGGAACAGACTCTTGACAACGCCCGTCGCGAGGTCGAATTTCAATTAGACCTTTGCGGCGGCGTGATTACATACAAAGATCTGCTGAAACACTTGAGCGTCGCCTTCCAAGGAGGCGACGACGAGGCGAACCTTTTGGCGGAATTCTATAGCCGTGCGCAGAAATCGAAGGAGACCGAAGAAGCCTTTGCGGACGAACTCCAAATCTTGGCCCGCAAGGTAATAATCAAAAAACCTGACTTTAGGGTTAATTTGGATACTACCCTAAAGCAGCGTTATGCGAGTCAGTTATTGGATCGAAACAGCGCGTCCATAGCTAAGACTCTTTTGGTCCAAATGTCGAAGTGCTCCTTCACAGAGTTTAGGAATGAGTTGGCCCGAGTACTAGATACTCGACGCAAAGCTATCGCCAAGGCCAGCTTAAAACCAGTCACCACAAAATCTGTAGAAGCCGAAGAAGAAGAAGACCAAGAAGCGGATGCGCCTCCATCATCTATCAAATCTTCGAATAAACCTTCAACATCTAACATTAAGAAGGACAAGAAGATTCATGCACAATCCGCCCAAATTAAGGATCTTCGGCAAAAGTTAGATCAGGCAGTGGCTGAAAATTCCCAAATTAGGGAGTTACTTTCCCCAGCCACACTGACCACGGCATTTTCCAATGCACTTTCTGCCACAAAGACTAGGTTCACTAGTCAGTCTGGCAGAAGGTCGACCAGTCAGAATTCGAATCAACAATACACGCCGAAGCCCTTTTTAGGGAAACCTCGTCCTTCTCAGTTGGCAGCGGGTAAGGATGGAAATATTGATCCAGATCAGTCCTGTCGTTACTGCAAAGACACCGGGCATCTGCTTGAAAATTGTCTCAGGCTTGATGCTCGGAACAAGTTCATTGCAGATCAAGAGAAGAAACAGGAGGAAGGTTTAAACTTGTAACTCCTGCTCCCCAGGGTCGAGGAGTCAGGGGAGGGGTTAAGTTGGACCCGCCTTCCTTATCTAAATTTGAGGATCGATTTGAACAGATCGTGAAAACCTTAAAGAGCTGCGCCGTGTCTAATGAAACCAAACAGCGTATTTTGAAAAGGGCAGTCTCACAATGTCCGTCCATTACCATGGAATTCTTGGGTTTAAAAGTTCCATCTTTGTTGGACTCAGGATCCATGGTGACGCTCATTCGTGAGGCGTATTTTAACAAATACATTTTGCCGATATTACGCGGAACAGCGGAAGAATTGGCAGAAGCACATTCTTTGTTTCGCCTTTCTGCCGCTAACAATCAAGAAATGCCGGTCACAAGATATTTTGAGGCCGACGTTTCTATTCTTGGTTTCAGAATACCATCTGTTGGGTTTCTAGTGGTCAAGGATCCTAGTACAGTTCTTGAATCCCAATATAGTACCCGTACTCCCGGAGTTATCGGATGTAATCTGATCCGGCTCGGGTACGAGGAATTCGGGAAGGTATTTGGATTTGAAGCCTTTGAAACCTTTCGGTGCCCAGAAGAGGTTCATCCTCTGATCTTCGCCCAAATGTGTACTCTGTATCACCAGAGCAAAGGTCAGAGTATTCAGAATGATTCTCATACTTCTAATAGTGAAATTCAGGCCACAACTTCAAATATCAACTGCAATTCAGTACCCAAGGATCTTGATCCTCAGGATACAATTCTTGGACAGGTGTGGATTGGCGATCCACGCAAGGTTATTTGTATCCCTGCCAATTCGGTGAAAGTCGTAGAAGGCAAGACTTCCAAGAAAGCCAGGCGACTTTCCTGCATGATTGAGGCAAGATCCCAAAATAATCTACCGCTGGGGGTCGTGGTCAACCGTACCGCAGTCACTCCCAGCAAATCAAATAAAGTACCAGTTACCCTCGTCAATACTAATTCCTACAATGTCTGGATCAAACAACAGTTACTAGCAGCAGACATTGTAGAGGTAGATCATTGTCCATGGGACTATCATTCCATCATGTCCCGTGATGCTAATAATGTTCAAGTTCTGTTCCAACCTGTACCTACTCCGGATGTACAGGCAGACATATTTTCTGTCAATTCTACTCAGACAGAAGAGAAAGCCGGAGACAGGAATTCGACTGAAGGAATTGAACAGAAGGAAAGGCCTAAGTTTGGGCCTAGACCTAAGTTCAATTCCAAGAAATTTGATTTTGATAAGGAACTGGCGCGACTCCCTTTTCCGGTTAATTTCGGAGGAGTGGAATTGTCGCTATCACAGCAGAAACGATTCCTTGAGCTCGTTTACGATCATCAAGGCGTATTCTCTTTATGCGACGAGGATTTAGGTCTTTGTGACCGCCTCAAGCATACAATACCAACAACGACCACGAAACCTGTTTACTTACCGCACCGTACGATTCCAGTGCAGTTGCAAACTGAAGTGCGCAAATGCCTGGATACATGGCTCAAACAAGGGATTATACGCCCATCCAGAAGCCCGTACGCGTCACAAGTGGTTATCGTGCGAAAGAAAACTGGTGAGATACGTCTCTGCATTGATTTTAGAGCTCTCAATGCCGTAACTGTCCGTGATTCTTTTCCTTTACCACGCATTGAGGAAGCATTGCAGGCTGTAAAGTCAGCAATGTGTTTTACCTCAATAGATTTGGCACAAGGGTACCTACAATTGGCTATGGATGAGGCTGACATCCATAAAACAGCATTCCGTGCAGGCTCGTCTGGCCTCTATGAGTTTACTCGTATGCCATTCGGACTGTCCAATGCGGGAGCTAGTTTCTGTCGCCTCATGGAGATGTGTCTTGGTGACCAACAATATCTCACACTCTTGTTTTATCTTGACGACATCTGCATTTTTAGCAGCTCTGTCGATGAGATGTTAAATAGGATTGAGATGGTATTGGAACGTCTCCAAGACTTTAATCTCAAAATCAAGCCGAAGAAAAGTTTCTTTTTCCAGTCCAAGGTACTATTTTTAGGCCATATACTATCCAAAGATGGGATTTCTCCAAATCCCGACAAAATTCAGAAGGTAAAGGATTGGCCAGTTCCGACCAACGCAAAGGAGGTTCACTCGTTTTTGGGGTTAGCATCCTACTATCGTCGATTTGTTCCACAATTCGCGAAGTGGGCTAATCCATTGCATGACTTAATTCGTCCTGTAGCTACGAAGAAAAGTCGTCCAAGGATTAGGCTACCTCCATTACAACAGAACCTCCCGAAATTCGAATGGACAGAGCTACATAATGACTCATTTGAAAAGCTGAAATTGGCATTAACATCAGCGCCAATTTTAGCTTATCCGAATTATAGCAAACCATTCCTTCTTGAGACGGATGCATCTCTCAAGGGCTTAGGAGCTGTCCTTTCGCAAGAGGACGACAACGGCAAGATGCGTGTTATTTCGTATGCAAGTCGCACGTTGAAACCGTACGAGAAATCTATGCGAAATTACAGTTCTGCAAAGCTAGAGTTGCTCGCCTTAAAGTGGTCTGTGTGCGAGAAATTCAGGGACTATTTGATAGGCAGTAAATTTACTGTTCTAACTGACAATAATCCCTTGACCTATGTGCGCACATCACGATTGGGCGCGTCTCAGATCAGATGGCTTTCGGATCTCGCGTTGTTCGACTTCGACATCAAGTACAGGGCGGGAAAATCCAATCAGGCAGCTGATGCTTTAAGTCGGCGGCCTGCAAATCCCGATTCAACATCGGAGTCTTCAGACGATGAGGAAGAATGGGAAGCAATTTCTTATCAAATGGTTTCCCAAATCCTCGATAATTGTCTAGATTCTACTAAAATTCCCTGTAAGATCAAACACGAAGTCCAGGTAAGCACCGCAGATGTGAGTGAGGCTAATTCCTCCATTGGCATTAGAACTCCAAGTGTTGTAGACATCCAACTGAATCAGGTGAAACTCTTCCACTCCATATCTCCATCTAAGATGGCAGAGTTGCAGAAGAGGTGTAACCAATTATCAGTGGTTTACGAGTACGTTGCCAATAATATTAAGCCCAAACTGTCAGAGATACACCGTATTAGGTCGAAGCCTATTAGGCGACTACTTTTACAGTATGACCGACTATCATTAATACGGGGTGTCCTGCATCGCCGAACATTTATGGACGACGATGAAATTCAACAGTTAGTTTTGCCACTCTCACTACGCAATTCCGTGCTTCAATCCCTCCATGATGACAATGGTCATCAAGGAGCACAACGTGTTACCGAATTATTACGTTCAAAGGTGTACTGGCCCACAATGTTCGTCGACACTGACCGTTGGCTTGCCCAATGTGAACAGTGCCATATTGCCAAAGGTGACTATACAGAGCCCAGAACTCAACAAGGCACTTTAACAGCTAATCAGCCACTTGAGTTGCTCTGTATAGACTTCACCAAAGCTGATCCTTCGAAAGGTGGAAAAGAGAATATTCTAATTCTCACTGATGCCTTTTCGAAGTATAGTCAAGCCTTTGTTACTACCAGTCAGAAGGCTAACATAGTTGCCAAATTATTAGTAGAGAAATGGTTTAATGTTTTTGGAGTTCCAGCCCGGATCCACAGTGATCAGGGACGGTCCTTCGATAATGAGATCATTTCTCATCTTTGTAAAATGTATGGCATTCGCCAATCAACAACAACGCCATACAATCCCAGAGGCAACGCAATATGTGAGCGATTCAACAGGACCTTATTTGGCCTTATGAGGACTTTGACCAAGGAGCAGAAACCAAATTGGCCTACTTATGTGCCTTCTTTGGTCTATGCTTACAATTCGACTCCTCATTCATCAACAGGATTTCAGCCATACGAACTTATGTTCGGGCGCAAGGCTCCAACGCCTTGTGATGATTGGCTAGGCCTGTCGCATTATAAGTCTGATAGCTTTAAGACCAAGACTGTTTGGTTAAAGCAACAGCTTGATGCGATGATGTTCGCCAATAAACAAGCTTTAAAGTACATTAAGAAGAGCAATAAACGTAATCAGAGCCAGATTTCCGGTAAGGAGTTGGTTATACCAATAGGCAACCACGTTCTGTTGCGAAACCATCCCGAAGGGAGAAACAAGATTCAGGACAAGTTTAAGTCTGATGTTTATTATGTTTCTGACCATCATAAAGAGCCTAACGTGTATTACATAAAGCGGCTAGGCGCCGATAAATACACACCGCATAAGGTGGTAAACAGACGTCAGCTCTTCGACTTGAAGAGATCAGTACCTCCCTCTGCTAACAGTAGAGATGGCTTTGCATCAGTTCCGTCGTACCTACATCACAATAGAGATTTTGGATATTCATCAGATGATGATTCAAATTTAGATTATTCCACAGATTTTGACAGTGCCAAGGGCACTGCTACGCATCACTACAATACAAGAGCGAAACGTAAGGCAGCCGCACCGGTTAGGCCTGTGGCGGCAGAAACAACCATTACCTGTTTATAAATTGTTTATCCACAAGGTGGAAACAATTTCTTTAATGTTGTTTCTTATGTTGTTTAACTATTGTATTGCGCGCCGAATCAGCTAGTGCACATTGATTTTCACATTTTTGCTGAAATTGCCATTATAATTGTAAGTCCAAGGTCCCCTGTGGTTAGGTGGTTATAGGGGATAGGGGTGCTCTCTGGTGTTCAGTCTGTTAGTCGTGATTGACCGATTCGCCTAATGGGAGATGAGTATTTGGTCCACATTTTGGGGAAGTTGTGTTCCATCCGGTTAAATCCGGTTTATTCCGGTTTATTCCGGTAGGTTTCCTATGGGTTTGGACTGGAATATCTGGTTTAACTGGGACCATCAGCCCCTGTTGTGTACCATTCACTCTAGCCTCCTGATCCGGACGAAGGAAGTCTTACAGGGTGTCTCTGGTGGAGCCTTAGGGGTGGTGAGGTAACAAACATGCGCCACATATCCAGGGGTAGGTGTGAGCCATGATGGCGGCCCCAGTCCTATGTTTGGGTGACCTGGAGGGCATCAGAATCTCTGGAGTTCTCTCGTTTTAGTTTCAGACATTCCAGGAGTTCCTGTACTGCTTTAGGTGACCTGTGGGTGGTCTGAAGGTGGTCTGGATGTACCTGGGGTGCCTGGACGTAACTGGAGGAGTCTGGACGTCCTAGGGCGTGTCTGAACGTTTCCAGGTCATTTGGGCATAGGCTAGTGCTGCTGGCCAACCCTGTAAGCA
>NZ_CBDCOT010000002.1:0-8289 GCF_965219885.1 Curvivirga sp.
TCCTCAAATTATACCCCCTACAATTCCGCGCTCATCCACACCTCATCGTGGAAAAAGGCCAAGGAACGAGACATTTGACGTCAGCCATATACCAAATCTGACGAATGTACCCCATGATGCGGCGGCCATCGCAGCTGAAGTCTCAGCAGCAGCGGCTGCCCAGGCATCAAAGGAATTTCGCAGGATGCGAGATCCTAAAATTACCAAATTCAAAGGAGGGTACTCGGCTGACGCCGAACTCACGTTCCGTTCTTGGCGCGCGGACATCTTAACACATATCCAAGATAGAGAGCTGGACAACAAAGCCGCCATCCAGCTCATAAAGGATATGACATTAGACAACGCCCGCCGCGAAGTCGAATACCAGCTAGACATCTGCGGCGGGATAATAACATATCAGGACCTGCTCAAACACCTGAGCGTCGCCTTCCAAGGAGGCGACGAAGAGGCGAATTTGATAGCAGAGTTCTATAGCCGTGGTCAGAAGACAAAAGAAACGGAAGAGGCTTTCGCCGACGAGTTACAAATACTCGCTCGGAAGGTCATGACCAGGAAGCCCAACTTCCGTCACGACTTGGACTCAACCCTGAAGCAGCGATACGCGAGTCAGCTTTCTGACAAACATAGTGCGTCAATCGCCAAAACGCTTCTGAAACAGATGCCCAAAATATCATTTACGGAATTCCGTAATGAGCTGTCAAGAGTTCTTGGAACTCGACAAAAAGCAGCAGCCAAGGCATCTGTAAAAGCCGTGTCAGCCACTACAACAGAGACGGAGTCTGAAAGTGAACCTGTAGCGTCCAAACCCCGCTCCAAACATATCAAGAAGGACGGGAAAATTAGCGCCCAGGCTTCACAAATTAAAGAACTCCGCTCTAAGTTGGACGAGGCAATCGCCGAAAACTCTCAAATGAGAGAATATTTCAGTCCAACCTCTTTGCAGACAGCATTTACAAATGCTCTGCAGGCTGCCGGTAAATCCAAGTCTACTACCAACACAAGACCCGGCTCACGACCTTTTCAGGGTAAAAGAAGACCATCCCAGTTATCGGCTGGAATTGATGGTACCACCGACCCTGAAAAAACCTGCAACTATTGCAAGGACACGGGGCATTGGATAAGGAATTGCCTTAGGCTTCAAGCCAGAAAGGTATTCCTTAAGAAACAGGAAGAACAAGCGGGTGGGTTAAACTAAAGACTCCTGCTTCCCAGGGTCATGGACGCAGGGGAGGAGTCAAGGTTGGCCCACACTCGCCACCTTTCCATGCAGCAAAGTTTGAGGAAATTCTGAAAACTTTGACCAATCATGCGGTTTCCTTTGAAACCAAGCAACGTGTACTTAACAGGGCAGTCTCGCAATGTCCGTCCATAACCATAGATATCCTTGGCCAGAAAATTCCATCTCTTCTGGATTCAGGATCTATGGTGACGCTCATACGCGAGGGATATTTTACTAAAAATATCTTGCCCCTGTTAAAGAGAACAGCTGGCGACTTAACTGAAGCACATTCGCTGTTTCGGTTGTCGGCAGCTAACAACGAAGTAATGCCAGTTTCGAAGTATTTTGAAGCTGACGTTACTTTGCTTGGTTTCACAATACCGCATGTGGGATTTCTTGTGGTGAAAGACCCCAATACACTTCTAGAACCCCAACATAGCACCCAACTTCCAGGGGTAATCGGGTGTAACCTGATACGCCTAGGGTGTGAAGAGTTTGGGAAAGTGTACGGGTTTGAAGCCTTCGAGGAATTCCGGTGTCCTCAAAATTTACATCCGGTAGTCTTCGCCCAGATGTGTTCTTTTTACCACCAGGGTAAACTATCGGATCAGCCTCAAACTTTAACTGCAAATCAAATTAATTTAGGCCAAATAAATATCAATACCTCGAAGATTAGCTCCGAGGTACAAAATCAAGACCTTAGCCAGGAAACAGTACTAAGCCAAGTTTGGGTGGGCAACCCCCAACAGGCTATCTGTATTCCGGCCAACTCCATGAAGGTTGTTCAGGGTAAGACTAACAAAATTACCCGACGGCTTTCATGCATGGTTGAGGCTAGGGCATACAATAATCTCCCTAGGGGGATAGTGGTCAACAGGACCATGTTTACCCCTAACAAAAACAAACAAGTCCCCGTTTCCCTTGTAAACACTAACACCTACAACGTCTGGATACGCCAAACACTCTTAGCGGCCGACGTTGTAGAGGCAGAAGACTGCCCATGGGACTATCAATCCATCATGTCCCGTGATGGCGATAACATCAATGTCTCTTTCTGCCCTCTGCCTTCTTCGGAAGTGCAGGCGGAAATTCTGTCTCAGGGTGTTAGCAGCAAGGTTACTGATATTGGAACCGAAAAACGACAAGAAGGAGGCGAGAGGCCAAAATTTGGTCCTCGACCCAACTTCAAAGATCCAGATTTCGACTTTGATATGGAACTGAGCCGACTTCCCTTCCCTGTAAACATGGGGGAAGTTAACATGAGTGAATTGCAGCAAAAGCGGTTCCTTGAGCTCATCTATGACAACCAGAGCGTGTTTTCATTGTGTGATGAAGACCTTGGTCTTTGTGACCGTCTGAAACACACAATACCCACAACAACGGACAGACCCATATACTTGCCACACCGTACAATCCCAGTCCAACTACAGGCTGAGGTTCGCAAGTGCCTTGACACCTGGCTTAGGCAAGGTATCATTCGGCCTTCGCGAAGCCCGTACGCGTCGCAAGTGGTCATAGTTCGTAAAAAAACTGGGGAAATACGCTTATGTGTCGACTTCAGAGCTCTGAACGCCGTAACAATACGCGATTCATTCCCTCTCCCTCGAATTGAGGAAGCCCTCCAAGCTGTGAAAGCAGCAGTCTGGTTTACCTCATTCGACCTGGCCCAGGGATATTTGCAATTGGCTATGGATGAGGCAGACATCCATAAAACTGCATTTCGCGCCGGATCATCAGGTTTATATGAGTTCACTCGTATGCCTTTTGGTCTATCCAACGCGGGTGCCAGTTTTTGTCGCCTCATGGAGATGTGCCTTGGGGATCAGCAGTACTTGACGCTCCTGTTCTACCTCGATGATATCTGCATTTTTAGCAGTTCAATCGACGAGATGTTGGACAGGATCGCCATGGTGCTGTACCGCCTCAAGGAGTTCAATCTCAAAATCAAGCCGAAAAAATCGTTCTTCTTCCAGTCGAACGTTTTATTCCTGGGCCACATGCTCTCCAAAGACGGGATATTACCTAATCCTGAAAAGGTGAGCAAGGTGAGAGATTGGCCAGTTCCCAAAACGGCAAAAGAAGTCCATTCGTTCCTAGGATTGGCCTCATATTATCGAAGGTTTATACCCAAATTCGCTAAATGGGCTAATCCTCTGCACGACTTAATCCGTCCTATAGCGACAAAAAAGAAGCGTGCAGGAACACGACTTCCGCCGTTATCATCGGACCAACAACTACCGCCATTTAAATGGGATTCTCAACATCAAGAATCCTTCGATAGGCTGAAGGATGCTTTAACTAGCTCCCCAATTTTGGCCTATCCAAATTATGACAAGCCATTTATTCTGGAGACGGACGCATCTCTAAAAGGGCTTGGAGCTGTTTTGACGCAAGAGGATGACGATGGAAACTACCGCGTCATATCCTACGCCAGCCGTACGCTCAAACCGTACGAAAGGTCGATGCGGAAATACAGCTCAGCTAAACTGGAGTTGCTAGCTCTCAAGTGGGCAATATGTGATAAATTCAGGGATTATCTTATTGGTAGCCGTTTCACCGTGCTTACTGATAATAATCCTCTGACATATGTCCGTAAGTCTCGCTTGGGCGCCGCCCAGATCAGATGGCTTAGTGATCTCGCGCTGTTTGACTTTGAGATCAAATATAGGGCCGGGAAATCCAACCAGGCAGCTGACGCTCTGAGCCGGCGGCCTGAAAATCCCGATTCATCTTCTGAGTCTTCAGATGGTGAGGAGGAGTGGGATACCATTTCTTATGAGATGGTCTGCCAAATCCTCGATTACCAT
This sequence comes from Curvivirga sp., assembly GCF_965219885.1. Classification (NCBI taxonomy): domain Bacteria; kingdom Pseudomonadati; phylum Pseudomonadota; class Alphaproteobacteria; order Rhodospirillales; family Aestuariispiraceae; genus Curvivirga; species Curvivirga sp. The sequence continues at coordinate 4,027 of NZ_CBDCOT010000002.1, forward strand.
CTAGGCTCAGCCAAATTGCCCTATCATGTCAAACATGAAATACAAAATAACATCGCGGATGTTGAAGTGGCAAACTCATCAATAAACATCAAACCAACCAACATCATAAAGGCACAACTACAAGAGGTCAAACTCTTCGACTCCATCACGCCAGACCAAATGGCGGAGTATCAGAAGAAAGACCTCCAGTTGTCGCTAGTTTATGATAAGGTTCTCAACAACAAAAAACCTAAGCTGTCAGAGATACACCGTATCCAATCGAAACCTATTCGTAGGTTACTGTTACAGTTCAATCGATTGTCACTGATACGGGGTGTCCTGCATCGCCGCTCCTTTAAGGACGACGATGAAATACAACAGCTTATCCTGCCACAACAACTCCGCAGACCCATCTTGCAATCTCTTCATGATGACAATGGTCATCAGGGTCAGCAGCGCGTACTTAGCTTATTACGAGAAAAGGTGTATTGGCCGTCCATGTACAGAGACACAGATCACTGGCTATCCCAGTGTGAAAGATGTCTCATATCTAAGGGCGATTACACAGAGCCTAAAACTCAACAGGGTAGCTTAACAGCTCAACAACCCTTGGAGTTGCTCTGTATTGACTTCACTAAGGCAGACGTTGCTAAGGGGGGCAAAGAGAACATCCTTGTTCTCACTGATGCCTTCTCGAAGTACAGTCAAGCCATAGTGACCAACAACCAAAAAGCCCTTACAGTTGCCAAAATTTTGGTGGAGAAATGGTTTTCTGTTTTCGGGATTCCTGCCAGGATCCACAGTGATCAAGGCAGATCCTTTGACAACGAAATCATTGGCCACCTCTGCAAGATGTATGGTGTCAAACAAACAACAACTACGCCATACAATCCAAGAGGCAACTCTTTATGTGAACGGTTTAATCGCACCTTATTTGGACTGATGAGGACTTTAACCAGTGAGCAGAAGCCAAATTGGCCAAACTATCTGCCTTCTTTGGTTTTCGCTTACAATGCCACGCCACATGCGTCGACTGGTCTGCAACCTTACGAGCTCATGTTCGGGCGCAAGGCACCAATGCCTTGCGATAACTGGCTTGGGCTCGATAACTACAAACCGGACAGTTTTAAATCAAAAACAGTCTGGCTAAATCAGCAGCTAAATGCCATGTTGCACGCAAACAAGCAGGCATTGAAATCAATCAAAAAATCAGTCCAGCGTAATAAGAATCGAACTGGCGGAAAACCACTGGACATTCCAATCGGGAATCATGTGTTACTGCGTGATCACCCGGAAGGCCGAAACAAGATTCAGGACAGGTACAAGTCGGACGTGTACATTGTAGTTGGCCATCATGCAGAGCCAAATGTTTATTACATTCAGCTTCTGAATTCTGATAAACCTGGCTCTCCAAAAGCGGTCAACCGACGTCAACTGTTTGACCTTAACCGTACTAGTCCTCCTTCTGAGGCAACTTCCCTAAATGGTGATTTTGCAGCAATACCATCATTCCTGCATAAATCTATACATAAACAACATAACTTAAACAACACAATAGACCTACCATCTCATCAATACAACACTAGGTCAAAACGCAAAGCAGCCACCGCTGGTAGGCAGGCGGAGGTGAATACAATAATTACTCATTTGTAACTAGCCATTTAAGCACAAATGGAGTTACAGTAATTTTGTTTTCTACGCTGTTTTGTGCCTGTGTTGCGCGACGAACCATATCAGTGCACATCATGCTACATTGTATAGTAAGTCCAAAGGTCCCCCCGTGGGATGGATGCGGTTGGAGAGGGGAGGTATTCTCTGGTGTCTAATTCCCAAGTCGTGATTGACAGATTCGCCTAATGGAGGTTGAGTAATAAATCCATAGTTTGGGTTTTTGAGTTTGCTCATTGTTTGAACTCAATTGATTCATTTTGGTTTTGTTCAAGTATTGAGCACTTAAACTTTTCAACCCAAATAATGTATTGATCATTCTTGTCCTCTGATCTGGACGAGGGAAGTCTATCCTTGAGTTCAAGTACTGTGCCAAACATGTAGCGGGTAAGCAACATACTCTGTACGGCACGTGTTGGCAGGGTCTGAACATAATCGGGGATAGCGCCGGGTCGGCGTAGCTCACGACGGGTCGGGAATTAGAGTGTGTGGTGGTTAGGGAATAGCTAGGCGGTCAGGGATTACTCTGCGTTGAGGAATGGCTTATGTTGTGTACACATTTCCCTCAGTCCCCACTGATGAGGGAGGTAGACACATGACATGGTTGTGAATTGGGTCCAACAATCCTGTACTGCTTTCAGTATTTCATTATTCCACTGAAGTGGTCTGGATAAAATTGGACAGCCTCATACGCTCATTCATTGAGTATTCACTTTGAAAGTTCGTAGAGTCCCTGGTCCCAGTACCCCTGGCATTGCAATGTGCATATGTAGCATGAATGGTTCACCAACAATTTGAGATGTTCTGTCGGACATAATTACGGTTTCCTTTACGGGTATACTGTTTATGTCAAGGACATCTTCAAATATTGAAATTCATTATGATGCTTACACTAGGGTATACACTATTCCACTTTTATAAAGTTGGTAATATGCCCTTACATGTTATTACATGTTGTATGTATTTATTTTGTTTTTCCACTTGTTTTCTCTTGTGTTGATTAGAATTGTCAATAGTTAAACATATTTTCACAAATATTACTATTTGGCAATCTGGTCAGTATAAGAACTGATACTAATCAGCACATTAAACAACCTTTTATCCCTAGGGGTAAAAGTAAAAAAGCCCAACTGAAACAGCAAATTTTTCATTTTCATCAAACATTCCACTCTATCTTTTGATAATCTTTTACTTGACATGCAAACTATTTGGGGGGTGTGTGTAACCGCCGAGACGTTTAGAACACTAGAATTCTAGAACATCTAGAACATCTAGAACATCTAGAACATTCTGAACATTCTGGACATTCTCCGGTTGCATCCCTTAGGTAGTTTGAAATTATTTTCTATTTATAAATTAAAATAATAATAATGTGGTATTCTATAATGTGCTTGTTATAAGTTTGCAATGTCAATGATGGATTTGTACAGTTTATTCCCTGGCTTTCGCTATGGGATTGAATCTTTACCATCTGTTATTGATATTTGCTTTATATAACTTTCATATTCTGGAATGCTTTCACGTTATTAATTAATATTATAAAACTTTAATCATTTCATCAATTTTAAGGGGGAAAACCGGGCCCCTGCCTGGTGCCTCCCATACCCGCCTGGGGCCTCACAGCCTGCCAGTGACCATCTCTGTTCAGTCATGCTGGTTAGGCAAATAGGTCGCCATGCCTTAACTCTTTTCCCTTAAACTGTGATGCATTGAGCTCCTCAGTCTGAGCCAAACCTTCAAGCAGTGAAGACATGCTCTATTGCTGTTAAAGGTCCATTGACTGAGGAGGCCTCATGCTCCATAAGCCAGGTATTTGACAAATTTACTTTACTTTAATTTAATTAAATATTATGTTTTATACCTTAAAAACCTTCAACCGGTTTAGCATTGTTTTACAGGTCTAATTTAAATTGGAGGGAGAGATTGGAGGGTTAGGAAAATTAATTAAATTCACTTTCGGTTCATTTAAATCAATTTAAACCTATTTGTAAACCATTTACTGGTTATTATATGATTTTTTAATGTATATTTTGTAAACGGTTATAGAGATAGGAGAGATGGGGTTAGTCATGAAGCACATGGTGTACTTGGCTATAGTCAGTGGCCAGTGTAACGGTTGGTTGCACATGCAACCCTTAAACCTTACACTGGGCCAGCCAGCCAGCCAGCTCTCTCCCAATTGAGGTAACCTTAATTCCTTTTCAGTTCTTTTATTATAATTTAATTGTCAAATACTCTATAGATACCAACCGGATTTATGACTTTAAATATATACAATATAGCTGTGATAGGGTTATTGGTTTTTAATGTGGTTTTAGAGGTTTTTAGCTATTTTTACTAATATAAATGGTTTTACTTGATTGTGCAATGTGTGTGTGTGTGTCTGTATGTCTGTGATATAGTTTAAAAGGGTTTATCCGGTAGTTGGGTTTATTAAAAGGGGTTTACTTGGTTTATAGTAATTATTGTAAAACTCATATTATTTCAATTGATTTCTTTGTAGCTTTTTAACTGGACGTTTAAGGGGTTGGGAAATGGGTAAAATTGGTTGAAAACTCTTGAAATTATGTAATTTTCGGTTTATTTGGTTTATATAATAAATTCATATCAATTAAT
>NZ_CBDCOT010000003.1:0-2904 GCF_965219885.1 Curvivirga sp.
CAAACGGCGCGGCGGTCGGCCAGTAGATCGACTCCATGTCAAAGTCGTGCGTCAAATCTACCCAACGCCCGTCACGCGCGTCGTGTTGCTCAGTGGGAAGCAGACAACACCACGCAATGATGGCGATCAGCGCGGCGCACAGAAAAAGTAAAAGATAAACGAGGTGATTTTTCTGCGGCATTGGAATATCCAGAGGCAATGGTCTATTATACACCTAAATCCAAAAACTTTAAGTGAGTTGTTCAGCTTCGATCGTATTATTGATGTATTCTTTATCAATTTTTCCTTTTATTGATGGAATTTTTACCTCAAGTTCTCTTATTTTGGCTTTGGTCAGTTTACGATAGTAATTAAATCTCCAGCTTTCATTATTTATTGCAGCACATAGAAAAATTGCAAAATTACGGTCACAGAAGTCTTCTTTAAGGCTACCTACAAAAACGTCGTTGGTAGCAGCAATTTGATACGTATGATAGTGGGCGCAACAGCTACTTCCGTTTCCTGAGATAGTGATTTTCTCTGCCTCATAAACCTTTTCGCATTCTCCTTCATCCACCAAACTTTGAATTCCGTTATTTGCTTCGGACGTGGTAATAATAGGAATTTTCCCCGGCCTCATATTTTTCACAGGTCCGCTCTTACCTCGCTCCAAATATTCAAAAAAATAATCTATCGGGAATTTTTGGCAATTCCTATGAGTTTTAAATGGATTTTGGGAATTCAAAAGCCTTTTAGCATCTTCAATACTTTGGCGAACGGATTTAATATCAAATTCCCCTACCTTTCTCTTCCTTCCTATATTACTTTCTGGAGAAAGATCTAATTCTCCTTCTAATAAAATTGGGGAGCAGTCCAATTCTTTTGGAATATATTCAGGTTGTTCTCTCGTGAGTATATAGTTTTTCAGAGACTTCGTTATGCAATCCATATTGTTGGGCGGATCTCGCCACGTTTTTTTTCTCTCTACTCCATCGTTCAGTATAGCCCATACGACTCTATCGTTCTCTTTATGGGGACAATGGGCTTTGATGACGACTCCATATGTTCCCTTTGACGCCTGCGGACTAAAAAGCTCTTCTGCAAGTTTTATTACAGCAACAAGTGTATGTCGTTTTAGGAGATTTTTTCGCCAAGTAAATTCCCCACGTCCATCATTCGATGAATTCATTGCAGTAGTTGGAAGCACTGCAAATAACAAACCCGATCTATGCATATGCCCCAGTGCTTTGTCTATGAATTTCCATTCATATTCGGCAAGAGCAAAAGGCGGGTTCATTAAAACCTTGTTGAACTTCTGACTTATATTAGTTCTCAGACAATCTCCCTCTATTATGTTGCTGCTACCATCACCACGAAAGACCATATTAACAATGGCAAGTGTGGCAATAAACGGGTCTTGCTCAACGCCGTGCAAATTACCTCTCTTGAATTTGTCAATATCTCCGCCTTCCTTTCGTACTTTGTCTAGTGCAGATACAAGAAAGCCACCTGTTCCGCAAGTTGGATCAAATATAATATCCCTTCTCGATACATCAATAATCTCCGCGCCAAAGTTTGTAATATGACGCGGAGTTAAGACAATTCCAATTTCTTTCGCGTCATTAGCATATTTCAGGAACTGTTCGTAGCATTGCCCAAGCACATCACGACCACTATTTATTGTAGATGCGATATTCAAGTCACGCAATATTTCAATGGATCGAGCAAGAGCTTTTTTGTTTTTAATATGGTTATCCTTAGATGTTGGTAAATGAATACGAATTTCATCGTAAAAATTTTCTTTTCCATACTTTTTTAACTCGCTCTCTGCTCGACTGTTTATATCCCTTATCAAGGTGGAGGGGTCGTCGTTTAACTGCATTTCTTGATCATTGGCGAGTGCTAAAAGCAAGCTGGCCAGAACCTCCGCTCTACCTCTTTTATGTATTGCACCGTTATGGAGGATTTTATTAATTTCATCCATCTTTCTGGAAAACAGTTTATCATCAATTTCGTATTCATCCAAGCATCCCTTTCCGCTATTTATGACATGTTTCACTTGATCACGAGAGATAAATCCCGTAGAGTGCCTTTTATTGATCGTCAGACGTTTCCATTTATTCCGAACTAAGCAGTGGGTTTCTATATAGTGGGTTGTATCTGGCGTCCCGGCGAAACCAGTAATAATCTGACAATTGATGCCCCTTATTTCGTTGATTTTCTTCGCCCGCTCCTTAGCTTGCTTTATAGCCTCTGGAAGATCTCCGGCTGTTGCTTTGGCTTCAATAATCCAAAATTGTCCATCTCCAATATCGACGGTATATTCAGGCCTTCCTCTGCCGAAAGCTTCTTTTAATTTATCATTTTGTCTGGTGCATTCATTCTGCGTATAAACCTGCCCCCCAAGGGCTGGCGATTTAACATTCCAACCCATTTCTTTAAGGCGATCTACTATGTATACATAAGATCGAAATTCACTTTCAACAGTAGGCTTCATATCACCATTACATAAATCACTGCTCTCATTATAATGGAAATTTTTGAGCCTTGACTCTGGAACATGGCGAATTTCGGCGCTGATCCTTTTGATCTCAACGGCAAGGTGGCCGTGGTGTGCGGCGGCAGCCGCGGCATCGGCGCGGCGATTGCGCGGGGGCTGGCCAGTCGCGGCGCCCGAGTGGTGGTCGCGAGTCGAAAGTTGGAGAATTGCGAAGCGGTGGCGCAGGAGATTCGCGAACTGGGCGGGGATGCGAGCGCGGCCAAATGCCATGTCGGCTCGCCCGAGGACATCGAGGCGCTGTTCGCCGGCGTGGCGGCGAATTGCGGACGTTTGGATGTTCTGGTGAACAACGGGGCGACGAATCCCTACTTCGGCGCGGCGGTCGACACGCCGGACACCGCGCTGATGAAAACGCTGGAAGTGAA
>NZ_CBDCOT010000004.1:0-11129 GCF_965219885.1 Curvivirga sp.
GTGCTGGTTCAGCAGATGAACAGGAGGGTAAACAAGGGCGGCTACATTTCTTAGAGCATCTTATGTCAGGCACAGGTGACCAGGATCAAATCGTTATTGAGAATGGAGGATATCAAAACGCTGCTACCTCTTATCATTATACGCGCTTCATATTGAGATTTCCAAAAGACAAACTTGACCTCGCAGTTGAGATAGACTCGGAAAGATATTACAACACAGTGATCAATGAAGAGGTCGTAGAAAAGGAGAAGAAAATCATCTTGACAGAAAGAAGTCGTAGCTTACCAAACTTAACACGCAGATTTACAAGTTATTTTTTTAGTTTAATCTACAAAAAGAAGGATTTTAATACCCTTGGTACTGAGGCTTTTATTCAACGACTCGAACCTGATGATTTGAAAGCGTACTATGAAAATTTCCTGCGCCGCCAAAAGAGATTGGTCGTTGTGATTGGCGATGTGGATGTTGACCATGTTCTGACCAAACTGGACGAAGCCCATGGCAATGAGCAAATAATAGGCGAATTGTCGGACAAATTGCAGGCTTCTCAATTTCCCAACCCTGAATTACTGGGCAGAAAGTTCAGGATTACTTCAAAGAGTCTCAGTATTTCCAAGTTCAGAAAGAGTTGGTACACACCCAGTTTAGGCCATCGCGACTATGCGGGATTGCTCATTCTGACTACCATTTTGAACAAAACCGCAAATTCATTGAGGTCTTATATAGTTGATTCTGAACTTGCGAGAGCTTTCAGTGTCGGACTTGGCGACTATAAAGGATTTGGTTTGATGAATTGTGCAGCTGACCTGCCGCATGATACATCCTCAGATACTGTCCAAGCCATTATCCGTGTTAAATTAAAAAAGATAAAATTCATCTCTGAAGATGAACTAAATGCAGCCCGTAATGAACTTTTGCATAGCATGTATTCCGAATTTTATGATCGCTCAAGCATGGCTGGTTCATTTGGACGCGCATTCGCCCACGCTAATGATCCCCTACTCTATCCAAAATTACTAAAAAATATTAAATCCATTTGCAGAGAAGACATACCGCGCATCATAGACCAATACTTGACGGATGACAATTCGATAACTCTTTCCTTAACATTGTCTGCAAAAGAAGAACCATCATTAAATAAAAACTTAAACGCTTGGTGTGGGTTAATTAATGTTGAGTTAAGCAGGTGTTGAAGAAAAAGGTGTCCGTGATTATCATGCACTCCTATTCTAACCAGTCAGAAAGAAAGGAGCACGCGATGATCGACACAGACACCTTTGTAACCATATTATACGTGCTGGCCGATGATTTTTGCAAGGCCAATTTATCCTGTGACATTCGGCCAGGGCCTAATGCATCCTTAAGTCGTAGTGAAGTCATAACTTTAGCCGTATTTGGACAGTGGACGCGCTTTGAAAGTGAACGGGGCTTTTATCGTTTTGCACAAAAGCATCTTCGCTGTGCGTTTCCATCTTTACCGCATCGGAGTCAGTTGAATCGTCTCATACGCCGGCACAGGGAAGCCATCGTGTCCTTTTCGCTTCATTTTCAAGAACGCTTGCAAACGCGCACTACTCTTTATGAAATCATCGATAGCTCTGCTGTGGTGACCCGAGACGCCAAGCGGCGCGGCAATGGCTGGCTCCCGGGTCTTTCCGAGATTGGCTGGAGCAATCGGATCGGCTGGTATGAAGGGATGCGCCTCCTATCTTGTGTCAATCCTTCAGGGATCATCACAGGCTTTGGCTTTGCCCCTGCCAATGTGCAAGACCGGCCTTTGGCAGAGACCTTCTTCGCCTTGAGACACACACCGCACCCTGCGTTACAAAGTGTGGGACAGCCTGCACATTGTCCCTACGTGGCAGACAAAGGCTTTGCAGGCAAGCATTGCCAGCAGCACTGGGCAAAAGACTATGGCGCACAGGTCATTACGTCACCTCGAAGAAACAGCAAAACCCCCTGGCCTAAGGTGATGAGGAGATGGTTAGCCAGCATCCGTCAGATTATAGAAACCGTCTATGACAAGTTACACAATACCTTTCGCCTCTCTCGTGAGCGACCCCACCACTTGACAGGATTGCAAGCGCGTTTGGCGGCTAAAATTGCCCTACACAACTTCTGTATTTGGCTCAATGTCAAATATGGACGACCTCGATTGGCTTTTGCTGATTTGCTTGATTGGTAAACCCTTATATCTCACACCAAGCGTTTAATGCCGCGAACACCCTTACATTATGGAATTATGATATTGATATTCGCAGGTTTTCTAACGCTGTTGATATGGAGAAAAAAATTACACAGAAAGTTCTCCCGAAAGGCCAATGAATATGTTTCTGAAAGTGATACTTAGTTTTGCCCTGTGTCATATATTTGGCGTCCTCCCTACTTTTGCCGAAATTCTCAACCACCAAATTTTTTATCGCCAGGACAAACGTGCTCCTCTGACCAGTATAGAGATTGTCTTTCTCGGGGCAGGGAGAAACCAGGAACAGCCTTCTCAAATTGGTCTTGCAAATACAGTCTCAACATTGATTTGGGAGGCTGCCAAAAAGCAGGGGTACATGGATCAATTATCAGCATTAGGAACTAATTTAGATATTATCACCCACCCTCTATACCAGGCAATATCCATTTCTGCCCTATCTGAAAACTGTGGCGAGTCTATAAAAATAGTTTTCGATTTCATGCATAACCTTGAATTTTCTGATTCCGACTTGCAATATGCAAAAAAACAAGAAGTGGCTGATTACCAAAGTGGCCTGCAGATTAATACTTATACGTTTATGAGAACCTATGCGCTTTCCCAGATAACAGGAAAAAAGCAATTCAAGTCCTTAAAAGCACTGAAAAATTTCTCGCTTGAGGATGTTAGGCAATATTATGATCAACTGCTGAAAGCAGATGTGGTGTTTTTTAAGATAATCTCAAACCGCGATTCTACTGAGGTTGCGAAGTTGCTCCATCCGATTACAAAAGAGCGAGAGACAGGCGGGTTGGACTTGACCCGTTTTGGTGGGTACCTTATCAGTAGTCAGAAAGGAGACCCACTATGCCACCAACACGTCCACCTTATCCAGCCGAGTTGAAACGCCAGATCATCGAGCTTGTGCGTGCTGGCCGCAGTCCTACAGAATTGGCCAGAGAGTTTGAGCCGACCGCTCAGACCATCCAAAATTGGATACGCCAAGCTGATCGAGATGAGGGACTTCGAGAAGACGGTCTGACCAGTTCTGAGACAGAAGAGTTGCGTGTTCTTCGACGTGAGAACAAGCAGTTGCGCATTGAGCGTGAGATATTGTCAAAAGCAGCGGCCTGGTTCGCAAGGGAGACCGACGCGATCCCAAGAAAATCTTCGCGTTAATAAAAGCGCATCAGGCACTTTGGCCAATCGCCACGCAATGCCGAGTCCTGGGTGTCTCCCTCAGCGGGTATTATGCCTGGCGAACACGTCCACCCTCTAAACGAGCAAAAGTTGATGCAGACCTCAAGAAGAAGATTAAAGCCTTTTACACCCGATCAGATGGCACCTATGGTGCGCCCCGTATCTGGAAAGACCTGATGGATGTGGACATCCTTGTAAGTAAGAAGCGCGTGGCACGTCTGATGCGTGAGATGACCATTTGTGGCATTAGCCGCCGAAAGAGCACGCAAACGACTGTTAAGGCGCGTCAGGATAGAAAGGCTCCCGATCTGGTAAAACGCGACTTCATGGTTGCAACGGTCAATAAACTCTGGGTGGCTGACATCACCTATGTACCTACCTATTCTGGATTTTTGTATCTATCTGTTGTCATGGATGCCTTCTCCCGCCGCGTTGTGGGTTGGGCAATGGCGAGCCACTTGCAAAGTGAGTTGGTCCTGTCAGCTTTAAATATGGCCCTTTACCAGCGCCGTCCCGAAGACGTGATTCATCACTCTGACCAGGGAGCACAATATACCTCCATAGCATTTGGAAAGCGTTGTCGTGAGGCTGGCGTACGTCCCTCAATGGGGGCTGCTGGCGACTGCTATGACAACGCACTGTGCGAGAGCTTCTTCGCCACCCTGGAGTGTGAGTTGGTCAATCGCCGATCCTTCCGTACGCATAAAGAGGCTCGGTTAGCCATCTTCTCCTACATTGAAGGGTGGTATAACCCGCATCGCAGGCATTCTTCCATCGCCTACCATGCACCGATAGCTTATGAAAAACTGCATCTATCACAGGCTTGATACACAAGCCCTAAACTCTCCACCAAAACGGGGTAACTCCAGTCATCCAACTCAAAGTGGCGTGTATTTGAAGCTGAGTAAAAGACTTTATGCAAAGTGAATCCAAACAAAAAAGCCGACGTTTGCGCGTCGGCTTTCTTCATCAACTCAAAAAAAATGCAAAAATCTAACATACAAGCAAGGATTCTAACACCTGAGCAACCTTTTTCAATTGCACTTACAGACGCGATAGTATTATCATAAAAAAGCCGCTGACAAGACTCGGCAAAGTCCCCTGCCAGCGGCGGCAAATATCTCAAGCGGATGACTTGAGATGACCAAACTAAAGTAACAACCCGAAGCGCGATTGTCAATGTGGATTAAAGCGCGTAATAAGTCGTTTCTGTCAGGCTTTCAAGAGGATACATGGCATTTCTGCTACTCAATATCGCAAAAAATTTTGGTAGGAAGAAATTTAGACATTTTTCTCACAATTTTGAAATCCATCTCTCACCCATAGCGCTGAACGCAACGAAAGGAGGTATGAATAGAAACCGATAAATTGGCCTGGAGAACAGCCAGTTATACACTATTTGTCGTTACTTAAGCAGTATAACCCTTAACAGGAGATTGTAGCATGTCAGAAAATAGCTTTGAACACACCACATCCATCGTGGGACTCACCTGCAAACCGCTCGATATCCTCCCTGAGACCATTTCACCACAAGAAATGAGCAGGGCGCGGGGTGGGAATGATGGTGCTGGAGGTCCTGCTGGACCTGGTGCCCCTCAGCCAGGCCAGAACCCTGATGAAGCTAAGACCGAAGGGAAAGTATGGCAGCAGGCGGCTCAAGAAGTGATAAAGGATCAGAAACCTAAGTTACCAGGCTTAGAGGAGGGAGGGTACGTCCCAGATCCATCTTCTTATAATATTAACGGTCCTGGAGGTGAAGGAATAAATCCGATAGGTGATGCTTTTCAATGGGCTGTCGAAAGGGTAACTGAGAATGTTACGGATGTATGGGAGGATGTACAGGATGAATGGGATTGGTTTTGGGAAGAAGAGGAGGATGAAGGTGAGGAGGATGAAAGTGAGGAGGATGAAGGTAGCGGTTTAGACGGGATGGAAGGAGATAATGACCTGTCAGAGAATGAAATGTTTACCTAAATTTGTTGAGATGTCCTGAAGATGACGGGATAGAATATAGCAAAAATGGTTGAGGCTAACAGTCTATTTTGTCAATATGGGATTTTCGAGAGAGGTTCTTTCAGGCTTGCTGGAAGAACCTCCACATTTTATACTGTGCGGTACAAAAATGTATTCAGACATATAGACGAAGCAACCACGACCAGCTTTGCCGGGTATCAGATATGAAAAAAATTTATGCTCTCATCTCATTCCTTGTATGTGTCTTGTCGGCAGGCAGTTGCGCGGCCTACCGGCTTGTAGGGACGGAAGCATTATCCGAAGAACTCATTGCTCAACACTACACTATCAATCCCAAACTTGACGCCGTTATCGTTGTAGATCGCACAATCCCAACCTTTGAATATCATACCTACTACAGTGCTGGGTCGGCAGATGAAGTGGAAGGCCAACAAGGACGGATACATTTTTTAGAGCATATCTTGGCAGGCATTGGTAGCCATGGTCCGGGAGAACTCAATCAAATTATCGCAGATAACAAAGGGGAACAAAGAGCCTTTACTAATTATCATTTTTCACGCTTTATACTAAGATTTCCGAAGGATAAGTTTGACCTCGCAGTTGAGATAGACTCAAACAGATTTTATAATATAGTGATCAATGAGGAAATTATACAAAAAGAAAAGAAAATTATACTGACTGAAAAGAGTCGTAATGCAACAAATCCAAATAGAATATTAAGTCATTATTTTTTAAGTTTAATTTATAAAAAAAAGAATTTTTCCATTCTCGGTGATGGGGCGTTTATAAAACAAATCGAATCTGATGATTTGAAAGTTTACTATGAGAATTTCCTGCGCTTGCAAAAGAGATTGATTGTTGTAATTGGCGATGTGGATGTCGATCAGGTCCTAATGAAACTGGATGAAGCTTATAGTAATGTGAAAGATCAGAAAACACGCCAATCTCACTCCGATCATCAATATCCCAACTCTAAAGTGCTTGGAAAAAAGTTCAATATTACTTCAAAAAATCTCAGTGTATCCAAATTTTGGAAGGGCTGGTACACACCTTGCTTAGGCCATCGGGACTATGCGGGATTGCTCATTTTGACTCACATATTAAATAAAAGCACGAACTCACTAAAATCTTCAGTGGTTGATTTTGGACTTGCAAAGGCTTTTACTACGGAACTTCATCAACTTAAAGGATTTAGCTTGATGAGTTGTGTGGCAAACCTGCCTCCTGATACTTCCGTAGATACAATTGAAGCCATTATTCAGGCAAAGTTGGAAAGGATAAAATCTCAGGGTATATCTGGAGAAGAACTCAATGGAGCTCGAAATCAGCAGTTAAAAAAAATGTATTCCAAATTTTATGATGCCTCAAGTATAGCTCATTCATTTGGGCAATCATTTGCCCACGCCAATGATCCCCTCCTATATCCAAAGTTAATCAAAGATATTGAATCCATTAGCAAGAAAGACATCCCGCGCATCATAAATCAATACCTGACAACTGACAATTCGGTAACTGCTTCCTTAACGCTGCCAACAAGATCAAAATCATTTGGATATTATCTTCTGTTTTATGGGACTATCGCTATTATTTTATTTTTTTTCGTAAGTCTTGCGTGGCTACTGATATGGACTACGAGAAGATTGTACAGGAAATTCTCATGAAAGGTTGTCCTATAATGAATAAATTTCAGAGAATACTTCCGGGTCTTGTGCTGTGTTACATGTGTAGTCTTCTCTTTACTTCCCCTATCTGTCTGTCTGCGAAAGAAGAAGCTCCACAGGCAAGCATAGATAGAGCAGAAATTCCCAATCACCATATTTTCTATCGCAATGACAAACGTGCCCCATTGACAAAAATTGAGATCGTCTTCCTCGGAGCCGGAAGAAATCAAGAACAGCCTTCTCAGAATGGGCTTGCAGTAACAGTCTCAAAGTTGATTTGGGAGGCTGCCAAAAAGCACGGATACATAGATCAATTGGCAATGTTAGGTGCTGAGTTGGATATCTTTGCTGACGCAACATCCTTAACCATATCTGTTTATACCCTGTCCAGGAACTGTAGCAAGACCATAAAAATTGTCCATACCCTCATAGATAACCTCGCGTTTTCTGAGTCTGACCTGAAAGAAATGAAAAAGCGAGAGGCGAATAATTACCAGAATTACCTTCAAGGGAACATCTCTACGCTCATGATAAATTTTGCACTTTCGCAAACGATAAAAATAAAAAAATTGAGGTCCTTAAAAACACTTAAGAATTTATCGTTAGAGAACATAAAACAATACTATGACCAGCTTCTAAAAACAGACATAGTGTTTTTTAAGGTGGTCTCAAACCTCGATTCCACTGAGGTTGCGAAACTGCTTCATCCAATCATAAAAGAACGCCAGACAGGCGGTTTTGTACATTCATTGGCGCATTCCGCAACCGATCATCATTCTGGTCCTTCTGCTTTTGTCTTTAAAAATTATTCACACCTGAAGAATGTTTTCTGTCATTGGCTGATTCCCTGTGGAAGTATATATGGAGAAGATTATATTCCAACAATGATATCCAGTATTCTTGGGGATGGTGATCAAGGGCTGCTCCATCAGTATTTTCGAGAGGAATTGGGATTGGTCTATGGTCCTTCTTGTGAGGTGAAATTAGCAGAAGGAGTCTTATTTCTTAATATTCATGCCGATCCTCAGATTCATAACAGCGAAGAATTGATCGTAAAAATGTCCGATTTCATCCGAGAACTGCCCGACAATCCACGCTTTTGGAAGGCACTCAAAGAGTTGCGTGAAAGTGGTAATATCACCTATGACCGTGGACAACTGACACCACAGAAAAGCCTGGATAGTGAGGTAAATCGAGCTATTTACAACACACCAATTCGCAAAGGCGGTTATGATTCTGTCACCGATGCTGAGGTACGTGCTTTTCTCGAAAAATTTTTCGTGCCACAGAATATGATCATGATCTTTGTCGGGCCGCAGGATCGCATCATAGACATTCTGAATAAACACTTGCCTGACGTTGATATTCGCGTTCACAATGTCAAAGAATTGATTGAATAGATTCGCAGGCCTGTCCCTGTGAAAACGGGGATGGATAGAGCTAAAAACCCGTAGATCAGAGGAAAGAGATAGATGTTCAATTTTTTGATGCAATTTACCAATTCTGGAAAAATCAGTGCCGCAACCACAGAGGAACAGAGGGCCTGTCTCGAAGCCGTTATCCTCACCCTTTGCAATGACAGACTCTTGACTTTTATGGAACAGTGGGAATTTCAGCAACTTGTCAAAAGGATTCGCTGGCGGTTCAACGCTAAAGCAGAAATACCACATATTTGGGAAAAGGCACAGGCTGCACTTCAGGACTCAGAAAAATGGGCTGCCTATTTAGCAAATATAAATGAGAACATCTGCAACAAAAAAGTGGCCAGGGCAATCTTCCTGATTTGCGAAGACATCGGGTATGATAGCACTTATCTTTTAGACAGGCAACTTCAACAACAACTTCGCGAGGCCATTCTGAGTGCCCCATCGCAAAGCGGTCTGAAAACATCATGAAACGAACCGATCTATACGCCTCTCTGAGACCTCATGCAGAGGAAATGCAGGTCAATCTCGGAGAGGTTTTGTTTTGTGAAGGCGACAGGGACGATAGCTTTTACTATGTCGTATCCGGGCAACTCAGGGTCTTAACGAGAGACAGCAATGACCAGATGCAGACCCTCGGTTTTCTCTTTCCCGGCGACCATTTCGGAGAAGGCGCATTGCTCACGGGCAAACCGCGCAGAGCAACAGTTCGGGCGGTTGAACCCTCAACCGTACTGAAAATTTCTCAGGGCAACTTTCGGTCACTCACATCACAGCATCGGGAACTGACCCCTTACTTGCTCGATCAAGTGCGGGACATCGCTTATCGGAACTTCACAAAATTCATAGCACTGGACACTGTAAACCTCCAGGAAGCCATGCAGCTCTTTTTCCAATGTCTGGAGCGGAAGGTTATTGCAGCAGAAGAAAAAGCAGTATGGCGAGATGATGAAGCAAAATGTCTCTATCTCATTGGGCGCGGAACCTTGCGATTGAGAGAATCGGATCAACCCGCCAAAAGGTTAAAACCGGGCGACTTTTTTGGCGGCACAGATGATCAGCTCACTATTGAAACAGAAACAGAAGTCGTTCTTTACATCCTTTCGCACATCGATTTTGACAGAGTGCTCGAAAAGGCACCACAAATCATTCGGATTTTTGAGGACAATGAACAAGAAGAGCCGCGCGAGACAGTGCCGCAAAATGGTCGGATTAAAACAATAGAGACCGAACCTGAAAATAGCATCTCGGATCAAAGCCCTCGAAAACTGCGAAACTACATCACATTTCCCTACATCAAGCAACACGATGAGACCGATTGCGGCGCGGCCTGTCTCGGCATGATCTGTCAGTATTACGGGCAATCCGTTGGATTAAATCGCCTGCGAGACATGGCCAATGTCTCGCGGGAAGGCACATCCCTATCCGCGCTTGCCGAAGCTGCTGAAAACCTGGGCTTTTTAACGCGCGGTGTGCGGATTGGATACAGTGAAATTGGAGAAAGAGACCTGCCTCTCATCGCGCACTGGGAAGGCTATCACTTTGTTGTTCTGTATCGGATCAATTCAAAATACGCCTGGATCGCCGATCCCGCACTTGGACGCAGAAAAATTCCCCGCAAAGAATTTGAAGACAAATGGTCTAAACTCGCCTTAATACTCGAATATACCGACAAAGTATCCAGATACAGGGGAAGAAAATCATCGTTCAGGCGGTTCTTTCCACTCGCCCGTCCATACCTCGGTATTCTCATCGAAATCATGATCGCCTCCCTTGTGCTGAACCTCTTTGGCCTTGCCTCACCCCTGTTCACCCAGATGATCCTCGATCAAGTCCTCGTTCACCAGGATACGAGTCTGCTCAATCTCCTGCTTTTAGGCATGATCGCCATCGCTTTATTTCGGATCGCTACATCTTCGCTGCGCAACTACCTGATTGGGTATGTGGGTGCTCGCATCAGCATCTCGATGTTATCACATATCTACCATCATCTTCTCCGTTTGCCCATGCGATTTTTCGCCCTCCGCAGAACCGGGGACATCATGACGCGATTTCGAGAGAGCCAGTACTTGAGGAGTTTATTGACCGAAACGGCTATTTCAGCCGTTCTTGATGCAATCATGATCTTTGTCTATCTGGGCCTGATGTTCTATTACCACACCACTTTGACATTTTGGGTTCTGGCATTCATACCGTTTAGCATTATCCTGACTTTAATCTACACCCCAATCCTCAAATCCATCAACCAGCGCTCTTTTCTCGCCCGCTCGGAATGGTCATCCTTACTCATTGATTCCCTGCGCGGCATTGAAGTTATCAAAACCCTCGCAGTCGAAAAATCCACGCGGTGGTCATGGGAAGAACGCTTGACCCGGGAAATCAAAATTGGTTTTACCGCGATTAAGACAAACATGCTATTTGGATCTTTGGGGCAGTTGAACAGTGTCTTAGGCAGCACAGTCGTGCTCTGGTATGGCGCGAATCTGGTTATTCAGGGCGACTTATCCGTCGGTCAGCTAATCGCTTTTAATATGCTCAGTGGCAGTGTATTGGGACCGATTATGGGACTGATTAACCTGTGGCCGGAGATTCAACTGGCGAAATTGGGACTGGACCGATTAAACGATATCTACGATATGCGAACCGAGTCATCGCGCAATCGCAACTATTCGGTTCAACTCACAGACG
>NZ_CBDCOT010000005.1:0-10638 GCF_965219885.1 Curvivirga sp.
AACGCCCATCGCGAGGTCGAATTTCAATTAGACCTTTGCGGCGGCGTCATCACATACAAAGATCTGCTGAAACACTTGAGCGTCACCTATCCAAGGAGGCGACGACGAGGCGAACCTTTTGGCGGAATTTTATAGCCGTGCGCAGAAATTGAAGGAGACAGAAGAAGCCTTTGCGGACGAACTCCAAATCTTGGCCCGCAAGGTAATAATCAAAAAACCTGACTTTAGGGTTAATTTGGATACAACCCTAAAGCAGCGTTATGCGAGTCAGTTATTGGATCGAAACAGCGCGTCCATAGCTAAGACTCTTTTGGTTCAAATGTCGTAAATGCTCCTTCACAGAGTTCAGGAATGAGTTGGCCCGAGTCCTAGATACTCGTCGCAAAGCCATCGCGAAGGCCAGCTTAAAACCAGTCACAACAAAAGCTGTAGAAGTCGAAGAAGAAGAAGACCAAGAAGCGGATGCGCCTCCACCATCTATCAAATCTTCAAATAAACCTTCAACATCTAACATCAAGAAGGACAAGAAGATACATGCGCAATCCGCCCAAATCAAGGATCTTCGACAAAAGCTAGATCAGGCAGTGGCTGAAAATTCGCAAATTAGGGAGTTACTTTCCCCAGCCACATTGACCACGGCATTTTCCAACGCACTTTCTGCTACAAAGACTAGGTTCACTAGTCAGTCTAGCAGAAGGTCGACCAGTCAGAACCAGAATCAACAGTACACGCCAAAACCCTTTTTAGGGAAGCCTCGTCCTTCTCAGTTGGCAGCAGGTAAGGATGGAAATATCGATCCAGATCAATCCTGCCGTTATTGTAAAGACACCGGGCATTTGCTTGAAAATTGTCTCAGGCTTGATGCCCGGAACAAGTTTATTGCAGAACGGGAGAAGAAACAGGAGGAGGGTTTAAACTGATAACTCCTGCTCCCCAGGGTCGAGGAGTCAGGGGAGGGGTTAAGTTGGACCCGCCTTCCTTAGTTAAGTTTGAGGATCGATTTGAACAAATCGTCAAAACCTTAAAGAGCTGCGCCGTGTCTAATGAAACCAAACAGCGTATTTTGAAAAGGGCAGTCTCACAATGTCCGTCCATTACCATGGAATTCTTGGGTTTAAAAGTTCCATCTTTGTTGGACTCAGGATCCATGGTGACGCTCATTCGTGAGGCGTATTTTAACAAATACATTTTGCCGATATTACGCGGAACAGCGGAAGAATTGGCAGAAGCACATTCTTTGTTTCGCCTTTCTGCCGCTAACAATCAAGAAATGCCGGTCACAAGATATTTTGAGGCCGACGTTTCTATTCTTGGTTTCAGAATACCATCTGTTGGGTTTCTAGTGGTCAAGGATCCTAGTACAGTTCTTGAATCCCAATATAGTACCCGTACTCCCGGAGTTATCGGATGTAATCTGATCCGGCTCGGGTACGAGGAATTCGGGAAGGTATTCGGATTCGAAGCCTTTGAAACCTTTCGGTGCCCAGAAGAGGTTCATCCTCTGATCTTTGCCCAAATGTGTACTCTGTATCATCAGAGCAAGGGTCAGAGTGTTCAGAATGATTCTCATACATCTAATAGTGAAATTCAGGCCACAACTTCAAATATCAACTGCAATTCAGTACCCAAGGATCTTGATCCTCAGGATACAATTCTTGGACAGGTGTGGATTGGCGATCCACGCAAGGTCATTTGTATCCCTGCCAATTCGGTGAAAGTCGTAGAAGGCAAGACTTCCAAGAAAGCCAGGCGACTTTCCTGTATGATTGAGGCAAGATCCCAAAATAATCTACCGCTGGGGGTCGTGGTCAACCGTACCGCAGTCACTCCCAGCAAGTCAAATAAAGTACCCGTTACTCTTGTAAACACAAATTCCTACAATGTCTGGATCAAACAACAGTTACTAGCAGCAGACATTGTAGAGGTAGATCACTGTCCATGGGACTATCATTCCACCATGTCCCGTGATGGTGATGACGTTCAAGTTCTGTTCCAACCTGTACCTACTCCGGACGTACAGGCAGACATATTTTCTGTCAATACTATTCAGACAGAAGAGAAAGCCGGAGACAGGAATTCGACTGAAGGAATTGAACAGGAGGAGAGGCCTAAGTTTGGGCCTAGACCTAAGTTCAATTCCAAGAAATTTGATTTTGATAAGGAACTGGCGCGACTCCCTTTTCCGGTTAATTTCGGAGAAGTGGAATTGTCGCCATCACAGCAGAAACGATTCCTTGAGCTCGTTTACGATCATCAAGGCGTATTCTCTTTATGCGATGAGGATTTAGGTCTTTGTGACCGCCTCAAGCATACGATACCAACCACGACCACGAAACCTGTTTACTTACCGCATCGTACGATTCCAGTGCAATTGCAAACTGAAGTGCGCAAATGCCTGGATACATGGCTTAAACAAGGGATTATACGCCCATCTCGAAGCCCGTATGCGTCGCAAGTAGTTATCGTGCGAAAGAAAACTGGTGAGATACGTCTCTGCATTGATTTTAGAGCTCTCAATGCCGTAACTGTCCGTGATTCATTTCCTTTACCACGCATTGAGGAAGCATTGCAGGCTGTAAAGTCAGCAATGTGTTTCACCTCAATAGATTTGGCACAAGGGTACCTGCAATTGGCTATGGATGAGGCTGACATCCATAAAACAGCTTTCCGTGCAGGCTCGTCTGGCCTCTATGAGTTTACTCGTATGCCATTCGGACTGTCCAATGCGGGAGCTAGTTTTTGTCGCCTCATGGAGATGTGTCTTGGTGACCAACAATATCTCACACTCTTGTTTTATCTTGACGACATCTGCATTTTTAGCAGCTCTGTCGATGAGATGTTAAATAGGATTGAGATGGTATTGGAACGTCTCCAAGACTTTAATCTCAAAATTAAGCCGAAGAAAAGTTTCTTTTTCCAGTCCAAGGTACTATTTTTAGGCCATATACTATCCAAAGATGGGATTTCTCCAAATCCCGACAAAATTCAGAAGGTAAAGGATTGGCCAGTTCCGACCAATGCAAAGGAGGTTCACTCGTTTTTGGGGTTAGCGTCCTACTATCGTCGATTTGTTCCACAATTCGCGAAGTGGGCTAATCCATTGCACGATTTAATTCGTCCTGTAGCTACGAAGAAAAGTCGTCCAAGGATTAGGCTACCTCCATTACAACAGAACCTCCCGAAATTCGAATGGACAGAGCTACATAATGACTCATTTGAAAAGCTGAAATTGGCATTAACATCAGCGCCAATTTTAGCTTATCCGAATTATAATAAACCATTCCTTCTTGAGACGGATGCATCTCTCAAGGGCTTAGGAGCTGTCCTTTCGCAGGAGGACGACAACGGCAAGATGCGTGTTATTTCTTATGCAAGTCGCACGTTGAAGCCGTATGAGAAATCTATGCGAAATTACAGTTCCGCAAAGCTAGAGTTGCTCGCCTTAAAGTGGTCTGTGTGCGAGAAATTCAGAGATTATTTGATAGGCAGTAAATTTACTGTTCTAACTGATAATAATCCTTTGACCTATGTGCGCACATCACGACTGGGCGCGTCTCAGATCAGATGGCTTTCGGATCTCGCGTTGTTTGACTTCGACATCAAGTACAGGGCGGGAAAATCCAATCAGGCAGCTGATGCACTAAGTCGGCGGCCTGCAAATCCCGATTCAACATCAGAGTCTTCAGATGATGAGGAAGAATGGGAAGCAATTTCTTATCAAATGGTTTCCCAAATCCTCGATAATTGTCTAGATTCTACCAAAATTCCCTGTCAGATCAAACACGAAGTCCAGGTAAGCACCGCAGATGTGAGTGAGGCTAATTCATCAATTGGCATTAAATCTCCAAGTATAGTAGACACTCAACTGAATCAGGTGAAACTCTTCCACTCCATATCTCCATCCAAGATGGCAGAGTTGCAGAAGAGGTGTAACCAATTATCAGTAGTCTACGAATATGTTGCCAGCAATGTCAAACCCAAACTGTCAGAGATACACCGTATTAGGTCGAAGCCTATTAGGCGACTACTTCTACAGTATGATCGACTATCATTAATACGGGGTGTCCTGCATCGCCGAACATTTTTGGACGACGATGAAATTCAACAGTTAGTTTTGCCCCTCTCATTACGCAATTCCGTGCTTCAATCCCTCCATGATGACAATGGTCATCAAGGAGCACAACGTGTTACCGAATTATTACGTTCAAAGGTGTACTGGCCCACAATGTTCGTCGACACTGACCGTTGGCTTGCCCAATGTGAACAGTGCCATATTGCCAAAGGTGACTATACAGAGCCTAGAACTCAACAAGGCACTTTAACAGCTAATCAGCCACTTGAGTTGCTCTGTATAGACTTCACCAAAGCTGATCCTTCGAAAGGTGGAAAAGAGAATATTCTAATTCTCACTGATGCCTTTTCGAAGTATAGTCAAGCCTTTGTTACTACCAGTCAGAAGGCTAACATAGTTGCCAAACTATTAGTTGAGAAATGGTTTAATGTTTTTGGAGTTCCAGCCCGGATCCATAGTGATCAGGGACGGTCCTTCGATAATGAGATCATTTCTCATCTTTGTAAAATGTATGGCATTCGCCAATCTACAACAACGCCATACAATCCCAGAGGCAACGCAATATGTGAACGATTCAACAGGACCTTATTTGGCCTTATGAGGACTTTGACCAAGGAGCAGAAACCAAATTGGCCTACTTATGTGCCTTCTTTGGTCTATGCTTACAATTCAACTCCTCATTCATCAACAGGATTTCAGCCATACGAACTTATGTTCGGGCGCAAGGCTCCAACACCTTGTGATGATTGGCTAGGCCTGTCGCATTATAAGTCTGACAGCTTTAAGACCAAGACTGTTTGGTTAAAGCAACAGCTTGATGCGATGATGTTCGCCAATAAACAGGCTTTAAAGTACATTAAGAAGAGCAATAAACGTAATCAGAGCCAGATTTCCGGTAAGGAATTGGTTATACCAATAGGCAACCACGTTCTGTTGCGAAACCATCCTGAAGGGAGAAACAAGATTCAGGACAAGTTTAAGTCTGATGTCTATTATGTTTCTGACCATCATAAAGAGCCTAACGTGTATTACATAAAGCGGCTAGGCGCCGATAAATACACACCGCCTAAGGTGGTAAACAGACGTCAGCTCTTCGACTTGAAGAGATCAGTACCTCCCTCTGCTGACAGCAGAGATGGCTTTGCATCAGTTCCGTCGTACCTACATCACAATAGAGATTTTGGATATTCATCAGATGATGATTCAGATTTAAATTATTCAACTGATTTTGACAGTGCCAAGGGCACTGTACCGCATCACTACAATACAAGAGCGAAACGTAAGGCAGCCGCACCGGTTAGGCCTGTGGCGGCAGAAACAACCATTACATGTTTATAAATTGTTTATCCACAAGGTGGAAACAATTTCTTTAATGTTGTTTCTTATGTTGTTTAACTATTGTATTGCGCGCCGAATCAGCTAGTGCACATTGATTTTCACATTTTTGCTGAAATTGCCATTATAATTGTAAGTCCAAGGTCCCCTGTGGTTAGGTGGTTATAGGGGATAGGGGTGCTCTCTGGTGTTCAGTCTGTTAGTCGTGATTGACCGATTCGCCTAATGGGAGATGAGTATTTGGTCCACATTTTGGGGAGGTTGTGTTCCATCCGGTTAAATCCGGTTTATTCCGGTTTATTCCGGTAGGTTTCCTACGGGTTTGGACTGGAATATCTGGTTTAACTGGGACCATCAGCCCCTGTTGTGTACCATTCACTCTAGCCTCCTGATCCGGACGAAGGAAGCCTTACAGGGTGTCTCTGGTGGAGCCTTAGGGGTGGTGAGGTAACAAACATGCGCCACATATCCAGGGGTAGGTGTGAGCCATGATGGCGGCCCCAGTCCTATGTTTGGGTGACCTGGAAGGCATCAGAATCTCTGGAGTTCTCTCGTTTCAGTTTCAGACGTTCCAGGAGTTCCTGTACTGTTTTAGGTGACCTGTGGGTGATCTACGGGTGATCTGAGGGTGGTCTGGACGTACCTGGGGTGTATGGACGTAACTTGAGGAGTCTGGACGTCCTAGGGCGTGTCTGAACGTTTCCAGGTCATTTGGGCATAGGCTAGTACTGGCTGGCCAACCCTGTAAGCGCCGGGTCGGCGTAGCTCACGGCGGGTCAAGGACTGAAGTAGTGGGGGTTAGGGAGCAGCTTGGTGGTCAGGGAAGCCTTTGCGTTGAGGTATGCTGTTGTATGGGACGGGTGGTACCACCCAATCGCCCATTGATGGGTGGTACACCTTGTCTTTCCATGGGTAGAGTAAGGTCCGGGTGGTTGAGTAAGATCTGGTGGTCCTGAACTGTTTAAAATAAGTCCAGGACGGTCTGGGTAAACCCTGTACTGTTCCGGTGGGTTTTTGAATGGTCTGGACATCACTGGATGCCACTTACTGGACGCCCAACAGCTAGAAAGCTCAATCAATGAGCTATGGTGAAAGTTCGTAAAGATCCCTGGTCCCAGTACCTTTGGCATTTATAATGTGCACAATGTCATGGCTGATTCACATATATACTCATTTGGGTGTGTTTTGTCGGATAGGCGGTTTTCCTAAACCCAAAACCCAGATAAATCACTATTTGGGGGTGGGGAAGGTTATACTGCCATATCAAAGACATTACCCAAATATAGAACTTGGTACAATGCCTATGTGCTCTAAACGTGTCATTTATTCACCTTTTCACAAGTTGGTGGCATGTTTTCCTAGCATATGTATCAAGTTCATCTTTTTGTTACTATTAGTCAATCGGAAATGTTGAATTATAAGCATGTTTTCTTTAAACATATAGTTCAGCATTGATTCAGTTGCATACTGGCTCCGATTGGCTAATTACAAAATCCAAGATCAATTATAAACCCAATTTTCATCTTTCATGACAGTACATACTCTATTTTTCTGGTATTTTTCTTCTTATTTTACATTTTGACATGCAAATTATTTGGGGGGTGTGTGTAATCGGTTGGAAATTATAAATTCTTGAACCGTTTGGATACTGCAATATTTTTCAGTATTCTTCAATATATTTCAATATTTTCAGTATTTGCAGTATCTCTCAGTATTTAACCGGTTCACTCCCTTCAAGTAATGATGTCAAAATATTTGTTTTATTATATAATTTCCTCTTTCGGTGTTATTCTTTTGGTTAAGTGTTTGTTTGCAATGTCAAAATGGGAAAGGGTGAGAGAGAAACACAGCCTTTACCGGTCTTATTCTCCTCTACTGTTTCTACAGATTGAAATTGTGATCAATCACTTGCCATAAATTGAAACACTTTCCTTTTATAAATTATAATTGTAATTGTCAGATGAAATCCAATATTTAAGGGGACCAACCGCTTGGTATATTGTACAATATTTCGAATATTTCACCTAATTTTGTGGTCTTTTACCGGTTGAAATTTTAGATCTATTTCGCTTGGTAACAGTCACCTATTAGGTGCCTCTATACCGCCTGGTGCCCCTCATACTAATAGTAATTATGCAAATTATTTCAATACTTTAACATTGTACTGAGTCAACAAATATCAACACCATACTGACTATCTCCCCATGCCTTGACTGTGCCTTTCGGTACAGCCAGGTCATGGAGGGAAAAGTCATTGTGGTGAATTGCTTTGCACTTAGCTCCTCAGTTGAAGCCAGGCCTTTGAACTAACAACATGTGTCATCTATAAGGCAGGGCAAAGGCTGAGGAGATTTCAACTCCAGTATCAAGTATGTAACTAATTTTAAATTTATTGTATAAGTCGGTTGATTTAATATTAATTATTGTTGTAGGAATTATTTTGAAATTGTTTTCCGGTTGGTATTTTGTTAGAAATTGCTGTAAATTGTTGGTTTAGCATTTTTCGATTGACTTTGGGTATTTATTTGATCTCTGGGCTAAGCCAATGACTCTCAAATTACTGTGGTTTTAATAGTAAAATTGTTCAACCGGTTAATACTATTTGTAAATTATTCTAAATATTGAGAAATTTGTGAAATTCGTAAATATTGTAATTTTCATTAGATTTATTCACTTTCGACCAGTTTTAGGCTATTTTTAAAGTAATTTAATGAGCCTTATTTGATTGTTACTAGGAATGGAGTCTTTAGGGGACATTTACCATCTACCACCAGTCCCAGCCGGTGTGTTGGCTCTACATCGGTTAGTCTCCATTTTCCTAGTTTGAGGTAGGTTAATATCGGTTTTTCCTATCTTTTGCCATTAATCTACCGATTGGTTACCTATTTTATACTGGAATTGTGATAAATATTGTGCTAAATACTATATTAAATGCTATAACCGGATTTGTCATGATTTTATATTGAAATGGATTTTTAGTAGCAACTTTTAATTGTAATGTCCTTGTAAATTCATGTTGAATGTCCTTTTCCAGGCTTTCCAGCTGGAAAAGGTGTACATATCGCAATTATCATTTATTTTGATATTTTTATAATTTTTATAGGGTTCTTTTAAGGGTTTTGCGGGAAATAACACTTTCTTCTAAATTGGGTTTATTTTAGGGTTTTCTGGCTAAACTTTGCGGGTTTATGGGAGGTTTGGGGGGTATTTCCCCACCGGTTTAAGGGTATTAACCTAAAATATATATTTGTGTGATTTATTAACATAAACCGGACTTGATAGAATTGTTAATTATGGTTTTCTAATTCATATGCATATTTTATTGATAAAACCGTTTGATTATCTTGATACTTTGCAAGTATTAGAGTAATTGATTAATTAATTGATATATGTTAAAAGATAATTTATAAGTTTGTGTATAAATATTAAATACTTGCGAAATGGTTTATTGATATAATTGATGTTATTGATATGATTTAATGTATGTTTTTCGTTTATTTTAGCTTCTTTAGATTCTGTTGAGTAAGGGGAAATGGGTTTATAATGGTAAATCGTTTAAATTATACAAAATTATGGACATTCCGGCTTAATTGTTTAATAATAAATACATAATATTAATTAAAATTTAGGTTTTCTATTGTTTCTATTGTTTTATCCGCTAGACCCACTCAGTAACTCGGATTTAGTCCAATCATAGTAATTTTAATAGTTTGATATTTTACTTTATGAAAACCGGTTTATATTGGAAACAATACGGATTATTGTTTCTACATCATTAAATTCAATATCAATCGTTTATAACTTTAATTCAGTAGATTTATTGATAATTTGCATTATCAATGGAACCAACATCTTTACAATATCAATTGAATTATTCTTTTAACCGGTTTTCACGTTTTCATAACTTTAACTGATATAAATATTGCGAATACTATAATACATAATACCGAAATTCCGCATGGGACAGTACTGCAATATTGTGCACCCATTCCATTTGTGTTTGCAATGGGTTCAAGCATAGTTGATATGCATGTACATATGCTTCAGCATGCTTAGCAGCCCAAGGAAAGCTCACCATTCAAACATATATTGTTGACACACACATATATAGTGCCATACCATGGTCTTTGCCACTTCACCCACATATGGTCCCATTGCATTCCACATGATCTTGTGCTGGCCAAATACCTTTGTCAAATGTTCACATGTATATCATATCATCTGAGTTGTCAGATTTCAGCATGCAAGTTGTTTCATGGACAGGACATTTCCATTTAACCCCAAAACATGCCTACAGGGGTCAATATCAAATCCATTGAGGATCTTCTGAACCATGAGGCTTGTGTTGGCATACAATTCTAAGCACTCATCCTCAGTCTTGGCATAAAGTAAAATAAACTGCACAACCACTGGGTTTTCAAAAGGGTTAACAAGAAACTTCACAGATTGATTAGTAGGAGCTGATAACATGCACTCCACCAAACCCATTTTACTTGCGCCTACAGACTTACATTGAACAACCATGCTGAGGTTATTGTATTCATTCACAGGTGCAAACTTTACATGCCATGACACTCGTGGATGGTTATGGGATGTCAAAACATTTAGGCCTACTTCATCCCTGCAGGTGCGTGTCTTCCTGTATGCACATTTGGGAAGCATGGCCCAAATCTCCATGGAAGAGTGGAAGCATCAAACCATGGAGGAATATAAACAAAAATATCTATATCATTGCGATGTGTGATATGTCCAAGCCTATGTGCCACAAAGCCTCCTGCAACTATGGCAGGCAACCACAACTGATGGAGGGCTTCTGACACCCAGTTCATCTATAATGGCAAAATTCTTGTGTGCAGCATCCCCTAGGGACCTTTCATATGATGACAATTTTGCAATTATGCTTTGTGGTATTTTCATACTGTGCAACATGTATTGTTGTGCCATGTCATGAACCAAATCTGCTGTTATTACTTCCCAGTCAGGGTCAACAAAGTTTGTTTTTTCATGCCTATCATCCATTTGGTAAGTGTTTGCTTTGCACAGTGTTCAATGCACAACTTGGAGGCAATGCATTTCCAATGAAACATCACAAAACAATGGAGGTTGAGAGCCTTTGATAAGGTTACCTTCTCCTCAAACTTCCCATAGCATTGACATCAGGTGGTTTTTTGATGTGCTCATACATGTGGCTCCTTCAATATGACTTTGTTGTTCAACCTTACACAAGTCTT
>NZ_CBDCOT010000006.1:0-2701 GCF_965219885.1 Curvivirga sp.
TTCAATGGCATCTTCAAGTTCTTTTCTGGGAATATTCACAATGTTAGCATGGCTTAGCGGATTTAGAGTAAATTTCCTAGCCAATTCTATCTTTTTAACGAGAACCAGTTTTAAAAGGCGTTTTTGTTTATTGCTTTTTGGATCTGGTATTTTTTTATCTCTTATCAGGGTCCAAAAATCATTACTCTCCAACTCGTTTCTATCCTCTCGATATTTGACCGCAATATTATTTTTCTCACAATATGCTTTAATTGTTGCTTCATAAGCAGTCCGAACGTAAACTGCGCAAGCCTTGTAGTCATTGGCATCAAGATATTCCCTCGCTCTTTCAAGGTATGTTTTATCTTCCACATAGACTGGTATATCATATCCATCAACTTTACCACAATAGAGTTCGGCAGCTTTCCAATTTTTATCTTCAGATTTACGCTTTTTAACCATCTCATAAAATGTCCGGTCATAAGTCATCAAAATGATCTGGTATTTAGCGAAATCTCTTTCATCCAGAATATCAATTAAGGGCAGGCGGTTTGACATATCCAAGCCAATGAGTGCGTCATCTATAACAAGAATCTTCAGATCGCTAGAAGGTTGAAGTTGAAATCCAGCTAAAAAGATTGAAAGTGCAATAGCGGATAGCTTTGCCTCGTTCAAAAATCGGTAATGCGCTGTGAGGTTTTCGTCATGAAATTTAACCTTTAAGGGAATATTTTGGTAATTAAGCATCCCATCTTCTCGGCTGTACTCAATCCCTTGAAAGCCGAAATCAAGGGCAACAGCGGTATCTTCATATCCAAACTTGCGGAGATTTTCAGATGCCTTCGTTTGTAGTTCTACTAATTGGTTAGCAAGTCCCATGTTGAAGCTGCCTATTTGTGCTTCCAGATCTTCAATCTCTTCTGTTACACCTTGGACTTCTGTTGCATCTTGGACTGAGGAACGAACATCTAAAATGTCACTCCACTGATCGGAAAAGCTGCGCGTCGGAACAGCTTGATCGTTGACTACATTTTTCAAGAGGACATTGACCAACAAATCAAACACATTCACACTATTTTCCTCGTCCCGAGGATAATTTGTCTTCAAGAGTTCTTTATAATCAAGAAACCCTTTTGCTTTTGATGCGTCAATAATTGGTTGAATTTTGGTGTCATTCTGAATATCCTCGGAGCATTCATAAATTTCCTTATTTAACTTTGGATCAGGTGTGAAGTGAAGTTTGATATAGCCTTTATCGGTTTCATCTGTAAATATATTCCTATGATCCCGAAATTGGTATGTCCCTTCACTGGATTCAAGGAAAAACTTTAAGGCTTCATATAGAGATGTTTTACCACTTCCATTTTCACCATAAAGCAAAAGGTTCTGTCCCTTCTCACCGAGGTCAATTACATCTAGGGCTCGAAAAGCTTTAAAGTTTTTGATCTCTATTTTGGTAATTTTCACCATTTATCCTCAATAATGCGGATAGGTCTTAAACCATCCTGAAAAAATGTGTTTACTCGAACGGGATGTTCTCTATCATGCAAACGCTCATAGAGAGAACGGAAAATGGACATTTTATCCCCGTGCATCTCATCCACCTCAGGGAGCTGCTCTTCCATTAAATGTTTAAAAATATCTCTGTCGGCACTCTGGAGTACATCAGGCATATAAAACTCATAAACAAGCCCGTTGATGATCCACTCAAAATATCTGAGTACTATGAAGTCACGGGCATATGCCAAATCCTTACTGTTTGTTGTCGGTTGTTTCTGGAGATATATGAGATAATCGACGAGTTTACGAACCAAATCTTTCTGTGTTTCATTGATATCAGGGACAGGAATCTGCTTTATATATTCACTGCGTGCCTCAAGTTTACCGCCGTCTAATTGTTTGGACACCTGCGAATAGAACCACTCCACAGGGAGCGTATTCAGTAAACCGCATAACCACTTCTCGTCGGTCGGAATAACGTAGCAGGTGTATCCACAATACAAACCCTCAGTCTCAAGGGCGAAAGTTTGCGTATTATAGAGGTTTGGACAGATCAGTTTCGGTTGTGCGAAATGTTCCACTTCCTCAAGAGATGCTTGGAGTTCATACCATTCCTGTTCGTTTCCTCTTTTGCTCAGGAGTTCTTTGTATTTTTCTAAGTATTTCAGAATTGCAGGATAAGCGTTAATCTCAACACCGCGGTAGGTAAAGATTAACCACTGATCTTGTGGTTCTACATGCCAACGTCTGATATCCGGTCCTTGCAAGAACGGCTTCAAAATATCAGCGGATGCGACGTGTTCGGCAATGAGTTTATCTCGTATCTTTCCATCTACCACAAACACGTCAGTGGGTACTGTTTCTATACCGAAAGAGGGGGATACCTTGAGATACTCACCCAAGGGTGGTCCAGCATCTCGGAACCGCTGCAGCAGATCTAACACCTCCGGCGACTCAAGGGGCTTCCCTTCAAAGCCTAAGGCTTTTTCCTGCATGGGGTAGCGATGCCTGAAACCTTGACGGACGAGGGCAATGATGTCTTTTGGCAACTTGACCTGATGTTTCTGCTCAAAGGCGGCGACATTTCTATAATCATTCCGAAATGTCGCGACGATATCCAATCCCATTTTCTGGGCAGTGATGAGATCTGTCTTGGCTTCTTCCCATCTTTTCAGACATAACAAGGATTCACCACGGTTGTAATGGCTATTAGCATGGTCAG
>NZ_CBDCOT010000007.1:2500-527083 GCF_965219885.1 Curvivirga sp.
CCCTGAGTAGTGGCGAGCGAAAGGGGACCAGGCCAGTGGCCTGTCATTAACAACTGGAACACTCTGGAAAGTGTGGCCATAGTGGGTGATAGCCCCGTACAGGTACAGTTGATGACAGGTCCTTGAGTAGGGCGGAACACGTGAAATTTTGCCTGAATATGGGGAGACCATTCTCCAAGCCTAAGTATTACCATGCGACCGATAGTGCACAAGTACCGTGAGGGAAAGGTGAAAAGTACCCCTATAAGGGGAGTGAAAGAGACCCTGAAACCGGATGCCTACAAACAGTCGGAGGGACATGAGTCCTGACGGCGTACCTTTTGTATAATGGGTCAACGACTTAATCTAGCGAGCGAGCTTAAGCCGATAGGTGTAGGCGCAGCGAAAGCGAGTGTTAATAGCGCGTATAGTTCGTTGGATTAGACCCGAAACCGAGTGATCTAGCCATGGGCAGGTTGAAGATGCAGTAACATGCATTGGAGGACCGAACCAGATAATGTTGAAAAATTACTGGATGACCTGTGGCTAGGGGTGAAAGGCCAATCAAACTCGGAAATAGCTGGTTCTCCGCGAAATCTATTTAGGTAGAGCGTCGAGTGAATACCCACGGGGGTAGAGCACTGGATGGGCTAGGGGGGCGCGAGCCTTACCAAACCTAACCAAACTCCGAATACCGTGAAGTACTACTCGGCAGACAGACTATGGGTGCTAAGGTCCATAGTCGAGAGGGAAACAGCCCTGACCACCAGCTAAGGTCCCTAAATCGTGGCTAAGTGGGAAAGGATGTGAGAAGGCCAAGACAACCAGGACGTTGGCTTAGAAGCAGCCATCGTTTAAAGAAAGCGTAATAGCTCACTGGTCTAGTTAAGCCGTCTTGCGCCGAAGATGTACCGGGGCTAAAGCCACGTACCGAAGCTGTGGACTTACATTTATGTAAGTGGTAGCGGAGCGTTCCGTAAGCCGCTGAAGCGGGCACCGTGAGGGTCCGTGGAGGTATCGGAAGTGCGAATGTTGACATGAGTAGCGATAAAGAGTGTGAGAAACACTCTCGCCGAAATCCCAAGGGTTCCTGCGCAAGGCTAATCCGCGCAGGGTGAGCCGGCCCCTAAGCCGAGAGCGAGAGCTGTAGGCGATGGGAACCAGGTTAATATTCCTGGGCCTGTGGATGAGTGACGGATGGCGTAAGTTGTATTTGCTTATCGGATTGTGAATGCAGCGAAGCTGTTCCAGGAAATAGCCTCCACATGTAGACCGTA
Organism: Curvivirga sp.; assembly: GCF_965219885.1. NCBI lineage: Bacteria > Pseudomonadati > Pseudomonadota > Alphaproteobacteria > Rhodospirillales > Aestuariispiraceae > Curvivirga > Curvivirga sp. Next base: position 3,757 of record NZ_CBDCOT010000007.1, read on the forward strand.
CCCTAAACCGACACAGGTGGGATGGTAGAGCATACCAAGGCGCTTGAGAGAACTGCGTTGAAGGAACTCGGCAAAATACTCCCGTAAGTTCGCGAGAAGGGAGACCTGTACTTGGGCAACCAGGTATGGGTGGCACAGAAATGGGGGTGGCGACTGTTTACTAAAAACATAGGGCTCTGCGAAGTCGAAAGACGACGTATAGGGTCTGACGCCTGCCCGGTGCCGGAAGGTTAAAAGGAGTAGTGAGAGCTGCGAATTGAAGCCCCGGTAAACGGCGGCCGTAACTATAACGGTCCTAAGGTAGCGAAATTCCTTGTCGGGTAAGTTCCGACCTGCACGAATGGCGTAACGACTGCCCCACTGTCTCCAACGCAGACTCAGCGAAATTGAATTCCCCGTGAAGATGCGGGGTTCCCGCGGTTAGACGGAAAGACCCCGTGCACCTTTACTACAGCTTCGCAGTGGCATCAGGATCTATATGTGTAGGATAGGCGGGAGGCTTTGAAGCGGGTACGCCAGTATTCGTGGAGCCAACCTTGAAATACCGCCCTTGTATATTTTGATGTCTAACCGCGGTCCGTTATCCGGATCCGGGACCCTGCGTGGTGGGTAGTTTGACTGGGGCGGTCGCCTCCCAAAGAGTAACGGAGGCGCGCGATGGTGAGCTCAAGACGGTCGGAAATCGTCTGATGAGTGCAATGGCAAAAGCTCGCCTGACTGTGACACCGACAGGTGGAACAGAGACGAAAGTCGGTCATAGTGATCCGGTGGTCCCGCATGGAAGGGCCATCGCTCAACGGATAAAAGGTACGCCGGGGATAACAGGCTGATACCCCCCAAGAGTCCACATCGACGGGGGTGTTTGGCACCTCGATGTCGGCTCATCACATCCTGGGGCTGGAGCAGGTCCCAAGGGTATGGCTGTTCGCCATTTAAAGTGGTACGTGAGCTGGGTTTAGAACGTCGTGAGACAGTTCGGTCCCTATCTGCCGTGGGTGTACGAGACTTGAGAGGAGCTGTCCCTAGTACGAGAGGACCGGGATGGACATACCTCTGGTGGACCTGTTGTTACGCCAGTAGCACAGCAGGGTAGCTATGTATGGACGGGATAACCGCTGAAGGCATCTAAGCGGGAAGCCCCCCTCAAAACTAGGTCTCGCTGAGAACCGTGGAAGACTACCACGTTGATAGGCTGGGTGTGGAAGCGTAGTAATACGTGTAGCTTACCAGTACTAATTGTTCGATAGGCTTCAATCCTTAATCGTCGCTTACAGTGACATTGATCTTTGAAGTATACATTCGCTGAACGAAATATAGATATCTGATGAAAATCAGAAACTCGTATCAAGCAAATACAACTTATAATCTTATTAAGTGGCACTTAGTGTCCTTCATTAACTTACCTTGTCTATCGATGGCTTGGTGGTTATGGCGGGGGAAGATCCACCCGATCCCATCCCGAACTCGGCAGTGAAAGCCCCCAGCGCCAATGGTACTTCGTCTTAAGACGCGGGAGAGTAGGTCGCTGCCAAGCCTTCCATAGACAAGATCACAATGATCAAATTACATAAACCCATTCAGTTAACGCTGAATGGGTTTAATCTTTAAAGATTATCGCGGGCCCTTCCCGAAGCAGCGTGAGCTGCGTGGGAAATCAATACCCTCCCCGCGATAATAAATATATTATCGCGGGGTGGAGCAGCCCGGTAGCTCGTCAGGCTCATAACCTGAAGGTCGTCAGTTCAAATCTGGCCCCCGCAACCAATATGTAAGAAGGTCGTCCTATAGGGCGGCCTTTTTACATTTTAGATTACTGAGATTAGGATTTGAATTGACGAATAAAGTCAGGGCAAACGCAGGGATAAGGAGGGCGGTAGAACGCCGCTTCGCGATAGCGAATAGACCAAGTACAAGGAGCATTGACGAAGTCAAGCGCACTAAAATCTGGCCCCCGCAACCAACGAAATAAGCCTCAGCAGGAATGTGGAGGCTTTTTTATCTTAATTCTTCTATATTATTGATGAAATCAGTAGCCTAGCGATAGACATGCTATTATTGATAAAGTTAACTGCAGCGGCGAAGTTGTCACTGAAGATATTAAGAAATGTTGCTAGCATAATTAAAATAGAGATTGTCCTAGCGTGCTCAGCAAGCTTGGTTTGTTTTGCGTGTAAATTCTCATTATTAAGATGTTTTGCGTAAATGGTATAAGCAGCAGGTAGTATTTCATATTGTACACCATTATCCATCTTTTGAACTAGTTTTTCAGACACATATGAATTTAAAAGTTTTTGAAAATATATCGCTGCTTCAGGCCGCTCTGGATGATAAAACCAGTCATCTTTATGGCTGAACATTTTTAAAATGCTACTTTTGTAAAAAAGTGAGCATACATCGTGTTTAGTAAATAATTTATCTGCTTCATATTTATCTGCTTCAATTAACTGGCCGAGCACCTTGTAGTAATCATTCTCTATTAATTTTCGGCGGCCGTGTAATGAAATATGAAGCTCTCTTAAAAAATGAGTTAATCTTGGAAGGAATAAAATAGTCGCGCGTAAAAATGCAATAGGAGTATCATATCTAAAACGCCAACTCTTATAGTAACGTACAATAGTTATTTTGTGTTCTAATGCTTCTTCAAAGTTGAGTGTTTGGTTCTCAGTTCTTTCATATGAGTTTAGATTTAGTATAGTGCCGCCAAGAACATCTTCCTGAAAATGACTAACAATAAAATTGTTATGTTCATCTTGTTTAATGATTATCTCATTGTAATTTCTGTCTTGGACTGATGGACCAGATAAAGGTATTGAAACAGGTGCAATTTTTTTTAAGCTCAAGAGAAAAGATTTCTCCTCTAGATATTTTCTTAATACACTGAAGATAAACATTAATTTCCCCCCCCTTTATTTGTATGGGCGAACATTATATTGATTCCGTCTCTTAGTAATATATTTGCTTAAAAATTAAGAATTAATTTCTTTGAATTTATTGTTAACGACGGATGCAGGCCCCCGCAACCAATATGAAACCTCGCAGCACTCCGCGGTTTTTTAAATGCCCTGCGCGCAGAGCGTCCTTCAATATACCGCTCACCAAATACCGCTTTAGCAGAAATGCGTAAGCAAGCTGTCAGGCGAAAAGAAACCAGCTATAAAGATAACAATTTAAAAGCTTCTAAAGCATTTATGCGAGATTGTTTTAGATCGACGATCGGTAAGGGATATGTTTTTCCCAGATTGATGTGGGCTTCTTGCAAGATATGTTCTGGGGCTTCCCAAGGCGCGAAGAGGTATTTATCAGGCAATGCTGAAATTTCAGGTATAAAGCGGCGAATATAGTGCCCCTTGGGGTCAAATTTCTGACCTTGCGTTACAGGATTAAAGATCCGGAAGTAGGGGGCGGCATCAGCACCACATCCGGCAATCCATTGCCAACTTGCTGCATTATTCGCCATATCTGCATCAAATAAGGTATCCCAAAACCATCTTTCGCCATGTTTCCAATGGAGGCGCAAATTCTTAACAAGGAAAGAGCCTACAATCATGCGAACACGATTATGCATATATCCCGTCTGCCAGAGCTCTCGCATGCCTGCATCGACCATGGGAATGCCAGTTTGACCTTTTTGCCAAGCTGTAAGCAATGTTAAATCACTATTCCATGGGAAAGTATCGAATTTGCTTTGCAGGTTCTGATATGTGATATCCGGATTGAAATATAACAGGCTATGAGAAAATTCCCGCCATCCTAACTCGCTACAGAAATGGTCCATATGATCCGTCATTTCACGGCCCATACAAGCGGACCAAATTTGATTGGGGGAGATTTCTCCAAAATGTAAGTAAGGCGAAAGGCGAGACACAGATTGTTGTGCTGGGAAGTTCCGACCTTCTTTATAATTTTCTATGCCATGCTCCAGGAAAGTCGTCAGGCATTTTTGGGCGCCAGCCTCGCCAATTTCCCAACTCTTGATGACCTCAGCGTCCCATGGGATTTGAGGTAACAGATCTAATTTTTTGATATTCGCATCCAGATTTGAGATATCACAGAGATTTAACTTCTCTGGGAGATTGTATGGTAATCTGGGAGCTGGCGCATTGAGGCACCCTTTTCGATAAAAAGGTGTGAAAACTGTATATGGCGTTCCATCTTTTTTCTGAACTTGCCATGGTTCCCATAATAGGGATCCATTAAAACTTTTAACTTCAATCCCGATTGAGAATAATTGTTCTTTGATTTGGATATCGCGTTTAATCCGCCAAGGCTCATAACATCGGTTCCAATAGATGGCTTCTATCTCATATTCCTGTGTAAGGTTTTGGAAAACCTCAATGGGGTTACCGTTCGCAATAAATAATTTTCCGTTTAAGGAATTAGAAAGAGAAGATAGGGAATGAAAAAGCCATAGCTTACTTGCTGCACCCATTTGGTTTTCACCGGCATTGAGATCGTCCAAGATATAAACGGGTAAAACATTTTGATGTTGGCTTGCATGATAAAGGGCTGGATTATCCTGAAGACGTAAATCTTGCCTGAACCAATGAATTGCAATTTTTTTCTTCATAGGTCGATCTTTCTAATTATTTAAACCGATGTGATGAATAAAGAAGAGGTGAGCAAATTCGTGACAACAGCTAAGGTGACAATTGTGCGATGCAGGTAATAGCGTCGTGTAATTATGTTATTGAGTATTAAGAAGAAATCTATAACTAATAAAAGCATAAATAAGAATGCAGAGATGATTAAAAATATCTTGAGCGTGCTTGTTAGAAGGGCAAACCAGAAGGTTAATGTGACTAAGTTACTCACGATCGCTAATGTTATGGGGCGATAGGCATCATCTGATAAATGTTGTCCCCAATGGACACCAGCCATAAATGATCCGATGAGTAAAGTATATGTGGTTAAAATTTGCTCGGTCGAAAGAGGATTCCAAGAGAAACTGCTCTCTAATACAATACTGTAAGTACATAAAATAAATGGAATTATACCTGCATACATTAATATGTAGCTAGATGTTTGAACATTTCTCATAAGGTTAACTGATCCGATCGTATGTCTTTATTTTTATACGTTTTATAGTTAACGATCAGATCAGTTATATCTTTGGGGAACCTAATTCTGGACAAGCAGTTTTGCATTATCCTTTTCAAGTTCAATAGGGGAGCGCCAGTCAGGATAATCTATGCAGCTATGGGTAAAGACATTTTGGCGTTTCATCTTAGTGCAAATATTCTCGTTATTCACTTGATTCCAAGACGTAGATGGATCAAAGAATCTGTATCCCTTGCGCCAATACACATTTAACAAATAGATGTCATGGCCACGTCGTATAATGGATGCACTTGGGTCAAATGCGATTAACTCAATCGCTCTTTCTCTATTCACATCATAGTAGTTACGCCAGATGCGATAGGTGCTGCTGACTCTGGACCATTCTTTCGCCATCTCGGTCCGGGATTTATTTTTCTGCCAGAACTCAACTGCGGCATCGTAATCAAAAAATTGTTTTTTGATATCTTCAAGAGAAGCAGCGTGTGACGCCCCGTTGTAGGATAAAATGCCGAAACCAATAGCAAAACAAATTGAAGCAAATCTAAATTGAATCATATCCTTCCCCTATAAATTATGAGGATATTATATAAGCAGAATAAGATGCGTCAAATATAGGTTCAAAAAATTCCCGTAATTAATAACTTGTCGATTTTTATGGGATAAAATAGGTTTTGTAATTATTTGAATGAAGTAAGGGGGGCAGGATGACACTAGGTATTATTGGTGTTGGACATTTAGCAAGTTATTTAATTGCTGGAATTCGGAAATCAGGGGACCAGCGACGTATCGTTTTATCACCGCGCAACAAAGATGTCGCAGCAAAATTAGCTGCAGAATTTAACTGCGAAATTATGACCGATAATCAATCGGTTGTGGATCAGGCCGATATTGTATTATTGGCGACACGCCCTGCACAGTCCCTTCTAGCACTACAAGATGTTTCCTTTAGAGACGGTCAAATCATGTTATCTGCAGTTGCTGGTGTTAGTGTGAACGAATTGAAACTATATGCTGAACCAGCGGAAGTTGTCCGTTGTTTACCTTTGGCGCCGGCAGAGGTATGTGCAGGTGCTACCCCAATATTTCCTGATAATGAGGCTGTGCAAGAATTATTGGACCCTGTTGTGACTGTAATTCCTGTTGCAGATGAAGAGCAATTTGAGCTAGGCAGCGTATTCGGTTGTATTGGTGGCTGGGTTTATACTTTATTTGGACAGTTACAAAATTGGTTAGAAAAACAAGGTATGCCAAATGAGCAAGCGCGTGCACTTGCGATTGAAACTTTTCATGGAGCCACGAGCCTTGCGAAAGACCAACCGGAGATGGATCTTTTGGAACAGGCTAAGCTCATTGCAACAGAGGGTACCTATACAAAATTCTTCCAAGATGCATTCGAAGATAAAGGTGGCATGGCAGCATTAATTGAAAGCAGCGACGCTTTATCGAAAAAATTAAAATCTTAAAGAGTTTAATGTAGCGGTGCAAATTCATGACGTCTGGTAGAGATTCTCTCCGCCAGATAATCTACAAATAAACGAATACGCGCTGTTTTTCGCATGTCTTTATGTAGAAGTAACCAAAGGGATCTGTTATGCGGAGTTACCTTTTGGTAAGGCGCACGGACTAATTGAGGATGGCGATCCCCCAGACAACAGGCAATTTTGGTGAGGCCAAGACCTGCAGCAGCCAGGTTTATTTGAGGCACTAACTCTGAAACTCGATGTCGTAGAGTTGCTTTCGGGTAATAAGATTGGGAAATCCAATCTGCTACTAAATCACCTTCAGGTTCTTTCCAACCAATAAAATGCAGACCTTCTCCACCATTATCATTTATTTGTTCTGCATAATCGGAACTACAATATACGGCCGCATTTAAGTCGGTTAACTTGCGTCCTGCAACGTCATCATGCACTTCTTGCGAGACACGCAAGCTAACATCAGCTTCACGTTTATTAAGATCAGAGATGTCATTTGTGAATTTTATATCCAGATCTATTTTGGGGAATTTGTGTGAAAAACTCACAATATCTTCCATGATTGATGTTAGGGAAAGCGCATGGGGCATGCTTAAACGTACTGTACCTGAAGGAAGAGAATCTTGCCCTAAGATACGTCTGGAAGCTGCAAATATTTCTTCCTCAACTTTCTCTGCATAGGGGAGCAATTCTTCTCCCATCTGTGTCAGAAGGAGGCCGTTTTGTGTACGATCAAATAGACGCGCATCCAATTTTTCTTCAAGAATGGACAAGCGCCTAGAGATTGTTGTGTGATTTGCATTAATGCTGTTGGCACCTCCGCGCAAAGATTTGCTACGGGTGAGAGCAAGGAAATATTTTAAATCATCCCAATCAAACAAATACTTATCCATTATATATCTCATATATGTTTCAAAAATGAACCGAAATGTTTCAAAAATACCATCTTACGGTCTAAAATATTCCATCTTATATCATGGTCAAGGTGAAAGTCTTTAGTGCTTTTACCAAGATAATGAATTGAAATAAGGATTTTCGAGATGGTTGAAATTGTAGTACAGCGAATTATTCGTGCACCGATCGCAGAAGTTTGGGCAAGTTGGGATGATTATGCCAATATTCACCTGTTTCATCCAGGTGTAAGATCTTCGTATTTACTAGGTGAGAAGCAGAAAACAGGTAAAGGGGCATTACGCCAATGTGATTTTACTGATGGTAAAACTTTCCTTAAAGAGCGCATTATTCATTATGAAGATCAAAGAAGAATCACGGTTGAGATTTATGATACCAACGCCCCAATCAAAAACCCTCAAGCGGATTTTGAATTCCAAGAGCTTGATAGTTTTAAAACCCGCGTTGTGATGACAATGCAGTTCACACCGAAGTTAGGTATAATCGGTAAACTTTTAACACCGATTATGAAGATGCAGTTTACTAAAGGTTTACAAGGGTTACTTGATGGCAATGCTTCTTATGTTGAAACAAAATTACTTAAGAAACATGCTGCATAACTTACGTTGTTGACGATAAAAAGCGGTTCAATACGTTTCTGGTAACTTGTTCGATTTGCTGATCTTTACGGGTGAGTCCCATAATCCATTCACAGGTGGCGGCGTTGAAAATTTCACCCGCCCCTTTTTTCCAATGGATCATTACGCCATTCCCTCGGATCGCTTTCTTCCGTAATTCTTCAGGTATGATCGCAAGATCATGATTTGAAATATAATATTCTTCACCCCAAATTTTGTGATCGGCTTCTGTCATAGTTGCGAAACCCATTCCGAGTATTTCTATATCCTGATGAGCACCGTCTTCACCTGTTGGATAAGGGAGGTCATCGCGAATTTCATATTCCAATCCATCAACTTCATACCCAAAAATCCGGGATTTCCCACCTAAAATATCGCCAAAGCCGATGTTGCAATTCTCAAAGGCCCAATGCTCTGGTCGATAGATTGTATAACCGCCTGATCCGCGACCAATGCAATTCCCTAAGCCTGTATATACTCCCTTTAGGGCATTGGCGCCAAAGGTTTCGGGACTTGGGCGGTTAACTGGTGATAAGTCCCAAAGGCCTGTCATTAAATGAGGCTGGTCTGTTGACATAATTGGATCTTCTTTTTGAGCTCGATGCTTATAACAAATCTGCTTTTTCCCTTCGTCCTCAAGACGGATTTGCCACAGAAAGTTTCCTGCGAAACGCGCAACTTTACCACCCTGGTCTACCCACTGATCAAGGTGATCTCGCATACGGTTACTCCAATATTCGTCATGACCGACAAAAGCCACGCATTTGTAATTTGTCAAAATTTCAGAAGACAAATCCAGATCATGTAATGTTGCTATATCTAACTCATATCCTTGTTCTTCTGCCCAGATGGCAAAATGCCGTTCATAACTTGCCCATCCGGCTGAGGCATATTTCTTTGAATAACCATAGGCATATGCCCATTCCATATATGGGTATCGTACCATTGCATCAGGGACTGAAGGGACTTCCAAAAGGGGACGAGGCGCGCCTTTGGGGAGTTTACAAAAACCTCTGGTCCATGGACGTTGAGTTGACAGACATGGTGAAAATTGATTTTTCTCCGGACCAGTAATGCCTTCATAAGCGTTGGAGCCGCCCCAACAATTATAGGATATCCAGGTGCCTGTCGCACAGAGTAATAAAAGTTTTGATTTTGGTGAGTTTTTTGATGCTTTGATGATGACTAAATGATGCTCTTCAACCGTTTCACCATCACGGTGGCCTTTTAATGTAAAAAGATAGCCACCACTTTTCCAGTTTTCCTCGATTTTTATTTCCAAACTGACAGGCCAATCACATCCATTTACGGAACAGTCTTGTGGTGTCTTATAGTGTTTTCCTGTTAAGCCTTCAGCCGTATAAACGATCTCATAAGTTGCGCCATCTCGGGCAATTTCTATATCCCAAAATTCAGCTGTTGTATTGCTATGTAGCTTAATAGTTTCACCAGGGAAGTAGCTTATTTTATCGGTATAAGCCCATATTTCTAATATGTTTTGATCGCGGGCTGGGCCAATATAATAGTTGTCATAAATATGACGTGCGCGACGTCGTGTACGTGGTGTGGTTTCCGGTGTTGTTGATGAAGCCAATCCTGTATACCTCGTGAAGCTTTTTTATATTTAACGAGACTATGGATGATTTTCTATTTAAAGGGAAATTCAAAATGCCTTTCCTTTATCAACAAGAAAATCAATCAAAACTCTAACTCGTTTCGCTTTTTGGCTGTTTTGTGGGAAGTAAACATATAATGCAGGGTAAGGACACCAGTTATTTTCAAGGATAGGAATAAGACGCCCATCATTTATATGCCGTCGTACCATAGGTTCAACGATACGTCCTAAGCCTAATCCCTTCAAAGAGGCATCCGTCATTGCATCTGTGTCATTGACGATCAAAGCGGTCGGCATTGAAAAAGTTTTCTGTTGTCCATTGTCTTCCATAATCAGCGGTGCAACTTGATTAGATGCAATAAACCGATATTGAATCAGTTTATGTTCTTTCAGGTCATCAAGACTTTGAGGTTTTCCATATCGCTTTATATATTCTGGGGACGCAAAGATAGCTTCCTTCATGGTGGATGTTAATTTTCTTGCGATCATACCGTCTTCAATACGGTCGCCGAAACGAATACCCAGATCAAAGTTTTCCTTTAAGATATTGATGCTCTCATCGGAAACGGAAATTTCCAACTGGATATCTGGATAGGCTTTACAGAATTCCGCATAAATTGGTTTTACAAAAAAATCGAAAACGAAGCGAGGGAGGGTAAGTTTAACAGGTCCTTTTGGGTGATTTGTTAGTTCTTTCACATTCCCAAACGCATCATCTAACGTATCTATGGCTTCAGATGTGCCTTCATATAATAGTTTTCCGGCTTCGGTAAGCTCGATACGCCTTGTACTGCGATTAAATAATGGTAGCCCCATTTCGGATTCTAATTTTTTTAACGCTTCACTCACAGAGGGCGGGGCAATTTCTAACTTTCGGGCAGCTCCACGTATACTGCCTTCTTGAACAATATGCTTAAAAATAGATAAGCGATTGAAAGTTGAACCGTGCATTACAAAAATATTGTTAGTTATTGCCTAATAATTATTTAGATAAACATAGACTATTGTTAGGTAAATTCAATTGATATTTTGTTATCAGATTTAATGAGATAACAAGATTGATAGGTGAAGTCATGGCAAAGACGGTCGTCATTTCAGGGCATCCTGATTTAGAACAATCCAATACTAACAAGGTGATTTTAGACGAATTGCGCAAGGAATTAGACGATTTAGTCATTCGTCGATTAGATATTTTATATCCGGATTATAAAATTGATGTGGAGGCAGAGCAAAAAGCCCTTTTGGAGGCTGATATCATTATACTTCAGTTTCCATTCTATTGGTATTCCATACCGGCATTGTTAAAGAAATGGATTGATGATGTTTTCTCTTATAATTTTGCTTATGGAGCTCAGGGTGATAAATTAAAAGGCAAACAGTTTATTTTGTCATTTACTGTGGGTGGGCCAGAAGAGTCTTATGATCCACTAGGATATAATCATTTCTCAATTGAACAATTTATGTATCCATTGCAACAAACCGCTTATCTAGCTGGGATGCAATATAATAAGCCGATTTTTACGCATCGTATGGTTTATATACCTGGTGTTTACAATAAGCTTGAAGATGTTCAGTTCCGTGCAAAAAAACATGCAGAGCAACTAATTTCAAGAGTTCACGAGTTAAACAATTCTATGGAAATTACGATCAAACAGTTCGTTGCTGATTGGTTTGAGATGTTTGATCAACTACCAACAGAAGACCATAAATTTATCTCGCATCTTTCTAATGATGTGAATTGGGAAATGCCGGAAGGGCAGTTTAAAGGCCATCAAGGTTTTCGTGATTGGTATGAAGGGGCGAAGAAAACCTTCAAGCCGGATTGCCTACATGATGTTGAACAAGTCGAAGTGCAAGAAAATGGCGACGGTTATAAGGCTTTGATCCGCGTGAGATTAAAAGCAGATACCTATGAAGATTCCCCATTTAAAGGTGAGGCAGTGAATATCTTAGTAAATGAAAATTGGTCTCTTAAATCCGATGAAAAAGGTCATATTCTGATCGACAATTACCAAGTAACACCAGTTACAGCATAAGTATAGGAGTAAGCAGATGTTTAATAGATTAATGTATATTACTTTGTTTGGTTTTCTCTTGTTTTCCTCAGCGCCTATGGCGTTTGCAGGTAATATGCAGGCGAAACAAGATGCTGTTGGAATTAATGATCCAGCCCTTTGGCCAAAACCCGCAAATCCTATTGCGACCGGATCCGAAACTAGTTCAGCCCTGAAGGTTGTGCAAAATTTTTTCGCAGCATATGGGGAAGGTGATTTGGACGCTTTACGGCAATATGTAGCGGAAGATATTGAGTGGTATATCCCCGGCCGGCACCCCGGTGCAGGCACTAAGCGCGGAGTTGAAGAGTTTACTTCTTTTTTTGCTTCCCTTGGAAAAGCTGGGTTTAAAGCAGAAGTGATGATTCTTGCCGCAAATGATACTTATGTTATTGATGCCCATAGGGGATGGAGTAATGTAGATGGTGAGAATATCGATTTGAATTGGATATTATTGTATCAAATTGAGGGCGGAAAGATTAAGCGCGTCCAGAATTTCTCCGGTGATTTATACGCGTCAGACGCTTTTTTTGAGGCATTGCTTACAAAATAAAAAAGAATGCGCCGGGTTGATATACTCGGCGCATGATAATTTATGATCCAAGCATACGGCTGATCGTGCGATCTTTATTGATAAATTGATGCTTTAACGCAGCTAGAATATGTAAGCCTAAACTGGCAAATAGGATCGGTACGGCACCTTCGTGGATGCTTTCGCCAATTTCATTTAACCATCCAATTTTCTCACCAGCAGAAATGATAACTTTACCAAAGACAGCGACATCATGACCGCCACCGATACTCATGATGATACCGGAAACCGGCATGGCGATAGTGGCACCCAGCAAAGTCCAATGTACGAGTTTTGCAATCTTTTCCTGCCAATGCGGCATGGGAGCTGTTGCCTTAATTTGACCTTCATGCATGCGCCAGAAAATACGCGTTAGGGCGATGATTATAATGATGACGCCTAGTGATTTATGAAGTTTGATTAATTCGAATTTATCTGCTCCACCAGCCATTTCATCCATATAGAGGCCGATCCCCATAATGGATAGGAAAAGTAAGCCTGTGGCCCAATGAAATAATATTGTTGGTCTTGATAATCTATCAGACATGTCTACATACCTCTTTAATTGCTCCTAAAACCTTGTAAAGAGCATATCCCAATCTGATATAAGGGGTACGTGATCTAACTTATTGTTTCAAAACATTAAGTGTATAAAAGTGTATCAAGATGTAACAGGTGGTTTAGGCCGCGTCTTTTTGCGCTTCTGGTGATGCTTCGTAAAAAGCGTCTAAAGTCAGACAGTTTTCATTTATACTATTGATGATGGGATAGTTGTTCATATCCACATGAAAGCGTTTGGCGTTGTATACTTGGGGGATTAGGCAAATATCTGCCAAGCTTGCTTGATTTCCAAAGCAAAATTTACCGTTAGAATTTTGTGTGAGCATGGCTTCAATAGTTTCAAAACCTTTATGTACCCAGTGTTTGTACCATTGGATTTTCTCGTCTTCCTCAACGTCAAATTCATGAGAGAGATACTGTAGGATACGTATATTATTTACAGGGTGAATATCACAGGCAACAATTTGTGCGACCGCCTGAATATTCGCACGTATCATTAAATCATCTGATAAAAACTGACTGGAGCCAAAATTGTGATCGATGTAATCAATAATTGCTAAGGATTGATTAAGTATTTGACCATCATCCAACTCAAGAGCTGGAACTAAACCTTGTGGGTTTTTTGATGTATAGGAAGATTTTTTATGTTCTCCGCCATCTTTAACGAGATTAACATATTTATACTCACAGGTGATGTTTTTAAGATTTAGAGCAATACGTACGCGATAAGCGGCAGAGGATCGCCAATAAGTATAAAGCTTCATAAACCTTTTCCCATAACCTCTTTGGAAGAAGCTTCAACTTTACTCATAAGTTGGAGAAGTGTTTCGTATTCTGTATCGCTTAAACCTGATAGGATTTCCTTTTCTCTCTTGCGTAAGAGCGGCAAAAGTTCATTCATCATCTTTTTACCTTTATTAGTCAGGCATAGGAGCACACGACGTCGATCCGTTGGATCAATATGCCGTTCTAGTAAATCCTTTTCCTGTAAGGAAGTAATCGCACGGGATACATCAACTTTACCGATGCTTGATCGTTCAACAATTTCTTTGGCGGAAAGTGGGCGGAAATCATGAAGGTTTGCCATGGTACGCCATTCATTCATGCTTAACCCAAACTCCTTGGCGTAAACATCTTTTATCGCTTGGCTCGCTGCCCAATAAAACATGCGCGCACGGTAAGGAAAAAAAGATTGTAAATCAAAGCTTGGTGTATCTGTCATTTTCGCCTCTTAAATGGTTACATCAGTAACCTATTAAATCTAACTTTGTTCTCTAGATTACAAAACCAGATTCTTTAACTTAAGAACATATCAATAAATAAATATATTTTTCAAGAATTAGTTTCAAATGAAACTTTTTCTTGAAATTTGTTTCAAATGAAACTAAGTATGGAATATTCAGATTTGAACATGAAGGAATGCAAGATGGCTATCCAGAAAATCCACCATGTGGCGTATCGTTGTATGGATGCGAAAGAAACTGTTGAATGGTATGGGAAATATTTGGATATGGATTTTGTATTGGCGATCGCAGAAAATGAAGTGCCGTCTACGAAAGCACCTGATCCTTATATGCATGTGTTTCTAGATGCAGGTGCCGGGAATATTCTGGCTTTTTTTGAATTACCCAATTCCCCAGAGATGGGACGGGATGAGAATACGCCAAGCTGGGTTCAACATATTGCTTTCCAGATAGAGACGATGGATGAATTACTCAGCATTAAGTCTAAGCTAGAAGCAGATGATATTCATGTTGTTGGGCCGACAAATCATACGATCTTTCAATCAATCTATTTCTTTGATCCTAATGGGCATCGTTTAGAACTGGCGGTGAATACCAACACGCCAGAAATGGATCGCAAGCTAGACGATGTTAAATGGGATATGCTGAATGAATGGGCTGAGACCAAACGCGCACCAGATCATGCCAAATGGATGCATGAACAAGAACTTTCCTAAATAAAACGCAAGTCACGAAGGCATAAATTCATGAAGTTAGCGACTTTAAAAAACGACACAAGAGATGGCGAATTAGTTGTCGTGTCAAAAGATCTATCCAAATATGTATCCGTAGGTGCCGTTGCAGCGACATTACAAGCGGCGCTGGATGACTGGGATGATCTTGCACCTAAATTACAAAATGTATCTGATGCTTTAAATGAAGGGCAATTGGATGCAGCGAAAGAATTTGATCAAACGGCGTGTGAATCCCCTTTGCCGCGTGCCTATCAATGGGCAGATGGTTCCGCATATGTAAACCATGTGGAATTGGTGCGTAAAGCCCGTAATGCTGAACTTCCTGAAAGTTTCTGGACGGATCCGTTAATGTATCAAGGTGGTTCAGATTCTTTTATTGGCCCACGTGATGATATTCCCCTTGGTTCTGAAAGTTGGGGAATAGATTTTGAAGGGGAAGTTGCTGTGATTACCGATGATTTAGTCATGGGAGCAACTGAAAAACAAGCCGCTGATGCCATTAAACTGATTATGTTGGTAAATGATGTAAGCTTGCGTGGTTTAATTCCGGGTGAATTAGCAAAAGGCTTTGGTTTCTTTCAATCAAAACCATCCAGTGCATTTTCGCCTGTCTGTGTGACACCTGATGAATTGGGAGATGCATGGAAAGACGGTAAGGTAAATCTGCCTTTATTGGTTGATTATAATGGTGAGGTATTTGGCTGTGCTGAAGCAGGTGAAGATATGACGTTCAACTTCCCTCAGATTGTGGCGCATGCGGCAAAAACACGCCCGCTTAGCGCTGGTGCAATTGTGGGGTCAGGTACCGTGTCGAATAAGCTGAATGATGGTCCGGGTAAGCCGGTTGCAGATGGCGGGAGAGGTTATTCCTGTATCGCAGAAATTCGTATGATTGAAACCATCTATGAGGGGGAGGCATCAACATCTTTCATGAAATTTGGAGATCAGGTTCGCATTGAGATGAAAGACAGGGATGGTCATAGTATCTTCGGTGCAATTGACCAAAAAGTCGTTGAATATAAATGAAGAAAGGCCGCCTGTTGAAGGCGGCTTTTTTAATAATTCGGCGTTAGATAGATATCACCAGGTGCCAACTGATTATCCGTCCCATCTATCACGTAATCTGGAACTTTTACCTTATTTGCATCGATAACACCGCAATTTTTTAAGGCTTTCCTTAGATCAATATCTGAGCCCAAGAAATCCCAGACGGTTCGAACACATTGGATTTCCTGACTGCCCACAGTCAGGATGCCCATCTGTAATCCGGTTAAGAAGTTCGGGCGACCTTCTTCAGATGAATATAGAAAACTTGTATGCAAACTATGCCCATGAGTGATTTGTTTTTCATGGATTGCAATGCGTTTGCTGCTTTCAACGATCACCCCGGAATATTTTACAGTTGCGGGCAGCATAAATTTTTCATCCATGCCCCGTTCAATGGTTTTCACCATCCATTTATCTTCTTGACGATAGATGCGAGATAGCGCACGCAGATAAAGTTGTTCTTTTGGATCAAGAACCGTGTAGCTAAAATAGAACCCTTCATGCCGGGAGAGCATATCTTTATCAGATTTCTCCAAATTCAACAGGTTATTGACCGTTTTGCTGTAGGGTGTTTCCTCTGTGCCAAATTGCGGTGGGCGAATGATAAGCAGTTGTTTGAATTCTTCTGCAGGCATCAAGATTTCGTGTTCATCTACCCCGAAGAAATCACATAATTTCCGCAACGTTGAAAGGGATGGCATCGCATGCCCATTCACATATTTATTGAATTGTTGTCGGTTCATTTTTAAACGACGACAAATTTCAGATGTGGATTGGCCGTAACTGGCGAGTAAACGTAAATTTTGGCAGAAGTCAGTATCAGTCATGCGTATTTTATACTATTTTATGCTATATATATGCAACTGGTATAAAATATTTATGTTGTTTATAATTTACTCCTTAAGGCTTCCCTCGTATCCTTTGATCACATTAAATGAACTTAAAGAGTTAAGAAAATGAGTGAAGCTGATTTTGAGTGGCTGGAAGGCCGTGATGATATTTCCCATGTAACTGTTGGTGTGGTTGATCTACAAGGTATTTTGCGTGGAAAGCGCCTACCAAAAGATCAGGCAAAGAAAGTACTGACAGGTGGATTAAAGCTTCCTCTATCCGGTGGTACGACCGATATTTGGGGTGAAGACCTTCATGAAAATGAATTGGCAATGGAAAATGGCGATGCAGATGGCATTTGCCAATATACAGGCCGTGGTGTTTTACCTGTAAACTGGAATTCAAGCCCGGGCGCCTTTGTACCTGTGCAAATGATGGGTGAAGATGGCAAACCTTTCTTAGGGTGTTCCCGTTATGCATTGATCCGTTTGATGGAACGTTTCCATGCGAAAGGTTGGCGCCCTGTTGTTGCGACAGAATTGGAATTTTTCCTATACGATCTGGAAGATGGGCGTCCAACTTCAATTTCTTCACCTGTAACGGGGAAAAAATATAGTAAGGCCGATTTGCTTTCTATTGAGCAATTGGATCATCTGGATGATTTTCTAAGTGACCTTCATAAAGAATGTGAGATACAGGGCATTAATGCGGATACGATGGTATCTGAAAATGCCGCGTCTCAGTATGAAGTTAATCTATTACATGTAGATGACCCTGTGCGTGCGGCAGATGATACAGTTTTATTCAAACGTTTGATCAAAGGTATTGCGCGTAAACACGGGATGGGCGCGACCTTTATGGCGAAACCATATGGGGATCAGGCAGGAAATAGTATGCATGTACATTTCAGCTTGATCGACGAAAATGATGTGAATCTGTTCGATAATGGTGGTGAAGAAGGAACCGAAATGTTGCGTCATGCAGCTGGCGGCTTATTGAAATATATGCGTGAAAGCATGTTGATGTTTGCACCACATTATAACTCATACAAGCGTTTACGCCCTTACTCCTTAGCGCCGACCGATGTGAATTGGGGCTATGAAAATCGTTCGGGTGCTGTGCGTATTCCGGCAAGTGATGCAAAGGCAAGACGTATTGAGCACCGCGTCGCTGGGGCTGATGCTAATCCTTATCTCGTATTAACTGCGATGTTGGCAGCTGCGCTGGAAGGGATTGAAAATAAAATTGATCCGGGCGCACCAATTGAAGGATTGGCATATGAAGGGCGAACCCATGAATCCTTGCCCGCAAGTTGGTATGAGGCGATTGAACTTTATGCGAACAGTGATTTCTGTAAGGAGATTTTTTCGGAAACACTGCATAAAACCTATTTAGGTGTGAAGAAATATGAATTTGGTGTTTTCACTTCCAAAATTACCGAATTTGAACATGAAACCTATTTGGATAATGTCTAATGCTATCTGATGTCCTGACCATTAAACATCCTCAACCCTATCCAGAAAGTTATTATGCAGCATCCCGGGTAGAAACACCTGATCGTCCAGTGTTATCTGATACGGTCGAGGTGGATGTATGCGTGGTCGGAGCAGGCTTTTCCGGTATGTCCACCGCCTTGTTCCTTGCGGAAAAAGGCTATCAGGTGGCTTTGCTTGAAGCTTGTCATGTGGGGTGGGGCGCAGCAGGTCGTAATGGTGGACATCTCATCAATGGTTTTAATGGGGGTGTTAGTTTTCTGGAGAAACATCTAGGTGTTAAAGACCGCGATGTTATCAAGGCCTATCATCTTGAAGGGGCAGAGATCATTAAGGATTGGGTCGGTAAGTATGATATCCAATGCGATCTGAAATTTGGCCATATGATCACAGCTTATACGGATAAGCAGGTTAAGGAGCTGGAAGAAGAGATCGACCAACTTCATGCATATGGCTTATCTGACATGCATATGGTGGATCGCGAAGTTGCTCAAAAAGAAACTGGATCTTCTGTTTATGCGGGTGGATATAAAGATCCATATTCCGGTCACCTACATCCGTTAAATTTGGTATTGGGCGAAGCGGCTGCCTTTGAAAAGCTTGGGGGGCAAATCTTTGAACAATCCCCAATGATTGGATATGCGTCGGCGTCTTATGGCGTATTGGTAAAAACAGCTAAGGGACAGGTTAAGGCAAAGAAATTAGTGCTTTGCGGTGAAGCATATATGGGGGATACAGAAAAACGTATCTCTAAACGTATGATGCCTGTATCTACACAAGTGATTGCCACGGAACCTTTATCTGAAACACAGCAAAAAGAAATTTTACCGAATGATTTGGCAGTCGCGGATTGCCGCTATATTTTGGATTATTTCCGACTTTCTGCGGATAAGCGTCTTATTTTTGGGGGCGGGTCTACTTATGGGGGATCAACTCCAGCACAGGCCGAACAAAAATTACGCGGTAATCTTGAGAAAGTTTATCCGCAATTAAAAGGCATTAAAGCGGATTATGTTTGGACCGGGAATATGGCCTTTTGCTATACTCGCCACCCTGACTTGGGAACTTTGGCAGATAATGTATATTACTTACACGGGTTCTGTGGGCATGGGGTTAACGTGACTCATATTTATGGTCGTACAATGGCGGAGGCGATTGACGAAAAATTTGATCGTTACAACATGTTCACCAAAGCGCCTCAAAGGCCCTTCCCGGGTGGACAACGTTTCCGCGTGCCTTATTCTATCGCAGGGTCATGGTGGTATGGTTTACGTGACAGGTTAGGTGTCTGACTGATTAATCAGTACCCCGTCCAGATAGTTGTTAAGCATGGAAATACCGTAAGCTTTTATATCTATTGGTCTATGTGGTTCATGATATTGATGAAGCATGCCAAAAAACATACAGTAGTAGCCTAAGCCTGCTTCTTCATATTTATCATTGTCTTTTAAAAGTTTCGCATCTGCCAAAGCTTTAAATGCTTGGATCATATCCTGTTGGAAACTGTATCTTTCTTCATTCAGGATATGTTGTAATTCAGATTCCGTATCCGTGGATTCCAGATTGTGAAATAATAGACGCGTTGTTTTCCCGCCCATTTCATTTTCCAAACAAATATTAACCAGATCGATAGAGAATTTTCGAATGCCTGTAAGGGTGCCAATATCACTTGTATCTCTTAAACGGGCACTCATCAATTCAATATCAGGATATAAATATGTATCCCATAAGGCGCGAATAACATCGTCCTTCCCCTTGAAATGCCAATAAAGCGCCCCACGTGTAACACCTGCGGCTTTGGCTATGTCGTTCAAAGAAGTACTATAAATACCTTGGGATGCAAAAAGGGTTGCGGCCGAATGCAGCAAATCCCGGTAGGTTTTTTCCGCTTCTTCTTTGGTTTTACGCGCCATTTGTGACCTCAAATTGAATTAATTTTTGCGATTAATACATGAGTCGGAGAAATAATACTAGACAAACATACATACATGGATGTATGTAAATGTCGAGTTTAAATTAGACAAGTCGCATTTTAAGGGAATGTCGCTTGTTTTGCCTTTGGATTAACGTCGGTTTTCGATGTTGGGCTAACTTATAGGTGGATGAAATGCACAAACTGAAATTAGTTTTGTGGGGGATGGTCGCATTATTGGTTGCGGCTTGTCAGGAAGAAGAAGTTAAAGATACACAAGTTGAAGATTTAGGGCGTCCTGCAAAAATTGCATTGGCACAACAATCTTTGCATTCAAGTATACAGGTGTTTCCCGGGGTGACGGCTGCAGCACGCAGTTCAACTCTTGCCTTTCGTGTGGAAGGACAGATTACAGATTTACCGGCGATTGCGGGTAAGTTTTTTAATAAGGGTGACTTGATTGCACGTCTTGATGATGCGCCTTATCAAAATGTGGTTGCAGATCGCAAAGCAACATATGAATTAGCGCGCTTGGATTTGGATCGCCAGCAAGCATTGTTTGATCGAAAACATATTGCTGAATCAAGATTAGATGAAGCCCGCTCAACATATGAAGCACGTAAAGCGTCACTAAAAGCCGCACAGGATGATTTAAGCTATACACGTCTTGTCGCACCATTTGATGGTATTGTGAGTGTGGTTGAAGTGGATAACTTCAATAACGTTCAGGCAAAAGAAGCGATCGTTCAATTCCATGGGGCAAAGGCCATTGATGTGGTTTTTGATATCCCGGAAAGTCTATTTGTGAAATTGCCAAGTGAAGATGCTGAAAATGGTCATGTAACTTTGGTATTTGATTCCATTCCAGACCGTGTCTTTGATGCTTATTACAAAGAACATGAAACTTCCCCTGATGCAGCAACACGTGCTTTTGAAGTAACTGTTTCAATGCCGTTGCCTGAAGATGTGTCTATTTTACCGGGGATGACCGTTTCTGTTAGCTTGGATCTTAGTAAATATATCGCAAATGACGCGGAAGGTGTTCTTGTGCCACTGGAGGCGGTTTTTGAACAAGAAGGCCAAACCTGGGTTTGGACATTGGATAGCGAAAGTCGCGCAGTACGTAGAATGGTTTCTTCCTCAAAGATCGAAGGAGAATATGTACGTATCGTGGATGGCCTTCAAGACGGTGATCCGGTGATTGCTGTTGGTGTTGATCATGTGGCGGAAGGTCAAAAAATTCGTCCTATGACTAAAGAGCGTGGCATTTAACGAGGCGGAGTTCCAGTCATGATGGGTTTAACAGAATTTGCGATCCGCAAAAAAGCGGTGAGCTGGATGGTAACCTTGCTGATTATCGGCGGAGGTATCCTATCCTTTTTAAGCTTGGGTCGATTAGAAGATCCTGAATTTACCATTAAAGAGGCGGTGATTGTTACCGAATATCCGGGGGCATCTGCCCTTGAAGTTGAAGAAGAAGTCACGCTGCCAATTGAAGAAGCCATTCAGCTTTTACCTTATGTAGATAATATTCGGTCTATTTCTGCAGCTGGGCTGTCGCAGGTTACTGTAGAGATGAAAGGCCATTATCGAAAGCAGCATCTCGGACAAATTTGGGATGAAATGCGTCGAAAAATTCGTGATATGGAAGGTGGCCTTCCTGTTGGTGTACAACAACCAATTATCAATGACGATTTTTCAGATGTATACGGTACTTTTCTTGCGGTAACTGGGAAGGGATATACTTATGAAGATCTCGCCGATTATGTAGATTTCTTACGCCGTGAACTCATTCTTGTAGATGGGGTTGGTAAAGTCTCAATTGGTGGGCGTTTACAAGAACAAATTGTGCTGGAAGTGCGCCGTTCAAAACTCGCAGCTTTGGAGTTGTCGCTCAGTGATTTACAGGCCGTATTAGATAACCAAAATGTGGTTTCGGATTCTGGACGTATTAAGATTTCCAGCGAATATATCCGCATTAGCCCAACCGGCACATATGATGAAGTGGAACAACTCAACAACCTATTACTTGGTTATACAAATGGTAAAATTATCTATCTAAGTGATGTTGCAGATGTGAAACGCAGTTATGTGGATCCTGCGACACATATGTATCGATTTAACGGGGAATCTGCCCTGACAATTGGTGTCTCTTTTGCACAAGGTGTCAATGTGGTGGAAGTCGGTCAGGCCGTTAAAGACAGAATGGCAGAGTTGGAATTTTCTCGTCCGATTGGTATGGAAATCGGTGTGATTTATGATCAACCATCTTTGGTAGATGAATCCGTTTCAGAATTTATTGTGAGCCTTGCGGAAGCTGTAGCAATTGTGATGGTGGTGCTACTATTTGCAATGGGAATACGATCTGGTCTGTTAATGAGCTTGATCTTGCTTCTAACCATTCTTGCAACTTTCTTCGGTATGAAGATGATGGGAGTTGATTTACATCGTATCTCTCTTGGTGCGCTCATTATTGCCTTAGGTATGTTAGTTGATAATGCTATTGTGATTACAGAAGGTATCTTAATCGGTATCAAACGAAAACTTACCAAAATAGAGGCCGCAAAACAGATTATCGGGCAAACCGTTTGGCCTTTACTAGGGGCCACTGTTATCGCTGTAACCGCCTTTGCGCCAATTGGTTTATCACCTGACGTATCTGGGGAATTCACAGGATCGCTTTTCTATGTATTGTTAATCTCCTTGATGATTTCCTGGGTTTTTGCAATCACCCTTACCCCTTTCTTTGCCAATTTATTATTCAAAGAAGCAAAGCTGGATGATGGTAACGATGCGGAGGAAATTGATCCGTATAAAAGTGTTTTCTATCGTGTATATCGTTCATTCTTGCATCTCTGTATTCGTTTTAGATATGTAACCATGTTGGCGATGTTTGGTGCGTTTGTAATGGGCGTTTACGGGTTTACAAATGTGAATCAAGCGTTTTTTCCGCCATCCAACCTACCATTGATTACAGTGGATTACTGGATGCCGGAAGGCACAGATATTCGCGCGACAGAAGCTGATATGAAGGATGCTGAAGCACGTATCTTGGCTCATGAAAATGTAGTGAAAGTTACGTCCACAATCGGTCAAGGGGCGGAACGATTTATGTTAACCTATTCAGGTGAACGTAATTATTCCAGCTATGGTCAGTTTATTATTGAGATTGACGATAAAGAAAATACCGTCGCGGTCAGATCATGGGTGGATGAAATGATCAGGACTGATTTCCCACAAGCATTTTCAAAATCTGATCGCTTCTTTATTGGCCCTGCGACAAAGGCGAAAATCGAAGCGCGTATTTCAGGTCCGGATGAAGAAAAACTGCGTATCTATGCAGATCGTGCTATCGAAATTTTTAAAAGCAATCCAAATGCGATCAATGTGCGTCATGACTGGCGTAATCGTACCAAGGTATTACGTCCTGTTTTTAATGAAGCTGAAGCACGTCGCCTAGGTATTTCCCGGGTTGATCTGGATAATGCGCTGGCGATGAATATGAATGGAACACAGGTAGGCACCTTACGTGATGGGTCTACCTTATTACCAATCATTATTCGTCCACCATTGGAAGAAAGATCAAGTATTGATCAGTTAGACAATATTCAGGTGTTTAGCCCGGTTTTAAATCGCTATGTCAGTATTCATCAGGTGGTATATGATATCAGTTATGAATGGGAAAACCCTCTGATTATGCGCCGGGATCGTAAACGTACTATTCAAATTTGGGCTGACCCTGATCCCAATGGGCCTGTGGATTCTTTTGCGCTTTTTGCACAATTAAGTGCAGAACTTGAACAAATGCAAATGGCACCGGGATATGAGTTAAACTGGGGTGGGGAATATGAAGCACAAGGTGATGCCAATAAAGCGGTATTCGAATTCGTACCTGTAGGCGTTGTCGTAATGATCGCCATCACCATGCTATTATTCAATTCTGTAAGACAAACATTGGTTGTCTGGTTCACGGTACCATTAGCCATTATTGGTGTCGCAAGTGGCTTGTTGATCTTCAATCAACCTTTTGCTTTCACAGCCTTACTAGGTTTCTTAAGCCTGTCAGGCATGTTGTTGAAAAACGGAATTGTTCTGGTCGAGGAAATCAAACGCCTCAATGAGGAAGAAGAATTGGATTTAGGGAATAGTATCCTTCAGGCATCTGTTAGTCGTTTACGTCCGGTTATGATGGCTGCGATGACGACAGTGCTCGGCCTGATCCCGTTATTACCTGATGTCTTCTTCGCACCACTCGCGGTGACCATCATGTTTGGACTAGGTTTTGGTACTATTCTAACTCTCGTAGTTGTGCCTGTCCTATTTGCTATTTTCTATCGGGTGAAACTCGATAAGAAA
This sequence comes from Curvivirga sp., assembly GCF_965219885.1. Taxonomy (NCBI): domain Bacteria; kingdom Pseudomonadati; phylum Pseudomonadota; class Alphaproteobacteria; order Rhodospirillales; family Aestuariispiraceae; genus Curvivirga; species Curvivirga sp. The sequence continues at coordinate 28,237 of NZ_CBDCOT010000007.1, forward strand.
ATGGAAACAGGAATTGCATAGAAGAAAACGCAATCCAATTTCTATGCATAAGGAAAAGGCCGAAGGATATCTCCTTCGGCCTTTTCTGTTTTTTCTCTTATATCGGTATTAGTTCCAATCCGGAACGCCTGTCATATCAGGTAATTCATGGGCGATACCTTTATGGCAATCGATACATGTTTTTTCACCTGTTGCCAGATACTTACTATGAGCGACCGCAGCACGTGGGCTTTGAGCCGTATAATCCATGGATTCCGCACTGTGACAGTTACGACATTCAAGGGAATTGTTTGCTTTCAAACGTACCCATTCATGTTCTGCTAACTCACGACGTTTCTCTTGAAACTTTTCACGTGTGTTAATTGTTCCGAAAATTTTCCCCCAAACTTCTTTAGAAGCTTGCATCTTACGGGCAATCTTGTCAGTCCAATTATGTGGCACGTGGCAGTCAGGGCAGGTGGCTCTGACGCCAGAACGGTTAGAGAAGTGAATTGTTGTTTGCAATTCTTCATACACATTATTGCGCATTTCGTGACAGCCAATACAAAATTCCTCTGTATTTGTGTATTCAAGAGTGGTGTTGAAGGCACCCCAGAAAATCACACCTGCCATGAAACCACCAAGGGTCAGAAAGCCAAGGCTTAAATGAACAGCCGGTTTGGACAATATGGTCCAGAATTTCTTCAGTAATGAAATCATGTCCTATTCCTCAAATTTGGCTTATTCTTCTGACGCAATAACGTCATCCACATCCACGAAGGTATTTTCAACAAGCGGTTTTGCTTCATTTTGTGAAACGTGACATTGCGTACAGAAATAACGACGTGGGGAAACGCTTGCCAGGAACTGATTGTCGCGGTTCATGAAATGGGTGATGCTAATCATTGGCGCTTGTGATGTCTCCGTCGCGCGACGACTGTGACAGCTCATACATTTATTTGCATTTAAATCCACCTGATATCCTGCAATTTTATGTGGGATAGTTGGCGGTTGCTCAGGATAGTTGCGGACACGCTTAATATCCGCATTTTCTTCCTTTAACATCAATGGTGCTTGGGGTTCTTCGTCAAGTGGTGTGCCGCCGCGCAAAGTTGCAATTTCTTCGGCATAGGCCACGCTGCTGATGAATAGAACTGATAAGGCTGCAAGGATAAATTTACGCATGACTTATGCCTCCTTCACGATACGAACAGCACATTTCTTAAAGTCTGTTTGTTTTGATAATGGATCTGTCGCGTCCAATGTCACTTTGTTGATCAACTGACTGGCATCAAACCAAGGCACAAAAACAAGTCCTTGTGGTGGTTTGTTCCGGCCACGTGTTTCTACGCGGGTGAGAATATCTCCACGACGGGATTCAACTTTAATTTGATCGCCACGGCGCACATTAAGTTTTTTGGCATCTGCCGGATGCATATAGCAAACCGCGTCAGGATAGGCTTTATAAAGTTCTGGTACGCGCTGGGTCATAGAACCTGAATGCCAGTGTTCCAAGACACGACCTGTGCAAAGCCAGAATGGATAATCATCATCCGGGCTTTCTGGTGCAGGTTCATAAGGAAGCGCCCAAATTTTGGCTTTACCATCTTTGTTACCGTAGAAGTCAAAACCAGATCCTTTTTTCGCATAAGGATCGGACCCTTCACGGAAGCGCCACTTGGTTTCTTGACCGTTAACAACAGGCCAACGCATGCCGCGCACTTTATGATAAGTATCAAAGTCAGCCAGATCATGGGCATGGCCACGACCAAATGTTGCATATTCTTCGAAGAGGCCTTTTTGAACATAGAAGCCGAAATGTTCGGATTCATCATTGTCATAACCTTCTTCGATATCGCTGATCGGGAATTTATCAACCTGACCATTAGCGAAAAGAATATCAAACAAAGTTTTGCCTTTGAATTCTGGATTCGCATCCAGAATTTCTGCAGGCCAAACTTCTTCAACCTTGAAACGTTTGGAAAACTCCATTGTTTGCCATAGATCGGATTTTGCTTCGCCTGGGGCTTTTACAAGTTGATGCCACATTTGAGTGCGCCGTTCCGCGTTACCATAAGCACCTTCTTTTTCAACCCACATTGCTGTTGGCAAAATCAAATCTGCGGCTTCAGCTGTTACTGTCGGATATGGATCAGATACAACGATGAAGTTGTCAGGATTACGATAGCCCGGATATCCTTCTTCATTCATGTTCGGCGCTGCTTGCATATTGTTGGTGACTTGTACCCAATATGCATTGATCTTTCCGTCTTTCAGGGCCCGGTTTTGGGCAACCGCATGTAAACCTGGTTTTGGCGGGATGACCTCAACAGGCACTTTCCAATATTTGGCTGCAATCTCACGATGTTTTGGATTCTTTACAACCATATCTGCCGGAAGACGATGGGAGAATGTACCCACTTCGCGGGCAGTACCACATGCGGATGGCTGGCCAGTTAAAGAAAACGGGCTGTTGCCAGGTGTTGCGATTTTACCGACCAACAGATGAATATTATAGATTAATTGGTTCATCCACACACCGCGGGTATGTTGGTTTGCCCCCATGGTCCAGAAAGATGTTATCTTAATGTCAGGATCTGCATACATTGCAGCAAGTTTTTCTAGTTGTTCTGTTGGAACGCCAGAAATCTCACTTGCTTTTTCAACTGAATATTCGCTTACAAATTCTTTGAAACGCTCAAAGTCGATAGATTTTGAACCACCAGCTTTATCTGCGTTCTTGGCTGCTTTTTGTAATGGATGTTCAGGACGTAAGCCGTATCCAATATCCGTATTACCTTCGATGAAGCGGGTATGTTTGTTTACAAAATCCCAGTTAACCTTATCATTTTGGATAATATAATTTGCGATATAGTTGGCAATTGCCAAATCAGATTGTGGTTCAAACACAATGCCGCTATCCGCCAAATCGAAACAACGATGCTCATAAGTTGATAAAACTGTACATGTTACATGCGGGGCACTTAAGCGGCGATCAGTTACGCGACTCCAAAGAATTGGATGCATTTCCGCCATATTTGATCCCCAAAGCACAAATGCGTCTGTGGCTTCAATATCATCATAACAGCCCATTGGTTCATCAATACCGAATGTCCGCATGAAGGCACCAACTGCAGATGCCATACAATGACGTGCATTTGGGTCGATATTGTTGGATCGGAAACCAGCTTTCATTAATTTGGAAGCGGCATAACCTTCCCAAACAGTCCATTGACCGGACCCGAACATGCCGATACCTGTCGGGCCTTTTTCCTTAAGGGCTTTCTTCCATTTTTCTTCCATAATGTCGAAAGCTTGATCCCAGGAAATAGGGGTGAATTCGCCATTCTTGTCATATTTACCATTCGACATGCGTAGTAAGGGCTGGGTCAAACGGTCTTTACCATACATGATTTTTGATAAGAAATAGCCTTTCACACAGTTCAGGCCTTTGTTGACTTCTGATTCTGCATCCCCATGGGATGCAACAACTTTACCGCCCTTAGTCGCGACCATAACGGAGCAACCTGTGCCACAGAAACGGCAAGCTGCCTTATCCCATTGTAAGTCGGTCTTGCTGGAATCTGTCACAAGATTGCTGGCTTCCGCAGGGAGTGATACGCCTGCCACCATTGCTGCAGCAGCTGCAGCTTTGGCTTTTAATGCATCCCGTCTTGTAAGTTTCATCTTTAGAATCCTTTATTACTTATTTAGACTTCGAAGTGTCATTGTTGTTATTTTGCAGCCGCTGCGATTTTATTCATAGTTTCTTGCGGCGACTGATCTATAGGGAGAATTTCTTCAGCTTCCGCCTCTGTCATGGTTTCATGATAGACAGAGGAAGCAGACATCACTCCTTCACTTGTTTCCACCCGAGTTGTTATATCTCTGAGGCTTCTTGTATTGGGGGCCTCAATTACAGCGATAATTTTGCCGATTGGATCTTCGGCAAAAATCTCTAAATAATTTATTTGTTCCAGACTGTTTTTTACTTTTTCTATATTTTCTGGACGAAAGAGAATGATCATGCTGGCCACGTGGCATTCATCCTGGATATGAGAATCATCATCAGGCATAAATTTAGACATGGGCGTGTACCTTTTTTAAAATTGCAGGTTCTGAATAAGAAAAACTGATCGCATCTACTGGGCACGGAGATGCACAGGCGCCACAATTTGTGCAACGATCAGAATTTATTTCTGGCTGAGGAGGCTTACCAATACGCATCTTCATTCGTATAGCCCCTTCCGGACAGCTATCTCGGCAAGCTTCACAGTGAATACCTTTTTCAGGAAGGCAGGTTTCCAAATTCAATGAGAGTATTGCTTGAATGGTTGGCGTCTGTGAAAGATCAAATACATCTTCATTGCATGACTTTGCGCATTCTTCGCAAAATTCACATTCACCAGAATTGAAATCCAATTTTGGAAAGCCACCATCCCCTTTGATAATGATATTTGTTGGGCAAGCGGTGATGCATGCATCACATCTTGTGCAGTTATCTTCAATGGATTGATGGCTCGTCCAAGGCAAAGGGATATCATTCGGAACAGGTTTAACTGATCCTCTCAGAAAGCCCCGCCGTTGCAAATTCACAGACATGATTCATGTGCCTATAAGGTCGGAGGGCCTGCAAAAATCTGGTAGATCCAGACGATAAAACCGTAGGCACCTACAAAGGCAACAGCCAAAGCCGGAATTAATATAGCAGTGGTAAACAGAAAGGTTTTTAATTCTGCTTGTTTAGAATTTACTTCTGTCATGGTTACGATCCCGATAGTCATTTTTAACTTATCTTTATTTTATGATTAGGACCCTAACGCATATTCAGGAAAGGTGATATGATCTATGTCAGTTATAGGATGAAGGTTTTGATGCTGACTAAGAAAATAAAATGAAGATCAAAATGAATTGGGCCGTTTTTTGTTCGTTGATTGGTCGGAAAGTGTATAACGAATCCGTTTTTCGTTGATAGATTAGCCGGAGTTCAGGGTCGCGTGGGAGTGGCCAGAGTTAAGGAAAACTGCGGGTTAACCGCCTATCAAGAAAGGGTTGCGATATGCCACTTGAAATGAATAAAAACGTCTTCATCACATGTGCTGTAACAGGTTCCGGTGGAACACAAGATAAGTCCCCACATGTGCCACGTTCCCCAAAAGAGATCGCAGAAAGCGCTATTGATGCAGCAAAAGCAGGTGCCGCTGTTGTGCATTGTCACGTGCGTGATCCAGAAACAGGTGCACCATCCCGTGATCCAAAATTATATCGTGAATTAACAGACCGTGTGCGTGAATCTGAAACGGACGTTGTGTTGAACCTGACTGCAGGTATGGGCGGGGATATCGTATTTGGTGATGTGGAAGCACCGTTTCCTGTGAATGAAAAAGCAACTGATATGATCGGTGCAACCGAACGCGTTCAGCATGTGGCGGAATGTTTGCCAGAAATCTGCACATTGGATTGTGGCACAATGAACTTTGCCGAAGCTGATTATGTGATGACAAATACACCGGGTACCTTGCGTGCAATGGGTCAAATGATGACCGATCTTGAAGTGAAGGTAGAGATTGAAGCATTTGACACGGGTCATCTTTGGTTTGCGAAACAGTTGGTGAAAGAGGGTATTTTGAAAAGCCCGGCAATGGTTCAGCTTTGCATGGGGGTTCCATGGGGCGCGCCAAATGATTTGAACACATTTATGGCCATGGTAAACAACGTACCATCTGATTGGGACTGGTCTGCATTTTCCCTTGGTCAACATCAGATGCCATATGTGGCTGCTGCTGTTCTTGCGGGTGGTAACGTACGTGTTGGCTTGGAAGATAATTTGTTCCTTGAAAAAGGTGTCCTTGCAACAAATGCACAACTTGTCGAAAAAGCAGGTACCATTATTGAAAATCTAGGTTCCAGTTTAATGACACCTGCTGAAGTACGTGATCAGCTAGGTTTAACAAAACGTGCACCAAAATCCTAAGTCCAAAATTTAAGACAGAAAGATAGAGATTAATGAAAGCCTGTATTGTTGGCGGTGGTGTTATTGGCGGGGGCTGGGTTGCCCGGTTCCTGCTCAATGGCTGGGATGTTGCGGTATTTGATCCAGACCCAGAAGCAGAACGCAAAATCAGTGAAGTTTTGGCTAATGCGCGTCGTAGCTTACCGTCCCTTTATGATCGCATGATGCCTGTAGAAGGAAAGCTAACTTTCCATTCTGATTTAGCTGAAGCTGTGTCTGGTGCTAAATGGGTGCAAGAATCTGTGCCAGAACGCTTGGACTTAAAAAATAAAGTCCATGGCAGTATTCTGGAACATCTTGATGCTGATGCCATTCTTGGTTCTTCCACATCTGGTTTCAAACCTTCTGAATTACAGGATGGAATGGATAAACCTGAACAGATTATTGTAACCCATCCGTTCAATCCCGTTTATTTATTACCGTTAGTCGAAGTTGTTCCGTCCGCCAAGACACCGGAAGCGATTAAATCAAAAGCTCAATCGATTTTGACTTCTATTGGCATGAAACCACTATTAGTGCGTAAAGAAATTGATGCGCATATTGCAGATCGTTTACTGGAAGCTGTTTGGCGTGAAGGGCTTTGGTTGATCAATGATGGTATTGCGACCACTGAAGAGATTGATGATTCTATCCGTTATGGCTTTGGTTTACGCTGGGCACAAATGGGATTGTTTGAGACATACCGTATTGCGGGTGGCGAAGCAGGTATGAAACATTTTATCGGTCAATTTGGCCCAGCTTTAGCTTGGCCTTGGACCAAGTTGATGGATGTGCCTGAATTGACAGATGAACTCGTTGATCAAATTGCGGATCAGTCAGATGAACAATCCGGGCATATGTCCATTCGTGAACTGGAACGTCTGCGGGATGATAACTTGGTTGGCATGATGCGCGCCTTGAAAAAATCCGGCAGTGGCGCCGGTGGGACCATCAATGAACATGAAGCCGCTATGGAATTACCAACAGCAGATGATCTGCCAATTACTGTATGTCGTAAGATCCCGCAAAGCTGGACAGATTATAATGGTCATATGAATGAGACACATTATCTGGAAGCAGCAAGTAAAGCGACAGATCAGTTTATGATTATGGTTGGGGCCGATGATGACTATATCGCATCCGGAAATAGTTATTTCACGGTTGAATCCCAAATACGATATCTAGATGAAATGAAAGAAGGTGATGATCTGACCATTAAGACACAAGTCTTATCAGGTGCAGGTAAGAAGATGCATCTATATCATTTCTTACAAAATGCTGCTGGTGACACGGTTTGTGGTGTTGAGACACTTTTATTGCATGTGGATTTAAACACTCGCAAAACCAGTCTGCCAGCTGAAGAGATTTCTGCGAAACTCGCAGAATTTGCGTCGGCCCATGTTTCCCTTCCAACTCCGCACGGTGTTGGGAAATCTATTGGCCAACGTTAAGACTCCTCAGGTTTTCCTGAAGACTCTTTTGACCTAACTAAAAAAGGCGATCCAGATTTTGGATCGCCTCTTCTTTATCCTATAATATAGAAAACTAAGCCACTTGGACCTTACGGATATAGGCATCCACTTGATCTTTTAAGGATGTACCGTAACGTTCAAGTTCAACAGATGCTTCCAATACCTTTCCGGCGGAACCGGATGTCGCCTTTGCTGCATCAATAACCACAGACATATTATCAGAAACATATCGTGTGGACTGCGCGGCATTTTGCACATTATGGGCGATTTCAGAAGTTGCTATGCTTTGTTGTTGCGCGCTATTAGCAACGTTTTCAGCTACGTCCGCTAGGTCTTCAATGGTTTTGGTGACATTTTCAATGATCGGAACAGTTACATTCACGCTCTCCTGAATGCCGTCTACATGGGTTGTAATTTCCTGTGTGGCATTGGCTGTTTGTGTCGCTAGGTTTTTTACTTCGTTGGCAACAACAGCAAAACCTTTACCTGCTTCACCAGCTCGCGCGGCCTCAATTGTTGCGTTCAACGCAAGCAGGTTTGTTTGATTGGCAATGTCGTTAATCAAACTGACCACTTCACCAATTTTCTCTGCCCCACTGCGTAGACCAGAGATTGAATTGATTGCAGATTCCGATGCATCACGTGCTTCGCCTGCTTTGCGGGATGTGCTGGAAATTTGTTCTGAAACTTCTGAAATGGTTGCTGTAAGTTCTTCGGTTGCAGAGGCAACTGTATTTACATTTTCACTAGCAGACTGGGATGATGTTGAGGCTTCAACAGATTGGTTAGAAGACTGCTCTGCCTGCTGGCTCATTTCATTGGCTGAGATACCAAGCTGATGAGAGGATTGTGCAATATTAGACAATAGGGAACCAACCTCTGCCTCAAATTCCTGTGTTGCATGACGCACTTCATCAGCGCGCGCCGCTTTTTGTTCGGCAGCTTCTGTTTGGGCACGTTGTAATTCTTCACGCTCCACAGCCTTATCTTTTAGGACATCTACAGAAACAGCAATCGTACCAATTTCGGTCTCGTTAATAAGCCCTTTGACATCAGTTTCTAAATTGCCGTCGGCGAGAGAGCGAATAGATTTTTCCAGATTATTGATCGGGCCGGTTACGAATTTACCCATAACCATACTGGTGGCGATGGCAGTCGCAACGCCAGCGACCGCAGCAGCTCCTAAGATCACTAGAGCCATTATTTCAATATTGATGATACTGTCATATAGGCGGTCTGCTATCTGGCCTTCTGCGCCAACCTGACGCCAGATTGCCAAGGCATCTTCTGCCTGATTATAAATATAAATTGAACAGGCTACGTAAAATACGCCAATCGAAACGGTTGCCAAAGCAACGAGACGGCCCATATTCTTAATAGATAACGTAAACATATCTAAAATGATGCCCCTTTTGTGGATTTTTTGAACCAAAACTCATAAGATTGATATCAATTCTAACGACTTGCTACAAAAAATAAACAATTGATTTTTATTTCGTTTTTCTTTGTCGCAAAAGGAATGGACATCAATAATATAGCGGATATTTTACAATCATAAGAAATTGCTGGTTAAAAAATTATTAAGGAATTTAGCAATGGAAATCGGGCAAGAACAATATTACTCCCTTCGTTTTCCGGATAATATCTTTGATCAAGGATTGTTAAAATCAACACATGAGGGGATGCTCAATGCGCTTCGTGATGTGGAGGAAAAAGGGGCCGGTGCTCTGACTGTTCTTGATGAGGAAGGATTTGCATTATTATTGGAAGAAGCACGTAAGCTTTCCTTTCGTACTTGTTTAAATACCGTTGGTGCTGGGGAGAAAGCAGTTACGCAAGATTTTAAAATATCTTTGAATTTTCCAGATGAAACACGTCTTGATGAATTTGCAGCTGCCTTTGAAAGACAGTTAAACGAAGCATTCGCTGAATTGTCCGAATGTCCGGTTCGTCTTCCTTATCACTTTAATGACCGGGCAATGTTAATCTATGAAGCAGGCTCAACAGGAATTTCGCCTCATAAGGATCATAAATGTTTTGAAGGTGTCGTCGCAATTTTGACTCTTACAGGAAGTGCCGATTTTTACATATGTGATGATCGTGATAAGCGGAATAGCATCTTATTGCCAGCTCGGTCTGGCGTGATGATTATGATGCGTGGGGCAAATTATTTGGGCATGGATCGCCCATTTCATTATGTCGAAAATATTACCGAAGAAAGATATGGATTTGGGTTACGGTTTAACGCAAAAGAAATAGACGCACCTAAGTCTTTATTCCTACAAAGATAGTATTATGAAGCAAATTCATTGTCGTTTTTATCTTCTACCTAATTATTCCTTACTGGCTCTGACATCGGCAGTGGAAGCGTTAAGGGTGGCGAATAGAAAAGCAAATTCAAATTTGTATTCTTGGGAATTGGTCTCAAATCATGGTGGGTTATTTGCCTCTTCAGGTGGGGTAGAACTTTTCACAATTGCAATAAATGAGATCGACAAAGATCAAAAACTGGATCGTTTTATCATCTGTGGTGGGGATGGATCTGAACATCTATCTGATGAAATCACATTGAACTTTTCCAGACATCAAACAAGGCAATCCTTTATGGCAGGGGCAATTTCTGATGGATCGTATTTAGCTGCAAAGGCAGGTGTTTTTGACGGCTATAGATCTACGATCCATTGGGAATGTCATGATGGATATGTGGAGCAAAACCCGGATTTAGAAGTAACGCGTCAAATCTATGAAATTGACAGAGAACGTTTCTCTTGTGCAGGCGGGTCTGCTGCTTTTGACTTGTTTCTTAAATTAGTAGAAATGGATCATGGGCGCCATCTAAGTCTTGAAATTGCAGAAAACTCAGTAGTAGCCGATATTCGGTCTGAAGGCAGCCGTCAACGTATGAACCCGTCTTATAAATTTGCGGCAGCCAATCCGCATGTTGGAAATGTGATTGATAAGATGGAGCGTCATTTGGAAAATCCACTATCGATCCAAGTTTTGGCAGATGAAGAAGGGATTTCCGTACGACAACTCGGACGAATTTTTCATCAATATGTTGGAGATAGTCCAATACAGTTTTATATGGAACTTCGTATTCGTCGTGCAGCAAAACTTTTAAGACAGACAACGATGTCTATTGATGAAATTTCTATTGCTTGTGGTTTTGCTTCAAGTTCTCATTTAGCAAAGAATTTCAAAAAAATCTGGAAAGTTTCACCGCGTGACTATCGTATAGAATGATGTCCGAAAGTTTTCTTTAGATGTCTGAAATGTTGTGGTGGTAGAGTCCTCATATCCTTAAGTTTTACATAGATTAATGAATGTGAAATATAAGGAAATAATAATTATGGCGATGCCAACAAGTTCCAAATATGTGATTATCGGTGCAGGTATTCACGGTCTTTCCACAGCCTGGCATTTGGCTGAAAAACTAAAAGCTTCTGGTAAAGGAAGCGGTGAGGATATCATCGTATTGGATAAAAGCGGTATTGCTGCTGGTGCGTCTGGTATTGCTTGTGGTGTTGTGCGTAACAACTATTTTCAACCAGCCATGCGTGAATTGATGGCGCATTCTGTAAATGTCTGGGAAGAAAACGCAGAAGCTTTTTCCTATAATGCTGTTGGTTATATGCAGATTAGCCCTGAATCCATGCATGAAGACTGTGCTGAAATTCATCGTCAGCAACAAGATATCGGTTACGAATCTGATTTCATCGAAGGTAAAGATGAATGTATGTCTTACATGAAGAATATCTTCAGCGACTGGCAGGCTAAGGGCATCACCAACATCTTGCATGAGAAAAAAGGTGGTTATGCAAATAATACGAAAGCGATTTACGGCCTGGCTGAAAAAGCTGAGGGTAATGGCGTTCGTATCATTACGGGTGTAACAGTAACCGGTTTTGATTCTGATAATGGATCTTCCGCAATTAAAGCTGTTGTCACAGATAAAGGCACAATCGAATGCGACGAAGTCATTATTGGTGCTGGTCCATGGGCAAAAACATTTTGGGATATGTTGGACTTGCCAAAGACTGTAAATATCAAAGCTAAAGACGGTACAATCCATAAAGATATTGATATGTGGCGTTACTGGGCATTGGAAGAAGGTGTATTGGGTGTTGAACCTGATTTCTTGATGGATAACGATGGTAAGATGCCGCCAGTTATCCATGTGGATACTGATGAGCCGTTGATCTCTGATGTGGATGGCTCTGTGATTACGGATAAAATGTGGGGTATCTATTATAAGCCTGATTTCCACTTCAATGGTGTGCAGGGCGGTGCGATGCCATATGAAGTGAAAACACCAGCCGATAAAATTGAAATCGATCCATATGGTCCGGATTCACCTGAATTTATTGTGGATGATAATTTCGCACATTTCTGGACATCCGCTTTGGCATTTTGTCAGAAACGTTTTGAGGGGCAAGTTGTTAAATATCGTAATGAACCATCAGGTGGTTTGGGATGTTTTACACCGGATAGCTTCCCTGTATTTGATAAATTTCGTGAGAACGTAACCTTCATCGCTGATTCCAATCATGGTTATAAAATGATCGGAGTTGGTGAATTGATCGCCCGCGAATTATTGGGTGAAAAAACTTCCTTGTTGGAGCCTTTCCGCCTTAGTCGTTATGAGGAAGGAAAGCTTCATCCAGTGAGTAATTCACCATTCCCGTGGAGTTAAGTTTACCCCGCCAAATCTTCGGATTTGGAACTGGCCCTGATTCAATCAGGGCCTCTTTATCCAGCCTTGGTAAGTTTACGGAATTTGCTTGTTTTAAGAGGACACAGTACAATTCGGTACCGTTTACAGAAATTGGATATAGAGACTTAACTAGATGCAAACACAACATTCAGGAAACGATCGCCCGATGAAGATCGCCTTTCTATTGTTGACTGATTTTTCCATGATGGCATTTGCCAGTTTGATGGAGCCTTTGCGTTCTGCCAATCGGACAATGAATAAAGAATGCTATGCTTGGAAATTTGTATCTGTGGATGGAAAGCCAGCAGCCTCAAGCAGTGGGGCAATGATCATGGCAGATAGTGGCATGTTGCAAAATGAAGATGCCGATGTGATCTGCCTCGTTGCGGGTATGAATGTATCCTATCATTGCACGGATGAATTGATGGGCTGGTTAAGACAACAAGCCGTAAGAGGCGCGATGATCGGCTCGCTTTCAACAGGTACATATGTATTGGCGAAAGCAGGTTTATTGGACGGTAAAAGATGTACAACCCATTGGGAAGGTCTTGATAGTTTCAAGGAAGTATTCCCGGATGTGGATTTTACCGGCAGTCTATATGAAGTCGATGGAAATCGCTTTACTTGCGCAGGCGGTAATGCGGCCTTTGATTTAGCTTTGTGCTGGATTGGGGAGCAGTATGGATCACGTATTAAGGCTGCTGTTTCAGATCAATTCCTACATGGGACCGGACGCGAAGCAGCAGAACCACAGAAAAATAGTGCTGTGGAGAGATACGGGATACATAACGAAAAGCTTTTGTCTGTTGTGAACCTGATGGAAGAGAATTTAGAAGAGCCTCTTTCAAGACAACAGCTAGCAGATCGTGTGGCGGTGACTATTAGACAATTGGAACGTTTGTTTTCCAAATATCTGGGCACGTCACCATCGCATTTTTACCTGAGGCTTCGTCTGGATCGGGCGCGCTATTTGTTAAGACAAACAGCGATGCCTATTTCGGAAATTGCCATTGCTTGTGGATTTGTGAATTTTTCACATTTCGCCAGAAGTTATCGAAACCAATTTGCCCATTCTCCCAGTGAAGAGCGGGTGCCTGAATAAGGAGTAACGTGTTGATCTCTGCTTTAGAAAAAAAGTCTGATAACCTGATAGCGACAATCTGGTCGCTTCAAGGTTACGGCTTGTCGTCCTAAACAATTCTGCTTCAAGCATCCCTTCTAGTGTTGGAAAGTTAATTTCTAATGGAGGCATCAATGGCGCGCAGAGGATCAACTCGTCCACAACGTAGAAGTCGTGGCGATCAACGCGAAACCCAATATCAAGAACCAGTAGCACCGTCAGGGGCGATAGGGGGGCGTTATAAGCCTCTGCTTGATCATGAAGTGGATAAGATTTTTGAGGCGGCTGTCTCCGTATTGGATCGAACAGGCATTGAGGTGACGGAAAGTCCGTGCCGAGATACGTTTGAAGCTGCCGGTTGTCGTGTGGATACAGGAAAGAACCGTGTTTTTATTCCACGTCATCTAATTGAAAATGCGCTTGGTACCATGGCGAATAACGTACTGTTGGCAGGGCGTGATCCAAAACATGATATTAATCTGGGCGGTGCTCGTGTTTACATGGGAACCGGCGGATCAGCGGTGAAGCTGTTGGATTTACGAGGCAATATGCGACAAACCATCACCAGCGATAATTACCATATTGGTCGTTTGGTGGATACCTTGGATAATATCCATTTCTATATGCGCCCCGTGGTCTGTCGGGATCTTGAAAATGAAGACTTGGATATCAACCAGTTCTATGCATGTTTAGCGGCCACCAAAAAACATGTAATGGCCAATGCTTACTTGCCAGAACGCGTGGCTGATCTTCGTAAACTTGGGAATATGATTGCAGGTGGCGCGGATGCGTTTAAGGAACGTCCGATTATATCTTTGACGGCTTGTTGGACCGTAAGTCCTTTACGTTATGCGATGGAAACTGTGGATGTTCTGGATCAAGCTATTGAATATGATATTCCTGTTGTGATTTCGTCAGCACCACAAGCGGGCGCAACATCACCTGCAGCTTTGGCAGGGACTTTAGTTCAAATTCTTGCAGAACAACTTTCAGGGATTGTTTATGTGAATCTAAAGAAACCGGGCTTTCCATTGATTATGGGTTGTGTGCCTGCACAGGCAGATTTACGTACGGGTGCTTTCACAGGCGGGTCTGGTGAATTCTCTTTGTTGAATGCAGCATGTGCTCAATTGTCCCAACATCTTGGTATTCCGATTTACAACTCATCAGGTATTTCAGATTCCAAAATTCCTGATGCACAAGCAGGTGCAGAAAAAAGCCTGACAGGTTTGGCAGCAGCGTTGGCCGGGTCTAACTATATTCATCATTCAGCAGGTTTCCTAGAAAGTCTGTTAACGGTCGCTTATGAGCAATATGTAATTGATAACGATATCAATGGCGCCATCATGCGTATGGTGCGCGGCATTGAGGTAACCGATGAAACCTTATCATTGGATGTAATCCATGATGTGTGTAACGGGCCCAATCACTTCTTGGGGCATCAGCAAACAATCCAATTGATGAACTCTGAATATCTCTATCCTGATCTGATGAATCGGGCGACGCGAGATGATTGGGAAGCTGCCGGTGAAGCCGATTTGAGAAAAACTGCTATCGAACATGCAAAAAACACATTGGAAAATCATTGGCCAACCGTGTTCAGTACAGAACTTGATACAGAGATCCGTAAAGAATTTAACATCTTGCTTCCTTTGGAAGAAATGCAACCAGAGAATTTCTGGGAAAGATTTATTAAACACTAACTATCTATGCGCAGGGAGGCGCGTAAAAAGTGGGAAAAGTTCCATGAAAATAAATTTCTAAAAAATCGAATTTAGATACAGTTTATTTCAATTGAATTGTTGTTATGACTGGAATTTAATCTCACAAGTTTTTCTGTTTAGACCTCTTGAAGGCAAGCAGATCGTTAATTTAGGAATGTAAAAATGCGATATTCAGGTTTTTCGGTCATACGAGAAGCATTACGCGGAAACAAAGGATGGAAGCCCGTTTGGCGTGATCCAGAGCCTCAATCCGAATATGACATCATTATTGTCGGTGGCGGCGGCCATGGTTTGGCGACAGCTTATTATCTGGCAAAGGAATTCGGCGAGAAGAAAATTGCTGTCCTGGAAAAAGGATGGCTTGGTTCCGGTAATATTGGTCGAAATACCACTATTGTACGTTCCAACTATATGTTGGAGGGCAATGAGCCTTTCTATGAATTTTCCATGAAACTGTGGGAAAATTTGGAACAGGATTTCAATTATAATGCCATGATGTCCCAACGTGGGATTCTGAATCTTTGTCATACGGATGGACAACGTGATTCCTTCCGCCGTCGTGGCAATGCAATGTTACTTATGGGAGCTGATGCGGAATTGCTTACGAATGAGCAAATTCGCGAAATGTGCCCTTTCCTGAATTTCGACGATGCGCGTTTCCCAATTAAAGGTGGCTTGCTTCAACGTCGTGCGGGTACCGCGCGCCATGATGGTGTGGCTTGGGGCTATGCGCGTGGGGCGGATATGCATGGTGTGGATTTGATACAAAATTGTGAAGTAACAGGTTTTGTGGTCGAAAATGGCGTTTGCAAAGGCGTGGAAACTTCCCGTGGTACCATAAAAGCAAAAAAGGTGGGGGTAGCTGTAGCTGGATCATCTGGTTGTGTGATGGAAAAAGCAGGTATGAGATTACCAATTGAAAGTCACGTATTACAGGCTTTTGTGTCTGAAGGGCTCAAACCAACGATCCCTGGTGTGATTACATTTGGTGCTGGACATTTTTACGTTAGCCAATCTGATAAAGGTGGTTTGGTCTTTGGGGGTGATATCGATGGTTATAACACCTATGCGCAACGCGGGAACCTTCCTGTCATTGAAGACGTTTGTGAGGGCGGTATTGCTTTAATGCCAATGATCGGTCGTGCAAAACTACTGAGAAGTTGGGGCGGGATAATGGATATGTCTATGGATGGATCACCTTTCATCGACAAGACTCATATTGAGGGGCTCTATTTGAATGCAGGTTGGTGTTATGGCGGCTTTAAAGCCACACCTGCATCCGGCTATTGCTTTGCCCATTTGTTGTCCAAAGATGAACCTCATAAGGTTGCAACAGCTTATCGTTTAGACCGTTTCAAAACGGGCCATATCATTGATGAAAAGGGCGTCGGCGCCCAACCGAATTTGCATTAAGGGAGGATTGAGACATGATTATTAACCATCCTCTTTTAGGGCCGCGCGATGCACAGGAATTCACCTATCTAGGTGATGCTAGCATGATCCATCGTCCCGACTGGCAAGCGGAAAACGCTATAGATCAATTCCATGACTATACCTATCTAAGGGACAATCCCGCGGGATCCCATCGTGAACTTTGGTTTCATGAACAAGGTGATCGCAGTTGGCTAGTTGTGACACGAAATACACTGACACATGAGATTGAAAAAGTTGAATTGGCAAGCGATGTTGCCAAAGCTGAAGGACGAAGCCGATGAACAAAGATTTTCGCATTAAAGGCGGTCTTGTAAATCGCGACAAGAAGCTGAACTTTCGTTTTGAAGGCAAAGCTTATGAAGGGTATGAAGGCGACACGCTGGCGTCTGCATTGCTCGCCAATGGTGAACGTGTTCTTGCACGTAGTTTTAAATATCATCGCCCTCGTGGTGTTTTTTCAGCAGGATCAGAAGAGCCAAATGCGCTGGTGACCTTACGTGAAGGTGCTTATCAAGAACCTAATGTAAGAGCCACAGTGACTGAACTGTATGATGGTTTGGTTGCAAAAGGGCAGAATTATCGTGGTTGCTTGAAGCATGATTTAATGGCAATCAACGACCTGATGTCACCTTTCCTATCTGCAGGCTTTTATTACAAAACCTTTATGTGGCCTGCGATTTTTTGGGAAAAATTGTATGAGCCAATTATTCGCAAAGCGGCAGGGCTGGGTGAGTTATCCATGCTGGAAGATCCTGACGCTTATGACAAAGGTTTCTTACATTGTGATCTGTTGGTAATCGGTTCCGGTCCAAGTGGTTTGATAGCGGCGCTGGCTGCAGGTCGTGCAGGTTTACGTGTGATCTTGGCGGATGAAGATTTCAGAATGGGTGGTCGTCTAAATGCGGAAACTCAGGAAGTAGACGGTAAGGCAGGGCATGTTTGGGCTGAAGAAGTTTTATCAGAATTAGAAGGTATGAAAAATGTACGCCTTCTTTCCCGCACAACTGTTTATGGCGCATTTGACCATGGTATCTTTGGTGCATTGGAACGTGTAAGCGATCACAAAAAGGAAGGTTCTGGTGATGTACGTCAAATCTTATGGCGTATTTATTCCAAGCGCAGCATCTTAGCTGCTGGTGCCATTGAACGGTCTATTGCCTTTGGTAATAACGATCGTCCGGGCATTATGATGGCGGGTGCAGCGCGTGTATATGCCAATCGTTACGGTGTTGCTTTAGGTCAAAATATTTCCGTCTTCACCAATAATGATGATGGGTGGCAAACAGCGCGTGATCTTCATGCCAAAGGCGTGAATGTCGCAGCTATTATTGATAGTCGATCCTCGACCAATCAAACCGCGCCTTCGGGTGTTGAAACTATTATGAATACTGCTGTGATGGATACGAAAGGTCGTCATGGCTTAAACTCTATCACGCTGACTAATGGTCGAACCATAAAAACAGACGGCCTGGCTGTATCTGGCGGTTGGTCGCCGGCCGTTCATCTGACTTGCCATCAACGTGGCCGTCCTAGCTGGAATGAAGATTTGGCGGCATTTGTGCCTGGTGGTGATTTACCCGTGGGTATGTCTGCGGTTGGTTCAGCTAACGGCACGATGACCTTAAGCGCATGTTTGAATGAAGGTTTAAATATCGCAAATAAGGTTATTGAAGAATTAGGCGTGAAGCCATCCAACTTATCTATGCCACAAGCAGAGGACGAAGTTTTTGCTACATCCGCTTTCTGGTATGTGAAAGAAAGTAAAAAACGGGCTTGGGTCGATTTACAAAATGATGTGACTGCCAAAGATGTGAAACTTTCTCATCAAGAAGGTTTCCGCGCCGTTGAACATCTAAAGCGTTATACCACATTAGGCATGGCTACGGACCAAGGCAAAACATCTAATATGCTTGGATTGGCGATTATGGCGGAAGCTTCCGGCAAAACTATTCCAGAGGTCGGAACAACCATGTTCCGTCCACCATATAGTCCTGTATCCTTATCAGCCTTGGCTGGGCGAAGCCGTGGTAAGGAGTTCCGTCCGACACGTTTGACACCTTCTCATCAATGGGCCGAAGAACAAGGAGCTGTATTTGTTGAGGCTGGTGCATGGTTGCGTGCACAATGGTATCCAAAAGATGGTGAAGTCCATTGGCGGGAATCCGTTAATCGCGAAGCAAAAGCGGTTCGTGAATCTGTCGGGCTTTGTGATGTATCCACATTAGGCAAGATTGATATCCAAGGAAGTGATGCTGCTGAATTTTTAAATCGTATTTATGCCAATGGCTTTGCAAAACTGCCTGTTGGTAAGACGCGCTACGGTATCATGCTTCGCGAAGATGGTATGGTGATGGATGATGGGACCACAGCGAGATTGGCTGAAAATCATTTCTTAATGACCACAACTACAGCCAATGCGGTTGGGGTTTTCCGTCATATGGAATTCTGTAAACAATGTTTATGGCCTGATTTAGATGTTCAACTGATTTCAGCAACAGAACAATATGCACAATTTGCAGTGGCTGGCCCTAATTCGCGAAAAGTCTTGGAAAAGATCGTTGATAAAGAATGTGATATTTCCAATGACGCTTTTCCATTTATGGCCTGTGGCGATATCACTGTATGCGGCGGTGTCAAGGCACGTTTATTCCGTATCTCTTTCTCTGGTGAATTGGCTTATGAAATCGCGGTACCAGCCAGATATGGTGATAGCCTTGTACGTGTGCTTATGGAAGCAGGTGAAGAATTCAATATTACGCCTTATGGAACAGAGGCTTTGAATGTTTTACGGATTGAAAAAGGTCATGCCACTGGCAATGAGCTTAATGGTCAATCCACTGCTTTAAACCTTGGTATGGATCGTATGGTATCCCGAAAAAAGGATTTCATTGGAAATGTTTTGTATCAACGTGAGAACCTGATGCGAGAAGATGCTTTAAAGCTTGTTGGTTTTAAATCTGTTTCGTCAAATCAGGAATTATTAGCGGGAAGTCATTTTATTGGTGTCGATAAAAATAATGTCCAGGAAAATGACCAAGGTTGGATGACCTCTGTGTGTTATTCACCTAATTTAGAGAGTTTTATTGGATTAGGGTATATCAAATCAGGGGATAGCCGTATGGGTGAACGCGTACGGGCTGTTGATCTGTTAAGTAAAACAGAAACGCTTGTTGAAATTGTTAGTCCTCATTTTGTAGATCCGGAAGGGAGCCGTCTTCGTGACTGAGTATACACTTAATGCACAAACACCTCTAAATGGCTTTTCTTTGGAAAAGGATGGGGTTTCATTTAAAGAAGTTTCGCTTGTAGGAATGATTTCTATCGCACCGTTAACTGGACAAGAAGAAGCATTACATAAAGCTTTAAAAGACAGCTTTGACCTAGGTTTACCTAAAGTGAATAAGAAAACACTTTCAAATTCTGCATCCATTTATTGTGTTGCGAAGGATCAATTCTTTCTTGAAGTAGGTGAGGATCAAATCTCGAAGCTCAACGATTTTATGAAAGATAACGCCTCATTGGCTGCGATGACGGACCAAACGGATAGTTGGGTAAATGTGGAAGCGTCTGGTCCAAATGTGATCGGGAAATTTGAACGTTTATCAATGCTGGATATTCATCCGGATCATTTCGAAGTTGGATCTGTGGCGCGTACGGTTATGGAACATGTCGGCGTAATATTTAGTCGCGAAGCTAACCAGTCCAATGGTAATTTGACTTATCGCGTGATGGCGGCACGATCATTTGCGAAATCGTTAGAGCATGCTTTATCAATTTAGCTGAGTAAATCAAAAAAAAACCTCTCAAAATTTGAGAGGTTTTTTTGTTAATTCTTATTGATTAAATAAGTCATAAAGTCTTTGCGATATAGCGGACGGCTATGCAAATATCCTTGCACAAAGTCACATCCTCTTTCTCTTAGAATATCTTCTTGTTCCTGTGTTTCAACACCTTCGGCAACAACTTCGAGTTTTAAACTTTTTGCCATATTTAAAATGGAATCAACCAAGGCCATATTTTCTTCATCGGTTTCCATATCCTGAATGAAGGCTTTATCGATCTTTAATTTAGTGATCGGGAATTTCTTTAAGTAACTTAGTGATGAATAACCTGTCCCAAAATCGTCGATGGATAAGCCAACACCTAATTCGCGAATTTCTTGAAGTTGTTGCAAAATTTCATCCGTGTCTACGATGAGCAAACGTTCAGTAATTTCCAAAGTTAATTTAGTAGCCGGTAATCCGGTATTGATAAGGATTTCTTTGACTAAAGTCGGGATATGTTGTCGTTGGAATTGGAAGCTGGACATATTTACAGCAACACCCGGTGCATTTGATCCGATTTCTTCTATCCATTTTACAGCCTGAAGACAGGCTTTACGCAAAATGAGCTCTCCCATGGGGACGATGAGCCCAATTTCCTCTGCAAGTGGAATGAAATCGTCAGGGGAAATAAAACCTAATTCAGGATGATTCCATCTAACTAGAGCTTCTGCGCATGCTGTTCTGCTATTACTCATATCTGTGATAGGTTGGTAATACACATGGAATTCGTCATTTTCCAATCCATGATGTAATGCTGATTCCAATTGATGTCTTTTTTCAGCCTGCTCTGATAACTCACGGGTATAATAATGAAATGCATTTCGGCCTTTGTCTTTTGCCATATACATTGCACTATCTGCATTACGTAATAGTTCCGTTGTGATCTTGGCGTCATCTGGATAAAGAGTGATCCCAATACTTGCAGAAATGAAGATTTCGTGTCCATCGATATTATATGGCGTAGATAAACTTTTGAGAATGCGTTTCACGATTCTTTCTAGATTATACATGTTGACGATATTTGGTAGGATTGCGGCAAATTCATCTCCACCCAAACGTGCAGCTGTATCCGTTTTACGTAATTCCCCCAATAGACGCTTTGTAACGCGTTGCAATAATAGATCACCGACAGCATGACCAAGAGTGTCATTTACATTTTTAAAACGGTCAAGATCAATGAAAAGTAAAGCAACTTGATGATCTTCGCGTTCTGCCCTATCAATTGCGCGCGTGAAGCGGTCCGCAAATAGATTGCGATTTGCCAAACCTGTCAGAGAATCGAAATTTGCTTGTCGAATAATATGCTCTTCATCTTGTTTGCGTTTGGTGATGTCACTGAACAAAGAGACATACCCTTCAAGATTTCCATCGCTATCATATAAGCTCGTAATCGTTAACCATTCGGGATAAACCTCCCCGCTTTTACGACGATTCCATATCTCCCCTCCCCAGAAACCTTTATCATTTAAATTGGCATACATATCTTCATAGAAGGTTTGATCTTGATGGCCGGAATTTAGGATTGAGGGGCTTAATCCAATCACATCATTTTGTTCATGCCCTGTGATATCTGTAAAAGCGTTGTTTACGGTTAATATTCTATTTTCTGCGTCCGTAACCATGACTGCTTCAGTCGCGGAGTTAAAAACAGTCGCAGCTAAGCGTAGTTGTTTTTCATTTTCTTTGCTGCTGGTTGTATCAAACAGGACACCGATATAATGCGTTAACTCGCCTGTTTCATTGAGGACTGGGGAAATACTGGCTGTTACGTAAACTCGTCTACCATCTTTGGTTTTGTTAATAAACTCGCCCAACCAGGAATCGCCCTTGTTTAAATTTCCCCACATTTCTTGATAAACGGAGGCCTCCGTTTCGTTACTTCTTAGTAAACGTGGATTTTTATTTTCTACTTCATCAAAATCATACCCAAAAACGCTTGTAAATGCAGGGTTAATATAGCGGATAGAGCGTTCCGCATCTGTGATGAGTACGGAAACTGGAGATTGATGTAAAGCAGCGGATAGAAGTTTTATTTGTTCCTTTAGTCTTGTCGATTTTTCGTATTCTCTTCTTACTCGATAGACCGAAAAGGCAATCAGGGTTGATATTGCACTCAAACCTAAAATAAGCGGAAGATTTCGCCCTAACCATGACCAGAATGTTCCATCATGGCATAGGGTAACGACCACTGCGAGAGGGAATTTTTCTAATAGTTGTATGACGATCGTTTCTTGTTCAAAGATACCTGAATAC
The DNA here is from genome assembly GCF_965219885.1 of Curvivirga sp. Lineage (NCBI taxonomy): Bacteria > Pseudomonadati > Pseudomonadota > Alphaproteobacteria > Rhodospirillales > Aestuariispiraceae > Curvivirga > Curvivirga sp. The sequence goes on from NZ_CBDCOT010000007.1 coordinate 50,749, forward strand.
AAATTTGTAGATGATTGTTCAGCGCCATCTTTTAACAACTGATTTATTAATGATCCATTAAGCGCATCATTGTTCAGATCTGATGTTCCTAGAATAAATTTTGTCTTCTGATTAGGTATAAAACCGTAAACACCAACCTTATCTTCAGGTAAGAGTTTTAGGTCCTCAATGATATCTATGAAGTAACTTGTATTTAAGGCGGCGATCAATTCATATTTGCTATCTGCATCATCATTGAAAATAGGAAGCGTTAATGAAAGAGGTATTAGGGACCGTCTTTTGTTATCAACTGGGGGATCTCCGATAACAGGTAGGAAGCGGCTGAAAATTTGTTCGCCGATTTTCAAAGCGTCATTGGTGTCTATTGGTTGCCCCAGTTTTATTTGAGAGCGATCTATTTCTCTTGAGCGATTTTTTGCTGAGTCAAAAACTAACCGATCATCTTTGAATATCACAACTTGTCTTATATGAGGGGCAAACCCAAGAATACGTCTTGTGCTTGCCATTAATTCTTGTTCACCGATTAAACCTATTTCATAGAGATGCATTTCTTCGGAGACAGCCAGAAGACTGGCTTCTACGGACTCTATAGCGCGGGCGTAACTATTTTCAATGATACCTGCGTAGAGACTCGCATTTGATTTTCTTTCTTGAACGGTTTGTGAAAAACTCGACCATAAAGTGAATATCAACAAGAATGTGAAGCTGATGGCAATGATCCAGCTCCAAAAAATGAGAGATTTTCTTTTTTTATAATGATTTAAGTTGGTTACGATCATATCAATAATAAAATTATGGTAATTTGTTGCTTTTATTATAAAAATTATGAGGTGGGTGATAGCAGTAGAGATAAATTGAGACATTGATCTAGAGCAAAGCTGATTGAGGATCTCTATGTTAGCTCATCATCTGGATTGGCTGTGAGATTAAAAAAAATCCTAGCAGGAGAAAATAATGCAATCTTTCATAGCTTTATTAGGTGTCGTTTTGACTTTTGGGATTGCGACCATTGCGCAGGCAGAAACAAGAATAGATTTAATAAAAAAAACAAACATTTTAAGGGTTTGCATATGGCCTGAATATTTTGCCATTTCTTATAGAAATCCACGGACTTATGAGTTGGAAGGTGTCGATGTTGATATGGCCCGGGAATTAGCCAACGAATTGGATGTTGATTTGATTTTTGTGGATAGTTCATTCGCCAAACTTGCCAAAAACATGACCACGAATGTATGTGATATTTCTATGCATGGTGTTGGTGTGAGAGAAAGTCGTAAACAGTTTATGGACTTTTCCAATCCGCATCTCTCAAGCGGTATTTATGCGGTAGGTATGAGGAATAACAAACTCATTCAATCTTGGGAAGATATTGACCAAGTAGGGAATATAGTCGTTGTGCAGAAGGCAACCTATATGGAACCTGTCATGCGAGACTATCTTAAGAGAGCAGAGTTGAGCGTTGTCGAAAGTTTTAAGGCAAGAGAGCAGGAAGTAGAAGCTGGGCGAGCCGATGTGTTCATGACCGATTATCCTTACGGGCATAGAATGAGTTCACTGACAAACTGGGCGTTATTGATGGCACCTGAAGAAAAGCTTGCGGTCACCCCATACGCTTATGCTTTGCCAAAAGGCGAGCCTGATTGGATGGAATATGTGAATAATTTCATCGCAAGGATTAAGGCAGATGGCCGATTAAAAACCTCTGCAGCCAAATATGGTTTGTTACCAATTGTTGCCCCTTGATTTTAAAATATTCCAAACTCTAAAAATAGTGCCTTTTCTTTTCATATCTTTAAGTGAGAAAGTATTTAAAAACCGATCTTGCGTAACGGGTTATACTCGCATTAAAATCTCGCAAATTGGGTGATGTAAGGTAAAGAAATGTTATCGGTATTCCGTTTTTTGATATTGGCCTATGCAATAATAGGTGCTGCATCTTTGTCATGGGCGAAGAAAAATGAAGAAGGTGTGGCCGTCATTATTGGCAACAAATCTTATTCAGATCGAATTCCGGAAGTTTCGTATGCCCATCGTGACGCTGACGCGATGCGATATTACATTCTTAACGTCTTAGGATATGCAGAAGAAAACGTTATTGACTTAAGGGATGCAACTAAATCCCAATTAGAATCTGCATTTGGAAATTCAAATAGTCATAAAGGGCAAATTTGGCAGTATATTGATCCTGCAGGTACATCCGATGTGACAATTTATTATTCCGGACATGGCGTGCCTGGAAGTGATAAACGCGGTTATCTTTTACCATCAGATGCAAATCCTGATACTGCTGAAATTAACGGTTATCCCATTGACTTACTTTATGAAAACTTAGGTAAATTAAACACACGTAGCGTGACAATATTACTGGATGCCTGTTTCTCAGGGGATAGTGGCGGGGGGATGCTAATCCGTAACGCCTCACCAGTCTTCATGGAAAGCGAAGTGCCGGAAACAAGTGGTGAGAACATGACGGTCATTACAGCAGCAAGCGGCACGCAATTGGCCTCTTGGGATCAAAACGCACAACATGGTTTATTCACACATCATCTATTAGATGCATTATATGGTGACGCTGATGACAATACGGATGGTCAAATTACCGCACTTGAAGTGAAATCTTATCTGGATAAGAAAATGACGCGGGCAGCACGTCGTAATTACCGACGGGAACAAGATGCGAGTTTAAGCGGTGAAGTTTCAGCGGTATTGGGATTTCAGATTGATGGAGTATTTGCTTCGCGTCCCTCTCTTGATACGCAAGGAACTGCTGATAGCACTCCGATACCCATAGAAATTGATGTAGAAGAAGTTTCTAAGCATCTATTTGCAACTAAAAATGCCAATATTCGAAATTATCCATCCATACAAGGGGATAAAATTGGTCAGTTTAAAAAAGGTGAGCTGGTTGTTGTTACCGGTAAAGCAGGTGAGTGGTATCGGGTAGCGATCGCCAATAGTACTGATCTTGGATATGTTTATAGTAATTTACTGGGTGAAAAACATGCCCAAGTTTCGGATTTCGAAAGCATTCAAGAATGTGACGAATGCCCGGAAATGGTGAAGCTTCCAAAAGGAAGTTTTGTCATGGGATCTGACAATGGTGCAGAGGACGAAGCACCTGCCCATAAAGTGACAATTGATTATGATTTTGCTGTCAGTCGATCGGAAATCACAGTTGGTCAATTTTCTCAATTTGTCTCAGAAACTGATTATCATGCTGGAGCCACCTGTCATGTGTCTGAAAATGGCAAATGGAAAGAAGTATCTTTTTCATGGGTCTATCCAAATTTTGTACAAGATCGTGATCACCCTGTCGTATGTATGAACTGGAATGATGCGCAGGCTTATGTTGAATGGCTAAGCAAGAAAACGGGGCGAGATTATCGCCTCTTGTCCGAAGCAGAATGGGAATATGCGGCAAAGGGTGGCATGAAAGGGAAGTTCTGGTTCGATAACATAGCAATGTTGCAATGCACCTATATAAATGGTGCAGCAGATGAGACTGAGGAGGAAAACCGTCTTCAGGAATGTTCTGATGAATTTAAATATACAGCACCAGTATATTATATGCCTACAAATCCTTTCGGGCTTTTTGCCATGAATGGTAATGTTTGGGAATGGGTGCAGGATTGTAATACAGATAATTATCAAAATGCCCCGTCAAATGGTAAGGCGGATGAAAGCCATGGTTGTGATCAACGTGCTTTGCGCGGTGGCGGGTTTTTGAACAGCGGGGATGCTTTATCGAATATCAATCGCGGTAGTATTAATCCGGACCGTCGTGATTTTGATACAGGTTTTCGGATTGCACTTAGCTTAAATTAAGATTTGAGTTTAAGAGAGAACTAGTGAAACTAATTCTCTCTTAATAAATTTAGTGAAACTATAATTCGCTTATTTGATAACTGGATGTTGCAAGCCATTCTGGACTAATTTCAACACCCCAACCAGGTTCATCCGTAACGGTCGCATGACCATCAACTATTTGGTAAGGATCTTTTACAAAAAGCTCTTGTTGCCATGGATAATATTCAGGCCCTTCGATAGAGAATTCCAGATATTTACCTGCATTTGGTATAGCACGTAATAGATGCATGGTGAATAATGTAACCATGGATAGATTTGCACAATGTGGTGTACATTTATAGCCACGCTCGGCCCCCATCTTTGTCACTTCCATGGTTCTAATCATGCCGCCCATATATAAAATATCTGGCTGGATCACATTAACAGCCCCCATATCCATCATACGTTTCCAATGTTGAAAATCGCAATCCTGCTCACCGCCAGTCACGTCTAGAGAAATAACGTCAGTAACCTGTTTAGTTTCTTCCATAAGCCAATAGGGACATGGTTCTTCAAAATGTTCAACACCGTTTGCTTCTAACATATGGCCAACTTCAATGGCCCGTTTTGCGGAGAAACCGGAATTCCCATCAACAAGCAAGGAAACGTCATCGCCCAACGTTTTACGGACGGTTGGAACAACCTCTTCGGTTCGACCGGGCCATTCATCGACATCCCGTCCGCATTCAGCTCCTACTCTGAATTTGAAGGCATCAAAACCATATTTATCTTTAAGTGCTTTTAAACGATCCGCTTCATCCTGTGGTGTGATATCGCGGCGCATGGAAGAGGCATAACTTCTTAAAGATCCGGCAGTACCGCCTAATAATTCTGCGACTGGTTTTTCTGCGACTTTACCGCGCCAATCCCATACAGCCGTATCCAAGCCGGACATGGCACGTAACACATATGACCCTGGATATTTATGTTCATGTTCAGGAATTTTATCGATGACAGTCTCAATATCTTCGATTTCTGTACCCAATGCCCATGGGGCAATTTGGCGATGAAAAATCTGGCATGTAATATCGGAATTATACGTAGATACTTGCCCCCAACCTTGCTTACCATCTTCTGTTGTAAGGCGGACAAAGCCAACAAATTCATTTGTGAATGTTTCTAGTTTGGTAATTTTCATTTTAATCGGCCTTTAAAATTAAGTCTGCTGCACGATGGGCGAGCATTAAAACAGGTGCATTTGTGTTGCCTGAGGTTACATTTGGAAAGACAGAAGCATCCACCACGCGTAAGCCATCTACACCAAAAACTTTTAGATTTGAATCCGTGACGGAAGTTGAAATATCAGAACCCATTTTGCAGGTGGAAACAGGATGGAAGACTGTGCCGGAACGGTTGCGGAAATCTTCTAAGAGTGATGTATCATCCATTTTCCGGAAATCATCATTCATTGGTTCTTTTATCAACTTTGCCATTGCATCCGTATTCATAATACGTTGGCATAGTTTGGCCCCTGCAATAACATCCTGCATATCTTTATCTGTTGAAAGATAGTTAGGTTTGATTAACGGCATTTCACTAGGATCATTACTGGCAATATCAATGCGACCACGACTCGTTGGACGAGATGGTTGCATACCAATGATAAATCCGGGGAAAGGGTCAGGATTAATAACAGTTCGCTTTCCTGCAACCTGTGTCGTATAGGTGACCGGATTGAAATAAAGCTGTTGATCTGGATAGGTGAGAGAGGTATTGCTTTTAAAAAAGCCACCGCATTGATTCACACTTAATGATAAAGGACCTTTTCGCGTTAGCACATATTGCATGCCAGCTAAGAGCTTCCCCCACCATGGAGAAAGAACATTATTCAATGTTGGTTCTGTAGCTTTGAAATAGTAGTTAATGCCCAGATGATCTTGTAAATTCCCGCCAATATTTTCATTGTCCACAAGAACTGGAATATCATGTTGTTTTAATAATTTTGCAGGCCCTAATCCTGATCGTTGCAAGATAGCAGGAGAGGCTACCGTACCTGCAGAAAGAATAACTTCTTTTCGGGCGTTTATAATTTGGGGGCGGCCATTTTTACGATAAACCACGCCAGCAGCTCGTTTGCTTTCAAAATTGATATGATCAACTTCCGCATGAAGAATGATTTTAAGATTTGATCTATTTTTTACTGGATGCAGAAAAGCCGTCGCAGAAGAACTTCGGAAACCATTTTTCGTGGTGATCCGATATTCGCTAGCACCTTCATAATCATCACTATTATGATTTTTGGTTCTGGGAATATTAAGTTCTTTCGCAGCATCGAAAAAATGACGACACACTTTGTGAACTTGATCCGATACATCCGACACATGAATAGGGCCATTGCCAGTTTTGCTACCGTCTGGTTCAATATTGGTTTCAATTGCTTCAAAATGTGGTTTTACATTTTCCCAGTCCCAACCCGTGGCACCAGCTTCCTCCCAATCATTAAAGTCATTGGGCAGGCCGCGACAATAAACGAGCGCATTAATGGAGCTTGATCCACCCAACGTTTTTCCACGTGGCCAATAATCTGCACGTCCGTTTAAACCTTTGTCGGCTTGGGCAGAATACTTCCAGTTGAGTTTGTCATTGTAAAAAGCTTTGCCATATCCCACAGGCATTTTTACCCATGGGGAAGTGTCTTTACTACCTGCTTCCAACAGGGCAATAGTGTATTTGCCATTCTCACTTAATTTATTGGCAAGAATACAACCTGCAGAACCGGCACCAACAATGACATAATCAAATTCAGCCATGGAAATTTACCCATACCATAACATTCACGAAATCTTACCTTCTTGAATGCATGTCGACAGGGAAATTGAAAAGCAAAAAAATCTTTGAGATATACCTAAAATATTTTGTCGAAACTCTATATTGGGGTGATTTTATTTGCGCTTAATTGTCATTGTTACTGACCTTCAATTATGAATTTATGAAGCTTTTCAATGTCATTTTCCATTTCAAAGACTTTTTCTTCACCAGTCATAATATGATCTAGATATATGGGTAAAGCAGGCTGGCATCCGATAGCTTTTTTTACTGTCTCAGGGAATTTCGCAGGATGAGCTGTTCCCAATACGATTGTGGGGATGGTTGAATTTTTTTTGTTAACATTTGCTGCTTCGACACCAATGGCGGTATGCGGGTCAAGGACTTCACCAGTTTGATCGAAGGTTTCTTGAATTACTTCAATCGTACGTTCATCACTTACACGATATGCGTCAAATAAAGATTTTGCTGTGGCTAATATCTCTTCAGAAACCTCATAAAATCCATGTACTTTGAAGTCGTTCATAAGCTGTTTAACTTGCTTTCCATCACGATCGAAAAGTTCAAATAAGAGCCTTTCAAAATTACTAGAAATTTGTATATCCATGCTCGGCGTAAGTGACGGTTCCACATTTTGGGCTTCCATTTTACCCGTTTCAAAGAAGCGCGTGATAATGTCATTTCGATTTGATCCGATGATTAATTTATTGATCGGCAAGCCCATAGATCGGGCGATATGACCCGCATACACATTTCCAAAGTTACCTGTTGGCACAACAAAATTGAATTTAGTCTCAGATATACCCAGATTGAGGCCTGCATGAAAATAGTAGATGACTTGCGCCGCAATACGTGCCCAGTTTATTGAATTTACGGCAGTAACATAATCTTTTTCATTAAGCTCTTTGTCGTTGAGTAAAGCTTTCACCATTGCCTGACAGTCATCAAAACTGCCATTAATTGCTAGATTAGTGATGTTGTCTGCATGAACGGTAGTCATTTGTTTGCGTTGCACATCTGACACACGCCCTTTCGGATGTAACATATATAACTTGATGTTATCGCGGTCCTTAACTGCTTCGATTGCAGCAGATCCTGTGTCCCCAGATGTAGCGCCGATAATAACGGCTTGATTGCCTTTTTGCTTAAGGACATGATCCAAAATACGACCTAAAAATTGTAGGGCAAAATCTTTAAATGCGATGGTAGGGCCGTGAAAAAGCTCCATTAACCAAAGGTTATGATCTAACTGTTTCAGCGGTGCGATTGCATTATGGTGGAATGAACCATATGCATCATCCACAATCTCTTGGATTACGTGTTTTGGAATCTGATCACCCAATAGATACGGCAATAACTCCGATGCCAATTCTTTATAATTTTTCCCTTTTAAAGCTTGAAGATCTTTAAATGATAATTTGGGTAGATTTTGCGGCACATATAAACCGCCATCCTTTGCCATGGCAGATAAAAGAACTTCATCAAATTTAACATCGGAAACACCCCCGCGGGTACTTTCAAAAAGCATAATGCATCGCCTTTGTAGAATATCGGAAAATCTAGTTTCTTGATGCGAATACATCCTAGGCATGAAAAGAAATTTGGGGAGCCTCAAAAAAGTAATATCGCATTCAAATTTTAGGAATTTGCATTGTGTCCAAGTTCAAGCTGTATTGGCTTAAATGGGTTTTAGTCTGTCTATAAACTAAGACCAACAATGATACTGATAGTGGAATAGAACATATGTTGGATACAATCAAAGCAGAAGCCTCAAATGGGCGTGCGGGACGCAGAGGTGGACGTCGCGCCGGGCGTGGCGAAGGTAACAATGGCGGCCATAATAAGATTATTCAATCTCCGTGGCGTAATCTGATCAATACCTATGAGCCCATTAAGGTTGTTTCGGATGAAGCTATTGAACGAATCCACGATGCTTCTATAAAAATTCTTGAAGAAATTGGTATGAATTTCTTATTACCCGAAGCGCGCAGCATCTTGAAAGAGGCGGGTGCAGAAGTGGACGAAACGACAACTCGCGTTAGGATAAGTCGCGAGCTGGTGATGAAATACGTTAATAAAGCGCCATCTGAATTTACCTTACATGCACGTAATCCAAACCATAATCTTCGTATTGGTGGGAAAAATGTCAATTTTTCCACGGTTGCATCTGCGCCAAATGCTGGTGATGTTGAGGGGGGGCGTCGTTCTGGTAATTACGAAGATTTCATGAAGTTCGTAAAGCTAGGTCAGTATTTTAACACAATTCATTTCTTTGGCGGCTATCCGGTTGAACCAACTGATGTGCCGGCCTCTATCCGGCATTTAGATTGTTTACGTGATTTTACCTTGTTCAGCGATAAGGTTTACACTTGTTATTCCCTCGGTTTAGAGCGTAATCGCGATGCTTTGGAAATTGCGCGTATTGGTCGTGGGATATCTCATGATCAATTTGAGCAAGAACCAAGCCTGACGACAATCATTAATGCCAACTCCCCATTGATCTATGATGAACATATGTTGACGGGCATCATAGAGATGTCTCGTCGTAATCAAGTGGTTGTGTTGACCCCATTCACTTTGGCAGGTGCCATGTCCCCTGTCACAGTGGCGGGCGCCATCGCCCAACAAAATGCAGAAGCTTTAGCAGGTATTGCCTTTGCCCAGATGGTTCGTGAAGGCGCGCCTGTTGTTTATGGTGGTTTCACATCCAATGTGGATATGAAAACTGGATCTCCTGCATTTGGGACACCTGAATATACCCGCGCGGCCCAAATCAGTGGACAGCTTGCCCGCCACTATGGCGTACCATTCCGTTCCTCAAACGTGAATGCGTCTAACTGTGTGGATGTTCAAGCAACTTATGAATCCCAAATGGCGCTTTGGGGTGCGATTATGGGAGGCACAAACTATCTGATGCATGGCGCTGGATGGTTGGAAGGTGGCCTATGTGCATCTTTCGAAAAATTCGTGGTGGATGTGGATATGCTTCAACAGATGGCTGAATATCTCCAACCAATCGAAGTTTCCGAAGAAACGCTTGCCTTTGAAGCTATGGAAGATGTAGGGCCGGGTGGCCACTTCTTTGGCACTGCCCATACACAGGCACGTTATAAGGATGCTTTTTATAGTCCGTTTATGTCTGACTGGCGCAATTTTGAAACATGGCGGGATGCAGGGCGTGTGGATACCACAACCCGTGCCAGCGAGATCTATAAACAAGCTTTGAATGAATATGAAAAGCCGGCCATCGATCCGGCAATCGAAAAAGAATTAAATGCCTTCGTGGATCGTCGCAAGGCCGAAGGCGGCGCGCCTTCAGATTTCTAGGCAAACATAAGAACAAAATTAAAAAATCGAAAGAATTAAAAAGATGAAAACACATACACAAGTAGTCGTGATTGGTGGTGGTGTCGTTGGTTGTAGTGTCCTCTACCATCTCGCAAAACTAGGTTGGAAAGATGTTGTTCTGGTTGAACGTTCGGAACTGACATCTGGTTCCTCTTGGCATGCAGCGGGTGGTTTCCACACATTGAATGGGGACCCGAATGTGGCGAAGCTGCAATCTTATACAATTGAGTTATATAAAGAGATCGAAGAACTTTCCGGTCAATCCTGTGGTGTGCATCTAACTGGTGGTATCATGTTAGCCGGCACCAAGGAACGTATGGATTTTTTGAAACTTGCCCATGCGAAAGGTCGCTATTTGGGTATGGATACAGAATTGATCACACCAGAAGAAGCCAAAGAAGTCTTCCCATTGATCGACCCTGATCAGTTTGAAGGGGCTATGTATGATCCACAAGAAGGCCATTTAGATCCATCCGGTACAACTTATGCCTATGCAGGGGCGGCAAAGAAACTTGGCGCGGAAATCTATTTGCGTAATCCGGTTAAAGAGCTTCGCCAAAACACAGATGGCAGCTGGGATGTGATTACCGAACAAGGCACTATCCGTGCGGAGCATGTGGTAAACGCAGGCGGCCTATGGGCCCGTGAAGTTGGTCGTATGGTTGGTATCGAACTTCCGGTTCTTGCCATGGAACATATGTATCTTTTGACTGATGATATGCCGGAAGTAAAAGAATTTAATGAAAGTACAGGTAAAGAAATTTGTCATGCCATCGATTTTGAAGGCGAGATTTATATGCGTCAGGAACGTGGTGGCATGTTGATGGGAACATATGAACAAGGTGGCATTCCTTGGTCCCCGGTGGATACGCCTTGGGATTTCGGTCATGAACTTTTGCCACCTGATCTAGATCGCATCAGTGATTCCTTGGCGGTTGGGTTTGAACATTGTCCACCATTTGCCGAAGCAGGCATTAAACAAATTATCAACGGTCCGTTTACTTTCGCGCCGGATGGTAACCCATTGATTGGTCCAATTCGCGGCCTGACTAACTATTGGACAGCCTGTGGCGTAATGGCTGGATTCTCCCAAGGTGGGGGCGTTGGTTTAGCCTTAGCGAATTGGATCATCAACGGTAACCCGGGCTTTGATGTTTGGGGTATGGATGTAGCACGTTATGGGGATTGGGCGACTTTGGCTTATACAAATGCCAAGGTACGTGAAAACTATTCCCGCCGTTTCCGTATTTCCTATCCAAACGAAGAATTGCCAGCGGCGCGCAATCATTTGATGACACCGATCTATGACCGTTTGAAAGAACGTGGTGCTGTCTTTGGTCAGTCTTATGGTCTGGAACATGCGCTTTGGTTTGCGCCAGAAGGTGTGGAACCTGTTGAAGAAATCACCTTCAAACGTTCTAATGCGTTTGAACATGTAGCCGAAGAATGTCGTGCGGTTCGCGAAGATGTAGGTATGATCGAAACATCCAACTTTGCGAAATACAAAGTAACCGGCACAGGTGCGCGTGACTGGATCAACTATGTCTTTGCTAATAAAGCGCCGAATGTGGGGCGTATGGTTTTGGAACCTATGTTGAATTATGAAGGTGGTTTAATTGGTGACTTCACTGTTGGCTGTGTAGGCGAAGACGAATTCTATGTGATCGGTACTGGTATTGCTGAAGAATATCATATGCGCTGGTTTGAGCTGCATTTACCAGAAGATGGTTCTGTGCGCATTGAGGCGCTTGGTCTTGGCTTATTAGGCCTCTCAATTGCGGGTCCAAAATCCCGTGCTTTGTTACAGAAACTCGTCCGTGACGATCTATCCAATGAAGCATTCAAATTCATGGACATTCGTAAAATGGATATCGGTATGATACCGGCTTTGGTCGGGCGTGTTAGCTTTACAGGTGATCTGGGATATGAGATTTGGGTGAAACCAGAATATCAAATCGCCTTGTTTGATCTATTGGTGGAAACAGGCGAAGAATTCGGTCTTAAGCTATTTGGAGGCCGTGCCTTAAAATCCCTATCTATGGAAAAAGCTTTCGGGTCTTGGTCTACTGAATATCGCCCGATTTATGGTCCATATGAAGCTGCCATGGGGCGTTTTGTATCTTTACAGAAAGAAGATTTTATTGGTCGTGAGGCTGCATTAAAAGAGAAAGAAGAAGGCAGTAAAATGCAACTAGTTCTTCTGGATATTGATGCAAGTGATGCAGATGTGATCAATGATGAACCAATTTGGCATGATGGCAAAACTGTTGGTTGGGTAACATCCGGTGGGTATGCGCATCATACACAGAAATCTTTGGCTTTGGGCTATGTTCCAAGTGAAGTGGCCATTGATGTAGCTGCAAATGCATTTGAAGTTGAGATTATGGGCGAACGTTGTCCGGCAACATTGTTGACCGAACCGCCGTTTGATCCAAAAGCTGAACGCATGCGTGGCTAATTCACCAAACTTCCGCTACACCTAGACCCGCAGGTTACTCTTCCTGCGGGTTCTTTTTTAGAAATATTTCTTATTCAGGTAATCCGCCATTTCACGTTTTACTGCAGGAATTCTATTCCATATTCGCTCAGATAATTCAGGATGTGTCGAATAGAAATTATTACTTATAATCAAATAATAATTCTTACTAAGATAAGGTTTTGAGAAATGTCTGATGGTATGATCTCTCTTTTCTAGAATTGGATTGACTAGATTAGGAAATGAAACAAATGCATCAATTCTTCCCATATCCAAAAGCTTTAATCCTTTCGCAGTATTTTCTACCTCCAATGTATTAAAACCATCTTCAATTAAATGTGTGATTACAGAAAAACCTAACTCTGCCCCTACATGCATTTTTACACCTGAAAGCGTTTCTCCATCCCATTTTAAGTCAGAAGCATTACGGATGTTATAAAAGATCAAATATTCAGATTTGATAAATTTACGTTCATTATCTAACGCACCTGTTTTATCTCTTGGATATTTCGCATATTTGCTTCGGGATTCTAGAAAAGATGCGCCGGGTATCATGTCGACTTCACCCATTTCAAGCATTTTGAGACAGCGTTTCCATGGGCGGCGGATCAGGGTGATATTGGTTTTTTCTGCTTCTATGACTTCCTGTAGTAATTCAATTTGGATACCCGGGTTTTCAGGGATTTGTTCACCTTGTCCAATGATGAACGGTGGAAAGTGGTCTGTAGAATAGCATACGAGAATAGGGGAATTATGCGCATGGAGAGATTTGTTGAGGCCGAAACTGGCAAACAACAAACATAGAATAGTCAAAGTGATCTTTAAGCCTTGTTGAGTAATCCGCATAGGCTTTATCCTTTTATATCTAAAGGACAGCATATACCGAATAAGGAATTTTGTGAACCAGGCTTATAATGCTTCTAAATTATTTGGACTTGTCTGCAAATCGTTCAATAAGCCAATTTCTCAATTGTTGAACAGCGAAATGGTTCATATCTTCAGGCAGACATACGGAATAATATCCGTATCCACTTTCATGAATCAATTCCGGGAACGGCGCAATGAGTTGCCCTGCCGCTATTTCTTTAGCAAATAATTTAGGGTCTGAAATGAAAATACCATTGCCTGAAATGACATATTGGGCGGCTAGATGCGCAGTATCGAAGACCGGGCTGGTTTGAGTGTCTTTGTTTAATCCGTTCTTTCGCAGCCAATTATCCCAAGTCATAAAGGGGCCGTCTACAGTTTTGATATGAACTGTTTGGTTGCTGGATATGATCTGGGCAACGTCCAGTTTTTCTATGTTATGCTCAGCAAGTAATGAAGGATGACAGAGTGGTGTTACTTTTTCCTGCCATAGTAAATCCATCACATAGTCAGATACTTGAGGCGTTGAGTAAATAACGGCTAAATCCAGATTATCTTTACGAAGCTCTGTTGGGCGTCGTGGGGTGCTTAGATGCAATGTAATTTCAGGGTTTTCATTCTGAAATTCCGTTAATAAGGGGACGGCACCATAATGCGCAAAGGTTGGTGGAAAAGAGACTTTAAGAGGGATTAACGTTTCTTCATTTTGCAAGCGGTTTAAAGCTTCTTCTAAAGTATCAAAAGCGTGCGTTAACGCTGGAAGTAATGCTTTACCTTGTTCTGTTAATTCTAATGTATGTGGGCGACGTTCAAAGAGTTTCACCCCTAAAAGGTCTTCCAAATTAATAACGTGTCGACTGATCGCACTTTGGGTCACTGATAAAGTTTCAGCAGCTTTCGTGAAGCTATGACGCGTGCCTGTTACTTCAAAAGCACGAAGAGAGTTCAAAGGTAAAAGGCGACGATTCATCATGTTTCATAACCAATCAATCAGGTGATTGTAAGCATCAATTTTAATGACTAAATGTCGGGCAATTATCTTTTTTTTTCAAGTATGAATTATAAGTTTTTCTGGCTTCAATGCGACCTTCTTGATGATCTATGTCGCATTGAAACCAGTTTGTTAATTGGGGTTATAATCCGTGCTTGCCGCCATAGCCACTTGCTTGGGATTCTTCCCATCCTTGAAGCGCACCATCGGCAGGTTTGAAGATTTCCACATGTAAAGGATAGCAAGGTGTGCTGTCATCTGAATGGCTACTGCCACAATCTCCGCCCGGACATGTTGATAGTGCTCCCACCAAGTCAATTTCAGCAAACATTTCCAGAAAATCACCCGGGCGAACAGGGCTGGCTTTCATGAAATATTGGTGAGTGTCTTTGGTAAAGCCTGTGCACATGAAAACATTTAAAACGTCGTGGACAACAGGCTCTGCCTGCTCAACGCTCATATCGGTGCCTTCAACAACTGCACGAGTTAAGTTTGAATGGCAACAATGATTATAATCTACGCCTTTGAGCATATGGTTAGTATAGGGATCACAGCGTGTTCCAATAACGTCATGGACACCACCGCCGTCTTCATCCCAGCCATACCAATCCAACGTATCATGAGTAATGGTTGCAAGTGGACGTAGGTAGGGGAGGTTACTCCATAACCGATCTCCTGTGGAGACATGTGTCGCGTGAAGTTGGCGTGTTTTGCCACTAAAGAAACGTTCTTGCATATTATGGGCGTTGAACAGATTTAAGTCACCAACCTGTGGGCCTTCCACACTGTTGATGCGGAAGAAATGACCCTTTGGTACGTTGAAAGTTTTCCCATCACGTGGTGGCACAGTCACTTCATCAACCTTCACCATATTGGCACGGGCATTTTCATAAAAATCTTTTTCATAGGCCGGCACGCAATCTACATCGTAACAGATGATAGGTTTTTGGGCGCGACGTTCTGCGGCATCTGCCGGTTCTTGATAATGCGGTTTTTGTGGCATCGACTTTTCCCTGAAATTATTATTCTTGATGGAAAGGACGATAGTGATGTTTGTTTGGGAAGGCCAATAAAAAACGGGAACAAATTCTTGTCCCCGCTTTCACCGATCAGTTTAGAAAGTTCTTTATCAATTTATTCGGCGGCGGCTTCAAAACTGATGATTGGTTCCATTTCCTTAAAAACATCTTCACTGAGATGGCATTTAACTTGATGCCCATCCGCCCATGCATGTATTTCAGGCACTTCAGTTGAGCATTTGTTGTTTGGTACTTGGGCGGCGCGTGGGCAACGTGTATGGAATGGGCAGCCACTTGGCGGGTTTACCGCAGATGGAATATCACCATCCAGCACGATATGTTTTTTTGTAACCGATGTATCGGCGATTGGAATAGCGGATAACAGAGCCTCCGTATAGGGGTGGTATGGTGGAGCAAAGATTTGATCTGTTGTGCCTTGTTCCACAATATGGCCTAGATACATAACAATGACACGATCCGCCAAATAACGAACCACGGATAAATCATGAGAAATAAACAACATGGTTGTTTTGGATTCTCGTTGAATATCCATCAACAATTCGGTTACAGCAGCCTGTACGGATACATCTAAGGCGGATACAGGTTCATCGGCAACCACAATACGTGGGTGACCAGCAAAACAACGGGCAACACCGATGCGTTGTTTTTGGCCACCAGATAATTGTCGCGGCATGCGCGACGCAAATTCACGTGGCAGTTTGACCAGATCAAGCAGTTCCAGCATCCGCTCTTCACGCTCTTTCTGACTCTTTCCGATATTAAACTTTTCCAATGTGCGAATGATTTGAGAGCCAACAGAGTGACTTGGATTTAATGTATCAAACGGGTTTTGGAATACCATCTGAATAGAGGAAACTGTTTTAGGGTCGCGATCTTCTACTTCTAGGCTCTCAATCCGAATATTATCCATTGAGACGGATCCCTCTGATGCTTTTTCCAAGCCTAGGAGGACTTTTGCCAAAGTGGACTTACCACAGCCTGATTCACCAACGATTGCTGTGGTCTCAGATTCGCGTGCTTCAAAGCTTAAGGTTTCATTGGCTTTTACCGTACGGGTTTTCTTACCGCCAAAAATCGCATTTGCAGCCACATGATAATATTTCTTCAAATTATCAACTGCCAGTACCACCTTGCCAGCTTGTACTTCTTCATGTTGCGGCATATCCGAAGGCCAAGCATCCCAATCAATATCCTGAAAACGTGCACAACGTGTTTTATGACGCTCAAAACCCGGTACAGGGAACATATCAATAGGACCTGCGTTACAGATGTCTTCCACATAGTGGTGACAACGCGGACCAAAGTTACAACCATGTGGACGTTGGGTCGGTAAAGGTAACTGTCCGGGAATAGAAAGTAAGGGGCGGCTGTTTTTATCCGCGCCCGGTAAGGGAATGGAACGGAATAAACCTTGCGTATAAGGATGGTGTGTATGATCAAATACATCTTCGATCTCACCCGATTCTACTGCTTCACCCGAATACATAACCGTGAGGCGATCACAAGTTTCTAAAACCAATCCAAGGTTATGCGAAATAAACAGGATAGAGGTACCGAATTCCTTACGTAAATCTTTGACCAGATCAACAATACCAGCCTCTACAGTCACATCTAATGCGGTCGTTGGTTCATCCATCAACAACAGCTTCGGATTGGAAAGCAAAGCCATTGCAATGACGATGCGTTGTTGCTGTCCACCTGAAATTTGGTGGGGATAAGATTTCATAATCCGTTCAGGATCAGGAAGTTTCACGGACTCCAGCATTTTTAAAGATCGACTATAGGCTTCGTCTCTTGAAACTTTTTCATGCAGGATGGGAACTTCCATCAACTGTTTACCAATCAACATTGCTGGGTTCAAACTTGCCATCGGTTCCTGATAGACCATGGAAATTTGTGATCCGCGGATGTCCTGAAGTTCTTTTTCTGACATTTCTGCCATGTCACGGCCCATGAACTTTATGGTGCCGGATGTAATTTTTCCGATATTTGAAAGATCACGCATGATGCCCAAGGCGACGGTAGATTTACCACATCCTGATTCACCCACAAGCCCCATCGCTTCGCCGGGCATAACCTTACAGGAAAAATCCATAACTGCAGGGATTTCCCCTGCACGTACAAAGAAGGAAATATTTAAATTCTCAATTTCCAGAATAGGAGTTGGATCAGATAGTGTCATAGTCTCTCTCCTTAATCTTTCAAAGATTCTTCACGTAGGGAATCAGCCAATAAATTCAAACCCAGTACGAAAGACATCAAAGCCGCGGCTGGGAATATCGCGGGATGTGCATAGGCACGTAATAATTTCGATCCATCTTTAATCATGGTCCCCCAATCGGGACTTTCCGGCGCCATCCCAAGGCCGAAATAGCCTAATGTACCTAACATGATAGTGGTGTATCCAATACGAAGGCAGATATCGACGATTAAGGGGCCTCGTACATTTGGCAAGATCTCCCAAAGCATAATATACCAAGGACTCTCACCACGTGTTTGGGCCGCTGCAATATAATCACGGGATTTCACATCCATCGCTAATCCACGTACGATCCGAAAGATTGCAGGACTTGTAATAAAGACTACAGCTACAAAGATGTTTAATTCATTAGGTTCAATATTCACGATGCCTAATGGATCCGCATCAAAGACCAGTCCGAAATAGATCCAACCGCCTAAGATTAAGGTGATCGCAATTTGCCACCACAAAGTTTCTTTGCGGTTTTTAAACCGAGTATAGAAAAGTGTAAGGAAAAATATGATTGGAAATAAGAAGAAAATACCTGCCATTGTATAAGGAATAGGCGTTTCCATAATTCCCGGGGTTACCAATAGGTAAAATAACAAGATCACTGGAAAAGCCAGTACCATATTCGCTAGGAAAGATAAGAAAGAATCAATCTTTCCACCAAAGTACCCTGCAGGAAGGCCAAGGGATACACCAATCATCAAGGCAAACATTGTGGCTGCAGGTGCAATGATAAGGACAATTTGGCTGCCATAAACGACGCGGCTAAACACATCACGGGCTAGTTTATCGCCACCAAATAGAAAAGCTTTTGCCGTTTCCGGCTCAATTGTGCCTGGGACTTTATTCTTCATAACCACAATCTGTGCCAAGGGATCGAACGGTGCGATCATCTCTGCAAATATAGCAGTGAAAACCCAGAAAGATACAATCGCGACACCTGCGATGCCTACTTTTGTTCCAAATAGCCGACCATAAAGGCCAAGCTGCGATTGATAACGAATACTCAGCGCTAACATGATAGTGAGTGAAAGCCATACAGGCCAGAAGGCCAGAATAACTTGGAATGCTGTTCCCAATACGGATAATTTTTCCATTGTCTTGCCTCCTTATTTTACACGAATTCTTGGGTTGAGATAGGCATAGCCAATATCGGAAATCAGCTGCGTCACCAAAACAACGACTACAGAGACAAGGGAGCAGGCCAAAAGGAGTTCAATATCATTACTGCCGGCCGCAGAGACTAATGTGTAGCCAAAACCTTGGTAACGGAACATGATTTCCACAATAACAACACCGGTTAATAGCCAAGGGAACTGCAACATAATGACTGTGAAAGGGGCAATTAATGCGTTACGTAAGGCGTGTTTGATCACAACGGAATAAAAGCCCATCCCTTTCAATCGTGCGGTTCGAATATATTGCGCAGTCATGACTTCAACCATTGACGCACGTGTCATTCGGGCGATATAGCCCATACCATAAATTGCCATGGTCATAACGGGCAACGTGAAGTTATAAAATGTGATTCCCTTAGATGTTGCCGTAGCTGCAGAGCCATTGAGAATACCAAGCCACGAAGCAAAGATTACGGTAAAGAAAACCCCTGATACATATTCTGGCGTGGCCGTTGAGACGATTGATGTGACCGATAGACTACGATCTAGTTTCGACCCCTCTCGCATGCCTGCTAAAATGCCGATAATCAGGGCTGAAGGGACCATTACCAGCATCACGCAAAGCATGAGCCATCCAGTCGCTTCTAAAGCTGGAAAAATCTTATCAGCAACTTTCTTTTTAAACCCTGTTGAACAACCCAGCTCACCTTGCAAGATGCCATTGAAAGTTGGTTCGATTGGATCGTCACAGAATTTGAAGCGTGATTTGATTTCTCCGGTCTTTGGGTCGATTTTTGGCTGCATTGGTACAACACCTAGCCAAACTCCAAAGCGTTCAAAGAATGGTTCACGATATCCGTTATTTTGCAACCAAGCTTCAATATGCTCGTCCGTTGCGCGGATATTGGTTTGAGAAATGGAAAGCTTTCTTAAATTTGGTTCCAAATTTACCAAGAAGAAAACCACCATGCTGAGGCAAACCATGGTCAATGCCATGACGCCCAAGCGCTTTGCAATAAATGAGAACATTCCGGCCCCCGTTATTCACTCCTGCATGTTGCCTGCAAGAGATAAGGTCATCCTGATGCTGTTTGTTATTATTTTAGGTGGACAGCGGATTTAATTATAACTGAAGAAGTAGGAAGGGTCTCAAGAACACCAAAAGACCCTCCGTTATCATCTTCAATGTATTAGGATTCCATCCACACATCTTCAAAATGCATGTCAAAACTTTGATGCATTTGGAAGCCATGTACTGTTGGTGCATAATGACAATATAATGCTTGCCAATATGGTTGCACCAAGTGACCAGAATCTTGCAACATTTGTTCGATATCTTTCATCAATACGCGGCGTTTATCTGCGTCAGCGATTGATAAAGCTTCTTCTAGCTTTTTATCAAATTCCGGGTTGCTATGCGCGGATTCATTCCATGCAACGCCTGTTTTATAGGCGAGAGAAAGAACTTGGACGCCTAATGGACGATGATTCCAGTTAGTTACAGAATATGGATATTTCGTCCAATCATTCCAGAAAGTGGAACCTGGCAAAATCGTACGTTTTACCTTGATCCCTGCATCGCGTAATTGTGCCGCCACTGCATCAGCAGAGTTTTTGCGATACCCTTCATCCAATGAATGTAATTCATGTTCAAAATCGCTCATACCAGCTTCTTCAAGCAGTTTACGTGCGGCTTCTGGATCACGTTTTTGTTTTGGAAGTTTTGCATATTCCGGATGCAATGGTGCCACATGATGGTTTTCCGCAACGGAGCCTAATCCACCATATCCCAATTGAAGGACAGTGTTGTTATCCACCGAAATCTGAAGTGCGCGACGTACGCGTACGTCATCATATGGCGCTTGATTCCCATTAGTACGAATAACCACAGTTGAGGCTGTGAGGGCTTCTGACTTTTCAAGGCCAAGGCTATCCATGATCTCAATATATTCAGCATCAGTTTGATGGTTGAGTTGTACTTCTTCTGCTTCGAAGGCCGCAATTTGTGCGGATGGATCTGTACCATAATCAATGAAAACGATACCGTCTAAATGAACATCGCCATTCCACCATGTGCCATTCTCACGACGTTTTACTTCTGCATTTACTTCTACATCGTGACTTACCAATTCAAATGGACCTGTGCCGATAGGATTTGCAATTAGATCGCTTCCCATATTTTCGTATTCACGATGAACAATGAAAGCTGGATAATCGGAAAAACCTGCGATTAAGGAAATATCTGGTTTTGGCAAGTTCAAGACAACTGTGTGAGAATCTTTTTTCTCAATCACACCATCCATAACCTGGCCTTTTTCTTGATCAACCATCACAGCTAAACGTGCGGCCATGGAATTACCTTCGACCTTACTTTCGCACCAGCGTTTAATATTGAAGATAACGTCGTCGGCATCAAATGTGTCGCCGTTATTCCATGTGACGCCTTTTCGTACATTCAATGTATATGTTTTTGCATCGTCAGAAATATTCCAACCTTCCAGCAAACGGCCTTCGAATGTAAAATCATGTTTATAACGTACAAGCGTTTCAAGGAAGGTGCCTGCGATATTACCCATCTCTGACCAATCAAATGTACGTGGATCCTTTAATTCTTTTACTGTAATTGCAACATTCAAAATACCACCTTTCTGAGGTGTGGCTGCTTGTGCAATTGATGGTGCTGTCGCTCCCAACATGGCATAGGCGGTGGTTGCTGTTGCGCCAAACGCACTTGCCAATGCCAGAAATTCACGGCGATCAACGCCATCTTTTTTTACATCTTCTGCCATATTCAAAATATGCTGTGGCACTGGGTTGCCGTCGCGTTTAAAAAACTTCATTGTTTTTCCTTCCTGTTCTGATCTCACAACATTCGTTGTTAAGTTATTTATGATTTTGCGTATTCACATGTTTGGAATATGCATATGCTCTATGGCTTTGTTACAAAGCTTATCGGCAAGGTGTGATCGCAGCTTTAGTCGCGATCTGAAAGGATGGTTTTTTAAAGTTTGAAGATGTGATGAAACTTGCTGCGTTCTACACTGTGCAAAACGTTTTATTGTCAACTGCAGGTCATTGGAAAGACGCCTATGCGCAAACAATACGAACAAGTAATAACCCCTCACATATTCAAAATTTTTTAACCAGCACAGATAGTTTTTTTGCTAGGTTTGATCTTCCGCAAGTACATGACTTATGTAAGTATTCTACCTATTAATCAGTGCAAAAAAGTATCGGCTATTAGAGCTCATTCCGGTTTCGCTACTGAATGCTAGAGGCGACCATATATGTTCCTTGTACGATTTACTTCATGAAAAAATTCGATATTCGACATTAGTTTTTTTCCGATTTACAGAATTACAAAAATGACAACTAATCCGCGGATAACAACAAAGGTCGCCTTCATAATGTGAAATGTCACAATAAAGGCATCGTGATACAGGAAATATAGGGAGGCATTATCAATGTCCGCATCCAATCAATTTGGGTTTTCACGCCATAAAAGAAAAATCGCACCTTTCGAAATACCAGATCACCCTGGGCCAGATGCTGGTTATGAAGCCTTGGAAGCATGGTCGCGACAAAAGGCAGCAAATCACAACCAGCATGTTATTGGTTATGGAAAATTAGCTGAAGATGAATGGGCTGTCGCAGGCCTTCCCGAGCCCGATCTATCAGCGATGCGTCGTTATCGAATTGAACGTATTCGTGAACAGTTGCGAGCGAGAGATCTTGCTGGCATTTACCTCTATGATCCGTTGAATATACGTTATGCTACAGACACTACAAATATGCAGCTATGGACAACGCATAATCCTGTAAGATCCTGTTTTATTGCGACGGAGGGTCCTGTGATCTTATATGATTTTCATAATTGTGAACATCTTTCAGATCATTCCGAAGTTGTTGATGAAGTGCATCCGGGCGTGGCGTGGTTCTATTTCGAAGCGGGCGGGCGTACAGAAGAATTTGCAAAAAAATGGGCAAAGATCACAGCTGATTTAGTGCATCAATATGGTGGTGGCAATAAGCGCCTAGCTTTTGATCAAATTGATTCTCACGGTATTCCATTTTTAAATCAGCTTGGTGTCGAAGTAATTTATGGCGAAGATTTGATGGAAGAAGCTCGCAAGATCAAATCTGTTGATGAATTAACATGTATGCGCCGTGCGATCGTTGCCTGTGAAGCTTCTATGAAAGTCATGGAAGATAATCTGAAAGCTGGTATGACCGAAAATGATTTATGGGCCATTTTACACGCAGAGAATATCCGCCGTGGCGGTGAGTGGATTGAAACCCGGTTATTAGCATCCGGTCCACGCACCAATCCATGGTTCCAAGAATCTTCTGCACGCGTTATTGAAGATGGTGATCTTGTCTCTTTTGACACAGATTTGATTGGCTCTTACGGATTTTGTGTTGATATTTCACGTAGTTGGTTATGCGGAGATGGTTTGCCAACCAATGAACAACGCCACCTTTATCAAATGGCAGTAGAACAGATAGAAGCAAATACAAAGATACTGGAACCGGGTATGTCTTTTTATGACATGACCCATAAAGCCAAAAATTTGCCTGATGATTATCTACCTAATAGATATGGGGTTCTTTATCATGGCGTTGGTTTGTGTGATGAGTATCCATCTGTTCGCTATCCGGTGGATTGGGAGCATCATGGCTATGATGGTATTTTGGAACCAGGGATGATTGTATGTGTTGAGAGTTATGTGGGGCGTCATGGAGGCCATGAAGGCGTAAAGCTAGAAGAGCAGGTGTTGATCACGGATGATGGATATGAAGTTATGTCTAGCTATCCATTAGATGAACGTTTGATGGGGTAAGTCTTCCTAGAAAACGGCCGAAAGAGTATCTTTCGGCCGTTTCTTTGATTTGTGTTTATGTAATTCAGTGAAGCATATCTTTAAAAGTCAAAATCATATGGGTGGAATTCTAAATGCAGGTCGTTATCGGTGTATGGATTTGCCGTAATAACATCCTCATTTAATTCAATACCAAGACCCGGTGCATCATGTGCATATAGATAACCTTCTTCCCATTTGATAGGTGTTTTTAATACATCCCCGTGGAAGCTTCGCATGTCTTGAATGCTTTCTTGAATTAGGAAGTTTGGCGTAGACAAGCATAGATGTATATTGGCTGCTTCCTCAACAGGACCACAATATAGATGTGGAGCGATTTGAGCATAAAATGTTTCTGCCATGCCCGCGATTTTCTTTGCTTCCCAAATACCGCCTACACGCCCAACCGCAAACTGCAAGATTGAGGCTGCCCGATTTTGAAGGACTCGAGAAAATTCGTATTTAGAGACGAGACGCTCACCCGTAGACACCGGAATTTTTGTACCACGTGCAACCAAAGCCATTTCTTCTGGCATATCTGGTGGGGTGGGTTCTTCAAACCAAAGTGGTTCATATTTCTCAAGACGTTGGGCTAAGCGGATTGCACTTGCAGGGGTCATCTGACCATGTGTACCGAAGAGTAAATCAGCTTTGCTCCCAACTGCTTCACGTATTTTTCTACAGAAAGTTTCTGCACGATCCATATCTTCCAGATTAATAAAACGTCCATCAAAGGCCGTGTAGGGACCAGCAGGATCAAATTTAATACCTGTAAAACCTTGGGCAACATATTCTGCGGCACGTTCAGCTGCTAAATCGGAGTCTGCATAGACATTGGTTTTATCTTCTGGCTTTGGATATAAATATGTGTAACTGCGTAAACGATCACGCACTTTGCCACCTAGTAAATCATAAACTGGGCGATTCAGTGCTTTACCTTGAATATCCCAACAAGCTGTTTCGATGCCACTGAAGATGCTCATCAAGGTTGGATCTGGGCGCTGGGAATATCCTGTCGAATAGACATTGCGATACATCCTTTCAATTTCAGAAGGTGCATTGCCTTTCACATTTCGTTCAAAGACGTCTTCGATCATCTTTTCAACTACACTTGGATGGAAGGGTGGGGAATATACTTCGCCAATTCCATCTATGCCGCATGCTGTTGTGAGTTTAACAAAGATCCAATAGCGCCCGCCAAAATGCGGTGCAGGGGTGGCAACGGTATAAACCTTAATATCGCTGAGTTTCATGATTTTTTCCCGTGATCGCTCATAGGTGTCGTTTATGGAATAGAGGTTAGCCCTAAATTTATAGAGCTTGTCCCTAGTTTTTTAGCATAGTGTTTTTTCTTTATGCAAAAAACAAGTGAATGGTTATGAGGCTGAGACCTAAAACTATTTGAAGATATATGTTATAATTTTTGTTGGTTTGATAAGTTGAGGATGTGGGGCCATGGCTTATAATTTACCGCCACTGAACTGGTTGCGTTCGTTTGAGGCCGCTGCACGTAAAGTTAGTTTTACGGCTGCTGCGGATGAATTGAACCTGACAGCTGCTGCAGTGAGCTATCAAGTACGCTCTTTAGAAGAGCATTTAGGCTTTCCGTTATTTGAACGTTTGCCTCGTAGTCTGCGCCTGACTGAAATGGGACGAGCTTATTTACCATCCGTGCGTAAAGCCTTTGGTGAATTATCATCATCCACAGTAGGCCTTTTTGGTGTTCAGGGTGAGACGTCTATCACCGTACGTGCGCCGATCTCTTTTACCACCCAGTGGTTAGCGCCTAACATGTCGGAATTCCGTGATGCTTATCCGGAAGTAGGTATTCGTATCTATACTTCAAATTGGGTAGATAAGTTGATGGGCGAAAAAGTGGATATTGATATTCGCTATGGTGATGGTAATTGGGACGGTGAAGTTGCTGAATTGGTGTATGAAGAAAATACAATTATCGTCGCAAGCGAGTCATATATTAAGAAGTTTGGTGAAATTAACTCACTTCAAGATTTACAGAAACATAGTCTGATTCATGTGATGGGTGTTAAAGACAGTTGGGAGCAATTGTTCCGTAAACATGAAATAGAATTTGAAGATGATATTAGCTCTATCAAAGTGGATAGTTCTCTGGTGGCCATGAAGATGGCAATGGCGGATCAAGGTATCGCATTGCTTTATCGCAGCTTTGCACAAGAAGCGCTTGATGATCAAAAGTTGATCGAGCCACTTCATTTTGAAGAAAAGTCAGAGTTTTCTCATTATTTGATTTTGCCGGACGCACGCACAAAGCCAAGACCGGAGGTTCTTTTATTCCGTGATTGGTTACGTGATAAGGCGCGCAAGGATTTACTAGCGGCTTAATTGGTGAATAAATCTTTGTAAGTTTCACGAAGTAGGTTTTTCTGAACCTTGCCCATTGTGTTACGAGGAAGTTCTTCAAGGAAAATATACTTCTTTGGTTGTTTATATTTCGCCAAACTATCTTTGAAATGAGATTTTAAGTTTTCTTCGCTTAAAGTCTCATTTTGCATTGGAACGATGATTGCGACAACCGCTTCACCAAAATCGGGGTGAGGGACGCCGATAATCGCACTTTCATTAACTCCGTTTATATCATCGATTAGCAATTCTAGTTCTTTGGGATAAACATTAAAGCCACCTGAAATAACTAAATCTTTTGAGCGACCGATAATAGTAATATAACCATCCTCATCGATCTTACCGAGGTCACCAGTGATGAAAAAACCATCTTCACGTAATTCTTCTTTGGTTTTTTCGGGCATTTGCCAATATCCACTAAAGACATTAGGGCCCTTTACTTCTATAGAGCCAATTTCACCATTTGGTAATGGCTGATCTGTTTCAGGATGCATAATTCGAATTTCTACATCTTCCAGAGGAAAGCCAACTGTACCTGCGCGGCGATCACCATCATAAGGGTTTGATGTATTCATATTGGTTTCGGTCATACCATATCGTTCCAGAATCGCATGTCCTGTTTTCGCGCGCCATTGATCATGTGTCTCAGCCAACAAAGGGGCAGAACCAGAAATAAAGATGCGCATATTGGAAACATAGTCTTTGCTTAGTTTTTCTTGTTTTAAAAGACGGGTGTAAAATGTAGGGACGCCCATTAAGGCCGTGGCATTTGGAATGGCATCCATAATAGTATCTGCATCAAATTTTGCCATGAAGATCAAGGATGAACCTGCCGCAAGCGTTGTATTCGTCGCGACAAATAACCCGTGACTGTGAAAGATTGGTAGCGCATGAATGAGAATATCATCTGAAGTAAAACGCCAGGTTTTACGGAGCGTGTCGCAGTTACTCCATAAATTCTGATGAGACAGCATAGCCCCCTTGGATCTTCCAGTCGTTCCAGATGTATATAGAATTGCAGCAAGATCTTTAGGAGCGCGTGAAACAGGTTTGAAGCCGGATGGCGTTAGTTTAACTTCATCTGTAAGACTTCCTTGTCCATCTACATCAAGAGTAAGCAGATGTGCCGTTCCACATTGAGTTACTATTTTTTGATAGTTTTTCTCTTGAGACGGATCGCAAATGAAAATCTGAGGCTTTGCATCATTGATAAAATATTCAATCTCTTGAGTTGTATAAGCTGTGTTTAGTGGAAGGAAAGCGCCGCCTGCCATCACTGTGCCCAGATATAACTGGATTTGTTCAAGGGATTTTTCGGCTTGAACTGCAACGCGATCTCCAGGTTTTACGCCATGGTTGACCAGAACTTGCGCAATCTTCTCAGCTTGTACAAATAATTCACCATAATTTATTCTTTTACCATCTAGTGTAGATGCAAAAATTGCATTTTCGCAGCCCACAGATGATTGACGCAAATGATGGATAAGGTAGTTCTGGTCATACATATGAATTAGCTCGGTTGAGATTATTTGAGTAAACCTGCCACATGTGGTGCGGCAATAACTTCGCCATTATTTACATATGTTTCGTGGTTTTTCTCAATATCTTTAATGCGGTATTGATAATTTACCATGCAACCCCACGAATTTTTGAGGCCTCGTTTGCTGACATCGCCCATCATATGGAGATTTTCAAGGCGGGCGCCATTCCCTAAATGAAAACGCGCTACAGGATCGACAGCGCCACCATCTTGACCTTTGGTGGAGATAAGGTAACGGGCTAGTAATTCGGGCATATGATCCAAGTTAGGTAGGACATCCATAACTTCAGTATCATTCTGACAAGCCGTTAAAATACCTAATGTCTCGTTATCTTTACCTGAAAGGTTTTTACTCATTTCTAAATGGGCTTTTTCTGCCCATTTCCGGAATCCCGGTACGGGTGATAACGTTATAAATGTATCTAATTTCTCAAACTCATGACGTAGATCTTCAACCACTTGTTTGATGAGGAAGTTACCAAAACTAATCCCTCGCAACCCCGTCTGACAATTTGAAATCGAATAAAATACAGCTGTTGTTGCTTCTTCTGCCTGAATAGGGTCACGTTCATCAGAAAGGATAGGACCAATGGCGCCGGGTACTTCTTTTAAAAGGGCAACCTCGACAAAGATCAAAGGTTCATTTCCAAGGGCTGGATGAAAATAGCCATATAGCCTACGATCTGGCGCACCAACTCGTTGGCGTAAATCGTCCCAACCATTGATCTCATGGACAGCTTCATAGGCAATTATTTTTTCAAGAATGGCCGCTGGTGTGTTCCAATCAATGCGTTGTAATTCAAGAAAGCCTCTATTGAACCAAGAGTTAAATAAATGTGAGAAGTCTTTATCTAAGGCACGTAAATCGGCTTCGGTTTTCGTGAATTTGAGTAAGTCTGTACGCATCTTTACTAATGAAGATGTGCCGTTTGGTGCTTGATTGAGGCGCCTGATGAGATCCTGACTACGCGGTTCCGATGCAAAATGTAACATCCGTGCAGCTGTTTCCGTCTGGTCTTTCTGCCACGCCTCAATAGCCTTTTCTAAAGCTGTCGTATCAATGCCAAATGTAGCTTGAATGTCCTTGAAGAATTGCAGTTTTCTTTCATCATCATCTAGTTGTGCGTAGCTATTTAGAATTTGTGCCGCATGGGCAAGTGTAGTGGCTTCCCCTTTTTTGGAAAACATAGCTTCGCATTCTTCTGCCAAACTTAGATTTAACATGGACGATGGTGTTCGAAGGGAGCGTCCAATGTCGCTCACTTTGGAAAGTAAATCGCTTAATAAACTCATATCGATACATCCCTTTTTTCTTTGTATCAGTATATCCTTTTATAGACTGAAGCAGAAGAACTAACGGCATACAAATGAAATAAATATGATGTTTGGGGTGATTGAAATGTAGAAGTAGTTTGAAGTCAAAGATTCTAAAAAAGAATGCCCTTGAAGACGATCACTTCAAGGGCAGGTTAACAAGGGGTAGTTCAAAGATATAAGAACTAGGGGAGATCATTGTGACGATAAGTATCCATGTTGTGGCATGAATAGGGGTAGTAATGTCACAAGATGCCAACACTTGTTATATTTCATTCCTAAACTGAAACATCTGCTTGGTATATCAAAACTATCCGAAGAGTTGATTAGGGTATGCCTAATCTAAGATGCGAAAAGATTTACTTTACGAAAGCAATGGAAGCTTTCAATCTATTAATTAGAAACAGGGACTGGTTTCAGTCGGTTTTGTTGAAACTAATTAGATAGCGTTTAAAGATAAAGGATGGACCCAAATGGCCCACACACGAATTCGTCCGTTTAATACAAAGAAAACTTACCCGGAACAGAACTTGGATAATGATTTAGCCCAAGGTTGTGTTGCACAAGGCCGCATCGTGTTTTTACGTGGTCAATGCCCGCAAGATTTGGATACCGCCGAAGATATCGGTAGTTCAGACCCAGTAGATCAGACCCATAAAGTGATGCAAAACATCAAACAATTGATGGAAGAAGCAGGCGGCAAAATGGAACATGTGACCAAGTTGGTTGTGTATTTGACAGATGTTCGTCACCGTGAGGACGTTTATCGTACTATGGGTGAATATATCAAAGGCGTTCATCCGGTTTGTACGGGACTTGTGGTTGTAGCTTTAGCTCGCCCCGGTTGGTTAGTAGAGATCGACGCAACCGGCGTTATTCCTGAAGGTGAGTAAAAGATGACTTTTTCCGTTGTCGCACGTTGTCAGGAAACAGGCATGTTTGGCATGGCTGTTTCTTCATCCTCACCTGCTGTCGCAGCACGTTGTGCCAATGCGCGCGCTGGAGTTGGGGCCGTATCTAGCCAAAATATTACAGATCCAACTTTGGGTCCAAAGGCACTGGACTTATTGGAAAGGGGCACTTCTGCGGTGCAAGCACGTGATATTTTGCGCCAATCCAACAACCATATGAATTACCGACAGGTGTTGATTGTTGATAAAGATGGCAATACCGCAATTCATTCTGGTGAAAATTCATTGGGTATTTTTGCTCAAGCAGAAGATCTCAACATCGCTTGCGCAGGAAATCTGTTAGATAATGATGGTATCCCACAGGCAATGATCAATTGCTTTAAACAGACCGAAGGTAAAGGTCTTTATCTTGGGGATCGTTTGATTGATGTGATGCGTGCGGCGTTGGCAGCAGGCGGTGAAGCAGGCCCTATTCATTCTATCGGTATGCGTTTGGTAGATAAGGTGAGTTGGCCAGTGGCTGATCTGCGTGTGGATTGGACAGAAAATTGTCCGATCGAAGAACTTGCCAAGCTTTGGGATATCTATAAGCCACAATTGGCAGATTATGTAACCCGCGGGATTAACCCGTCTGATGCGCCAAGTTATGGCGTGCCGGGCGACGAATAGAAACATACTTGTAAACTGGGCGATGGAGAACCGAAAGGGAAACTGTCGCCCGTTTTTATTTTAGAAATATTATAAATAGAGGACGCGGATCATGGGACTCCATACTCTGGAAGAATGGAAAGCAAAAGCAGCATCGCTGACATATAGAAATCAAGCCTTTATTAATGGCCAATTTGTAGATGCGATATCCGGGAAAACCTTTGATAATATTAACCCTGCAACAGGTGAAGTTATTACTAAGGTTGCTGAATGTGACGCAGCAGATATCGACATTGCTGTTAAAGCGGCCCGTGCTTCTTTTAAGTCTGGTGTTTGGTCGAAAAAGGCACCGATGGAACGAAAAGCTGTATTGTTGAAACTTGCTGATCTTATCCGTGATAATCTGGAAGAGCTTGCCTTACTTGAATCCCTTGATATGGGAAAAAAGGTAGAAGATGCAGTGGCTGTTGATGTACCGGGATCGGCCATGTTTTGGCAGTGGTATGCAGAGAGTGTTGATAAAATCTATGATGAGGTTGCCCCGACTGCAGCTGGTGATTTAGCAATTGTGAAGCGTGAAGCATTGGGCGTTATCGGTGCTGTGACACCATGGAACTTTCCTTTAGATATGGCGACATGGAAATGTGCACCGGCCTTGGCAATGGGAAATTCCGTTGTTTTAAAACCTGCAGAACAATCGCCTTTATCAGCTCTATTTTTAGCAGAACTTGCTAAGGAAGCCGGTGTGCCAGACGGTGTTTTAAATGTGGTGCCGGGATTTGGTCCGACGGCTGGTCAGGCCTTGGGATTACATGATGATGTGGATTGTTTAACCTTTACGGGTTCTACGGCGATTGGAAAGCTGTTTCAACAATATGCTGGACAGTCAAATATGAAACAGGTCTGGCTTGAAACTGGCGGTAAAAGCCCCAATTTGGTTTTTGCGGATTGTAAAAACCTTGATGCTGCGGCTGATATGGCAGCTTTTGGTATCTTCTTTAATCAAGGTGAAGTTTGTTCTGCAAATAGTCGTTTATTGGTTGAGCGCAGTATTAAAGATGAGTTTGTTGTCAAACTCAAAGAACGTGCTGCCAAGATGCAACCGGGAAATCCATTGGACCCTGATGCAGGAATGGGTGCGATTGTTGATGTAAAACAGGCCTCAAATGTGCAACGGTATATTCAGATAGGCAAAGAAACAGCCACATTGGTTTGCGGCGGAGATACGCCAACAATTGACGGTAAAGGATCGTTTATTTCACCTACTATTTTTGATGATGTGACACATGATCATCAAATTGCCAAAGAAGAAATCTTTGGGCCGGTACTATGTGTGATCCCCTTTGATACTGAAGAAGAAGCTGTGACCATGGCGAATGATACCGAATATGGTTTGGCAGCTTCCGTATGGACAAGTGATCTTAGTAGGGCACATCGTGTGGCTGATGCTTTATTTGCAGGTACAGTTTCTGTGAATACAGTGGATGCATTAAGTCCGATGACACCATTTGGGGGAATGAAACAATCGGGTTTTGGGCGTGATTTATCTTTACATGCGTTAGATAAGTTTACTGCGTTAAAGACAACTTGGATCAAGTATTAACCCTTTTAATGATTAAGGAATTCCGAAGTAGATTCTTGTTCTACTTCGGAATTTATGGCATCTTCTAAACATGCATTTAAGATTTTCACTTCGTCAAATTGAGTATTTTGTTGCCGTAGGGGAGGCGGGTTCTATCGCGCTTGCCTCTGAACGTATTCATATTTCTTCACCTTCTATTTCCGCTGCGATTTCTCAATTAGAACAGCAATTTGGCATTCAACTTTTTGTACGCCAACATGCGCAGGGCCTTACTTTGACGCCGGGTGGGAGACGTTTTTTACAAGAGGCTAAAATTCTTTTGGAAAAAGCAGAACATCTTCACGATGTAGCATCTGACATTACAGAATCCGTAAAAGGACCCTTAAGCATCGGATGCCTTGTTACTATGGCGCCGTATGTAATGGGGCGCTTACGTAAAAGCTTCGAAGGTGATTACCCGGAAGTTTGGGTGACTCAGCATATTGATAACCAAGCTAATTTATTGAGTAAAATTTCTAGAGCCGAAGTGGATGCAGCTTTAACCTATGATTTGGATATTCCACAAGATATTCGCTTTGATCCTTTAGCGAAATTGCCACCCTATGTCATGTTATCGCATGATCACCCGTTAGCAGATCGTAAAACCATTAACATTGAGGAATTGGTAGATCATCCAATGGTGATGTTGGATCTTCCTTTAAGCCGGGATTATTTCTTATCTCTCTTTCATCAAACAGGATTACGTCCATTGATTGGGGAAACAGCAACGGATATGGGAGTCATGCGTTCTATGGTGGCAAATGGATTTGGCTATGGTTTGGCAAATCTTCGTCCACAAAACGAAATGTCCCCGGAAGGTCTAGCTCTAAAGCATGTACCATTGGAGGGAGATTATCGTCCCGTTGTTATTGGTATTGCAACCATGCGAACTGACTATACATCTGCGGTTATGAATGCGTTTATGGAACATTGCCATACTTCCTTCAGAAATAATAATTTCTTTGGTGCTCAAATCGCAACAGATTAAAGCTTATTGCAATTTAAAAGGGACTGACATGAACTATTTATATAATTCATGCCGTCCTTTAATGCTTTTTATACTAGTCTGAAGATGAGATTATGATCCCCAAGACATTTCGCCCATGATGACTTTTGCACTTAATTCTAAGTCACCAATATTTGTGAAATCAGGATATAGTTTTTTCATTTTCTCAACTAATTCTTCTGAATTTTTGGATGCTGCGGCTGCTTCTTCAAAATTGGCAACATATTCCTTGGTGAATGTAACTGCTTTAAGGTTGTAGTCACTTTTACCTAGGAAATGTCCTGGAATAGTTTGTTTCGGTTCAAGCGCTTCAATACTGTTTAATACTTTACGCCATTGATCACGACTTTCTTTAGTTTGTGAATCCGCCATCCAAACATGCACGTTTTCATAAACTGAGACGCCAGCAACTACAGTTTTCATAGATGGCAACCAGATATAGGTACCTTTAGTTGCGCTATCATCGGCACCGACAATTCGAACCTCATGACCACCAATGGAAAGTTTGTTAGATGGTAGAGCTGACGGGATGATCACTTTTTTCGGTGCAGTCTCCTCTAATTTGGGGCCCCAGTAAGCCAGTTTACCTTTATAGGCTTTTTCAATTTTCTGGATAATCTTTGGTGCTGCATAAATTGGTGTGTCGGGATAGGCGGTTAGGATCGTATCCAGACCAAAGTAAAAGTCAGGATCATTGTCGCTGATATAAATTGCTTTCAGTTTCTTTTGGCTTTCAGCAATCATATTAACTACAGATTCAGCATCATTTGTATGAAATTGTGCATCAACAAGGATTGCTTCTGTTTCACCTGTAATCAGGGTGGACGTCACAGGAAAGAAGCTTTTGTCGCCCGGATTAAATACATTCACTTTCAAATGTTCAGCGGCTTGGGCTGCGCCACTGCCAAGCACGAGAGCAGTTGCGGTAGTTAAGGCTTTTAGAATCTTGAACATTATGTTTCTCCATTAAATCTATTCTAGCAATCTTGTTCTAGAGCTATATATATGTTTCAATTTTTGATCTAAAAACCGTATATATTGAATTTTATTGTTTCAAAAATAGAGCTAATTATGGATAGATTAACAGCAGCTAAGGTTTTCATTTGTGTTGTGGAGCAGGGAAGTTTCATTGCAGCCTCTGACATTATGAATGTTTCGAGGGCACAAACCTCACGTTATGTGACTTTGTTGGAAGATTGGACCCGAAGTAAGTTGCTTCATCGTACAACCCGTCGACTAAGTTTAACGCCAGCAGGTGAAAAAATGCTGGATTATTGTCATCGGCTTGTGTCGTTGTCAGAAGAAATAGGGGAGGTCGCAGGTGATCCAGGAGACCTTCCATCAGGTGTTATTAGAATAGGTGCTTCCAAGTTTTTTATTGAGCATTATTTGATGGATGTTGTTGATCGGTATTTAAAACATTATCCAGACGTGAAGATTGAATTGGTAATCAGTAATGAGATTGTTGATCTAGTAAAGGATCGCATTGATTTAGCAATTCGTATTTCAAACAATCTGGATCCGAATTTGATTGCTCGCAAGTTAGGGAAGGTGGAATCCGTGCTTTGTGTATCGCCTGCTTATCTAGAGGATTATAAGAAACCTATGCATTTGACAGATTTAACTAATCATAATTGTTTGGTTTACTCGAATTTGGATCAAACGGTTTGGCGTTTTTTGCACCAGCAACAGTCTAAATCTGTGAACGTGAAAGGGAATCTTGCGTCCAATGAGGCAGATACCCTTTTACTGGCTGCTTTAAAGGGGATCGGCATCGCCTATCTTCCAAGCAAGACAGCGCAGCCATATATTCAAAATGGAGAGTTGATAGAATTATTACCAAATTTTACGCCTGAACCCATTGATATTCATGGAGTGTTTCTTAGTCGTAAAAATATGCCAATAGCCTTGCGTTATTTTATCGATATGATCGTTGTGGATATGACCAGATAACTTTTTGTATGCGGCTTGCTTTTATGAAGGCCATATGAAGAGAGCTGTATGGGGATTGGTTAAAGCCCTTCGATTAATCTTTCTACCAAACGATCTAACATTTGATCGCATAACTCAATTTGTTCAACAGATACGAATTCATCAGGTTTATGACCTTGGTCCATTGAGCCCGGTCCGCAGACTACTGTTGGAATATTTAAAATCTGGTCAAATAAGCCGCCCTCAGTTCCAAAAGCGATTTTGAAGTTTTTATTCTCACCACGTAGGGATTTTACGAAAGAAACAATATCTGCGCCCGGATTGGTATTCAGGCCCGGGTAGCTGTTGACTACTTCGATTTTAATATCTGCGCAATCTGCTTTCTCTCTTGCATTTTCTGTAATTAATTTAGCGGCGTCCTTAACGCGTTGAATAATATCTTCTGGCTTATCTGCCGCTAGATTGCGGATTTCAAAGTCTAATATGCATTCATTTGGAACAATGTTCAGCGCTACCCCGCCGGACATCTTACCTACATGGATTGTGCTACAGGGAATGTCGTAATCATTATCCTGTGCACCATTTTTCGCTAAATCATCCTGAATATCTTGAAGGGCTTTGATGAGATCGGCACCAAGATGTAACGCATTTAGGAAATTAGGTGCCATGGCAGAATGACCTTCAAGACCGATGCAGGTCGCACGTAAAGCCGTTTTGCCTTTATGGCCTGTTGCAACGCCTAAACTTGTTGGTTCCCCAATGATACAAAAATGCGGTTTCATTGGCGCATCTTTTAGGCGTTCAATTAAATGACGGACGCCCACACAACCTATCTCTTCATCAAAAGATACAGCTAAATGTAAGGGGGTTTTCAATGGTTGTTTGCTGGCAATCAAACATGTTCGTATGGCTGAAGCCAGAAAGCCTTTCATATCGGCGGTTCCACGACCATAATATCTGCTATCTTTTTCTGTAAGTGTAAAAGGATCAACGGTCCAGTTTTGCCCTGCGATGGGAACAACATCGCTATGCCCGGATAAAACAACACCGCCTGTTGATGCAGTTTCAACTGTAAGCTCCGTGCCGTATACCGTCGCATATAAATTTGCACGTGTGCCTGTTTCTTCCCCGATAATTTGTGCCTCAATATTATGATCAGCTAGCAAATTTCCTATGAAATGAATGAGTTCCATATTTGGAGAAAGGCTTACTGTTTGAAAGGAAAGTAGCTTTTCAAGGATTTCTTTGGTTTTCAATGTTTTACATTCCTGAAGCTGGATTAGGGAGCGAAGGCCATAATATCTAAATCTTCGGTTTTTAGAGATTAACTTTTTTCGAAGCTGTGACCAGATTTTTCTGATGCCAATAACTACACCTACTTTTTAAAAGTTAAAGGTAATGAAGAAAGAGATAGCTTTTGCCGAAGCAGGTCTTCGGACAACAGAAATTGACGAGAAGCGGGTAAATGAGAAAGCATAAGGCAAGATGAAACTAAATGAAGTTTTAATAATAATTCAGGCTGAATGGCCCTAACGATTAAAAGCAGAGATCATTTAAGGATTGAAGAATGAGTAGAGATCCCCGTTACGATATTTTGTTTGAGCCAATGGATATTGGTCCGGTAACCGCAAAGAACCGTTTCTTTCAGGTGCCTCATTGTAATGGAGGGGGCTATCGTGACCCATCTGCGGCTGCACAAATGCGTAACAGTAAAGCCGAAGGGGGCTGGGGTGTTATTTTTACTGAGCAGGTAGAAATGCATCACACTTCAGAAATTACACCATTTATTGAATTACGCCTATGGGATGACAAAGATATCCCGATGTTGGCGAAAATGGCGGATCAAATACATGAATATGATGCGTTGGCTGGATTAGAGCTCACTTATTCAGGTATCAACGGTCCTAATTTATATACCAAAGAGGTACCGCGTGGTCCATCTGCCGGGCCAATCCTGACCTTCACTAGTGATCCGGTATCTGCACGTGCCATGGATAAGCAAGATATCAAGGATTTGCGACGTTGGTATCGCAATGCTTTCATTCGGTCTAAAGAGGCAGGGTATGATTTAGTATGTCTCTATGGGGCGCATGGTTTTGGTATTATCCAACATTTCTTATCCCGCGCAACTAACCACCGTACGGATGAATATGGCGGTAGTCTTGAAAATCGCAGCCGGTTGATGCGTGAGTTGATTGAAGAAGGTAAGGATGCGGTTGGTGATACAGTCGGTATTTCTGTGCGCTTATCTTTGAATGAGATTTTAGGTGAACATGGTTTTTCTAATGCAGAGTTACGCGATTGCATTGAAATGAATGCGGAAGTACCCGATCTTTGGGATTTGGCACATGGATCTTGGGAAGATTGTTCTGAGACCTCTCGTTTCGGTGAAGAAGGCGCTCAACAACCACTTGTCCAGGGTATTAAAGCTTTGACACCAAAACCTGTTGTCGGTGTTGGGCGTTTTACCTCACCAGATCTTATGGTCAAACAAGTAAAATCAGGCGTCTTGGATTTTATCGGTGCGGCCCGCCCATCAATTGCGGACCCATTTATTCCAAGGAAGATCGATGAAGGTCGTATCGAAGATATTCGCGAATGTATTGGTTGTAATATCTGTGTGACAGGTGACACAACCATGTCGATTTCCCGTTGTACCCAAAACCCAACTTTTATGGAAGAATGGCGTAAAGGATGGCATCCGGAACGCATGAATGAAAAAGGGGAAAGCGATAGCGTTCTTGTGATTGGCGCCGGACCTGCAGGACTTGAAGCTACACGTGCATTAGGCGAAAGAGGGTATCAAGTTGCCTTGGCAGAAGGTTCAACCGAACTTGGCGGGCGCTTGGTTAAAGAGCGACTTTTGCCAAATCTATCTGCTTGGGGTCGCGTGGTCGATTATCGTGTCGGTCAAATCCAAAAAATGCCTAATGTCGAAGTCTATCTGGACAGTAAGCTATCTGCTGATGAAGTATTGGAGTTTGGGTTTGAAAACGTGGCGATTGCAACAGGATCCAGTTGGCGTCGGGATGGTGTAGCACGTTATCATTTACATCCAATTGCGATTGATACGAAAATGCCTGCCTATACACCTGATGATATTATGGACGGAAAGATCCCATCCGGTCGTATAGTGATCTATGATGATGATCATTACTATATGGGCGGTATCATGGCAGAGCTATTAACGGAAAAAGGCTGTGATGTGGTTTTGGTTACACCAGCCGTAAAAGTATCCGAATGGACAGATTTTACTTTGGAACAGCATCGTATTCAGAAGAAACTTATGGACCTAGGAGTTGAAATTCATTTGAACAAAGCTGTTAAAGAAGTGACGGCTGAGGGTGTTTCACTTGAATGCACATATACAGGTGCACTTAGTGATCTAAATGTAGATGCTGTTGTTTTAGTAACAGCACGTGATGGTAATGATGATCTATGGCAAGAACTGAAAGCACGTGAAAGTGAATGGGAGGCCGCCGGAATTAAATCTATCAAATGTTTTGGCGATGCGGAATCACCAGCACCAATTGCTTGGGCAACATATGCAGGACATCGTTATGCGCGTGAACTGGACGGCGAAGAAATTGGCGATGATTTACCATTCCGTCGAGAGATCACGGAACTTGCACCTGACTAAATATCCCTAACATAAAAACATGTTGGAAATCGTCGACTGGGAGGCCAATCGGCGATTTTTCCATTCTTATAATGCGCTGTCAGGCATAAAGACCTTTTGATGCCCGCGTGCTTCCAGCATGATGGTTTGTTCCAGCTTACGGATGCTTGCCATCCGGCGTAATTCAAGTGGGATATGCAACCAATATGAACGGGTGAAGCTTACCTCTTCGGTAAGGATAGGGATTAGTCTTGGATCGTTATAGGCCATGTAATAAGGAAGAACACCAAAGCCGCCACCATGGGCAATGAATTGCAATTGGGCCCATACTGTAGAGCTTTGATACTGGCTTTGTAATTCTTTATCGATCAGATGAAGGAATTCCAATTCCTCAGTATATTGAAGTTCTGGGATATAGCCGACAAATGGATGTTTCAGGATTTCATATTTTTGATTGAGGTCGACCTGTTGGTCTTCGATAAACTTTTTAGATGTATATAGATATAATTTGTAATCGGTAATTTTCCGGCAATAGATATGTTTGCTAACCGTTTCTTCCAAACTGATTGCAATATCCACTTCGCGTTTAAGTAGATTGGGAAAAAGAGGAAGAGCGGCAGATTCAATCGTAATTCCGGGGTTTTCTCGAATAAAAGAAATGAGCTTTTCTGCTAGAAAAGTATTTCCGAAACCATCTGGTGCACCGATCCGGATGTTACCAGAGACAGTTTGCCCCATTTGCTGCACTTGTTCTTTGGCAAGCGCTGTAATGTCTTCCATCTGTTGTGCAAGAGGGAGCAGGTTTTCCCCAACCTCAGTCAGATGAAAGCCATGTTCATCTTGATCAAAAAGCTTTACTTCCAAAGCTTCTTCAAGGGCAGAAATACGGCGCGCAACGGTAGTATGATTGACACCCAGCCGTTTTGCGGCTGTCAATAAGCGCCCTTTATGGGCAACCTCCACAAAGTAGCGAAGATCATTCCAATTCAATTTATCATTTAGCATGTGTGCAAATTAGCACAGCTTTAAATAATAATAAACATTTTATTGAGGCAGGTTCGGCATAAAAGTGTAGCCCATACCTTATAGCGGGAGGCGGGCGAAAATATAACAATAACGCCCAAAAATAAAAGAAATAGGTAGACTATTCAGGGACGTTGTTGACGTTGTGAGGGCGACTAAAAGCCCGAATCTTCCTCCGGTTATATTAAAACTGACCTTTCTGTTGACCAAAATGTCGGGGCAACGATTAGGTGTTAGAACCAAATTGGGAGGACAAAAATGTCTAAGATTAAAAATTTGATGATGTCCGCTGTGGTTGCAACAGCGTCTATCGCAGCTGTAGGGGCTGCAAAAGCGGAAGATTTGCGTTGGAAAATGCCAATTGCTTTCGCATCCAAACTGCCAGGTCTTGGCTCTCCGGCGCCTTGGGTTGCTGAAAAAATCACAACAGCCTCTGACGGGTCTTTGAAGATTAAAGTTTTTGAGCCAAAAACATTGGTGCCACCATTTGAAATTTTGCAATCTGTTTCCGATGGTAAGGTGGCTGCTGGGTATACATGGATCGGTTATGATCAAGGTAAAGTACCTGCGCTACCATTATTTGCGGCTGTACCATTTGGCCTGAAACCATCTGGATTTACCGCTTGGTATTATTATGGCGGTGGTCATGATATGTTGCAGGAAATTTATGCAAATAAAGGCTTTAATGTACATGCACAACTTTGTGGTATTATCGGGCCTGAAACAGCTGGTTGGTATAAAGAACCAATTAAAAGCCTAGATGATTATAACGGTATGAAGATCCGTTTTGCGGGTCTTGGTGGTAAAGTGCTTGAGAAATTAGGCGCATCTGTAACCATGTTGCCAGGTGGCGAATTATTCCAAGCATTGGAAAAAGGAACAATTGATTCAACCGAATTCTCTATGCCTGCAATTGACCAAATTCTTGGCTTTAACCAAATTGTTAAAAACAATCTTTTCCCAGGTTGGCATCAACCATTCACAGCTCAATATATGTTGATCAACAAAGATGAGTGGAACAAAGCAACTGATGCGCAAAAAGCATTGGTAGAGGCTACTTGTACAGCTGGTGTGATGCGTGGTTTGGCAGAAGGTGAATATAAAAACGGCGCAGCTTTGGCTAAGTTGAAAGCTGAAGGCATTAACATTGGTACAATTCCAATGGATGTATTGAAGCAGTTGAAAGGGATTACAAACGAAGTATTGGCTGAGCAAGCTGCTGCAGACCCTGACTTCAAACGTGCTTTGGAATCTCAACAAGCATTCCAAGCTGAATATGTAATCTGGGATGAGAATGCATATCTTCCAACTGAGTTGATGAAATAAGCCTTAACGCTTATCATTTAACCAAATAATATAATAAGAGAAACGTCGTGCGGGGTGGCCTTTTATAGACGCCTCGCATAGGAGATTGCGATTATGAGTGAAAAGATTCAGGCGACTGAAGATCATCATCTAAGCCTAGCTGATGTAGAACATGAAATACATCATCATACGGAACTGCCCAGTACGGCGCTCTCTAACTTACTAGATGCCTTCGTTCATCGCGTGGGCGCTTTCTTTTCCTGGCTTTGGATTGCAACTGTTTTAGTTATTATTTATTCCGTTGTTTCACGCTATGTATTTGGTCAAGGGTCCGTTTTCTTAGAAGAACTTGCTTGGCATTTGGCTGGCGCTGCTTGGCTTGTGGGGATGTCTTATACATTAGTGCATGATGATCATGTGCGTGTTGATGTTTTGCATGAACGTTTTTCCTTAAGAACACAGGCTTGGTTTGAGTTATTCGGAATTCTTATTTTATTGCTTCCTTTTCTATATATTACTTTTGCTGAAGTGTTACCTTATACGCTTGCTTCCTTTGAACAGGGGGAACGGTCACAGGCGCCAGCTGGATTACCATTCCGTTGGGCGATTAAAGCCTTTATGCCATTTTCCATGGGCTTGTTAATTCTGGCGGCTGTCTCTCGTTTACTAAAAACAACAGCTTTTCTCTTCGGTTTGCCTAAACCAATTAAACTCAATAAAGACGCATAAAAGGAAAATAAGATGTCGATTGAAGCAATTTTCGTCATCGGAATGTTTTTAACTTTCGGTGTACTTCTCTTCACAGGTTTTCCGGTCGCATGGGTTTTAGCTGGTACATCTGTTATCTGGACGATTGTCGGGATCATTGGCGTGGAAGAATTTGGGGTTGATCTCTGGTTTGACTGGGGAAGTTCCATTGGTCTTGTCCCGGAACGTCTTTGGGGATTGGTAGGCAGCGAAACTCTTGTCGCGCTCCCCATGTTTATTTTTATGGGGATATTGTTAGATCAGTCTGGCGTTGCAGAACGTTTGATGGTCAATATGGTAAAGCTATTTGGTGGGGTGCGTGGCGGTTATGCAATCACAGTGATCATCATTGGCGTATTATTAGCTGCGACTACAGGGATTATCGGGGCTTCCGTTGTATTACTTGGTATGTTGTCTCTCCCAATCATGATGCGCAGCAATTACTCTAAAGAACTGGCAGTAGGGACGTCTTGTGCTACGGGTACTTTGGGGATTTTGATCCCACCTTCCATTATGCTTGTTCTAATGGCTGATCGTTTGGCGACACCAGAAGCTTCCGTTGGTGATTTGTTTATGGGAGCGTTCTTCCCCGGGATTATGCTAGGCGCCATGTATGTGACCTATGTGCTGGTTCTTGCTTTCCTAAAACCATCTGTTGCGCCTGTACCGGAAGACCGCCCGAAGGTAGACATGTCTGTATTTTGGGGGGTGCTATGGGCGGTATTACCAACAGCTGGTTTGATCCTTGCTGTGCTCGGTTCCATCTTTGCTGGTATCGCAACGCCGACTGAGGCGTCAGGTGTTGGTGCTTTTGGTGCAATGTTGCTCGCTTTGGCAAATGGCCGATTGAACTTAAAAGTTCTTAAGGAAAGTATGTATGCAACAACAAAGACAGCAGCCTTTATTTTCGCAATCTTTGTTGGTGCCACTGCCTTTTCCGTTGTGTTGCGTGGTCTTGGCGGCGATCAGGTGATTGAAGAAGCTTTAACAGGCCTACCTTTTGGTCCAGACGGTATCTTAATCACAATTCTTTTCGTTGTGTTCTTATTAGGCTTCTTCCTTGATTGGGTGGAAATTACTTTGATCATTTTGCCGTTGGTTGCACCAGTGGTTCAAAGC
The DNA here is from genome assembly GCF_965219885.1 of Curvivirga sp. Taxonomy (NCBI): domain Bacteria; kingdom Pseudomonadati; phylum Pseudomonadota; class Alphaproteobacteria; order Rhodospirillales; family Aestuariispiraceae; genus Curvivirga; species Curvivirga sp. The sequence continues at coordinate 93,472 of NZ_CBDCOT010000007.1, forward strand.
CTGGGGTTTGATCTTGTATGGTTCACAATTTTGTTTGCAGTATGTTTGCAAACATCCTTCCTAACCCCTCCGGTTGGTTTTGCGCTTTTCTATATCAAGGGGGTATGCCCACCGGAAATTAAAGTGACCCATATCTATCGCGGCGTAGCGCCATTCATTGTTTTACAACTGATCGGTTTGGGATTGATTTACTATTTCCCTAAGATTGTCACCTGGTTACCTGCGATGGCTTATGGACCAAACTAGGTCTAGACCTGTAGATATTAAATATTGAAAAGCTCGGGCATAGACCCGGGCTTTTTTATGTGAGATCATCAGGTTTTAGAAGGCGTCGAACATTTGTTGTCATCCAGACAAGAGAATTATCTTCTAAGCGTGCCTGAGCTAATTCCCATCTGAAAACAGCGATTAATTCGTCTTCCTGATTTAAGATGTCGACAAAAAGAAAGGCGGAATTATCTTTTTGATATACATCTACAATCTTGTGTTTATTAGCTGATAACAGCACGACATAATCCGGGCTCTGTAACATCAAAGCAAATCTTTCGATGGGACCTGTTACAGCTTTATTCCTTGGATGGGCAAATATCCATGTTTGAAGAAACCCGCTACTTCCTTCATTTCTTACATCTGCAAGTGCTTTAAGCTGTATGGAAACAACCTGTCGAGGACTCAGATCAGGATTGGGAAAAACGAGTTGTTGGGCTTTGGCGTATAGGCTTGTAAGTATGGTTGCTAAAACAAAAATCACCAGTGTGTATCTTAACGATTGGGGCATATGAACCTCCTCCCTTTCGCTAGAGATTTTACGATACAGGGAGGAAGTTGGATGTTTCATCGTCTTAACGTGGTAGGCGGATGGTAACTCTTAATCCATTGGGATCGATATTTTCTGCACTAATCTCACCACCATGTGCGTTTACAATGGATCGGGCTATCGCTAATCCTAAACCAACACTTCCGCTTTCTGTATTACGTGCTTCATCTAGTCTAACAAATGGTTCGAAAATTTGCTCTAAAAGATTTTCTGGAATACCCGGGCCTTGATCAGAAATTTTGATGCGTGTTTCTGAATTACTCGTTTCCAAAGTTATATTGGCGGCCTCTCCATATTTTAATGCATTATCGACTAAGTTGCGCAATGCGCGTTTTAGTGATGTCGGGCGGCAGTTTTGGATGACATTTTCCTCACCTTCAAAAGTCACTTCTTTGCCCATGTCTTGATAATCATGGCTTATGCTTTCCAATAAGGCATGAAGATTTGTCTCTTCACTCTCTTCCTTTAATGCATCTTGTTTAGCAAAGGATAGGGTCGCTTCGGTCATACGCTGCATTTCAATAAGAATAGATAGGATTTTCTCGCGTAATTCTTCATCCCCTATGAATTCAGCTTGAATACGTAAAGCGGTAATTGGGGTCCGCAAATCATGCGATATAGCGGCTAACATGCGTGTTCTATCTTTAACAAAACGATCCAGTCTTTCTTGCATTTGATTAAAGGCCTGACTTGCAGCGCGGATATCTGAAGGGCCGATTGATGCTAAAGGATCGACATGTTCACCACGCCCAAATTTCTCCGCTGCACTGGTTAAGGCTTTTACGGGTTGGGTCACACGTCGCATCATAATAATAACAATGAGAATAATAGCAGCCGCGCTTATGAATGTGGCAATAAATGAAGGAAGAGCCCATAGAGGAGAGCCCGGTACAGAATAACTTTTCACATTGAGCCATGTGCCATCTTTGAGTTTTACTGAGATGTTTAAATTTTCACGCAGTCGACCTAGCGCAGGGGGCGCTGGAAGATGTTCCTCCATTTCTTCTTCCAGCTCATCCTCGTCCTCATATCGCATATGATGATCATCGCCCCATTTTTTGAACCATTCACGACGATTTTCATGCATGTCATGATCGTCATGCCGCCATTGCAACCATTCGCGTCGGTCGCGTTTGGTGCGTAAATGGATTTCATCTGCATAATCGTCAACCATCATCGCAAGGATGAAACGCATATCGGCTTCCCAGTCTTTTTTGAAACGGCGTTTTATTTTGGGACGTTTCGTCAAGCTGAGTTGGAACTCGTCAGTTGTAGAGGCTTTGATGATATTTTTTCTTTGTGATTTTGGGGCAAAAGATAAAAGTTTTACAACTGATGCTGTATGAACCAAGACTTGTTGGTTGGATGCCGCCCGTAAGGCATCGCGTCTTTCATCTGCAAAAATACTAATCCCGATTACTTGTGCAGAAATAATTGCAATCAAAGTTAGGATGATCATCTGTCCTGAAAGACTTTTTGGAATGAATTTCCTCATAATGTATCAACCTTGGAGGTGAGCATATATCCGCCGCCCCAAACTGTTGTAAGTAATTCAGGGTTTTTTGGGTCTTTTTCCAATTTTTTTCGCAATCGACTGATTTGATTATCTACACTTCTGTCAAAAGGGATCGCATCTCTACCCCTCGCCAAGTCTAATAGTTGATCACGGCTCAACACCATATTGGGATGAGTAACAAAAACATAAAGCAGATCATATTCAGCTGTGCTTAGGGGATGTGTGACATCATTCGTATCTATTAAGGCACGCTTTGTGCTGTCCAGTTTCCAATCTGCGAACTGGAATATTTCAGGCCCATCCGTGGTTTGGACCGTTTTTGGAGGGAGGGCTTCAGTACGACGAAGAACTGCTTTGATACGCGCAATTAGCTCACGTGGGTTAAATGGTTTGGTTACATAATCGTCTGCGCCCATTTCCAAGCCTATAATACGATCCGTATCATCGACCATAGCTGTTAGCAAAATAACAGGTATTTCACTTGTTGCTTGGATATGTCTGCATAATGACAAGCCATCTTCACCGGGCATCATAATATCTAAAACAACCAGATCTATGGAATTGCCGTTTAATATTTGACGAGCTGTGGTTGCGTCTTCTGCATCACTGATACGAAAGCCGTTTTGAGACAGATAACGCACCAACGGTTCGCGAATATCGCGATGGTCATCGACGACTAAGATATGTTTGCTATCTGCCATATTGTTACACCTTTTTTATGTTTTTCGTATTTCCTAACCCCTTTATGCACCAAGCTTTTCCCCTTTTGGAACAAAAAAATGTATCAAAATGTATCATAGGCTTTGCATGATACAATTCGTGACCCTTTTTAACAAAATCGGGATCGTATTTCAGGTTTTGCATGCTTAATTGCTGGAGACAGAAATTAACAGGCTGGTTCAAAAAACTGAACCGGGATTTACGAAAGGAACCTGAAATGAAGAAATCAACCAAATTTATTGTTGCTGCTGCCGCTGTTGCTGTTGTTGCTACACCGATTATTTCCGGGATCAGTTACGCTGGCGGTAAATGGGGGCATGGTAAAAAAATGCACGGTATGCATCCAATTGTGAAAAATATGGATGAGATCGATGCCAATTCTGACGGGGCTATTGATAAGGTTGAGTTGCAAGAATGGCAGGTTGTGAAAGTTACACAGTTTGATGTGAATGGTGACAAAATGATCGACCTGGAAGAATTTGAAAAAATGTGGGTTGAACAAATGCGCAGTCGCATGGTTGATGGTTTCCAATTCCTGGACGATGACGGTAACGCACAAATCACCCTAGAAGAAATTGCAATGCCATTGGATCGTATGTTTAACCGCATGGATCGAAATGACGATGGTCAAGTTACCAAAGACGAGATTAAAAAACGCAAGAAACATGCACGTCATGATGACGACGATGACGATGATGACGATTATCATCGCGGTTAATTATTCTCAAAATTTGCTCAAGAAAATACCTCTCGAAAACGCCTGCATATTGCGGGCGTTTTTTATTTGGCCTGATGACAAAAATTAAATTGGATATTTCCTAAAACCTTCAAAGATGGCAGGAAGGATAAAATAATCTTGTGAAGGTCCTTTATGTCCCGTCGATCTTTTTTTTGTTTGTATTTTCTTGCGATCCTGTTTCATTCAGGCGCCTATGGTATGATTTTGTTGATGCCAGTCTTGTTAGAAGGCATAAACGCAACGGAGGCTGATGCCGGTCGTTTACAGCTCGTTGCGGGTATTTCAACGATTGCAATTGTCATATTATCAGGAAAAATTGTTGATAAAGTTGGACGTATGGGAAGTTTTGCTTTTTCAGGCTTACTTCTGTTCAGTGGATTGGGTTTTTATGGGCTATTAGAAAGTATTTCGGTTTTGAGTATTATTGCCTCACTTCTTTTTGGGGCTGGTTGGGGACTTTTCTTTTCAACAAAAGTGATGGTTCTTTCTCAAATCTGCTGGCCGGAGGAACGCGTAAAGCTATTTTCAATTGATCTTGTTGTATTCATGATTGGATTTGGAATATCTCCCGTTATCGGGCGCTTTCTTTATGAGGCAGGATTTTCTTATGCTGATGTTTATTGGGTGATGGGTATCGTTTGCCTGTGCAGTTCTGCATTGTTTCTGTTTCTGAAGAAGCCTTTAAATAAGTTAGAAAAGACAGGCAATTTGAATACTGCAATGGTGTTGGATGTTGCATCTTTTATTCAAGTTTTACGATCACCTTCTATGATACCAATCGTAATAACGTTACTTATGGCAAGTATGTATGTCGGGTTAAATAATTTTCAGGCTAAATGGGCGCAGACGAATGAGCTAAGCTATGCAGACTTCTTTATCGTTTATACGGTTGCAGTACTTGTCAGTAGATTTGCTATGATGCGTTACAAACTTTCATCTTTTTCCTATTTCCATATCGGTGCTTTATTTATTGTCGCAATTGGCGGTGCAGTTGGCATGATTTATATGCAAGGAAGTTGGGGGATTTATATGATTTCAGCCTTTCTTGGTGGTGTCGGATTAGGTGGGATGACGCCAATAATTCAAGGCATTACGGCAAATCAATCAGATCAAGAAAATTTAGCGCAGACTATGCAGGTTATGGTTTTAGCTCATCTTACGGGTCTGTTTGGATTTCCTTATATTGGGGGGGAGATAATCGTTCATAGTGGCTTTGATCAATTTCACATGACGGCAATCTATCTGGGTGTTGGCGCTTGCGTGTTGTGTGTGATTGGATATTTGCAATCAGGTGATTCTGTTACCTTAACTATTCATACCTATGATCATACTACCAAGGGCAATCAGATGGATTAGCATGATGGCTCGGTCATTCCAGAATATTCCCACAATAAACCAGCCAATCAGCCCGGCGAGAAATAAGTAGATATTTAAAGGTGTCAGGCCGAATGCGGTTGTCGCATAACCAGCAATTTGAATAATGGATGCCATCCATTTGAGTATCAAGACGAACTGGTCACGACGGATATTCAGCGGATTTAAACTTACAGAGATAGAATTAGAAGCCACGTGTGATGCCTCCATCAATGCGGATATTCTGTGCTGTAATATAAGCTGCTGCGTCAGATGCTAAGTAAGAGATTAAACCTGATACCTCGTTTTCATGTCCATAACGTCCCATTGGGATACGACTGCGGCGTTCCTCTGTCTCTGGAAGGCTATCGATAAAACCGGGTAGAATATTATTCATGCGCACATTATCTGCAGCGAATTTATCTGCAAATAATTTTGTGTAACTTGCAAGCCCTGCACGAAAGACACCTGATGTGGGGAAGGTCGGATCAGCTTCGAAAGCAGCAAATGTTGAGATGTTTAAAATTGTGCCACCGCCATTTTTAACCATGATAGGTGCGACTAAACGAGACATTCGAATGGCATTCATCAAATAGTAATCCATGCCTAAATGCCAATCATCGTCACTGATTTCCATGATATCCCCCTTTGGGCCGTGACCGGAGGAATTTACGACCACATCAATACGTCCATATTCTTTGAGGACTTTCTTTACGAAAGCTTCTAAATCCGCATGAACAAGGTTGGAGCCCGTAAAACCCAAGCCTCCCAATTCATTTGCTAAAGCTTCTCCTTTACCTGATGCAGATAAGATCGCCACTTTGAAACCATCTTCGGCAAGTTTCTTTGCTGCACCTGCACCCATGCCACTTCCGCCAGCTGTGATGACGGCCACTTTTTGATCAATCATGATTATGTCCTCAAATTCATTTCATTTATCTAGTGTAAAGATAAGGTTGATCTGATCATGCAACAAATCATATAAAATGACATAGGATGTAGAAAAACTATTGGCTTCAAATGAAACGCCCAAATCTAAAATCTTTATATGCATTTGATGCTGCTGCCCGTCATTTGAATTTTCGGCTTGCTGCTAATGAGTTGAATGTGACGCAAGGTGCTGTAGCACAGCAGGTTCGCCAATTAGAAGCTGATCTTGGAATTATTCTCTTTGAACGTTTGGCGCGTGGCTTAGCCCTTACAAAAGAAGGTGCCAGTTATCACAAATCTATACATGAAGCATTGGAGATTATTGAGCGCGCAACAAATGAGTTATTGCCTTCCTCTAGCAGGATTACTTTGAGTGTGACACCATCTCTGGCATCCAAATGGCTCGTGCCACGATTAATGAATTTCGCAAAGGAATTTCCAACGATCGAAGTAAATACGGTTGCTAGTGAAGCACTTGCCAACTTTAAATCTGACGGTATTGATCTTGCGATACGACAGGGAAAGCCTCCCTTTGGGAATAGTTTAGAACATGTTTATTTATCCCCAATTGAACTGGTTGCAATCAGTAACCTGTCTTATGCGGAGACATTAGGTCCTATTGAAAGTATTGCTGATTTTACCAAAGCTCAACTGATTGAAGATGCGCATTCACATTGGCGTAAATTGTTTGAAGCAGAAGGGATTAAAGTAAAATCTAACTCTTTGCAGCTCAATCAAACGGCCTTGGCGATGGATGCTGTTATTAATGGGGATGGAGTCGCCCTAGTTCCTAAGATATTACTCCAATCCTCAATCAAGGATGGCAAGTTGAAGATATTATGGGAATTCCCTAAACAGGACCCGGTTGGGTTCTATCTGGTATATCCAAGTCAAAAAAAATCAAACAGTAAGGCGACTGCACATTTGACCCAATGGTTATTGCAGCAAATGAATTAAGGATAAAAGATGGAAACTTCTCGTAATGCAGCTTTGTTTGCGGTTCTTTGTGCTGTGCTTACAACAATGATTTGGGCTGGTAACGCTATTATGGCACGTGGACTTGGGGCAGATCTACCACCAGTAGGCTTAGCGTTTTGGCGCTGGTTGTTAGCCTGTGTCGTTTTTCTACCTTTTGCCATTCGCCCCCTTTTGCGAGATAGAAAGGTCATACGTGCAAATTTGCCTATCTTGCTGGCACTCGCCATACCAGGTGTAAGTTATTATAATACCTTCGTTTACATAGCGTTGCAGACAAGCCCTGTTGCAAACACCACTATGGTGATATGTGGGACACCTGCTTTAATTCTGTTGTTTTCAAATTTATTGTTTAAAGATCCAATTCGAAAACGCGATTGGCTTGGTATTGCTTTATCAATCCTTGGTGTATGTGTGTTACTTACGAAAGGTGACCTACTGCAGTTAGAGAGAGTCTCCATTGGGCAAGGTGAAATATGGGCTTTGGCGGCGGCTGTATCTTGGGCAATTTATTCTGTGTTGTTAAAAAAACGTCCGGAAGGTGTGGGACAAAGAAGTTTCGTTCTTTTCACTTTTACAGTTGGTATGTTGTCTCTGTTACCATTTGCTATTTATGAACATTATCATATCAAACCGATGGAATTCACGCAGACCAATATTCTGGCAATTCTTTATGTGGGTCTATTTGCTTCAATTTTGGCGTACTTAATGTGGAATAATGCAGTTAAAGTTCTAGGTCCTAGCAAGGTTGGGATTTTGTTATATATGTTTCCGGTTTTTGCTGTTGTAGGTGCAGCCATAATTTTAGGTGAGGGATTAGAATTATTTCATTTTATTGGAATTTTCACCGTCTTGAGTGGCGTTGCTATCTTATTGATTAAAAGAGCTAAACCCGCATAGAATACAGGTCTTACTTGTTCCTGCTATTGAAATTGTTTATCATGGTCATATCAGTTTTTGACTGGAAGTATTTCGATGAGAAAACGATTTGGTATTATTTTGTTTCGGTTTGTTGTTCTGTTGGGAATATGTGCACCGAATTTGGTGCATGCCAAAGAACAAATAGACATTTATGTCCAAAATTTTCCGCCGTTTCATATTCTCGAAGGCGATTATAAGAAGACTGGTGTTTTAGATTACATCGCACAACAAGTTTCAACTGATCTTCAAAATGATTTCAGCTTTAGTTTCCGCGAAGCGAATTTTGCACGTTTCTTTAAAGATGCACGAAGTGGCCGCGCCGTCTGTAGCTTTGCTATTCGAAAAACTACAGAGAGAATGGAATTTCTGGATTTCTCAATCCTTTTTGCGTTGTCATTAGGGAATGGTTTAGTCGTTGGTCCACATATTAGTGAGTTGATAAATGGCTTTCAGGATGAGGATGGCGAAGTAAATTTAAGCGAAATACGTAAATCCATTAATCTTACATATTGGAGCGAAACTGCACGTAGTTATGAGGCTGCGATTGAAGAGATTGTGAAGAATAAAGCACTGATAGATAGTGGGGTTGTACAGACCTATTCCTCACGAGAAGCGCTAGCCGGTGTTTTGAAAAATCTTACAAGATCAGCGAAGAATGCACATTTTGCATATGCGGAAGAAGTTAGTTATCACTCTGCAGTGAGTGGTATTGAAGAAGGATTGTCATATTTTCGGGTGATGGATGAATCTGAAGATTATTCTATGGCACATCTTGCTTGTTCTAAAGGCGATTGGAATAACAATTTTATAATTGCGGCAAATGAAATCTTTAAAGAACTGAGAACATCAGAAGCGTTGAAGCACGTGCATATGCGTTGGTTACCTGAAAATATACATCAGCAATATAGTCAAATGGTCGATCAGGCTTTTAATGATCTTAATGATGAATAATGAGAAAAAAGGCGCATGATGTTTTACCATGCGCCTTAAGTTTTTCTCAACGAATGTTGAGATCAGAATTTTAAGCGTTTCGAGACGCTTCCAAGTTACTTGCCACCCAGTGATGGAAATTATGTGTTGGGCCATCCATTGCAGGTGAGAATTTACCACCGTCAAACAAATCTCCTTTGCGGCCACGCTGCATACCTTCAACCACAAAAATGTCTTCTTCTAAAACGCTTTTCCAACGAATAGCATTGGTTGCCAACATTGTTCCCATTTCAGGGTTCTTGACGGCTTCATCTTTATAGTAAAGCTCAATATGTTCGGTTGTTTCGTTCAAACCTGTTGGTTCAAGTAGGATTGTAAAAAAGTGATCGCGATGAGTGCCAAGAAGTACATTTGGATAAACAGCGATATACTCACCTGCCTCATCCCATTTGTCGCTGAGGTCATCAAAGTCAGGGAATTTATGCCCGCCTTCGCCTTCCAATTGTTGGTAAACTAAAGTTCCTTGGCCCGCATATTTACCGGATTCATCAATGTTATAGTGATCTTCCAGACGAGAATAACTGTTCAAGCCTGGGTGAACGAATGGCAGATGATAACTTTCAAGATAATTCTCTACAGCTAATTTCCAGTTCGCTTTTAGTTGAAGTTTAACTGAAGATTCCGGACCACCATGGGTCATCGGCTGATCAAACTCTTTCCATCTTTCCATGAGAGCTGCATTGGCAACGGTAAAATCAGGTGCGTCTCCATTGATATTTACGAAAACAATATCATGCCAGACGTAAGAGCGAATTTTGATTAGGCCTAATTCATCCAGTTTGATGTCTTCATGTTCATTGTTACCCGGGCCACCAACATGCGGTGTCGTGCGAAGCTCACCTTTTAAGCCATAGCACCAACCGTGATAAGGGCAGCGAATTGGGCCACGTACTTTGGTCGGTTCTTCAATCAAAATCATCCCGCGGTGACGGCATGTATTTTGAAAGACACCAATTTCACCATCGCGATCACGAACCATTAACAAGGGCATACCAAGAAAATTTATTGGCTTTGCGTCGCCTGCAGCGGGGATGTCTTTACCATAACCAATACCGGACCAGTTATTGAATAGAACTGCTTGTTTTTCTTCGTCAAAAACATCTTGATCGATGTAATGTGCATTTGGCAAACCTTTGGCTTTTTCGACAGGTTGCAGCACATCTTTCAAATTTGTTTGCGCGGACATTTTTGTCTCTCCCAATCACGTTGTTTTTATCTGTCTCTCTATTGGAAGAAAACTTAGAATGCTTCAATATCAGAAAACTTAAGTTTGAATTGAAATGAATTCAATTGATCCTAATCTAACTTTCGCTATGGGACATCAGCCAATCTTTTAAAATACATGCATTTTCGGACAGATGTGCCTCTGGTTGATAGGCGATATAGAACCTCTTTGGTGCCTTCATACGAAACTCTTCAAGGGCAACGAGCTGTTGTGTTTTAAGTAAAGGTGACACCAATGTCTGCCATCCAAGCACTAACCCTGTGCCTTCTTGGGCTGCCTGCAAAGCAATCGTATAGTTATTAACTTTTGAACCGATTGATATTTTCCCTCTATATCCCATTTGCTTGAACCAATTTTCCCAAGTGGTCCAACTTTCATGTTCTGCTATCAGGTGGAAAAGATGTTGCTGAGCTAGATCTTCAACTTTTGCGCCTTTGAGTTTTTCAGCCAAAGCTGGCGCACAAAGAGGCACCAAGTAATCTTGAAATAAAATAGTTTCTTCCAATTCGCTTTCATCTTGTCGACCGTATTGAATACGTAAATCTGGATTTTCGGTGAAACGCATAGGGCCGTCGGAAATGATTTGATTCACTGGGATATTGGAATGTTCTCGCCAGAAGGTGCTGACCTTTGGTGTAAGCCATAATGCGGATACCGCAGATGTGCAGGCAATGGTTACTGATTGATCTTTTGGTGATTTTCTAAGGGAAGCTAAAGTGCGTGAAATCTCGCCGAAGCTTTTTTCAAGAGTTTCGAAAAGAATTTGCCCATTTTCGGTTAACTCCACCCCGCGATATTTCCGGTCAAAAAGCTGAACATCCAAATCTTCTTCCAACGCTTTTATTTGATGACTTACAGCGCCAGACGTCACATTTAATTCACCTGCGGCATCTTTAAAGCTCATGCGACGGGCTGCGGCTTCAAAAACAGCCAAAGTTGTCAGGGAAGGTAACTGGTAATATCGACGCGCCATGATCCGGATATCCATCTTGATTATAAGTTTAGTTTTGAATTAGATTAACTAAACTATAAATGATAATTTTAAGTATTGTCTAGACGACTAGTTTTTAGCTAAAGCTGACATAGGCAGATAAAAAGAAAATACTGATCAAGATAGAGGATGTTTTATGGGAACTCTTAAGGCGCGTTTGGCTCATATTGTTAAGTTAAGTGATGATATCTCCGATTTCCGTTTCGAAGCGATAGAAGGACGTTTTGAAGGGATGGAGGCCGGTGCCCATGTAGATGTTCATCTTGCAGATGATTTAACGCGCCAATATTCGATCTGGGAATGGGATGCAGATGGAAAATGGTTGTCTGTTGCGGTTAAGCGCGAAGATAATGGCCGTGGTGGTTCCCTTGCCATGCATAAGCTGGAAACAGGGAATGAACTAGATATCGGCGGTCCTCGTAATCATTTCCAATTACAGGATATTTCTAAACCACTTACTTTGGTTGCTGGTGGCATTGGTGCCACACCAATTTTTGCTATGGCAAAATTCCTGAAAGGTAAAAATATCGATTTCAAACTGCATTATCTTGTACGGGATGAATCGATGGCAGCTTTTCATGATGCGTTTTTGAAGCTATCGCTTGAGGAAAATTATAACCTCCATTGCGATGATAAAGACGGCATGTTTGATATTGCTGGGCTAATTAAAAATATACCGAATGGCGGGGATATATATACCTGTGGCCCGGAACCACTTTTGAATGCATTAATTGAAGCTGGCAAAGGCCTAGATGGCGGGAAAGTCCATTTTGAGCGTTTTTCAGCGTCTTCTGATGCAAGTCAGGATGAAAAAGAGAGTTTTCAAATTGAAGTGAAATCGACGGGTGAGATATACGATGTTTTACCGGATCAAACTATTCTTGAAGTTCTAAAGGAACATGGCATTGAAGTCGAGTTTGGATGTTCTGAAGGTCTATGTGGATCTTGTATCGTAGATGTACTTGAAGGTGACATCGATCACCGCGATGAAGTGCTAAGTCAGGAAGAACAGGACACAAATGAATTTATGTGCGTTTGTATCTCTCGTGCGAAATCTGAGAAACTAGTGTTGGATCTTTAATAGTTAGACAATATTTGTATAAGAGTATCAGATGCACAGTTATCCATCCGATACTCTAGAGATCTTCTGTCATAATTTAAGGATCAAGCCAAATATAAATCCTGCCATAATCGACCCAGTTATAGCTACAACAAGATATAGCAAAAATGGCCTAATTTTTAATACGGGGAAAATAGCCATTGCTCCCCAGATACTAACCACACCACCAGAGACCAGAAAGGCCATTGCTGCGCCGATAGACATTCCATGATCAATCAAAGACCGTGTTAACGGTAGGGCAGCGTATCCATCAAGATACATAGGTGCACCAACAATGACGGCAAGTGGGATAGACCACCATATATCATCACCTATATATGGTGTGAGTGAGGCTGGTTCCAATATACTTTGCAATATGAATTCTGCTGCAAAAGCTGGAATGAGACAGATTAGAATTAGGCGTGTCGTCGCGATAAACTGAGATTGAAAATGTGCTCTATGTGCGGATGAACGCCATATATCCCATTTAATGGTTTCAGCCATACATGTTTTACCGAGTTTAGAGATAAGAATGTTTTGTCGGAGTGGGGATCCTACCCAAGGTTTTCTGCTTATCAAGGCCGTCACACTGCCACCTAATAGTCCCAGTCCGGCAGCTGCCAATGTTTTTCCTATTGCAAAGTTAAGGCCTAACGTTGCAGCAGTTGTTGCCAGCATCGCGGGGTCTGTTACAGGGGAAGATAACCAAAATGCCATGACAGGGGCAAGTGGAACACCTGCTGTTAGCAAGCCTGTCATCAAGGGGAGGACTGTAATGCCACAAACAGGTGTCACAGACCCAATAAGGGACGCCAAAATAACTGTTTTGAACAGATTTCCATTAAAGGTTTGTGCAATACGCCCGCTTGCTCCACTGGCCTGTATCCAGGCTGCAATAATGATTCCGGGAATGACATAATAGGAAACTTCATAGAGACTATTTACGATAAAAATGAATGTATCTTGGGTCTTTGTTGGATGTATTAGAAGTGCAAGAAGCATCATCAAAATTATAACTGACCGGATTAGAGAAGTCCTCGGTGATATTTTGAACATAGAAATTATACGTTCTGTCATGTCTTATCCTTTCATTGTTAGTATTCTAAATATCAACTTGAAAGATTTCGATAAAACGAATAATATTTAATTCTAATATTCATAAAAACGATATCTTGATATGCCTAACCTTGATAGTGATTTACTCAGAACTTTTTTAGCGGTGAAAGATACTGGAAGTATTTTAGCTGGCGCAGAGAGAATACATCGCACTCAATCCGCTGTTAGTGTGCAAATTCGCAAGCTGGAAGAATTGATTGGAAAGGAAGTTTTTGTACGCCATGGACGCGGCGTGCGTTTGACTTCAGTGGGAGAAGAACTTGAGCCTGTAGCAAGAAGCATTGTTGGCGAGTTGAATAATATATTTAATAAGTTAACAGGTGCAGAATTATCGGGCTCTCTTTGTATCGGTATTCGTGACGATCATAGTTCTGATTTACTGTCCTCTATTATCGCTGATTTCGCGAGAGATAATCCAAATGTCGAACTAAATGTTCAACGCTCGATGAGTTCACAATTTTCAAAAGCGTTGTCTTCAGGTAGGTTGGATATCGCGGTACATGAAGTTCCTGAAATCGGTCCCAATATGGAATTCATAAGAGAAGAGCATATTTTATGGGCGTCATCACGTATTCATAACGTACATAAAAAAGATATACTGCCTGTTGCTTTATTTGATGTTGATTGTTGGTGGCGTGATGTTGCTTTGAGCTCGCTTGAAGAAAGCGGAAGGCCCTTCAAGATTGTTTATTCTAGTGAGAGTGTTTCCGGGGTGGCAGCTGCCGTTAAGGCTGGTGTGGCTATTGGAATTCTAAATAGAGAAATGCTATCCCCTGATATGGTTCAACTTAATATGAAATCGGGATTCAAACCGTTACCAACGTCCAAGCTTGTTATTGAATATGGTCGAAATATTAATGTTGAACTTTGCGAAGCGATGGCTGTTGCAATCCGGAGAGCTTTTGGGATTATGAAGTGAATATGTTTGCTCAAAGGCGCATATACACTTCATAATATTTAAATCGCTTACGCATTTAAGCGCTTGGCCAAGTAACGATGGAAATCTTTAATTGTACCCTCTAAATCTTCTTGAGCCAGTGGACCCGTATCCGCATGCATGGATGTAAGATTTTGCTGAAGGATTTCAAGTTTCACTTTGTCTTCTTGGTTCACCTGTTTCCATAAGGTCAGTAATTTATCAAATTCTGTCTCGATCATTTCTGAATCACGTACGGAAATGCTCCATCTTATCTTTAACTGATTTACGGTTAAGGGTTGAATAGCCATATAGACTAGGAGGTGAGGGGATTGTGATACCACTTGTGAAGGAAAGACACAAAATAGAGTGGAACGGTTACGTTCTTCTTCGGTTAAATCTTTATGATCATAACGCCGTGCGGCATATCCATCTTCATAATCTGCTGCATAAGCAGTAAAACCGGGTCCATCTGGTAGTTTTTTTGCCTGTTTGGTTGGGGTTATTGGACGTAATGTTCCCGGATGAACAAAACTTAAATGGTACCCTTCCATAAAGTTCTCTACCAAGGCTTTCCAATTTGCATCCCAGATATCTTCTTCAACGAAATGATGGATCATTTCATCGGTGTGGTAGTTCGTAAGAATTTTATCTAGTTCCGTCAGGCGTGGTGACAATGGCTCTGCATTTCCATCAAGATTAACATAGATAAAACCTTGCCAGATTTCCGACTTGATTTCCTTTAACCGATGTTCATCCAAAGAAAAGTTTTCAGCAGTCATAAGAGGGGCATTAATTAATTGTCCTTCAAGGTCGTAACGCCAAGCATGATAGGGACAGGAAAAGCCACGAGTTTTGCCGCTGCCAGAAGCAACCTGCATGCAGCGATGACGGCAAATATTGGAAAGAACTTTAATCGTATCTTCGTCACTTCGTACGACGATGAGAGGTTCTCCTAGCAACTTAGTCGTGGTGTAATTCCCTTTATTTGGAACTTCATCTACACGGCCGACACAGAGCCACTCTTTTTGGAAAACTTCCTGTAACTCAACATTTAAAAAATCTGGATCGGTATAGATTTGTGGATGCAGTGTTTGCTGTGCATCCCGTGAAGTTTTCTTGAGGTCTGAAAATAAACCTTTGTAGCGCGCGTGTGCGTCTTCAATGCGAACTGTGTCTGCCATTCTGATCTTCCTACCTGTTTTTATATGCCGTTGTGGATTGGCATATTCATGGTGTTTTTTATTATGAAAATCACTTTAGAGCTGCGCTTGATGTTGAATAGTATAATTAAACTAACTTTTGATTAGTTATTTTCTAATTATAAAATAAACGTAATTTAATCAATCAACTAAGCGGTTATTAAATGCGTAAGGTATAAATAAATTTATGAAGTTCACTACAATATTGAAGAAATAATAGATAGTTACCAAAAGGTACCTAATTGACCAAAGATACTTAGATCGCAATTTATGTGGCCATCCAAAAAACAGATTAACCGACGGAAAGGTCACTTATGTTAATAAAACAATTTATAAAACTTATAGCTCTTGGTTGTGCGATGATGATTGCTGTAACAACTAATGCTCAAGCAGAGAGCGATCATGTTTTCAAATTCGATGATGTTGCTTGGCAAGAAACTGGCCTTGAAGGTGCTCAAATGGCAATTCTATGGGGAAAGGAAGAAGATAATAGCGCTGTTTTCGCATTTAAGATCCAGCCCGGCGTTGAAATTCCACCACATCTTCACGCCAATGATTACTGGGGAATCGCCGTTCAGGGGAACTGGGTTCATATTGATGAACATGGCGAGGAAGTTTCTACAGCACAAGAGGCTTATACTTTAATCCGGGGAGGTGAAGCCCATTCAGATCGCTGTGCAGGCCCTGAAGTATGCATCAATGTATTAGATTTTGTTGGCGCCAGAGATATCGTATTTCCTGAATAAATAATGATTTATGAAATATCCCGGATCATCACGTCTATGATTTGGGATATTTTAAATAGTATCGTAATTTATATTTAATGAAGTGAAGTTTAATCTAACTCATATATATGGGAGGTCGATATGATTGATCCAGATGCATTTTTGAAGATATGCCCATCTCGTTCGATTGTCGCGCGATTAAGTGGTAAATGGCCTCTGTTGATCCTCGCTCTTTTAAAAGAGGAGCCCATGCGGTTTGGCGAAATTAAACGCCAGATCGAAGGTATTTCTCAAAAAGTCCTGACGGAAAATTTACGAAGCCTTGAACGTGATGGTCTTCTTACACGAACCGTATATGACGAAATGCCTTTACGTGTTGAATATAAGGCGACGCCTTTTGCCTCAGATTTGAGTGCTATTGTTCGACAAATTAAATATTGGTCAGAGGAAAACATGCATCTCATTCATGAAAATAATAAAAAATATGACACGAAAAAGGATAATGAAAAACAGTTGTTCTAGCTAAGGTTTTAAACGGTTTACAGGGGGTGGGTACAATAATCACAGCTGGAATGTTTCTAATCGAATAGGTAGGTGAGTTGAAATAAATATCTATTCATGATTTAATATTAGAAATTCATAAGTTACGACAACACTAATATTATAAGGCTGCGATAATTATGTGGTTGTTAGGAACAAGAAAAAACCCACTCATCCTTATTGGTTTCTTAATACCGATAATTTGTTTGCTTGGATATGCTGCATATCACTTGTCTGAAAGTTATAGGCAGGTTGAAAAATATAAACAAATTGAACATCTTGCTAATCTTGCTGTTGATGTAAGTTCTCTTGTGTATGAGATACAGCAAGAACGTGGTGTTTCCACCGGATATATAGGATCTGGCAAACAAGTATTTGTAGATGACTTACCAATTCAGAGACAAAAAACGGATGAGAAAAATAGTCAATTAAATGCCGATTTAGCAAGCTTTGCTCAAGAAGATTTTATCCCAAGAATTACCGCAACAGCCTTACATACAGAAAGATTGCTACAGCAAGTTCGTCGCCAGCTTGATACTGAAAGTATGACAATTGCAGAAACTACTTCTCAATACACTGAAATTATTAGCAAACTGATTCATATTTTGGATGTATTACTTATCGCTAGTCATGACTCACGCGTTAGTAAGCAAATAAGTTCTTACCTTTATTATATCAATGCGAAAGAGCAGGCCGGCGAGAAAAGAGCTTTGGGTGCAGGCGCGTTTGGTGCAGGAAAAGTCTCAGAGGAGGTTTATATCCGATTTATTAGTTTGATAGCGACCCAAGATAATCAACTGGAATCATTCAAACTGTTCGGTGATCCAGAAGATGTCCAATTTCACGAAATAGCAATTGCCAACCCTATCATTCACGATATCCGCCGTATGGAAAATATCATTCTGGATTTTCCTATTACAGGTGACCTAAAGCAAATAGATGCTTCAGAGTGGTCTGATGTGAACGCCAAAATGATTGATATTTTACATGATGTCGAACAACAGATCGCAGCAACGCTCATTAAAATTGCAACGAATGCACAAAATAATGCACAACAAATATTCATTTTGAATTTAGCCGTGACTGTAATCTTGCTTGTTGTCTGTGTAGGACTAGGGACGGTTGCTCTACGCAATGCATGGCAAGCGGAAGAAAGCAATAAGTTTCAGAAAATTCAAAATGAAGAGCTCAATTTACTCTTGGAAAAAATACCAGGTGCGCTTTTTGTTGTTGGGGATGATGGTCAAATTAAGAGAACAAATTCTGGTGCGGGAGAGCTTCTTGGATATGAACCAGAAGAATTTTTGAATTTAAATATTGATCAAATTGTCGCTGGTGTGAATTCACGAACCCATGCAAAGCATCGCAAAGAATATATGTCGATGCCAAAAGACCCAACCGGTGAGGTTCCACGCATCATGTTTTTGGGGCGTACGGTACATGCGAAACATAAAAATGGGGATAGTGTGCCAGTTCGAATTGCATTGAACCGCGTGGTGACAGCGGATGGTGTACAAGTAATAGCCGCGGCCCAAGATATGTCTTTGGTTGAACAAGCAAATCATGAAATGGAAAATGCATTGGATGCAGCGAAACAAGCCAATGATGCGAAGATCGATTTCCTAGCAATGATAAGCCACGAATTGCGTACGCCATTAAATGCTATTATTGGTTTTTCTGATTTATTGGTCAGTGAGTTCGGTAATAGTCCTAAGAGTTTGGAAGCCATTAAATTATACCCGAAACATATTTTCGATTCCGGTACCCATTTGCTTGGTATTGTGAACGATATTCTAGATCTTACGCATACAGGTAAAGAAGGTATCTTAATTGAAAATAACCCCGTCTTTATGGGGGAAATTATGGGGAATTTAAAATCAACATATGCCAGTCAGGCTAAGGCATCAGGAAATGCAATTACCTTTGAGTTAACAGATGATTTCCCGAAAGTTATCCTGAGTGATGCTAAGAGGATCAATCAAATTCTTATTAACCTGATGGCAAATGCGATTAAATTTACTGAAAATGGCGAAATCGTTGTTAAAGCTAAGGCCGAAAAACTGGATAAACGTGAAGTCAGAATTATCTTGGAAGTTAAAGATACTGGTCTTGGTATTCCGGCTAAGAAAATGAAAGATATATTTAATCCCTTCATGCAGGTGGATACCTCTTTGACACGAACTTATGGCGGGGTCGGACTGGGGTTGACTATTTGTAAGAAGATCGCAGAATTTATGGGTGGTGGCATTGAGGTAAAAAGCAATGTCGGCATGGGAAGCGCATTTAAAGTCACTTTTGTTGCTGAAAACATATCGGATATCATCGACCATTTCCCAAATAACAAAAAAGTAAATGGAGTTGCTGCTCATCAAGCGTTAACAGCAAATGTATTGGTCGTGGATGATGTTTTTTCCAATATCTTGATCGTTAAATCGTATCTGGAACCATTGGGCTCAAAAGTAAGTTATGCATTGAATGGGGAAGATGCGATCAAGTTGTCTGAAACAGAACATTTCGATTTAATCTTGATGGATATTCATATGCCAGGACTGAGCGGTATGCAAACTGCAGAACGTATTCAGCAAGATAAAAATATGAATAACGACACGCCAATTTTTGCTTATACCGCGGATGTGCTTCATGATGAAAAAGCAAATGATAATGGCGTTATGAAAGGTTATATCTATAAACCTGCCATGGCCCGGGATATAATCTCAGTCCTTCACGAGGAAATGAAAGACTGAGCTTTTGTAATTAATTTTTTAATGATTTCTCAATCACCTGTAAGCGTTGGCTGATTTCGTCCAGTTTTTGATCAAGTTGATTATCATGCTCTGATTGTTGTTCTGCATGTTCTTCTTCTTTGATGCTGGACATGGCATCCACGATAATACCAATGAAGACGTTTAACATGGTGAAGCTTGTCACTAGAATGAAGAAGACAAAGAAAATCCATGCATAAGGGAATTCTGCAATTACAGGGCGGGCGATACCCATGGACCAACTTTCCAAAGTCATCACCTGGAATAGGGTAAACAGAGTCTTTCCAAGAGATCCGAACCATTCAGGAAAGGCATTTGCAAATAAGCTGGTCGCCACCACAGCAGATACATAAAATAAAATTGCCAATAATCCGATCGCAGATGAGACACCCGGAATGGCCTTTAACAGTGCAGCCACAAGGCGACGCATGCTAGGAACAGCTGCAAATAATCTAAAGGCGCGGAAAATACGCAAGGTTCTTAGGACCGCTAAGCCGCCTGCATTTGGGATAAAGGCAATAGAAACGATGATAAAATCAAAAATATTCCATCCACTTTTAAAGAAGCGGAATTGTTGTGCGATAAGTTTTAACGCAAGTTCTATGACAAAGATGCTCAGACATAGCCGATCCAAAAATATGAGAATGGAGCCATAGCTTTCTAGAAGAGCAGGGGAGGTTTCTAATCCTAACAAAATCGCATTAAAGATAATGACCCCTAAAATGGCATTTCTAAAGGTTGTGTTTTCTGTAATAGCTTTTGCTTTTGAAACGATGAATTGCATATCTGAATGTCGCTCTGCTCACGGGAATGATCAATTAAAAATGGCAAGATCTAACGTACCGTCGACGTTATATAATGTCTTTATAGAAAGTGTAAACTTTGATTGTGCATATACAACGAAGTATTAAAACAAAAAGCCTTCAAGAAGTTCTTGAAGGCTTATATGGTGCCGAAACATTGTTTCGGGTATTGTATTGAGTTTTAACCTTTTGCACCTAAGGATGAGGCTAATAAGAGGTGCTTAAAGTACGAATATCATTTGGTTTATATTTGTGTATTACATCCCAACAAAATATTGCATGACTTTTGGAAGTAGGCTTTTGAATTTTAAAGGCGCTTCCGTAGCTATTAAACATATGCAATCTTCTGCTGTATCTGCGATAGGTTGATGTTCTGTATTTTCATCAAGATCTGCAATGTCGCCTGGTTTAAAACGGCCAACCTCGTCGCTAAAGGATCCTTTTAAGATCAAGGTTAGCTCAGTGCCACCATGCCCATGTTCAGGGATCGTAACGCCTGGGGCAATCTTTAATAAGCATACAGTTCCATTCCCCGCTTGAACATTTTCTAGAGGAAATTGTTTAATGCCTGGGGCCATATTACGCCATTGAATATTTTGTAAATTGTCAGGCAAGAACTGCCCCAATGGTTGAGGAACATCTGAGTCACCAGATTTTCTATCGGCAACTTTAATTTCCTCCATTATGATTGGTTGATCCAGCATGGCGAAAAGCGTGTCTTTGATATCGTTTGAAACGGCCATAGTGTCACCTGCATATAATTCAATGCCACCAATGGTGTCCATGTCTTCCATACGTTTTCGGCAAGCAGGGCACATAGCTAAATGGGTTGCGACAACCAAGGACATATGTTCGGCTAGGTTACCTGCCGAATATGATAGTAATGTAGCATCTGTAAGGTGGTGATGGATATTGCTCATCTTAACACTTCCACATGTTCTTTTAATTTGGAGAAAGCCAATCGGATGCGCGACTTTACTGTACCAAGAGGAAGGTCAAGTCTCTCTGCTATTTTTGCATGACTTAGTCCTTGGTAGAAGGAAAGGTCGATTACTTCTTTTTGATCTGGCTTTAGATGCGAAAGTGCCTTTTGAATAAGCTGCGCATGTTGCGCCTTGTCCAACGTGATTTCTGCATTATCACTTGTGTCGGCTGTTAGGGCGAAATCATGTTCGTCATATTCAAACCGATTTTCTTTACGAAGATCATCAATTCGAAGATTTCTCGCGATCCTGAAAATCCAAGTGCTGGCCGCAGCTTTGGTATCATCATACAAAGCAGCTTTTTGCCAAATCTTTAGCATTGTTTTTTGGGTTAATTCTTCTGCCATGGATTCAGAACTTCCAAGTTTAAACATATAGGCCTTGATACGAGGTGCAAAATGATCAAACAGGATGGCAAATGCCTGTTGGTCTTGCTGGGCAACAAGCTTGAGTAAAGATGCTAAATCCGCAGCTTCAAGACTAAGAGTATCAACACCACCATCTGTCTGTGTTATTTTCAAAGTAGCGACTTCCTGCACGTTCAGGGCCTTCCGCATCGTTAAATACGAAGTTTTTACGGTCGGCGAGATTATCTAGATCACAATTTTTTAAATTATACCCTAAAATTCTAATAAATAACTAAAAATCACACGCTTATGTGATCCGAATGGAATGGAGACACGTATTGATGGATAGAATTATTTAAAATGAAAGTATGCCTAATATGAAAACAAAGCTGAAAATTGGTGTCGTTGGAACAGGTGTCGCAGGTATGTCTGCTGCTTGGTTACTTTCTCAAAAGCATGATGTGATTGTATTTGAAAAAGATGATCGTATTGGTGGGCATAGCAATACAGTTGATGCTGGCGATTGTCACGTGGATACAGGCTTCATCGTTTATAATGAGAAGAACTATCCTAATCTAATTGCTTTATTTGATTATCTTGGTGTGAAAACAAATGAAACCGATATGTCTTTTGGTGTTTCAATCGGGGCTGGCGATTTTGAATATAGTGGAACTGACCTATGGGGAATGTTGGCACAAAAGCGTAATGCATTTCGTCCAAAGTTTTGGAAATTATTATCGGATATTTTGAGGTTTTACCGCGAAACTGATGCAGTATTGGTAAACTCTGATTTACAAAAAATGACCTTGGGAGAATACCTGAGCGCAAACGCATATTCGAAAAGCTTTATCAAAGATCATATCTTACCTATGGGGGCGGCAATTTGGTCGACACCTATGGATAAGATGCTAGAATATCCATTGGAATCGTTTATTCGCTTTTGTGATAATCATGGCCTATTGCAAGTTTCTGACCGCCCTAAATGGCGTACTGTTCGGGGAGGGAGCCGCAATTATGTGAAAAAAATCACTGCGCCATATGAAAAAAATATTCATCTTAATCGTGCAGTGGAATCTGTGTGGTCGGATGCGGATAAGTCTTACATTTGCGACCGTAATGGTGTTGTAGAAGAATTTGATCATGTGGTGTTGGCAACGCATGGCGACCAAACCAGGAATTTCTTGCCTGATGATTATCGGGCCGAACGCAAGATATTTAGTCAATTTCAGTATCAACCTAATATTGCGCATTTACATACAGATGAAAGTTTAATGCCAAATACTAAACGTGCGTGGTCAAGTTGGAACTATCTACGGGATAATGTGGATGGGGAAGATAATGTTTGTGTGACTTATTGGATGAACCGTCTACAGCATTTATCTGGTGATAGGAATTATTTTGTAACTTTAAATCCTACAAGAATGCCGAAGGAAGGCAGTGTGATTCGAAGTTTTTTATATCACCATCCTGTTTTTGATCGTGCAGCGATGTCCGCACAAAAACTTCTTTGGAACTTACAAGGTACAAGACGGATTTGGTATTGTGGTAGTTATTTTGGGTATGGTTTTCACGAGGATGCATTGCAATCTGGTTTAGCTGTAGCCGAGCAGTTGGGAGGGCTGAAGCGACCTTGGAATGTTGCTGATGAATCTGGACGTATAACAATTTTACCAAGTCAATTGAATGTAGATACAAAGGATGCTGCCTGATGGGTGAGTGGAATAGTAAATTGTATCATGGGCGTGTTTTACATGCGCGTTTGAAGCCAAGAAAGCATATGTTGAAATATCGCATTTGTAGTTTTTTGTTCGATTTAGATGAATTGGAGAAATTGGATGAAAAAATGTGGCTTTTTAGTTTCAATAAATGGAACTTACTTAGCTTTCATAATAAGGATTTTGGCAAGGGTGATAAGATTGGATTACGGGAATATGTTACTGAAACTCTTGCAAATGCGAAGATTGAAATAGGCTCAGGTCGTATTGAATTACTTTGTTACCCCCGTATGTTTGGATATGTTTTTAATCCGTTAAGTGTCTATTTTTGTTACGATCAAGAGGATCAATTAGCTGCAATTATCTATGAGGTTACAAATACATTTAAACAACGTCATAGTTATGTGATTGAAGTTGAAATCGGCAAAGAGAACAATGTTAAACAAACATGTGAGAAGAAATTCTATGTGTCGCCATTCATTGATATGGATGCTATCTATCATTTCTCAATAAAACCTCCGAAAGAGAATATTGCTGTTGTGATTAATCAGCATGATCAGAGGGGACCTCTGTTAAAGGCTATGTTCACAGGCAAGGCTGATAAGTTTAGTAATCTTGCATTGGCTAAAATGCTTTTACGTTATCCGTTAATGACCCTTAAAGTTATCGCAGGCATTCATTGGGAAGCGCTACATCTATGGCGAAAAGGGGTGAAGTTAGTTGAGCGTCCCGCCCCACCAACAGACAATATGACACATGTTGTATATTCCAATCAGCATCAAGAAAGGTTCGGAAATGACTGACTTAACTAATTCCTCTTATTCGGCGAGTCAGGAATTATCTAAAACGATGACTGTTTCAAAGAAGATGTGGATGCGCCCGTTGAAAGCTTTGTTGAATGGGTTGGAATATGGGGCCCTCAAAATTGTGTTTCCGAACGGAGAGATTTTAGGTTTTGACGGGCATGTTGGTAATGGGCCAACTGCAACGATTTTACTTAAGAATTATAAACCAATTCGTACGTTTTTTCTGAAAGGTGAGTTGGCTTTTGCAGAAAGTTATTTAACTGGTGAATGGGATACACCTGATCTGACCGCATTATTTGAATTCGCGCTGGCAAATGAAAAGTCGCTTTCACCGGATAAGAAGGGTAATTTTTTGGTGAAGTTCATGCAGCGCCTCGGGCATTTACGAAATGCAAATTCACGTGCGGGATCACGCAAAAATATTTCTTTTCATTATGATTTAGGTAATCGTTTTTACGAAAAATGGCTGGATCAATCTATGACCTATTCTTCTGCGCTTTTTGAGCAAGGTGCAGAAACGTTAGAGGACGCACAAAATCTCAAATATCGCAAAATTGCTCAGATGGCTGAGTTGAAGCAAGATGAGACAATACTTGAAATTGGTTGTGGATGGGGTGGTTTCTCAGAAGTTGCAGCAAATGAATATGGTGCAAAAATTCATGGGGTGACACTCTCCACGGAGCAATTGGATTTTGCGACGAAGCGATATGCAGATGGTGGATATGCAGATAAGGCATCTGCATCTCTAACAGATTATCGTGATACCGAGGGTCAGTATGACAAAATTGTGTCGATTGAGATGTTTGAGGCCGTTGGCCATGAATATTGGTCAACATATTTCAAAGTTATTCAAGATCGATTAAAGCCCGGTGGTATAGCGCTATTACAGGTAATTTTAATCGACGATAAGCGCTTTGAAAAATACCGTCGCAATGTGGATTTTATTCAAAAATATATTTTCCCGGGTGGCTTACTGCCGAGCAAACAGGCTTTATCATATAGTATTGATCAACATGGATTAACCTTGGAGGAAGATTTCTTATTTGGCCGATCTTATGCAAAAACCTGTCAAATCTGGCGTGATGAGTTTTTAGCAAATTGGGAAGAGATCGAACCTTTAGGGTTTGATGAAAAGTTTAAGCGTATGTGGCTTTATTATTTATCCTATTGTGAAGCAGGATTTGCAAAGGGGAGTATTGATGTTGGCCTCTTCAAAATTCGAAAACCGTCTTAAGGTTCTATACGCTTTACCTGCTTTTGCATTGGCTTTTCCGACCATTCCGGTATTTGTGCTTTTGCCAACATTCTATGCGGAAACCGTTGGGTTAGGGCTGGCAACGGTTGGTTGGGTTATGTTTGGTTTACGTGTGTTTGACGTCACCACAGATCCTATAGTGGGGCATTATACAGATAGTATTCCACGGCGACTTGGACGTCGTAAATTACCAATGGCGATTGGCGGCTTGATAGCTGGGCCTGCTCTCTTGTTTTTGTTTTCACCTGCAGACGATAGTTCTTTTTATTATCTGATTTTTTGGGGAGGTTTACTTTATTTAGGATGGACCATTATCCAGATTCCTTATTTGGCATGGTCGGTTGAGTTATATGGTAGTTATCATGATCGAAATGAAATTAACGGCCTAAGAGAAGGAATTGGTCTTGCGGGTATTTTGGCTGTTGGTTTGCTACTTCTTTTTTTGACCGATTTGAGTGAATTTGATCGTTTTCAATTTCTTGCGTGGTTTACCTTCATTGTTGGGATCATATTGTTTCTTATTACACTATCAATTGTTCCTGAAGCTCATCGAATAGGTAAAGCGCCATCATTTAAATTCCCTTATAAGAATTTACTTTTCCTTCGCGTCTTAGCCGCCTGGTTTGTCAACGGACTAGCCAATGGCTTTCCAGCGGTGTGTTTACCATTGTATTTGACTTATGTCTTGCAACTTGAAGAAATAGATAAATATCTATTGATTTTTATGTATTTCTTATTTGCCATTTTGGGGATACCGGTTTGGTTGGCTGTTGCGAGACAAATGGATAAACATAAAGTTTGGTGTCTTTCAATGTTGATTGCTTGTGCGGCCTTTATCATAGTTCCGTTTCTGGGGGCAGGTGATATGCTTGTCTTTGGTTTGATTTGTGCAATAACAGGTTTCACTTTGGGGAGTGATTTGTCATTACCACCATCGATTCAGGCCGATTGTGCAGATTGGGACCGGTTTCGTTTTGGTTTCGACCGTACATCTACATTATTTGCCTATTGGAGTATGTCCACCAAACTATCCCTTGGTCTTGCAGTTGGGATCGCCTTTCCTTTATTAGAATATTACGGATTATCCTTAGATCGTTCGGCGGAACAATCTTCTTCAGGATATATGGCGTTGATAGTGATCTATGCGGTGTTGCCAATCGTATTAAAGATATTGGCCGTTTGGTTGATGTGGGGTTTTCCACTTACTCAAAAAACACATGCTGCCTTAAATCTCGCTTTGGAAAAGAGAAGATAATGATACGTACATTCTCCTTAATCCTGATATCTATTTTTCTTTTAGGCTGTAATAACATGAAGATTTCAGATTTTGAAAATACCACACCTAAATTTGACTTATTTAACTATTTTGAAGGTCAAACAATGGCCTATGGTATTTTTGAAGATAGGTTTGGTAATGTGAAACGGCAATTTCGTGTTGAAATCATCGGAACGATTAAAGATGAGAAGCTGATTCTGGATGAACAATTTTATTTTGATGATGGGGAACGAGATGAACGAATCTGGACTATTCAGAAAGATGAGAATGGAGATTACGTAGGGTATGCTGATGATGTTATCGGTATGGCCAAAGGCGTTGTCGCCGGTAATGCACTAAACTGGCGTTATGATTTGGATCTGAAAGTCGGTGATTCAAATCTTCGCGTGCATTTTGATGACTGGATGTTCTTACAGGAAGGGGATGTGTTGATAAATCGGGCAACTGTTACAAAATGGGGGTTCGATGTAGGGCAGGTGAGTATATTTTTTGTCAGACCTGCAATCGCTGCCTGATCTTGCCAAGAAGAGACCCTAAAACAGGAATTCTCATATAGAAATTTTCAGATGCATCCCAATAATCGATATGCCCTGCAATTTTTCCTTCTTCATTTAAGTAGATTTCACTTAATCCTTCTACTTCCCACAAACCAATAACAGGCACCTTACCAGAAAAACGCCATTTAAGGATGTATTTACCATCCTCTTCAAATGTACGTAGAACAAGAAACTGTGGGTTTTGTACGTCTAATAAAGTTTTTCGTAAAATCAGTTGAAGCGAGGATAGATTGTGAACCTCGTTAAAAGGGTCCTTGAATGTTACATTCATTGCAACATATTCATCCATTTTGGAGATAAGTTCTTCGGACAAATTTTCAAATAGGCGAATATAGGATTTTATGGAGCTATGCATATTATCCGACTACCTTTTTAATAAGTGAGAAATAGGCTTTATAAGGTAACAGCTGTAATAATTTTATCTTACGACAAAAACGACGAGGAAAGGCGATTTCAAATTTATCACTTTTCAATCCTTTGATGATAAATTGTGCCGC
Organism: Curvivirga sp.; assembly: GCF_965219885.1. Taxonomy (NCBI): domain Bacteria; kingdom Pseudomonadati; phylum Pseudomonadota; class Alphaproteobacteria; order Rhodospirillales; family Aestuariispiraceae; genus Curvivirga; species Curvivirga sp. Next base: position 121,248 of record NZ_CBDCOT010000007.1, read on the forward strand.
TTCTTCTGGTTCCAATAAGTCGGGCATATGAAAATCGTTTTTATCTGTTAGTTTACTTTTGACGAAACCTGGGCTGATGAGTTGAATCTTAACAGGGCTCCCTTGCAACTCAGCCTGTAAACTTTCACAAAGGTTAACTACCGCAGCTTTACTTGCACCATAACCTGATGCATTTGGTAAACCGACATAACCCGCCAGTGAGCCTACAATTGCTATATGTCCGCCATGTTGTTTCATGTGATTTATCAACGGAGGCAAGCAATTGACTACACCAAAAAAATTAACATTCATCATGTGTTGGAAGGTGTCAATGGTGGTTTGTGACGTCATACCCGGTTGATATGCGCCAGCATTCAGAATTGCAATATCCAACGGTAATGTTTTTGCCACAAGGGAGGCTGTTTCAATTGGATCAGTAACATCTGAGATTTGGTAAGATATATGCGGATTATTATTGGCCACTCTTTTGAGGCTCTCTTCATCTCGACCAGCAACCGTTACATGGTATCCTTCTGCCACCAAAGCATAAGCCAAATGCGATCCTATAGCACCACTGCCACCGGTAATGAGTGCATGAAGTTTTTTGTTTGGCATTTTTTTATCCATTGCTGTTTTGTGTGACAGGGCAGGTTTGGCATAGATACTCGATATCTGAACCATCTCTTGCCTTGAAAGATAGTTTTACCCAACGGCCTTCTTTATCATACCAAACTGAAGTATCTTTAAGATCGCCTGTATAGTCATATCGTTTGGCTAATATTTTTCCGTCAGCGATGATGATGTTTTCCCATTCTCCGTCTAGAATTTCCACATAGTTCACATTACCAGTTAAGGTGTTTAAAACGGCGTTACTATGAATGACACTAGCAAGCCAATGGTTTGTTGTGACGAGTGTTGTTGGATGTATATAACTTTCGTTATCAGTGGTAATGGAAAGACCATTATCAGTCTTTTGTGCGGTAACATTTGTAATGTCACCATCATCATCAATATACACTTCTAATGAATTCAGCTCATCATTAGTCCAGATTTCTTTAGAAAGATAAGAAAAGCTGTAAAAAGTAAGTCCTAGAAATTTAATATCCAAATTCATATTGGAAGAGACAGTTAACTGAGAAGCATCCTGTCGAAAGTCAGTAATATGTTCCCCGACAAGATCGCCGTCTCGATAAATTTCGAAGCGGTGAGTGTCAGGATATATTTGGCTTGGGTCTGCAAGTACAGCTTTCGCGTATATAGAAAATGTCACTAACACTAAAAGAAAACGGAAAGCCATAGCATCACCATTAAAATATTATTCGGTCAGCTCCAGACTGCGAAGAGCTGAAAGTAGGCTATCCGCTGTCATACTTTCCGGCTGTAGTTGGTCTGTAACCGAATATTTTAAGGTTTGAGCCTGATTTTTACTCGTATCACCAAAAAATCCCATAGACCAATTATCAAAAATTCGTTCATCCACAGTACTACAACTTACCAATTCTATATTTTGATGTCGTGTATCTTTTGCAATACGGTGATAGGTCTCACTCACGGCATGACGTCCACCTTCTAAGACTTGTATAAACTGACGCCCTGTAAACCATAGGGCACCTGTTACGAAGTTGCTCTTATTAAACTTTCTGGCAGATGCTAACATTTGCTCCGCTTTGAAATTTTCGTCAGGATTTAGATCACTCACATAAATTAAACGTGTTAACAGCATAAATCGATATCCTCCTTATTGCTTTGGAACAAGATTATCTATCTTGGCCCAAAAACTCGGCATTTTGATCTATCTGTGTACGGATGAATTTGATAAATGGATTATGTGATACTCATAATAAAGGATGAAAAGTTGCTTTAAGTGCGAGATGGCTTAGCTTGAAATGGATCATGCTTCAAGGATGTTACACCCTTTCTAAGGGGAGTTATCAAGCACGGATATCTTAAACGTATTGCCAGTTTTTCTATTGGTGTTAGCTGCAAAACAAAAAAGCCTCCGAGAATTGCTCGAAGGCTTTTATGGTGCCGCAACACGGATTCGAACCGCGGGCCTGATGATTACAAATCAACTGCTCTACCAACTGAGCTATTGCGGCGTCGTCTTGACAAGGCGAGGTTTTAGTGATGTCCGTCGGTCAGTGCAAGACCTTTTTTTCATTTTTTTGAAATTTTTTTAACTTTTTTTTTGCCCTATATGTGAAAGCCTTGAAAAAACTAATGATTGCTTATTTTCAACATTAATTGGAAGACCGTTGTGCCTTGGTTGCGTATAGTGCAATTGCAGCCGCATTAGAGACATTTAGACTACCTACCACATTTTCTGCCATTGGAATACGGGCAAGAGTATCACAGTTCTCACGGGTGAGGCGGCGCATGCCAGGGCCTTCCGCACCCATTACCAATGCAATCTTTCCTGTTAGGGTAACTTCCTGAAGTTCTACTTCAGCTTCACCTGCGAAGCCCACCGTCCAAAAACCCGCATCACGAATTTTATCTAGTGCTCGTGCAAGGTTACCTACATATACAAGAGGCGTGCTTTCAAGAGCACCACTTGCACTTTTGGCGAGCACAGCTGATTCCTCTGGCGCATTGCGTTCAGGGAGAATGACAGCTTTTGCGCCAAAGACAGCCGCGGATCGTAAAATAGCGCCTACATTATGAGGGTCAGTTACTTGATCAAGAACCAGATAAACATCATCTTCTCCGGCACCGAACAATAAATCCTCTAAAGCGTATTCGTTTAAGCGCTGGACTAATAATCCGACGCCTTGATGTATGGCGTCTTCTCCAAACAAGCGATCAAGTTCTTCTCTATTGGTCACAATCATCGGAATATTACGTTTTATACAAAGATCTGCATATCGATCCTGTGTAGAAGCTGTCACAGCGATTGCCTCTATCTTACGTTCTCTATTTTCAAGGGCTGCCGTGATTGGGTGATTCCCATATAACCATAGTTGATTTCCTCCGGCACGGGGCAGGCGTGTTTTTGACTCATTATTTGAGCGTTGGTTACTTTTCTTTTGACTTTGTTGTTGGTCTCTTTTTGGCATGTTACCAGACTTATGACCTTTGCGGCGTTGTGCCATGATGCGATTCACTTCTTTTATGATTAGGTTTTAGCCTTTTTACATAGTTATATGGCAGATAAGCAAATAGATTATGTGACAACTAATATATTATTGAAAGGTGCAGAAGCGCGGAAAACTGGGATTCTTTCCGAACTATTCGCAAAAGTGAAAAAAATAATTAACTTTTTTTAAATTTCTTTCGGTTTTTGCGTTGACAGAAGGGCTCGGAAATCTTAAACACCTCCCTGCCGTGAGCGGCACATATCGGTGAACTCGCTGAGTAAGGAGGGTTGCCCGAGTGGCTAAAGGGGGCGGACTGTAAATCCGCTGGCTATGCCTACGTTGGTTCGAATCCAACACCCTCCACCATCGATATCAGCTGCATAGCGGCTATATGAGTTTATAGAGTAGCTTGTATGAGAATTCTGCGGGTATAGCTTAGTGGTAAAGCTCCAGCCTTCCAAGCTGATTACGAGGGTTCGATTCCCTCTACCCGCTCCAAAGGATTTATTCAGGAATACTCGATCAGGTGCATTTCTAGTCGTTAGGGAATTTTGACAAATGGCTAAAGAAAAGTTTGAACGTAATAAACCACACTGTAACATTGGTACAGTTGGTCACGTTGACCACGGTAAGACAACTCTTACTGCGGCGATTTCCAAAGTATTGGCTGAAGTAAACGGTGCAGACGCAACTGACTTCGGTGACATCGACAAAGCGCCTGAAGAGCGTGAGCGCGGTATTACAATTAACACAGCACACGTTGAGTATGAGACTGAAACACGTCACTACGCACACGTAGACTGCCCAGGTCACGCTGACTATGTTAAAAACATGATCACTGGTGCGGCTCAAATGGATGGTGCGATCTTGGTTGTGAACGCAGCTGACGGTCCAATGCCACAAACACGTGAGCACATCTTGTTGGCACGTCAGGTTGGTGTACCTGCACTTGTAGTATTCTTGAACAAAGTTGACCAAGTTGACGACGAAGAGTTGTTGGAATTGGTTGAGATGGAAGTTCGTGAATTGTTGTCTTCTTATGACTTCCCAGGTGACGATCTACCAATCATCGCTGGTTCTGCTTTGGCAGCATTGGAAGGCCGCGACGACAACATCGGTAAAGAGAAAATTCTTGAGCTGATGGCTGCTGTTGACGAATATATTCCACAGCCAGAACGTGCTATTGACTTGCCATTCTTGATGCCGATTGAGGACGTATTCTCTATCTCTGGCCGTGGTACAGTAGTAACAGGTCGTGTAGAATCTGGTGTTGTTAAAGTTGGTGAAGAGATCGAAATCGTAGGTCTTAAAGAAACAACAAAAACAACATGTACAGGTGTTGAAATGTTCCGCAAGCTGCTTGATAGCGGTGAAGCTGGTGACAACATTGGTGCATTGTTGCGTGGTGTTGGTCGTGAAGACGTTGAGCGTGGTCAAGTACTATGTGCTCCAGGTTCTATCAAGCCACATACAAAGTTCAAATGTGAGTGCTACATTCTGACAAAAGATGAAGGTGGTCGTCATACACCATTCTTCTCTAACTACCGTCCACAATTCTACTTCCGTACAACAGACGTAACAGGTTCTGTAGTATTGCCAGAAGGTACAGAGATGGTAATGCCAGGTGATAACATCACAATGGATGTTGAGTTGATCGCACCTATCGCGATGAACGACGGTCTTCGCTTCGCGATCCGCGAAGGTGGACGCACAGTTGGTGCCGGCGTAGTTGCTGCAGTAACTGAGTAGTCAAAGAGTTTGGCAATTATAGGGGTATAGCTCAGTTGGTAGAGCGACGGTCTCCAAAACCGTAGGCCCTGGGTTCGAATCCTAGTGCCCCTGCCAAAATTGATCGCCTCATCTGGAGGCAGCCTGTGCGCCGCTGGAAGAAATCTCTTTCAGCGGCTCAAGGTTAACTGGACAAGCAAGATTTTACTGGAAAATAATGGCTAAAACATCACCAGCTCAGTTCGTTCGTCAAGTTCGTCAGGAAGTTTCTAAAGTTACGTGGCCGACACGTAAGGAAACAGGTATTGCGACATTGATGGTCTTTGTTATGGTGGCATTCATGTCACTCTTCTTCCTCGCGGTTGATAGCATTATTTCTTGGGGTGTTGGCCTAATTTTAGGTTAAGGCTGGTTTTTATCAGTTCGCTGTCCTATAAGCTGAATAGCAAACAGGCAATTTATTGGAGATTTAAAAGTGGCTCATCGTTGGTATGTCGTACACGTTTATTCCGGTTTTGAGAAAAAAGTAGCTGAGTCTATTAAAGAGCAGGCTGAAGCTTCTGACCTACAGGATCAAATTTTGGACGTGTTGGTTCCAACTGAAGAAGTTGTTGAGATGCGTCGCGGTCAGAAAGTGAAATCCGAGCGTAAGTTCTTCCCGGGTTATATTCTGGCGCATATGGATCTGACAGACGAAAGCTGGCACTTGGTGAATAACACAGCCAAGGTAACAGGCTTCTTGGGATCTGGTAAACGTCCATCTCCGATTTCTGCGAAAGAAGCGCAACGTATCTTGCATCAAGTGCAAGAGGGTGTGGAGCGTCCACGTCCATCCGTTACTTTCGAAGTTGGTGAGCAAGTTAAAGTGTCAGACGGTCCTTTCGCGAGCTTCAACGGTATGGTTGAAGAAGTTGATGAGGAACGCGCACGCTTGAAAGTTACTGTGTCGATCTTTGGTCGCTCGACACCGGTTGAATTGGAATATGGGCAAGTTGAGAAGTTGTAATTATAGTTCTTTTTAAGAATTGTAACTTTTTACTTGCTTTTTTCGCTGAACCGATTAAATAAGGCGGCTCAAACGTAACAGGTTGCGGAAGATAGACCCCAAATCAAAGCCGGGGCGTCGGACCGCGACCATACTCTTATGAGGATATTATGGCTAAAAAAGTTTCGGGCTATATCAAGCTCCAAATTCCGGCTGGTCAAGCTAACCCTTCTCCTCCGGTAGGTCCTGCACTTGGTGCAGCTGGCCTAAACATTATGGAATTCTGTAAGGCGTTCAATGCACAAACACAACAAATGGAAGCGGGTATGCCGATTCCTGTTGTTATTACAGCATATGAAGATCGCTCTTTCGACTTCGTTACAAAGACGCCACCTGCTTCTTTCTTCTTGAAAAAAGCTGCGAAAATTAAGTCTGGTTCTGGTGAGCCAAATAAAAATAAAGTTGGTAAAGTAACTGAAGCTCAAATCCGTGAAATCGCGGAAACAAAGCTTAAAGATATGAACGCTGTTACTGTAGAAGCTGCAATGGAATCCATTAAGGGTACAGCGCGCTCTATGGGTGTAGAAGTAGAGGGTTAATATCATGGCTAAAGTAACCAAACGTATGGCGAAAGCTTATGAAGGTATTGATCGCGATGCGCTCGTATCTGTTGTTGATGCTGTTAAAGCTGTAAAAGGCGCTGCATCTGCTAAATTCGATGAAACGATCGATATTGCAATGAACTTGGGTATTGACCCTCGTCATGCTGACCAACAAGTTCGTGGTTCTGTTTCTTTGCCAGCTGGCACAGGTAAAACAGTTCGCGTTGCTGTGTTTGCACGTGGTGATAAAGCTGAAGAAGCTAAAGCTGCTGGTGCGGACATCGTTGGTGCAGAAGACTTGATGGAACAAATTCAAGGCGGCATGATGGACTTTGATCGTTGTATCGCTTCCCCAGACATGATGGCTGTTGTAGGTCGTTTGGGTAAGATTTTGGGTCCACGTAACCTAATGCCTAACCCGAAGTTGGGTACTGTTACTCCTGACGTTGCTGCTGCTGTTGAAGCTGCAAAAGGTGGTGAAGTTCAGTTCCGTGCAGAGAAAAACGGTATCGTGCATGCTGGTATTGGTAAAGCAAGCTTCTCTGAAGATGATCTTGTGAAAAATGCTGAAGCATTCATCAAAGCTATTTCTACTTCTCGCCCATCTGGTGCGAAAGGTACATTCATTAAGAAAATTGCGATTTCCTCTACAATGGGCCCAGGCGTAAAAATCGACCCGGCTGATGCGGTAGAAGCGTAATTTTGAAGGAATTCTTGTTAGCTCTTTGGTTCGCCGAAGAGCTAATTTGAAAAGTGAAGGGGACGCCTTTCACTCCTGTCCGAGATTGGAGGTGGCAAGATCTTTTGATCAATGCCTTAATCACCGCCCCCATGAGATAGGTTGGAAAGATTAAAAGTTTTACTTTTTAGATCTTATCCTCCCGGGCAGGCCAATGTCGGTTCTTTCATGTTGAAGGAACTGTGTTTGAACCGGTTTGAATTATCTGTCGCATGGTGTGGCAGTTGAAGAGAACCAAAATCGTGGAGACGATCAGTGAACCGTACTGAAAAGGAACAACTGGTCGCTGAACTGCGTGAAGCATTAGAAGCGTCTACAACCGTTGTAATTGCTAAGCAATCCGGTTTAACCGTATCTGAAGCTTCAGACCTTCGTGCGAAAGCTCGCGAAGCTGGTGCAGGTTACAAAGTAACCAAAAACACCCTAGCGAAACTTGCAATCGAAGGCACTAAGTTCGAGCACTTGGCCGAATCATTTACTGGCCCAACATCAATTGCGTTTTCTGAAGACGCTGTTGCAGCAGCAAAAGTACTTGCTGATTATGCAAAAGCGAACGAGAAAATGGAAATTGTTGCTGGTGCAATGGGTGAGCAAAACCTAGACGCTGCTGGCGTTAAAGCTCTCGCTTCTATGCCGTCCTTGGACGAGCTACGTGGCAAGCTTGTTGGTCTATTGCAAGCACCTGCTGGTAAAGTTGCGAGCGTTACACAAGCACCTGCTGCTCAGTTGGCGCGCGTATTCTCGGCTTATGGTAGTTCTAACTAAGTTGCAGTTTGGAAACCAAACTTATTAAAATTTTGCCTAACTCTGGAGAGATAAAATGGCTGATCTAGACAAACTTGTAGAAGAGCTTTCTGCTCTTACTGTTATGGAAGCTGCTGAGCTATCCAAACTTCTTGAAGACAAATGGGGCGTATCTGCTGCTGCTCCTGTTGCTGTTGCTGCTGTTGGCGGCGCTGCTGGTGGCGAAGCTGCTGCAGAAGAAAAAGACAGCTTTGACGTTGTTTTGGCTGGCGCAGGCGACAAGAAAATCAACGTGATTAAAGAAGTTCGCGCTATCACAGGCCTAGGCTTGAAAGAAGCGAAAGAAATGGTTGAGTCCGCACCTGCTACAGTAAAAGAAGGTGCTTCTAAGGACGAAGCTGAAGAGATGAAAAAGAAACTTGAAGAAGCTGGTGCTTCTGTAGAGTTGAAATAATCTCTGGCTACCGTAAGGTAGCATGCGATTAAGAGGGGCGCACCGTTTTGGTGTTGCCCCTCGACGCGCCTTGTAAGTATGGATGAAAATATTTCGATTTTTCATTGATATTTCAGGGCGTTTAGGCTTTTCTAATGAACGTAAATTTATGCGGGCTGCAGAAAATCCTACAAAGAGGGCCTATTGGTGTGGGGGCCGACTAAAGAAAACCGCGCTAAACTGGACGTTAGGGGACGATCCTTTATGCGTAAGCGCCATAAGAGGCCGCGACATAAAGCACGATCCGAACCTGGGTTAACAGATATTGGACGAGGAAAATATGGCCAACTCGTACACCGAACGAAAAAAAATTCGTAAAAGCTTTGGACGTTTGTCTGAAGTGGCACCTATGCCAAACTTGATCGAAGTTCAAAAAGCTTCCTATGATGCATTCTTGCAAGACGGTATTGACGCAAAAGAGCGTTCTAAAACCGGACTTCAAGAAGTTTTCGAAAGTGTTTTCCCTATTCGGGATTTCTCTGAGCGTTCTCAGTTAGAGTTTGTTCGTTATGAATTAGAACAACCAAAATATGATACCGAAGAGTGTCAGCAACGCGGTATTACATATGCTGCGCCATTGCGTGTAACTCTGCGCTTGGTTGTGTGGGATATTGATGAGGACACAGGTGCTCGTTCTATCCGCGATATTAAAGAACAAGACGTTTATATGGGCGACCTGCCTTTGATGACACAGCATGGTACATTCATCGTGAATGGAACCGAGCGTGTTATCGTATCTCAGATGCACCGTTCTCCTGGTGTTTTCTTTGATCATGATAAAGGCAAAAGCCATTCTTCTGGTAAATATCTGTTTGCTGCACGTGTAATTCCTTACCGTGGTTCTTGGTTGGACTTCGAATTTGATGCGAAAGACATGTTATATGTTCGTATCGACCGTCGTCGTAAGTTACCTGCAACCACATTGTTGATGGCGCTTGATAGCGACGCAACACAGGCGCAGCGTGACAAGTTGGCTAAAGAAGGTAAATCGCTAGACCCTGCTTTGACAACTGGTATCACCAAAGAAGATATCTTAAACAAATATTATGAAACTGTTACTCTTAAGTATACCAAGAAAGGTTGGAAGACAGCCTTCGATGGCGATCGTCTGAAAGGCGAAAAACTTGAGAAAGACCTGATTGATGCAAAAACTGGTGAAGTTGTTGCCGCAGCTGGTTCTAAACTGACAGCACGTAGTATTCGTAAACTTGAAGAAGCTGGTCTGAAAGAAATCGCCTTGAACGAAGGTGAAGTAATCGGCCGCTTTATCGCCAATGACATCATTAATGAAGAAACTGGCGAAATTTACTTCGAGGCAGGTGATGAGATCACAGCAGAATCTTTGGAGCTGATCGAAGATCTTGGCCTATCTTCAATTCCAAGTCTGCATATCGATTATGCAAATGTTGGTCCTTACCTACGTAACACATTAGCGGCAGACAAAAACGAGAGCCGTGAAGATGCTCTTACCGACATCTACCGTGTGATGCGTCCTGGTGAGCCACCTACCTTGGAAACAGCCGACGCATTGTTCAAAGGTTTGTTCTTCGATGAAGAGCGTTATGACCTTTCCACAGTTGGTCGTGTGAAAATGAACTCCCGTTTGGAATTCGAACTAAACGAAGTTCCAGACACCCAACGTACATTGCGTAAAGAAGACATTCTTGAAATCGTTCGTATTTTGATCGAATTGAAAGATGGTCGCGGTGAAATTGACGATATCGATCACCTGGGTAACCGTCGTGTTCGTTCCGTCGGCGAATTGATGGAGAACCAATATCGTATTGGATTGTTGCGTATGGAACGTGCAATTCGCGAACGTATGGGTTCCGTAGACATCGATTCTGTAATGCCGCATGACTTGATCAATGCGAAACCAGCAGCAGCAGCTGTTCGTGAATTCTTCGGTTCTTCTCAATTGTCTCAGTTTATGGACCAAACCAACCCATTGTCAGAGGTGACACATAAACGTCGTCTATCTGCCCTTGGACCTGGTGGTTTGACACGTGAACGTGCAGGCTTTGAGGTTCGTGACGTACATGCTACTCACTATGGTCGTATCTGTCCTATTGAAACCCCAGAGGGTCCAAACATTGGTTTGATTAACTCTTTGGCGACATTTGCGCGTGTGAATAAATATGGTTTCATCGAAGCACCTTATCGTAAAGTTGTAGACGGTATTGTTACTGATGAAGTGATCTATATGTCCGCGATGGGTGAAGGTAAATTTACCATTGCGCAGGCGAACGCGCCTCGTAATGCTGATGGCTCCTTCGTTGAAGATCTTGTAAACTGTCGTTCTCGTGGTGACTATTTGGTTTCCCGTCCAGAAGACATTGACTTGATCGACGTTTCTCCACGTCAGTTAGTATCTGTGGCTGCGGCCCTGATCCCATTCTTGGAAAACGATGATGCGAACCGTGCATTGATGGGTTCCAACATGCAGCGTCAGGCTGTGCCTCTTCTACAATCCGACGCACCATTGGTGGGTACAGGTATGGAAGGTCGCGTAGCGAAAGACTCTGGTGTGACCATCGTTGCGAAACGTTCTGGTGTTGTTGATCAGATCGATGCGACACGTATCGTTGTTCGCATGACAGACGTTACAGATGCGTCTCAATCTGGTGTAGACATCTACAACTTGTTGAAGTTCCAACGTTCTAACCAAAATACCTGTATTACACAGAGACCTTTGGTAAAAGTTGGTGATCGTATCGAAGCTGGCGACATTATCGCCGACGGTCCATCTACAGATATGGGTGAATTGGCGCTTGGTCGTAACGTGCTTGTGGCGTTTATGCCATGGAATGGTTACAACTTTGAGGATTCCATCCTCATTTCTGAGCGTATCGTGAAAGACGATGTCTTCACATCTATCCATATCGAAGAATTCGAAGTAATGGCTCGTGATACCAAGTTGGGCCAGGAAGAAATTACACGCGATATTCCAAATGTGGGTGAAGAAGCACTTAAGAATCTTGACGAAGCTGGTATCGTATATATCGGTGCAGAAGTAAAAGCTGGCGACATTCTTGTTGGTAAAGTAACACCAAAAGGCGAGAGCCCGATGACACCGGAAGAAAAACTTCTTCGTGCCATCTTTGGTGAGAAAGCTTCTGACGTTCGTGATACATCCTTGCGTGTACCTCCTGGTGACACAGGTACAATCGTAGAAGTACGTGTATTCTCTCGTCGTGGTATCGACAAAGACGAACGTGCCTTGGCAATTGATCGTCAAGAGATCGAGCGTCTTGCAAAAGACCGTGATGACGAAAAAGGCATCTTGGAACGTTCTTTCCGTAACCGCTTCTTGGAAATGGTTGTTGGTCAAACAATCGTTGCCGGTCCAAAAGGCATGGATACAAATGTGAAAGCGACAGAAGAATTCCTAAACGAGTTCACAACTGCGCATTGGCGTTTGGTTGCCGTTGAAGACGAAGGCGTAAACGATGCATTGGAAGCGTTGAAGAAACAATTCGACGATTCCGTAGGCAAAGTAGAAGCACGTTTCGACGATAAAGTAGATAAAGTTCAATCTGGTGATGAATTGCCACCGGGCGTGATGAAGATGGTTAAAGTCTTCGTTGCTGTGAAGCGTAAGCTTCAACCTGGTGATAAAATGGCGGGTCGTCATGGTAACAAAGGTGTAATTTCCAAAATTATGCCTCAGGAAGACATGCCATACCTAGAAGACGGTACACCAGTTGATATCGTATTGAACCCATTGGGTGTACCATCTCGTATGAACGTTGGTCAGATCCTTGAAACTCACTTAGGTTGGGCTTGTGCTAGCCTTGGCCGTCAAGTGAATGAGGCTTTGGAAACATATCGTGCAGAAGGTCGTTCTGATGATCTACGTATCTCCCTTGAGGAAGCTTACAAAGACGAGAATATCGTTGAAGATCTGAAGTCCTATGGCGAAGGTGAACTTGTTGACCTAGCGAAAAACGTATCCCGCGGTATTCCGATCGCAACACCAGTATTTGACGGTGCGCGTGAAGAAGACATCAACGGTTACTTGGATCGTGCAGGATTGAAAACATCTGGTCAGGCGCGTTTGATCGATGGACGTACTGGTGAAGAATTCCACCGTGATGTAACAGTCGGCATTATTTACATGCTGAAATTGCACCACTTGGTTGATGACAAAATCCATGCTCGTTCTATTGGACCTTACAGTCTTGTTACTCAACAGCCGTTGGGTGGTAAGGCACAGTTCGGTGGTCAGCGCTTCGGTGAGATGGAAGTATGGGCACTTGAAGCTTATGGTGCTGCATATACTCTGCAAGAAATGTTGACAGTGAAATCCGATGATGTCTCCGGTCGTACGAAGGTTTATGAATCTATCGTTCGCGGTGATGACAACTTCGAAGCCGGTATTCCGGAATCCTTCAACGTATTGATGAAAGAGCTACGTTCCTTAGGTTTGGATGTAGATCTGCATCAGGAAGAGCAATAAGAACCGGGCCCGGGGCTGGTTGAGTTTCCAGCCTCGGACGCCGTATTTTATACATCGGCTGAGAAGCCTAGGTTTTTTATAGAAAGCGTGACACACGCGAAGGAGAGCCCTGATGAATGAAGTAATGCAACTCTTCGGACAGGCACAAGGCACAAATAATTTCGATAGCATCAAAATTTCGATTGCGTCGCCTGAACAAATCCGCGCTTGGTCTTTTGGTGAGATCAAGAAGCCGGAAACAATTAACTATCGTACATTCAAGCCGGAACGCGATGGTTTGTTCTGCGCGCGTATCTTTGGTCCAATCAAAGACTACGAATGCTTGTGCGGTAAATACAAACGTATGAAATATAAAGGCATCGTATGTGAAAAATGCGGTGTTGAAGTAACATTGAGCAAAGTACGTCGTGAGCGTATGGGCCATATTGAGTTGGCAGCACCTGCTGCGCATATCTGGTTCTTGAAATCTTTGCCATCCCGCATCGGTTTGATGTTGGATATGACATTGAAAGATCTTGAGAAAGTTCTTTATTTCGAAGCATATGTTGTAACAGAGCCGGGCTTGTCCCCTCTGAAACAATTCCAGTTGCTTTCCGAAGAAGAATATTTGGATGCTCAAGACGAATATGGCGATGATGCTTTCACCGCTAAAATTGGTGCGGAAGCATTGAAAGCGATCCTTGAAGATATGGATATCGAAGAGGAAATCGAATTCACACGTCAAGGTATCGAAGAAACAGGTTCTGAAGCAAAGCGTAAGAAACTTGTTAAACGTTTGAAGCTTCTTGAAGCATTCTTGGAATCCGGAACACGTCCAGAATGGATGATCATGGATGTTATTCCTGTGATCCCACCTGAGTTACGTCCATTGGTTCCATTGGATGGTGGTCGTTTTGCTACATCTGACTTGAACGATTTATATCGTCGTGTAATCAACCGTAACAACCGTCTACGTCGTTTGATGGAGCTTCGTGCACCTGACATTATCGTACGTAACGAAAAACGTATGTTGCAGGAATCTGTAGATGCGCTATTCGATAACGGTCGTCGTGGTCGTGTGATTACAGGGGCAAACAAACGTCCATTGAAATCCTTGTCCGACATGTTGAAAGGTAAGCAAGGTCGCTTCCGTCAAAACTTGTTGGGTAAACGCGTTGACTATTCCGGTCGTTCCGTGATCGTGGTTGGTCCAGAATTGATGTTGCATCAATGTGGTCTACCTAAGAAAATGGCACTGGAACTGTTTAAGCCGTTCATTTATGCGAAACTTGAACTTTACGGTATGGCGACAACCATTAAAGCTGCGAAGCGTATGGTTGAGAAAGAACGCCCAGAAGTTTGGGATATTCTTGAAGAAGTTATCCGCGAACATCCAGTATTGTTGAACCGTGCGCCGACACTTCACCGTTTGGGTATCCAAGCGTTTGAACCAGTATTGGTAGAAGGTAAAGCGATCAACTTGCATCCGTTGGTATGTGCTGCGTTTAACGCGGACTTTGACGGTGACCAGATGGCGGTTCACGTTCCATTGTCTCTAGAAGCACAATTGGAAGCACGTGTATTGATGATGTCCACAAACAACATCCTGTCTCCTGCGAATGGTAAGCCAATTATCGTTCCGTCTCAGGATATCGTTTTGGGTCTATATTACATCACACATGAACGTCCCGATGCGGTTGCTGACGAAGTATATATCGACTCTAAAGAAGCTTTGACTGCTGCTTTGGAACGTCAGGATGTTGTCATGCGTGACGTTGCTGATCACCATAAGGATATGTCTAAACTGACTGGTGAAGAAGCATGGGCATTGTTGAAAGACGGTAAAGCCACAGCACATCGTCTACCTCTCTTCTCTGTTATGTCTGAATTGGAACTGGCGCTAGAATCTGGTGCAGTAACTGTTCAAACAAAGATTAAAGCGGTTTACGATACAGTTGATAACGACGGCAACCCTGTGTCTCAAAAAGTTGTGACAACACCAGGTCGTGTGATCTTGTCACAAATTTTGCCACGTCATCCAAATGTACCATTCTCTTTGATCAACCAAGTATTGACTAAGAAAGAAATCACAAACTTGATCGACATTGTGTATCGTCACTGTGGTCAGAAAGAAACTGTGATCTTCTGTGACAAGTTGATGGGCATTGGTTTTGGTTGGGCTTGTAAAGCAGGTATTTCCTTCGGTAAGGATGACATGATCATTCCTGAAACAAAGGATAACTTGATCGATGCAGCGCAAACAGAAGTGAAAGCGTTTGAACAACAATATATGGACGGTCTGATTACTCAGGGTGAGAAATATAACAAAGTTGTCGACGTATGGGCTTCTTGTTCCGATAAAGTGGCTGACGACATGATGAAAGTTATGGCGGCTCCGGGTGAGAAAGGTCTGAACTCCGTATATATGATGGCACATTCTGGTGCTCGTGGTTCTGCGGCTCAGATTAAACAGCTTGCTGGTATGCGTGGTTTGATGGCGAAACCGGATGGTTCCATCATTGAAACACCAATTATCGCGAACTTTAAAGAAGGTTTGAACGTACTTGAATACTTCAACTCTACTCACGGTGCACGTAAAGGTTTGGCGGATACAGCTTTGAAAACTGCTAACTCCGGTTATCTGACACGTCGTCTTGTGGACGTTGCCCAAGATTGTATCATTATCGAAGATAACTGTGGCACAGAAAATGGTTTGACCATGCGTGCGGTTATTGATGGTGGTGACATTATCGAAGGTTTGGCTGAACGTATTTTGGGTCGTTGCGTTGTTGAAGACGTGAAACATCCTTTGACTGGTGAAGTATTGATCGAAGCTGGTGGCTTGATTGACGAAGAAAAAGCAGACGAAATTGAAACAGCTGGTGTTGATGCAGTCTTGATCCGCTCTGTATTGACTTGTGAATCCCGTCACGGTGCTTGCGCAACATGTTACGGTCGTGACTTGGCACGTGGTACAAAGGTTAACCGTGGTGAAGCAGTTGGTGTTATTGCTGCGCAATCCATTGGTGAGCCGGGTACACAGTTGACAATGCGTACATTCCACATTGGTGGTGCGGCGCAGCGTGGTGCTGAGCAGAACTCTATCGAATCTTCCTTGGATGGTGTTATGAAAATCAATAACCGTAATGTGGTTATTGATAGTGAAGGTCATCCGGTAGTGATGGGTCGTAACTGTGAATTGGTACTTGCCGATGAAACTGGTCGTGAACGTGCTCGTCACCGTGTACCATATGGTGCGCGTTTGAAGATGGACGAAGGTCAGCCAGTTGTTAAAGGTCAAACAATCGCAGAATGGGATCCATATACTGTTCCGATCATCTCTGAGATGTCTGGTGTAGCACATTATGTTGATTTGGTTGAGGGTATATCCCTTCGTGACGAAGTTGACGAAGCTACAGGTATCGCATCCAAACGTGTTGTCGACTGGAAACAGCAAGCTAAAGGTACAGACCTGAAACCACGTATCACATTGCGTACAGAAGATGGTGAAGTAATCACCCTACCAAACGGTATGGAAGCACGTTACTTCATGTCTGTGGATGCTATTCTTTCCGTACATAACGGTTCAGAAGTTAAAGCTGGTGATGTATTGGCGCGTATCCCACGTGAATCTTCTAAGACACGTGATATTACTGGTGGTCTACCTCGTGTGGCTGAATTGTTCGAAGCACGTAAACCTAAAGACTTTGCGGTTATCGCAGACCAAGACGGTTATGTTGAGTTTGGTAAAGATTACAAAACAAAACGTCGTATTGTAATCCGTCCAGCAGATGAGAATATTGAGCCATCTGAATATCTGGTACCAAAAGGGAAACACGTTGCTGTTCAAGAAGGCGATTTCATCTCTAAAGGTGAAATGTTGATGGATGGTAACCCAGTTCCACATGATATCTTGGATGTGATGGGGGTTGAGGCATTGTCCAACTACCTATGTAAAGAAATTCAGGACGTATATCGTCTGCAAGGTGTGAAAATCAACGATAAGCATATCGAAGTGATCGTACGCCAAATGTTGCAGAAGATTGAAATCACTGATCCGGGCGAATCTTACTATCTAGCTGGTGAGCAGTTAGATCGTGAAGAAATGAACGAAATCAATGATAAATTGATGGCGGAAAACAAACGTCCAATCAGCGGTAATCCTGTTCTTCAAGGTATTACAAAAGCAAGCTTGCAGACAAACAGCTTTATTTCTGCTGCGTCCTTCCAGGAAACAACACGTGTCCTAACCGATGCTGCTGTAAATGGTAAGTCTGATAGTCTTGAAGGCTTAAAAGAAAACGTAATCGTGGGTCGCTTGGTACCAGCTGGTACAGGTTCCGTGATGAAACATATGCGTCAATTAGCATCCGAACGTGACCGTGAATTGACAGCGCAAAAAGCAGCGAATCGCAACCAAGCAATTCCGGCTTCTGAAGAAACATCTGAGGAACCAGCTGCTGAGTAATTGTTAATTACTTGAAGCGTAAAAGATTAGGAACCCCGGTGGAGAAATCTACCGGGGTTTTCTTTTACCTATTTTTTAGGTTTTGTGTTAACATGGTTTTCGGGATTACGTGGTGACGAGCTTGGAAGGTGTCTTATGCGACTATTTCTTTCGTCCTTTTTTGCTTGCCTCTTGATGATGGCAATGCCTTCCTCCGGTAAGGAAATTATACGTCTCACCAATGGTGAATGGAAACCCTATCAGTCTGAAGAACTGCCAAATTTTGGACCATATTCTGAAATTGCAAAACTCGCTTTTGAAGAGGTTGGGATAGAGGTGGAATTTGGCTTTTTTCCATGGAATAGAGCCACACGCCTCGTGGAAGAGGGGCGATGGGATGGTACTTTCTTTTGGGTTGCAACGCCTGAAAGGCGTCAGAAGTTTTTACTCAGTAACCCCGTCATTACACTTCAGGAAGTGATTTATTATAATAAGGATCGCCCTTTAACCGTTGAGCAACTATCGGATTTTGGCGGACTTACTTTAGGAAGGATTCAATCAAGCGCATTTGGCGGGCAGTTTAACGAGCTGATTACGAATGGTGAGTTATCTGTCAGTATCGTCCCCACTAACGAAAACCTATTTAAGATGCTGTATAGTGGGCGCATTGATTTTGTACCTGAGCTTATGAATAGCGGTTATGATGCTATTGATGCGCTACCAGAAGAATTTGATAAATCAAAATTTGGCCATTTGGAAGATTTTCAATATGGATGGGTTTCCCATATGATGATTTCAAAGCGAATTGAAAAAGGACCCTACTTTATTAAGCAATTTAATAAGGGTTTAAGGAAGTTACAACGAAGTGGAAAGTTGGATGAAATTTTAGCGCCAATTCTACTTCCGAAAAGACAGCAGAAAATCAATTGAGTATGAAAATTCAAATTGTCTTATATTGGTATCTATAAAATTCGTGTTTCTATGTTAGAATACGAATGATTGGTTCTTTAAACTAAAGAACGAGGTGCTCTATGAGGTTAATAGTAACATTTCTAATTTTCATGCTCTACAGCATGGTTTTTCCTGCATCTGGATCTGAAATTATTCGTATCACTAATGGTGAATGGAAACCTTATTTATCTAAAGAACTACCAAACTATGGGCCGTACTCTGAAATTACCAAACGTGCCTTTGAGAAAGTAAATATTGAGGTTGAATTCGGCTTTTTTCCATGGAATCGGGCCAAGCGACTTGCGGAAGAGGGGCGGTGGGATGCTTCAATTATCTGGGTTTCTACGCCAGAAAGACGACAATCTTTTTTACTGACTAATCCGGTAGTTACACATCAAGAGGTAATTTACTATCATAAGGACCGTCCGTTAAAGGTAGAAACGTTGAGAGACTTTTCCGGATTAACTATGGGAAGATTGCAATCCAGTGCTCTAGGTGGCCAGTTCAATACATTGATCAATAGTGGTAGTATTTCAGTGAGTGTTGCCCCAACTAATGAAAGCCTATTCAAGATGCTCTACACTGGGCGTATTGATTTTGTACCAGAGCTTATGCGAACAGGCTATGCGGCGATTAATACTTTACCGCCGGAATTTGACAGTCACAAGTTAACGCATTTGGAAGATTTTCAATTTGGCTGGGTGTTTCATATGTTGGTATCCAGAAATATTGAAAAAGGTCCGTATTATGTGAAGAAATTCAATAAGGGGCTTAAGATGTTAAAAGAAACAGGAGAAATGGAAGAAATACTAGCGGTTCTTGGAGAAAATAATAACAGCTAGCAGGTGAGGATTATTTTTTTCCTTCCGCTTCCAATTTTTTGAACTCGCGCATTTCAAAATCTATATAAGCGTCAACCATTGGGCGATAAGCCGCCTCTGCAATTGCTTCATCAAGGCCTACGTTACGGGCGAAACGTTTTACATTGTCGATTACTTGTTCAATACGTTCAGGTATACGAACGATATTTGCGTCTTGTTTGATCCGACCAGCTTGGGCCACATAACCGGCGCGTTCTTTCAGAAGGGTAATAATTTCTTCATCTAAACGATCGATGTTACGGCGGACATCGGTCATGGTTTCGCAATATTCAATTTCGCGCATTTTCAGCTTCCCGTATCAAGCCCTATCTCACAAGAGAAGAGGCGATCTATTGATTGAAGAACGTTCTATATCAGGATTGATAGGGAGGTAAAAGTAAAAATAAGGCGTGAGCATGTTTGTTGCTCACGCCTTATCATCGAAAAGATTTTAGGATAGTCTATGCTTTACGTAATTCTCCCAAGAGACTACTCACAGCTTCTTCTAAATTTTGCGATAGATTAGCGATGTCACCTGATGACGTATCAAGAACTTCAGAAGCTTTACATACTTCATTCGAAGCAGATTCAATGTCTGTAATCATTGTGGTCGTTTCTTGTGCAGCACGTGATACTTGCGCAATATTCATTGTGATTTCACTGATGACACTATTTTGTTGATCCGCAGCGCTCGCTGTATCAGCGGAAGCTTGGTTAATCTCAGTAATATTGCTGATAATGTTTTCCATGGCCAAGACAGCTTCTTGCGTTGCTTCCTGAATTTCCGCGATGCGTGCACTGATCTCTTCCGTTTTTTGAGAAGTTTCACTTGCTAGTTTTTTAACTTCATCTGCAACCACCGCAAATCCTTTACCAGCTTCACCCGCACGCGCTGATTCAATCGTTGCATTCAACGCGAGCAAGTTAGTTTGATCTGCAATGTCACGGATAGATGTAACAACTTCACCAATGTTACTTGCCAGTTGATTTAATTCGTTAACTTTCTGGCTGGATTCAGATGCACTTGCTGAAGCGATGTCCGATTTACTTGCAACACTTGAAACTTGGGAGGTGATTTCACTGGAACTTGCTGTCATTTCTTCGGTTGCGGAGGCTACAGTTGAAATATTCTCGCTTGTTGTTTTTGTAGATGACGCAACTTCACTACTGACATTATGTACACTGCTGGATATGTCACCCATATTTTGTGAGATTGATTGTAATTCTGTCGATGCAGATACGAGTTTCTCAATTGTTTTACCAATCTGTGCATCAAATTGATCTGCCATTTGATGACGTGCAGCAACTTGTGCTTCTTGGTTACGAATTTCAGCTTGGCGTTGTTCTTCCTCAAGTCTCTGGACTTCAATTGCGTTTTCTTTAAAGACCAATACTGCTTGTGTAATATCGCCGATTTCGTTTGTTGTGTTGAAATCCGGAATATCTGTTGATAGATCGTTTTCCGCCAAACGCTGCATGGAGTTGGTAAGAACACGTAGCGGACGGATAGAAAAGATAATCCAGGCAGCGAATAAACCACCTAGCAAGATAGCCAAACTCGTTGCAATAATCATGATGCTAGTAAATTCAGAAGCGGTTGCCTGTGCGACATCAGCTTCCATCATATTTTTATCTTCTTGCAGATCGATAAATTGGTTAATGGTGGCCAACCAATCAACAAAGTAGGGACGTAAGTCTTGCATGAGGATCAAATAAGCAGCATCCGGAATTTCTTTTGTTTGTAATTCGATCACTTGCTCAACCAAAGGATTGGTTGCAGCCTCAATCTCTTTAATACGATTTAAGATATCACGCTCTATTGGTTCAATATCATCGCGTGTTGCAAAAATCTCATCCATCTTTTCCGCAGATTTTCTATAATCCTCTTCAAGGCGACGGATATCGGCAATTGTTGCCTGTAATTCTTGTTTTTCTGTAACAAGGTAGACATCGCGAATAGCGATGGAGCGATCATGCACACTTCCGCGGAAGTTAATTGCATAACGTTGCTTTACACTATTTACGTCATCAATCTGTGTAAGGGCCTTCTTAATGATATCTACTTCGGTGATTCCAACAATGGTGATTCCAACCATTAAGGTAAGAATAACACTAAAGCCCATGATTAGGCGTGTGGTTATTTTGAGATTTCGAATAAACTGCATTTTCCTGTCCCCGCTATCCTATAGAGAGTACTATCTATTATAATTATCCTGTTAAGATTATTACATAAGTAGGTGGTGGTCAAAGCACAACCGACAGCTTGTCACAATAGCGTGAGAACGCACGTAGAGATAAGAATAAGAAACTTTTGGTTAACTATGACCTCTATGGATCCTTGATATCATCATTGTGCGATTCTGATTGTTCAAATTCCATTCATGCCGTAGAAAAGTTACTTGAAACCGCATGAGTGAAATAATGTTTCAAGATTTAGTTTTAAAAGAAAGATTCAGACCAGATATTGATCTGGAATAATTGCTTGGAATCTTTTGCTTGACGCCACTAGCTTATCTGCATAGTATCCGCGCGCCTCTAAGAGAGGACTGGTCTGTGAGCCTGATGCGGATTATATCCGAACATTCTTGAAAATATAGTGTTTTCTTAACTTTCTAGGAAGTTAGAGCGCGGTCTTTTTAAGTATGTATCTTCAGCGCCATACAGTTCAATTAAAGAGACATCGATTCAGTTTCTAAACCAAATTGGATCAAAAAGTTTAGGCCTGATTGCAATACGGAATGTGATTGCGATTGGGTTTAGCGCATTTTGTGTTTCCGATTTCGGAATCCGATGTGTGCGAAATGTACATAGAGTAATCTGTTAACGGTCTGCTGAATGTTTCCTGATGGATATACAATGGGATCGATTCTGTGGCTAAAAAGGTGAAGAGTTAAAATGCCTACAATTAACCAATTGATCCGCAAAGCGCGGAAAGACAAGCCAAAGCGTGAAAAAGTACCTGCTTTGGAAGCTTGTCCTCAAAAACGTGGTGTATGCACACGCGTTTACACAACAACACCAAAGAAACCAAACTCCGCGCTTCGTAAAGTTGCACGTGTTCGTTTGACAAACGGTTTCGAGGTTACATCTTACATCCCGGGTGAAGGTCACAACTTGCAAGAGCATAGTGTTGTGATGATCCGCGGCGGTCGTGTAAAAGATTTGCCTGGTGTTCGTTACCACACAATTCGCGGTACCTTGGATACACAAGGTGTTAAAGATCGTAAGCAACGTCGTTCTAAATACGGCGCGAAGCGTCCGAAGTAAGGAGTGGTATTATGTCTCGTCGTCACAGTGCTACAAAACGTCAAGTATTACCGGATGCTAAATTCGGTGATGTTGTAATTTCCAAATTCATCAACTCTGTAATGTTGGATGGTCGTAAATCCACAGCAGAGAAGATCGTATATGGTGCATTCGAAAAAATGGCTGGTCGCGTTGAAGGTGATCCGGTTGCTGCGTTCCACGAAGCTGTTAACAGCGTGAAGCCACAGGTTGAGGTTCGTTCTCGCCGTGTTGGTGGTGCGACTTATCAGGTTCCTGTTGAAGTTCGCGCTGACCGTGCTCAAGCTTTGGCATTCCGTTGGATTATCGAAATGGCACGTAAACGTTCTGAAAACACAATGACAGAACGCCTAGCTGGTGAGTTGTTAGACGCAACAAACGGCCGTGGTGCTTCCATCAAGAAACGTGAAGATACGCACAAAATGGCTGAAGCTAACCGTGCATTCGCGCATTATCGTTGGTAATCCATTCGTAATTCAAACAAGGAAGTAGAGTTATGGCTCGTACACATACACTCGATCTATATCGTAACATTGGTATTATGGCGCATATTGATGCGGGTAAGACCACTACAACAGAACGTATTCTGTACTACACAGGTAAGTCTCACAAAATTGGTGAGGTTCACGACGGTGGTGCGACTATGGACTGGATGGAGCAAGAGCAGGAGCGTGGTATTACAATTACCTCTGCTGCGACAACTTGTTTCTGGAACAATCACCGCATTAACATCATTGACACACCAGGTCACGTTGACTTCACAATTGAAGTAGAGCGTGCGTTGCGTGTACTTGATGGTGCTGTTGCTGTATTCGACTCCGTTGCTGGTGTTGAACCACAATCTGAAACAGTATGGCGTCAAGCTGACAAATACGACGTGCCACGCATGTGCTTCGTAAACAAAATGGACCGTACCGGTGCTGACTTCTACCGTTGTGTAGATATGATGGTTGACCGTTTAGGTGCGACCCCATTGGTATTGAACCTACCAGTAGGTTCCGAAGCTGAATATGATGGCGTGATCGATTTGTTGAAAATGAAATGGATCCGTTGGGTTGGTGATGAGCTAGGTGCTTCTTACGAATACATCGACATTCCAGCTGAGTTAGCTGACAAAGCTGCTGAATACCGCGAAACATTGTTGGAAACAGCTGTTGAGCAAGATGATGAAGCAATGGAAGCTTATTTGGAAGGTACAGAGCCGTCTGAAGAAACTTTGAAAGCTTGTATCCGTAAAGGTACATTGAACGGTTCTTTCGTTCCTGTATTGAACGGTACTGCATTTAAAAACAAAGGTGTTCAACCATTGTTGGATGCTGTTGTTGATTACATGCCGTCTCCATTAGATCTTAAAGACGTTGAAGGTGTTCATCCTGATACAGAAGCTGCTGATACACGTAAAGCTTCTGATGATGAGCCATTCTCTGCTTTGGCATTTAAAATCATGAACGACCCATTTGTGGGCTCTTTGACATTCTGCCGTATTTACTCTGGTACTTTGTCTGCAGGTTCTTTCGTAAAGAACTCTGTGAAAGACAACAAAGAGCGTATTGGCCGTATGTTGTTGATGCATTCTAACTCTCGTGAAGACATCAAAGAAGCACATGCTGGTGATATCGTTGCGATTGCTGGTTTGAAAAATACAACAACAGGTGACACACTTTGTGTATCTGACAAGCCAATCATCTTGGAGCGTATGGAATTCCCAGATCCAGTGATTGAGATTGCTGTTGAACCAAAGTCCAAAGCTGACCAAGAGAAAATGGGCCAAGGCCTTGCTCGTTTGGCTGCTGAGGATCCATCTTTCCGCGTTAAATCTGACGATGAATCTGGTCAAACAATTTTGGCTGGTATGGGCGAGTTGCACTTGGACATCCTTGTTGACCGTCTAAAGCGTGAATTTAAAGTAGAAGCTAACATTGGTCAGCCTCAAGTGGCTTACCGTGAAACAATCTCCAAGCCTGCACGTGTTGACTATACCCACAAGAAACAATCTGGTGGTTCTGGTCAGTATGCGCGTATCATTCTTGAGTTTACTCCGAATGAGCCAGGTGAAGGTTATGGCTTCACATCTGAAATCGTTGGTGGTTCCGTTCCTAAAGAATACATTCCAGGCGTTGAAAAAGGCCTAGAGTCCCAAATGGACAATGGTATTCTTGCAGGTTTCCCTGTGATCGACTTCTCCGTGAAGTTGGTGGACGGTGCATACCATGACGTTGACTCCTCCGTAATGGCCTTCGAAATCGCAGCACGTGCTGCATTCCGTGAAGCTATGAACGAGGCAGGTGCGAAACTTCTAGAGCCAATCATGGCTGTTGAAGTTGTTACACCTGAAGAATACATGGGTGACATCATTGGTGACTTGAACTCCCGTCGTGGTCAAGTTTCCTCCATGGACCAACGCGGCCCTGCACGTGTTGTAAATGCGATGGTGCCTTTGGCAAACATGTTCGGTTATGTGAACAGCTTGCGTTCCCAATCTCAAGGTCGCGCACAATTCACAATGCAATTCGATCATTACCAACAAGTTCCTCAAGCGGTAGCGGACGAAGTTCGCGCTAAATACGCTTAAGGTTTAAAAGAATAAACTAGGAGTTTTAGCAATGGCTAAAGAAAAGTTTGAACGTAATAAACCACACTGTAACATTGGTACAGTTGGTCACGTTGACCACGGTAAGACAACTCTTACTGCGGCGATTTCCAAAGTATTGGCTGAAGTAAACGGTGCAGACGCAACTGACTTCGGTGACATCGACAAAGCGCCTGAAGAGCGTGAGCGCGGTATTACAATTAACACAGCACACGTTGAGTATGAGACTGAAACACGTCACTACGCACACGTAGACTGCCCAGGTCACGCTGACTATGTTAAAAACATGATCACTGGTGCGGCTCAAATGGATGGTGCGATCTTGGTTGTGAACGCAGCTGACGGTCCAATGCCACAAACACGTGAGCACATCTTGTTGGCACGTCAGGTTGGTGTACCTGCACTTGTAGTATTCTTGAACAAAGTTGACCAAGTTGACGACGAAGAGTTGTTGGAATTGGTTGAGATGGAAGTTCGTGAATTGTTGTCTTCTTATGACTTCCCAGGTGACGATCTACCAATCATCGCTGGTTCTGCTTTGGCAGCATTGGAAGGCCGCGACGACAACATCGGTAAAGAGAAAATTCTTGAGCTGATGGCTGCTGTTGACGAATATATTCCACAGCCAGAACGTGCTATTGACTTGCCATTCTTGATGCCGATTGAGGACGTATTCTCTATCTCTGGCCGTGGTACAGTAGTAACAGGTCGTGTAGAATCTGGTGTTGTTAAAGTTGGTGAAGAGATCGAAATCGTAGGTCTTAAAGAAACAACAAAAACAACATGTACAGGTGTTGAAATGTTCCGCAAGCTGCTTGATAGCGGTGAAGCTGGTGACAACATTGGTGCATTGTTGCGTGGTGTTGGTCGTGAAGACGTTGAGCGTGGTCAAGTACTATGTGCTCCAGGTTCTATCAAGCCACATACAAAGTTCAAATGTGAGTGCTACATTCTGACAAAAGATGAAGGTGGTCGTCATACACCATTCTTCTCTAACTACCGTCCACAATTCTACTTCCGTACAACAGACGTAACAGGTTCTGTAGTATTGCCAGAAGGTACAGAGATGGTAATGCCAGGTGATAACATCACAATGGATGTTGAGTTGATCGCACCTATCGCGATGAACGACGGTCTTCGCTTCGCGATCCGCGAAGGTGGACGCACAGTTGGTGCCGGCGTAGTTGCTGCAGTAACTGAGTAAAAAAAGTAGTTGCGTTATGCCCGGTGAAGCTTTATAAGCTCCGCCGGGCTGACGTGTTTTTCGAATACGTTTTTATTAGTTAACCGGAAATAGCGATCGCATCCGGCGATTAGGCGTTTCTAGGAACTGGAGGTTTTTGGTTATGGATAACCAGAATATTCGAATTCGTTTGAAGGCTTTCGATCACCGTGTGTTGGATTCCTCCACACAGGAAATCGTAAATACTGCAAAACGTACAGGTGCGGAAGTACGCGGACCAATCCCGCTTCCTACCAAAATTGAGAAGTTCACAGTTCTTCGTGGTCCACACGTGAACAAAAAGAGCCGTGAGCAATTTGAGATGCGTACACACAAGCGTGTGTTAGACATCGTTGATCCAACACCGCAAACAGTTGACGCGCTTATGAAGCTCGACCTTGCTGCTGGTGTTGATGTAGAAATCAAACTGTAAGGAGTACTCATTATGCGTAGTGGTGTACTTGCACAGAAAGTGGGCATGACCCGCGTTTGGACAGATGAAGGTGTAAACCTTCCTGTTACAGTTTTGAAATTGGACAACTGCCAAGTCGTAGCGACTCGCTCCAGCGAATTGCACGGCTATAATGCTGTTCAATTGGGTGCTGGAACTCGTAAAGTGAAACATACAACTCAAGCTATGCGCGGTCATTTCGCGAAAGCTCAGGTTGAACCAAAAAAGAAATTGGTTGAGTTTCGTGTTGCAGCAGAAAACTTGCTTAATGTTGGTGATGAGATTGTTGCGGATCATTTCGTAGCTGGTCAATTCGTTGACGTGGCGGGCACATCCGTTGGTAAAGGTTTTGCCGGTGCGATGAAACGTCACAACTTTGGTGGTTTGCGTGCGTCTCACGGCGTATCCGTATCTCACCGTTCACATGGCTCCACAGGTCAATGCCAGGACCCAGGTCGTGTGTTCAAAGGTAAGAAAATGGCGGGTCACATGGGTGCTCGTCGCGTGACTGTTCAAAACTTGGAAATCGTATCTACAGATGCTGAGCGTGGCTTGGTGTTGGTTAAAGGTGCGGTACCAGGTCACAAGAACGGTTGGGTACTGGTTAAAGATGCTGTTAAGAAGTCTGCGCCTGAAGGTGCTCCAATGCCAGCTGGCCTACGTGCTGCTGCTGCGGAAGCTGCCCCAGCTGCTGAAGCTTCTGACGGTAACGAATAAGAGGGCCTGTAACAATGAAAGCGAAGGTTATTACGCTTGAAAACAAGGCCGCTGGCGATATTGAACTCGCTGAAGGTGTATTTGGTGTGGAAGTTCGTAAGGACATCCTAGCACGTATGGTTAACTATCAGTTGGCTAAACGTCGTGCCGGTACACATGCGGTCAAAAACCGGAGCGATGTGAACGCCACAGGAGCGAAAATGTTCAACCAGAAGGGCACAGGTCGTGCTCGTCACAGTACTGCGAAAGTTTCTCAGTTCCGTGGTGGTGGTCGTGCATTCGGTCCAGTGGTACGCGATCATAGTCACAAGTTGCCCAAGAAAGTTCGTCAATTGGCATTGAAAACTGCTTTGTCTTCCAAAGTAGCTGATGGCAAATTGATCGTTCTTGACGACGCTGTAGCGAAAAGTCCTAAAACATCCGAAATGAAAGCTACTCTAGCTAAAATCGGTGTTGATAATGCTCTTTTCGTAACTGGTGCAGACGTCGATGGCAACTTCGCACTTGCTGCGCGCAACGTTCCACATATTGATGTCCTGTCTTTGGCAGGCGCAAATGTATATGACATCCTACGCCGTGACACTTTGGTGTTAACTAAATCGGCTGTAGAAGGTTTGGAGGCACGTTTGTCATGAGTTGGAAATTCTTGAACAAGAAGCCTCTTTCCGAAGAGCGCAAGTATCAAGTTATCTTGGCACCTGTGATCACAGAGAAAGCTACAATGGGTTCTGAGAACAACCAGGTAACTTTCAAAGTTGCAACTGATGCAACTAAGCCTGAGATCAAAGCAGCTGTTGAGAGCTTGTTTGATGTTAAAGTGAAGTCTGTAAATACCTTGAACCAACAAGGTAAAGTTAAACGTTTCCGCGGTCATATCGGCCAACGTAACGGCTTCAAAAAAGCGGTAGTTACCCTGGAAGCAGGTCAAACTATCGACGCGACAGCAGGAGTGTAAGTCATGGCGTTGAAGCAATTTAAGCCTAACACTCCGGGTACCCGTAACCTTGTATTGGTGGACAAGTCTGACCTATACAAAGGCGGTCCGGTTAAAGCTTTGACCGAAGGTCTTACCAAAAAAGGTGGACGTAACAATACAGGCCGCATTACTGCGCGTCGTATTGGTGGTGGTCACAAGCGCAAATATCGCATCATCGACTTCAAACGCAACAAATTCGACGTTGCTGCTACAGTTGAACGTATTGAATACGATCCAAACCGTACAGCTTTCATCGCTTTGTTGAAATATGAAGATGGTGAACTAGCTTATATCTTGGCTCCACAACGCTTGAAAGCTGGCGATTCTGTAATCGCTGGTAACAAAGTTGACGTTAAGCCAGGTAACGCGATGCCATTGTCCAATATGCCAATCGGTACCATTATCCACAACGTGGAAATGAAACCAGGTAAGGGCGGTCAGATCGCGCGTTCCGCAGGAACATATGCACAATTGGTTGGTCGTGACCAAGGTTATGCTCAGTTGAAATTGATGTCTGGTGAGTTACGTGTTGTACGTGGCGAATGTATTGCTACCGTAGGTGCAGTATCTAACCCAGATCAGCAAAACATCAAGCTGGGTAAAGCTGGTCGCGTTCGCTGGTTAGGCAAACGTTCTGAAGTACGCGGTGTTGCAATGAACCCTGTTGATCACCCACATGGTGGTGGTGAGGGTCGTACATCCGGTGGTCGTCATCCTGTGACACCATGGGGTAAACCGACCAAAGGTAAACGCACACGCTCCAACAAGGCGACTGATAAATATATCATCCGTCGTCGTCACGCTAAGAAGTAAGGGGTACGATCATGGCTCGTTCTGTTTGGAAGGGTCCGTTTGTTGATCATTACCTTCTGAAGAAGGCTGAAACAACTCGCGAATCTGGACGTAAAGAGATCATTAAAACATGGTCCCGTCGTTCTACGATTTTGCCACAGTTTGTTGGCCTAACTTTCGGAGTTCACAACGGACGCAAATTTGTGCCAGTTCTCGTAACTGAGCATATGATTGGTCATAAATTTGGCGAATTCGCACCGACCCGTACATATTACGGTCACGCTGCGGATAAGAAAGCGAAGAGGAAATAATCATGGGTAAAGCTGCTCGTGAAAGAGTGTTAGCTGACAACGAAGCGCAAGCAGTTGTTCGCAACATTCGTGTTAGCCCTCAGAAGCTAAACTTAGTTGCTGCATCTATTCGCGGCAAAAATGTTGAAAAAGCGCTTGCTGATTTGACTTTCTCTAAACGTCGCATCGCTGGTGACGTGAAGAAAGCATTGCAATCCGCGATTGCCAACGCTGAGAACAACCATCAACTAGATGTTGATGCGTTGTATGTGAAAGAAGCTTACGTAGGTAAGGCTATGGTTATGAAGCGTTTCCGCGCTCGTGCTCGTGGTCGTGTTGGTAAGATTCAGAAGCCGTTCTCTAACTTGACAATTGTTCTGCGCGAACGTGAGGAGACTGAATAATGGGTCAAAAAGTTAATCCTATCGGTCTACGCGTCGGTATTAACCGTACATGGGACTCTCGTTGGTATGCAGATCGCAATTATGCAGATCTTTTGCATAAAGATTTGGAACTTCGTAACTATCTGGAAGGCCGCCTGAAACAAGCTGGTATCTCCAAAATCGTTATCGAACGCCCTGCGGGCAAAGCTCGCGTTACCATTTACACAGCTCGTC
Source organism: Curvivirga sp. (assembly GCF_965219885.1). NCBI lineage: Bacteria > Pseudomonadati > Pseudomonadota > Alphaproteobacteria > Rhodospirillales > Aestuariispiraceae > Curvivirga > Curvivirga sp. Next base: position 151,231 of record NZ_CBDCOT010000007.1, read on the forward strand.
CGGGCGTGATCATTGGTAAAAAAGGTGCCGATATCGAAAAGCTACGCAAAGAGTTGCAAGCTAAAACAGGTACAGAGGTTGCTCTAAACATTGTTGAAATTCGTAAACCAGAACTAGACGCACGTCTTGTTGCTGAAAACGTAGCACAACAATTGGAGCGCCGTGTAGCATTCCGTCGTGCAATGAAACGTGGCGTACAATCCGCAATGCGGATGGGTGCGGGCGGTGTTCGTATCAACTGTGCTGGCCGTTTGGGTGGCGCTGAGATCGCACGTACAGAGTGGTACCGTGAAGGCCGTGTGCCGTTGCACACACTTCGCGCTGAGATCGATTACGCTCACGCAGAAGCTCTAACAACTTATGGTATCCTAGGTATCAAAGTTTGGATCTTCAAAGGTGAAGTTTTGGAACATGATCCAATGGCCCAAGACAAGCGTTACAACCAGGAGAAGGCGGGCCGCTAAGGCCCCCGGTCCAGATAACGAGAGGCAACTAAAATGTTAAGCCCGAAGAGAACAAAATTCCGTAAAGCGCATAAAGGCCGTATCCACGGTAATGCGAAAGGCGGATCTTCGTTGAATTTCGGCGGTTTTGGCTTGAAAGCTCTGGAGCCTGGTCGTATTACGGCTCGCCAGATCGAAGCTGCCCGTCGTGCAATGACACGTCACATCAAGCGTCAAGGTAACGTGTGGATTCGCATTTTCCCAGATGTACCAGTATCATCCAAACCGGCTGAGGTACGTATGGGTAAAGGTAAAGGTTCCACAGACTATTGGGCTTGTAAAGTGAAGCCAGGTCGCATCATGTTCGAAATGGACGGTGTTGAGGGTGATACAGCCCGCCGTGCTTTTGAATTGGCTGCTGCGAAGCTTCCTATCAAGTGCAAAATCGTAACCCGTATCGGAGGTTAATGAGATGAAAGCTACAGAACTTCGTCAAAAATCAGACGATGAATTGAAGTCTCAACTCATCGATCTACGTAAAGAACAATTCAACCTACGTTTCCAAGTGGCTGGTGGTCAGTTGGAAAATACGGCTCGTGTTCGTCAAGTTCGTCGTGATATCGCACGTATCAAGACATTACTTGGTGAGCGCAAGGCGTCTTAAGAGGGAGATTAAAATATGCCTAAGCGTATTCTTCAGGGTACTGTGGTCTCCGACGCCTGCGACAAATCTGTCGTTGTGTTGGTTGAGCGCCGCGTAAAGCACCCGGTGTTTAAGAAAATCGTTCGTAAGTCTTCTAAATTTATGGCTCACGACGAAAACAACGCCTCCAAAAAAGGCGACGTAGTGCGCATTCAAGAGTGCCGTCCGATTTCCAAGCGTAAAACCTGGGAAGTTGTCGGCGACTCCGCTGAAGCGTAAGTTTGTAACGGATTAAGATAAGGATTTTTAATCATGATCCAAATGCAATCTAATCTCGACGTTGCTGACAACTCTGGTGCGCGCCGTGTGCAATGCATCAAAGTTTTGGGTGGCTCCAAACGTCGTACTGCGTCCGTGGGTGACATTATTGTAGTTTCCGTTAAGGAAGCTATTCCACGCGGTCGTGTTAAAAAGGGTGATGTTCACCGTGCTGTAATCGTTCGTACAGCTAAAGAAATCCGTCGTCCGGATGGCTCCACAATCAAATTCGACAGCAATGCTGCGGTTTTGATTAACAAAAATGGTGAGCCAATCGGTACACGTATCTTTGGCCCTGTGGTTCGTGAACTACGCGCTAAGAACTTCATGAAAATCATTTCTTTGGCACCGGAGGTTATCTGATGGCTGCTAAGATTAAAAAAGGCGATACAGTTGTAATCACAGCTGGTCGCGACAAGGGCAAGCAAGGCGAAGTTTTGCAAGTTCTTCCATCTGACAACCGCGTTGTTGTTGCTGGTGTGAACATGGTGAAACGCCACACTCGTCCTTCTCAAACAAATGCTGGCGGCATTGTTGACAAAGAGGCAGCGATTGCTGTAAGTAATGTCGCTCTTATCGATCCGAAAGACGGAAAAGCTACTCGTGTTGGCTTTAAAACTCTTGAGGACGGCAAAAAAGTTCGCTTCGCTAAGAAATCAGGCGAAGTGATCGACTCTTAATTTTGTATTAACAACCAAGGGATACGGCTACTATGTCCACGACAGAGAAGTACGTCCCGCGGCTCAAATCTGCGTATGACGAGAAAATTCGTCAGGCAATGATTGAGAAATTCGGTTATAAAAACCCGATGGAAGTGCCGCGGCTCGACAAAATCGTGATTAATATGGGTGTCGGCGGCGCGGTTAACGACCGTAAAAAACTCGCCGGTGCTATTGAGGAAATGACTCTGATTTCTGGTCAGAAACCAATTTCCACTAAAGCGAAAAAATCCATCGCGACATTTAAACTGCGCGATGGAATGGCGATTGGGTGCAAAGTAACCCTCCGCAAGGAACGTATGTATGAATTTTTAGACCGTTTGGTAAATATTGCTATGCCACGTATTCGCGACTTCCGCGGCGTGTCTGGCAAAAGCTTTGACGGTCGTGGTAACTATGCAATGGGCTTGAAGGAACAGATCGTGTTCCCAGAAATCGATTATGATAAAATCGATGAAGTTCGTGGCATGGATATCGTAATCTGTACAACTGCGAATTCGAATGACGAAGCTAAAGAGCTTCTCACTCAGTTCGACGTACCGTTTGTGAAGTAAGGAAGGGCTAGACTAATGGCTAGAAAAAGTAATATCGCGCGTAATAAAAAACGCGAAAAACTTGCTTCCAAATACGCAAACAAACGTGCTGCGTTGAAAGCAATCATCAAGAACAAAGAACTTCCGGCGGAAGATCGTATCAAAGCTGTATTTGCTTTGGACAAACTTCCAAAGAACTCTACACCGATCCGTATTCACAACCGTTGTGAAATCACAGGTCGTCCGCATGGTTACTACCGTAAGTTCAAAATCTCTCGTATCGCTTTGCGTGAACTAGCATCTGCTGGTCAATTGCCAGGCGTAACGAAGTCAAGCTGGTAAGGAGGAATTGTCATGTCTATGAGTGATCCTCTAGGTGATATGTTGACCCGTATTCGCAACGGTCAACGTGCACAAAAATCAGCTGTAGCAGTTCCGGCTTCTACTTTGCGTGCATCTGTACTCGAAGTTTTGAAGCGTGAAGGTTATATTCGCGGCTACAGTGAAGCAGAAGTTAAAAAAGGTATTAAAGAGTTTACCGTTGAGTTGAAATACCACGACGGTGAGCCTGTAATCAAAGAATTGTCTCGCGTGTCCAAACCTGGTCGCCGTGTATATTCCAAGATTAAAGACCTTGGTCGCTTCTACAACGGTTTGGGTATCTCCGTTATTTCTACTCCAAAAGGTGTTTTGTCTGATAACGAAGCACGTGAGCAGAATGTTGGCGGCGAAATCCTCTGCCGTGTATTCTAAGGAGATAAACCATGTCACGTGTAGGTAAATATCCTGTTGCCGTGCCCGCTGGTGTTGATGTCTCCTTAGTAGACGGTGTCTTCACTGCAAAGGGTAAAAACGGCGAGTTGACAGTAGACGTTTTAGATAACGTAACTGTTGAGATCGTTGAGAACGAAGTTAAAGTTACTCCGAACAACATGCAAAAGCGTTCTCGCCAAGCATGGGGTACAACTCGTGCTCTTATTAACAATGCTGTCATCGGTTCATCCGAAGGTTTCGTTAAGAAATTGGATGTAAACGGTGTTGGTTATCGTGCGTCTGTTCAAGGTTCTACTTTGAAAATGGCGTTGGGTTTCTCCCACGAAGTTAATTTTGACATTCCATCTGACATCAAAATTGATGTTGAAGGTGAGCGTGGTAAGATTATCTTGGCGATTTCCGGTGCGTCTAAACAACGTGTTGGCCAAGTTGCTGCAGAAATTCGTAAATGGCGTAAGCCTGAGCCTTACAAAGGTAAAGGTATCAAATATGTCGACGAAGTTATTCTGCGCAAAGAAGGCAAGAAGAAGTAAGGGCTGAAAACGATGATGACTTCAAGAGAACTCTTCAAGCGTCGTGCTCAGCGCACACGTTTTCAACTGAAGAAAAAAGCTGGTGGCAAAGTACGTTTGTCCGTACACCGTTCTGCCAACCACGTTTATGCTCAGTTGATCGACGATAAAGCTGGTACAACACTTGCTGCCGCAAGCACCTTGGATAAAGATGTTAGCGGTTCCGTAAAAGCTACAGGCAACGCAGATGCTGCGGCGGTTGTAGGTAAATTGATCGCTGAACGCGCAAAAGCAGCTGGTGTTGACACCGTTGTTTTTGATCGTGGCGGATTCCAATATCATGGTCGTGTGAAAGCGTTAGGCGATGCCGCGCGCGAAGCCGGCCTGAACTTCTAAGGGGACTGAACGATGGCTCGAGAACAAAAGAACGATCGCCCTCAACGTGAAGAATCCGATCTAGTTGAAAAGCTAGTAGCGATTAATCGCGTTGCGAAGGTGGTTAAAGGTGGTCGCCGTTTCGGTTTTGCTGCTTTAGTAGTTGTCGGTGATGGCCGTGGTCGTGTTGGCTTCGGTTCCGGTAAAGCTAAAGAAGTACCTGAAGCAATCCGCAAAGCGACTGAAGCTGCTCGTAAAAACATGATCCGTGTACCACTTCGTGAAGGTCGTACATTGCATCATGACGTATACGGTCGCTTCGGTGCTGGTAAAGTAAGCATGCGTGCAGCTCCAGCTGGTACAGGTATCATCGCGGGTGGTCCAACTCGTGCGGTATTTGAAGCACTGGGGATGCAAGATATCGTTGCTAAGTCTATTGGTTCTTCCAATCCTTACAACATGATCCGTGCTGCTTTCGCTGGTCTGAAAAACAGTTCCTCTCCTCGTATGGTTGCGGCACGCCGCGGTCGTAAGGTGAGTGATCTGGTTGGTCGTCGCGACGACGTCTAACAAGCTGATCAAGGAGAGCTAAAATGGCTAAAACAATTAAAGTGACACAGACTGCAAGTCCAATTCGTCGTGAGGCAAGCCAACGTGCTACTCTCGTAGGTCTCGGTCTGAACAAAATGAACCGTACTCGTGAATTAGAAGATACACCTTCTATCCGCGGTATGATTCGTAAAGTACGTCACATGGTACGTGTGGAAGAGGTTGAGTAATCAACCTCTCTCATCCGACTGTGTTAGTAAACTGTAAGGATTAGACCAATGAAACTGAACCAACTGTCTGATAACGCTGGCGCGCATAAAGAGCGCACACGCGTTGGTCGCGGTATCGGCTCCGGTAAAGGTAAAACCGGTGGTCGCGGTGTTAAAGGTCAGAAGTCCCGTTCTGGTGTAAGCATTAAAGGTTTTGAAGGTGGACAGATGCCATTGTATCGCCGTCTTCCAAAACGTGGCTTCACAAACGCGATCTTCACAAAGAACTTTGTTGCCGTAAATATTGGCCGTGTTCAAGAAGCTATCGATGCGAAACGTATCGATGCATCTAAACCGGTTGATGCAGCTGCAATCGTAGCTGCTGGTATCGTGAAAAAATCTCGCGACGGCATTAGCTTGCTGGGTAAAGGTGAATTGACTGCTAAAGTTGAATTCAACGTTGCTCGCGCTTCTGCATCTGCAACAGCAGCTGTAGAAAAAGCTGGTGGCTCTATCGTATTGCCTGTAGCCAAACCTAAAAAGGAAGGCAAAAAGGCAGCACGTAAAGCTGAAGCTGCTGCGAAACGCGCCGCGAAGTAATTTGCGTTAAGGTAAGACTTTCGGGTTTTACTTTAGAAAAAATTTGGAATTAGCCCCGATGCTTTGCGCTCGGGGCTTTTTTCATATTCAGACTTCGACTCGATAAATCTCAAATGAATCACTCATAATTGAACGACAGGCTTGAAAATGAGCCATTTTTACTTGTGACAACGGGATTCATCGGGTATTCATTTATAAAATTTTTTGGGGTCTGGGATGTCATATACTGACAACCCACGATTTAATCCGTTTAAAGACAGGAAATTAACATGGCATCTGCTGCTGAACAGCTTGCTTCGAATTTCAGTTTCGGAAGCTTAGGTAAAGCGAGCGAACTTAAAAACCGAATCTGGTTCACACTTGGTGCGTTGATCGTATATCGCTTGGGGACTTATATCCCATTACCAGGTATTGATCCGGTTGCACTTGAAGATATCTTTAGCCAGAATGCGGGCGGTATTTTGGGTATGTTTGATATGTTTTCCGGTGGTGCATTGTCACGTATGACAATCTTCGCCTTGAACATTATGCCTTATATCTCTGCTTCTATTATCATGCAGTTGATGACCACTGTGTCTCCACAGATGGCTCAAATGAAAAAAGATGGTGAAGCTGGTCGTAAGAAAATCAATCAATATACCCGTATTGGTACAGTTATTCTTGCTGCGGTTCAGGGATATGGTATCGCCGTTGGGCTTGAATCCATGTCCACGTCTGCTGGCGCAAGTGCAGTAATGGATCCTGGCATGTTCTTCCGTGTTGTAACGGTTGTTACATTGGTTGGCGGTACATTATTCCTGATGTGGTTAGGTGAGCAGATTACGCAACGTGGCGTTGGTAATGGTATTTCCTTGATTATCTTTGCGGGTATCGTTGCAAATTTACCTTCCGCGTTGGTAGGTACTTTGGAATTAGGCCGTACTGGTGCTTTGTCTACAATCTTCATCTTGTTCTTGTTGGTAATGTCTGTTGCTGTGATCGCATTCATCGTATTCATGGAGCGTTCCCAACGTCGTATCTTGATCCAATATCCAAAACGTCAAAAGGGTAACAAAGTATTTGGGGGCGAATCTTCTCATTTACCATTGAAGATTAATACCGCGGGTGTGATCCCACCAATCTTTGCAAGTTCTCTATTGTTAATGCCTTTGACACTCGCAGGCTTTAGTGGTGGTCAAGGCCCAGAATGGCTTCAGACAGCTTCTGCGATGTTGGGTCGTGGTCAGCCATTATTCTTGGCTCTCTATATTTCTTTGATCGTTTTCTTCTGTTTCTTCTATACTGCGGTTGTGTTTAATCCAGAAGATACAGCTGAGAACCTGAAGCGTCATGGTGGTTTCGTACCGGGGATTCGCCCAGGTAAGAATACATCCGAGTATTTAGACTGGGTATTGACCCGTCTAACCGTTGTGGGTGCTGCGTATTTGACGTTGGTATGTGTATTGCCTGAGATTCTTATTTCTCAATATGCTGTGCCATTCTACTTTGGTGGTACAAGTTTGTTGATTGTTGTAACGGTGACAATGGATACTGTTAGTCAGATTCAAAGTCATCTTTTAGCTCATCAATATGAAGGGTTGGTTAAAAAGTCCAAACTACGGGGGCGTCGTAAATAAAATGAAAATAATTCTATTGGGCCCTCCGGGGGCAGGGAAAGGCACACAGGCCAAACGTCTGGAAGAAAATCGTAAGATGGTTCAACTATCTACAGGGGATATGCTCCGTGCGGCGGTAGCAGCAGGTACCGATGTGGGTAAGAAAGCCAAAGAAATCATGGATGCAGGTCAATTGGTTGACGATGAGACAATGATCGGAATTATTTCCGATCGTCTTGACGAACCAGATCTTGTGAATGGCTTCATTCTTGACGGTTTCCCACGTACAGAAGCACAAGCAATCGCATTAGACACATTGCTAGATGTGAAAGACATGAAACTTGATGCTGTTATTGAAATGCGTGTGGATGATGAGGCATTAACAGAACGTATCGTTGGCCGCTATACATGTGGTAGCTGTGGTCAAGGATATCATGATACATTCCAAAAACCTGAAGTTGATGGCACATGTGATAAATGTGGTAGTCAGGAATTCAGTCGTCGCGCCGATGATAATGCTGAAACAGTGAAATCTCGTCTAGAAGCTTATCACGCACAGACAGCACCTATCTTGCCTTATTATAAGGATAAGGAGATGTTGAAAGGCGTCGACGGTATGGCTGATATCGATGAAGTGACTGCACAAATCGAAAAGATTTTATCTGCGTAAGTTCAACTTACGCAGATATCCCAAATAGTCTCAACAAAAAAGCTATTGCGGGGGCGTTGACAATAGGGAGGAATTCCCTATAATCCGCGCGCCCGTCAGACCACGAGCCTCACCTCTCTTCTCGTCTGACACAAAGAAGTCGGCCTATCTAACCGGGTCTTTGTTACAATAGGGCTATTTAAAATGTTTGATGTCATAGATCCAAGATTTGGACTGTGGCTTAGTTTTATTTTTTATTAGGAGAAGCTATCGTGGCTCGTATTGCAGGTGTCAACCTCCCAACAGGAAAACGGGTGTTGATCGCATTAACATATATCCACGGCATTGGTCCAAAATTCTCACAAGAAATCTGTGACAAAGTTGGTATCACTGCTGAACGTCGTGTAAACGAATTGTCTGACGATGAAGTTATTCGTATTCGTGAAGCGATTGACGCTGATTACACAGTAGAAGGTGACCTTCGCCGTGAAACAGCAATGAACATTAAACGTTACATGGACTTGGGTTGCCTACGCGGCCTACGTCATCGTAAAGGTCTTCCAGTACGCGGTCAGCGTACATCCACAAACGCTCGCACCCGTAAAGGTCCTGCGAAAGCGATTGCTGGCAAGAAGAAATAAGGAAGGTAGATTACAATGGCTAAAGCTCCTGTACGTAAACGTCGCGAACGTAAGAATATTTCTTCCGGTATCGTGCATGTAAATTCTACCTTCAACAACACCATGATCACAATCACAGACGTTCAAGGGAATGCTATCTCTTGGTCTTCTGCTGGTATGATGGGTTTTAAAGGTAGCCGTAAGTCTACACCATATGCTGCACAGATTGCTGCTGAAGACGCTGGTCGTAAAGCGCAAGAGCATGGTGTTAAGACACTTGAAGTAAACGTTAAAGGTCCTGGTTCTGGCCGTGAGTCTGCATTGCGTGCATTGCAAGCTCTTGGTCTGGTTATCACAGCTATCCGTGATGTAACACCAGTTCCACACAACGGTTGTCGTCCTCCAAAACGTCGTCGCGTATAATATTTATATTTTACGTAGACTTACGTTTTAACGACTGCTAGTTGTTCTTAGACATACTGCCGCTTGAATAGATCAAATGATCATATTCAGGCGGTGGGTCTGAACCAGAAAGATCGATGAATAAGGGCGGGAGCCTGATCTTTCAAACAGGGGTAAACCCCAAGCCGGATGAGGTTCCGAATGGATGGGAACCAAACCGGCCTTTATTGTTTGGGTGTAATTGATGTTTCAAGCGTCTTTTGCAGTCTGGAACGGATTAAGACTTGAATTTGATTATGACCAACTGAGGTATGAATTCATGACTGAAATTGCTGCTGTTACGCAGAAAAACTGGCAAGCTTTGATTAAGCCTGCAAACCTGAATGTATCTTCTTCTCGTGACGATACACGTTTGGCAACTGTTGTTGCTGATCCTCTAGAGCGTGGCTTCGGCCTGACATTGGGTAACGCATTGCGCCGCATCCTTTTGTCCTCTTTGCAAGGTGCTGCTGTTACAGCGATCCAAATTGATGGCGTATTGCATGAGTTCTCCTCCATTCCAGGTGTACGTGAAGACGTGACCGACATCGTGTTGAACGTAAAAGCATTGGCTTTGCGTATGCATGGTGAAGGTCCAAAGAAAATGCGTTTGGCTGTAGAAGGCCCATGTGAAGTAACAGCTGGTATGATCGAAACAGGTCATGACATCGAAGTTATGAACCCAGATCACGTTTTGTGTACATTGGATAAAGGCGCAAGCTTGAACATCGAATTCACAGTTGATCTTGGTAAAGGTTACCGTCCTGCGGCTCAGAACCGTCCGGATGATGCACCAATCGGCTTGATCCCGGTAGACTCCATTTTCTCTCCAGTACGTAAAGTGTCTTACAAAGTAGATAACACACGTGTTGGTCAGGTGACAGACTATGATAAATTGTCCCTGACAATTGAGACAAACGGTTCCATCAGCCCAGAAGATGCGTTGGCTTTGGCTGCACGTATCATGCAAGATCAATTGCAAGTCTTTATCAACTTCGAAGAACCAGAAGTTAAAGAAGACGACAATGCTGCTTCCGAACTTCCATTCAACCGCAACTTGCTTCGCAAAGTGGACGAATTGGAATTGTCTGTACGTTCTGCAAACTGCCTGAAAAACGATAACATCGTTTACATCGGTGATTTGGTTCTTAAAACAGAATCCGAAATGCTTCGTACACCAAACTTCGGTCGTAAATCTTTGAACGAAATTAAGGAAGTTCTAACCGGTATGGGCTTGTCCCTAGGTATGGACATTCCTGAATGGCCACCTGAGAATATCGAAGACTTGGCTAAGAAATTGGAAGAGCCATTCTAAGCAATTTTGCTTGAAGGCTCCTTCAACCACCGCCCCGGCAGTAGTCAATATAGGCAATACTGCTTTGAAGACGACCGGGGTTTTTAACTTGGGATGTGTCTCACAGTATGAAAGCACATCTTTAAAGAAAGAGTATGAAAGGAAAAGACAATGCGTCACGGCATGAAAGGTCGCAAACTTAACCGTACAGCTTCACACCGCAAAGCTTTGTTCATGAATATGGCAAACGCTTTGATCAAGCATGAGCAAATCAAAACAACTTTGCCAAAAGCTAAAGAGTTGAAGCGTGTAATGGACAAAATCATCACAATCGGCAAAAAAGGTGGCTTGCACCGTCGTCGTCAGGCGTTTGCTCAATTGCGTGATGATGCGATGGTGGCAAAATTGTTCGACGTTCTGGCAGAACGCTATGCTGACCGTCCGGGTGGTTACACTCGCGTATTGAAAGCTGGCTTCCGTCATGGTGATGCTGCTCCAATGGCAATCATTGAGTTGGTAGACCGCGATGAAGATGCAAAAGGCCAAGATTCTGGTCCAGTTGTTGAAATGGCAGACGAAGGCGAAGAGGCATAAGAACTTTTAGTTCTTTGACTTAACCGTCAAACAGTTTCAAAGAATAGCCCGGTTGCGATAGCGCCGGGCTATTTTTTTATCTAAACCTTTACATCACTGAAAAATAGATAGATCGCTGTGCATGCGAGTAAGCCGCCCATACAGCAATTAAAGAATCTCATACGTCGTGTATTGTTTACAAGTATCTCTGAGATATGTCCTAAAGCAGCCCAACCAAATATCGCAATAAAACAGATAACGAAATAGATGCTACAAAAAAGTAAAAGCGAACCAAAGTCACCGACTGTGGTGAATGCACTTATACCTGCCAGGCAAGCCACCCATGCCTTTGGATTCAGCCATTGTAGAGCGAATCCTTTTACAAAACTGGGTTTACTACTTACTTCTATATCAATATTTCCTGACGCCCGAATGAGTTTATAGGCTATGGTTAGTATATATACGCTGCCTAAGTATTTTAGGAATTTCAAGGCTATAAGATGCCCCTCTACAATACTCGAAAAACCAAGCCCAATTAGTGCTAGTAATAGTGTGAAACCTATTGTAGCACCTGTTACAAAGGGGATTGTGCGGCCCATGCCATGATTCAATCCAGAGGTCAGTGCCAGTATATTCACCGGCCCCGGGGATGCCGACATAGCCGCTGCAAACCCTCCCATTGCAAGAATTACACTCATATTAATCTCCAAAAAATGAATTAGGAGATTATCAACATCGTATAATTATGATAATAGTATTTTATTAAACTTTAGAATTCGATAAATTGATGTAATGTTAGAAGATCTTCGCCCACTCGTAATATTTTCAAAAACGGCTGAAACGGGCTCATTTCGCGAAACAGCGCGTTTTTTTGGTTTATCTCCTTCCGTCGTAAGCCATCATATTTCCCAATTGGAAAAGCGTTATGACACGACTTTGTTTTATCGATCTACGAGAAGCCTTTCTCTTACAGAAACGGGACGGAAAGTATTTAATGAGGCACAAGCACTTACGAGATCGGCAGAAACATTAACCGAATTATTAGCAGAAGGTTCTAGCCAGATCGCTGGTAAACTATCGATTTCTATGTCTTCTGCTCTGCTATCTCACCCGATTATGACGCAAATCAACAGTTTCGTGCAGGATTTTCCAGATATATCTTTATCTATTATTATTACGGATGAGCGTACTAACCTCATTGAGAAAGGTGTTGATTTAGCTTTTCGGGTTGGAAACTTGGAAGATAGTTCTCTTAGAACAATTACTCTTGGGCATATTGAAAGAACTCTTGTCTGTGCGCCTACACTTGCGAGTTCATATTCGGAACCGATAAACCCATCAGATATTGCTAAATGGCCATGGATACGGTTGGCAATGCTGCCATCGAAACGAGATGTTATTGGTCCAGATGGTAAAGTAGAAACTATTCACTTTACGTCTCGTATAGAGACCAATAATGTTCTCTCGATGCATTCACTCACAAAAGCAGGTCTGGGAATCGCTGCTTTACCACGGTTGCAAATTGCCGAAGATATAGAAACTGGTGAGCTTTTAAACATATTACCGGGATGGTCAGTAACATCTCTTCCTATCAATGCGGTATGGCCCTCATCAGTATCAAAACAAGGACTTGCGCGAAGATTGGTAGAATATATTGCTAATCATATAGATATGAGTAAGCCAAGATGAGTGCTGACCGAATTATTACGCATAGAAATCTTCCTTATTTTGAATTGCGCTATTCCCTCAACAATAAAAAGACTTTCAAAACACATATGCATCAAACATTAAGTATTGGTGCTGTGGAAGAGGGGGCAGTTTCTTATCAAGTCGCTGATCATAAAGAAATTTTAACGACAGGAGGACTAGCTCTTATCAATCCTGAGATTCCGCATTCTTGTAATGCTATGTCACCTTCAGGACGGAGTTTTTTTATGCTATATCTGGATAGAAATTGGTGTGAAGCGTTACAAAAAGCTATTTGGCCTGTAGACAAGTTCGTTCCTTTTAGATTGATTAATCTTTCTGATGAGACGAAATATTCGTCTTTTATGAAACTAATGCATGACATTATGGATGCAGATGAGGATGAAGATATTTTGGAGCAGCGCCTGATAGGGCTTATTGCCGAGATATTTGAAGAGGCTTGCGATTTAAAGCAAGAGTTGAAGATCGATAATATGCTATTAGGTCAAATCAGAGAGAGTTTAGAGCGTGACCTCGAAGATCAGTTTAGTATCGAAGAACTAGCTGAAAAGTTTGAGATGAATTTGTTTACCCTTATCCGCAAATTTAAAAAAAATTATCATCTGACACCTCATGAATATCGTTTGAATTGCCGAATAAATCATGCCCGAAATTTATTACAACAAGAGATCTCTATAGCTGAAGTCGCAATTGCTTGTGGTTTTTATGATCAAAGCCATTTTCATCGCCATTTTAAAGCAATGACAACGCTGACCCCAAACGAATATCAGGTCAATTTTATACAATAAATTCTAGTTGGCATTTTCTATATCTTTCTAAAATAAGAAAGGTATAGAAATGGAATTCCTGATTTTAGCCTCCGCGCATTTTTTAGCATTACTTAGTCCCGGTCCTGATTTTTTCCTAATTGTTCGAGGTGGTTTAAAACTACCTTTGCGATACGCCATTTCAATATGTTTTGGAATCGCAACTGCGAATACGATTTACGTATTTATGGCAATTTTAGGATTAGAAAGTATTAGGGAGATAAGTTGGGTGTTTGGTTTGTTGACCTATATGGGATCGCTATATTTGGTTTACATTGGGTATTTGCTAATCAGGAGTAACAAGCAAAGCTTTTCATCTGAGAAATCCAGTAATTTTCTACAAGCACATAGTTACAAAAAACAATTTATTGTGGGTTTCCTCTCTGCAGCTTTGAACCCAAAAAATATTATCTTTTATTTTTCGTTATTCACGGTATTAGTCTCGAAAGAAACCAGTCTAGATATGCGCATTTTGTATGGAATATGGATGGCAGGTATCGTACTTGCCTGGGATGTTTTGATAGTTGCTTTAATCGGCAGGAAGAGATTTGTAAAATATTTGGAAAATCATCTTTGGCGGATTGAAAAAATGACAGGAGTGATATTGCTAGGGTTTGGACTGACTTTTCCTTTTGTTCAGTCATAGTAAAATAAAAAAAGGCTGGAAGTTAATCCAGCCTTTCTTGTCTTATGTATCAGTCGTGATGTCTGACGACTTCGGGCATAAGGCCCTTAGGACTAAATCGCATCACCAATAAGAGTATAGCCCCCATCATAATCATGCGCATATGAGCCGCACTTTCAATGAGATGTGCTTTTAAGGCACTACCATCATCCATACCAGATGTGACAACTTCCATCACGAACAAACCAATAGGTTCAGCTTCAACCCATAGGAACCAGATCACAAAACCACCTAAGACAGCACCCCAGTTGTTACCAGAACCACCTACGATGACCATAACCCAGATCAGGAAGGTATAGCGTAGCGGATTATAGGTACCCGGTGTGAACTGACCATCCAGTGTTGTTAACATTGCACCTGCAATACCTACAACAGCAGAACCAATGACAAAGATTTGTAAGTGACGTGCCTTAACATCTTTACCCATGGCAGAGGCCGCATCGCGACGATCACGAATTGCACGCATCATACGACCCCAAGGGGAGTTTAACGCACGTTCTGACAGATATAAGATAACGCCCAAAACCACCATGAAAAGAAGTGCATAGCAAAGCTTCACAAAAATGGAGGAAGCTTCGATAGGATCAGCGCCGAAAGTCGCGGCCATATTGATGAACCATTCGCTTGCCTGAAGATCAACTTCATAGGGAACTGGGCGTGGCAAACCTGTCACGTTCTTTACGCCACGTGTTAACCAGTCTTCGTTTTTTAAGATGGCAATAACAATCTCGGAAATACCTAATGTGGCAATCGCAAGATAGTCTGCACGAAGGCCTAGGGAGATTTTACCAATCAACCAAGCTGCACCAGCTGCAAACAGACCACCTATAATCCAGGAAAACAGAATTGGCATGCCTAAGCCACCTAAATAGCCATATTTGGCAGCTTCGGTGGATTCAATTGCACCAACAGCAGGATCATAAAAATGACGAATGAGGAAATAGCCAGCAACAACTGCTGCTGCAATTGTGTAATTGCGTTTCTTTCCTTTTGGCATTTTACGAAGGATCAAGATGATTGCCAGAACAGTCACAATAACCATCAAGCCAGACATCATAAGATCACCGCCACCATTTGCCCAAGCGGCCGTTACAGGCGGCATGGAAACCAACATGGCAGCAACGCCACCAATAGCGGCAAAGCCCATCATACCTACATTAAATAGGCCTGCATAACCCCATTGCATATTTACGCCTAGTGCCATCACAGCAGAGATCAAGCAAAGGTTAAAAATGGATAATGATACGGACCAACTTTGAATGACCCCCGCGGCGACCAATAAGCCAGCCATGATGGCAAAATAAACGAAGTTTTTTGTAGTTTGGGTCATTCTAACACGCGCCCCTTAAGAATACCGGTCGGTCGTACCAGAAGCACCACAACCAGAATAATGAAAGATACAGCGAATTTGTAATCTGTGGATAGCAATTGCATCAAACTATCTGGTTCCATACCTTCTGGCGCCAGATATTTGAGGAATTTTTTATAAGCATAAGTCACAGTTACTTCGGAGAAGGCAATTACAAAGCCACCTAAAATCGCACCGATAGGATTACCAACCCCTCCAACAATTGCCGCGGCAAAGATCGGAAGAAGCAATTGGAAATAGGTGAATGGTTTAAAGCTTTTATCAAGGCCATAAAGTACACCAGCAATTGTTGCTAAGACAGCGGCGATCGCCCATGTGATTTTTACAACTTTTTCTGGATTAATACCGGATAGCAATGCCAAGTCTTCGTTATCAGAATAGGCACGCATCGCACGACCCATTTTGGAATGCTGTAAGAAACGGAAGAGGGCATAAACCACAACGATTGTAATGACGACTGTTAATCCTTGGGTCATTTTGATGGTCAAACCTTCAGACAAACCGGTCATTTGTTTAAATTCGCGTGCTTTAATGATGAAGCGTTCACCATCAGCAAAGCGTTGTTCCTTTGGACCAATGATGAAACGAACAATACCGTTCATCACAAACATAATACCGATGGATGCAATCAAGAAGAAGACTGCGTTACTTTTCTTCTCACGATAGTATTTATAAACCACACGGTCAGAGAACAACACGATAGCTACTGCCGCTGCCGCCCCAAATGGTAAAGCCAACAATGCAGTCGGCAGAGGGCCAAAACTAATACCAGCCGATTGCATTAACCAAGTCACCATAATAGTAATCATGGTACCGAATGCCATTGTTTCACCATGTGCAAAGTTGGAGAAACGTAAAATACCATAGATTAAAGTTACCCCAAGTGCACCAAGGGCTAACTGAGAGCCATAGGTCATACCCGGGACAATGACAAAGTTGGTCAATAGGATGATTGAGTTAAGAATATCTTCCATGATCAACCTCCCAAGAAAGATTTACGAACTTCAGGGTTTTCAAGCAAGGCTTGCCCTGTATCTGTGAAACGATTGGATCCATTCACCAAAACATAACCTACATCGGCGATGTTTAATGCCTGCCGTGCATTTTGCTCCACCATTAAGATGGCGATACCGGAATTACGAATTTCAATAATTCGATCAAACAATTCATCCATCACAATCGGGGAGACACCAGCTGTTGGTTCATCCAACATTAACACGGATGGTTGTGTCATCAACGCACGACCAACGGCGACTTGTTGACGTTGACCGCCAGATAATTCACCTGCTGGCTGATTACGCTTTTCCTTTAGGATCGGGAAAAGATCATAAACCTGCGCCATGGTGTCAGAGAAATCATCTTCACGACGATAAGCACCGATGATGAGGTTTTCTTCAACAGACATACCACCAAAAACGTTATGTGTTTGTGGGACAAATGCCATGCCAATATTCACACGTTCTTGTGGTTTCAGATTAGTGATGTCTTTACCGTCTAGTTTTACACTACCTTCGCGCAGATTCAACATTCCAAAGACAGCTTTCATGCCTGTGGATTTGCCAGCTCCGTTAGGACCAACAATCACGGCAATCTGGCCACGTTCAACTGAAAGGGTGCAACCTTTCAAAATATTATCAGCGCTGCCATAGCCGCCGACCATATTTTCACCGATTAGGAAACTCATGATTTTGCCTCCTCATCTTGTTTATGGGCCATCTGTTCAATTGGTTTGTTTTTCAAACCAGTGCCCAAATAAGCCTCAATAACTTGTTCGTTTTGTTGAACTTCTTGTGCGGTACCTTCCGCAAGAACCGCGCCTTCCGCCATAACGATTACCGGATCACACATACGGCCAATGAAGTCCATATCATGTTCGATCATTACGAAAGTATAGTTGCGTTCTTTATTCAGGCGTAAAATCGCATCACCGATCGTATTGAGTAGGGTACGGTTTACCCCTGCGCCAACTTCATCAAGAAACACAACTTTGGCATCGACCATCATGGTGCGACCAAGTTCCAAGAGCTTCTTTTGTCCGCCAGATAGGTTACCTGCCAGTTCGTTTGCGACATGCGAAATTTCAAGAAATTCGATAACTTCATCCGCCTTTTTGCGGATTTCTGCATCTTGTTGTTTGACTTTAGAACCACTGAACCATGCATGCCATAAATTCTCACCTAATTGGCCGTCAGGAACCATCATCAGATTTTCCCGTACAGTCATTGTTGAAAATTCATGAGCAATCTGGAAGGTACGAAGCATACCTTTCTTAAATAACTCATGTGGTTTTAATCCTGTCACATCTTCACCATCCAGATATACATGACCGGAAGTCGGTTCCAACGCGCCTGCGATGACATTGAATAATGTGGTTTTACCCGCACCATTCGGACCGATAAGACCTGTAATCGATCCTTTTTCAATCTCCAGCGACGCACCATTCAGTGCTTTAAAGCCGCCGAAAGACTTATGTATATTGTCAACCTTAATCATATTGAGGCCGATCTTTCTAATTGTTACCCAAGTTTTGTAATTTTATTTTAGAGAAAACATCGCAAAAGTTCAAAATTAACTTTCAACGGGTAGTCCTAAAAATGGAAAGGCCCGGCACAAAGTGCCGGGCTTTACCGAAATTGTTTAGCGTAGAAGAAATTCCTTAGTGGAATTTAACAGTCGCGAATGCACCGTCTTTAACTTCTTGTTCTTCGTAGACGCCAGCTGCTTCACCAACGGCATCCAACTCAACGCCAGTAGCGCCTTCATAGTTAACTTGACCGCCATTTGCAAGAATTTCTAGCGCTTTGCCTAACTCACCAGGGTTGATTTTCTCACCAGGTGCATTTGCAACATTCAAGATGTTCGCTTGGATAGCAGAACGATCAGAAGAACCAGCTGCTTGCATTGCTAATAAAATCAAAGCCGCAGCGTCATAGGATTGTGCTACGAAAGGACCGTCGCCTTTCAGGCCAGCGGCGTTAGCAGAAGCAATAAAGTTGTCAGCACCTTCAGCTTTACTGGATGGTTTTGTTGTAACGAAACCTTCGATATCGCTACCCAAAGCTTCGATGATGCTGTCACCAACCATACCGTCGGAACCGATGAATGTATCAAATGCACCAGAGTCGATAGATGCTTCAATGATACCTTTACCGCCTTGGTCAACATAACCAAATACCATCAATGCTTCCGCGCCGGATGCCGCTAATGCACCCACTTCTGCGGAATAATCAGCTTTGCCATCTTCATGCGCAGCAGAGATTTCAACTTTACCACCAGCTGCTGTAAAAGCAGCTTCAAATGCTTGAGCCAAGCCTTTACCGTAATCGTTATTTGTGTATGTCACAGCAACGGATTTCAAACCACGTGCAGCAGCCGTTTCAGCCAAAATCACACCTTGGCGTGCATCGGATGGTGCTGTACGGAAGAAGAAACCATTATCTTCAATATCTGTTAGGTTTGGTGCTGTTGCAGATGGGGAAATCATCACAACACCGTTTGGAACCGCTGTGTTATTTGCAACAGCTGTTGTTACACCAGAACAATCCGCACCCATGATCGCTGCAACTTTGTCAGAGGTGATCAAACGTTCAGCCGCAGCAGTCGCAGCTGCTGCATCAACACATGTACTATCCGCACGTACAGAAGAAACTGTGGAACCGCCCAACAATTTACCGCTTTCAGATGCTTCAGCAAAAGCCATTTCTGCGCCACCAGCCATATCAGGTGTCAAAGATTCGATTGGACCTGTGAAGCCTAGGATTACACCAACTTTGATGTCTTCTGCTTGTGCAGATGCCGCACCAGCTGCCAATGCCAATGCTGTCACACCGGACATAAGTAGTTTTTTCATAATAAAACTCCCTTGAGATAACTCATTAAACCCCTGTTGGGTCTGTTCAAAAATTTTTCAGCGTGTTTCTTAATTATAAAATCCGCCGGAAACATAGTATTAGAATTTCTCACCCTTATGGGCAATCAGAAAGTTTATTTTTATATGCTGCATAGCACAATAATGGGTAGCTTATATAAGAGGATTTTACTACAATACGTTGCGTGATGTATAGCTTAGACACCTTGTTGGTCAATGTCGTCGGTTTCAACCCCGATTTCTTCTGCAGTGTGATTATCTGCTTCTGATACATCTGCCTGCATGATTTCGTATAATTCTTCGCCTTGAATACGCATGACATCAATATAATTTTGATTATCTCCTTCCATAGACCAATGCTCTCTTAGTAAGTCGAGAGTTTGTCGGTCATGACGTCTAAACGCACGCGCTTTTTGTGCTGCACGGAAAGCATGATGCCCAAGTTCGATTAATGCATAACGCCCTGCTGTTAGGGCGGATTCGAACATCTCACGTATTATGATATGAGCGCCAGCATTTTCTAACTCATATACATGATGGCGACCATAGGCACGGGCAATAATGCGGCAATTTGGGTTAGCTTTAACTACATTTTTTACAAGGATGGTTTGACTCTCTGGGCTATCCACTGCTGCGATAAATAACTCCGCATCCTCTACGCCAGCTGCATGTAGAAGGTCTGGTCTGGTAGGATCACCATAATAAGTCTTAATTCCTGTTTTACCCATTTGTTCAATGAGCTGTGGATCATGGTCTAAGACAGTAACTTGATAACCATTGGTGAGTAACAGGCGTGCAATAACTTGACCAAAACGTCCAACGCCTGCGAGTATCACTTTATTCTGAACCTCGATTTCATCATTATCACGGTCCTCAATGCTATGTTTAAGAGCTACCCTTGCAACAACTCGTTCATGGATAATGAAAAGCAGTGGCGTGAAGAGCATGGTAATTGCAATCACCAACATAAGGGTATTTACAATCTCATTTGGAATGATCCCATTTGCTTTGGCAAAACCAAAAAGAACAAAACCAAACTCACCGGCTTGTGCAAGTCCGAGGCCAAATAGCCATGCATCAATAAAAGGTAATTTGAAACGGCGAGCCAAGAATAGTAACACCAGCATCTTTAATAGAATCAGAGCTGCAGCCATACCAAGAATCAAAATAGGGCTTCTGAATAAAAGTTCGAAGTCAATTCCAGCACCGACAGAAATAAAGAAAAGACCAAGTAATAGGCCTTTGAACGGTTCTATGTCACTTTCTAATTCATGACGGTATTCACTACTGGAAAGTACAACACCGGCCAGGAAGGTACCAAGAGCAGGGGACAAACCGACCAAATCCATTAATAAGGCTATACCAATAACGAGCAATAGGGCAGCAGCCGTGAAAATTTCTCTGAGTTTTGCTTCGGCAATAAAACGAAAAACTGGCCGAATAAAATAGCGACCGGCTGCAATAATCGCTGCAACGACACCAAGGACCAATAATGTACGTGTCCATCCTGAAACATGTTCTAGTGGTCCATCACCATGGCTGGACATGTTTTCGACAACTGGGGCAAATTCATTCACCGCAAGTAAGGGAATAACAGCCAACATCGGGATAACAGCGATATCTTGAAAAAGCAGAACAGAGAAAGACGATTGTCCGCCTGGTGTTTGCATTAACCCTTTTTCTGTAAGCGTTTGTAATACGATAGCCGTAGAGGACAGCGCTAAGGTCATACCTACAGCTAAAGCCGTTTGCCAAGGCAGGCCAAAGAAGATAGCGATAGCAGTAATTAGACCTAAAGTGATACCAACTTGCATGCCACCAAGACCAAGAAGACGTGTACGCATACGCCAAAGCATCATGGGTTGAAGCTCTAGTCCTACAAGGAAGAGCATCATTACAACCCCGAATTCAGCGAAATGCTTTACTTCCTCAGTTTCTGCACCGATAAAACCTAATAAAGGACCAATAACAATCCCGGCAAGTAGATAGCCTAAAACGGATCCTAATCCCAAGCGATTAGCGATAGGTACGGCAACAACAGCCGCCAAAAGATAAATAAATGCGTCTTGCAGAAGTTCCATGACCTGCCCCAACCCCGATATGCAGTATCGTTTTTATATCCTGATCTTAACCTAGCATAGGTTTCCCAAAACAATAACAGGACTTCTTTCAAAATAGCAAGAAGTCCCGTTTTCTCAAGATCATAAAAAGTAAAATCACCTGTGATTAGTTTGATAAATCAATAGAAATTGCATCAGGCGTGAATAGCTGCTGACCTTCCAGTTTATAACTAGCGATCGCTTTCTGTCCTTGTTCAGATAACATCCAATCAATGAATTTCTGTCCTGCTTGCGCTTTGATATGAGGGAATTTTTCTGGGTTGACTAAAATAATCCCATATTGATTAAAGAGATTTGAGTCTCCTTCAAATAGAATTTTGTGGGATTGTTTATTCTTAAAGCTGACCCATGTGGCACGGTCGGTGAGGGCATACCCATTCATTCCAATAGCAACGTTTAAGGTTGCTCCCATTCCAGCTCCTGCTTCTCTATACCATTTCGTGGATTTTTGATCTTTGGTTACATGTGCAAGATTCCAAAGTTCAAGTTCACGTTTATGGGTGCCACTATCATCCCCGCGAGAAACGAAGATTTTATTGGATAAAGCTATTGCTTTTAGAGCATCTGATACAGATTTCGTTTCAGATAGCTTTGCTTCATCAGTTTGGGGCCCAATGATTACAAAATCATTATGCATTAGATCAAAGCGTTCAACACCATAACCATCAGTAACAAATTGTTCTTCGGATTTTTTGTGATGTACCATCAGGACATCGGCATCACCATTTCGTGCTAGTTTCAAAGCGGCACCAGTGCCTACTGCAACAACATTGACCTTGATCCCAGATGCTTCTTCGAACTTGGGAAGAATATGATCAAACAAGCCTGAATTTTGTGTCGAGGTTGTCGATGCTAGAATTATTGTATTTTTATCATCTGCGGCAAAAGACAAGCTGTTTGTCATAAGTAATGCCCAGGCAATGAATGTTATCTTTAGGATATGAATATATTTCATTTTTCTGTTTCCAAGGTCGTACAGGTCACTTGTGTTTCATCACTGTCTGGGCGACGCTGCCACCAGATAAGTTCCCCATTTATAAAGGCTTGAGCCAGATCATTTTTGGGTTGAGTAAAGAATTGTTCCGCCGGGGCCATTTCCTTTAAATGCCCCCTAAACATGAAGATAGCATCAGTCGCCAGTCTTTTGGATTGACCTAAATCATGTGAAGTCATGATTACGGTAGTTCCTTCAGAAGAAATTTCTTGAATAAGTTCTTCAATAGCATGTGTTGCAGGTGGATCGAGACTAGCAGTTGGTTCGTCCAGGAATAAAACTTGAGGAGATAAAGCCCAAGCACGGGCAATCGCAAGCCGTTGCTGTTCCCCTAAAGATAAAACTCGGGCAGGTTCATTAATTATGCGGCTTAAACCAGTACGCTTAATGACACGTTCTATAATATCTGGTCGCGTATGTTTTGGTATTTTTCTGGCCTTTAAGGCGAAATCGATATTTCCGTAAGCAGAACGTCGTAACATAACTGTGCGCTGGCTAACCATCGCTTGATATTTTGCGGCATCTTTACTTGGGATATCATGCCATTTTACTTGCCCTTCTGATGGCTGAATAAGACCATGGCACATACGTAAGAGTAAAGATTTACCGGCCCCATTAGGACCAAGAATAACATAACGTTTACCAGCTTCAAATTTGCATGAAATATTTTTTAGAAGTTTTTTATGTCCTGCCAAATAGCTAATATTTTCTAGCGTTAACGGCATGATCGTTTTGGTGGATGAATTCATGCTGCATAGCGCCTTTTCGCTGTTTCAGTTATCAGATAGGCAGCGAGATTGATCCCCAAGGCAAGCGTGATTAAGACAATGCCTAATGCCAATGCCATGACCAAGTCCCCTTTACGGGATTCAAGGGCGATAGCCGTTGTCATAACCCGTGTCAGATGATCAATATTTCCACCGACGATCATTACGGCGCCGACTTCCGATGCGGCGCGACCAAAACCAGCAAGACCTGCGGTCGTGAGGGCAAAACGTGCGTCCCAAAGCAAAGCCGAAATACGACGTCTTTTACTTACACCAAGAGAAGTCAGGAGTTCATCATATTCCTGATGATAATCTTCCAGTACCTGACGAGAAATGGCGGTTACAATGGGGACAACTAAAATGACCTGGGCGATAACCATAGCTGTTGGTGTAAAAAGAAGGCCAAGAACGCCGAGAGGACCAGAGCGCGAAAGAATAACATAAACCATAAGGCCGACTACAACGGGCGGTAAACCCATGAAAACATTGGTCGCCACAATAAGGATTTTACGTCCGGGGAATTTTGTCAGCGCTAGCAATGCTGCAAGTGGTAAGCCAATAAGTAGCGAAATCCCAACAGCAGTTAGACTGAGTTGTAAAGACAGACCAACGATTTCCAGTAGATCGGTATCCAGCGTCAGCACAAGCGAAACCGCTTTTATCAATGCTTCCCAGATGTCATTCATCTTCTATCTTCAATCTTTGTAATGGTTGCTTAAGATTAATCCTGTTGATCTTTTACGTTAAGATTTCTACAAACAAAACAAGTAATTTGATAATCTTACCCCGTCATTTAATACGTTATACGCGTCTTTGTCGCATAAACTTTAAAAAAATGGTTTAAATGAAATGTTACATCTGATCAGGAACGCCCATCTTTATTCGCCCAAAGATGAGGGGATTTGCCATATTTTAACTGCCTATGAACGCATTTTATATATTGGTAAAGAACAGCCCGATATAGATAAAAAACTGATAGCAACAGATACAGATATAGAAGGTGCAAGATTACTCCCGGGATTTATCGATGGGCATGCACATATCACGGGTGGTGGTGGAGAAACAGGTCCTGCCAGCCGTGTGCCTGCAATTAAATTATCTGAATTTACATCTGCTGGTGTCACCAGTGTGATTGGCTTGCTAGGGACAGATGATCTAACCCGTAATACGGAAACATTGGTTCAACAAGCTTATGGTTTACGTGAAGAGGGGCTATCAGCTTGGTGTTATACCGGTGGTTACCATGTACCACCCATCACGCTAACGGAAAAAATTCGTGGCGATATTGTTTTTGTGGATCCAATTATTGGCGTTGGCGAACTTGCCATTAGTGATCATCGTTCAAGTCAACCAACCTTTGATGAGTTTTTAAGAATTGCAAGTGAAGTTCATGTAGCCGGCCTTATGACCGGTAAAGCAGGTGTTCTTCATCTTCATCTAGGGGATGGGCAGCGTCACCTGGAATTGGTGGAAAAGGCGTTGGATGTGGCTGAAATCCCAGCACGTACTTACAATCCCACACATGTGAACCGTAATATCGGTTTATTTGAAGCCGCACTTGCTTTGCCGGAACGTGGCGTGACAATAGATTTGACTGCTTTCCCTAAAGGCGATTGTGGTCATGGTTTATCAGCTGCAGACGCATTTCTGCAGTATCATCAAAAAGGATTACCTTTGGATAAGATCAGTATCTCTTCCGATGGTGGCGGCTGTTTGCCACAATTTGATGAACAGGGAGAATTATTGCATATTGGTGTCGGGACATCATCGACATTACCTGAAACGTTAGACGAAGTCTTAAAGCAAGATATACCACTTGAAGAAATTCTTCCAACCATGACATCAAATGTGGCTGATAGTTTGCGCCTCTCCCATAAAGGTCGACTTGAAACAGGTAAAGACGCCGACTTAGTCATTTTAAGTGATCAAAACGAAATTCAGCATGTGATGGCACGTGGTAAATGGCATATCCGAGATGGTAGTGCGGTCATCAAAGGCACATTTGAATAATATACCTTTGAAAGGCTTGCTTAGAATGAAGAGCCCGGTTGTTCTAGAAACTCGATTTCCTCTTCGGTAGAAGTACGTCCTAAAATCTTGTTTCTGTGAGGGAAGCGGCCAAAACGATCAATAATCACTTTATGTTGTTGTGCGTAGTCTAGCGCAAGTTCATCACCAAGTTCAGTATAGCAGGCGATGGCTTTTTCTTGATCTTTTACATCTTCGCTATGTTCAAGAGGAAGATAGGTAAACTTCCTTTCATTCACAGATAATTCTTTGTCAAAACCTCTTTCAAGCATATGGTTTAGACATTCTCTGGCTTTCTCATCAGAGGCAAATGCCTTGGGGTGATTGCGAAACATGTTGCGAGAGAATTGATCAAGAACAATGATTTCTGCCAAGCAGCCTTTTGCAGTTTGACGCCAATCCTGATGCTCTTCGTTCATTAAAGCTGTATGCAAATTGGAGAAATTATCGCGAATTTTCTGATCAAAAATATCACTTTTCGTGAACCAATCTTGTGGTGTAGATTCTTCAAACCAGAAGGTAATTACGGCATCTATTTTTGCTTGGCTCATACTTAAAATTCCCTTCTTCAAGCTGTATTATTATGTGTAGAGTATAAGTCGGGTGTTTAAGGTGCAACATAAGAGTGAATTAAAGAATTTTGTAGCTAAAATGTTGTTTGTATTTTTTGCTTTTATTCTTTGAGTAAATCGCCTAAAAAGCGCGCTCTTTTGCGATGAAATCTGATAAATGGATAATGTTATGTGGGCTGGAATTGATTTCGGAACTTCCAATTCTGCTGTGGCTTTATGGAAAAATGGCCAAATTGAAGCAGTCGAATTAGGAAATGGAAATGTGACTATTCCGACCGCGCTATTTTTCGATGAAGAAGAACAAGAGCTACTTTCCGGTGATGAGGCTAATACCGCATTAATTGAAGGATATGAGGGGCGCTATATGCGTGCTCTGAAATCTGTTTTAGGTACTCCCTTGATGGGTGAACGCCAATTGCTGCTTGGTCAGCGTCGTGATTTCTATGAAATTATTTCTTTATTTATCCTCCGCTTGAAAAGGCAGGCGGAAGAGACACTTGGTCAGCAGTTGGAAAATGTCGTTGCCGGATGCCCTGTTACATTTATGGGGGCACGCCAAAAGGCCAGAGAAGATTTACATCATTGCTTTGAACGTGCCGGATTTAAAAATATTGAGTTCCTAACCGAACCGGAAGCGGTTGCGCTGGCTTATAATGACCATATTCAAGCTGGTGAATATGGCTTGGTCGTCGATATTGGCGGTGGTACTTCGGATTTTACATTGTTTAAGAAACGTGATCAGCAACAGATCGATGTGATATCTACGCATGGTGTGGATATTGGTGGTACCGATTTCGATCAACTATTGAATTTCAATTACTTCATGCCGAATTTTGGGCGCGGACATGTTTTGAAACTAGGAATGAGCCAAGGTGAAGTTTTAGCACCGAATAAGTTTTATTCAGACTTATCCAGTTGGCCGATGATCCCATTTAGTTACAGTTTGGATAATATCAAACTAGTGAAAGAAATGGTCAAACAAGCCTATGAGCCAGAATATTTTAAGCGCCTATTAACGATATTAGAAGAACGTCTTGGACATGACTTGGCCTTTGCTGCAGAAAAAACCAAGATTGATCTAAATGGTTCAGATACTACAGTTGATGTGGATCTGGGTTTTATTGAAAGAGAACTCAGTTTCTCGGTGCTGCAAGATGATTTTAATGCTTCCATGCTTACATTTCAGGATAAAATCGAAGCAGCCATTTGTGACTGTATTGGGTTAGGGGATATCACGGCAGATCAGGTCCAAAATGTGGTCCTTGTTGGTGGCAGTAGTTCAATGAATTTTGTGAAAAAAGCGATTGGGAACAGGTTACCACATGCAGCAACGCGCCAAGAAGCAATCTTTACAGCCATTTCAGATGGTTTGGCTGTACGTGCGTCTCAACTATAAAAAACTAAGCAATACTATCCATAATCAAGATTAATGTGGCGTCATCGCTGAGGCATTCATAACTATGGGCAATATCGCTTGGATAGCGATAATAGTCACCGGGGCCTAATTTTTCGGTCATTTGGGACGGGCCAACACGCATTTGACCACTACTGACGATAGCATGTTCCATCGTGCCATTAGGATGGGCTGCGGCGTGACGAATTTCGCCTTTTTTTGCGTGAATACGATAGATATCACGCATTCGTCCTATGGGTGTTTTATCTAATAAAACAGCAGAAAAATCGGCGACACTTGAAGATATTGTTTCTCCTGCGTTGGCGCGGATCAACTGATGTTGAGGAACAGCATGTTCGAATAGAAAACTAAATGGAATTGATAGGGCTGTGGCAATGGCCCAAAGTGTTTCGATGCTTGGATTTCCATTACCTGTTTCCAATTGAGATAGTGTTGACTTCGCTAAATCAGCTTTAGTCGCCAATGCAGACAAGCTGAGGCCTGCACGTTCACGTTCTCTTTTGATCGCATTTGCAATAACAACTTTTGGTTCCATAATTTTTCCTGATCGTTCATCAAAATGTACAACGTTTTATTTGACGAACAAATAATGTTGTGGTTCATTATATTGTACGTTGTTCGTTTAACAAATTATTTTTGGATATTAAGATGAGAAAAACATCCGAATTTTATACGGGCGTTATGGATATTACGCCACTTGCGATGGGCGTTGCGGTTTATGGTGTTGCATTCGGTTTGCTTGCTGCGCAAGCGCAAATGAGTAGTTTGCAAACAGCTATGATGGGATTATTCGTATTTGCGGGCGGATCTCAAATCGTTGCAACGGAACGTTTAGTAGCGGATGCCGGGGCTATGGCAGCAATTACAGCAGGCGTGGCTCTTAATTTACGTATGTTACTTATGACAGCTGCTTTAAGAGACGATTTAAAAGGTCGGCCATTATGGCAAATTCTATTGGGGGCACATTATACAACGGATGAAAACTGGGCTTTATTATATGCCAAACGTGCAAAAGGTGTTGATGTTGGCTATTGGTATTTTATAGGTGGTGGCGCATTCATTATGTTGATCTGGATAATGTCGACTGTTGCCGGAGTGAGTTTTGCGTCTCTTGTTCCCGAACCAAAAAGTATCGGTGTAGATTTTGCCTTCACTGCAGCCTTTATCGCAATTTTATGCAGTCTATGGCGTGGTAAGGAAGACTTGTTCCCATGGATTATTTCTATTTCTATTGCCGTCTTATTGGCCAGTTTGGCGCCGATTGAAACATCTTGGGCATTGGTCATAGGTGGTGTGGTCGGCGCTTTAAGCGCTGGTGTTTTATCAGGTAAGTCGCGTGACTATGATCTGGAAAGCGTAGGTGGGTAATGAGTGATCAGAATATTGTAATTATTGGTCTTGCATTGGCAACATTCGCCATTCGAATAGGGGGCTTCTATCTTGGGTCTAGATTACCTGCGACTGGCTTTTGGGCCGCAAGTTTCAATGCTTTGCCAGGATGTTTAATTGCGTCTTTATTAGCTGTAATGTTAGTCGCTGGTGGCACACAGGAATATATCGCAGCCGGGCTCTCTCTAACGATAGCCTTAACGACAAGAAACTTACCGTTGACGATGGTTGCGGGAATATTGTCCATATGGGCCTTAAGGTATTTTGAAATGTTTGTTTAGTTCATAGAAGGATTTAACTGTGGAATAAAAAGGCAGCTTACTTAGCTGCCTTTTCACTAAACACTTAATGGATTGAATTCACCATTTTTTTTCATTGCGCTCTGGAAGGATGGATAGGAACGTATCTGGTCAATCAACCGTTTCACATGAGGTCGGTTTTCTATACGTCCTATGCGGGCTTCAGCGACTAATAGACAATAACTCATAACAATATCTGCGGCAGTTAAATCATCGCCTGTCAACCATTTTGATTTTGATAATTCTTCATCCATATAAGCCATTATCTGATCATAGCGACTATATAGATAGGATGCCTTTACTTTATTGACAACTAAACGAATAGGGGGACGCATAAAGAAAGGTACTTTTGAAACCATACGTTTAAAAATAAGGCTTTCCATCAGCAAGGGCATTAAACTTGCTTGTGTTGAATGCAGCCAATATAGATATTTCTCTCTTTGAGGGTGATCCACGGATGGACGGAGCTTGTTGTCGGGATATAGATCCAGAATGTAGTCAACAATTGCATTTGTTTCCGGCAGGGTAAGCGCACCGTTGGTTATTATTGGCGATGTTCCAATAGTGTGCAGCTTCTTAAATTCTTCTGGAGCTAATGTTTGCGGTCCAACACGTTTATAGTGTTCAAGTTTATATTCCGCGCCTAATTCCTCCAGTAGCCATAAAATTCGAATAGATTGAGAGTTTTCCAGATGGTGAAGGGTTAACATTGAATATCTTCTTCGTGTCTATATAAAAAATATCGGCCCAGTTTAAAAAAATGG
The DNA here is from genome assembly GCF_965219885.1 of Curvivirga sp. Lineage (NCBI taxonomy): Bacteria > Pseudomonadati > Pseudomonadota > Alphaproteobacteria > Rhodospirillales > Aestuariispiraceae > Curvivirga > Curvivirga sp. Next base: position 180,860 of record NZ_CBDCOT010000007.1, read on the forward strand.
GCCGATACTCATATAGTTACGATTTATTCCCGTACAACCAGGACGGAGCATTTTGCATGACGTACCACACGTGCCGCATTTGGCCCAATCAGGTAATCTTCCATCTTGGGGCGATGGGCACCTATGACGATTAGATCAATTTTAACCTCATCGGCGACACGTAAGATTTCTTCATATGCATTGCCATAGCCAACAATATGTTGAACCGCGACATCGTCGGGAATATGTGCCTTTACAAAATCATGTAGAGCTTCATTTGCTTTTTCCATCATCTGGTCTTCATGACCAGATGGGAAAAAGGAACTTACCAAGCTTCTACCAAAGTCAGGAACGACGGTCATAACATGAAGGGCGGCGCCAAAAGCCTTGGCATTTTGAATAGCGGCCGGTAAAGCTTTTTTCCAGCTCTCATCATGTTCCATGTCTACCGCTAAAAGAATATGGTCGAACATTTTATGTCCTCCTTATGCAGTTTGTTGAGTGCTGGAAACAGCGTTACGACGACGGCGTTGGATCATAATGATCAAGAATAACAACACTACAGCTGGAATATAGAATAGCTGCTTGGCTGGACGTTCTGCGGGTACGCCAACAGAAACGATAATTTGGTCAAAATCAAAACCTGCTTTTTCAGCCGGGCTATCAAAACCAACACCATCAACCATGATACTTCCATCATCTTGAAGAAGAAGTTCCAAACCATAATCTTCAATTCTGGTTTGACCATCTTCACCGTTACCAACAGTCATCAACATGGTAAGTGAAACAGGGTCACCTACATCATTTTGACCATCAACCAATATACGCATTTCGGTGCCTGCAGGTACTTCACCCATTGCCTGCACCAGTTCTGTTCCTTGGCGTTCTTGATATGGCGGGATTACATAATCCATCCAGAAACCTGGGCGGAACAATGTAAAGGCGATCAAAATTAATGCAGCAGATTCCCATATCTTAGACCGGGCAAAGAAATACCCTTGGGTGCCTGCGGTAAATATGAGCATGGCCGCCGTGGCGATGATAAAGATGAGAATACCACCACCGAAGGACACATCCATTAACAATAGATCTGTGTTGAAGATAAAGAGGAATGGCAACAATGCAGTACGTAGAGAATAGAAGAAAGCAACAAAGCCTGTTCTAATCGGATCACCCCCGGATACAGCTGCCGCAGCAAATGAGGCGAGCCCTACAGGTGGTGTCACATCCGCCATAATACCGAAATAGAAGACGAACATATGAACAGCGATTAAAGGTACAATCAGTCCATTTTGTTGTCCCAAACTTACGATCACTGGTGCAAGTAACGAAGATACCACGATATAGTTCGCGGTTGTTGGCAAACCCATACCCAAAATCAAGCTTAGGATCGCAGTCCATACCAAGATTAGGATGATGTGACCCATTGATAAAAACTCAACCAAAGCAGCGAGCTTTAATCCAACACCAGTCTGAGATACGGCACCAACAATGATACCTGCTGCTGCAGTCGCGATACCGATACCGATCATGTTACGGGCACCGGCAATCATACCATCCACCAATTCCATAAAGCCTTCTTTTAGCTTGCTGGATGTGTCTTCCTTGCGGAAAAATGCAAATAGATGGCGCTGGGTCAGCAAGATGAAGATCATCAGGATGGTTGCATAGAAAGCAGAAAGACCCGGAGATAGACGTTCAATCATCAAACACCAGATCAAAACAACCACTGGTAACAAGAAGTGTAAGCCTGCTTTAACCGTCGGGCCTGTTTCAGGCAAAGACTGAACAGGTGCATTTGGATCATCCATCACCAAATCAGGATAGGAAGAACTAATACGTGCTAATACAACATAAGTAACCAGAATTAAGACAGCCATTACCCAAGGTGTGTAAGTTTCACCAAAGGTCGCTTGAACAATATCAATCAAGAAGAAGAGGCCAAAGGCACCAATAATTGTATTGCCCAGCACCATAGCACCTGTTGAGACAACTTTTTGAGTTAGTTCACTGCCGCCAGAAGATTTAACCGCTTTAACAACTACATATTGAACTGCAATAATTGCAAGTATGCCTGCTAGACGTGCGGTTGATGTTTCAAGTAATTGATACACTTCAGACGCATAGTAAAGGCCGCTACCTAATGCAAGAACGAGGAGCAGGGACATAACCCAGCTGCTGCCTACATATTTCAGAGCTTTGCTTTCACCCGGTTTCTTCAAACCTTGCATGTCTAGTTTCATAGCTTCGAGATGCACAATGTAAACCAAGGCAATATAGGAAATCACAGCTGGTAAGAAGGCGTGTTTTACAACTTCGAAATAAGGAATGTTAACATATTCCACCATTAAGAACGCTGCGGCCCCCATGACAGGTGGCATGATCTGACCGTTCACTGAAGAAGCAACTTCAACAGCACCTGCTTTTTCGGCATTAAAACCAACACGTTTCATCATTGGGATTGTAAAGGTACCCGTTGTCACAACATTGGCGATGGACGACCCGGAAATCAATCCGGTCATACCGGAAGCCACAACCGCTGCTTTCGCGGGACCACCACGGAAATGTCCCATCAAAGAGAAGGCAACCTTAATGAAGTAGTTCCCTGCACCAGCACGATCAAGCAAGGCACCAAAAAGCACGAATAGGAAAACGAGGTCCGTTGAAACACCTAATGCGATACCAAACACACCTTCACCAAATAACCATTGATGATCCATGGTGCCGCCAAAGGTGGAACCTTTCCATGCAATGAGTTCTGGTGCGAATGGACCAAAGAATGTGTAACACAGGAAGACGATTGCCACGACCATCAATGGCGGGCCAAGGGCGCGACGCGTTGCTTCAAGCAGCAACAGCATACCAATGACTGATACAACAATATCAAATTGATTTGGATTACTTGGACGATCCGATAGACGCGTGCCAAAAATGGAATCGACTAACATGGAATCCGCAATGAACGGATAAAAGGCACAAAGCGAACCAATAATCGCCATACCCCAATCCCCTAACGGGATGTGGCGACGAGGTGAATGTTTAAATGCTGGATATGCAAGAAAAGCTAAGAAAACAGCAAAAGCTAGATGAACTTTTCGTGCTTCATCACTTGAAAATACACCCCATCCGAGGACGAATGGAATTGGCGAGGCGATCCAAACTTGGAAGATGGACCAACTGAGCGCCACTGCCGCAAGAAGTTTGATGATCATTTCATTGGATGGATTGCGTCCACCCGTATCTGTGGAAGCTACGAGATCCTGTAGTTCCTCATCCGATAATTGTGTTGATGTGGATTTGTCCGTACTCATCCCCATACCCCTTTGTATATTTATACTGCTTCTGGTGTCAGTTTGGGAATTTATATAAGTGCTTTAATAAAGAAACGAGAGTAACCCCACTTGCGCAGGGTTACTCTCGTCAAAAACAAGCTGATTACATCCAGCCGCGTTCTTTGTAATAGCGAACTGCACCGTCATGCAATGGAGCAGACAAGTTGTTCACGATCATGTTTTCTTCTTTTAGATGTCCAAATGCAGGGTGCATTTTCTTAAAGCGTTTGAAGTTTTCAAATACAGCTTTCACCATTTGGTATACTGTTTCTTCAGAAGCTTTTGTGGAGCTTACGAATGTTGCGCCAACACCGAATGTTGCTGTTGGTGTATCTGTACCTTTATACATGCCAGCTGGAATTTCTGTCATTGCATAATAGTCATTGTCAGCTGCCAATTTTTTCGCAACGTCGTTATCAACTGGTACCAATACCGCATCACAAGAAGTTGTTGCTTCTTTGATGGAACCGTTAGGGTGACCAGCTGTGAAGATGATCGCATCTACTTTACCATCGCAAAGTGCAGCAGCTTGTTCAGAAGACTTAAGTTCGGATGCAACAGCGAAATCACCCATTGTCCAACCCATTTTCTCCATAACAACTTCCATTGTACCACGTTGACCAGAACCTGGGTTACCAACGTTTACTTTCTTACCTTTTAGGTCTTCGAAAGTTTTGATGCCAGCATCAGCACGTGCAACAACTGTGAATGGCTCTGGGTGAACAGAGAATACAGCGCGAAGTTCTTTGAAAGCGCCATCTGGGAATTTGTCTGGTGCTGTACCATTGTAACCGTGATACTGCCAGTCAGACTGTGCAACACCCATGTCAACGTCACCAGAACGGATACCGTTAATGTTTGTTACGGAACCACCTGTTTTATGTGTACAGTTAATGCCATGATCAGCTGTGCCTTTGTTTACCAAACGGCAAATTGCACCACCTACTTGATAATAAACACCAGTTTGACCGCCTGTGCCGATCACAACATGTTGTGTATCAGCAGCAACTGCTGTTGTCATAAGCGCCGCAGAAGCAACTGCGGATAAAGCTAGTTTTCTCAAGAACATACCTGTCTCCTTATATGTATAAGTTTGTTTATATAGTTTTGACCCCCCGCACAGAGGCAGAGTATCTATTTGATTTTCATCTAAGTTGTTTTGCTTAAGTTGCATTTATTTTTACAGCCGATGAAAACTAGATGTTAGCTTTCTAATGTAAGCTTAACATATTTATCAGAGTTGAATAGTGTTTATTCGCTCCTTAAATCCTACATGTTAAAAATGGCTCTGGTTTCTGCTGCTGAGGCAACAGATCCACCGTTTTTATTAATTCTATTCGCAAAATCCTGAATCAGCGCTGCATTATTCGCGGCCAATTCACCATTTGCCTGATGCATATTATTTTCAAACCCGATTCGACAATGTCCGCCTCTTTCAACGGCTGCAGCCATGCAGTCTTGTTCTTGTGTACCAAATGCACAAACAGCCCAAACACAATTGAAATCCCCCAACGCATCAAGCATCGGAAGAAGGTCATCAGGACTAGATGTTAAATTTGCACTATAGCGGCCAAGAACCAAAAGAATAGAAGGTTTGGGATCGGGAATGATTCCTTGATTATGTAGCATAATGAAGCGTTTAACTTCCTCTGCAGAATAAAGGATATATTGTGCTGCGATCTTTTCATCAAGCACCCATTTGAAAAATGATGCGGCTTTTTCTTCCCCGCCTTCTGGGCATAGTTCTTTCAAAGCCAATGAAACAGCTTCGGGTTTGAGTTCTTTTACCGCAGAAATCTGCTGGTCTGCAGTGAATACACCTACAGCTTCAGTCGTGATTTGGATAACCATTTTATCACCAACTCGATTACGTACAGCGTCAATCGCGGGGCGATAATATTCAGGTAAAATCGTATGTTTATCGTCTTCATCACGTACATGAAGGTGAATCATGGCCGCACCTGCAGCTTGACAAGCCGCAGCTTCTTTTGCCAATTCATCTGGTGTGATGGGGAGGCCTTTGTGATCTGATTTTGTTTTTCTAGCGCCGTTTGGGGCAACACAGAGAATCGTTTTTGTATTTGTCATGCAGCAATACCTGCATCTGTTAATGCTGATTCGACTGCCTTCTGTAATTTATCGGCAATCTCAACCACATGCTTTTCTTCGATGATAAATGGTGGCGCAAGCAAGATGTGATTACCGTTCTGGCCATCAATAGTTCCATTACCTGGATAACAAATTAACCCAAGATCCATCGCATGTTTTTTGATGCCAGCATGAATTTTCAAGGCAGGGTCGAGTGGTTCTTTCGTGCTCCTATCCGCAACAAGCTCGAGCCCCCAGAACAGACCTCGTCCACGTATGTCGCCAATATTTGGATGATTTCCGAAGCGTTCTAGCAAAGCTTCCTCTAGCTTTTTGCCCATAGCATTCACATTTTCCAGCAGATTGTTCTCTTCGATTTCTTTTTGAACGGCTAATGCTGCCGCACAGGCTGTCGGATGTGCAAGATAAGTATGTCCATGTTGAAAGAAACCTGATCCATTCACGATTGTTTCGTAAATCTCATTGCTAAGCAGCATTGCCCCGATCGCCTGATAACCTGCGCCTAAGCCTTTAGCGGTCGTCAGGATGTCAGGACTGATACCTTCTTGTTCACATGCAAACAGAGTTCCTGTGCGTCCCATTCCGCACATTACTTCATCCAAGATAAGCAAGATGCCATATTGGTCACAGATTTCTCTGATACGTTTGAAATAACCTGGAACAGGTACAAGGGCGCCTGATGTCGCACCGACAACGGGTTCGGCCATAAAGCCAATCACATTTTCTGCACCAATTTCTTTGATGTGTTGTTCAAGTTCGTTCGCAACGCGTTGGCCATATTGTTCATCCGTTTCAGACGGCAGTTTATCTCTATAAGGATAACAAGGTGCAACGTGATCTGCGTCGATCAAAATTGGCTCAAACTGTTGGCGGCGCCACATATTGCCCCCGACTGAAAGGGCGCCAAGCGTGTTACCATGATAGCTCTGGCGTCGGGCGATAAAATACTTACGCTCTTTTTCGCCTTTTTCCAGAAAGTATTGCCGTGCTAGTTTTAATGCGGATTCTGTTGCTTCGGATCCACCAGAAACAAAATAGACATAGTCTAATCCTTCTGGCGCACGATCCGATAAGAATTCTGCTAATTCTTCGGCAGGTTCCGTAGTGAAAAAGGACGTATGTGCAAAAGCAATATTGTCGATTTGGTCTTTGATAGCTTGTGTTACACGGGAATTGCTGTGACCTAGGCATGATACAGCTGCGCCACCTGAAGCATCAATATAGGATTTTCCATCCTGATCTATAATATAAGGGCCATCTCCTTTATCTGCATATGCAAGATTGGAGGATGGTTGGCGATGTAAAATGCGCGTTTTCTTTGACGACATGATAGGCTTTCTAGATGAAAATAAACTGGAAAACCTTAAGCAGGAATAGATTGTAGGATCAATCGACTTTTTCTAATGTAAGATGTTAGTTAATCTAACATCTAGTATAGGAATTTATGTAAAGAAGGTTTGGCTTTTAGATAGGTTTCAGCTTCTGCTAGAATCCATTCTTTAAAAACTTTAACAGAAAGCTTGTCATCCATGGGTTTTGGATAAGAGAGATAATAGGCATTTCTTCTAGGTAAAAAGAGATCATAGGGGATGATGAGGCGGCCGGCTTCCAGATCAGCATGCGCAAGAATGCTACCCGCAGTAATGATACCTTGTCCCGTTACAGCGGCTTGTAGTGCTAAAGATGAATCTGCATAGAAACTCCCTTTTCCAAAATCGGGGGCAGGAATGTTGGCTTTTTCGAACCACGCAGCCCAAGCATCTCCTGTATCATCATGAATCAAATGAGAGCTTTTCAATTTTCCCGGAGATTTTAAATCAAGGTTTTCTTTTATGAACGAAGGTGCGCAGGCTGCAAATGCGTCAACATCGAAAATCTTTGTTGTTACTAATGACGTGTCATTGCTTTTTCCCCATCGAATGGCGATATCAAATTCAGCAGTTTCAAAACCTCGAAATCGTGCAGAAGGCGCAAGACGTATCGTAATGTCAGGATATTGTTGTTGGAAACTGTTCAGTCTCGGCATAAGCCAATGTGATGCAAAAGCAGATGTCAGATTAATAGTTAACGTTTCTTGCGTTTTACTCTTTAGGATTTCATCAGTTACTTTTGAGAGATTGTCTAATATCTCTGTTGTGACAGGAAGCAGTTTTTGCCCTTCAGTTGTTAAAGAGACGCGCGCATGACTACGGATAAAAAGGGACGTGTCGTAAAATTCTTCTAAAATTTTGATTTGCTGACTGACAGCTCCATGAGTGACATGAAGCTCATCTGCAGCTTTGGAAAAACTTAATAGTCGGGCGGCAGCTTCAAAAACTCTAACAGATTTTAGAGGTGGTATACGACGTTTCATCAGTTTACATGTTAGTTAAGTTAACAAAGACTATAATAAAGCATTGTTTATCATCGGCTACAATGCAGAACTATTTAAGAAATCCTGTTCCAGAAGAAATGAACGTAACCAGCTATGAATACTGTCATATTGATTTCTATGATGCCAAATCAAGGAAATGTTTAAAGGGGGAATGTCAAAGGGAACCGGTTTGGTGATCAAGTTGAAGTTCTTAGCATACTGACTAGCTAATGGTTCAGGTATGGTGAATATGACCTGATTTTGCGAGATAATATAAGGAATTGCAGAAAAGAAAGGAACCGTAAGACATAAATCTCGTTCTTTGTTTAACGTACCAAGAATTTCGTCAATGACCCCAAAACGATCACCTGAAAAACTGACAAGCCCGTGTTTTGCTTTACAATATGTTTGAATATCCCATGGATCAGTCGCGAGAGGATGATTAGGATTCATAACGCAGCGCCATCCCCAATTCATTAAGCGATGGGTATAATATCCTGATCCTTTGGGAGGGGCTTCTTCTAAGATTAAATCAATTTTACCTGTTGCAAGTTTATCGAATGTACTTGGATCTCGATGATGAATACCCAGCTTTATCTTTGGTGCGGCCTTGGACAGTGCTGCAATGAGTTCCGGTAGGATGAGAATACCGATATCATCCGCCATCGCAATGCGGATTTCTGCTTCGAATTCAGACGGATCATCCTGTGTTTCAGAAAAGAGGGAGGCAGCTTGCGCTAGCAAATCATTTAATTGTGGTTCTAGCGTATGAGCCTTGTGGGATAGTTGATATCCACCTTTGGCACGAATTAAAAGTGCGTCGCTAAATTGTTCTCTTAACTTACTTAACACTTTTGAGACCGCAGATTGGGTGATACCCAATCGATCGGCCGTACGCGATATATGTTTTTCTTCAAAAAGGATACTAAGCATCCGTAAATGCTGAAGATCGATGGAATGAAAATTGAAATCTTGCATAACTATTCCCATTTGGAATGATAAGTATGAAATATATGATATGGAAGAAAGTAATGGAAGTCATATTTTCTGATCTCAGATTTCAAAATAACTGGAGATGAGATTTATGCTAAAATTTTTCAAAACGCTTGCCTTAAGCTGCGTCCTTTCACTTACAGCCATTTCTGCACATGCAGAAACCGCATTAAAACCGATAGGTGAGAACGTTTATGATTTCTTTTCAGGGTGGTATAACAGCCTTGTTGTCGTGGGGGATAATGGTGTACTGGTCGTAGACCCTGCTTGGTCTGCGCGCGCAGAAGAAATGAAAGCAGCTATTGCAAAAGTGACGGATAAACCAATCACACATGTTGTATTAAGTCATGAACATTATGACCATGCGGGTGGAACAGAAGTTTTTGAAAATGCTGAAATTGTCTGTCAGGTTACTTGTGAGACAATTTTTGATCTGGATATTATCGGTGCAGCACCGAAAAAAGTGACTACAACTTTTGAAGATGATCTATCCATTAATCTTGGTAATAAAATTGTTGAACTAAAACATATTGCCGCAGGCGACGGTGTTGCAACTACAGTTGTTTATGTACCTGCCGATCAAGTTGTTGCGACAGCCGATTTATATCTTCCAGGTGGTCTTACAAATCAGAAATATCTTGATGATAAAAACTTCCTTGGCACGCGCTTGATTTTGAATGAGATTTCTCAATGGCCGTTGAAAGTGTCATTGAGCGGGCATTCGGATAATCGTGATCCTGAATCTTTAAAGGCAAGTGCTGCTTATTATAACGATCTATATTCAGTGGTAAAAACAGAATTGGATGCCTTAATTGCAAAAGGTGGGATCGGTGCCGCATTTGATGCATTGTTAGGTGATCTTCCAAATCAAATTAAGCTTCCAAAATATGAAAACTGGAAGGGATATAACGAACATCTATCTGCGCATGTTTTCCGCATGGGAATGTCTATTGCCCACGGTGGTTGAGTCTGATTCGGTGCCGTCAGTGGATGGCACCGAATTTCCTATTGAGGGGTCGTATTCAATAGATGCGATAGAGTAAAGGGATATGCGTTTCTTTTAGGATTATGTTTGAGTGTGAAGGATTTAAAATTTATTTTTGTCCAATCTTGATCATCAAATACTTTCTTATAAGCCTTAACATTTTCACGGTTTATTGCTGTCATCGGAAATTTGATGTGAGAGGATATTTTCGCAAAATCATGTTTTTGATCATAGTCGTACAACATGATGATGCTCCAGGCGCCTGCCAAGAAATGTCCGCCATGGGTTAGGGTCATCTCACCTCGTTCCACCAAATCAATGGCTTCCATAGACCAATTTAAACCAACGACACAGGCATCTCTTCCTGGCTCCATACCTACTTCACGTAAAGCTTTGATCGCGCCAATAGCAATTGCGTCATTAGCCGCCCATATAGCGTTTACTGACTTCGTTCGTAAAAGTTGTTGAGTACGTGTATAGGCTTCTTCGCCAGACCAATTGACGGTTATACGCCTAAGTTCTTTGAAATATGGGTGTTTTCTTAAACCGCGATCTAATCCTCTTAATCGATCAATTGAAGCTGGGGTGTTGATATCACCTGCGAGCGTGAGAAGCGGAATTATACGACCACTTTCTCTTGTCGCTGGCGGGGCAATATGGTTGTGATGCTCTAGTAAAGATGCCAACATTTCATAACCAGCAGCTTCATTATCAGGTATAATGCTTCCTAACCAATAAGGAGATTTCTCTCTGGGTTTGCCAAAGTGTTTTTCTTGTTCTGAGGTTAAGCTGTTTAACAGCATCAAAGTTGGGATTTTATGGTCAATAGCATATTGTAGTAGTTTAGGTGCTTGTTGTTGTTCATTAACAATAATTAGATAATCAGGCTTACTGTGATCGATCGCGGCTATACCTTTTGATACCATGACAGGCCAACCTCTATTGGCTGACACTATTTCTAGATTAAACCCCAAGTCATCAGACGCTGCTTTCATGGTTTCGGAAACAGATTTCCAAAAGCCTTTATCTTCGTATCCCGGATTTACAAAGAGAATATTTTTACGTTCTGCCGCAAGGGCTGAAGATATTAAAAGAACAAATGCGCAGAATAGGATCAAAAAAAAGATAGAAACTTTTTTAGTGTCTAGTGAAGTGACAAATCTTTGTTGCCAATTATCTATATGATCTTCATGTGTAAACATCACTCATATAATCCGTATTGCGAATTATGCGCGTTTTGAATGGGGATGTATAGTAATAATTTGATATAAATGCATTTGATTGTATTTTCTAGTTTACACCATTAAGTGCCATATCGGGGATTAGATATACAGTTTCAAAACCATGTGCTACACTTAGATACTAAAATTATCGACACTTGGAGAAATGGTCTGACATTGCCAGTTGTTAGATTCAAAATATGTTATTTAATTCTGTTCCCCATGATTTTGACGTTGGGGTTACTATCTGATGCACATTCTGAGAATATAACTACGGATTTTGACGAAGTTGAGATCGCTGTTGGAGAATGGCCACCTTATCTCTCGGAGGATTTACCTCAAGGCGGTATTATGGCTCAGGCGATAGCAGAAATCTTTCAAGATATTGGAGTCGAAGCTAAGTTTAGGTTTTTGCCTTGGGGGCGAGCTTACGAGGAAACCTCAAGAGGGGCTCATACTGCTACAGGTGTATGGATGCACAAAGCAGAGAGAGAACAAGATTTCATTTATAGTGAAGCGATTCTGACGGAGCAGTTTGTATTTTTTTACAATACGGATATTTCTTTTGATTGGAAAACACTCAAGGATATCGAAAAATATCGGATTGGTGGGGGGACGAAATATAGCTATGGCCCTGCTTTTGACAAAGCCATTGCGGCAGGTCGCATTAAGATAGAACGTGTGGGTAATGTACACTTGAATTTTAGGAAACTTTTAACGGGACGTATATCTCTATTTCCTCAGGAAATAAATGTCGGCTATGCTGATTTGAGAAGACATCTTTCAGAAGAGGATCAGGCGCGCATCACGCATCATCCCAAGCCGTTTTTGAATAATCACTCCTATGTGCTTTTTCCAAGAAGAGTCGAAAAGAGTGAGGAATTAGTCCGGCTTTTTAACCAGAAGCTAAGGCAATATCGTGAAGATGGTCGATATGACATCTTGATGGCTACTTTAAATTAGTCCTTATGAAGTTTAATCAAGAGGTTGTCTTCATAGCTTAGATATATTTCAACCGCGGTTAAGATTTAAAAGCTATGATAACTTATTTAGTAAACACCCCAATATTTGAACTTGAAACAAATTATTTCATCTTATCAAGAATTCATTCGGGCAAAAACAGGATGGACCGATTGATCGGATGATAGAGCAATATCTGGGACAGCAAGAAGGCAGCTCATATCGGGTTTTCAAACTGTTATAGATATAGTTTTGGAAAATCTTACTCTTTATACTTGTCTCTTGCCGTATTTAACTTAAATCTAAAGGAATAAAATAACTGGATTTAGGAAAATGAATATGTCTGAGGCAGGTTGGCAGTTCGACAATAGTTATGGTCGACTGAAAGATATTTTTTATACACGCTTGTCACCGATCTCCGTGTGTGCGCCAGAAATGGTGATTTTTAATGAAAGCTTAGCACATGAGTTAGGTTTGAATTTCTCCTCTTACAACGATCCGGAACTTGCTCAGATATTTGCAGGTAATGTTTTACCTGATGGTGCGGATCCAATTGCACAAGCTTATGCCGGACATCAATTTGGACATCCAAATGTTCTAGGGGACGGGCGTGCAATTCTACTTGGAGAGCAAATATCAACAAGTGGGAAACGATTTGATGTTCAGTTGAAAGGATCTGGGCAAACACCTTATTCCCGAAATGGTGATGGTCGCGCCGCGCTTGGTCCTATGCTTAGAGAATTCATTATTAGTGAGGCGATGGCTGCGCTTGGTATTAAGACGACCCGCAGTTTAGCCGTCGTGGCAACCGGTGAACCTGTTTTTAGGGAAGGGGCATTGACCGGCGCTGTCCTGACCCGAATTGCTGATAGTCATTTGCGTGTTGGGACATTTGAATATGCGGCGATGCGCCGTGACCAAGAAGGTCTTCAGCAGCTATTAAACTATAGTATTGATCGGCATTATCCGGAAATAAAGGAGGCTGGCAATTTAGCATTGGCTTTTATTGAACAGGTTATGAATCGCCAGATCGACTTGATATGCCAATGGATGCGCGTTGGATTTATCCATGGGGTGATGAATACAGATAATATGACAATTTCTGGTGAAACGATTGATTATGGTCCTTGTGCATTTATGGAGGCTTATGATCCTGCCACCGTGTTTAGTTCTATTGACCACCGGGGGCGTTATGCCTTTGGTAATCAGCCTCCGATTGCACAATGGAATTTAGCACGTTTGGCAGAAACATTGCTTCCGTTGATAGATGAGGATGCGGATACCGCACTTGAGAAAGCTGAAGAAATAGTTATGGGCTTTATGCCGAAATTTGAGAAGGTATATCTCAAAATGATGGGGCAGAAGATTGGCATTACTGCAGGTCAAGAAGGGGATGTAGAGCTTATTGCTGATCTCCAAAATTTGTTATTGAAGCATAAGCTTGATTATACGAATGCGTTTAGGGCGCTTAGTAAAAGTAAACCATCAGAAGAAGCTGTTTTTACTGGTATTCGTCAAGAACAAGAAATGCAAGATTGGTTCGCGCGCTGGCAGGTTCGATTGGATCAAGATGAATTAGAGACGCAAGAATCTCTGACATTGAGAGTAAGCCAAAATCCGGCATTTATCCCACGTAACCAATTGGTGGAAGAGGCCTTAGAAGCTGCTGAAAATAATGGCCAAATGACTCGCTTTAATAAGTTATTGGATGTTGTGACAAAGCCATATAAAGACAATCCACAACTTCAGGATTTTCAAGCCCCAATGCAGTCTGGGCATCATTTTCAAACATTTTGTGGCACTTAGAAAAGTGGAATTCTCACATTTGGGGAATAGCTTTGTTCATAAATTAAAAGGGGCAGTTGAAAACAGCTGCCCCTTTTTGTCATTCATTCAACTTTAATAAGTTTGTTACTCAGGTCGCCCAGTGATTGGCGTTATGATACAGCCGGGAGCATTATTATCTTCATGGCATTCCATTATACGATCAACTGAATGCTGATAGATGGTTTTCCATTGTTCCAAACTGTAAGGATTTCCGACAGGCATGGAATGATTTAACGGATAGGATCTTGCATTTTTATTCGCATTTATGATGGGGAATATGCCAATCGCTTCTTGCGTTGCTTGGCCACCTGTGAACTGTGTTCCCAAACGATGACAACTTGTGCAATTGTTGCCACGTGTGGTGATGGAAATATGCTTCCATTCCTTAAAGTCTGGTCCTAGATGTTTATACCATCCAAATGGATTGGTTGGGACCTGATCCCAAACTTGACCAATATAGGGGCTATGCATGAAAGGGTCATTGTCATGACAGTTTCCGCAACCATCCTTTGCCACTTCATGAGGTGGGTTCCAGATGGAGCGAGTTAATTTAATGCGCAATGGGTCTGTTTCGCCGTCAGGCGACGGAACATCACTTCCATCAATAGTTTGTCCCGCAGGTGCAGTTGCCTGAAACCAGCATGTACTGCCATCGCTGACATTATGGGCGACAATGTCAATTTCATCAAATTCAGTGCTAAATTCATCACGGATAAATTTACGGCGACAGAGTGCAGATACCTGACGATCCCCATCAGATAAATTCAAAATTCTAGAGAAAGGCGTGCATTGACCATCGGTGCCTTTACCAAAGTTCAATAAGGACGGACGATCACAATCCATATCAGGGTAATATCTATCCGGTATTTTTCCATTAACCGTGATGGGAATGACGGTCCCTTCCATACAATCAAAAGCCGGAATAGATTTGATCGCAGCAGCACACATTTTTCCATATTCGATGATATCTTGGGACTCTGCCTTGGCTGTTCCACTTTGCGTAAAACTAAATGCGATCCCCAAAAGAAGAAGAGGAAGTTTTAGGTTTAAATATCTCATGACACCATACCTCCTTCTTCGATAATTGCAGACTTTATTGCTTCATGATAGCGGATATAGCCTGTGCATCGACAAATATGCTCCCCCACCGCATTTTCAATCACCTGATCAAGGTCGTCTTTATTGATCGGGGCTCTTTTTAAGCGATCCCAAAGGCTATAGGCCGCCATCAAGAAGCCGGAGGTACAATAGCCACATTGGAAGGCAAATTTATCAAGGAAGGCTTGTTGCAAAGGATGCAATTTTTCCGGCTCACCAACAGATTCAATGGTGTCTACCTGAACGCCTTGCATCTGCGATAATGGTGTGGAGCAGGACAACATAACTTCGCGTGGGGAATTCGGTTGTCGCTGCACAGAGACTGTACAAGCACGGCATACGCCAATGCCACAGCAGAATTTGGTTCCCGTTAATCCCATTTCATCTTGAAGATATTCCATTAACGGCATCTCAAAGAGGTCTTCATCCACCGTTACCAATTGCTGGTTTACGTAAAAGCTAACTGTACTCATGATTTCAGTGCCTCCTTGATTTTAGAAGAGGTAAAGGGTAAAGACCGCATCCGAATTTGGGATGCATCGTAAATCGCATTCGAAATAGCAGGTGCGACAGAGCACATCACGGCTTCGGCAATGCCATTCGATTTTTCATTTGTATCTAAAGGATCAAGAACCTTTAATTCTTGGGAATGAAGGGCGATGTCTCTGGACAATGCCACATGATAACGATCTAGGTTCCATCGGCCATCAGCAGGACCTTCACTGCCTGGTTTAATATCTTCCAATAAAGAATAGCCGATAGCCATAGCAACACCACCTTGGCTTTGACCGGAAACAAGGCCTTCTGTGATGATCGGACCCGCATTTAAAACGCTTAGAGAATCAACAACTGTTACATCACCTGTTTTGCGATCAACCGTCACACCCATCAAATTCCCGCATGGGGCAAAACGTGTGCGTGAATATCGACCACTGTCAGGTGAAGGAACTTTGTTCACACCACTTCGCCAGATTGGTGCAGGTGCTTCATCTGGGTTTGTGCCGCTGTAATAAACACTTAAACCATCAATATCCCAGTTATATTCTTGATTAGAGATGTTGAATTCGGAATTTACCCAAACTTCGCGGAAATAGGCATGGACTAGAATCCCTGTAATGCCACCAAGCTTATGTACTGTACTGATTAATTTCTCACGTGGGATAGGCGACTGTGATCCGTCCTTTGTCTCTAGATAGCCATCCTGCCAAGTGACGGAATCTGCCTTTAAGCTACCTTTTTCTAATCCCCAATGTTTTTCAGCGACCGGAAGGATTGCAAGTTCCAAAAGGACAAGAGAGGCTTGTTCAACAGCATGTACCTGATGGAAGGCACATAAGCACGCACTGGAGGAACCAACACTGCTGGCGGTGAACTTTTTATTATCATCCCAAGTATAACTAGGGTCTGTGGTCATGCCCATGGATGGCCATAATTCTGCATCACCCATATTGATGTTATCGGCATTGGCACCCAGATGTTTGGCCGTTGCAACCGCAAGGGTAGTTGCGGATCCATTGCCCATATCCACATAGCTGCTGCTCACAGACAAAGTGCCATCGGTATTCAGGATAACTTGCCCGACAACCCCATCACCGGATGTACCATAAGCCTGATTAGAAATCGCAAAACCAACACCATAATCAAGGCCTTCTTTGGCATAGGCCTTACGCTTTTCTTCACGCTTGGTCCAAATCGGGTGTCTTTCCGCCTCATCGATAATTTCATCGAAACGAGGTTTTTGTGAAACTGGCCCGCCCACAACGGTTCGTGACCCCTGTTTCATAATATTTCGGCGTCGTATTTCAAATGGGGAAATTTGCAAATTCACAGCTGCTTCATCTAAAGCTGACTCAATGGCAAAGAATGCCTGTGGTCCGCCAAAACCACGCTGTGATCCACCCGGGATATTGGTGGTGTATTTAGCGTGTGTTTTGATCGCTGATCTTGGGATTTCGTATCCACCCCCCGCACATAGCCCCGCAAGTGAAGCCACATAGGGGCTGAGGTTACGACGACCACCGCCATCAAACACCATCTCAGTGGTCATGGCTTGAATCTTGCCATCACTATCTACTGCCAAGGTTTCTTTTAAATCGCAGGCATGACGTTTTAAGCCGGATTGGAATTGTTCATAACGGTTATAAGCCAAGCGAACAGGTTGTCCGTTTGCATAAGCCGCCGCAATCGCCAGATTGATGGTGAACATGGATTTATCACGTCCCCCAAAGCCACCACCGGGATAGCATGAAATCAAATTCACGGTT
This sequence comes from Curvivirga sp., assembly GCF_965219885.1. NCBI lineage: Bacteria > Pseudomonadati > Pseudomonadota > Alphaproteobacteria > Rhodospirillales > Aestuariispiraceae > Curvivirga > Curvivirga sp. The sequence continues at coordinate 197,980 of NZ_CBDCOT010000007.1, forward strand.
GTTGGCTTGATAGGTGATTGACTATTTTCAAACATCGATAGAACTTCGCCCACATCCCCATCAGGCGATTGGGTGCCAAGAACCATATTCAATGTTTTCGTTTTTTGATCATACCAAGCGATGCCGCTTTCCGGTTCCATAAATACTGGATCCATGGCCGGCATATCAGCTTCTAGATCATAGACATTCCAGTCAGAAGACCTGATATCCAGCTTTATCTGGCGACGGTATTCTTCAGATTTTTTCGTGTAATCTGAATCACCCCCATTTTTTGCATAGGAAAATACATCTGTTGGCCCATCTGCGGCGATACGCACATAATTGGTTAGAGGGGCATATACACAATGACCATCCAGATCTTTAAACTCTTTTGGGTTATCCGGGCATATTCTTGGATCTGTATCTTTCGCACCATATTTTATGAAGTCTTCATTAAACTCGATGTAATATTGGGCTTTGCGCATTTGATAGGCGGTTTTGAAAAATAAAAACGCAACAGGTTGACCGTAATAATCTGCACGTTGACCTTGAGGGACTAACAACGGAAAAGTGATGGTTGAGGGCAGGTCCAGATTGACATCATCGGCATATAATACTTCTGGTCGTAACTCTGGTGGTAAGGTATCCAAATCCAGTGTTTCAAAAACATGGTCGACATCTGTTGCACGCATGATCTGAATGGAGGCTTCTTTTACAGGCCATCCTTCACTTTGGAAATCTCTGGCTCTGAAATCTCTGGCATAGATTTTCTGGCCTGTCACTTTGGCAAGGCCATCAATACGATAGCGCGCTTCGCCGGGCTTCTTTTGCCAGCCTTCAAAACCTTGAGAAGGCTGTGTGCCACCACCATCACTGGCAAATACCGAAGTGATAGGGATGATGTTGACCGTCACGGCGGCACCGCCAATCATTTTGACAAATTGACGACGATTCATGGACATACCACCCATGAACCCATTCTTATTTTCGGGCATAGTTGTCTCCCCCTGATCTCACACTTTACCCAGTTAAAATACTAGATAAGTCGCGTGATTATTTCCTGATCCATATCTTACACATCTTTATGGATTTTTTTATATGTGTAAAAACATCTATAGTAGTAAATCAGTTTTGTTTAGAAGCCAATAATATTTCTTATTAAAATTAAGTGACAGAGTTTATGAGAGGTAAAATAATTTTATTCTCATTTTGTTCTATTTTTATTGACAATTTTTAAATTTTGTTCTATGTAGCTAGAACTGATCCTATATAGGATCGTCAGATTGCTTACGCCCGGTCTAACCAGAGACAACTGGATAACGTAACACCCTTCTAAAAATTAAAATCAAATTAGTAATTTCAAAGGCGTTGGCCTTTGAGAAGGATACGTTATGTCTAAACCTTATCAGTTAAAGGAGCCTATTGGTCCGGGCTATAATATGGACCCCGATGACGTTCGAAAAACCAAATCTGTTCTTTCTGAAACTGGTCATTATACACCCCCAAAATTCGGCATCACGGATATCCCCGATAATCAGATGATTGATGCTATTCGTCGTTATCAAAAAGATAACGATCTTAAAGTTGATGGTATCATCCGGCCGGGTGGTGAAACTGCAGAATCACTCATTGCGATGGGGACTGGTTCACGCGGTGTCGGTAATTGCCGTGTTTGTGATACGCCATCACATCATGGCGTTTTCCATAGAGATGTTTGTTACGAGTGTTGGAACCAGCACCCCGTTGGCCTAAAATTATTTAATTTTCCAAAGAGGTATGTAACACCTAAGAAATAATTCATCTGGTGAGCATTTATGCAATGCTCATCAACTTTCTTCTTTGAATAAAATGGTCGATTGCTTCTTTTGGGTAACCTAACAGTTCACCTACTTTTCGGTCATAATAATCATTCATATCTACTGTAAAATCTGTTGTCCTTAATTTATGTAACTCTTTTGCACGCCATTCTTCTCCCGGAAGGGTAAAGTAAATGCTATGGATCTCATATTGACCATCTGGAGTATTATGAAATATTTCATGACGAATGATCTCTCCGCTTTCTACATGAGGTGTAAACTCCTGATCTGACCATTGCACTAAAATTGCCCCCCCTCTTTCAGGTTCTACGATGTCTGAAAACTCCGTTAAGGGTTTTTCTCCCTTCAACATTAATTCGAGTTCCCGTTCTTCATGTGGACCAATTAAAGGGTCTTTAGGTGTTTCATCCGCGATATTGAAGTGCTCAATCCAACAAGCGATTTCATGATCACTATAGCCGAGTGTCTTGCCAATTTGCTCCTCGCAATAAACAGCCTCAGACCCTCTTGCTTCATCTGTAAGAGCATATAAATCTTCTATTTTCTGTGCTAGATCTTCATGGTTTGGCAGAAAATAATAAACCGTTTTTATTTCACGATTTCGATAAATTTGAACATAGGTTTTTGTTCCAAGTATGCCGTCATTTACTGCGTCATCATAGCGTGTATCAGGCCAATCTGAGTCCGCAAAGAAGCCTGTTGAGAAAACAGCGATCTTCTTTTTACCACTCATCAAGAGTTCGAATTCACGATTATAATGCGGATTTATTTCTTTTGGTGCATGATTATAGTTTGGCATTTGGATCCCCCTGAAAATTCTTTAACTAAAATTATGTATGAAAGGGATTGGGATCAAATTTAGATAGCTCCCTTCATTTCGCATTCTTGTTGATCTAAAGCTCTCTTTCAGGCGATCTATTCTTGTCGATGAAAAATCATTTCTGCAAAGTTCGATAAGAGAGGAATGTATAAGAGAAAATGGCGCACCCAAGAGGATTCAAACCTCTGGCCTCTGCCTTCGGAGGGACGCCAGAAGCCTTTGAAAAGGCAGTAAAATTTAATTAAGTATTTGTTTTTGCGGTATAGTGGGATGCTGTCGAATCGAGTCAGATTCCATCGGATGAAAGTTTACTGCATCATAATTCTTCCAAATTAATTTATGCACTTCGAGAGATATAGAAGTAATGAAAATAGCAAGTTTTTCTAATAGCTCTCTATTTACCATATAATATGAGATTGTAGACTGAGAAACTTACATCTTGACTCTGCAAAAAGTAGGCTGGATATAAAAGTAAAATAGTTATGAAAGTTTGCGGTGAAGATAAGGGGGGCTTATTAGTGAATATTGTTTATGATACTAATATACATAGGAAAAAGAAGCTACTACATATCAATTTGTCATTGCTTTCGGCTGCACTTATATTTTTTCTTGGATTGTTTTGGTTATCTCAACCAAAAGCGTTATTTTTCAGTTTTTGTTGGCTAAGCTTTGCTTCATTTGTTTATGGAATGAAATATGGGGTAGCTAATACTCGGTGTATTCAATTGGATGAGTATTCAAGCCAAGCTGCCAAAAAGATTTGGCAAATCAAAACGTATATCTGGGTAATGATAGTAGCTATAACATATATTCCTGTAATATTGTTTCTGCCCGTACTAATTTTTGACAGTACACCCGAATTTTTGAATGAGATTGCTTTGATAAAGGGAGTAGGGGTTTATGATGATGTCGCCAATAAACTAAGAATAAGAATCTATCCAAACTCAAAAATATACCTGAAGTTGTACAGCAGTTTTGTATTCATTGGTCTTACGGGATTTGGGTGGTTGATTATTTGGAGATTTTTGGACTTAGTTCGAGCGTGGTTAGATTGGGGGTACTATGCAACATGGGTGAAACAAATAACAAATGAGAGCAGCATGCTCAGAGTTTTATTTGTATGGATATTTTGTGTAACTATTTTTTGTACCTCATTGTTATTTTTATTTACTAGTATCAAATCGTCTGAGCTCATTAAGCAAGCTGGGCAGTGGGATGAGCTTGCTTATTTTTGTTTGTACTTTTTTGAGGCTGGTTTATTGATTGGTGGCTTTGTTTTATATGCATTTTTTGTATTTGGGCTTATGCAACCGATGTTCGCTTCGTTAGGGGCAGTTTTGAAAATAAAATAAAATAAAATAAAATCTGAAATAAAAATAAATTTAGAAAAAGGGGAATTTTATGTTGTCATCACTTGGAAGGGCAGCGTTGGGGGCTGCTATTGGTGCCGTAGGTAACTTAAGATCAATGGTTAAAATGGAAGATACCGCTGGTGTTTTCGGTTTTGGTGTTGGTGTATTAGTTGGTTTGGGATTGACGCTTGCAGGGGTTGCAGCAATTCCTGCAGCTGTCGCTGCGGCTTTGGCAGGTGAACTAGCGACAAAAGGCTATACTGCGTATGGTTTTTATTCTGGAATAATGGATAGAGATCCTGATGTGACAGCTGCAGATTTGGCAAATGCTACTTTAGATGCAATTGCTCGTGACATGTTTGGCGATGATGATGAAGATCTTGATGTATCAGACGAGATCGAAAGAAGAGCTAAGGCCTATGCCAATGATTATACCAAGACACAATATGATGCTGCTCTTGATGATGTGGAGCTAAACGGACCTGAAGTTGTCGATGGTTTACCAGATCTTTCTCCTCCCAAAAATGGTGGAGGCTCCATTTCTGGAGGTGGAGAGGGTAATCGAAATGATTCATCACCTTATGGCGGCCATTTTTCTGGCGTAACCCATGAGCAAAGAGGGTATTTTTCCGGTTGGGATCGAAGTGGTGATAGCGGTGGAGGTACTTCAGGAGGGGCTCCTTCTGGTGGTGGTAGCCCCTCCGAAAACCCAGGTGGTCGTAAGCCTGTTGCTCTTGATTTAAATGGTGATGGGAAAATTGATTTAGTTAATTACTCAAATTCCCCAATTTTTTTTGATTACGACGGTGACGGCCAAAAAGAGAATATGGGTTGGGTTAGCCCTGATGATGGCTTCCTAGTGGTGGATCTGGATGGAGACGGAACAGTTAATGCACCAGAAGAATTAGCTTTTGCTCTTTCCACAGAAGAAGATGACACTGACTTAGAAGCTCTGGAAGCTGTGTATGATGTAAATGGCGATGGGGTTTTGGATGCCTCTGATACGCCTGATTTTTCTAAATTCCGTATATGGCAAGATTTGGATCAAGATGGAGAAACTGATGAGGGCGAGTTAAAAACTCTTGGAGAATGGGGAATTACATCAATCAATTTAACAAGAACCAAAGAAGATCGATTAGTTGAAGGTAATATCGTCCATAACTCTGCCGAGTTTAATAAGGTTGATGGTTCTTCAGGCCTTATTTGGGATGTCGAATTAATGGGCTCTCCTTATGGCTATAGCGCTAATAAGGGGAGCGTAGGGACTCAGCTTTCTTTGGAAGAAGGTTCAGATTTTTATTTTGGTCAAGATGGTAATAAACTATCGGCTGACGCTTCGGCGTTGGGTGTAAACGGTGTTTTTGGGGCCGCTTTGAATGACCATCTTTCGAATACTTCCAGCGAAGATGTTTTACTAGATGGCGGGGATGGTGATGATACTTTAGTTGGAGGTACTGGGGATGATTGGTTATTCGGTTCCGCAGGATCTGACAGACTTCTGGCGGGTGACGGAAATGACGTACTTTTTATTGATAGTGATGATATAGCGATAGACGGTGGTGATGGTTATGATTTGGCAATTGTTTCCAATGGGGCGGCTGTTTCAGTTGATTTGGTATCTACTAAATTAGAGGCTGTTAAGGGGAGTGACGGGAATGATGTGTTTACAGCAGCTAACATGGCAGAAATCGAAGCGGTCACTGATCCCGATACAGGTGAAATAATACGTGAAAGTTATACTCCATCAACTGTAATGGAAGGAGAAGGAGGTAACGATATCCTTACCGGCGGCGCCGGAGATGATCTGATTTCTGGCGGGGTGGGCAGTGATATCATCCATGCTGGGGGGGGGAATGACACGCTCTTTATTGATGCCGAAGATAATATGAACAATATCCGTGCAGGTGCAGGGGAAGATACCATCTTTGTTGCTACCGAAGATGCCATCACACTTGATATGAACCAAGTCCAAGCAGAACGTGCCATTGGCAATGCAGGCAATGATACCTTTAACAACAGCGGCAGCACAGATGTCAGACTGCATGGCGCGGGCGGAGATGATACGCTAACAGGTGGTTCCGGTAATGATGTGCTTATTGGTGGCCAAGGAGCAGATAACTTAAATGGCGGTGCCGGAGGTGATTATGTCTCCTATGCAGATAGTTATGAAGGGGTAACCATTAACCTCAACACCGATACTGCTAGTGGTGGTGATGCAGAAGGTGACACGATCAAGAACTTTGAAGGCGTGATTGGCTCTAACGCAGATGATCATTTGACTGGTAATAACAATGTAAATGCGCTTTATGGTGGGGCGGGTAACGATATATTGATTGGCCTGAATGGTGCAGATTATCTTTTCGGGGAAACCGGAGCAGATACCGCTGATTATTCCTCCTCTGGCAGTGCTGTCACCGTTGATCTGACTAAAGGCACTGGTTCGGGTGGCCATGCCGAAGGGGATGTTCTTAACTCTATCGAAAACCTGATAGGGAGTTCCAAAGCGGATACCTTGCGTGGTGATGATGCAGATAACGTATTTGCAGGTGGTGCAGGGGGAGATAACCTCACTGGCGGAGAAGGGAATGATACTTTAGACTATGCGACTTCTAGCGCAGGTGTCAGCATTAATTTGTCTGATAATTCCACCTCCGGAGGAGATGCTGCCGGAGATATCATCTCCGGGTTTGAAAATGTAATCGGATCTGACCATGATGATACGCTGAGCGGGGATGATAGTGTCAATAAACTTGAAGGCGGTGCAGGGGAGGACACGCTGACAGGTCTTGCCGGCGCAGATATCCTGTCAGGTGGTGCTGGCAATGACACGATTGAGGCAGGTGCCGATCAGGATCATGTAGAAGGCGGTGCTGGTGCGGATATTCTGGATGGGGGGGATGATATTGATACCCTGTCTTATGAACATTCTTCCGAAGCTGTTTCTGTTGATCTTGGCAATAATCAATTCTCTGGTGGGGATGCTGCAGGGGATGTGGTGAGTAACTTTGAAAATCTTCAAGGCTCTGCCCATGATGATAGTTTAACAGGGGATGATACGGATAATAGTCTGGAAGGATTGGCTGGGGCAGATGCCCTTGATGGCGGTGCAGGAACAGATACGGTCAGCTATGCCAATTCCGAACGGGGTGTGGATGTAAGCCTTTCCCGTGGTGGCGGTTTACATTATCTGGAACAAGTTAAATTTGCAGCCGCATCTTCTGGACAGGTGACCTTATCCGATAATGGCTCTTCAGCTGTTATTGTCGGTGGCAATGCCACGATCTATTCTGAAAGCCTGACCTCTAGTCTATCTGATGGCTGGACCGTCTCAACCCTTTCAGTGGATCCGGGTAACTACACCGATGCCATGCCGGATGGTTATATCTATCTGACAGATAAATCCGCGACGGGGAATACCCCATCTGGACAGGAATATATTAGCCTTTATCTGGGATCTGATAGCGACAAATTTGGTCTTAAGGTTTTTGATGCCAATGGTGATGAAACCGCAAGTTATGACTTTATTGGTAAATCAGATACGGCTGGAAGTTTCAGTTTTGCCTATCGCCGTGATACAGGTCTTTTGGCTGTATTTGCGAATGGGGCTTTGGCAGGTGTTCTAAACTGGACTTCAGGCCTTGATCTGGTGACAGGTGTGTCTGGTCCGGAAGGCTATAGTTTCAACTTAAGTGAAAATCCTGATCTTTTAGGTCAGATTGGTCTGGATGGCGCACACTCTCTTAATGATACATTCACCAATATTGAAAATCTTCAAGGCTCCCAATATGGCGACCGCCTGGAAGGGGATGCTGGTAATAATACACTCACAGGTGGTTCCGGTAATGATGATTTATTTGGCGGTGCTGGCCTTGATAAGGCAGTTTATAGTGGGGATGCAGCTGGCTACAAATTTACCCGTAACACGGATGCAGATGGCAATATAACAAGTTACACCATTGAAGATATTAATTCTGACTTATCAGGCGATGATGGCACGGATACGTTAGTTGATGTTGAAGAGGTTCATTTTGGAGATGGGACTGTTATCAAGCTTGATGGCAGTAACAATGCTGCAATTGCGGCTGGCGGTAAGGTTGTTATTAAATCTGGTGACACAGCGAGCTGGCAGCTTCATGGATATGATATTGATGGGGATACCATTAGTTTTGCCGGCGTTGACGGGACAGGTGCAGCTGTTGCAACTGGCACAAGCTTTAACACCTCTAATGGTGGTTCTGTCACCATTAATGCAGATGGTAGTTATAGTTATACAGCTGCCTCTGGTTATGAAGGCAGTGACAGCTTTACCTATCAAGTGACGGATGAACATGGGGCTGTTAGTGAAGCCGTTATGGATTTGGATGTCTCTGCTGTTGAGGCCACAAATGCTGCCTCCTTTGGCGGGAATGTCGGTGATAGAATGATGACGTCGAATAACGTAACATCAGGTGATCGCCAAAAATATACCATCTCTTTAGACTTCCGCCGTGATGCGATTGATATGCCATATCAATATCTTTTAATGGCAAAATCTGCATCACTTGGTGGTCGAGATTTTTATGTAGAGATCACAGGGGATAATCGTCTTCGTGTACGTGAGGCAATTGCTGCGGATGCATTTACATATACGACAGCTCAACAGTTCACAGAATTAAATCAGTGGACAAATGTTCAGGTTAGCGTTGATACCACTCAAGCAAATGCATCAGATCGTATACGTATCTATGTTGATGGTGCCCTTTTAGGTGGTGATGATTTTATTATTGCAAATCCACCACCTTTGAACTTTGAGACTTACTGGAACCATTCTGTCGAACATGCAATTGGTGCGACGACGACTGGTCCGGTTGTTGAAAGTTGGACAGGTGATATCGCAAATGTCATCTCATTTGAAGGTGAAGCCTTGGATGCGATGAGCTCTCAGGCATGGGAAGAGAAGTTCCAATCAGGTGATACGGGCGGTCCGAATAGTTTTTATCTGGACTTTAGTGATGAGAATGATTTGGGACGTAATGTGTTTGATGGCAACTCCCTCTTCGCGGTTGAAGGGGTGGTTACACAAATAGATGATGCCCCAGCAGTAAATTATACCCGGGAAGGCACAGTAGGTAATGATGTTCTTACAGGTGGATCCGGTGATGATAGTCTGACAGGTCATTCAGGAGATGATTTACTGATAGGTGGATCTGGTGCTGATATCCTTGATGGGGGATTAGGTGAGGATACTGTTGATTACAGTGCGTCTGCTGAAGGTGTGACGATTGATCTCTCTGCAGGTACGGCTTTAGGTGGAGATGCAGAAGGGGATCAATTAATCTCCATTGAACATGTTACAGGCTCTGCTTTTGCCGATACTTTATCTGGAACAACTGCTGCGAACCACCTTGAAGGTGGGGCAGGTGATGATGTTCTAGAAGGCCGCTCTGGAGGAGATACTCTTCTTGGCGGGGATGGGAATGATACAGCCAGTTATGCAGGTTCGACAGCAGCCGTGACAGTTGATCTGACAGATAATAGTCAGAATGCAGGAGGTCATGCTGAAGGTGATATTTTAACAGATATCGAGAATATTATCGGATCTGGCTTTAGCGATAGCCTGAAAGGTGATGATCAGGATAACAAGCTTGAAGGTGGAGCTGGCGACGACAGCCTTATCGGTGGGGCTGGATCAGATATCCTTGATGGCGGTACAGGTGAAGATACCGCAAATTATAGTACTTCCAGTGAAGGGGTTACTGTTGATCTTTCTACAGCCACAGTATCAGGTGGGGATGCTGCAGGTGATACATTAATCAGTATTGAGAATGTGATTGGTAGTGATCAGTCCGATACGCTGACAGGTGATGATCTTGCCAATATCCTTCAGGGGAATGCAGGTGGTGATATCCTCACAGGTGGCTCTGGTAACGATGAGTTAGATGGTGGAGCGGGGCATGATATTGCCCATTATAGTGGGGATGTTGCTGGATATCAGGTCAGCGTTGATAGTTCTGATGGGACAGTAACGATTGAAGATGTTGAAACTGCTCTCTCAGGCGATGATGGCACGGATACGTTAGTTGGTGTTGAAGAGGCTCATTTTGGCGATGGAACTGTTATCAAGCTTGATGGCAGTAACAATGCGGCGATAGTCGCTGGCGGTAAGGTTGTAGTTAAATCTGGCGATACAGCGAGCTGGCAGCTTCATGGATATGATATTGATGGAGATGGTATTAGTTTTGCGGGTGTTGACGGGACAGGAGCGGCTGTTGCAGCAGGCACAAGCTTTAATACGTCTAATGGTGGTTCTGTTACGATCAATGCAGATGGTAGTTATAGCTATACAGCCGCAACTGGATATGAAGGGAGTGACAGCTTTACCTATCAAGTGACGGATGAACATGGGGCTGTAAGCGAAGCTGTTGTTAATGTGGATGTTTCTGCTGTTGAGACCACAAATGGTGGTTCCTTTGGTGGGAATAATGGAGATCGCTTGCAAATGTGGAATAATACCACAGAAGGTGATCGTCAAAAATTTACCATCTCTTTGGACTTCCGCCGCGAGATTACCAATACTCCATTTCAGTATTTAGTGTATTCTCGGGAGACAGGCCCCGAGTTCTTTATGGAACTTACGAGTGACAATCGTTTTGCTGTAAGGGAAACGAGTGGTCCAGACGTCTTTAATTACACAACGTCGCAGCAATTTACAGATTTAACAGCTTGGACAAATGTTCAAGTGAGTGTTGATACCACTCAAGCGAACCCGTTTGATCGTATACGTATCTATGTTGATGGTATTCTTTTAGGTGAGGATGATTTTGTTACAAAAAATCCTCCTGCACTGAATTATCAAACGCATTGGAATCATTCTATTCCACATTCAATTGGGGCCGTTTCTTTGCCTAATGCTTACGCCAATTGGACAGGTGATATAGCGAATGTCATCTCATTTGAAGGTGAAGCCTTGGATGCGATGAGCTCTCAGGCATGGGAAGAGAAGTTCCAATCAGGTGATACGGGCGGTCCGAATAGTTTTTATCTGGACTTTAGTGATGAGAATGATTTGGGACGCAATGTGTTTGATGGCAACTCTCTCTTCGCGGTTGAAGGGGTGGTTACGCAAATAGATGATGCCCCAGCAGTAAATTATACCCGGGAAGGCACAGTAGGTAATGATGTTCTTACAGGTGGATCCGGTGATGATAGTCTGACAGGTCATTCAGGAGATGATTTACTGATAGGTGGATCTGGTGCTGATATCCTTGATGGGGGATTAGGTGAGGATACTGTTGATTACAGTGCGTCTGCTGAAGGTGTGACGATTGATCTCTCTGCAGGTACGGCTTTAGGTGGAGATGCAGAAGGGGATCAATTAATCTCCATTGAACATGTTACAGGCTCTGCTTTTGCCGATACTTTATCTGGAACAACTGCTGCGAACCACCTTGAAGGTGGGGCAGGTGATGATGTTCTAGAAGGCCGCTCTGGAGGAGATACTCTTCTTGGCGGGGATGGGAATGATACAGCCAGTTATGCAGGTTCGACAGCAGCCGTGACAGTTGATCTGACAGATAATAGTCAGAATGCAGGAGGTCATGCTGAAGGTGATATTTTAACAGATATCGAGAATATTATCGGATCTGGCTTTAGCGATAGCCTGAAAGGTGATGATCAGGATAACAAGCTTGAAGGTGGAGCTGGCGACGACAGCCTTATCGGTGGGGCTGGATCAGATATCCTTGATGGCGGTACAGGTGAAGATACCGCAAATTATAGTACTTCCAGTGAAGGGGTTACTGTTGATCTTTCTACAGCCACAGTATCAGGTGGGGATGCTGCAGGTGATACATTAATCAGTATTGAGAATGTGACTGGTAGTGATCAGTCAGATACGCTGACAGGTGATGATCTTGCCAATATCCTTCAGGGGAATGCAGGTGGTGATATCCTCACAGGTGGCTCTGGTAACGATGAGTTAGATGGTGGAGCGGGGCATGATATTGCCCATTATAGTGGGGATGTTGCTGGATATCAGGTCAGCGTTGATAGTTCTGATGGGACAGTAACGATTGAAGATGTTGAAACTGCTCTCTCAGGCGATGATGGCACGGATACGTTAGTTGGTGTTGAAGAGGCTCATTTTGGCGATGGAACTGTTATCAAGCTTGATGGCAGTAACAATGCGGCGATAGTCGCTGGCGGTAAGGTTGTAGTTAAATCTGGCGATACAGCGAGCTGGCAGCTTCATGGATATGATATTGATGGAGATGGTATTAGTTTTGCGGGTGTTGACGGGACAGGAGCGGCTGTTGCAGCAGGCACAAGCTTTAATACGTCTAATGGTGGTTCTGTTACGATCAATGCAGATGGTAGTTATAGCTATACAGCCGCAACTGGATATGAAGGGAGTGACAGCTTTACCTATCAAGTGACGGATGAACATGGGGCTGTAAGCGAAGCTGTTGTTAATGTGGATGTTTCTGCTGTTGAGACCACAAATGGTGGTTCCTTTGGTGGGAATAATGGAGATCGCTTGCAAATGTGGAATAATACCACAGAAGGTGATCGTCAAAAATTTACCATCTCTTTGGACTTCCGCCGCGAGATTACCAATACTCCATTTCAGTATTTAGTGTATTCTCGGGAGACAGGCCCCGAGTTCTTTATGGAACTTACGAGTGACAATCGTTTTGCTGTAAGGGAAACGAGTGGTCCAGACGTCTTTAATTACACAACGTCGCAGCAATTTACAGATTTAACAGCTTGGACAAATGTTCAAGTGAGTGTTGATACCACTCAGGCGAACCCGTTTGATCGTATACGTATCTATGTTGATGGTATTCTTTTAGGTGAGGATGATTTTGTTACAAAAAATCCTCCTGCACTGAATTATCAAACGCATTGGAATCATTCTATTCCACATTCAATTGGGGCCGTTTCTTTGCCTAATGCTTACGCCAATTGGACAGGTGATATAGCGAATGTCATCTCATTTGAAGGTGAAGCCTTGGATGCGATGAGCTCTCAGGCATGGGAAGAGAAGTTCCAATTAGGTGATACGGGCGGTCCGAATAGTTTTTATCTGGACTTTAGTGATGAGAATGATTTGGGACGTAATGTGTTTGATGGCAACTCCCTCTTCGCGGTTGAAGGGGTAGTTACGCAAATAGATGATGCCCCAGCAGTAAATTATACCCGGGAAGGCACAGTAGGTAATGATGTTCTTACTGGTGGATCAGGAGAGGATATTCTTACCGGTCATTCAGGAGATGATTTACTGATAGGTGGATCTGGTGCTGATATCCTTGATGGGGGATTAGGTGAGGATACCTATTCATTCTCTATTGGTGATGACCAAGATGTGATTGATAATTCAGATAGCAATGCGGCAAATTCTACGGATAGAGTAGTCTTTGGTGCAGGGGGGGATGAAGGTGATATCTGGTTCCGTCAAGACGGAGATGATTTAGTGGCACAAATCCTAGGTACTGATGATCAAGTTACGATCTCTGATTGGTATGATAGCTCTAGCGTGAATTATCAAGCAATTGATGAGTTTGAGGTTTCTGACGGTTCAGTGTTGACTGCGTCAAATGTTCAATCACTTGTGGATGCGATGTCTAGCTTTAGCGTGGATGAAATCGCAAATGATACGGTGGCATCCAATGCTGATCACGATGAAGCTCAAAACGTTATAGCGGCGCACTGGAGTTAACGTGTTTCAAGGAATTTAACTTCGAAGAGCGGCCCTATTTAGGGCCGTTTTTTTATGAGAGCATCAAATAATAAACTAAGATTTTGCGCCTCAAGCTTATTCAAATTTTGAAGATTTCAAAATTGGAAAAATTTTCAGTGAAAGAAATGGCGCACCCAAGAAGCAAGAATTGCAGTGTTTGGGTGGTTCTATTCCCACTTGATGCACCATTAACCCAATGATTATCAGTGTTTCTGGTACTTTAAGGGATTCATGTTGGCCGTCAACAGGCACATTTTGGTCTACCGTTTGGTCTACCATCTCATGAAGCAATACACGCCGCGACCAAACTTACCAATCCATGCAGCATTAAATACTACAACAAATGCCAATCACACATGATGGCACCACATGCACAACGCATGCGGTAATCGATGATCATCCATGATGATAGGAAGAATGATGGCATTGCCTGTTTGGTGATTTAGTAGGCATAAATGACCATCAACGCATGGTGCATAGAGGGTGCAATACAAGCCCTTACAACGCCCTAAAGATTGGTTGTATGATTTGTTGTACGCAGATTCACAGGTGTCTGTACACACCTTAAAACAGCGCATAAAGGCATTCTATGAGGGGTATGCGAGGGCCATGGGGGATACCCATATATTATATATACAATGCCTGCAACACACGGGGATTTAATATCTATAGAGGCATATCAGCTTTCATAGTTTGCAGCATTTTGTTGCCACAAATCATAATCTGCCTGAAGTTTCATCCAGCCATCAGCAGATAAACCAAAAGCTTTCTCAAATGCCATTGCTAGCTCATGAGTGACCTTGTGCTTCTTCTGCATGAATTGTGAGATTACTTCGGGTGCAACCCCTGTTACGTTTACAAGGTTCTCTTGCTTCCATTTATCTCCCGGTAGATATGCATCTTCAATCACTTCCACCGGATGCGGAGGGTTGTGTATCATCATAATAAGTCTCCCAAATTGTTGGTAAATACATGCGTATTATGTAATATATTTACTTGTCAAAGGCATGAAGGGATTACGTGTATACTAAGGTATTAAACCTGAGCAAAACATGCATATCTCTTCAAATGAATTACATCACGCACCTCACAAACCATACTACACCTAATGCCCCACCACACGCAGCAACAAATGACCATGCTAGGTGTAAGTATTGATCAGTGTTGCATGCCCTATATACCGTTAGCTAAGAAAAATACCTAGGTTTTATGCGCCTTGCAGCCGATTCCTAATGGGTAACGGTGATATATATTGGATGTGGTGTAGGCATTATATGTAGGGGGGTGCGTATGTAGGCGACTTTAACTATTAGGGAAAGTTTGTGATTAAAAAGAATCCCAAACAGTATACATGGGCAGTTTATGAAGTTTTTTTGCTTGGATTATCTGCTAGATACTTAATCTATACTCGCAATGTTTGCCCTACACCAAGTGTCGAAGGTATGCATACTATCTTTTGGCCCACAATTGTAACATAACATCAATGACACCCCGCAAATATCCCATACAATGACCAATTGCAATTCAACCCTTTTTTGTCATGTTTGCTATAAATCACCATCGTTTCACTAAGCTTTCGGGTCGCACTTTACGCCGAAGAGTTTCTCCAATACATTTGGGTTCCGAGGCTCCTTCTGTCCAATCCAAGTCCCGAGACAACGCGATAACTAACGAGCCATTAGCTCCATAAATCACATTGTTTTCCGGTAAATACGTTTCCATACCTTCAAACACATAGACGTGTGAGATATTATACTCATCCCAACCTTGTTGATGAGCGATCCTGTCGTAAAAAATAAATATCTCTGAACATTTATGCAATTCATATTCAAGTGGCCCACAGATCCACCCTCCTTCACGCAACATAGCAATAATGCTTTTCCATTCATCACTCCAAAATTTTCGTCGCACATGACGTGCAGTAATGATCTTCATAATATGTTCGTAAAGAGCAAATATATCACACTCTGTTGGTATTTGCGGGTATAAGATTGAACTCTCTTCGTAATACCAGTTATTCAAATCACATATTTGCCGAACAGCATCTCCCATTAATGAATCGTCTTTGTATTTAGACTTAAAAGGGCTTTCTATCTTTTTGAATGTCATAAAATCCACAATTTTACATGCACAAGCAGCGCGCCCACTGTTGCATGCGTTCCTAAAACCTTGGTGATCGGGGAGTTCGAAAAACCGTATTACAAACGGCCCTTGTTGCCTTTAGTCCGAGAACCTGTTGTATAACAACAAGCTCCCCGACCATAGGATCAAGGATAGTGGTATCATCTCCGGTAGATACCGACCGTGTAATATGGGGTTTTCGACGCCCCAGAACTCGCGTTAAGTTCCAACGATTACGTTAATGGAATTTGAGAGTTCTTGAAAGGGTAAAAGTGCTTAATCATTCGACAAATCAACATAAGTGTATGTTGAGACATTGAAATTAGTTTTTGCAAACAACTGATCCATCTGAGTCCAGAACTCATGTTTAAGGTTTTCAATTCCATCAGTAAGATGAAAGCTCTGTTCTTCGTCTTTTAAGCGCATTAAGCGGTGGGTATAATTGCTCATCGTACTAGATATACCATGATATCCCACGCTGAGTATCCTAGACTTACAACAGAATAACCTATGCCACGGAAAGGCGATATTGTCACAATCAGCAAACTTGAATGTCTTCTTGGCAACAAGCTTTTGAATTTGCTTTCCCCAAGCTATCGTACACCCCCTCAACGCATAATCATGATCATGCTGGAGCAAGCCATGAAAGTCAAAGTTGAAGAAACAATAGGCAGGGATGACATTTAGCCTGCCTGCCGTTTTGACAAGTTCATCGACTTGATAAGGACCGGGTTTTCCAATAGTTTTATCGACGCTACTATACTGGCCATTCTCGGACATTCTTTTTGCTTGAATTAAGAAGTCTAAACTTGAAGAGCCATAGTTAACCGTCATGACCCAGTCTGCCCCAGATTGACTTTCAGGCATCCTTTTTCCCGTAAATGTATCCAACACTTTCCGATTGAGGTTTAGAACACTAGAGGGCAATTTCTCATTGAGAGCAATCATTATGCTTTGGGTGATAGCTTCTTCATACATCAACCAGCCGTAATTGTTGGCTCGCGTCTGATTTCGCATGACATCACGAGAAAGTTGTTGAGCCAGCTTACACATCTTTTCCCGCGGTGTTTTAGCTTTAAAGACGGGTGGGCTATTTCCCCAAATCATTATTACTCCATTCGTATACCGTTATATGTGTCGGTCCTACAATCAAATCAATGCTATTCTAAGTTTATTAGCTAACCTTAAGCTCAAGCTGTTCAGAAACATCTTTACCGTCGTCATCTTTAACCGCCATCAAATATAGACCCTTGCCCTTCATACTGCGCTCCCAGATTTCGCCAACAAGTCGTTTCTGCTTGGTATCATCGTTTTGAAGCAAGTGATCGCCCTTATATTCGACGACAAGGATGCGCCCGTCATTTAACTCAGCAACAAAGTCGGGGTACGTCCAGCCTTGCGCTAACGGGAGCCTAAATGACATTTGGTGGTTTGGGATATTCCTGATCCAGTGTTTTACCTCTGGCAGGCGTTCAATTGCGGCAGCGCATCTAAACTCTTCTCCAGTCTCGTTACCATCGAATGCAGGAACAAGGTCCAGATAGTGCTTAGGAAACTTAAAAGAACCTTTATAGGCAGCTTGACCATCATACATTCTGTCCTTGAACTCAAAGACTTGAGAAAAATCAATGTCAGGCTTTGCCTCAGGATCAAGCAAGAACTTCTGATGAGATTGCGTAGCTGCCTGCTCTTTCAAGGCTTTGATCTTAGCGGATAGCTCTCTTGCTAAAACGAATTTGGCCCTCCAAAGGATATTGAGTGGTATAGACTGATTATCTAGCAAATCATCAATATGCTTGCGTATCCATTCCACTCGCTCACTTTGACCAAAGCGCGGATCAGAAACCTTCTTGTCAATCGCAAGCACTAATCCTGTGGTCGTCCAGTTATCAACATCAACATCGAGGCCAAGCTGCTCGCAACGGTCCGCGTAGGTAACGGATATTTTGTTACCATCCAGATCGATTTCGTAGGTTTCTGCCTTTTCCTTAACCGTGAATTGTCCTGCATCAAACGTACATGAATGATCCAATAATGACCATTCAAAGTATTCATCAAAGATTTCAGGATCAGCTAACTCTAACTCATCTTGAATATGAACCAAGAGCTTCGGTACTCTGAAAGGTACTCGTCTGGAGGCTGCGGCCAACTTAGCAACTTCAGCTTTATGTGACTTCAACTTGTCATCAAAGTCTTGTTGTTTTTCCGTTGGCAGAGCTTTCTTGATCTTAGAAATTGCAGCCTCGGACACATGTCCCTTTACTTTGATAACAACTTCACCGTCACCGCGCCGCTCTACATCTATAGCAAGACGATCCTCTTCATCCAAATCTTCAAGATCAGGCGCTTCTGATGCAGTTTCAACTATCTCAGGTTTCGGCTTAACACTCGGCGCAAACAGTCCTTCTTCAAGGGGAAGCTGACCTTCATCCCTGCGCTCAATTTCTATACTTGCATTGGCTTCTTGTTCATCAAAGCCCATTTCAACAAGCTTATCTTTGAGATCGTGAGCAGTTTTCAAGAAGTCATCACTGGATAGGTGAGCATAAGCTTTATTCAACTCGATTGACTTGCGTTTTGCAGCATAGGGCATACGCATAACGCGCCCCAGAAGCTGCTCCACAGCCCCCGCACTTCGTATGTTGGCAACTGAACAGAAGACATATGCAAAGGAGCAATCCCAGCCTTCCTTGAGAGCCTCAACGGTAATGACATATTCAATGGGGCATTTAGGATCAAACAAGTTAATCCCATCTAGCTCCCGCTGATCCCCGGTTGCAATTGCAATCTTTTCTTCAGCAATACCACTGTCTTCAACCAGATACTGCTTCAAGACATCAACATTGACTTCTTCATTTTTCTTTTGTGCTTGCAGTAAAACAATAGGCCTTATGTAACTCTTGTCCTTGGACGCTACGGCTTCAAGTTCACTTCGCCTTTGAACTGCCCCATCGACAGCCGCCTGCCAATTCTGGTGTGCCGTCAGCACCACTGGCAATTTAATCATCTCTTCATCTTTGACTTCCTGAGCCGTCACACTATGAAGAATATTACTGTTATTACGTGGTGTGGCTGTGAACTCGATAATACAGGACGGGTTGACGCGCGATTGCATTTCCCGGGACAATCCAGTTACTGCATTATGCGCTTCATCGACAATCATAATCGGGCGCACTAAGTGAAGCAGGTTGGCGAAGGAGAATTTGACCCCACCTTCCTCCATACGTTCCAAGCCCTCAGTCGTGGAGGGCACAGAGCTGAAATGTGGTTCCATGTCTTCGTGGTGAGCATATACCTTGCGGCCTTCAGTGTTCGAAACACGCAATGTCTGGATAGTACCGACTATTACCGTCAGGTTATCACGAATATCTTGGGGGCGTATTTGGTTGAAATCGGTAATATCAAACACCCGAACTCGCCCAGAATATAACTCATCCAACTGCTGGCGATAAGGGTGTGTAGGCTTCTTTAAAGCTTCCACTGTTTGCGTTCGTATTGGATTAGAAGGGACAAGCCAAAGCACCGTAGGGTAATCTTGTTCTAACCAAGCATCTTGTGCAATACCAATAGAACGAGTTGCCAAGATTGTCTTACCAGCACCTGTAGGCAATCGCAGGCACACATACGGCGTATCAGGGTTACTGTTTAAAACTTTGTATTTTGATACATAGCGTCCCAACCGTAGCTTCT
This sequence comes from Curvivirga sp., assembly GCF_965219885.1. Classification (NCBI taxonomy): domain Bacteria; kingdom Pseudomonadati; phylum Pseudomonadota; class Alphaproteobacteria; order Rhodospirillales; family Aestuariispiraceae; genus Curvivirga; species Curvivirga sp. Next base: position 217,477 of record NZ_CBDCOT010000007.1, read on the forward strand.
GCGCTGGTTCGCTCACAACTTCTTCATAAGCCTGCTGTGCCCCATATAGACGGCATAGCTCCAGGTACTTCTGCAAAGACGTAAGGGTGGCTTTTTGATATTCTTTAAGATACATGCTTTCCCCCTAGCGCGCCTTCACATCATATGGTGTTTGCTTGAAAGTAACCTTGTTACGCTTCAAACGCTCTTCACCAATCCGGCTACTTTCACCATATATAACCAATTCGCCATCGAAATTTGGATGGCTTGCCTTCAAGTCATCTTGAACAATCCGCAAGGTTTTACTGGTCACCACATTACCGCCGTCAGGACGGCGGTCTCCTAAGATACCATTATAAAGCAATCCATAGGCAATCCCATCATGAACACCCAGAAATGGACTGGTGGCCTCTTCACCACCTGATCGCCCCCAAGGACCATTCGTTTCACTGAACCAAATATGGGCTGCTAACACCCCAAACTTGATGTCTGGGCAAATACGGCCTTCTTCATCAAAGGCATTCGCTCCAAGTTGATAGAAACGAAAACCACCGCCACCTTCCCAGTTAACTGCTTCTGAAATCCCGCCTTGCTCACCGTCAACCACCTTTTGAAGCCTTGGAAGGCAATGAGTTTTTGCATGCTCACCCAATTCAATTCCAATGAACTTTCTATTGAGTTTAGCTGCTACTGCAGCCGTAGTTCCTGAACCCAAATAGCTATCCAATACTATATCGTTAGCGTTTGTTGCCATTCTAACGATACGCTCTAGTAGCTTTTCGGGTTTGGGAGTATCAAATACTTCTTGGTTGTTGAATAACTTTACTTCTTTTTTCGCATCTTGGTTATGCCCAACTTCGTTATATTGCCAAATGGTTAAAGCCGTCACCCCGTCTTTAACTTCAGACAGGAACTTCTTAACAGACGGAACATTGTTGCCAGTGGCACCGAACCAAATCCTGTTATCTGCAACCATATTTTTATAGTTTTCTTCCGACGTCCCCCAACATCTACTTTCCGGAGGATTAACAACTCTTCCTGAGGGAACAGTAATGCGGTAGTCATTCTTTTCTGAATAAGTCTTAACTGAGAAATCCGCTGCTTTCCATGGTCCTCTTGGATCATTATCTGGATTTTTGTATCGGTTATTCATCGCATCAGAACGAGGAAGGGGATTGGGGCGCCAGTTCTCTTTATCTTTTGCATAGATCAAAATGTGATCGTGATTATCGCTTAACCATTTTGCATCGTTTTGAGGTGAATACTTTTTCTGCCATATAGCGTTAGAAACAAAGTTTTTCCTACCAAACACCTCATCTAAGAGTACTTTCAGGTAATGAGCTTCATTATCATCAACAGATACCCACAATGATCCAGTTTCTGAAAGCAACTCTTTTAACAGTATTAATCGAGGCCACATCATTGCTATCCACTGAGTATGCTCTAGATTGTCGTCATAATGAATAAAGTTAGCCGATTTGGTGTTATAGGGAGGGTCAATAAAGATGCATTTCACTTGCCCTGCATAATACGGCAACAAAGCTTTCAAGGCCTCAAGATTGTCTCCTTGGATCAGCATGTTACCGCTATTCTTATCACCATAGGATAGGTTCGGCACTTCCTCCAGCAAACGATATGGAACCTTGCTTGCAGCTTTCACATCCTCATCACGTGTCAACCAATTCAATATAGGCATACAGACAATCTCTTACATTCACTAACAGCTAATAACATCGCGCGACTATGACTTGAGTCGACTGCACATACAACGATTGAACATTTATTCTACAGCCTACCACTACTGATTATTATCAAAGAAGTCTTCATCTACCTTCTTGAGAGTAAGGATTTCCTCTTCCCGACAACCGACATTATATTGGATCATAAGCTTGGATAGTCTGACGCCGTCAATCAGGACAATGCGCATATTCAATTTCTCAGCCGTATCTGTTGCAGCGGAACTAAACTTGGAGGTGGTAAAGAAGATACCCTTTTGAGCCCCTTTCAGGTTCAACGCTCCAAAGAAATCGCGTATTGCTCCGGATCCTATGTTGTTCCCTTCAGCATACCTCTTGGCTTGTACATAGATTTGATCAACGCCTAATGGGTCTTGATTGATAACACCATCAACCCCGTCATCACCACTTTTACCAATAGTGCGGCCTGCGTCTTCCGAAGAACCTCCATATCCCATATTGAGCAAAAGATCGACGATCAATTGTTCGAAGAAATCAGGGGATGCTTCGCGTACACGTCCTAACAAGTCCGCACCCAGAGCATTATTGATGTCACGATGGGCTGACCGTAACATTTCATCCGGGGTTTCATCAGTTTCTTCATCACGTTGCGCCACTGTTGATTGTGGTTCCATCACTGATGTTTTTTTTCGGTTTTTAAAATCCAAATATCCATCAAATTGCTCTAGATACTTATTATTAATGTACTTTGGCTTCTCTGATAATACTATCTGTCCCTGATCTGTAATTGCAAACATGCCACGCGTGGTGAAGCGAACAAGGCCTGCTTGCTTAAGATAGTTTTTCGCCCAATGAACTCGATTAGAAAAACGAGTTTGCTTACCACTGGGCAACATCTCAAGCTTTTCTTCTTCGGTTAAAGAGAATTCTTCGGCCAACAAGCAGATCGTATCCTTTGTTGATACTTCCCGGTTTTTACATGCCTTTAAAACAGGCAACATCAATGTTTGGTAATCTGGTATCATGTAATTGCTTATCCCCCTAATATGTCTCCATAGAAATGTAATTCGCTATACGTGTAAATAGATTTTATTTGCATCAAATTGGTGCAATAACTCACACTTAATTCGATTAACATATTTATAACTGTACAAAAATACATTCACCCTCATTTTGTTCTTGACATGTTCACTATTAGTGTGCTATTATTCAAAAATAATAAAAGTTCAACTTGCGCGTTTAGAAGATGTGCAGGGCTTTTTTGTACCTAAATCAGTATGTAGGGGTGTCGTTAAGATATGAGCTTTATATTATTAATCTTAATAACAAATTGCGGAGGTGCTAATCAAGCACACAAATGATGTCATCCGCGCATATCTGCGTAGAGATAAGATGACAAAGCAAGCGGCTAACGACAATTGCCGCGTGCAATTATTCTCTCGATCAAGTAGTCGACAGAACCCCGGTGTCAGTGCATGGACCTGTTATGGATGCAATGACAAAGCCGAGAAGATCACTTCCGGATGGATTGATCATTCAACAAATATCAGGTCCGAATTAGAAGGTCTTGTATCCACATTGAAGACCTATCCCAATGGAACATGTATTACCTATCATTCAAGCTCTGATCATATTGTGAAGGGGCTGAATAAACATATGCATACATGGTCCAAAAACGGATGGATTACCAGCCGGAACAATGAAGTGGCGAATGTCGACCTGTGGCGAAAGCTTGCATGTGAACATAAACGACTGCGCATAAAAACTGTCTGGGTTCATCATAAAGCCATCGATAAAATACTTCCGGTATTGAAGGAAGAACTAAGTTTAACCTTTCAAGCAGCCAATGATACTGCTTAACAATAAGGACATATATAATTATAAATAAGTTTACCACCTGCTATGATGCAGGTGAGTTTAGTCATTTTAGCGATTTTATCGTTGCTAATGACGTATGGGAGGCTCCTCTCGAGAATTTGAACAATAGTTCATTCATTGATTTCCGACGTGAAAGTGATCATCAGATTTACTCTTCTGCGGTAGAATATCTCATCGATGATCTTAGTATAACGGGGCATCTATCATTGATCAGGCAATGCCTGACATTTGTTCTGCAGGAACTGTTCTATGTTCATAACAAGGATGACAAATGCTATCTGGCTATCCCTGCTGATTACAATCAATGGGCAAACTGTAGATATAGTAATCCAGCAAGACGATCCACCCGATGCTTGGAAATCATCAAGTTTATGATAGATCGTGGTTATCTAGATTGGCATAAAGGGTTCGAAGGACAGGTGCGTGGGTTTGTGACACGCATCCGTCCAACAAAGCTTTTATCAGAGTATATATTCCCTTTATTCACGACTTATCAGATCCGCTACTATAGGCATCCTGCATCTGAGGTAGTTTTCCTTAAGGATTGCAACAAGAGATACATTGATGTGCCCGACACGCAATTTGTAATACAGCGAAGATCCTTTCTAAAAAAATACAATTTGTTGATGAAAGAAACGGATATCTCATTTGTAGCAGGCAAGGAGCCAAGCAATGATGTGGATTTCTTCCGCACAGATACCTACAGCGTGCATAACAGAGGTCGCATAAGATGTGGCGGTCGATTTTATGGACATTGTATCCAAGGCGTGAACAAGGATTATCGAAAGCACTTGTTGATGAATGGTATGCCTTGCATCGAGTTAGATTACTGTGCCTTGCATCCATATCTGCTATATGCAGAAGCAGGCGCCCCATACATTGGCAAGGACCCATACACCATTGATGGATTTAATCGTGATATGGTGAAATCCGTTATGTTGATTGCTTTTAACGCTAGCAATTTTATGAAGGCATATTATGCACATTGTAAAGAGCGTGAGAAAAAAGAAAAACTACTCTTAACGGTTCATGAGTTTGGTCAAATTTACACTGCCTTCAAGAACGCCCATCCAATGCTGATACCATATTTATGTTCTGATAAAGGGATATACCTTCAATATCAGGATTCATTGATTGCTGAACGTGTTATTAAGCATTTTGTGAAGCGATCTATCCCAATCGTCTGCATCCATGATTCATTCGTGGTAAATTACAAACATGCGGATGAACTTAGGGATGTAATGGGCACAGCCTATCAGGCGTTTACAAAAAGCTGTCACGTCCCAAAGATTGAATTGGCTAATTCATGATAAAAACAAAGAAATTGATCATGGAAAAAACCGTGCCAATCTTATGGCAAATTAGTGCTTCAATAAATGAAGTAAATATAAATATGTTGTTAATGATAGGAGTTAATTCTTGATAACAACTTTAAATAAGCTGCATGCGGTAAATGATAACTACGCAGCAAGCCGTTGTTGTTCTAAATGCAGCAGCAATAAACCTATCACCGAGTTTTACAGAAGTAAGCGTGATGGGTATGATTCTTCTTGTAAAATGTGTCGGAAAGCACAACAGAAAGCTCGTAACCAAACACTTGATGGTAAGATAAAGCGAGCAGTATATAATTCGGCTAAGCGTGCAAAACATAAAGGACTTGAGCACAGCATCACCTATTATGATGTTAAACAAATGTGGAATGAGCAAGATAGTATATGTGCACTTTCAGGAGAACCCATGCTTTTTGATGGAATTCCTTATGCAGATAATGGTGTTAGTATTGATAGGAAAGATTCAAGGTATGGCTATACTAAAGGTAACGTGCATTTGACGACTAATAAAGTTAACAAAATGAAGGGCAATAAATCTATTGAAGAGTTCATGGAGAAAGTTGCGAACGACAACACGCCCCAGCAACTGAACTTATTCTAATAACCTACATACGCACCCCCCTACATATAATGCCTACACCACATCCAATATATATCACCGTTACCCATTAGGAATCGGCTGCAAGGCGCATAAAACCTAGGTATTTTTCTTAGCTAACGGTATATAGGGCATGCAACACTGATCAATACTTACACCTAGCATGGTCATTTGTTGCTGCGTGTGGTGGGGCATTAGGTGTAGTATGGTTTGTGAGGTGCGTGATGTAATTCATTTGAAGAGATATGCATGTTTTGCTCAGGTTTAATACCTTAGTATACACGTAATCCCTTCATGCCTTTGACAAGTAAATATATTACATAATACGCATGTATTTACCAACAATTTGGGAGACTTATTATGATGATACACAACCCTCCGCATCCGGTGGAAGTGATTGAAGATGCATATCTACCGGGAGATAAATGGAAGCAAGAGAACCTTGTAAACGTAACAGGGGTTGCACCCGAAGTAATCTCACAATTCATGCAGAAGAAGCACAAGGTCACTCATGAGCTAGCAATGGCATTTGAGAAAGCTTTTGGTTTATCTGCTGATGGCTGGATGAAACTTCAGGCAGATTATGATTTGTGGCAACAAAATGCTGCAAACTATGAAAGCTGATATGCCTCTATAGATATTAAATCCCCGTGTGTTGCAGGCATTGTATATATAATATATGGGTATCCCCCATGGCCCTCGCATACCCCTCATAGAATGCCTTTATGCGCTGTTTTAAGGTGTGTACAGACACCTGTGAATCTGCGTACAACAAATCATACAACCAATCTTTAGGGCGTTGTAAGGGCTTGTATTGCACCCTCTATGCACCATGCGTTGATGGTCATTTATGCCTACTAAATCACCAAACAGGCAATGCCATCATTCTTCCTATCATCATGGATGATCATCGATTACCGCATGCGTTGTGCATGTGGTGCCATCATGTGTGATTGGCATTTGTTGTAGTATTTAATGCTGCATGGATTGGTAAGTTTGGTCGCGGCGTGTATTGCTTCATGAGATGGTAGACCAAACGGTAGACCAAAATGTGCCTGTTGACGGCCAACATGAATCCCTTAAAGTACCAGAAACACTGATAATCATTGGGTTAATGGTGCATCAAGTGGGAATAGAACCACCCAAACACTGCAATTCTTGCTTCTTGGGTGCGCCAGTTTCTCCCTCAATACATGCCTCAACCTATTGATATCTCAGTGTAGTTATTCATTGCTGCATGAGGGGTAGACCAGATGTCTTTGAGAGCGTCGCTCAAACACGTAACTGAAAACTATCAGAATGCAATTAAAGAAGTTTTTACAGGTCATGATTTAGCAAATTTTGTGAGGCATGATTTAAGATATGCCTTACAGGAAGCTTTAGGTAACTCACCTGCGTACAAAGTTGCATCTGGGGCTGGGAACTCTTCATGGGCAACGATCCCATGGTTAGCCGTGCTTGATCCAACAATTACAACTTCAGCTCTCAGAGGTTATTACATTGTTTATTTGATATCAGATGATGGTAAGACGATATACTTATCATTGAATCAAGGTGCTACTTCCATATACAAGGAGTTTGGAGAGGCTCGGGGGCGTATCGTTCTTAAAAGCAGGGCAAGCATGATGCGAGAGAAAGTTTCGGAATATGTCTTAGCTTTAAACGATTATGAGGTTGAATTTTTTAGTAAGCTCAGGTTGCCAAAGGGGTATGTTGCCGGACATGTCGCTGGTATTAAGTATTATGTGGATTCATTGCCGAACGAAAAACAGTTGTTGCTTGATTTAGAAAAAATGCTGAAGATATATAGTGTACTGGAGTTCAGAGGTGGAAACGAAACAGAAATACTCGATAGTGATGAGCGAAGTGCAGTATTATTAAAGCAAACTATGACGGAGCGCAGGCGGTATAGCTTTCATAGAAGGATAGATAGAAACTCAGCGGCAAGCAGGCAAGCCAAGAAGGTGCATAAATGCGTATGTGCTGCATGTGGTTTTGACTTTAAAAATACTTATGGCACGTTAGGTGAGGGGGTTATTGAAGCGCATCATAAGATCCCGCTGTCTGATCTAAAAGAAGGTGAGGTTATGGAATATGACTTATTGAATGACTTTGTAATGCTATGTTCTAATTGTCATAAGATGATTCATAAAATGGATGATCCATCTGATGTGCAGGCGCTAATTGATTTAATAAATGCAAGGTAATATTGTGCGGGTAAGTGCAGCTCGGTTGGGTTGTTATTACAAAGGTCAATGTCGTTGTGATAAGGGAATTTGTTGACCAAATTATAGAATCCATAAGGGTTCATAGAGGCGATTACAGAATAGCAAGCACTAAGTAAGCTTAACTCAATTCTTTGCCAAGCAGTTAGCTCGTCTCTCGAAGTTTCTTAATGGTCTGAATGTGATCAGGTTTAATGTACATATTCTCGTGAAAAGCTTGATCTTTGTGGCATATGCAGCATAGAGGCTGAAGGTTGAATTTATTATTGTTCCCACGATTGCCATCTTTGTGATGAACGTGAAGCAAGCTTCGATGTTTGCTTAGTTCAACGCCACATTTGTCACATTTCCATTGAGCAGCTCTGCGTACATTCTCAGATATTTTTGCCCAATCAGACGTATAATTCCCTTCTGGGAAGGTCTCAGGTGAGTAGAGCGGTAGACTTCTGAAAATATGCTCGTAGTTCTCGAAGAATTTTCCAATATCAAAGTTTTTTACTATTTCGTCTGTTTGAGATTTCTCTTTCTCAGCGAAGCCATCGTAGTTCAGTTCTTTTAGGCAGACTTTGCATGGCATTAACTGAGCGTTGATCTCTTCTAGGCGTTTATTACGTTCTCGATCCCAAGGTTCTACTCTAAACAAACCCTCCGGATCACGTGTAAGCACGTAGCGGTCAAACCGGCCTTTTTGTTTCATCTTTCGGAGAATATCGCAATCCATTACATGATATTTAGGTGCTGGAGATGGTTCACTTTGTAGTGTCTCAAGGTCTGTGAAGGGTTGGTATATATGCAGTGTTGCTTGTGTGTTACCAATCGTAGCTAGGCCAGCAGGGAACTCTAGTAATCTCTCTAAGTCTTCACCCAACAAGATTACGTTTCCTGTCTCGATTAATTCAAGTTCAAATGCACTCTTTTGAGGAAGACGTCGAGAGGTTGTTTTTATAAAAGGTGCAGCCTTCGCGCCAATCGATTCTCTTGCTTGGATGAGTCTGCTGAAGTCCACTTTTAGTTTCACTAGAGTCTCCGTTCGATGGCCGGAGCAACACGTTCAAGAATTCTAAACAGTGCTTCTTTGGTTTTGGTTCGAATTGTAAATTCCACTCTGCGAGACTTTTGTTTATCTTCTGCTCCATTTACTAGGATGGTACGTGCAGAAGACAATCCATTAGCACTGACTGTATTCCTCATCCACGGACGATAGCTTTCTAGGCTGTGGATTCCGAGGGAATAGCTTAGCACAGCTCTCGTACGTTCTTGTGATAGCTCCATGTTATGGACGAAGGCCTCAGTTAGATCTGCGCTACTATTCCATTCGGAGGATGTGTGCCCCTCGATTCTGATTTCACTGATTTGTGGAAGAAAATGTTCTCCTAAAAGGCTTATATAGCGAGGCATGAAGTCATCCAAGATAGTCTTAAACTGTTCTTCTAACTCTGCACTTCCAGACTTGAAAAGAACTTCTGGGGCTACGAAACGTATTGTTAATGTTTCCTTATCGATCTCGGCATTCCAATTTTTGAGGTCTTCTTCAAACTCATTGTTTAATGCTGAATATATCTCGAGCTCTGTATCCTGCCATTCCGTGACGATCTCTGTCACGTTCTGAGCACGATGGTTGGCGTCCTTTGCGTAGATCACAGCTATGAACAGAAAGACCATCATTAATCCTGCCATCAAATCAGATACTGATATCCAGTTTTCTTCACTCCCCTGTTTGTTGGTTTGGAAGAGATTAGCCATTGTTTGCTGCCTTCTCACTTAATTCAACTATTTTACGACTGTTCTCTAAAAGCGGTGTATAGTCCGCAACAAACTTCTCAGCCAACCCAGATAAATTTTCAGCCATAGTACTTACAACGCTTTCGATTTCGGATTGCATGGCATCATCAAGTTGCGTGAAGGCTTCATTCAGGCGTGAAGTAGTTTCAGAGAGGGTCTCATTAAACTCATTTCGTAATCCATCTAACATCTCACGCTGAGAAGTTTGCATGTGAGACATGGTTTCATTTAGGGAGCCATTAATTTCTTTTGTGCTGGTTTCAACAGCATTGAGCATCTGTTTATGGATTGCTTCAATACTATCTGTTACCATCTCGCTAGAGGTCTTCAGGTTCTCCACGAGTTGCTCAGATGATTTCTCTATTCCTTCTCTTAGGATGTTCGAGGTCTCTTCGCTTGTATTACGTAAGTGTGTAAAACTCTCCTCAAGAAATTGGGCGGTTTCTTTTTGAGAATGCATTATATCTTCCCAGGTTTCACTAATGTTAGATACAGACTGTTTCTGTTTTTCAGCGGCATCATTTAAATTTTCAGTCAGGTTTGAGATATTTCGTTCAATGACTGGGAAGGCATCTAATGCTTTGTTACGCATCTCCGCAAAGCCTCCAAGGGCGCTTGTCAAGCGTTCAAGCTGTTCGTTAACGTGATCATTGGCTATGGCCATTTTTTCAACTTGCTCGGGTATTTGCTTGGAAGATACTGCAATACTAGAGATTGACGTTTCGGTAGTCTTTATTGAGTCAATGGTTGTGCTTAGTGTGGTTTCTAGTTGTACCATTTGCTCTTTATAATTCTCTTGCCATTGTACGAGCTTCCCAACGGCTTCATTGAGCTGTTTGAAGTTCTCACCGAATTGCTCGGAAATTTTCTCGTTGAATTCGCGGATAACTGACTTCAATTCGTCTATGATAGCTTTTGAGAACGCTTCAGACATTTTTTCAGAGAACTCTTTGAATTCAGCAACTTGCTCTTTAAAGCCTTTGCTGACGGCTTTACTCAGATCTGAGGTGTCCGTCCGAAGCATTTTGATCTGACCTACAACACTGCTTTCTTCGGAACCTACAAGTGCGTTCTTCAGATCAATCATCTGCTCCCGTTGTTTTGTGTTATTTTCAGTGATGCCTTTGTTGATTTCTTTGAGTTGTTGTAATAGGTCTTCCGCTGTTGCTTCGTCATCATCGGAAATTTCTTTCGATTGAATGATGGGTCCTATGACTTTGAAGGCGACTGCTCCTGCGAGACCTAATATAGAAGTTCCAAAGGCTACCTTTAGCCCCTCTAGTAAAGTTGGAACAGACCTATTGATCGTTCTGATATCAAAATCTAATAGACCGATGAATATCCCTAAAAATGTACCTAAGATACCTAAAGAAGTCATTGCAGATGCTGCGTGTCTCGCAATAAACCTTGCTTTCTCATTCTTCGCGTTGAACCAAATTAAGCCATACAAGAAGTAAATGCCAATAATGATAGTGAATGTAGAGCTAATCTCGTTTTCAAATAGAGCGATACCCATCCTCAAGAGAGAATCTATCATTGTCCCCAATCCTTTAAGTAGCTAATAGTTATTGAATACAATCACCATTATTGGCTTACTTTCAAGTGTTATCTGGTTAAAAGTTATCGTTTAGAGGGTTCTTGTGTGAGTTGAGGCTGTGAAGTGTATTTAAGGCGCTAGGTCATAGTCTATTAAGCCATTTATGGGTGATTTGTATTGGGAAGCCGTTTCCGTAACCTTCACCAACGCCAGCTGTGTGCCAACCTCCTATCTGGTTAATTATACCCGCAGGGCACTCTACGGCGCGTAGTCTATCACGCATGCTATGCCGGAAAGAGTGCATAACGCATCCATTAGGTACACGACTGCGAAGCCATTTGTTTGCTGCTGCGCTGGCGGAATTACCGTTGCTTGTTCCGGTCTTGTTGTATTGTGGAAATAGAAAACCTTCTTGTGATACGAGTTGTTGTGCTGCCCATAATGATGCACCTACAAGAGGTATCTTGCGTGTACTGTCGTTAGTTTTTAGTGGTCGCCATGGATGAGGCCTAAGATTAATGTATGGGATCTCAAAATCTAGGTGCAGATCTTCATTAACCAAACCTACAGCCTCAGATAGGCGCATGCCTGTGTCGCTGACTAAGGCAATTAAGTGTCGCAGGCTGTCATCTTTCTTATAGCATTCACTTTGAACCTTGCGGATGTACTCATCTGGTATTGGTTTACGATCTTCTTTATCATCTTTTTGTGGGATAAAGGTGCGGGCGAAAGCATTCTTTACATCAAGACCATTCTCTTGAATGGCTATGTTGATGATGGATCGTATTGTGGAGAATATCCGAGTGACTGAGGATGAGCTTAATCCTCTTTCAAACAGCGTGTCACGAAAAGTGGCCGCATCAGCAGAGGTGTATTCTCCAATTGGTCTATTGCCCAAAGCCTTTGCGACATATTCAATGCATCGCTCGGTTGTGCGTTGGAAAACTTGCCCCTTTCCATGTCCTTTGAGGCGAATGTAAGTGTCTTTAGCTTCGGTCAAGAGTGGTGTGTTACTGGATTGCAGGTGATGAGTGGTAGTCGATTGTGTTGGCAGTAAGAAATCCATTTTCTGCATACGTATGCTTAGCCAATACGCCTCTAGCTTCTCATAGTACATTCTACTCAAGCGTATCGCATGTGACTGGTTGGTCGTGCGCAGGCATTTAATGATTCTTGGTTTGTGGTGGTGTTCCAATACGTCACTTGGAACACGTTTTGAAAAATACCAGATGCCTCTCTTCTTGTACAAATAAGAGGGCGTGTTTTGGTCTACCATCTGGTCTACCCCTCATGCAGCAATGAATAACTACACTGAGATATCAATAGGTTGAGGCATGTATTGAGGGAGAAACTGGCGCACCCAAGAGGATTCGAACCTCTGGCCTCTGCCTTCGGAGGGCAGCGCTCTATCCAGCTGAGCTATGGGTGCGTCTTAGATTTTGAAAATCTATCTTTCAAAACAATATAGCGACTATAGATGAGTCGTTGCGGGTTATATAGTGGAATGTGGTATTGGGAAAGTGATTTTTTCACTCTCCCATATGGATGTAAGATTTCTTTTATGCTTTGCCTAAAAGAGAAAAGATTGATTGGCGATTCCAGATCAGTAACACCATGCCTGAAATCCAGACACCGCAAGCCATAATAAAGAGCGTACCGCCGTCCCCTTGTACTTCAACGCCTAACGGGGTGAAGAGGTGGAAGAAAATCGCACCTGTCATAATGCCACTTGCCATAGCACCACCAATGGCGCTGCCTAAGTTACATTTGCGGATCAGGGCGCCCAGCAAAATTAAGGATGCAATCAATTCTGCACCACCGATAACATAGGCGTTAAAAATACCGGGTGGCAGGAACAAGCCTTCCAGGCCAAAACTATCAGCGGCCCATTTGTCCAAGATGCCAAAGATATGGTCTGTTTCAGGGGAGCCTGTAAACTTAAAGAAAAGAGACTGAATAAATACAAAGGCAATGTAGATTGATAACACGCCTGTAATGATCCGTTTTTTATCCATGACGATAAACTTCCTTCATTTGGAATATTTTTTTAATTTCTACTCAAGAAATAGAGTGTTTTTCGCAAAAAAGGAAGTCACTTATTCTTGATATGCTCGTTAGATGCATTTTTAAACTAAAATATTAATTTTTATTGGAAAAAGATTGCTAATTTATAAATCATGATTAAAGTATTTTTCCATATGATTGATATATTTTTCATATCTTTTAAGATTGTTTGATCATTTTTGCACATATAAAAATATAATTCTTGGGAGGGAGTCTGCAAAATGGCACAAAGTTCTGATTTGTCCTATGAGCATGCAGGTGAGTATGACTATATCGTTGTGGGAGCCGGCTCCGCGGGATGTGCGCTGGCCAACAGGTTATCTGCCGACCCTAAAAATAAGGTTTTGTTGTTAGAGGCTGGCGGCAAAGATACCTATCCCTGGATTCATATCCCTGTAGGTTATCTTTATACGATGAATAATCCTAAAACGGATTGGATGATGAAGACGGAATCCGACCCGGGTTTAAATGGACGTAGTTTAAATTATCCGCGTGGTAAGGTGTTGGGTGGATGTTCTTCTATCAATGGGATGATTTATATGCGTGGTCAGGCCCGTGATTATGATATGTGGCGCCAGATGGGGAATGAAGGGTGGAGCTGGGATGATGTGTTGCCTTACTTCACCAAGTCTGAAGATCACTATAAAGGAAAAACGAAGCTGCATGGCGAAGGCGGCGAATGGCGTGTTGAAAAACAACGTTTGCATTGGGATATTCTAGACGCTTTTCAAAATGCAGCGGAAGAAGTCGGTATTCCACGCCGCGAAGATTTTAATGACGGAAATAATGAGGGGGTTGGCTATTTCGAGGTAAACCAAAAAAGCGGTGTTCGCTGGAACACGGCGAAAGCATTTTTGCGTCCTGCAATGGATCGTCCAAATTTTACTGTTTGGACACATGCTCATACGGACCATTTGATCCTTGAAGGTAAGAAGGTAACTGGTATCCAATTCCGATCTAAAGGACAAACTTATCAAGCTAAAGCGGGGCGAGAAGTCATTTTATCCGCGGGCGCCATTAACTCACCAAAAATCTTGGAAATGTCCGGTGTTGGTCAAGCTGACTTTCTTTCAGATATGGGGATTGATGTGAAGCATGATTTGAAAGGTGTGGGTGAAAATCTTCAAGATCATCTTCAAATTCGTACAGTTTTCCGGATTCAAAATGCGATAACACTTAATCAGAAAGCCAATAGCCTGTTTGGTAAGATAGGTATGGGATTGCAATATTTGATAAATCGTTCAGGACCTTTAGCTATGGCGCCAAGTCAATTGGGCGCATTTGCGAAAAGTGATCCCTCTTTGGAAACACCGGATCTGGAATTTCATATTCAGCCATTAAGCACGGATAAGCTTGGTGATCCATTGCATCCATTCCCGGCAATCACTGTTTCTGTTTGTAACTTACGGCCAGAAAGCCGCGGATCAGTTCATATTAAATCCAAAGACCAGGAACAACAGGCAGCAATTACGACCAATTACCTCTCTGCGGAAGGGGATAAAATTGTTGCTGCTAAATCTATTCGTTTGGCACGTAAGATTATGGAAGCTGAAGCAGTTAAGGCATATCAACCAGAAGAGCTATTACCAGGGCCTTCTTTCCAATCTGAAGATGAATTGGTTCAGGAAGCTGGTAATATTGCCTCAACTATTTTCCATCCGATTGGCACGTGCAAAATGGGTAGTGATGATATGGCTGTGGTTGATGCCAGATTACGTGTGCATGGATTAGAAGGGTTGCGTGTTGCCGATGCTTCTATTATGCCAAATATAGTGTCGGGAAATACAAACTCGCCGGCGATTATGATTGGTGAAAAAGCAGCGGATATGATTTTAGAAGATGCGCGATAATCTATTATGTCTCGAGGGGAAATATGATTTCCTTTTTGTAAGGCATGGCGAAACGGATTGGAACCTGCAAGGGCGTATTCAGGGCCATACAGATATTGAATTGAATGAAACAGGCTTGCAGCAAGCATATGATGCAGCGAACCTGTTGGCACAGGTTGATATTTCTTACATTGTAACCAGCCCGTTGGTACGTGCAAAGAAAACAGCGGAAATCATTCGATTAACGCATGATGTTCCTTTTTATGAGGAAGATGATTTACGTGAGGCGATGTTTGGTGCCGCGCAAGGGCAAGCCCGTCAGGGCTGGGCAGCTGATTGGCGGGCTGGTGAGTATTGTCCGGAAGGTGCGGAAAGTTTTTTACAGTTCCAACAACGTGTGATCAGAGGATTGGGCGTGTCTCTTGCTCATTCTAGTCAAAATCAGAAGGGGCTGCCTCTAATTGTTGCCCATGGTGGCGTCTATTGGGCAATCTGTCATGCACTTGATATTGGGGGCGAATTAGATATCCCAAATGCAACACCTGTCAGATTATATACAAAGCAGGGTAAATGGCATATGAAACCATTAATGGAATGGGCAAATGTTGTCGGGGGAATGATGTAATGGGCGAATATCAATCAGATAAATTGCCAAAGTCACAAGCGCGTTGGCTTATTCCCGCAGTGTTAATTGGTTCCAGTGGTGTGAGTATCTTATCGACAGATTTGTATACACCAAGCCTACCTCACTTACCTGAGTTACTAGACAGTGATCCCAAAACAGTTCAGTTGACCATGAGTTTGAATATTCTGGCATATTCCATTGCTCAATTGGTACATGGCCCCTTATCGGATCGTATTGGTCATCGCAAGTTATTGGCCGGGGCGTTGATTAGCTTCTGTTTCGTTTCGATCGGCTGTGCTTTGGCCTGGTCTGTTGAAGCATTAATTGCGGGACGTGTTTTGCAAGGGTTCTTCGGGAGTGTTCCATCAGTTGTTGTAATACTTGTTATTCGATCTTTATATTCTCGGGAAGAATCAATTCAGCTGATGAGCATATATGGGGTTGTGATCGGGCTGGTCCCCGCGGTTGGTCCTATAATCGGCGGCTATATCTTTGTTTGGCTTGGATGGCAGGCAAATTTCTATGCGCTTGCTGGCATGGCTGTTGTGATGTGTTTCTTCGTGTGGAAGATCTTGCCTGATACCGGCTATCCTGATCCGAATGCCTTAAAATTCCGTAAAATTGCGTCCGGTTATGGTCAGTTGATGATGAATTTATCATTCTGGCGTTATGCAATTTTGATGATTTGTGTCACAGGTTCTCTTTATACATATCTTACTGCGGGTACCTTCGTTGTCATCCAGCGACTAGGTGTCGCGACAGAAAATTTCGGCTATTTTCATGGAATCGTGGTGGTCGCTTATATGGTGGGAAGTTTAGGTGTTGGAAGGCTTGCGAAGAGAATAGATAGTCATCTATTAGTATCAACAGGGTGTGTTATTGCTATGTTATCCGGCGGACTATTGTTTATTCCTGTTATGATGGGGGTGGAAGATTTGTATGTTCTGGCCGCAGGCATGATGTTGTTTGGTATGGGGATCGGATTTGTTTTTGCCACCGGGCCTGTTTTTATTATGGAAGCGGCAGGTGATGGCCAACGTAGTTCTGCATCAGCTTTGTCCGGATCCATGCAGATGGCAGGTGGGGCATTCGGCGGTCTATTGGTAGGTATGATGTATGATGGGACCGCGTTACCGATGGTAACAGTGATGGGGGGCATCTTATCTTTTGGCTGTATTGCTTATTTCATCTTAGGGTTTTTGACCGAGAAGATTGAGCTTAAGGAAGAAACATCATGAGTAATAGCATGATCCCAAGGGTTGAGTTTATCTATCTTCGTCATGGACAAACCGATTGGAATTTACAAGATTTAGTACAAGGTATCTCTGATATTCCGTTGAATGAAACAGGGCGACAGCAAGCTCGTGATGCAGCGTATGCAATGAAAGGATTATCTATTAAATCTGCCTATGCCAGCCCAAGAAAACGTGCGTTTGAAACCGCAGAAATTATTGCAGCCCCTCATAATATCTCTGTAAGGGCAGATAATGATTTACGAGAACCCGATTTTGGATCCCTGGAAGGCCAAAAAGATGATGGGCTATATCATGCATGGCGAAAAGGAGAGGTATCCTATGAAGGTGGGGATAGCTATCAGGATCAACTGGAATGGATTAAACGTGGATTAATTAATTCACTGGAAAATGCGCAAGAAATTAAAGCAAGTGGATTACCGATGGTTGTAGCGCATGGTGGTGTTTTCTGGGCTTTAAGAGATATTCTAGGATTATCAGGTAATGAAGATTTGAAAAATGCGACGCCAATTCGCATTTTTCCTGTGAATGATACAAGTTGGGATTTTGAATATATTCCGCTTTAAATCATAAATAAAAAAGGCCCGTTCAACGGGCCTTTATCTTAATATGCACGATAGATACAGAAATCTACCAGTTCTTTTAAACAAGCTTTAGCTTCATTGTCAGGGAAGATACCTAAAGCGTCTTTAGCCATTGAGCCGTAATGTCGAGCACGTTCCACTGTGTCTTGCAGCGTATTATGCTTTTCCATGATCTCCATTGCTTTTTCAAGATCATCGTCATTTTGTTCTTCGCGTTCAATTGTACGTAACCAGAATTCGCGTTCTTCTTCTGAACCACGGCTCCACGCCAAAATGATTGGTAAGGTCACTTTACAATCCCGGAAGTCATCACCGACAGCTTTTCCTAGGTCCGCCTGTTTCGCAGAATAGTCTAGATAATCATCAATCAACTGAAACGCGATACCCAAATTCATACCAAAGTTTTCAAGTGCTTTTTCTTCTTCTTTGGAACGGTCTGAAACAACAGCGCCAATTTGGCTGGCAGCTGCAAAAAGCTGTGCTGTTTTTGACTTGATAACTTGTAGATAATCTTCTTCGCTGGCTTTCGGATCATGTGCTGTCATCAATTGGAGCACTTCACCTTCAGCAATAATTGCGGAGGCATCCGAAAGGATTTTTAAAACTGGAAGGGAACCATCCGCAGTCATTAACTGGAAGGAACGTGAAAATAAAAAATCACCGACTAAAACGGAAGCCTCATTACCCCAGATGGCTCTTGCGCTATCTTGGCCACGACGAAGGTCTGATTCATCCACCACATCATCATGTAATAACGTGGCTGTATGAATGAATTCAACACAGGCTGCTAAACCGATATGGCGGCTACCTGTATATCCACATAATTGTGCAGCAGCCAATGTGAGCATCGGGCGTAAGCGTTTACCGCCTGCCGCGATAAGATGGCCAGCTAATTGTGGGATCAATGCCACAGGGCTTTGCATATTGTCGATGATATGTTGGTTAACCTTAACGATATCATTTTCAACAAGCTTCATTAATTTATCGATGCTTGGTGCTTTCTCAGCAGATTGACCATCATTGATGTCGACGACAACACCCATAGGAGGCTCCTTGACCATACGGTTCTATAAATCTGTCCTTAAGATGTGGATGCTTGACCAAACGGCCGATACACGGCACCCTCATTCCATTAAGATGCAACATAAGTATTGCGGGCGATGGGTCAAGCAAATGCGTTTAAAAATGGACGAAAAATAGGGATTTTTTAGGTATTCATCTATGAAAGAGATATATGTCAGCCTCGACCCGGTGGAAATTTCCTATATTCAGGCCATGTTAGCAGAGCAGGAAATAGATGTTTTGGTCTTCGATCAAAATATGAGTAGCCTCTATGGTGATAATGGACTTTTCCCAAAAAGATTGATGGTTGTGGATGAAGATTATTTTATGGCTAAGTCGATTTTAGATAACCTAGACCTTAACGCGGAATAAATGTGATGCAGGACATCTTGAATAGTTTATCGGATGATATGCAGTCACGTGGGTTAACTGATGATGCTTTTCTTGGCGGACAGCTTAAAATCTTACAACCCAAAATTGGCTATCGCGCTGCAATGGATCCGGTATTGCTTGCTGCTGCGGCACCTGTCTTATCAAAAGGTCGGGCCCTTGATTTAGGCGCTGGGGTTGGAACTGCAGGCTTATGTTATCTTCATCGGGTTGCCAATATAGAAATGATTGCTTTGGAAATGCAGGAAGATTTGTCCAAACTGTCACTGGAGAATGCTCATCGAAATGATTTTGGAACTTTGTTTGCAGCGGTGCATGGGGATTTATCTGAGAAGTATATTGAAGGTGTAGAAAGTAATAGCTTTGATTTAGTGATAACAAATCCGCCCTATGTAGATTTTGCAAAAGCCCAGCATTCCCCGGACGAAATTCGGCAAAAAGCTAATATTGAGTCACATGTAACTATGGATAAATGGTTAGATGTCGGCTTAAAAAAGCTAAAACAAAAAGGTTGGTTTGTGATGATCCAGCGGGCAGATCGGCTGGATGAAATATTGTCTCATTTGAGAGGGAAGTTGGGGGAGATTACGATTATTCCGTTATGGCCAAAAGCTGGAGAAGCTGCAAAGCGCGTTATTATTCGTGGGCGCAAGGCTGTGAAAGGCGGATCTGTAATGCATCCCGGGTTATGCCTGCATGAAGAAGGAAGACGTTATACGAGAGAAGCCGAAGCTATTCTTTGGGCGGGGCATGGTCTAGAGTAACTAATCTAAAAAATATGTGCTCTTGCGAATGATTCTCACTTTTACTCTTGACTCTTTTGTTTTTAATAATCATTATCAGTTATAAGTTAAGAGTGATTATTAATATTAGAGACATTCTAAATGTATATCTGCATTTGTAACGCTATTTGTGATAAGAAAGTCAATCAAGCGATTGATAGTGGGCATCGGAAAGTGAAAGATGTCTATTCCGCATGTGGAGTCAAACCACAATGTGGCACATGTGCGAATGATATCAAAAATATGATCCAAGATCGCGAAAAGATGCAATTAGCTGCAGCCGATTAATTTAAAATCTCTTGATACGTGAATATATAAAGCGCCTTTCTATTTAGAGGGCGTTTTTTTGTTTCTGTCATAAAAACTTCATGTCAGATAGATAAAATCCTGTCCTTTTTTAATTGAACGACCAATCAATATATGCGTTAATCATATTTTGGATTTGGGGAAATGGAATAATCTACGCTATAACTATGTGAATATGTGTGCTGATTATCCTTTTGATGAAAAACTGTGAGGAGTTTTCGATGCTGGGTCGATTAAAAATTTCGACAAAAATTGGCTTAACCAATGTAATATTGCTGGCATTGCTACTTGGTATTGGCGGCGTTGGTATTGTGAGTTTGCAAAACACATTTGCGAAATTCGAAGAAGTGCGGGATTTGACCCATACGACAAACTCAGCAAGTAAAATTCAAGCGGAGATGTTGGAAATCCAAGTAGCCGTTAGTGATTATCTGTTAGTACCTATCGAAGATAATGCGATCAAGGTAACGCAAGCAATTGAAGCTTTAAACGCTGAGATTGATTCCGAATTATCTGGGCATGAAAATTCGACAACGATCTCAATGTTTGAAGAGTTGAAAGCTGGCCTGACGCAATATGGTGAAGCCTTCTTGCTTGTTCAGGAAAAAGAAAATCAACGTCAGACATTAATTAATGTAGATTTGAGTTCCATTGGATCAAATATTGAAACCAATGTTTTCGCCCTCATGGATAGTATCAGCTTGGAAGGGGATGCTGACCTTACTTTTATGGCAGGTGAATCTTTTAGCTCCTTCAGTACTGTGACAAGTCTCATTAAAGACTTTTTAGCAAATAACGATGAAGCGTCTTACGAAAAAGCACAAAAACAAATCGCACGTTTTGAAAAAGGCTTTGCCAAGCTTGATAAGCAATTAGAAGTAAAACGGATGAAAGGGTTGGTTAAGAAAACCAACCGGGATTTGAAGAAATATAAAGAGATTTTGGAGACAACAAGAAAGACGATCGCTGAACGAAATGCTTTGATGACAGGTGCGTTAAGAGATGGCAGTCATGCTGTAGAGGCGGCTACCTTGTCTTTAATCGAAGGTTTCTTGAATAGACAGGAAGAAATTTCCGTCGAAGCGGAAGACGATATTAATGCAGCGACACAAATTTCTATCATTGCTTCGATTATCAGTGCTGCCATGGCAGTTGTATTAGCTTACTTGTTGGCACGCGGTATTGCGAAGCCGATCGTATCTATGACAGAATCCATGGTTGGATTGTCAGAAGGTGATACATCCGTAGATGTTCCTGCTAAAGAACGTCAAGACGAGATTGGTTCTATGGCGCAAGCAGTACAAGTTTTTAAGGATAATGCAATTCGTGTGAAGCAGCTAGAAGATCAACGTGAGGCGGAACGCTTGCAAGCCGACGCAGAGAAAAAGCGTTTGATGTCGGAACTTGCAGATGATTTTGAGGCCAATGTAGGGCACATTGTTGATGTTGTATCAGGTCGTTCCAGTGAAATGCGCAATATTGCTCAATCCCTATCAGGCATTTCTGATGAGACATCTTCTCGTGCAGGTGTTGTTGCGACAACGGCTGAGGGCGTTTCCAATGATATCCAGACAGTAGCGTCAGCAGCAGAAGAACTTTCCTATTCTGTGCAAGAAATCAATGGTCAGGTAGAGCGTTCCTCCGCGATTTCTGAAGAGGCCGTTCAAAATGCCGAAAAAGCGAGTGAGCGCGTCAGTGGTCTGGAAGAGACAGCAGATAAAGTAAGTAACGTTATTCAGCTGATTAACGAAATTGCCGAACAAACAAACCTACTTGCATTGAATGCGACCATTGAGGCTGCACGTGCAGGGGATGCGGGTAAAGGCTTTGCTGTTGTGGCGAATGAGGTGAAATCTTTAGCAACACAAACCGCAAGAGCAACAGAAGAGATTTCAACTCAGATTAATGATATGCAATCTGCAACGGATGAGGTTGTGGAAGCGATTAAGGGTATTAGTGACTCAATTGAACAAATGAATAGTATCTCTTCTATGGTGGCAGGTGCAGTTGTTCAGCAAGGAGCTGCGACGCAAGAAATCGCAAGAAATGTTCAGGGCGTATCTGCAGGGACACACGAAGTATCAAGCGTGATTTCTGATATGAGTGTATCAGCCGAAAAATCTGGTAGTGAATCTCAAGTCGCGCTGTCTGCTGCTGAAGAGTTATCGTCTCAAGCAGATCGGTTGAAGTCTGAATTGACCAAATTCCTAAACCAAATTCGATTGGGATAGATAAATCAGCAAAAAAAAGAAAAAATGCCTGAGTGAAAATTTCCTCAGGCATTTTTTATGAAAATTGTCTCTTTGCACTTGGCAAACTCCATGAGACGCATTAGCTCAGTAAGAACAATTTTGAATCATTAAAGGTTTTATGATGTCCAAATCTTCCAAAGCGAAAAAATCCAAACTTCGTTACATTCCCTTCATCGGGCATAAGCTGGCTGAGAAACAAGCCCAAAAGGCCGTTGTTTCTGTATTGCGCTTGAATGGTGTTATTGGTGCTGCTGGTTTTATGAAGAAAGGGTTGAGCTTAGAAGCGCTGGAAGAAGTTATTGAAAAAGCTTTTGAAGAAAAGCACTTAAAAGCAGTTGCTTTATCTATTAATTCTCCTGGGGGATCTCCGGTACAGTCGGCGCTGATTGCAGGACGTATTCGTGAGAAGGCTAAAGAAAAAGAAATTCCTGTATATGCATTTTGTGAAGATGCAGCAGCATCTGGTGGATACTGGCTCGCTTGTGCAGGGGATGAAATTTATGCGCATTCATCTAGTATTGTCGGATCAATTGGTGTGATTTCAGCAGGCTTTGGTTTTACAGAATTATTAGAGAAGATTGGGGTTGAGCGCCGTGTCTATACGTCCGGTGAGTCCAAGTCCCAACTTGATCCTTTCTCAAAAGAAAAAGCATCAGACATTAAGCATTTGAAATCCTTGCAGAACGATATTCATGAGCAATTCAAAGATTATGTTCGTAGTCGTAGAGAAGGAAAATTAACCGAAGAAGAAAAGAAGCTTTTTTCTGGTAGTTTTTGGACAGGGGCAAAGGCGGCTGAATATGGTCTGGTAGATGGACTAGGTGAATTACGCAACATTTGTAAGGAAAAGTTTGGTGACAAAACCAAATTTAAAGAGGCATCTGCACCTAAATCCTTCATTCAACGAAAACTTGGTTTAGAAGGTAAATTCGCAGGTTTGAGTTTGTCAGGTGTTGGTGAAGATATTATGTCTTCTGCAGAGGAACGTTCCTGGTGGTCTCGTATAGGTTTATAAGCTTAATGCTTGACCCATGGGCTTCAACGCAGCTAAACAAAAGATATGTTAGGTTTCAGTTTACAAAAAATAATCGTCTTAGGGCTTTTAATTGCCGCAGTCTGGTATGGATTTAAATATATCGGGCGTTTACAGCGCGTAGATCGTGGTGAGCGTAAAAAGGGCGAGCGGACGATGGGGGAACGTGTTCGCAAAGCAGCCCGTGAGCGGTCTGGTGTGACGGATGCTGAAATTATAGAGGATACAGAAAAATGCCCTCGTTGTGGTACATTCATTCCAGTAGGTAGTGAATGTAGCTGCAAGCGTCGATAAGTTATAAGCCGTCTTTATGACGGCTTTTTTATGGCCAAACCATCTGACTTGAACCGATTTGGTTGATTTTCCCCAAAAAACAGATTGTCTATACATTTCAAAATCTTACTTTGGAATATGTTTGATAAAAAAAATGAAATTTTTTTTGTGTATTTGTTTTGTTCTTTTGCCCCGAAAACAATGTTTTAAATCGTTGCTGCTATTTACATTTTTTCTTTGATTAACCGTTTAATTATATTTTTTATTTAAAAGCGACCATTGATATAGGTAAATGCGACAAATTAGCGGTTGATTTAGTTTTTGAAACTGGGTATTTGCTGCATTGCAAACAAGCGATGCTTATTTATCACAAAAGGTGATAGACGTTTGTTATTGTGGCATATCCACAAATTCTACTGATTAATATGAGGATCAAAAAATGACTATGAATCAGCCGACAATCCGACCGGCACGACCTTTCTTTTCTTCCGGGCCTTGTGCGAAACGTCCTGGTTGGTCGACATCGGGTTTAGGCGGCGCATCGTTAGGCAGGTCTCATAGATCCGCAGAAGGCAAAGCAAAGCTAAAAAAGGTAATTGACGATACGCGTGCAATTCTTGGCATTCCAGCAGATTATAAAATTGGTATTGTTCCCGCATCTGATACAGGTGCTGTTGAGATGGCGTTATGGTCTCTTTTAGGGGCACGTGGTGTGGATATGCTGGCTTGGGAAAGTTTCGGTAGCGGTTGGATCACTGACGTTGTCAAACAATTGAAGCTTGAAGATGTGAATAGTTATACTGCTGATTACGGCTTACTACCTGATTTGACCAAGATTGATAAAAACCGAGATGTGGTGTTCACATGGAATGGCACAACCAGTGGCGTGAAGGTTCCAAATGGCGACTGGATCGCGGATGATCGGAACGGTTTAACTATTTGTGATGCAACCTCTGCAGCATTTGCCATGGACCTTCCATGGGAAAAGCTAGATGTGACCACGTGGTCTTGGCAAAAGGTGCTAGGAGGTGAGGGTGCACATGGAATGTTGGTGCTTAGCCCACGTGCTGTAGAGCGTCTGGAGAGTTATACACCTGCTTGGCCTTTACCTAAGATTTTTCGTCTTACGAAAGGTGGAAAATTAATTGAGGGTATTTTCAGCGGTGCCACGATCAATACACCATCTATGTTATGTGTTGAAGATGTTTTGGATGCTTTAAACTGGGCCCAAGACATTGGTGGATTATCGGAAATGCAAAAACGATCTTCTGCTAATTTAAAAGCGGTTGAAGATTGGGTTGCAAAGACTGATTGGATAGAGTTCCTTTGTGCTGATGCAACACTAAGATCAAACACATCAATCTGTCTAAAACTGTCTGATAGCTGCTCTCTTCAAGATGAGGAGCGCGACGGTGCGCCGAAAAAAATGGCAACCTTGTTGGAAAAGGAAGGCGTTGCTTTTGACATTAATGGTTATCGCGATGCACCAGCAGGTTTACGCCTATGGGGCGGTGCGACCGTTGATCCAGCTGATATGGAGGCACTTATGCCTTGGTTGGATTGGGCATATTCACAGATTACAGCATAAGAATTTCACGAAATTACCAGCCTTTTAGGCTAATGAATTATACTGAAAGTAAGACAAATGGTTAAAGTACTTATTTCTGATAAAATGGATCCGCTTGCAGAACAAATTTTTAAAGAACGCGGCGTTGATGTTGATTTTAAACCTGGCATGACACCGGATGAGTTAAAGGCCTGCATTGGCGAATATGACGGTTTGGCTATTCGTTCCTCTACGAAAGTAACACCGGAAATCTTGGAGGCCGCAACTAATCTAAAAGTGATTGGCCGTGCGGGTATTGGGACCGATAATATCGATAAAGAAGCGGCGACAGCAAATGGTGTTGTTGTAATGAATACACCATTTGGTAATTCTATTACCACCGCTGAACATGCGATTGCAATGATGATGGCATGTGCCCGTCAAATTCCGATGGCAAATGAATCCACCCATGCAGGGAAATGGGAAAAATCCAAATTTATGGGCGTTGAAGTTTTTGGCAAAACCCTCGGTCTCATTGGCAGTGGCAATATTGGATCTATCGTGGCGGATCGTGCACAAGGGTTGAAAATGAAGGTTATTTCTTTCGATCCCTTTCTGTCTGAAGAGCGTGCAAAAGAGCTAAATATTGAGAAAGTAGAGTTGGATGATCTGTTAGCGCGTGCTGATTTCATTACCATGCATACTCCATTGACCGATAGTACGCGGAATCTGATCAATAAAGATGCGATTTCCAAAATGAAGGATGGCGTTCGTATTATTAACTGTGCCCGTGGCGGTATTATTAATGAAGTCGATCTGAAAGAAGGTTTGGAAAGTGGTAAGGTTGCTGCGGCGGCACTTGACGTATTTGAAGTTGAGCCAGCAAAAGAGAATGCACTTTTCAATATGGATAATGTGGTATGCACGCCGCATTTAGGAGCTTCTACAACCGAAGCGCAGGTGAATGTTGCTATTCAAGTTGCAGAACAACTATCTGATTATCTGTTAACTGGTGCGGTGACAAACGCCCTGAATATTCCATCTGTCTCTGCGGAAGATGCGCCGAAATTAAGACCATATATGAGTTTAGCTGAACAGTTAGGTAGCTTTGCTGGTCAAGTCACTGAAAGTGGTTTGAAGGCTATTCGTGTTGAATTTGAAGGACATGTTGCAAGCCTGAATACACAACCATTATTACAAGCGGTATTAGCAGGTCTCTTACGTCCGTTTAGTGATAGCGTGAATATGGTGAATGCGCCAAGTATCGCCCGTGATCGTTCCATTGAAGTTTCTGAAGTGAAACATGATCGCCCATGTGACTATCAAACTTTGATCCGTTTGGTTGTAACAACTGAGAATTTTGAACGCACGGTATCAGGAACTTTGTTTGGGGGGCAGAAACCTCGTGTAGTAGAGGTGAAAGGTATTGAGATTGAAGCCGAACTTACAGAGCATATGCTCTATATTACCAATGAAGATAAACCAGGTATGATTGGCCAGCTTGGTCAAACCTTGGGGAATGTAGATGCAAATATTGCAACTTTCCATCTTGGGCGTGCCGAAGAAGGTGGTGAGGCAATCGCGCTTTTACAACTCGACAGTCCGCTAGATGATGATTGTATGGCTTTGATACAGGCGATCCCACATGTAAAACAAGCTAAGCTGTTGAGCTTCAAATAAGTTTAACTTCTAAAAATTATTAAAAGCCCTGGAAGCGTTATCTTTCGGGGCTTTTTCTATTTTGGGAATTAGGAATTTATGTTGCATTGCACCAATTTCTCCGTCACAGTGAGTATTCAGGATCAATTATTGAGGGTTTATGATCGTGCTTTATAGCTTTTACGATACCAAAGTGCAGGCAATGGAACCATTGCGCATTATGGCGGAAGCAACTGAAGTTGCTTTTACGCATCCTTGGAATCCGTGGAGTTATACCCCTATAGGTAAAAGCATTGCGGCAGGCTCTCATGTGATGGAAAGTTTGCTACGTGAACGTGGTAAGCCGGATTGGATGATCGATACTGCAATAGTTGATGGAAAAGAAACACCTGTTACAATCGAAACCGTTGTTCATAAGGCTTTTGGTGATCTTGTTCATTTTAAGCGCGAAGGCGTAAAGGAAGGCACACATCCAAAGCTTTTACTTGTCGCACCTATGTCAGGCCATTATGCAACTTTGCTGCGTGGAACTGTGCAGGCATTGATTGATGATCATGAGGTCTATGTTACGGATTGGCGTGACGCATCTGAAATCCCGATGGGTGAAGGTAAGTTCGGTGTTGAAAAATACATCAGTTATGTCATCAAATTTCTAAAATATTTAGGTAAAGATGCGCATGTGATGGCAGTTTGCCAACCTGCACCACTGGTGCTAGCTGCCGTATCTGTTCTTGCCATGCAGGATTCCTCATATCAACCAAAGACGATGACATTGATGGGAGGACCACTGGATACGCGGGCTGCGTCGACTGTTGTGACGGAATTGGCAGATAAACATGATATGAATTGGTTCCGTCGCAATTGTATTCATGTAGTCCCCCTTCGGTTTGAAGGGGCGGGCCGTCGGGTTTATCCTGGTTTTATGCAGCTTCATGCGTTTTTATCTATGAACCCTAAGCGCCATACAGTTGCGCAATGGAAAATGTTCACTCACCTAATTGAGGGGGATGGTGATTCAGCAGAAGCACATCGTAAGTTTTACGATGAATATCTTGCTGTAATGGACACAGCTGCTGATTTCTACCTTGAAACGATCGATGCTGTCTTTAAACGCCACTTATTACCACGTGGTTTATTCCGTTATAAAGGCGATTTGGTTGATACGCATGCCATTAAGAAGACAGCACTGCTAACCGTTGAAGGGGCGCTGGATGATATTTCTGCGCCGGGACAAACTATTGCAGCTCACGATATGTGCTCTAACATTCCTGCGAATATGAAAAAGAATCATCTACAGGAAGGTGTAGGACATTATGGTATCTTTAATGGTCGAAAATGGCGAGAAATCATTAAGCCAGAGATTGCTGCTTTTATTCGTAAACATGGTGAATAAAATTAATTTTCTTTAAATGATTGAAAGAAATCCGACTTTCATATTATAGTATCGGTAGTGGGTAAGGGGACAATTCTAAATTGAATTGGCCGGAGGATCTGTATGACTGGTCATACTGTAACACCCCATGTCGTTACTGATGATGGCATTGTAAAGAATCCCCAATTAGGCAAAACATCTGCCTTTTTGCAGATATGGTCTGGACTGACCTATCATTCAGACAAGCCACGTTTTAAAGATTTCTTACCCGAAGATTTGCCAAATCAGCTATGGAGAAACCTGTTTATTACATCAGTTGTTGCTACACCCTTCACGATAACATTTCTGTATCAAGGAATGTATATCACGGATCAACTGGGACAACACTTTGTCGGAAAGTCCCTATCGGAAGAATTATTTGGGGAGTCGTTTGGAGAAATTGAACGTCTTTATCATTTAACCTGTCAGGACCAAAAACCTGTGCTTTCAAGAGAGCTAATGACATCACGTTACGGCATTAGTACGTTAAATGAAGTTATACATGTGCCTTTCTATGATCAATCTGGAAAGGTTTCTCATATTTGCGGTGTTATCGAATCTGTCGATATCCCAGAAACACCAATGGATGAGAATGATGATGTGCCTGAAAATTGGCGTATTGAATTTTCAGGGGTTATTGATCTGTAAAGAATAATGCCGCCTGAATTTCTTCAAGCGGCATTATGAAATCTTTCAGATTAGCTGACATTAAGCTTCTTGAAGCTCAACACCTTTATCTGTGAAAGCTTGTGAAAGTTCGCCTGTTTCAAACATCTCACGAACAATGTCACAACCGCCAATAAATTCCCCTTTGATATATAGTTGAGGAATTGTCGGCCAGCTGGAATATTCCTTGATGCCTTCACGAACATCCATGTCTTCAAGGACATTAATACCTTTAAAAGGTACGCCGACATGGTTCAAAACTTGTACAACTGCAGCCGAAAAGCCGCATTGTGGGAAAACAGGTGTGCCTTTCATAAATAGCACTACATCGTTTTCATTGATCTCGGATTCGATTTGTTCGAATGCAGGATTGTCGCTCATTTTACTTCCTTTCATCAAGTAAGCAGATCAAAAGATACAGCTTACTCTCCATCCTCTGGTACAGCTGTTTGCAAGGCAAGCGCATGAAGCTCGTTACCCATGCGCCCTTGCAATGCTTTGTAAACCATCTGATGCTGCTGAACGCGGCTTTTGCCTTTGAATTCTGCTGATTTTACGAAAGCTGCATAATGGTCACCGTCTCCACGCAGATCGTTGATCACAACTTCTGCATCTGGCAAGGCTTCCTTAATGAAGTTTTCGATATCACCTTGGGACATCGGCATGATGGTTACTCCTAATCAGTTATTATTGGTTTTAGAATAGCTGATCGTTGCACTTATTTAAAGCTCAACTGCCATATATTCTGGCATCCAGCCTTCAAAAGCTTCACGAAGCTCTGCCAAAGATATGGCATCACCTTCACCAAGCTTCAAGTCGCTTCCGCCTGTTTTACCAATGATTTCTGCAGGAATACCAGATTCTTTTGCTTTTTCGATGATCGCAGCGGCATTTTTCGTAGAAATCAGGTAGCGTGCCTGATCTTCACCAAAGAAATATGCATGTGCAGGCACATCAGAAGAAGCAGGTTGAACAAGTTCTACACCCATTTTACCGGAAATCGCCATATCTGCAGCAGCGCAAGCCAAACCACCATCGGACAAGTCATGAGAGGCGGTTACTAAACCTTCATCAATCAATCCGCGTAGGAAATCACCATTTGCCAATTCTTGGTCTAGATAGACTGGCGGTGGTGCGCCTTCTTCGCGGCCTTCTACTGTATCCAGATAAACGGAATTACCTAACCAGCCCTTTGTTTCACCGATCAGGATCAGGTCTTCGCCCTCTGCTTTTAGATCAATAGAAACAGCTTTGGATACGTCATCAATCACACCAACACCACCAATCACAGGTGTTGGTAAAATACCAATACCATTGGTTTCATTGTAAAGGGATACGTTACCAGAAACCACAGGGTAGTTGAATTTGATTGCTGCTTCGGACATGCCTTTAACTGCACCAACAAATTGACCCATGATACGAGGGCGTTCAGGATTACCAAAGTTCATGTTATTGGTGATTGCCAATGGTTTTGCACCGGATGCGGTCAGGTTACGCCAGCTTTCAGCGACTGCCTGTTTGCCGCCTTGTTTTGGATCTGCCAAACAATAACGTGGGGTACAATCAACAGAGATTGCAATCCCTTTCTTGCTTTCAGGTAAGCGAACAACGGCTGCATCACAACCCGGCGCTTGAATAGTGTTACCCATAACCAAATGGTCATACTGTTCCCAAATCCAACGACGAGATGCCATATTCGGGGAACCCATGATTGTTTTTAACAGATCTGTTAAGCTATCAACGGCTTTTACATCACCAGCTGCAATCACGTCTTGCTGTGGTGTTTCTTCCCATGGGCGTTCATACATTGGAGATGCATCCACCAATGGAGGTACAGGAATAGAACCAACTTGTTGGCCTTCCCACATCATGGTCAATTCACGTGTATCTGTAACTTTACCAACAACCGCGAAATCCAATTCCCATTTTTCAAAGATGGCACGGGCTTCGTCTTCACGGCCCGGTTTTAACACCATCAACATACGCTCCTGACTTTCAGAAAGCATCAACTCATAAGGTGTCATGCCTTCTTCGCGCATTGGAACTTGGTCAAGATGTAGTTCAATACCTACTTCACCTTTATCTGCCATTTCAACCGATGAGGAAGTCAGACCAGCAGCACCCATATCCTGAATGGATACGATCGCATCGGTGGACATTAATTCAAGGCAAGCTTCCAGCAACAGTTTTTCGGTGAACGGGTCGCCGACCTGAACTGTAGGACGCTTTGCATCAGAATCATCGTCGAATTCTGCAGATGCCATTGTCGCACCATGAATACCGTCACGGCCTGTTTTAGAACCGACATAAACAACAGGGTTACCGATACCGGATGCTTTGGAATAGAAGATCTTATCAGAATCAGCCAAGCCAACTGTCATTGCATTTACAAGGATGTTGGTGTCATAGGCTTTGTGGAAGTTTGTCTCACCGCCGACTGTTGGGACACCCATGCAGTTACCATAACCACCAATACCGGAAACAACGCCAGAAAGTAGATGGCGTGTTTTCGGGTGCTCTGGGCTACCGAAACGTAGTGCATTCATATTAGCAATCGGACGTGCACCCATGGTGAATACGTCACGCATGATGCCACCAACACCAGTTGCTGCCCCTTGATAAGGTTCGATAAAGCTTGGATGGTTGTGGCTTTCAATTTTGAAAACAGCTGCTTGACCATCGCCAATATCAACAACACCTGCATTTTCACCCGGACCTTGAATGACTTGTTCACCTTCGGTTGGTAATTGCTTCAACCAGAAACGAGAAGATTTGTAAGAACAATGTTCCGACCACATTACAGAGAAAATACCTAACTCAGTGTAATTTGGTGTGCGGCCCATAATATCTAGCATGATACCATGTTCTTCTTTGGTGATACCATGTTCAGCGATCAACTCGTCGGTGACTTCGATCGCATTGAATTTTGCGTTATAATCTGTCATCGGTTTTCTCGCTTAGCTCATAGAATTAACAATTGAAGTAAATAATGGGCTGCCTTCAACGCCACCATGAAGCGGGTCAATTGCATTTTCTGGATGTGGCATCATACCAAGTACGTTGCCTTTTTCATTCAGGATGCCAGCGATATTGCGTTGAGAACCGTTTAAGCATGTTGCATCAGAAACCACGCCATCTTCATCACAGTAACGGAAAGCCACACGACCTTCACCTTCTAGGCGATCCAATGTGTCAACGTCTGCGAAATAGTTACCTTCATTATGGGCAACCGGAACGGTTATCACCTGGCCTGTTTCATAAGCAGATGTGAAGTTTGTTGCATTGCTTTCAACCTTCAACTGTGTACGCTTACAGATGAATTTCAAGCTGGCATTATGCATCAAAGCACCTGGTAACAAGCCTGTTTCTGTTAAGATTTGGAAGCCGTTACAAACGCCAAATACGGTTACGCCTGCATTTGCTGCCTTGGCAACTTCACGCATGATCGGGCTATTAGCGCCCATCGCGCCGCAACGTAAATAGTCACCGTATGAGAACCCACCAGGGACCATAATCATGTCTACTTTTGGTAAGTCGGTTTCACCATGCCAAACAAGTTGAGGTTTTACGCCAGAAGCTTGTTCCAACGCGGCGATTGCATCATTTTCCCGGTTGGTGCCGGGGAAGAGAATGACTGCGGATTTCATATTTCCGTCCATCCCTACTTAGAAATTAGAGGCATTCCTGCCAAATAAAACGCGATAATTAAAAACTTAAGTTTGACTTAAGCTGTTAATTCAATTGCGTAATCTTCGATTACTGTGTTTGCCAAAAGCTTTTCACACATAGCTTCAACTTGTGTTTTTGCTTTTGCTTCATCTGTTTCCGCCAGATCCAGTTCGATAACTTTGCCTTGACGCACTTCGTCAACGCCGCCGAAAGCAAGTGCAGTTAATGCATGCTCAATTGCTTTACCTTGTGGATCCAATACACCATTTTTTAATGTGATAGTAACTTTGGCTTTCACGGAAATTCTCCTAATCAGTCCCGTTTAAGGGTTTTTTAAAACTGTGCGGTATTAAAACTCTTGTAAAAGAAAAAGGCGCAAGGGGGTCTCCTTTGCGCCTCTTATATTATGATTCTTCGGAATCCGACTCTTCCAGCTCAGCCATCCCGCCTTCCGGCAAAATTCCAAGTCGGCGCGCGACTTCCTGATAAGCTTCTTCGACGCCACCCATATCACGGCGGAAGCGGTCCTTGTCCATTTTCTCGTTGGTCTTCGCATCCCAAAGACGACAGTTATCCGGCGAAATTTCATCTGCCAGAACAACACGAACATCGCCATTTTCGTCTTCGATACGGCCAAATTCTAATTTGAAGTCAACCAAACGGATGCCGATGCCCATAAACAGGCCTGCAAGATAATCATTGATGCGCAGGGTCATCGCCATAAAGTCATCAATTTCTTGCGGGGATGCCCAACCAAAAGCAACAGCATGTTCTTCTGAAATCAATGGGTCATCCAATTCGTCAGATTTGTAACAAAACTCAACTATGGAACGTGGTAAGTTTGTGCCTTCGGGAATACCAAGGCGTTTTGCCATGGAACCTGCAGCAACATTACGCACGATAACTTCTACAGGGATAATATCTACCTGATGACAAAGTTGTTCACGCATGTTCATACGCTTGATGAAGTGGGTTGGAATGCCCATTTCCTGCAGACGAAGCATGATGAATTCGGAAATGATGTTATTTAGAACACCTTTACCATTAATGGTACCTTTTTTCTTCGCGTTAAACGCAGTGGCATCATCTTTAAAATATTGAACGACTGTGCCTGGTTCAGAACCTTGAAACAGGACTTTGGCCTTGCCTTCATACAGTTTTGTGCGCTTTGCCATCTGTATTTCCTTGTGAAAAGTCTGGGCGAATATCTAGGTCGATAAATCGCAAAATATTGGGTCACAGGAAGTCCGGTGGATTATCTAAAATCAACACCTTCATTTTCATGCACGCCCTATAGCAGCATTGGCCCAGAGATACAATCGCCTTTCATCATATTTGCTAAGATTTTATAACATTGTTTCAAATTATATTTAAAAGACCCTCAAATTAGATTTATATGTCTAGATTGTAATTTTATTATAAAGTCGCAATAACAATACCTTATGGCGCATATATAAAATTTTAACTAATAATAGTTTTCATATCTGCAGGCTTCTCCTAAGATTGTATATACAAATTGGTGGCAGGAAATTCGGGGGAAGCCCGTTTTTTTAGCGGAAATTTCCATATCATCTACATTAAAATTTGATTTAAGGTCGGGAGGAAACCATGGCGTTTCTGATGCGTATCTCGTTGGGCAAGCTTTTGCCTGTGATTATTGTTGGTCTGGTGTTGCTGTCTACAGTTATCGTAGGTGGGGTGAGTTTTGTGGCTGCACAAAATGCGTTGAGCGATGAAGCCGAAGAAAAGCTATCTGCATTGACGTCGGCGCGTACAAAAATGGTGCAAGATTATTTCTTTACCATTGAGCAAGACCTGGCGACACAGATTTCCAGTAAAGGATTTCAGAAAATCGTACGGGATTTCACCAATGGCTGGGATTATATGAAGGAAAAGGCGTCCGAAGATTTGCGTCGTTTCTATATAACAGAAAATGAGTTTCCAGCCGATCAGCGCGATCAACTTGATAAAGCTAAAGAAGATTTTTCAAAATATTCACTGAACCATAAAAAGCATCATCCATGGCTTAGAGATTATGTGAAAGATCGTGGTTATTTGGATCTGTATATTTTCAATAAAAAGGGTGACCTGACCTATACGCTTTATAAGCAAGATGATTATGCGACAAATTTTTTAACTGGCCCTTGGAAAGATACTGCACTGGGGCAAGCTGTCTCTGAAACTTTAGAAATGCAAGCGCCGGGACAAATGCATTATGTGGATCTAAGTCGTTATGCAGCAAAGGGCGATCAAATTGCAGGTTTTCTTGTCGCACCAGTTTATAATCAACGTAAGAATTTGATAAGTGTAATTGCTATCCAGTTACCTATTGATCGCATTGACCAGATTATGCATGACGCGGTGGGATTGGGCGAAACTGGTGAGACCTATCTGATAGGAGATGATTCACTTTGGCGGAGTAACTCACGTTTTAGTGAGCAGAAAACACTATTAGAAAATGAGACACGAAATGCATCTGTTGAAGATGCTGTTGCAGGAAATTCAGGTAAAGCGATTGAACGAAACGCGGACGGGGTGAAGGTGATTACTGCTTATGCACCGCTTTCGTTCAATGGTTTGAACTGGGCTGTCATGGCAGAACAGCAACATAGTGAAGCCACCGCAGCTGCGACTGAGCTAGGCTGGTTTATTCTTATCTTATTATTGGTTGTAATAATCGTAGCTTCTATTGTTGGTTTGGCTGTTGGGCGCAATATCGCAGGGAACATTTTATCCTTGGTGTCTTCTATGGAAGAATTGGCAAAAGATGCCTCTCAAGCTGAAATTCCCGAGATGGATCGAAAAACCGCTTTTGGCAAAATTGCCGAAGTTCTAAAAGGGTTCAAACAAACAATGATGGATGGTCAGCGTTTAGCCGCGGAGACAGCAGCAGCTCAAGAAGAGAGAACGCAGCGGGCGAGAGCTATTTCATCATTGGTTGAAAAGTTTGATCAGCAAGCACATGAAACGTTGCAGGATGTAGACCGTGCAACACAGGATATGACTAACTCAGCAGATGGTATGAATCTGATTGTTGGAAATACTCAACAACTCGCTTCTGAAGCATCTCTGGTAACTGATCAGGCGAGCAATAATGTAAATACCGTGGCTGCAGCAGCAGAAGAATTGGCTGCGTCGGTTCAGGAAATTAGTTCACAAGTCCAACATTCTGCAAGTATCGCTGGACGTGCGGTAACACAGGCTGCAGAAGGGAATGATTTGGTCCGCGGCCTAGAACTTAGTGCGGGGCGTATTGGCGAGGTTATAACGCTGATTAACGATATTGCGGATCAAACAAATTTATTGGCATTGAATGCCACAATCGAAGCTGCACGCGCAGGTGAGGCAGGCAAAGGCTTTGCCGTTGTTGCAAGTGAGGTAAAATCTTTAGCAAATCAAACTGCTAATGCAACAGGTGAGATCAGCTCACAAGTTTCTCAGATTCAATCCGATACTCAACAGACTGTTGGGGCGATTGAGGGAATTAGTCAGATTATTGAGGAAATGTCCGATATTATCACGTCGATTTCAGCAGCGGTTGAACAACAAGGGGCCTCAACGCAGGAAATTGCGAGGAATACGCAACAAGCAGCGGCAGGAACAAGTGAACTTACCAATAAAATTAGCGAAGTGAGCCAGATGTCAGATGAAAGTAAAAACTCAACAGATGTAGTGGTATCTGCGACAGGTAATCTTATTCAACAATCAGAAAATCTCCGTAAACAAATTGATGCTTTCTTAAAGGAAGTGCAGGCAAATAGTTAACAGTTATCTTTTTTGAATTGTTATGGGTACAATTCAACTGATGCAAAACGGCCTTTCTCTTGATAGATAATCAAGGACAGGCCGTTTTTCTTAAGGTGAAACATGACAATTGAATTTGTACTGCTTTGGTTATCTGTCTTATTTCCGCTGGTTTTTAGTGTCGGGCCAGGTAATCTTTTATGTGCTGTTGCTGGTGGGGCACAGGGATATAGAAAATCATTACCTTTTATTCTTGGTCTTGATGTTGTTTATAGCAGCTATTCACTAATCTTCGGTTTTGGACTTGGGGCGATTGTTTTGCAATTTCCCATACTGATGAAAACGGTTCAGGTGGTTGGGGCTATCTATGTAGCTTGGTTGGCCTTGAAATTTATGCGTCGCCGTCATGTGGAAGCGAAAGAACTTCCGCAGTTGCGATTTATAGATGGGGTGATTTCCCAAGCACTGAATATAAAAGGGATTTCCATTATCCTGACCATGTATTCTCAGTTTTTGAATGCGGATAAAGCTCTTATCCCACAGGTATTAGGACTGACATTAGCGTTACTGTTATTAAACTTGTTCACGCATAGTGTTTGGACTTTGGGAGGCAGTTGGATGGCAAAAACATTTGCCAGTGATCGCGCGGTTAGAATTCAAAGTATGGTCTTTGGAATTATGTTATTGATCGTAGCTGCTTGGTTACTTCTTAAGTAATTAAATCGGCAAGAAAAAAGCGGTCCAAAATTGAACCGCTTTTTATGTTTTTATCTTAAAGTTTTAGCTTAGCTACCGATCACTCGGCTCCACCAACCTTTACGTTTTGGTTGGTTGCTTTCAGCTGGTGTTTCCGCAGCGGGCGCAGATGCAGGTTCCGCCTTGGGAGCTTCTGGTGCTGGCGCGGGTTTAGGTGTCGCTTCAGCTTTTGGTGCCTCTGTCACCGAAGTAGCTGGAGTTGCTTCCGTGGCCTCAGCTTTTTTTGCAGATGCTTTCTTTGCCCGCGTCTTTTTTGCAGTGGCTTTCTTTGCAGAAGCTTTCTTTGTCGAAGCCTTCTTTGAAGATGCTTTCTTTGCAGAAGATTTTTTCGCAGATGCTTTCTTTGCTCGCGTTTTTTTAGCAGGCTTTTGCTCAGAAGTTTCTTCTGCAGGTTTAACGTCATCTGTCTGCGGTTTTTCCTCAGATCTAGTTACGTTTGCTGCTTCTGAAACATCTGCTTCAACAACTTCAATAGGCACTTTGCGACGACGCACTTTACGTGGTTTGTCTTCCACAATCTGTGATACGCCTTCTACAGCAGCCTCAGCAGCAATTGCTGGTGCTTCTTCGGTTCTAGGCTTTTCATTCTCTCCTTCATTTGAGGAGGTTTCGCCATTTGCATCATCTTGTTTGCGATCACGACGGTTGCCACGACGATTTGCAGGATGACGGTTTGTACGACGGCCACGATTACGTTTAGGTTTTTCATCGCCATTTTCATCGGATGTTTCTGAAGAATCACTCTCTGAGGAACTATCATCGGATGTCTGACCTTCAGAGCCATCTTCAGATACATTGTCATCATTTAAATTATCTTCTTGATCATTACGATTGCGATTACGACGACGTCCACCACGACGACCACGTTTACGACGTTTACGCTGGTTGTTATCGTCACCATCTTCTTGATCACCATCAATATCCTCTGAAGATTCTGTATC
Organism: Curvivirga sp.; assembly: GCF_965219885.1. Taxonomy (NCBI): domain Bacteria; kingdom Pseudomonadati; phylum Pseudomonadota; class Alphaproteobacteria; order Rhodospirillales; family Aestuariispiraceae; genus Curvivirga; species Curvivirga sp. The sequence continues at coordinate 255,349 of NZ_CBDCOT010000007.1, forward strand.
ATCTAGATTTTCTTCATCTTGATTTTGATCACGATCATCATCACGCTTACGGCCGCGACGGCGACGGCGGCGTTTACGGGATTTACCTTCGCCTTGTTCTTGTTCCTGTGTTTCTTCATCCGGTTGGATTGGTTCCACATCTTTGATCAAGGCTTCGCCTTCTAATTCACCTTCACGTTCAAGATTGAATTCAGTTGGCAACATCTTTGTATCGACAGAAATAGTTACTTTATAGCCGTAATTTTCTTCCATTTCAGCCAACGATGCGCGCTTGCTGTTCAGGATATACATTGCCACGTCCGGATTAACCGTAACGGTAAGGAATGCAGTTCGACGACGTAAGCCTTCTTCCTCAATAGTACGTAATACATTTAAAGCAGAGGAATCTGTTGATTGAATATATCCTGTACCGGAACAAGTAGGGCATGTCTGAGAGATGGCTTCTAATAGGCTTGGACGCAAGCGCTGGCGGGACATCTCCAAAAGACCGAATGGACTAATCCGACCAACTTGAATGCGTGCACGATCTTTACGCAAGCTTTCCTTTAACTTGCGTTCAACTTGTGCATCGTTTCGGTTATCGTCCATATCGATGAAGTCGATTACGATCAAACCAGCCATATCACGAAGGCGTAATTGACGCGCAATTTCCTCGGCCGCTTCTAGATTAGTTTTTAGCGCAGTTTCTTCGATATGACGTTCTTTTGTCGCACGACCAGAGTTTACATCAATTGCCACCAATGCCTCTGTCTGGTTCATTACAATCGATCCACCTGAACGTAAGTTCACGGTCGGTTCATGAATGGCTGATAACTGACTTTCAACCTGATAACGTTGGAATAATGGAATTCCATTATCATCCTTATACGGTTGTACTTTTTTCGCATGGCTTGGCATCAAGGTTTTCATGAAATCTTTTGCCGTGCGATAACTTACATCTCCCGCCACCAAGACTTCTTCGATTTCCTTGGTGTAAAGATCACGAATGGAACGTTTGATTAGGTTTGCCTCTTCATGGATGAGCGAAGGCGCCGTTGCTTCCAATGTATTCGTGCGAATTTGATCCCAAAGACGGGTAATATATTCAAAATCGCGCTTTACTTCGGTTTTGGTACGACCAGCACCGGCGGTACGGACAATGACTGCCATACCTTGCGGGATTTTTAATTCAGCCACCACTGATTTCAAACGTTTGCGATCAGCGACATTTGTGATTTTACGACTAACGCCACCACCACGCGATGTGTTTGGCATCAATACGCAATAACGACCAGCTAAAGAAAGGTATGTGGTTAGGGCTGCGCCTTTATTACCACGTTCTTCTTTAACAACCTGAACCAGAATAACCTGACGACGTTTGATGACTTCTTGAATTTTATACTGACGTTTTAGGCGAGGACGGCGTTTTGCTGTTTGTTCCTGTGCTTCATCAGAACCTTCGTCACCACCAAGCTCTTCTACTGGTGCGCCGTTTTCTGTGTCATCAGAATCATTTGTATCGTCATCATCGTCGTCTGTTTGGTCGTCTTCAACCAAATCATCACGATCAGACACCGGGATACGGTAATAGTCAGGATGGATTTCAGAGAAAGCGAGGAAACCGTGACGGTTTCCACCGTAATCGACAAAGCACGCCTGTAAAGATGGTTCCACACGGGTCACCTTTGCCAGATAAATATTGCCTTTTAATTGTCGTTTGCTTTCTGTTTCGTAGTCGAATTCCTCAAGCCGGTTGCCATTCACGACCGTCACGCGCGTTTCTTCGTCGTGCGTCGCGTCGATTAACATTCTTCTTGCCATTTATTTTTTCTCCAAGCCGCGCGGCGGGAGAGGATGGTAGCCTCGCCTCAAATAAGCGCGGCAAGATGTTCACAAGAGGCATGATGCGCCGCTGCGCCAAAAGCGCAAAACCGTCTACAGCATCGCGAAGATTTTTCGCAAAGCTGAGGACGTTATCGGATCGCAGAGTTAACATGCCTATTCCTTAAAGTTTCCAGTGATCAACCCCGAATTGGGCCAAAGACTGTTTACCAGTTAAAACGACAGTTAGAGGCTGATGCATTAAAAGGGGCGCTTATAATTTAGCAAGGGCCGCCTTGCGGTTGGCATCAGCATATACTGCCTGTAATCATGATCCGCGTTCTTGAAACCTTTTTTGCTTGGGGCGTTGCCTTTTAATTTGAAGGCCGCTTCCATTCGGGAAAATCTTATAAGTCAAATGACTGGGATTTTCCTCAAGCTGGATTTCGAGAACAACGTCTCTTTCTAAATTCTGGAAGGTCTGTAATCTCAGCAAACCGCATAAAAAGCGGGGATATACCTATCTTTGCTGGCTTTACAGATTTCATCTTCCAAAATATGAAACCTTTTTCCGCATTGCATTAATAGCAATGTCTGGTAGGAAAGCTCAATCCATATCTTTCAGTTTTATGCATTTTTTTTAAGTTTTTTTATTTCTATTCTTGAAAAACAGCCAAATATCTTCATTTCAATACTTGGAAAGATTTGCGAAGCAGGGCAAACTAATCCATGTTTGATGAAATTTTCATTACAGGTTTTGCGTTAAAATATGCAGCATCAGGCTAGATTTTATAAATTTTTTGCATTGGTTTTATTTGGAGTCGCGCTGTTATTCAGTACGGTTTCTTTTGCTGCGGATAAGGTAGTGGACCTGCGTTTCGGTCAACATGGCGAGATGACACGCTTCGTTGTAGAGATGACCCGTAAGCCAGCTTATCAAATCTTCACACTAAATAATCCTTATCGTGTTGTTATTGATATGCCTGAAATGGATTGGGGGGCTAATAATGGAAAAGCCACAGGTGTTGTAAAAGGTTTTCGTCATGGTTTATTTCGCCCAGGGGTAACGCGTATTGTTGTTGATGCATCCAAACCTGTGACTATTGAAAAGCATTTTATACTCGGCAGTTCTGATAATAAAACATATCGTTTAGTAGTAGATTTAAAGCCGATATCTGCAAGTCAATTTGCCTCTTCCACACGAAAAGTGGAATCTGCAGATTGGAAAAACGTTGCACAGGAAGAAGTGAAAACGGTTGTCATTCCAGCGCCAGATGGACAGCAATCTTCTGATGTCACACGTCCGACAAAACCGATGATTGTATTGGATGCAGGGCATGGTGGTCCTGATCCCGGTGCAATTGGTGGGGCAGGTACACGGGAAAAGAATGTAACTTTAGCTGTGGCAAAAGCTGTTCAAAAGCAATTATTAGCAACAGGGCGATATCGGGTGAAGCTAACCCGTGACCGTGATTTCTATATTCCGTTACGCAAACGCTATCGTGTCGCGGAAGATAACAACGCTGATCTTTTTGTTTCCCTACATGCAGATAAGATTGAACGTAGTTCTGTGCGTGGAGCGTCTGTTTATACTTTGTCTGAAAGATCGTCTGATAAGGAAGCTGCTAAATTGGCAGCGAAGGAAAACAAGTCAGATATCATAGTGGGTGTAGATTTGTCAGGATATGATGAGGTTGTTGCACGCACATTATTGGATTTTGAACAAAGAGCCACAATGGAGATGAGTTGGCATTTTGCAGAAATGTTGGTTGGTGAAATGGGTAAAGAAATCAAGCTGCTGCGAAATACGCATCGATTTGCAGGTTTTGCTGTTTTGAAGTCCCCTACAGTGCCGTCTGTTTTGATCGAATTGGGGTATCTATCCAATCGCCAGGATGAAAAACTACTTAAATCGCCCGCACAACATAAAAAGATCGCAAAATCGTTACAAAAGGCGATTGATAGCTATTTTGAACGTCAGGAACGTTTAAGTAAATCATAGTAGTTTACATTTGTTGCTAAGTGATTATTTCTTTGCCATTCTTCTGACATAAAGTTATGTCATCTCATATAAACTTGCGGCATTTATCTGTTCAGGTAAACTATGCTTAGAATGTAATCAGGATGGATGGATTCAGAGAACTGATCCGAAGTTAACTTTATGAAATTTCTTTTAAAACTCTTCGCTTGGCTTATTTCCCTTTCGATTTTCGGTGTCTTGGTCGTTGGGGCCGGCGCAACGTATATCCTGTGGGAATATGGCAAACATTTACCAGATTATAAGCAATTGGCCGATTATGACCCGCCAACAGCCACACGTGTACATGCCGGGGATGGGCGTCTGATCGCAGAATATGCAACAGAAAAACGAGTTTTCGTGCCGATTACCTCTATTCCACGCGAAGTAGTGCATGGTTTTGTTGCCGCAGAAGATCAGAATTTTTATGCCCACCATGGGGTTGACCCAATTGCCTTGGCGCGTGCAGTGGTTACCAACGTAAGTTTATATTTTAAGAAACGTCGTTTTATTGGGGCTTCTACGATCACCCAGCAAGTGGCGAAAAACTTCTTGTTAACCAATGAAGCCTCTCTAGATCGTAAAATCAAAGAAGCTATTCTTGCATTCCGAATTGAACAAGCGCTGAGCAAAGATCGGATTATGGAGCTATATCTGAATGAGATTTATCTTGGATATGGATCCTATGGTGTTGCCGCGGCGGCATTGAATTATTTTGATAAATCAATGGACGAATTAACTACGGCGGAAATTGCTTATTTGGCGGCCCTTCCGAAAGCGCCGAATAACTATCATCCTATTAGAAAGCATGATGCGGCTATTGCCCGACGTAACTGGGTCGTAGGGCGTATGTTGGAAGAAGGGTATATTGATCAACTTTCCGCGCTTGAAGCACGTGATGAAGCTTTGATTGTTAAACCGCGTACGGCGACAGAATTTGTCGAAGCTTCTTATTTTGTGGAAGAGGTTCGCCGTGAATTAAGTGACGAGTTCGGCCTTGATGTGGTGAATGAAGGTGGTTTGTCTGTTCGAACGACCTTAGATCCCGTTTTACAGGATTACGCTGAAAATGCTCTGCGTAAAGGGTTGGAAGCTTATGATCGTCGTCATGGTTATCGCGGTGTTGTGGGAAATATTAGTCTTGATACGGGGTGGGAGCAACGTCTTAAGGAAGTAACAATGCCTGCGGGTGTTGTTGGCTGGAAGAAGGCGGCGATTATTGAGTTAGAAGAAAAATCTGCCTTTGTTGCTTTTTCTGATGGTAAAACAGGCACTATTCCTTTCCGTGAGTTACGCTGGGCGCGAAAACCTCTGAAGAATCAAAAAGTAGGCGGTGCTTTGAAGCGCCCTGCTGACGTCTTATCCCTTGGTGATGTAGTGCTTGTGGAAGAAGTAAAAACGGGCGCGCCAAAAGAACAAGGCGGTCCACGTGTAGAATATCCTGATGGGACTTATGCTTTACGTCAGGTTCCAGCAATTAATGGGGCGATTATTGCACTTGACCCTCATACAGGGCGCGTGATGGCGATGTCCGGTGGATGGAGCTTTGATCGCAGTCAGTTTAATCGGGCTACACAAGCGAAACGCCAACCGGGATCAGCCTTTAAACCATTTGTTTATTTAGCTGGGCTGGATAAAGGCTATACGCCTGCGACGATGATTTTGGATGCGCCCTTTGTATTGGACCAAGGGCCAGGACAACCAAAATGGAAGCCCGCCAACTATTCTAAAAAATTCTATGGGCCAAGTCCTATGCGGATCGGGATTGAGAAGTCTCGTAACCTGATGACGGTTCGTTTAGCGCAAGCAATTGGTATGGAAACAGTTGCTGACTATGCAAAACGTTTTCATATTCTTGAAGATATGCCGGAACAGTTATCTATGTCTTTGGGGGCTGGTGCGGTGAAGCTTATTGATCTTGCGAGCGCCTATGGCATGTTAGTGAATGGTGGCAAGGAAATTAGACCAACCTTTATTGATCGTGTACAAGACAAGCATGGTAAAACCATATTTAAGCATGACAAGCGTGTTTGCGTGGAATGTAAGGATGCGACTTGGACTATTGGGGATGTGGATATGCCTAAACTGCCGGATGAGCGTGCTGTGTTGGCTGACCCTGCAAGCGCGTATCAAGTTGTCACTATGTTGGAAGGCGTTGTTCAACGTGGAACAGGGCGTCGTATTCGCAGCATTGGTAAGCCGTTAGCCGGGAAAACAGGTACTACAAATGATAGCCGTGATGTTTGGTTTATGGGCTTTTCACCGGACTTAGTTGCAGGCATCTTTGTTGGGTTTGATACACCGATTCCTCTTGGTACCCAGTTATGGGGTGGACAAGAAACTGGCTCCTCAGTTGCTGCGCCAATTTTCAAAACTTTTATGACTGATGTGATGAAAGATCGCCCGGCCATTCCTTTTAGAACGCCACCGGGTGTACGTATGGTTCGTATTGATGCTGAAACCGGACGTCTGGCCAATGCAGCAAGTTCCAAAGTGATCGTAGAAGCTTTTAAGTCAGGAACAGAGCCGGGGATTGGTGCGCAGGCAGTGGTTATTGATGGATCCGATACTTTAGATGATGTGTCTGTTGATGGTGAAGAAGAGAAAACTCTGCGTGCGAAAACAGGTACATCACGCGGTATTTATTAACTAAAATATCTTTTCTTTCGGGACTGGGAAAGTGTATGCCTCTTGCCAATTTCCGGTCCATGGCTTATGTCCAATGTCAGCGTTTTTGTAATCAGTTTAATAGGTAGTAGGAGTAACGCCAGATGCGTGCCGAAATTCAATCCATGGTCGATGAAATCAGACAGTCTCTGGAGCTGCTGAGCAAACATATTGATCTGGATGTATCCGAAAAACGCCTATTGGAATTGAATGCGCGCGTGGAAGATCCCAATTTATGGAATGATTCCAACGAAGCGCAGAAAGTGATGCAGGAACGCGCCGCACTTGATAGTCAGGTGACTGGATATAAAGAACTCGCCAACGGGTTGGATGATAATATCGAGCTCATCGAAATGGCGGAGTTGGAAGATGATCAAGATATGATCATTGAGGCGGAAACCGCGATTGAAGCCATGCGTGACATTGCAGCGAAACTGCAGCTTGAAAGTCTCCTTTCCGGAGAGGCGGATTCTAATAACTGTTTCCTTGAAATTCATGCGGGTGCAGGTGGTACTGAAAGCTGCGATTGGGCGTCTATCTTGTTGCGTATGTATACACGTTGGGCTGATAGTAAAGGCTATAAAGTTGAAACGATGGAACAAAGTGCTGGTGAGGAAGCGGGCATCAAATCCACGACTTTGAAGATTGCCGGCCATAACGCCTATGGTTGGATGAAGACTGAAAACGGTGTGCATCGCTTGGTGCGTATTTCCCCATTTGACAGTCAGGCTCGTCGTCATACAAGCTTCTCTTCCGTGACCGTATATCCGGAAGTTGACGACAACATTGATATCGATATTGCAGAAAGTGATCTACGTATTGATACATATCGCGCATCTGGCGCCGGTGGTCAGCATGTAAATACAACAGATTCTGCGGTTCGTATCACGCATGTTCCAACAGGTATTGTGGTGCAATGTCAAAACGATCGTTCGCAACATAAGAACCGCGCAACTGCGATGAAAATGTTACAAGCGCGTTTATATGAGCAAGAACTGCAACGCCGTGAAGCGGAAGCGCAAGGTGAATATATGGAAAAAACCGAAATCGGTTGGGGACATCAAATCCGTTCTTACGTATTACAACCTTATCAAATGGTTAAAGATCTTCGTACTGGTGTTGAGAAAAGTAATAGCCAAGGCGTTTTAGATGGCGACCTTGATGCATATTTGGAAGCGGCACTTGCGTTAAAACTTGAAGGCGGTAAAGGTGATTCAATCGAAGATATCGATTAAGATATCTTTATTTATTCGTCACAAAGAAACCCTTTAATGGCGTCATAAGTTGCATCTGGATTTTCCTCAACAAGAAAATGCCCAGCTTTAATACTATGTCCCGTGACTATATTGGCTTTTTCACGCCAAGCGGCCACAAAGTCATAGTTCTTATGCATGAAACCATTTTCACCCCACAGGATTAAAGTGGGGCATTGAATGCGTTTTTCTTTGTCGGCACGATCATGTAGTAGATCAATTGTTGCAGCAGCACGATAATCTTCGCAGATTGCATGAATGTTTTCATCCGTGAAACAGCGATGATATTCAGCTATTGCTTCTGTAGTAAAACTGGCTTGTGTTGACCCTAATCCATGTAATGTTTTTTCAAGGAATTCGGTTTTACTATTTCCGATTAAAGTTTCTGGAAACGGTTTTTTCTGCGTCAAGAAGAACCAATGATAATAGGCTTCAGCCGTATGTTGCGTCACACTGTCAAAAAAAGTGAGCGTTGGAATAATATCCAAAATGACTACTTTTTTCACATGTGATGGATAATCTAAACAAAGGCGATGAGACACACGTCCACCGCGATCATGTCCTATCAATTGGAATTCATTAAATCCCAGCGATGACATCAGACTGACCATGTCTTTTGCCATCTCTACTTTGCAATAATTGCTATGGTCAGCTTCACCTTCGGGCTTGCTACTATCACCATAACCACGGAGATCAGCACAGATAACAGTATAGCATTTCGCAAGTTGATCGGCGATGGGATGCCACATAGCATGGGTTTGAGGGAAACCATGAAGTAGTAATATTGGAGGACCGTCTCCGCCTATTCGATAACATATTTCAACGCCATTAACTTTTGCATATTTCTTTTCAAAATTTGGAAAAAGTGCAGCAACGTGATCTGTCATCTTGAGCCTCATTTATTGTTTCTTTTTCTTCTTCATTGTGGTCATCCACAGGCCAAACAAAATAAAGACACTTCCGATCCAATGGAATGTTTGAAAACCTTCATCCAGGATAATCCATGCCATTATACTGTTGGAAATCGGTGTTAGATAAAGTGTCAATCCGGCGATAGATGCGGTTACTAATGTTTGCAATTTAGAATAAGCTAAATAGGCAGCCAAAGCAGGGAACAGAGCCAGAAATAGAATAGCGAGGATGTTCTTCTGAGTGATTTCCGGTGTTGCGAATGTCATGCCCTCCCAGAGGGTGAAGGGGAATAGGACCATGACACCAAATAGAATGATAGCTGCCAAACGTGGAGTTGTCGCAAGTTTCGACGGATGAAATTTCAGATAAAGCGAATAAACCGCCCATCCGGCAGATGCCGCGAGTATCCACAAATCACCAATGGTGAAGTTTAAATTTAAAAGGACGTTGATATCCCCTTTGGCAACAATGGTTACCAAACCAACAGCGCCCAGGATAATACCTATAATTTGTATCGGTCTTTGTTTTTCATCAAAGAAAGCCGCAGAGATCGCGATAATCATTAAAGGAGAGGATGCATATACCAAACCAATATTGGTGGCGGTCGTTGTTTGTCCGCCAATATAGACAAAGGCACCACAAACGCCCATGCCCATTGCACCAAGGATAGCAAGTTGAAGTTTTTCAGCCCATATGACCGCACGATGTTGCCATAAATATTTTCCAACAAAGGGCAGCATGATCAAAAAACAGATCGCCCAACGCCAGAAGGCCATAGCAAAAGGTGGAAATTCCCCCGCCATAAAGCGGGCAACAATCATATTGGAGGCCATGAAAATCGGAGAGGCGATTAATAAAAACATCGCCAAGCTTGAAATGCCATGATCCGGTTCAGTTTCGGTTACAGGTATATCTCTCATATGCGAAACCTACTTGAGGTGGTTGTTTTGCTCTAGCCCTCTATTTGGAAAAACATTTGATCCTTTTGGGCTTAAAATGAAAGTTTATTTCGCCTTCGTTGACGCTGGGTCATAAGTGAGAAAGCCAATACTAATCGCGAAATAGAAAACGGCGATCACTTTACTAAATAATTGTTGCTGTTTTGGTTTGCCAAGTAGTTTTCCGATACCTGTTCCAAGTCCGCAATAGCCGCCATAGATAGCTGCATCAATAATCAACGCAGTCGGCAGTAAGATGAAAAGCTGGGGAAGTAAAGCTATGCCTGTATCAATAAATTGACTGAAAATAGCGACATTCACCAAGATTGCTTTTGGATTAGAAAAGGAGATTAGGAATGCTTGGCGAAAAACAGATAAGGCTGTTGTTGCTTTGATTTCTGTATTTTCCAGCTTCATTCCTTTATCACGCCACATCTTATAGGCCATATAAAGCATATAAGAGGCGCCCGCATAACGAATGATGTCAAAGAGTACAGGGTTCGCGACAAGTAACGCTGCAAGGCCAGTCAATCCAATAGATATGTGAAGCATGGCGGCAAGACCAATGCCAGGAACTGTCCATAATGAATGTTTAAAACCTTGCTTACTGGAAATGGAAACGCAGTTAATGACATTGGGCCCAATTGGCATTGTCGTTGCGGACCAAACTGCAATGAATAAAAGCCAGATTTCAAACTTCATCTCAATTTCCCTTTTAAGACCTTAATCAGCTAACGGTTCATAAAAAGCAGCAGCAAATTTCGCTTTATCTCTGCTTTCTGTGTTGAAAGGTCGTTTCAAAAATCCATGATAATGTTGTCTCACTAGGTTTTGCCATGTGCTGATTTTTTCCAGATTATCTCTTTCGCATAAATAATCAAACCAACGTTTACCTGCGGCTACATGGGTGATCTCATCATCATGGATGATTTGTAAACAATCTGCTGATTTATCATCACGAACTGTGCGTAGCTTTATCAACATGGGTGGGGTTACATCTAATCCGCGTGCTTCCAACACAAGTGGGACAATGGCAAGACGTGCTTTTAAATCATGCGCTGTTTTCTGGGAGGCTTGCCATAACCCATCATGGGCCGCCATAGCCCCATAGAAACTTCCCAATTCCTTTAGGCGATCGTTGATCATCAGGAAATGACGTGCCTCGTCATCAGCGACTTTTACCCAGTCGTCATAAAAGCCTTTGGGCATATTCTCATGGGGAAAACGTGCGACGACATCCCACGCCAAATCAATGGCATTGAGCTCAATATGCGCAATTGCATGTAAAAGAGCAGACCGTCCGGTCGTGCCTGTTGTTAATTTTCGACGCGGCACATCATTTGGATCTTTCAAATCCGGCTTCTCTGGACGCGCAGGTCTGTCAGGCAAGGATGTGTTGCCAATATCAGTGATATCACCAGAAGACCATTTAGCCGCTAACAGGCGTGTGCTGTTGGCTTTCTCAACAGCATCAGCCGTCATCAAGGCGATATAGGCAGCCTCAGTTAAACTAGAAACGGTGATCGTCATTTTAACTTAGGTGATGTTGAAACGTTCCAATACATCCGCCAGATCATCCCCGAATTTTGTACCTTTATTCAAGATCGCCGCATTTTCTGGAAGATCTACCAATTTCGCATGACTTTTGTCATAGCTGGTTAATAAGGCAAACGGGATGTTTTTAGTAGCTGGCATTGCAGATAGGGCACAAGCCAAATCAATGCCAGTAATATAATCTAGTTCCGCGGAGGAGAGCACCAAGTCAGGTTTGGTGCGTACGGCCATTGCAATTGCTTCCAGCGGATTTGAAATAGTGGTCACGCGATATCCACATGCGCGTAATTCACGTTCAAATAAACGTGCAGCTGTCTTACGAGCTTCGACCAACATGACTTCTACATCCAGATGTTCGATATCTTCCATATCCACAGGACGTGGCACGGGAAGGGAACGTACAAACTCACTGAAATCCCAACCATCATGTTGGATAGAACCATCTAAAATACCACGCATGGTGTCAGAGAATGTACGGATGTCTTGAAACTGTGCTGTTTCTGGACGATCAATCTGTTCAAGATAATTTACCAAACGTGTCATGGTAACGTTTAGCAATGCATGTGAAGTATAGCGTCCGGTGATACTTAAGCCAGTAAGTTTGCCCAGCAACGCATCAAAGCGGCGGCGTCCTTCTTCGCTTCCGCTGATATATTGTTCCATAATCACGTCGATCTCATCCAGAATTTCTCTGGTTTCTTCGACATATTCGGATTCAACTTGTGCATCATAGGATTCGATGGACGCCATTTTCTTGCCTCTTTCAGGAAAGTAGAATTAAAAGCAGAATTAAGAATTCTTCACCGCTTCTAATACAGCATCTACATGCCCTTTGACACGCACTTTATTCCAGATTTGCTCAATTTTTCCTTCTTCATTGATCAAGAAGGTGGTGCGCACAATGCCCATAAACTCTTTCCCCATGAATTTTTTTAATTGCCAAACACCATAAGCTTCACAAGCTTCACCTTCTTCGTCACTGACTAGGTCGAATGGAAGATCATGTTTTGCAATGAATTTATCATGACGTGCCACAGAATCTTTGGAGATACCGATAATCTCTGTATTCAAAGCCTTAAACTGATCATGTGCATCACGGAAATCTTTGGATTCAGTTGTGCAACCCGGTGTCATATCTTTCGGATAGAAGTAAATAACAACTTTCTTTCCTTTCAAAGAAGAAAGCGTAAGCTCGCCATTCCCCTGAATAGGAAGCGTAAAGTCAGGTGCCATATCGCCGATAGAAAGAGCCATAATCTTAAATCCTTATATTTTGAGAGCCAATGTCAGTTTACGATTATCTATCCTATTTAGATGTCTCAAGAAAGAATGTTTTTGAGAATATATTTTAAGGAATTAGGATCGCATCTGTGAATTTGTATTTCAGTTGCGTAGATCGTCTTAATATTATATGTGATGTTATAACATAACTAATATAAAATCACATGTTAAGGATCGATCCATTTATGGCCGTGTTAAAAAGTCGGGATATAAATGATTTAAAGGCGTTTAAATCATCCCAAAATCAATTATGCATTGTTGAACGAAAAAGTCCGGATGGATCGGAAAGTTTCTTTCAAAAGCTGATGAATAAACCATTATTGGTGATGGCTTTAATACGCAAAGACTATGCTTTTGCGGATTTAAAAGAGGTTCTTCAACCTGAAATATCTGCAGCTATCTTAGATGATCTATTTTATGACACATGGTTGAAAGATATGGCAGGGAATATTGAAAAATTCTGTGAGGTGATGGAGGTAGAAAACCTTGCTTTCTGGTTGGGTTCAAAGCGCGGATGTCGTCGATATCATGTGGATAAGGTACCGATGCGAATGTTGGTGACTTATGCAGGTAAGGGGACTGAATGGGTACCGGACGAAGCGGTAGATCGCAAAGCCTATGAAAAAGGCGCTAAGAATGATGAGATCATTTTAGATGGATCAATGCGTGAATTTATGCAGCCGTGGGATGTTGCTTTATTCTATGGTGGGGATGATGGCATATTACATCGAACACCAGATGATGCCTTTGAACATTCTTCAATCTTGATGCGTCTGGATCATCCTTCTTTCTGGTATGATGTCTTAGAGCCACAATTATCAGAAATGAAGGTCGTGGATAAAGTTAAGGATGTGGCTTAGTCTTCCAGCTGGATTTTGATTTGCGAGACATCGACTACTAAACCATCAATCCACGGCGCCAGAATTTCAGCGGTCATATTTCCATGCAGGTTTCTGGCTCCCATATACCAAAATGCCTTATAACTTATATCGTTCGCAATCATGGTTATGGGGTGAAAATGTAGATTTTCTGGGGCAATTTCCTTAAACCAAGTGACATTTGGTAATAGATAAAGCCAATCTGGTCGGGCTTCGATCTGCGTGAACTGAATATTTATAGTCCCACAAAAGCATGTTTCTAATATCTTTAAAACAGCTATCGCGTCTGGATGATCAATTTCTTTTATGGCTTCTTGTTGAAGCTCCAATGTTCCCTTCCATGGAGAGGGGATATTTTGTCCTGACGCAATGCCACGACCATTGATATATGTTCCAACAAGTTCTCGCATTTATGTTTGATTTACTACATACATTCAGTTTGAATACGAGCTAGGAAATCCCCCATATCATCTGGAAAATGGGTGGCGCCACTACGGATAACCGAAATGCCTTCAGGTAATCCTTGCAGACCAGGATGATCTAGGGAGAAACTGGTTAATACAGCAACAGGCGCCTGGGAAGTTGCCACCATTGCATTAAAGGCACGTGCCAAATCAGACCCTGATAATTCATCCAAAGTCATGGCAAAAATCATCACATCCGGTTTTGATCGAACGGCAAATTCAAAAGCTTCTAGGGCAAATTGCACGCGTACAACACGGAACCCACAGGCTTGCAATTCTTCACGGACAATTTTCCCCGATACTCTGGATGGGGTAACCAATAAGACCTCGACTTCATGGGTTTGAATGTCGAAATCAATGGCTGTAGATTGAATGGAGGTGGAGCGTTTCACCGGCAGTTTACGCATAATCCCGGTGGCTTCCTCACTGGTCGGTTCAATCCCGCTTTCAGCTATTTCGCGTATTTTATCTAAAAAGGCATGCATACTGATAGAGAGTTCCGGTGTGACTTTCTTATCGTCTTCTATGAAATCTTCTAACCGATGTGCAATGATGCCTGCTGTCGGGAAACCAAAAGATCCAGCTTGCCCTTTGATCGAATGAATGATGCGTCGAATAATTTTCAAGGCATCTTGCGGTGGAATATTACCAGCGAGTTGGTTGTTGATTGTCGTATCTATTTCTTCCAATTGATCGGTTGTGTGATCAAGGAAGTCCAGTTTTAACTGGGCAAGTAAATCTTCATCTATAGCCATGAGTGTTTTCCAGTGAAAAATATTTTAAGAAATGAATTTGATTAGTCATCAAAAAGTTGATCGTCCAAGGCTTCCCCTTCAGGAGCATCACGCATACGACCTCTTTCCATCGCAGCTTTAACACGTTCTTTAAAATCTTCCCCGATAGGTTTAGGAATGTAATCATCGCAACCTATCAATACAGCATTTGCTAAATCTTTAATTTTGGACGTACCTGTTAAAGCAGCAATCACTCCGTCATATCCATCATCACGTAAAGCTTTTGTTGCTTCAAAACCTGTCATGACAGGCATTTCCATATCCATCAAGATAAGGTCAGGGGTTAGTTTTAACGCTAATTCAACACCGATCTTCCCATTTTCTGCATGGTGAACTTCATGTCCCATTTCAGTTAAGTTTTCCTTCACAACCTCATGAAGCAGTTGGTCGTCGTCAATATGAAGGACAGCAGCCATCTTAGAATTCCTATTTATATTATTCGTTATAGTCTATTGAAACTTATACAACTTTTCTCCGTAAATGTTAAGATTCTCATTAAAATTTGAGAAAGTGTTGCATAAGCTTAACCTTTTGGTGCAAGATTAGCATTCTATTTATTAATAAATTATTATGTTCGGCACCCTATGAATATACTTGAAGCGAATATTGGTTTATCTGGTGGGGTCGAAACAGTAAATGGTATATCAGTATGTTGTAATATAGAGGATTTTTATCGCAGCCAATGTCGACATATGATGGCCAGACTTTTAAGGCCTTATTTTGAAAAGTACCAAATCACGCCAACTGAATTAATGTTTGATAAGCGAAATCAGATCGCATTGGAAAAAAATGGCTCTCTTTTGAATTTTGCTATTTCCAAAGCTGCAGAGCTTCAGGCCAAGCATTTAGGTGGTGAAGAAAAAGATCGCGAAGACACTTTAAACAGCCTTTACTCTGAGTATCTTAATAACTTTGTTTCTGAAGAACTGAAAAAGATAGTTATCACGGAAAGCTGTGACGTAGATACATTATCCGCTCAATTGATAGAAGATGTCGGTGCGTTAAAGGCCTATAAAAGTTTTTGTTCAGCTATCGTTAGTTATCTTGACGGGTCGCCTAGCTGGGGAACCAAAGCTGTACGTTTGATGGGACTTCTAAAAGCGTCGGAAATGCCTTTTGTTATATCCATTCTTGATTCGATATTAAGTGAGCTTCTGTTGTTTGACATTGCGGTCAAAGATATTTTTTCAGAAGAGAATAATCGTATCAAACTCGCGGAAGATCTCTTATCTATGTTGATTGCCCAGCCTCAACCTAGAAAAGACGCCAGTGAAGTCATATCTATGTTTCATTCTGTTGTGGTTACAACAGATTTACCCATGACAAGTGCGAGCTTGAAAAGAGCCTTTGGCGGCTTAATTGCCTCTCCTGAACCGCTTGTCGCGCTCGATAGGCATTTAGATGACGATACTCCACCAGAACTTGTTGAGCTTTTGTCTTTAGGTAAATTGGCGCGCTTGATGGAAAAGGCCGGTGGTTGGTTTGATAACCCGCGCATGGTTACAATCATGACAGATCGTGTCGCAAAACTGACTGGTGAAGAATATTTATATAAATATACGCGCAGAAAGAAGTTTTTAGCTTATAAGATTGAAGAGTTACTGAGAATTTATCCTTTGGTCTATGGAGATGAAAACAAGGAACGGGTTGTGTCTTACTTATCCACGATGATTCTAGATGGTGAGTTTAATGAAACCATTTTTAGAGCAGGTGATACACCGATGGTTCAACTTGGTATACCCGGTATTCTGGAACAAAAACTGCGTCGGGCGAACTTACCTGTGAAGAGCGCAAAGTTATTTGCCTCCAAACTAGCCGGAGTTCAAGAAGGACATATTAGAAAGAACCAGGTTTTCGAAAAAATCCGAAACTTGAGAGTCTCTGATCCTGAGAAGGGTGTTTATGTATTAGATCTTATGCGGCATGGTGTGTTTACCTCAGGGCGATGCAAGACAGCCGCGACTAAACTGGTAAAGATGTACCTAAATAAGACAGGCGCTGTTGAAGAATATTGTGAAACAATTGAGGATGAAGATGAAAGAGAAGAAAAACTCTTTCTGCTTCAATCTCAATTAAACGATTTAAGCCAATAGTTTTTCTAATGAAGTGATTAATTTTTATAATAATATTGGTGTTTTAGGTTTTTATATTTTAGAATTGTTTCAAATGGTTAAGGTGCCAAATGAAACGCATTCTATCTCTTCAGATTATTATCGAACTTTTTATTGTTCTATTGCTGAGCGCAAGTTTCAAAAACATTGCGATCGCAGGTGATGTCATTGATATTTGCTATGAAGAATGGCCGCCTTTTATTGAGACCACAGATACTGGTGATGTTAAGGGAAGTATTGTTCCTTTATTGAATGAGTTGCGTAGCAAATTAACAACTCAGGTGAATCTTATACCAGTTCCATATGTTCGTTGTTTAAAAGGAATAGAAACGGGTGTCTATGATGGTATTTTAATGGATGACCCTGGGCATCAAGGCTTACTGAGCACAGATTTCAAAACTGCTGATTGGGAGTTAAGCATGCTTGTCCGTAAGGGGGAGTACCAGAAGCTGAAAGACCTTATAAATGACAAAAAGGCAATTGTTGGTTTACCCTATGAATACGAGCACCCGGAAAGCGTAACTTCAATTTTTGAAGGGCGCATTGAACAAATCCATACTAAGCCGGAGATTATTTATCAGTTGATGACACATAATCGTATGGCAGCAATTTTAGAGGATAAAGCTTGGTTACATGATATGATTAGGCGTCATAACTGGCAAGACTTCGAAGTTCTGGAGCCCTCAATATATCGGATAGAGCAGTTCCTCAATATTCATCCGCGAAGGAAGGTAGTCGTGTCGGAAGTAAACTTAGCGATAAGGTAGCCATGGGTATAAAGCAAAAACAATCTCTTATGTGAGATGGAGATGTATTCTTTTTATCGAATAGGTCTATTTTTTCATGTGTCATACATTATTCACTTGAAATGAAACTCGATTTGCTGCAAAAGAGCGCCTTCTTGTCGTCGGGTTTCTATTGGGGATATCCCGACGGCCATCTACTGGTTTGGAAAGGGTAACGAAATGCCGAATGTTGGTAACCTCGCCGAACTGGGGATGGACCCGGTGGAATTTACATCGGGCGAAACCCAGGTAAGCAAAAATTTCAAAAATAATGAATTTGCAAATGATAAAGATTTCTTTATCGAACGAAATGGTGTCCGGTTTGCGGGAACGCATTTGTTAATTGATCTTTGGGGCGCGAGTAACCTCGATCAAATTGAACTGGTTGAAGAAACCCTTAGAAAAGGGGCTCTGGATGCTGGGGCAACGATTTTGCATTGCCACTTGCATCATTTTACGCCAAATGGCGGTGTGTCTGGTGTCTTGGTATTAGCCGAATCTCATATTTCTATTCACACATGGCCTGAAGCAAATTATGCAGCGCTAGATGTGTTTATGTGTGGGGATTGTGATCCGCATAAAACAGTTCCTTTCTTGAAAGAAGCGTTTAAACCAGAACGTGTTGACGTTAATGAACAGCTTCGAGGAAAAGGTGTATGACACGCTGGGTCAGCGAATCCCTGTATGAGGGATGTCATCAAAGTTTTCGCGCAGATAAAATTTTGTATGAAGAAAAGACCGAACATCAAGAATTGATCATCTTTGAAAATGATTATATGGGACGAATGATGACCTTGGATGGGATCGTTCAAACCACAGACCGTGATGAATTTATGTATCACGAGATGATCTCGCATGTGCCGATTTTTGCACATGGAGATGCCAAGAATGTTTTGATCATTGGTGGTGGTGATGGTGGTGTCCTACGTGAAGTTTTACGTCATAAAAATATTCAATGCACTATTGTGGAAATAGATGCATCTGTCATTGATATGAGTAAGGAGTTTTTTCCAAACCATAGCAAAGGGGCGTTTGAACATCCCAATTGTAACCTCGTGATCGGTGATGGCTTAAAATTTGTGAAAGAAACAAAAGATCGCTTTGATGTGATTATTGTAGATTCTACAGATCCTATTGGCCCAGGACAGGTTCTGTTTACCGCGGACTTTTATCAGGATTGCAGTAATATTTTATCTGATAAGGGAATTTTGGTTACGCAAAATGGCGTACCATTCTATCAAGCAGATGAAGTCACAAATACTTATATTCGTATGTCTCCATATTTCGATTATATGAGCTTCTATGTTGTGGCTGTACCGACTTATGTCGGGGGTTTTATGACGTTAGCCTGGGCAAGTCATAACCCGGATGCGCATAAACGGGATGTGATAGATATTCGCAAAGATTATGAAGCTGAAGGGTTCAAAACAAAATATTATACCCCGGAAATTCATGTGGCATCATTCGCTTTGCCACCTTATATCACAGAATTGATGCAAGGGCGGGATGAATAAAATTAAGGGGCTTTTATAGCCCCTTTTTCGTTAGTATATGAAATAGGTTTTGTTCTTCTTCTCCAAGCCAATTGAGATAAAACTTTTCAAGACTTACGAGGTTTTCCTTGTTAAACAAGACTGTGTTAAACAGATTAACCTGTTTCATGCCCCAATCTGTTTTACTACAAGCAATATAGACGTCGACAAATTTGGGCATTCCTTTAACCGGAATATAGATGAAATCGTTTTGTACACCCTGTACCATATTATAGAATGATATTTCATAAGGATAGCCAAAGGTGATATCAATTCTACCGCCTTTCAGGAGCTTGAAGTTCTTGCTGTCCGATGGTTTTAGCTCACGGTTCCAAAAACGTTCGGGGGCATAATCCGCATTTAGTAAGACAAAATCGTCAATAACGCTGCTATAACGGCGACCCTTATTAAATCCAAAACGGAGTTCCGTTTCAGATAAGATACGGTTTAGGTCTATGCTGCCATCTGGTTCAATAAAAGCGGATAGTTTTTCCTGTGTTTGCTTTTCAACAATTATACCGCTTGGTAAAAGCTTACCATAGGGAACAGATGTGTAATGAAGAAAATTTTCTCTTTCTCTGGTTTTGAAAATGCCAAAGGTACATAAGTCATCTTTTTGAACGAAATGACGCATGATCGTCACAAAGTCTGAAGGAACATCAATATGCTGCTGGTCTTTCAGTTTTTGTTGCATAAATTTTGTCTGCTGATCGGCAAAACCACTTCCAGCATATAGGCCGGAATTAATGAACATCGGTGGATGGTCAACATGAGCCCATTTTATTTCTTCTGCCCAAGCTGGAACATTCCACAAAAAGAGAGCTGTAAGAAAAAAGCTGTTCAGAAGTTTCTTTATTCTTATTAACTTACTTATCATTTGTACCAATCTCATCTGAGTTTAACTTGAGCCTTATTTGATCTATAAATCAACCTAAATAGGTTTCCAAAATAGCACGATTACTCTTTGAGAGTTGATCCATATACTTAACTAGTTCTTCGAAATTTTCTTTTCCACTTACACGTAATAAAAGCCTCTTTCGGTTTTCAATTTCACTCTCACCCTTTTCTGGTTTAGCTGCTGTTAGACGCATCACGGCTTGAATATTTCTCCATAGTGCAAGGCTTGTAATCAACATCTTTGTATCGTCATCACTCAAAAGGCCAGCTTTATTTGCCTGTGATAAGCTAACAGCGGTGGTTGGTGACAGAAGTTCCGGATGTGAATGGGCGTAATTTAACTGTATGAACTGGGCGATAAATTCAATATCGATGATGCCACCTTTGTAATGTTTAACCGCCCAGCGTTGATCTTCTGGATGTTGGCTTGCAATGCGTTCGCGCATAGTACGAATATCTTCTTTTAAGATTTTCGTATCACGTTGCTGACATAGTGCTCTTTGAATTGTATCTTCAAGACGGTCCTTAAAACCTTCAGTTACAAATACTGGTCTTGCACGGGTTAAAGCCATATGCTCCCAAGTCCAGGCTTTGCTTTTATTTTCTTCGCCTTCATGACGATAATATTCTTCGAAAGTGGAAAGTTGGGTCGCAACCGCACCAGCATTCCCATCAGGGCGTAAACGCCCGTCAACTTCATATAAACGACCTTCGCCCGATTGCGCATTAATTGCTGTAGTAATGCGTTGACATAGACGAATGTAATACATGGTTGGGGAAAGAGGTCTATCACCATTAGATTCTTTGCATTCACCAGTATCATATACATATACGAGATCTAAGTCAGAGCCTGGTTGTAATTCTCTGCCACCTAGTTTTCCAAAGCCAAGAACAGCAAAGTTATTTGTTTCAAACGTTCCATGTGCTTGTTCAAATTCCTTAATAACTGCAGGAATTAAGCAATTCAGACCGACTTCAGCAACATGCGTGAGGCCATCACTAATACCTTCACCGCCATTTAAATTGCGCATGATATGTACTGAGATACGGAACTTGTAATCATTGGTCCAGCGACGGGTGATATCTAGAATATCTTGAAAATCGCGGGCTTGAGCTAGCATGCCTTCAAGTTGCGCTTGCATGATTTCTTTACCATCAACAGGCATAAAGAAATCAGAAGATAAAACTGCATCTAATAGCTGAGGGCGACGCGCTAGCCATCCAGCTGACTGAGGTACTTCTCCCATAATCTCTGCCACGAGTTCTAGAAGTTGTGGATTGATTTGGAAAAGTGAAAAGATTTGTACTCCGGAAGGAAGCCCTTCCAGAAATGTATCAAAACGAATGAAGGCTTCATCCGGGTCGGCTGTGTTTGCAAAGGCATCCAGAATAGTTGGTAATAACTCAGTCAAGATTTGACGGGCTCTTTCGCTACGGGTTGCACGATAGCGACCACGATGCCAATTACGAATGAGGGAGCAGGTACGTTCTGGTTGTTCATACCCCATATTTTGTAAATTCTCTATTGTCGCTGGGTCATCGTCGGTTCCTGTAAAAACAAGAGAGCCTTCGTCACTTCCCAAGCTTCGGGATTCTTCAAATAATACAGCGTAATGTGCTTCGACTTTCCGTAGATGACCAAGCAGAACATTTATCAGTTCTTCATTATTTTTATATCCCATAAAATTGGCGAGAACCAAAAGCCCTTCTTCATCTCCCGGCAATGTTTGGGTTTGTTGATCATCAATCATCTGTAAACGGTGTTCTAATTTACGTAAGAAATGATAGGCTTTTGTCAGATCGATGCAAACATCATCTGTAACATGACCAAGATCAGTCAAAGCTTGAAGGGCAGAGCAGGTATCTTTCACACGCATCTGAATTTGACGCCCGCCCCATATCAGTTGTTGGGTTTGTGCAAAAAATTCGATCTCTCGAATACCGCCTCGGCCAATTTTGATATTGTGGTTCAGGACTGCGATTTCGCCGCCACCTTTATGGGCATGGATTTGGCGTTTTATCGAATGGATATCTTCAATCATGGCAAAATCTAAAGATTTTCGCCAAACGAACGGGCGGATATCTTCGATAAATGCAGCGCCTAATTCTAAATCACCAGCTACAGGACGTGCTTTGATCATCGCGGCACGTTCCCAATTTTGACCAAGACTTTCATAATATGTCACAGCGGCCATATAGGTCATCGCTAATGGGGTTGCACCAGGATCAGGTCTCAGGCGTAAATCTGTCCGAAAAACATATCCATCTGCTGTGCGACTATCCATCAAACGCATTAAATCTCTTGCAGCACGAACAAAATCCTGACGTAAACGATGTGGATCCTTTGCCTGAATTTTTGCTGGTTCATATAGCAAGATCAAATCCACATCACTTGAATAATTTAATTCACGAGATCCTAACTTTCCCATACCCAATACAAAGAAACCGGATTCTTTATTAGGATCCTCTGGATGAGGAAGGGTGATTTCGCCACGGTTATGCATTTGATGTAAGATAAATGCTGTTGTTACACGGATTGTGTGATCTGCTAGATCACTAATGGCATTAGTTACCTGTTTCAAAGACCAGTTTTCAGTTATATCCGCGATTGCAATTAAAACAGCAGCGTGACGTTTGGCAATGCGCAGTTTTTTAATTGTTTCTGCTTCAGTTATGGGAGATTTTTCAATTCCCCTTAACTGATCGAGAATATCTTTAAAGCTATGCTCTAGTCCGTGATTAAAAAGATTTTGCGTAAAGTCAAAGTCGCGTACTAACAGGTTTCCAAGAAAAGGGCTACAACCGCCAATTCCTTTGATAAGCGATGTAAGAGCAGAATCCTCAAACCAACTCTTGATCTCTTCTGGAAAATTCCCATCTACCTTTAGATTGTTTTGCCATCTCTCAAATATGTTTTCAGCTAATGTGTGATCTGCAATTTGAGGGAGAGTGGAAATGTCAAGTTTCTGGAAATCCGCGTGCATTCTCAGTTCTTCCGGTATATGTTCTGTCGAAGAAAATCGGGTTTATGATGTGGGTATTCTAAGAATATTTGAAGCATCTTTGACAGAAAAATACAAGGATTGGAATTTAAGTGGCGCGTCGTGCATTCATCTTGACGTTGGAATGGATAGCTGGGCTGTTGGCAGGGGTTGTTCTGTTAGCAGGGTTTGCAGTATGGCAACTATCACAAGGTTCTGTATCTATTGATTTTTTAACTCAAGAAATTGAAAATGCGATTAACTCAGATGAAATGCCGATTGCAATTGATATTGGAAATACAGCCCTTACATGGGGAGGGTGGTCAAAAGCCTTGGAGGTGGTCGCACAAGATGTGGATATTACAGGGGCCAATGGGCAGAAAGTAGCCTCATTATCTGAAATAGCAATTGATCTTTATGTGCCGGGCTTATTACGGGGGGTTGTTGCACCAACTAAGATAGAAATTCTAAAGCCTAATCTGTATCTACGTCGTAAAGTTGATGGCAATATAGATGTTATATTGCCAAAGACATCTGCAGATCAGGTCAATAATTATGAAGTTTTAAATGGTTCGGATTTTTCGGCGGCAAACTCGGATCATGATTTTGATGTAAACGCAAAGATATCAACTTCTCTTTCTGAGGCGCTTGCTTTTTTAAAAGAGATGGAAAATATGCAAGGGAACTATTTTGCCTTGCAATATTTGAAATCTATTTCGGTCTATGATGCTGATGCTGTATTTGACGATTTTATTACCTATAAAAGATGGCGAGGAGATGACATTATCATCACTTTTGTCAAAACTGCAGAGCAATCTATTCTAGATGTGTCAGGAAATATTTCTTCTGGTGATAAAAATGCCGATATCGGTCTCAGTTTATTTCATCCGTTACATAAAGCTGAATTAGGCTTCGAGGCAGAAATCATTCAGACGAATGGTGAATTTATTTCGCATCTTTTGCCTGAACTTGATCCCTATTTAGCTTATATGCCCGAAATGAGCGGAAAGGTTACAGGCGTTTACGATATAGATAACAGCAAATTAACGTCTCGTGGGAAGATGCATGTGGAGGCTGGCAATATAGAAACTATTGCGGATATCGATCTTGAAAGTGGGAATGTTACTGGTGAGTTGATCGTCAACTCGGCTGATGTTAGGAAAATCGTGAGTTTTGGTGACGCCCTTAAAGAGTTTAAACAACTGGATAGCGCCATTGATGCGAGTTTAAATGTAAGTGCAAATTTTATTGATAAAGTAATTCAATCCATAGATGGCAAAATTATAGCTGCGTCTGGTGATGTTAATCTTCCAGATGTTTATGAAAATGTGCTGAGTTTTAAAGACCTTGAAGCTTCTATTAATATCGATCAAAATTTTCAACATATAGAAATTCCAAAATTAAGTTTCAAAACTGACGAATTTCAGATGAATGCGACAGCAACAGCTTTACGTAACGGGCAAGGTGAAAATACTCCTTATAATCTTGAGCTGGAAGCGATCGGCACAGATTTCAATATGCGTTATTTAGATCAATACTGGCCTCGATCTCTTGGTGTTGATGCACGTAACTGGGTTATTCCTAACATTCCCGAAGGCGATGTTCCTTCTGCAAGTGTTAAGATATCAGGGATCTATGATTTAGAAACAAAAGCATTTGAGTTGCAAGACGTCGGTGGTGAAATTCAGCTTAAAGACGCAACAGTAGATTATTTATCGCCTATGCCGATAGCCTCAAAAGGGGTTGCAACAGCACGTTATGGCATCGATTGGTTTGATATTTCTGTCCATTCCGGTGAGGTTGGCGAGATCAAGCTTCGTGATGGTAAAGTCGTCTTTACGGAACTTGGAACAAAAGATAACGCATACATCAAATTGCCAATTACCACGCCAGCGAAAGATGGAATGGTATTCCTTGACCATGAACCATTAGGATTTATTTCTGAATTAGGTTTAGAAACGGATGATATTACCGGCACAGCTCAAGGCGTTGTTGAGTTGAATTTCGAACTATTAAAAGATTTGAAAAAAGAAGACATCAAAGTAGATGTAGAAGCAGATCTGTCAGATTTAACTATTATGGATATTGTGCCTGACGCAGTCTTAACAGCTGAAAAAATGAAGCTTCTTGTGACCGAAAAAGAGCTTCATGCATATGGAGAGATACAAGATAGTGATTATAAATTTAATGTAGACTATTTTGAATATTTTCGTGAAAGCAATATCCTGCAACGAAAGTATGTTTTGTCGGGTCAGGCGGATGACAAGTTCCTAATTAAGGAAGGTTTGACAGTATATCCTTATTTAGAAGGGGCATTTGATCTTTCTGTTGTCATTCAAGAAAATTTTGATGGACAAAAATCATTTATAGGGAACGTTGATTTTGCCAATTCGGCTTTGCTGTTCCCATTTTACAATTGGTATAAACCTTATACAGTTCCAGCAACTGTTGATTTTAATTTATCCCAGCAGGGTGACGGGGATGTCATTGTCGAAGATTTGAATTTTACTTCCGATGATCTGGAGATGGAATTAACTGCAACGTTTTCTCCGGATATGCAGATTGCAAAAAAAGTAGATATTCAACGTTTTGTGTCCCCGGATACCGATATTCAGTTAAATCTCGAACAAACCAAGGATAATCATCTGAATGTCAAGATAACAGGTGATAAATTCGATGCGACAGGCGCTTTCGATGAAATTTTAAATAGTAATACACTAAGCACCGATACAGAAAATCCGTCAGCGACAATCGAAGTTTTTCTGGATCAACTTACGATGGAGCCTAAACGAAAATTTGAAAAAGTTCGGATGGTTATCCAGCATACAGGTGAGGAACTAGATCAAGTTTCTTTAGATGCTCAATTGTCGAATGGACAAGAGATTCAGTTCAATTATGGACCCGATGTAAAAGCGAATGTAGAAGCTGAAACAGACGGTAGGAACTTCATTCTTTCTACATCAAGTATTGGTCAATTTTTGAACGATATGAATCTATATCAGAAAGTGGAAGGCGGGAATGCACTAATTGTTGGGCATAAAGCTTATGGCTCTGATCATATAGATGGTAAGCTTTTTGTTGATAGTTACGTGATCCATGATGCTCCTGCTTTGGCGCGTGTGCTGGAAGCAGTATCTTTAACCGGTCTACCAAGCGCTATTAGTGGCAGCGAAATGGTTATGGACAAAGCCGAAGGCGATTTCAGGTTAGTGGACGGTATATTCCGTATCAAAAATATCCGAACCTATAACCGTTCGGTTGGTTTGGTAATCGATGGCCAATATGACCTGGATAATGATGAGATCAGAATTAAAGGAACTGTTGTGCCAGCCTATGGTGTTAACCAAGCTATTGGGAATATACCAGTGTTAGGTTGGATACTAACAGGCGGTGATGGCGGTGGTCTGTTTGGTGCAACATTCTATATCGCGGGGGGAAAGAACAATCCAAATGTGAATGTGAACCCGATATCGGTTATTACCCCCGGAATTTTACGGAGGTTATTCGATTTCTCTGAAACGAACTACTCCCCGCTTTCACAAGAAGAAATCGATCGGAAACAAGAACTTTTACACGACAATAAGAAGTGATCAGACAACAAAAAAGCCGAACAGGTTTAACTGGTTCGGCTTTTTAAAGACTAAGTCATAAATGGAATTAAGCGAGTTTTAAAACTGCATGTTTCTTCTTACCAAGTGATAGCTTTATTATCTGGTCATTATCAAGGTCAGATGAATTCAAGCTATATTTTGGGTCATCAATTTTCGCGTCATTAACTTTGACGGCACCTTGTTGCACGAAACGACGAGCTTCACCATTAGATGCAGTTAAGCCCATCTCTGTCAAAGCACCGAGGAGACCGATACCTGCTTCTAAATCGGAAGACATGATTTCCTTTGTTGGTAAATCATCACCAATTGCACCTTGCTCAAAGGTTTTTTGCGCGGTCTCAGCTGCCTTTAAGGCTGCCTCTTCACCGCGGCAAAGCTTGGTTGCTTCATGAGCCAAAATTTTCTTGGCTTCATTGATCTCAGCGCCTTCAAGTTTTTCAAGGCGTTCGATCTCTTCCATAGGTAATTCTGTGAAGAGACGTAAGAATTTACCTACATCTGCATCTTCTGTATTGCGCCAATACTGCCAGTAATCATAAGAAGAAAGGCGTTCTTCGTTCAGCCATACCGCACCGGAAGCAGTCTTGCCCATTTTAGCACCAGACGCAGTTGTTAATAGTGGAACTGTCAGGCCGAAAACTTGTTTTTCTTCTACACGGCGGGTTAGTTCAATACCATTTACGATATTGCCCCATTGATCGGAACCACCCATTTGCAGGCAACAATCCATACGACGTGATAGTTCACAGAAATCATATGCTTGTAGGATCATGTAGTTGAATTCAAGGAATGTAAGTGGTTGTTCACGGTCAAGACGTAGCTTTACGGAATCAAAAGACATCATACGATTAACAGAGAAATGCTTTCCGTAATCGCGTAAGAAATCAATGTAATTGATTCCACGCAGCCAATCATCATTATTCACCATCACAGCATCGGTTGGTCCGTCTCCAAAGGTTAGGAACTTGGAGAAAATTTTCTTGATACCTGCAATGTTTTCTTGAATTTTTTCATCTGTTAACAATTGACGGCTTTCGTCTTTACCGCTTGGATCACCAACACGTGTTGTGCCTCCGCCCATCAATACGATGGGTTTGTGACCAGTTTTCTGTAACAGACGTAATAACATGATCGGTACCATTGATCCGACATGCAGGGAATCTGCAGTCGCATCAAATCCGATATATGCTGTGATAGGACCTTTAACAGCACGTTCATCCAAGGCATCCATATCGGTTGCCTGATGTAAATAGCCGCGTTCAACAACAGCTTTCAAGAAATCAGAATTTGGAGATGTCATTACTCTTTGCTCTTTTCAAAAATGCTGCGAATATGAAATGATAATTGCAGCAGGTCCGTATATAAATATTCACAGGCGGGGATTTAACATGTCTTGATCCGACCTGCAATGCGCAAGCGGAAATTAACAAATAGGATAAGAATGACTGAGGAAGATATCAATAAGGCAGAATGGTGTATAGGTCTTATGAGTGGAACCTCATTAGATGGCGTCGATGCAGCATTGATTAAAACTGATGGACATCAGGTATTTGAAGAGGGGCCAAGTTATTACTTGGCATATCCCGATGATTTCCGTGAAAGATTACGTCGTTGTTTTGGGCTTGATAAGTCTGAAAAAACTCCCAATGAAATTGTTAAGGAATTGACTGACTTTCATATTGAAGCTGTGAGTTTGTTAATGGAAGTTGCAAGACTACCTGCTTCGGAAGTCGGTTGTATCGGCTTTCATGGACAAACAATACATCACGATCCTGATAATGGCATTACTGTCCAAATTGGTGATGGTCAAAGACTAGCTAATGCACTGGATATCAAAGTTGTTTATGATTTTCGTGTGGATGATGTCGCTGCCGGTGGTGAAGGTGCACCTTTAGCGCCTGTCTATCATCGTGCATTGGCTGATGGATTAGAGCATCCAGTTGCTATTTTGAATATAGGCGGTGTGGCAAATGTAACTTATCTTGATGGGGATGAGATGATCGCCTTTGATACTGGGGCGGGTAACGCCTTCATGGATGATTGGGTTTTACGGAAGGCGGGCTTGAAATTTGATGATGGCGGCGGCATTGCCCGTCAGGGAAACGTTGACCAATCTCGCTTGGCTTCTTGGTTTGCAAACAGTTATTTTCAGCGTCCAATCCCCAAGTCATTGGATCGTGATCAATTTAAACAAGTGGATGTAGAAGATTTGTCTCTGGAAGATGGTTTGGCCACTTTGGCAGCTTTTACTGTTGAGGCAGTCTATAAAGCGCAAAACTGTTGTCCTAAGCCCCCTAAACGTTGGTTGGTATGTGGCGGGGGACGTCACAATCAGTATTTGATGGACCAATTAAATCAGCGTCTCGATGGTGATGTCGTTGCTGTTGAAGAAGTTGAGTGGGATGGCGATGCGTTGGAAGCACAAGCTTTTGCCTTTATGGCGAAAAGAACCGTTCTTGGTTTGCCGATTAGTTTTCCAAAAACAACAGGCGTTTCAGAAAATAAAACAGGCGGTAAATTGGTTTATCCCAAATAGCCGCCTGCTAAATTTTAACTGCTAGAATTTCTTAGATGCGATCAGGGCCGTTTGCATCCAAATATGCAGAAATACGATCTGTCATATTATCTAGTTTTTCTGCGAAGAAATGATCTGCACCTGCTTCTAAGTGGTATTCAACATGGATACCTTGTTGCAAGTTTAGTTTTTCTGCTAATTTTTCAACTGAATCATGCGGTACGATATCATCTGCATCTCCTTGAAGCATCAAGCCCGAAGAAGGACATGGGGCAAGGAAGCTGAAATCATACATGTTTGCTGGTGGCGCAACGGAAATAAATCCGTTGATTTCTGGTCGACGCATTAATAGTTGCATACCAATCCAGGCACCAAATGAAAAACCTGCAACCCAGCATTGCTTTGCATTAGGATTTTGGCTTTGCAACCAATCTAGAACAGATGCTGCATCAGATAATTCACCTTCGCCTTTGTCATATGTACCTTGGGAACGACCTACGCCACGGAAGTTAAAGCGAAGTGTTGCAAAGCCGCGCTGTGCAAAATGATGGAACATGGCATAGACAACTTTGTTGTTCATTGTGCCGCCATGTACCGGATGAGGGTGTAAGAAAAGAGCAATAGGTGCATCTTCAGTTTTACCCGGTGTGTAGCGACCTTCGATACGACCTTCTGGGCCGTTAATAATAACTTCAGGCATAGTGTTCAGAAACCTTACTTATGAATTCATGGCAATTTAACGAAGTGGGATCACCGATTAGAGGGATTTGAAATGAATTATTTCCTTTAATTCATAAGCGTAAATCCAGCAAAATTGGCAAAGAATGGCCCCCTTCAGTTGACGCATTTCATGTTTCCCTTATATGAATAGGGAATAAGAGAACGTTTGATATAGACTTATTTGGCAGAAAACCAGCAAAAAACGCAAGTTATCGTCAGAGAAGTTCCATATCTATATAATGAAATATTGTTTTTTTGAGGGACCTGTCAACTATCCTCTTTAGGATAAAGGAGAGATAACAGAAAATTTAACGGTTTTCAGTTGAAATAAATCAGGCTTCGGCCTACATAAAACCCCTCACTTATATAAATACTAAAGATCAGGATGGAGACAGAATATGATTAAAAGCATCCTCCGCGAAATTGATGGCATGATCGAACGCGATCCGGCTGCCCGGTCGCGATTGGAAGTTGCGCTCTGTTATCCATCTTTTCACGCTATTATGGTTTATCGCGTTGCTAATAAATTATGGGGACGTGGCTGGCGTTTATTCCCGCGTTTCATCTCACAAGTTGCACGTTGGGTGACCGGCATTGAAATGCATCCTGGCGCCACGATTGGTCAAAAATTGTTTATTGATCATGGTATGGGCGTTGTGATCGGTGAAACAGCGATTATTGGTGATAACGTCACTCTATATCATGACGTGACTTTAGGTGGTGTTTCTCCATCTGAAGATTCCGACGGTCAACGTTGTCAGAAACGTCACCCGACATTGGAAAATAATGTGATCGTCGGGGCTGGTGCCCAAATTCTTGGCCCTATCACTGTTGGTGAATGTGCGCGGGTTGGCGGCAATGCTGTGGTGATCAAAGATGTGCCGCGTCGTGCGACTGTTGTTGGCATCCCGGCTAAAGTTATTTCCAAGTCAAAAAAAGATACAACATTTGCCCCATATGGTACGCCGGTCGGGGATGATTTACCTGATCCAGTTGCCCGTGCGATTGAGGGGCTTATGGATCATGTATCTAAATTGAATGCGCAAGTCGCACATTTGGAAGATCGTTTAGAAGAAGCAGAGAAAAAAGGCCCTGTTGTAGGATTGGACGACGATGCCGATAGATTTGATCATAAAGTTTCTTCTGATTAAGATTTTGGTTGTCTTAATGATTGTAGGAGCTGCGGTTTTTCTATTCTAACTGCAGCTCTTTTTATGTCCTAAATTAGAATCGTTACAAACCTATCTTTTTTTCTTGTCAGTCGTTAAAAAGCTGATTAAACCTTTTATCGTTTCTAAATGATGAGGTTGCTAATATGCGATTAGATACACGAAGCAGATATGCCATCGTGGCAATTGTTGATATGGCTTTACATGAAGATAAAGGCCCGATCACATTGTCTACATTGGCAGAGAAGCAAAATATTTCGATCTCATATCTGGAACAAATTTTCGCGAAGTTAAAAAAAGCAGGGATCGTTGAATCTTTGCGCGGGCCAGGCGGGGGGTACGTGGTTCGTGGGGATGGGAAAGACATTACTCTTGCAGATATTCTTCGTGCAGTTGATCCGGAACTAGGTCGAAAGAAAAATGATAATCATCACGAACATATTGAAATGTTTTGGGATGCGCTACATGGACATGTAGCAGACTTTTTCGAAAATATTACATTACATCAAGTGGTTCAGGGCGAAGTTCGTATTTAGCTTCTTGTTGTATTATAAATTTCAAAAGAGGGCACTTGGGAGGCCCTTTTTTTGTGCATAAAATTTGTAGATTTTCCTGCGAATATTGTTTTTTAGGATATGATCCCCTAACTAGAATGTATTGAGCAATTACTTAAAGAACCAATCAATGATTTATCTTGATTATAATGCAACTTGTCCCTTACGTCCGGAAGCAAGAGAAGCCATGCTTAAAGCCATGGATTTCCCGGGAAACCCTAGTTCTGTGCATTCTGCGGGACGTGAGGCTCGTCGGGTGTTGGAAACGTCTCGTCGGCAGGTTGCAAAGTTGTGCGATGTCCAAGCAGATCAGGTGATATTTACTTCCGGTGCAACCGAAGCCAATAACATGGTGTTTAAAGGTGTGCCTGAGGATACTTATATCCTGACATCTGCGATAGAACATGATTGTGTTATTGATTCAACGCCAAATGCAGAACGTTTACCTGTCACTAAAGCAGGCATTCTTGATCTTGAAATGCTAAAAGTAAGGCTTGGCGAATTAACAACAGCCTTTCCCGAACGGCCAATCCTTCTTTCCGTTATGGCGGTTAATAACGAAACCGGGGTCATACAGCCAGTTGATCAGATAGCTGAAATTGCAAAATCTTATAATATTAATATGCATTGTGACGCTGTGCAGGCAGCGGGTAAAATTCAACTGCCGAAAGTCGGTGGTGCCTTAAGATGTATGAGTATATCTGCACATAAAATAGGTGGACCTAAAGGAGTTGGTGCGCTTATCATTGATGCTGATTTCGAATTAACTGCGTTGATCCATGGTGGTGGACAAGAACGTCGTCGCCGTTCTGGCACTGAAAATATGATAGGGATTGCCGGGTTTGGTGCTGCTGCTGAAAAAGCTTTGGATGAGGTCGATCAGCTACATGAATATCAAGAATTGCGTGATAAATTTGAACGGGATATGAAACAAGCAATTCCGTCTGTTCAAATCATGGGCGAAGAGGCTGACCGTCTACCCACGGTATCCAATATTGCTTTGCCAGGCGTGAAGGCTGAAACGCAAGTCATGGCGATGGATCTAGAAGGTATTTCAGTGAGTGCAGGTTCCGCATGTTCTTCTGGGAAAGTAAAGCAAAGTCATGTGCTGGAAGCTATGGGATATCCCTTTGATATAGCGGGAAGTGCAATTCGGGTAAGTCTTGGTTGGGACAGTAAACCCGAAGACATGGTGAAGATGTTTCAAGCTTATAAACGTTATGCGGAAAAAATGGGTAAGGGGCCTGAAAATGAGAAATAAGCCCGTCAATCCTATTTATCTGGACTATCATGCAACCACACCTTGCGACCCAAGAGTCGTTGACGTGATGATCCCATGGTTTACGCAAAAGTTTGGAAATCCGCATTCTGCTGACCATCGTCATGGATGGGAGGCTGCAGAGGCTGTTGAAGATGCACGTAAGTCAGTGGCTAAACTAATCGGTGCGACGTCGAAAGAAATCTATTTCACGTCAGGCGCGACAGAATCCAATAATCTGGCAATTAAAGGTGTTGCGCGGGCTCGCAAAGAACTTGAAGGGCGTGATCATGTTATCACTGTTGCAACAGAACATAAATGTGTTCTGGAAAGTGTTACACGATTACAGGCTGAAGGCTTCAGAACAACCTACTTACCTGTAAATGCAGATGGCTCTATCGATCTTGCAAAACTTGAAGATGCCTTGGATGAGAAAACAGCTATTGTATCAATCATGGCTGCGAATAATGAGATTGGTATTTTGCATCCAATGAAGGAAATCGCATCCTCGGTCCATAAGGTCGGCGCATATTTACATTCTGATTGCGCCCAGGCGGTTGGGAAAATACCGGTAAATGTAAAAGACTGGGATGTGGATTTGATGAGCATCAGTGGTCATAAAATTTATGGCCCCAAAGGTATTGGTGCGATCTTTATTCGAAAACGACCACGTATTGCGATCAATCCGTTAATGGATGGTGGCGGGCAAGAACGTGGTATTCGTTCTGGAACTTTGGCGCCCGCATTATGTGTTGGGTTGGGGAAAGCATGTGATATTGCCTCGATTGAGATGGATGAAGAAGATAAACGCATCAAATCCATGCGAGACCAACTTTGGGAGAATATCTCATATGCATGCCCTATAGTTGAGCTAAATGGTTCATATGACAATCGATTATCCGGAAATTTAAATATCACTATTCCTGGTGTTGAAGGGGCAGAAGTTATGGCCGCCTTGGATGGTTTGTCTGTATCAGGTGGATCAGCATGTAGTTCTGGTGGTGGGGCTCATAGTCATGTTTTATCTGCGTTGGGGCACGATCCCGCAAGAGTTGCCGCAGGTATTCGTATCGGATTAGGGCGCTTTACGACCTCAATTGAACTGGATATGGCAAGTGAAATGTTGATAGCGGTTATCAATAAACTGACAAGAAATTAATAAAAAAGCTGAAATTTAGATATTAAGCTATTGAGAACTGAATCTGTGTTTGACTTTCGGGTATGGCTGGCTAAGAAGAGATAACAAATTTTTATAAAGGCACTGCCTGCCAACTTGATTAGGTGAGATTACAGACATGGCGACATTTACAATTGTAGATCGTGACGGGTCCAAAAAAGAAATTACAGCCGCGGATGGAGAGTCCTTAATGGAAGCTGTTTTGGACAATGATGTGGATATTGAAGCTGCTTGCGAAGGGTCTCTTGCATGTGCCACATGTCACCTCGTTTTGGATCAGGAAACTTATGATAAATTAGGAGAACCTTCTGAAGATGAAACAGATATGTTGGATCTGGCTTTTGGCTTAACTGCAACCTCTCGTTTAAGCTGTCAGGTTAAAGTTTCTCCAGAATTGGACGGCGCAACAATCACAGTTCCGGAAGAATAGTTTTAAAAACTTGTCTCCATACGAATGAAGCCTTCCACAACTTGTTGGAAGGCTTTTTTATTTGACATTTACATAGAACAACCGCTCAAATCAAAAGAGCAATTTAAGGGGTCACAATGGAAAAACTGCCTGTCTGGTCAATTTTAAATGATAGCATTTTATATGTGAAAAATGAGTTTTCATTTTTCTTACGTGCAGCTCTTGTTCCATTTATTCTGCTTGTACTTTTCCGTTTTATTTTGCTGTTTTGGCTTTCAGGGCAGGGGTATTCATTGCAGATGCAAGGAACGATACTCTTTTATATGAATGTTGTTGTTGAGCAGCTCATTCTTATTCCACTATGGGTATCTGTTTATCGGCGTATTATATTAGGGGATGAGGCCGGAGGATTTGGATATCTTTCTCATCTAGATAATAAGATTGCTTACTTGAAATATGAAATACTTTTTATCGTGATGATGTTAGTTCCAATGTCAATTGGGAGCTATGCAAATTATCACTTAATTGAAGCGGCACAATTTTCTGAAAAAGTGCAATTAACTGTTTCGGCGCAATATTTACCATATCTAGGACTTGCAACCTCGCTCTACATTTTTGTTCTTGTGATTTCCATGCGCTTCACATTGATCTTACCTGTAATGGCCATTGGCGCATCTGCGGGATTAATGGACAGTTGGCGTGCGACTAGAGGACATATTTGGCGGTTGTTAGCATATGTATTCTTTTACATTTTGACTGTCGGTATGTTAAATTTTTTCCTACGTGGCTTGTTAAATATGCCAGAAAGAAGTGACATTTCAGGAAGTTTATCTCTGGATATGTTTTATTCAGTGATGCTATTTATGATCAGCGTGCCAATGGGGTGTATATTAACAACGGCTCTGGCATATGCATTTATATTTCTTGCTCAGCAAGATGAGCAAAACATTTAACTATGGGGAAAACTATGGAAAAACTACCGATTTGGGGCACAGTTAAAGAAAGCTTTAGCTTTTGTTTTAGCAATATAGGTGCATTGGTTAAGTTATCGCTTATTCCAATCGCAATATATGCTGCATTGATTATTGGAAAATTTTATTTATATGATGCGGTTCTTATTGATACTTTAATGGGAAATAACGACGGACTTGCTGATCTAGAGTTTTCAGTTTTACCATATGTTTTCCAATTGATTTCTGTATTTGTGGTGCTTCCAATTATTACCGCTTGGCATCGAAATTATCTAGTGTCTTACGAAACAGGTGAACCGGCAAGGTTGCAATTTAGTTCGAATGAAATTCGCTATCTTATGTATTTAATTTTGGTATTCATTTTGATCATTGTTAGTATTGTTGCACCTATTTCAGCTGGTATTTGGTTGATTACTTCTGAAACTGCACCATTCTTTGGTTTTGCTTGTGTCTTCCTAGGAGGGGTGTTGGCACTCTTTGTTTCCTCTCGACTGACGATGGTTTTTCCTGCAGCAGCCATTGGTGCAAAAGCGGGACTCAAAGATAGTTGGCGTGCAACTAAAGGATCTGTGTTTCGAATTATTGCGACACAACTATTGTTAGCCTTAATTGTAATTGCGTTTTTAGTTGCGGTTGTCGGTTTAATTGGTGCTGTAATAACGCCAATGTTTATGACAGGAAACTTGGAAGCTGATGCATTGAAGCAACTGACGTTATTTTCTGGTTTGGTCTACATTCCTGTAGAAGTTTTGGTAACTGCAATCAGTGTTTCCTGCCTCTCTATCATCTACAAGTTTCTTTCAACGAGAGATGACAGAGTAGAAGCAGAAAGCGTAGTTGGATCTGAAAATTACTAATCAGTCGTGAAGTTTCTCATCACATTAATAAAGTGATCGATTTCTTCTTCTGTATTGTAATAATGAACAGAGGCACGGATTGTTTCGGTGATCCCTGCCTCTCTTTGTTCTGGTCGGGTCAGTTGGGTGCCTGACGCAGAAATATGAATATGGTTTTCACGCAATTTAAGTTTGGCTTTGCTTGCATTCACATGTTCTTTTGTAAAGGTCACAAGTCCGCATTTTTGTTGGCCTGGGTCCCATAATGTAACACCTTCTATATTTAATAACCCGTCACGTAGGCGAGACGATAACATTTGAATACGTTGCCAAATATTTTCCATACCAACATCCATCATATAATCTAGTGCAACGCCAAGAGCAGCCTGACCGCCAAAATAGCGTTCCCAATTTTCAAATCTTTTTGCATTCGGTAAAATTTTGTAGCTACTCGGTGTAACCCAGGGGGCTGCATAATTATCAAGGAATGGTGGATTTAGTTTTTCAATCCAGTTTTCCGAAACCCATAAGAAACCTGTGCCGCGAGGCCCACGGATATATTTACGTCCAGTAGTGGAAAGCATATCGCAACCGATCTTCTTTACATCTATGGGCATTTGCCCAACTGATTGGCAGGCATCCAACAAAAACGGAATATTATGCTTTTTGGCAAGCGTACCAACCTTCTCAACAGGATTCACCAATCCGCTGTTTGTTGGAATATGTGATACAGCAATCAATTTCACTTCAGGTGTAATTGCTTTTTCCATTGCCTCTACATCCAGTTGACCATGTTCGTCATTAGGGATAGTAATGAAATCCATGCCGAAACGTTCTTTCGCATGAATATAGGCAACCATGTTGGAGTTATAGTCGGTCACGCTAGTTAACAAAACATCGCCGGGCTTCCAGTCAAAGGCATAGAATACCATATCCCAGGCTCTTGTCGCATTCTCAATAAATGCTATTTCGCTAGGTTTTCCATTTACCGCTTTTGCGGCTGCAAGATAAAAATTTTCTAAATCGGCTTTATATAAATCTGCTGTTTCATATCCACCTAGTTCCGCATCTTTGTTTAAGTAGTTATTAAGATAATCCTGTACAGGCGCGGAAGTTAGGGAGGATCCAGCATTGTTGAGATGTAAAATATTTTCACAACCTCTAGTCTCTTTTCTAATACGTTGAATGTCTAACATGGTTGCTCTCCCCGTGGAAAAATTGGAACTTTACATTATCGACAGATCATAGAATTATATTAGGAATTATGGATATTTAGTCGAGATGAATGAATGGGTGATAATTCCAGCAACTTGGTGAACTGTCCAGATACAAAAATGTCTGGGATACAATTGTCTGATCAACGTGATCAAATATTGGTACCTTCATACATTCTTAAACGTTGGCAACGTATTACAACTTTAATTGCCAAATCTCTAAATGTCCCTGCATGTTTTGTGGTTCGGGAAATTGATAATCACTTAAAAGTGGTTTCTGGGTCAGAAAATGGTGCACAAGAAGAAATCGGTTATGCCGACCCATTGGGGCAAGGGTCCTATTGTGAAACAGTGATTTCTGAAAATGTAAGTTTATTGGTTCCTGATGCCGAGCAAGACCCCAAATGGTGCAATAATCCAGATTATCTAAATGATGGACTACGTGGATATTATGGATTGCCGGTTCATTGGCCTGACGGATCAGCATTTGGAACGTTTTGTGTGTTTAGTGATGAACGATTGGAAGTTGCAGCGGATCATCAAGAGTTAATGGAACTCTTACGTGATTCCTTACAAGATAATTTGAAGCAAATTTTTTTGCAGCAAACATTAGAAAACCAGAATGAGTTCTTGAAAATCCTGTCTCAAACTGACGGTCTGACTGGTATTCAGAATAGAGGCGCATTTATTGAGGCAGGCTTTATAGAATTAAAGCGGTGTTTAAGGATGAAAGCGCCTTATACACTCATGATGCTAGATGTTGATCATTTTAAGTTTATTAACGATCGGTATGGCCATGCTGCGGGTGATGTTGTGCTGCAATGGTTATGTCGAAAAGTGCAAGAAAATCTTAGAGATACGGATATATTCGGTCGATTAGGTGGAGAAGAGTTCGGTATTCATCTATCAAATACTGATGAAGACGAGGCTTTCTTAGTAGCGTCCAAAATCGTTGATGTGATAGGGAGTACTAGATGTAACTGGGAGAATATCGATATCCCAGTAACAATCAGCGTTGGTTTGCATCAGGGGCTAGGGAATGATGAAACAGGGATTGCGGATGTCGAGAATCTATTAGGCGATTTTATGAATTTAGCTGATCAAGCTCTATATCGCGCAAAAGAAAAGGGGCGGGGACGAGTTGAGAGCTCATCCTAGTTCTAATTTGTTGAGGCTGTTTGAGGAATTTTTGTACGATTTGGCGAGGTTTCACGCTGCAGTTTTTGCCAAAGGGAAATAATCTTTTTCGCATATGGATTATGCTTAGACGCATTACCTGAATGATAATATTTAACGGCCTTGGTCCAACTGCCATGACGGTAGCGTAAGTTGGTTAAAAAGGTTGCTGCATAAGCCACGTTGTGGATCGGATTAAAGGCCTCTTCGATATTTTTAAATGCTTCGCCATGATAATAAAGGTTAACTTGCATACAGCCGACATCAATGTTGCTAACACCCTTGTGGCGTAATTTCTTTACTTCTTTCAAAGCCTCAAATTTTGAATTGAGATAGCGACCTTTGCCTTCTGCCATAACTGTCCAAGGCCATAAAGTCATGCCTTCCAGTGATTGTTCACTTTGAGAAATGTTTTGGGGTAAACCACGACCAGATTCACCCAATGCGATCGCGTGAAGCAATTTGCGTGGGATGCCCATAGATTGTTCTGCGAAGGAAATTGCTTCTTCACATAACATGACACCATCCGCTGCCCCATGTATTTTAGATAATGGTAAAGTGCCAAGAAGGCTGCTATTTGGAACATCATTTCCCGCATGAGCAGGTAATAAACTGGCCCAGAAATATAACGCTATAGTACCAATTAAACTTGGCCATTTAATGCTATTTAAAATACTCATTTCTCTCTCCTGTAAAGAAATAAGCAAAAGCAGTGCCAAACTTGAATGTTTCTACAAGTTATTCAGGAAGTGTTAAATCACCGCCATTAACAGGACGTTGCATCATAACAGTATCCACCCAACGTCCATGTTTGAAGCCTGTACCAGGCATGGTACCTATCATATTGAAACCACGTGATTTATGCACGCCGATAGAACCCGCATTGGCGCTGTCACCAATTACGGCAACCATTTGTCGATAACCTCGTTTGCTGCATTCCTCTATTAACGTATCCAGCATTAAGCCGCCTAATCCGTGTCCTTCCGCACCTGGCTTTAAGTAAAGGGTTGTTTCAATTGTGAACCGATAGGCATTTCTTTCCCGAAAACTGCCCGCATAGCAATATCCCATGATCTCACCCTTATTACTTTCTACCACGTAATAGGGTTGATTTTTTGATTGTATGAGGTTGTAACGTCTTGTCATTTCCTCGGCGGATGGTGGCTCTTCTTCAAAGGAGGCACTGCCATATGCCACATGATGTGCATAGATTTCTGTGATAGCAGGGATATCGGATAGTTCAGTTGGGCGAATAGAATATGTATCAGTCATGTTTCTATAGGATCATATTCGCAAAATTTATCCAAGCTTTTTGAACATTGTGAAATCGAAAAATCCGGTTGCCAAAGCATAACGGTGCAGGTAGAACAAATTCCACAAAATTGACACGGACGATTAGCTCAGCGGGAGAGCACTTCGTTGACATCGAAGGGGTCACTGGTTCAATCCCAGTATCGTCCACCATGTTAAAGCCTTGGGAAACCAAGGCTTTTTCTTTTAGGCGTATATGGAAATTATTCTACTATTTCACAGAACGAACAAATGAGTGGTCGATAAGGTTTTTGACACCATCAATATCACGAACAAGGCGACGCATATCATTTCGTTCCTGCTGTGTTAAAGCGCGTCCAAATAGATAAACTGTGCCATTCACAGTGTTCCATCGCCAATTCGTATGTCGGATAAAATTATTCGTTGCGGCTTGTGCATGGATTTTCTGATTTATCAAAATATCTGATGCTGTATCGCTTGTTGAACTATCGACTTTGGCAGTGATTAGCTCGTTGATAACTCTTTTTACACTTCCAGTATTTCGTGCAATTGAGTTCACAGCATTTCTATCCGAGGATTTTTCGAGCGCACCAGTTAATAAGACCACTTGTTCATAAACGATAACACTGGTTGATGCCGCTACAGAAGCACCTTGTTTATCAACTATTTCAGCAAGAATTTCTGTCTTAATTTGTGTGTCCGTTCCAATATCATCCGCAGATCGATCTTCAAAAGCCATTTCAAGTGCAGAGACACAGCCACTTAACGACAGAAAAAGTATAATGGCGGATATGTTTTTCACTATATAGGCGTATTTTATCATCGGATGTTCCTCGCATATAGAAGATATTATTCGCAGTTCAAATGATAGGTAGTCTATGGCATTAAATCATAAATAAGGCATAAGTATGTTGAGTATACAGGTAATATATATGACTGATTTGAATATTCGTAATCATTAGATAACGATGAATTTATAGTTCAATCAATTTACAGCATGAATCCGTGAATCGTAGCGGGCTGTAATAAGCTGTATTTTTCCCTCACATTTGTTTTAAAAATACAGTATTATAATTACTGATTATAAAAATACTAAGGAGATAACCTTGAAAAAACTATTTACGTATGCGGTTTTTTTTATCTCACTTTCTATTTTTGGACATATATCAGTCGCGTCCGAACTTCAAAAACCAGCTGACAAAACCATTCTTTCGATCTCAGGTAAAATCGAGAAAACAAATAAAGGCGAGCATGCTGAGTTTGACTTAGGTATGTTGGATGCGCTTCCTCAGAAAACATTAACGGTTGAAACTCCATGGACCGAAGGAAATGTTAGTTTCTCCGGGCCTCTATTGCGCGATTTTCTTGATATGGTCGGCGCCTCTGGAAATGTCATACAGGCAAAGGCACTAAATGATTATATAGTGGTTATTCCAATGGAGGATGTGCAGGAATTTGATGTTATTCTTGCTACATCTCTTGATGGGAAACGTTTATCTGTACGTGATAAAGGGCCTGTTTGGGTGATTTACCCATGGAATGATGATGAAGATCTTAGAGTAGAGACCTATTATGCAAGGTCGATTTGGCAGTTGAAGAGTATGATTGTTGAGTGATTTTAAGCTGAGTTCAGTAGTCTGATATGCGTCAATTTATAGCAAAGAATTTTAAAAAACTATTGATGCTTCTCGCTGTTTGTCTGTGTTTCAGCGCGATCATTTCCCTGTATTCTTTTCAAAGAGAATATATGCGGCAATCAAAAGAGTTCCGAGATAACTTCGTATTCTTTGTTTATCAGCTTGAGCGGGAAGCCATAAAGGCAGAGTTACTACTGAAGAATTTCTCGTTGGAAAAAACAGATAATGCGCGAGACGCTTTTTTAGGCCAGTTTGATATTTTATGGAGCCGTGTTGCTTCTCTTGAAACTGGAAGTCTTGGTACAGAATTTCTGCTGCTCGAAAATAGCCGATCTTCTATACAAAGATTGCAATCGGGCCTCGAACGGATTGATACATATATCATTGAAAGTGATTATACCCATCAAAGCCTTGATGAAATGAGCCGTGAATTGATCCAGATGGCTGAATTAGGTCGGGAATTATCGCTTTCTGCGTTATTTGTTCATCAGGAACAATCACGTTTACGGCGTGAGAATTTAACAAATATTTATGTGGCTGCTATTGCGCTTGTGGTTTTGGCTTTGATTCTGGGAGTGTTGGTATCAGTTTATCTTACTATGCAAAACAGACGCCTTGTCCATCTTGGAAAAACATTGGAGAAAAAGGTTAAAGATCGAACCCGTGACCTGCAGCAGAATAATGAACAATTACGTCAGGAAATTGAAGAACGTAAACGGGTGATGAAAGAGCTCAAGGTCAGCCAAAATGTGGCCGAGAGAGCCAATAGAGCAAAAACCCAGTTCCTAGCAAATATGAGCCATGAATTGCGCACACCGTTAAATGCAATCATTGGTTTTGCCGAAGTCATGAAGAAAGAGATTTGGGGGCCAATTAATGAACCCAAATATCAGGGTTATGTGACTGATATCCATAGTAGTGGACGACATTTAAGTGACTTGTTGAAAGAAATTCTAGATCTCACCAAAATCGAAGCAGGGGAAGTTCGTGTTGTTCGTGAAGTTACCCCTCTCGATGAGTTACTTAACGATGTGGAAAGATTAACGCGTATCTTATGTGAACGTA
Source organism: Curvivirga sp. (assembly GCF_965219885.1). Lineage (NCBI taxonomy): Bacteria > Pseudomonadati > Pseudomonadota > Alphaproteobacteria > Rhodospirillales > Aestuariispiraceae > Curvivirga > Curvivirga sp. The sequence continues at coordinate 297,797 of NZ_CBDCOT010000007.1, forward strand.
ATCAGAGTGAATTGACCTTTGAAAAGGGACAGTCGTTAAAACTTAATGTTGATGCCACCATGATAAAGCAAATCTTGCTGAATTTCGTATCCAATGCTTTTAAACATGCCGGTCGAGGATGTCGGGTTGATATTAGATATGAACTTGAAAAAGATCTCAAACTTATCGTTTCAGATAATGGGAAGGGAATTGCTAAAGAAGATTGCGATGTCATTCTTGAACCCTTTAAACAAGCGAGGCATACCGTCTCAATCGCCTCCAGTTTGGACAGCACCTCGGGAACAGGGATTGGTTTATCTATTTCCATTCGTTTAGCAGAATTACATGGTGGAACCATAAAAATCCAAAGTGAATTGGGCAAAGGGACAGAAGCTATTTTGATCCTGCCATTAACTTCTGTTTCTTCTTAAATTTTTATTGAAAATTATTTGTAATCAACCTACTACTTCAGCATTATTATTATAAACACCAGCGTATTACTGGGAGTGGGGAAGAATGAGAAAAACCTTGATGATGTTATCCATGTTGTTGCTGTCTGCATGTTTAACAACAAAGGAACCTCATAATGTTAGCATGGATGAATTGTCTAACTATCGTATTGCAAAAATTGATGTGTCGATCGAAGAGTGGATACGTTGGTATGGAGGACAAGAACAATATGCTGAGTCTATTGGTTGTCGGGCAACGACGTCTTCTGTTAAACCTGAAGACAGACAAGAGTTAAAGCATACAGATGATGAGAATTCTTGTGATTTTGCATCAGTTGTAGAGAGCCCGGAAGCTATTGCATATATGCATGGACGACTCTCTGATATTATGTTCGAAACTGTTGAAGAGGTTTATGCTGACAGTTTAAGCGGGCCTATCCCTGCAACATTGAAGGTTAATATCAATCGTTTGGACATTATCGGCACGGGGCAGGGAATACTTATTGGTGGTAACCATAGACTTGTTGGAAGTATTGAGTTGGTAGATCAAAAAACGGGAACGTTAATTATTTCATCGACAAGATTCAGTGTCTCAGTTAGGCATGGGGGTATCGGAGGAATAATTGCTTCGGCTATTATTGGCCCTATACCTAATCTCTTATCCGAGCATTTTGCGCAAAAGTCGCATCATTGGTTAATGGGGAATTCGGTTATTCAATTATGAGTATCGTGAAAGAATATAGGCTCATCAATAAGAAATGATGAGCCTTTTAAGATGTCATTCTAGGTATCTTTACGTCCCTTTATGACAACTTCATATCCTTTTTCTTCGGGCTCATCGTCAACCATTTCCGGAGGGAAGCCTTCGCCAAGCACTTTGACGCCGCAAGGTTCTTCAATACGGCGGATAATATTTGGAGATAATTCACGCGATCCGAATTTTTCTTCACCGTCTTTGAATATATTCACTAATAACGGAGCGATTTCCAGATCCATCCCTTTACGTTTAGTCAGTTCGTGGAAGATACCGACATCTTTGGAAACCAAATCCATGGTAAAGTTAATATCCCGACTGCCATTGAGGATGACTTGTGACTCTGTTTCATGGACAAATGAATTGCCAGAGGAAGCTTTGATTGCTTCATAAGAGACATTCATATCCATACCTAATACCTTACATGCCGTTAATGCTTCGGCAATGGATACCAGGTTCGCCGTTGCTAGATAATTGGTGACAACCTTCAATACGGAAGCAGAGCCGATCTCACCCGTATGCAGGATACGACGTCCCATTGTTGTCAGGATTGGTAAGACTTTATCAAAGGCCTCGCGTTTACAGCCCGCAAAAATGGAAATATTACCCGTGTCAGCACGATGACACCCACCGGATACCGGACAATCGACAGCAAATGCTCCCAATACTTCTACTTTATCAGTGATACGGCGTACTTCGGCTTCGTCTGTTGTACTCATTTCCATCCAGACTTTACCTTCGGACAGACCTGCAATGATACCGTCTTCTGCTTCCATCACTTGTGAGCAAGCGGAAGGTGAGGGAAGACAAGTGATAACTACGTCGCAATTTTCTGCCAATTCTTTAGGAGAAGAAGCTGATTTTGCGCCTCGATTTACAAATTCATTCACAAAGTCTTCGTTTAAATCACGAACGGTTACATCATATCCGTTACGTAACAAACTGCCTGCTAATTTACTGCCTACATTGCCAAGACCTACAAAACCTACTTTCATTTTTCTTCCTATCAAATTGCTGATTAGTCTATTTGCAGAATTAACTGATTATATTTTTTTAACAATTGATCTTTTTTTGCTTATTGGTAAATTATTTTGACTGGTTGTTTAGGAACGAAATGGATGAAGGAATTACAGGGCGAATTACCACCTTTGAAATCTCTACGTGGTTTCGAAGCAGTCGCGCGATTGGAATCTGTGCGTATGGCCGCAGATGAGTTAAATTTGACGCATCCTGCGATCTCTCATCAAATCAAGATGTTGGAAGAGCATCTTGGCTATCCTCTGTTTGAACGTGCAGGACGCCATATCCAGTTAAATGCAGAAGGCAAGTTTTATTACGGCTATATCCGTAGGGCTCTTGAAACATTACTTGAAGGGCAAGAAGCTTTAACGAAGAGATGGGAGGAACGGCCATTTCGGGTGCAAGCCTATATCACATTATCAATTAAATGGTTAGCTGGTCGTTTAAATAGATTTCGAAACTTGGCACCTCATATTGATCTTCATTTAAATACGTCTGGTATCCATTGGGAGTTTGATGAAGATAATGCTGATATCGCTATCATCTATTCGGATAAGGATATACCGGATGGATATGGGTGGACTTCATTATTTGAAAGTCAGATTTTCCCGGTATGCAGTCCCAAACTTATTAATGAGAACAGTTTGACCGCGGCTGAATTAAACAATTTCCCTTTACTTATCGTCAATTCAGAAAGTGATTTCTGGAACTGGGATCAATGGTTTCATTCAGCAGGTGTGACACATAGAGAGGGAAAAGGAAATCTAAGTGTGGATACTCTGGCTGTTGCCCTTGAGATGGCTTGTGCGGGTGAAGGAATTGCATTGGTGAATGGGCCTGTTGCAGACGGCGATCTAGAATCGGGTCGTTTGGTAAAACCAGTGAATCATATGTGTAAAGGTAAAGGGGAATGGGGATTAATCTATCAAGAAAAGATGATGGACGAGCCGCGTGCGAAACTATTCGCAGATTGGGTTTGCGAGGAAGCAGGAAATCTGTAAATTTCTATTCAATTATTTCCAACATATTCATGGAAAGTTTCTTTGATGACTGATTTTGTTATTACGCCACCGCCACAAGTATCTATTCCGGTAAAAGGCAGTCCCTCTAAATTTCCAATACGTCGGGTATATTGTATTGGTCGTAACTATGCGGATCACGCAATTGAGATGGGACATGATCCTGATAAAGAACCGCCGTTTTTCTTCCAAAAAGATACCGATAACCTGGTTTCGGATGGTGTCTTTCCTTACCCAGTTCAATCTAATGATGTGCATCACGAAGTTGAGATGCTTGTTGCATTAAAAACTGGTGGACGAAATATCTCAGTCGATCAAGCCTTGGAGAATGTATATGGTTATGCAGTTGGTTTAGATATGACACGTCGTGACTTACAGGCGGTACAGAAGAAAATGGGAAGACCTTGGGAGATTGGCAAATCTTTTGAGGCTTCCGCACCAGTCGGCATAATCACACCAGCATCAGAAATTGGGCATTTATCAGATGCATTGATTGAATTAAAAGTGAATGATGAGGTTCGTCAAACAGGTAATCTCAATCAAATGATCTGGAAGGTGGCAGAGATGATTTCATTTCTATCCGATTATTTTGAGCTGGCTGCAGGCGATGTGATTTTATCCGGCACACCGGCAGGCGTTGGTCCCGTGGAAAGGGGCGATAAAATATTCGCACATATTGATGGGCTAGAAGATTTACATGTTTCAGTTATCTGATTTGACATGTTAAAACTCATTACCTTTAAGATGAATTACATTATAGGATGTTAATCCGCCTTGCTTTCCAGACGTCATAAATTTATCGGCTTTTCTTTGTTGCTGCTTATCGTTGTGACGATGGTGACCTTTACGGTGTCCCGCTCATATTTCTTAAAAGAAATGGCGGTAGAAGCACGGGCAGAAACATCGATTTATAAAGAGATCATGCAAGGGTGGCTTGGCAAATTTAGACCATTACCCTCGACTTATGCTGCTTACCCGGAAATCCAATCCGTTCTTATTAACCCGTCTCCATTTAATGTTGATATTGCTAATCGTGTTTTAGAAAATTGGAGCAGTGCGTCAGGTGCATCAGATGTGTATTTGTTAAATGCTAATGGTTTAACAATCGCGGCATCTAACTGGGATAATCCGGTCACCTTTATAGGGCAGAACTATAGTTTCCGACCTTATTACACACAAGCCATGCAAGGGCGATTAGGCCGCTTTTTCGCACTTGGTGTGATTTCCGGTAAACGTGGATATTACTTATCTCATCCCGTGCGATATGAACACCAAACCATTGGTGTAATTGTTGTCAAATTGACAGTGGAAGAGATTGAGCAAGAACTTCGAGCGCGTCAGAATGAGATATTTGTAACTGATGAAGCAGGCGTGGTTATTATCGCGAGCCATCCTGATTGGCGTTTGAAAACCTTAGATGTCCTGAATGATAAAGCGATTTCCCGAATTGAAACAGAGCGTCAATATTCGATCGATACACTTGATCTTTTACCCATTGATAACGTGGTCGTAAAACCTGATCAGGAATTTGGTGCCTTAGTAACAACTGTTGCGGATCGGTCTGAAAAGCGAAAAACTGAATTTTTACAATATGCATTACCTATGACAGCAGAAGAATGGAACATTCATCTGTTGGTGCCGACAGAAGCGGCGCGTATCTCTGCAATGTTGGTAAGTTTGGTTGTTTCTTCCGTCTTAACGGTGGCGTTACTGATTGCTGTAATCCTATTGCAGCGCCGTGATCGACTAATGCAAATGCTTGAATTTCGTGAACGTGCCCGATTGATGTTGGAAAATAAGGTCGAAGAAAGAACAGCTGACTTGAAACGCAGTAATGAGGAATTGCGTCAAACTCAGTCTGAACTTATTCAAGCAGGTAAAATGGCTGCGCTTGGTCAAATGTCGACGGCCTTAAGTCACGAGTTCAATCAACCCCTGACGGCGATCAGAACTTATGCGGAAAACGCCAATGCATTCATGGATCGTGGTATGGATGATAAGGCGTCTGAAAATATGCGGCGCATCCTGATCTTAACAGAACGGATGGCCAAATTATCCAAGCGCTTATCTGCTTTTGCACGAAAACCAAACGATAATGTTGCCGTCATTCGTTTACGTGATGCTGTTGATGAAGCACTGGAATTACTACAAGCACGGATAGAACGTTCTGGTGTTGAACTCTCAGTTTCTGTTGATCAGAAGCTTTGTTTTCTTGGGGGGCAAGTTCGACTTCAACATGTTTTGATGAATTTGATCGTAAATGCCATGGATGAGATTGCTGAGCGTGATAAAAAATGGATCAAGATAGATGCAGCACGAGTTAAGGATAAAGTGATCGTAACAGTTCAAGATTCTGGTGCAGGTGTGCCTGAAGAAATAAAAGATAAAATCTTTGATCCTTTCTTTACCACAAAAGAAGTCGGTAAAGGAGTAGGGCTGGGTCTCTCAATTTCTTATAATATTGTCCGTGATTTTGGCGGCGTGATGCGCGTCCATAACGAAACGCAAGGCGGTGCCTGTTTTACCCTTGAATTAAATGCAGCCGATGAAAAAGATCTAGAAGAAAAGTGATAAATACTTATGTCTGATATCTCAGTAATTTTAGTTGATGATGAAGAAGATGTTCGTGAAGCTGTGATACAAACTTTGCAGCTGGAAGGACTTGAAGACATCAAATCTTTTGCCCGTGCTGATCGGGCTTTGGAACATATAGGGCGTGGATTTGATGGTGTGGTGATTTCCGATATTCGTATGCCGCATATGGATGGCATGGAATTTCTAAAGCAGGTTGGTGAAATCGATCCGGATTTACCTGTTATCCTGATTACTGGACATGGCGATGTTGCGCTGGCAGTAGAGGCAATGCGCGTTGGTGCTTATGACTTTGTTGAAAAACCATTTGCGCAATCTCGTTTAATTGATGCGGTGCGTCGTGGCGTTGAAAAGCGTAAGCTAACAATGGAAAATCGTCGTTTGATGGAAACCGTTGGGCAACGTGATTTGTTGGAAGCAACCTTACGTGGTCGATCCCAAGTGATGGTAGATATTCGTAAAAACTTGCGTACTTTGGCTTCAAGTGATGCGGATATTCTATTACTGGGTGAAACCGGAACAGGTAAGGATTTAACAGCGCGCCTTATTCATGATCTTTCATCACGTAAAGATAAACCGTTTGTAGCATTGAATATATCTGCGCTGCCACAAGCTTCGTTGGAATCTGAACTTTTTGGTCATGAAGCAGGTGCTTTTGCCGGTGCCATGCGTGCACGTGTGGGGAAGCTGGAACATGCCCGTGGTGGCACTTTATATCTCGATGAAATTGGGTCTATCCCGTTATTCCTGCAAGTGAAATTATTACGAATGATCGAAGATCGTGTGATCGAACGATTGGGGTCAAACCAGAAGATCGATTTGGATATACGTATCATCGCGGCTTCCAAGGATGATTTATCAGCACGTGTAACAGATGGGCAGTTTCGAGATGATTTATATTATCGTCTTGCTGTCGCGTCGGTAACGTTACCTCCCTTACGTGATCGTATGGAAGATGCGCCAGAATTGTTTCATCATCTTGTCGGTAAGGCTGCTCTACGCCAGAAAAAGGAACGCCCTGATATCTTGCCTGCGGATCTAAACGCTGTGGCCCAAACGGAATGGCCGGGGAATGTCCGCGAGTTAAGAAATGCTGCTGATCGTTTTGTAATGGGACTTGGTCTACCTCAACAAGCGGTAACTGAGCAGGTAGATGATCTGGCAACACAGATTGATCGTTTTGAGAAAAATGTGCTTGCAGCAACACTAGCAAGTCATGCGGGTTCCTTAAAATCTACCTATGAATCATTAGGCCTTTCGCGTAAATCTCTTTATGAAAAGATGAAAAAACATGGCCTCCAACGCGAAGATTTTGCCGAAGATGGTGATGATTAACCTATGATGTACCGAATCCTACCCATAAAATATTCCCTTTGGGTAACATCGGAAACATCTGGCAATTTTTCTTTCTGATTCCTTAAATTACTAGCTTTCTAACTCTTGAAATGCGTCACAGCTATGGGCCTTAATGCGAACCAGCCGTGATATGCGGTCTTTGTCATGCATATAAAAATCAAAAGCAAGGGCGAAGAGTTGAACCATCTTTTAGGGAGATAATCTCATGCGTAAATCTATTTTAGCTATGACAGCTGCTTCTGTTTTGGCATTGGGTGCGGCATCTGCACAAGCATCTGATCAATGCCAACCAGGTGAAATCGTAATTAAATTCAGTCATGTAACCAATACAGATAAGCATCCAAAAGGTATTGCTGCTTCTTTGTTGGAAGAACGTGTGAATAAAGAAATGGACGGTAAAGCTTGTATGGAAGTTTTCCCGAATTCTTCTTTGTATAATGATAACAAAGTATTGGAAGCTATGTTGCAAGGTGATGTGCAAATGGCGGCACCTAGCTTGTCCAAGTTTGAAAAATTCACAAAGAAATTCCGTATCTTTGATTTACCATTTGTATTTGAAGACATTAATGCCGTTGATAAATTCCAGAATTCTACAGCAGGTCAGGAGTTGAAGGACTCCATGCAGCGTCGTGGTCTTCAAGGTTTGGCATTCTGGCATAATGGCATGAAGCAAATGTCTGCAAATAAACCATTATTGGAGCCAACAGATGCGGACGGTTTGAAATTCCGTGTACAAGCATCTGAAGTATTGGTAGCTCAATTTGAAGCATTGGGTGCAAGCCCACAAAAGATGTCCTTCAAAGAAGTATATGGCGCATTGCAACAAGGTGTTGTTGATGGTCAGGAAAACACATGGTCAAACATCTATGGTAAGAAATTCTTTGAAGTTCAAGACGGTGTAACAGAAACAAACCATGGTATTCTTGATTATTTGGTAGTGACATCTGCTGAATGGTGGGATGGCCTTCCAGCTGACGTACGTGACCAATTGTCTACAATCATGGCTGAAGTTACCGAAACACGTAACCAAGAATCTTTCAAAGTGAACCAAGCAAATAAAGCTAAGATCATTGAAGCTGGCGGTACAGTGCGTCAATTGACAGCTGAACAACGTGAAGCTTGGGTGAAGGCATTGAAACCTGTTTGGGATCGTTTCTCTGGCGATATCGGTGATGATTTAATCAACGCTGCTTTGGGTTCCAACAGCTAAGCCTTCACATTTGATGGCAAAAATTTGGGGAAGCCTGCACATGATCGAAATTGTGCAGGCTTTTTCTAAAATGAATAACTGGTTTTTAATTTAAGAACTTTAGGGGGTGGATGATATGTCACATTCGACTTCTCCACAAAATCAAAGCTTTATGGATCGGTTTGAGGAAAACATGATTGCCTTGTTGCTAGGCCTCATGACCTTGGTAACCTTCGCCAATGTGGTTGCCAGATATGTTTTCGAATCGAATCTACTTTGGGCATTGGAAACCACCGTTTTTATCTTTGCATGGATGGTTTTGTTAGGCGCATCATATGGCGTTAAGAAAACTACCCATATTGGTGTTGATGTTCTTTTGAACATGGTCTCACCGGGTGTACGGAAATTTCTATCTATTTGTGCGGTTCTAGCATGTATTGCTTTTGCATTACTTCTTCTCAAAGGAAGTTGGGATTACTGGTATCCGTTTATTACGAAGAGAGCATGGCTTGAAACAGATGATGTGCCGATGTTCTGGTTTTTGCGTTTTCTTGAAGATTTGGTGAATGAAGGCGAAGTATATGAAAAAATGCCACGCTTCATTCCATATTTCGTTTTGCCATTAAGCATGGCTTTACTATCTATTCGTTTCATTATTGCAGGATACGAAATTATCAAAGGGACACGTGATGGCGTCATTGCATCTCACGAAGCCGAAGAATTGTTGGATGAGGTACATACCTATGGTCAACACGATGATGATCTGATCAAAAAGAATGAAGCTGAGGAGAATAAATAATGGAAATGTTGATTTTATTCGGCCTCGTGATCGGTTTGATGGCGATTGGTGTGCCTGTAGCAATTTGTCTAGGGCTTTCTAGTGTTATCTTTTTGTTATCTTATTCAGATGCTTCTTTAGCATCAGTTGCACAAACGTTATTTTCAGCTTTTGATGGTCACTATACTTTACTTGCGATCCCGTTCTTTATTCTTGCGAGTAGCTTTATGTCTACTGGTGGGGTGGCGAAACGTATCATCCGTTTTGCAATTGCTTGCGTGGGCTTTTTCCCTGGTGGTTTGGCTATTGCATCTGTTTTTGCTTGTATGTTATTTGCCGCATTATCTGGATCTTCGCCTGCAACTGTTGTGGCGATTGGATCTATTGTGATCGCCGGTATGCGTCAGGTTGGATACAGTAAGGAATTTGCTGCAGGTGTCATTTGTAATGCGGGTACCTTAGGTATTCTTATTCCACCGTCCATCGTCATGGTGGTTTATGCTGCTGCGACAGAGGTATCTGTCGGACGTATGTTCCTTGCTGGTGTGTTTCCGGGGATTCTGGCCGGATTAATGTTGATGTTTGGTATCTTTGTATGGGCAAAATATAAAGGCCTGCCATCGCAGCCATTCCCAGGTTGGGGTGAGGTATTTGCAGCTGCAAAAGATGCTTTCTGGGGTTTGATGCTTATCGTGATTATCCTTGGTGGTATTTATGGCGGTATCTTTACCCCAACCGAAGCTGCAGCTGTAGCGGCAGTTTATGCTTTCTTTGTTGCCAATTTTATCTATCGGGATATGGGGCCGTTTAAACCCGAAAATAAAGGGCATGGTAATCCGGTTTTGAAAGTTATCAAAACCTTCTGGCATGAAGATACAAAGCAAACTTTATTGGATGCGGGTAAGCTTACCATCATGTTGATGTTTATCATTGCTAATGCTTTGATTTTGAAACATGTATTGACCGAAGAACGTATTCCGCAAATGATTACTGAAGCGATGCTTGGTGCGGGTTTTGGCCCGATCATGTTCTTGATTGTAGTGAATATTATTCTACTTATTGGTGGTCAATTTATGGAACCATCAGGCCTGTTAATTATTGTTGCGCCTTTGGTATTCCCGATTGCTATCGAACTTGGAATTGATCCTATTCATTTGGGAATCATTATGGTTGTGAATATGGAAATCGGTATGATCACACCACCTGTAGGTTTGAATTTGTTCGTGACTGCAGGGGTGGCTCAAATGTCGATGATGAATGTGGTAAAAGCAGCCCTGCCATGGGTGGGTATTATGTTTATCTTCCTGATAATGGTCACGTATATACCAGGAATCTCAACATGGTTACCAACAACAATTATGGGACCAGAGATTATAACGAATTAGCTTTCTTCCAACAGCTATGAAACTAAAAAGGCGTTGAATTTTATCAGCGCCTTTTCTTTATAGAAGCAATGGAAGAATTAGTTCTCTTCGTAGATGACATAAATCTTCTGGGCATTTTCGATTGTTTCCCATGTTCCTTCAAAGCCAGCAGGGATGACAAAGCTATCCCCCGCGTCAATCAATGTTTCTTCCCCATCTGCATTGGTGAGTTTAACTTTACCCACAAGTAAGGTGCAGAATTCTTCTTCGGTATAGCTGATTTTCATCTTGCCAACTTCACCGGTCCAGATGCCAGCAGAAAATTTACCAGTAGGATCTGTGTAGTAATTACGGATTGTTTGATCTGGTTTGCCGGAAATTACTTTTTCTGCATCTGGCTTATATGCGTCAACATCTGCGGACGCGGTGGAAAATTTTAGAACATTTTTTGACATGTTGACCTCGGTGTATTTTAAAATGTGATCACATTTTTGGTGAGGCTATGATGCCCTAAATCATTTGTCCAGTTTTTTCCCATCTAATTCACGATCACGTTTCATTTTTTCTTTAATTGAAATATGTTTCTGAGATTTTTTCTGGCCATAATTTATACGGTTTTCTTCAGCTTTTTTAGTCTTTTCCAGACGTAGTTTCTGTTTTCGTTTTTGTCGAAGATTGACCACATCAGACATTTTTCTATAGCTCCGAGATTCGATTTAAGGTAGGTAGAATAACAGAAGCAAAAACAGAATGACAAATAAACTTGCTGATGGGACAGGGCGGTAACGTGTTTACCAAAATTAAATCACTTTCACTTTATCTTGTTGTAATTGCCATATTTGTTGTTGGGATGGTGGCGTTATTGCTATTTTTACGCCCTAATCCAGATCAGGTAAAAGAAGCGGTTACAGATCTATTTCAAAAAAGCACGGGATGTTTGATACAAGTTGACTCTGTTCGACCTGATGGCATTCTTCTTCCCGCCATTAGAATGAGTGGCGTACGTCTTTTTGCAGAGGATGGAGAGGAAGTTGCAAAACTTCGTTGGTTGCAAGCTGATTTGTCGATTTCAGAGCTGATTGCAGGTGGTGTTGGTTTAACCAATATTCATTTGGTAGAACCAGAATTACGCTTCAGTAGTTTTGAGAAATGCCTCAATAAGTTACATATTCCGGCAAAATCAGTTGCAGGTCAATCTGCGCCTGTTGGGATTATTTTGGAAAATAGCATCGTTAAATGGGCGGATAATCCTTTACCTGAAATGCAAAATTTATCTTTCCCATATTTGGAAGGCCAATGGGATGGGTTTAAAAATTTAAAACTCTATGGCCATCTACAAGGTTTGAGTGACAAAAATAACTCTCAACCGGTTCATCTATCTATGCGCATGGGAAGTGAAGTGGTTGAAAGGCTCAGTTTCGATTTTTTAACATCAACAGATGGACCATTGATAAATGCAAATAAGATTTCTTCATATATTGTTCGACCTCAAAAAGGTTCAGGGCATTTCAGTTTGAATGTTGAAGAATCTAATTGGGTTCCATTTTTAACAAATACGCCATTTGCACTAGAACCATTAAAAGTAGAGGCAGAACTTACATTTAATCACGATGGTATAAAATTTGAAAACCTAGAAGGTATGATAGGACAAGAAAGTTTTCAGGGGCAGATGGATATGCATATCCAAGCTGGCTCAGCATCTTATTTAAATGCGAATTTAAGTTTTGGTGTTTTAGATAAAAATCTAGCTATTTCGAAAACGAATTTAAAAGAGACTATCTCAGGTTTTTCAAACTTAGCGTCTAAACTTGCTATGGCTCCATTTGAGATCGATCTTGGTCTAACAGCTTCAGGATTGATTGCAGAAGATGGGGAAATGGCGCGGGCACCCAATATTCATATGATCGCTGGATTAGGCAGTGTTACTGTTGACCAGTTTAATTTGGGGTTACCAGGTGGAACTGAATTATCATTATTAGCAGATTTTATGCCGGATCCTTCTGGCCGGGAAGCTTGGTTCACATCTGGCGGGATTTCATTGCAATCAAGTAATTTGCGTCGAAGTCTCGCGTGGTTAGGCTTTGATATGGCGCCTTTTTCACCAGATTTATGGCGCCAATTTAGTTTGACCACTAATTTCGAAATGGATGCTGAGCGTTTTGCGTTAAATGATCTGGATATACAATTAGATCAATCTTCCGCTACAGGTCGCATGGATTATTATGAAAATGTCGAAGGTAAGATCGATACTTTGAATATAGATTTCGATTTTAATCAATTATATCTGGACGGGTATGTTGATGAAAATTGGAAAGTTGAAGATATAATTTCAAATATCGACCTTTTGAAAACGAATGAAGCAAACTTAGTCCTCGATCTATATGCAGATATTTTACATCTAAATAATCAACGTCATGACCATTTTTCTTTTGCGCTTAATAAAGATCAAAATGGTTTAGATTTTGAAATTGAGAATTTTCTGCTGAACGATTTTTCCAGAGGTGACATAAATGGCGCCGTAGATTGGAATAAATCACCAGCTCATATCAGTTATACTGGAAGTTTTAATTCGTGGGAATTGGATAGGTATTTCAGTATCCCCAAAAGCGATCTGTCCCTGTTAATAGGTGATGTTGAGCAACAGGAACTTTCTCTATCGTTTTCGGGTGAAGGGGATATAGACAAGATTGAAAAAGAATTTACTGGTGATATTGGTGACGTTTCTTTTTCTGGTAATGGTGCGCTCGGCGTTTCTACGGAAGGAATTAATTTTAGTTTGGACAAACTTGATGCGGTGCATGATCAAATTACACTCGCTGATGTAAATGGCCTCTTGCTTATAAACGCTGATGGAATTCGCATTAACGATATAGGAGGCAATATTGGTGATGGAAGGTTTGATTTAAGTTACGAAGCTTCGTTTGATACTTCCAAGCGAGCTTTTCGTCTCAACTTGCGAGATATCTGTCAGCCCAAACAAGTCTATGATTTGAAAAATTGGATTTTGATAAATACGTGTATATCTGAAGCGAAATTGCTAGGAAATCTTGATGACGGATTGCAACTTGAAGGAAGCATCGAAGCTCCGTTTAAAATAGAAATTCTTGCAGATAAAGCCGAAATGCCTAAAGGTATTGTTGAAAATTTGGCTGGAAACGTACTGGTATATCTACCTTCGGAACTAACCAGATATACAGCAGAAATCACATATAAAGATGAAGCTTTGAATATCAATCATTTACATGTGATTTCTGACGATGTGGAAGGTAAGGGTCGTTTAACCTACCAACGCATTACGGATCGTTTGAATTTTGATATGATTCTCCGTCAACCAACGTTGGAACCTGATGCATTAGATATACAAATACATGGCCCATTGAATGGGTTAAATATGCGTCTTAATGGGAATTGGTTAAAAGAGATAAAGTAGGATAGAAAGTTTTTATGTTATAAGAAAATATCTAACCTCCTTCGAGATTTAGAGCATGGGCAAGGACAAAGATACGAATCGCACTTGATAAATTACCAGAACGATTTTTATCAATTTCTGTGATGAGGTTATTCACAGATTTATTTTGGCCAATAGCAACAACACGTAGCTGGTCCCAGAAAAGATTCTCAAGAGAGATGCTTGTTCTATGGCCGGCAATTACCACTGACCGTTTTTTTATTTCAGCATATTTTTCCAATTTTTTGGTGCCCCCAAAAGAAGTGTGAGTTAACCTTACAACAGGATATCGGGAATCCTGTGGTATTCTGGTGTTTAGCGGGTATGAATGGTTCAACCTTGGGGGGAAACTACACGAATCTTCTTAACAAAAACTTACCAAAAATCGTTTTAATCAGTTTATTTCCTATTTAATTCACGAATTTCTAATATAAGTTGAGATTTTCTTAGCTACAGACGATAAATTTTCGTCATGAGTGTGCCCACTTTTAACTCTTGGCTTAAAATTATGGTCCCCATCAGGTACCCAAGTAATGGAAATTGAGCCAGTTTTGTCCCGATTCGGCCAATGAGGGTTATCTACTTGTAATTGGCTAATTTCTTCGGATTTTCCGAAAGGATCTCGATCTCCCTGAAGAATAAGAGTCGGTAAAGTTATATCAACAAAATGGTCTGTTTTCCATTTATCAGTCTTGCCAGGAGCATGAAATGGATATCCTAGACAGAAGACAGCTTTTATCGGGAGTTGTAATTCATTATTCTTTGATGCGAGGATGGAAGCCATACGGCCACCCATTGACTTTCCAGCAATAAAGATATTGCCCCTATCGTGCCAATCTTCAATCGCTTGTTGCCATGTCTTAAGGCAAATATTTTCCCTGTTTGGTGGGCGTTTTTTCCCATCTTCGCGTCTTTGACGCATATAAGGAAACTCAAAGCGAACAACACGTAAACCTTCTTCAGCAAGTAAGTTGGCTACTTTTTCCATATAATCTGAATCCATAGGTGCACCAGCGCCATGAGCGAAAAGAAACGTATCTAGCCCTGGCAATTGGGGATCTTTACAAGCCAGAGAAGAAGGAAGATTCACAAGGTATTCTTGATCTTTTATAGAAATTAAAGACTTGGTCATAAAAAATATCCACTTAAAACTTGCTTTTAATTTGGGAAGAAGGCTTAATAATTAACGTAAGTCAAGGATCTGTTAACTATTTGGTTTGTATATTGTATCAGATAGATGTTACACTTGGCTTCTATGAATTTTCTGTTTTTTCTTTTGGGAAGAGACGAGATAAATATCGAACCGAATTTATTTAAGGAATAAGGGGATATCGCCGTGTCTGATATTGCACTTGCAGATTCAAGAGAGTTGGCAATGATTGATGAGGAGCAGCTTGTCACCATGATGGTGGATGGCCAAGCATTTGGTATCCCTATTTTAATGGTTCAAGATATTGTTGAACCTGATCAAATTACACCTGTTCCTTTAGCGCCAGGTGCGATTGCTGGTGTGTTAAACCTTCGTGGTCGTATCGTAACAGTGATTGATATGCGTGAGCTGCTAGGCTCCCGCGCTGTCGATGATAATGAAAAGCAAATGAGTGTTACTGTTGAACATAAAGGTGATTTGTATACCTTCCTAGTTGATAGTATCGGTGATGTCCGCTCTTTGCCGCGTAAAAGTTTTGATAAACCGCCTGCGACGTTAGACGAAAATTTACGACGTCTATGTTCCGGTGTTTTCCGCTTGGAAGATGACTTGCTGGTTGTTCTTGATGTCGAGCGTATGTTGGAAGAAGAAACCATCATGAAAACACCTCGTAGAACACGTAAACGCAGAAAAGTGGTCGTCGAAGAAAAGGTCGCTAACCAAAATGAAGGCGATGACGAAGCGGAGGAAGCTTCTGTAAAAAAGCCTAAAGGCACTCCTAAAGCTTCATCGGTAAAGAAAGAAGCTTCCAAGAGTGCCAAAAAATCAACGTTGAAATCAAAACCGGAAACGAAAGCGAAGCCAGCTCCAAAGCCTGCCGCTTCAAAACCTGAACCTGCACCTGCTGCGCCAGTGTCGTCTGGTCCTGCTGCATCCGGGGTGAATGCAGATCATGAGCAAAAGGCAATGTTGGCGGTTGAGAAATTTGCTGCACGTGTCGATAGTGATCCGATTTTGAATGATTTGTTTAAAGATCTTAACGATGCCAAGCTTCTTGATTTATTGGTGAACTTGTTTAATGCCGCATATGGTAACCCGGGGGCGCCATTACTAGAATCTGCTTATTTGGCATTTATTAAACAACCAGGTCTTGGTGATGATCATTTCATGTCTGCAGGTACAAATATGCATGCGACGTTAATGGATTTACAAACAGAGACTGAGATTGTTGATCGTATTATGTCTGTGATTGATGAAACACGTATTAAAGTACTTGATGTTTCTTAAACTCAGTTTTGATATTTGATATAAGAAAAGCCGCATCAATAATCTGATGCGGCTTTTTAATTAATGTCTTTATTATTTCAAATCACTAGGCATGCGCCATGCGCGCCATTTCATCTTTGAGGTTCAATTTTTCATGTTTGATAGTTCGTATGACCTCATCATCCGGCATCGGTCGCGCGTTTTCCATGTCCAGTTTCTTATCTAATTCTTCGTGGCGTGATTTTAGTGTCTGGATACGATCTTGAACGCTCATGAGGTTCTCCCTTCAATGGTTAACAAAAGTCACCAATGAACAGGACCCATAATGCAGGACCTAGAAGGCGCGTAAAATAGGTAGATTAGTCTATGGATTAAAAAATACGGGCAAGCCAATAGAATTGAAGCATGCTGCAATGAAATTAATCCATTAATTCGCTAATCGCTTCCCTCCATTCATACGTAGAAGATATAATTCTTCTGGTGCGCCCTAGGCCAGTTCGGGTCCGGCCCATCTGTGTATGTATGATATTTCGTTATTCTTCCCATCTTTTTCAAGGGATGGGGCTTGTTTAATTTTGAAACATCAGGCGTATATGCTACACCTTTCTTGAAAAAAGTCGAGGTCAAAGTCTGTAATGAATGAGAACAAAAAAATTATTGTTGGTATATCAGGTGCTTCCGGTGTGATTTATGGTATTCGCCTCTTGGAAACCTTACGCGAATTAGGCGTGGAAACGCATCTTATTCTCTCAAAGGCTGCAGAAATGACTTTGGCTTATGAAACGGATATAACACCAAAGGAACTTCGCGGGCTGGCTGATAAATCTTATCCTATTGGAGATTTAGGTGCAGCATGTTCAAGTGGTAGTTTTCCAACATCTGGTATGATTGTTGCGCCTTGTTCGATGAAATCTTTGGCTGAGATCGCGACAGGAGTTACGTCTTCGTTGCTTACCAGAGCGGCAGATGTTGTTTTGAAGGAGCGTCGTCGTTTGGTATTAATGGCACGTGAAACACCATTAACAAATGTGCATCTTCAAAATATGCTGACGGTGTCTCAGATGGGTGGGATTATTGCACCGCCTGTTCCAGCATTTTATACGAAACCTGATAACTTAGAAGAAATGGTAGACCATTCCATTGGTCGTGTCCTTGACTTGTTTGACATCGATACGGGTAAGGTGAAACGCTGGCGCACAGATGATTAAACCGGAACGCCATCATATTTTTAACAGAAGCCTTTCATATTAAAGTCATTTTTGGCTTATAGTCTTTTCCTTCGAGATAAATCCGTCTATAAAGGTCGGGTGAGGCGAAAAATTTGGTGGTATATTAGGTTGGATAGATCACCTAGCAGAAGGATCAGGTATGTCTGTTACCCGCGAACATCGCACGAAAATTGTTGCCACATTAGGCCCCTCCAGTTCTACAGAAGCACAAATAGAAGAACTCTTTATGAATGGCGTTGATGTGTTTCGCTTGAATTTTAGCCATGGTGAATACGAAGAGCATCAAGCACGTTACGACGCGATCCGTGCTGTCGAAAATAAAACTGCTCGTCCGATTGCGATTATGATGGATTTACAAGGTCCAAAACTACGTGTTGGAACTTTTGCAGATGACTCTATCCAGTTAGAAATGGGGGATGCTTTCCGTCTAGATCTGGATAAAACACCAGGTGATCAGAAACGTGTATGCCTCCCGCATCCTGAAATTTTTGCGGCTTTAAAACCTGACACAGATTTATTGTTGGACGATGGTCGTGTACGTTTACGCGTTCAGGAATGTGGCGAAGATTATGCTGAAACCATTGTGGCTGTCGGCGGCCCGCTTTCCAACCGAAAGGGGGTAAATGTACCAGGTGTTATTCTACCGCTTTCTCCGCTAACCGAAAAAGACCGTAAAGACTTGGAATTTGGTTTAGAAATGGGTGTTGATTGGGTAGCACTAAGTTTTGTACAGCGTCCAGAAGATATTATTGAGGCCAAAAAACTGATTCAAGATCGTGCAACTGTTGTTGCTAAATTGGAAAAACCTTCTGCTATTGATTATCTAGAAGAAATTGTAGAGGCAACCGATGGCGTTATGGTCGCCCGCGGTGACTTAGGGGTGGAGATGCCGCCTGAAGATGTACCGATTTTGCAGACACGTATTGTGAAATCTTGCCGAAAAGCGGGTAAACCAGTAATCGTGGCAACACAGATGTTGGATTCTATGGTGGAGCGCCCGGTACCGACTCGTGCGGAAGCAACAGATGTGGCGAATGCGGTGAAAGAAGGGGCAGATGCCGTGATGCTATCTGCTGAAACCGCCGCTGGTGCTTATCCAGTCGAAGCTGTTAAAATGATGAACCGCATTATCTTACGTTGCCAGCAAGAAGATAGTTATTGGCGTTCTCTTTCCGAAGATCAGCCAGAACTTGAATCAACGACACCGGATGCGATTTCTGCAGCTGTATATCAAGTCGCAGGAACAATCGATGCGAAAGCGATTGCAACATATACCAACTCCGGTTCGACGACCCTACGTGTGTCCCGTCAGCGTCCGAAGGCCCCCATCATTTGCCTAACACCACGCGATGATACAGCACGCAGAATGGCACTTGTCTGGGGCGTGCATTCTACCCGTGCGCCGGATGCGCGCAGTATGGAAGATATGATTGAAACTGCTGTACATCAGGCACGTATTGATGGTTTCGTCGAAACAAACGATCGTATTGTAATTACCGCGGGATTACCATTCGGTACGCCAGGAAAAACCAACATCTTGCGGATTGCACGTATTCAACCAAAAAATCAATTGCATGAGACAAGCCTCTAAGCAATTTTCTGTTAACGGCAAAGTTAATTTAGGGAACGTCGCAAATAGGATTGGACGATGGAGGGAATTATGCTCTTCTTCGCCTCGGGAAAATATAAAAGTAAATCCAAAGTAACTCAATTAAGGGGTCAAAAGACATGGGTGAAAGAGATCTTCGCGGAAAGCCGATTGCAGACGGTATCTTGGAACAAGTCCGCAAAGAAGCAGAAGAAATGAGTGAACAGGGCTGGTCCCCTAAGCTTGTTTCTATCACGGTGGGTGATGTGGAAGCCGTGGACGTATATGTGCGTAACCAACGACGTACAGCAGAACGTGCTGGTATCGAATTTCAGGAACGTCATTTTCCAGGCGATGTGACACAAGATGAACTTCGTACAGCGATTTCTGCAATGAATGTGGATCCACGTATCACGGGTATTATTATTCAACGTCCGGTGCCGGAACAAATTTCCGTAAAAGCATTACAGACTGCGATTCACCCATTTAAAGATGTGGAAGGGATGCATCCAACGTCTATCGGTAACATCGTTTATAGTGATACTGAGATTGCCCCTTGTACCGCAGCCGCATCGGTTGAGATGTTGAAGGCGACAGGTATGTCTTTGGAAGGCATGGAAGTTGTCGTGATCGGTCATTCCGAAATTGTTGGTAAACCGATTGCCTTCTTGTTGATGGCAGAGGGGGCGACTGTGACAGTATGTCATCACATGACACGCTCTGTTCAGATTCATTCCCGTCGTGCTGATGCAATTTTTGTTGCTGTTGGCAAACCACGTTTAATTACGGGCGATATGATCAAACCGGGTGCCGCGGTTATTGATATTGGTATCAACGCTATTGAAGAAGATGGTGTTGAGAAGCTCGTTGGTGATGTTGATTATGAAACTGCAAGTGAGGTCGCTGGCTGGATTACGCCTGTACCGGGCGGTGTAGGCCCTGTAACGGTTTCTATCTTAATGCGCAACACGATGGCAGCGCTTCGTCGTCAGAAAGAAGCTTATGATAAGCAATTCGCAGAACAACAAGATAAAGTTGTTGCCACACCTAGTGAATAAAATTTACTAGGTGTGCATAAAATAGAAAGGCCTGAAAGATATATCTTTCAGGCCTTTCTATTTGAAAAACTGTTTTCTCTTAATGTTTCGATAAAGCAGGTGGTTTGGGGCCACCATTTGCCCAATCTAGTAATTCAACGGTGTGCACCACAGGAACATTGGCGGCAGATCCAATTTGTGTCATGCAACCGATATTGCCAGCGGCGATCACTTGGGGTTCTGTCGCTTGAATATTTTTAAGTTTTCGATCCTTTAACTGGTTCGCAATTTCTGGCTGCATTAGATTATAGGTACCTGCGGAACCACAGCAAAGATGTGACTCATTTGGGGTTGCCACTTTAAAACCAGCTTGTTCGAGCAAGGTTTTTGGCGTGGATGTAACTTTTTGTCCATGTTGAAGCGAGCAAGCAGAATGATAAGTCACACGTAATTCTTCGGGTGCCTTTACGTCTTCTGCAATATCAAGTTCAGCTAGATATTCGGTTATATCTTTCGCAAGTTCAGAAACTTTAGTTGCCTTTTCAGCATATTTCTCATCATTTCGGAACATAAAGCCGTAATCTTTAACAGTTGTGCCACAGCCTGATGCGTTAATGACGATTGCATCTAAACCTTCACCATTAATCTCATTCATCCAGGCGTTTATATTTGCAGCTGCTTGATGATGTGATTTATCTTCATCCCCCATATGATGTACTAAGGCTCCACAGCAGCCAGCACCTTTGGGCACGACAACTTCCACACCTAAACGGGTCAGAAGACGAATAGTCGCTTCATTGATATCCGTATTGAGCACTTTTTGAGCACACCCATTCATCAAAACAACACGGCCACGTTTCTTCTTTTCAGCCTTAAAACTTTGCGGCTTGTCATATTGCGACGGCGGTAGAATACGGTTAGGCGCCATTTTTACCAAACCCTTTAAACGCCCCGGCATAAGATTGGCGAAAGGTTTGGCGAAAAAAGCTCCTATCAATGCGATGCGAAATAAACCGGGATTTGGCAAAACGATTTTCAATATCTGACGTAACATACGTTCAGGTAAAGGGCGCGTATGTGTTTGCTCAATATAGCTACGTGCATGATCCACCAAATGCATGTAATGGACGCCAGATGGGCAGGTTGTCATACATGACAGGCAAGATAAGCAACGATCAATATGTTTTGTAATTTGCGGGGAGGCTGGACGCTCATTTTCCAACATATCTTTTATTTGGTAGATACGTCCACGTGGAGAATCTAGTTCATCTCCTAATAAGGTATAAGTTGGACAGGTCGCTGTACAAAAACCACAATGAACGCATTTACGCAGGATACTTTCTGCTTCCTTCATGCCGGGATCTGCGAGTTGTTGGATGGAGAAATTAGTTTGCATGTCTTATCCCTCGCGCTTCTGATGGTTGGCATACATTCGACCCGTGTTCAGGATGCCTAATGGATCAAACTGATCTTTGATACGTTTGGATAATGCAGCTAGAGGTGCCGCTTGAGGATGAAAAACTTCATGTTCTAAACGTAGTTCATGAGAACCACGAATGAGTGTTGCATGGCCGCCCAGTTTGTTGACCTCATTGCGGATGATGTCGGTACTTCCGATTTTAGGTGCATCTACCGCGATCCAGACCAAGCCGCCAGCCCAATCCATAAAGAAATCAGGATTGTTTAAACCAGATAAAGCATCAATTAACTTTGCTCCATCTGTCGGCGCTACAGAAGCTTTCCAAATAACCCGGTCATCAATAGCTTTGGCAAAAGGGATAACATCTCGAATTTCTCGCCAGAAAATTTCGCTATTTTCTTCATGAAGTTCTTCTATTTTGCCATGTTCAGAAAACATATCGCGTAAAGATTTTAGACGTGTTTTAACGGAAGGTTCTGGACCTTCCAATCGGCAAGCTGCAATGTTTTTTTCCGCTAAACGCAAGACGTCTATACTAGAATGTTTTGCAAGATTAGCAGGTAACCATGTCGCGCCTGAAACATCATAGGATGTTTGCATCGCCTGCGACATAATATGACTGGCAAGATGATGGTCTACATCGGTAATCAAGATTGTACGACTGGTTTCGGGCTTTGGGAGAACCTTAAAGGTAGTTTCATGCATCGCACCAAGCGTTCCCCATGAACCTGCCATCAGCTTGCTGAGGTCATATCCCGTTACATTTTTCATAACTTGGCCGCCGGATTTATAGGCTTCGCCACGCCCAGAGATTGCCTGAAAGCCCAGCAAATGGTCACGCGCAGATCCGGCTGAGATACGGCGTGGACCAGCTAAGTTACAAGCAAAAATCCCACCGATCGTTGATTTCACTGCATCATCAGGAGACAAGCCAAGCAAAGCAGAATAATCCATCGGTTCAAAAGCGAGCATCTGGTTTGTTTCTGCAAGTGCTGCTTCAACTTCTTTCATAGTTGTTGCAGCCCCTGTACGCATGATTAACTCAGCAGATTCATATTCACGAATACCGGAAAAAGAAGCCATGGAAAGTTTTGCTTCGCATAAATCTTCCGTTGGGCGACCAATATTAGCCTTACTATTCCCACCTTGAAGGTAAAGAGACTTTCGGTCGGAAATTGCCCAAGTTATTGCATCTTTTAACTGAGCTTCATCGGTAGGTTGAAAGGTTGTGAGTTCATTTTGAGACACGGAAATTACCTTATCTTCATTAAGTTTATCAGTTAAAGATTAGAAACGAGGAATATCCGGGAAAGGAATCTTTCCCTTATGGATATGCATTCGTCCCATTTCCGCACAACGATGTAATGTCGGGAATACCTTACCGGGATTTAACAAATGATCCGGATCGAATGCACATTTAACGCGTTGTTGTTGTTTCAAATCATCTTCTGTAAACATTTCACCCATTAGATCACGTTTCTCAACACCGACACCGTGTTCGCCTGTTAATACACCGCCAACTTTGACGCAAAGCTTCAAAATATCAGCTCCAAAATCTTCGGCCTTTTCCAATTCACCGGGTTTATTTGCATCATACATGATTAATGGATGAAGGTTTCCGTCGCCTGCATGGAAAACATTAGCGACACCAAGACCATAATGTTCAGATAATTCACGCATACCACTTAATACGGTTGAAATCTGACTACGTGGAATTGTTCCATCCATGCAGTAATAATCTGGGGAAATTCGTCCTACAGCAGGGAAGGCGGCTTTACGCCCCGCCCAGAAGTTCATGCGTTCTTCTTCATTTTGTGAAATTCGCAGATATGTAGATCCATTGGCCTGCGCAATTTCGTTTACCTTCTCAATAAGATGATCGACTTCAACTTCCGGCCCATCTAGTTCAACAATCAGTAAGGCACCTGCATCACGCGGATAACCCGCATTTACAAAATCCTCAGCTGCATTGATTGCAGGGCTATCCATCATCTCCATACCGCCGGGGATGATGCCTGCACCAATAATGGCCGCAACGCATTCACCTGCGGCTTCTGGTGTTTCAAAGCCCAAGAGTAATGCACGGGCCGTATCAGGTGCTTTCAGAAGGCGTACAGTTACTTCCGTCACCACTCCTAACAAACCTTCTGAGCCTGTCATAAGACCAAGAAGGTCATATCCTTCAGACTCTAGATGTTTTCCGCCAACGCGAATAATCTCACCGTCGATTGTAACAAATTCGATACCCAAAAGGTTATTTGTCGTAAGGCCATATTTTAAACTATGCACACCACCGGAATTTTCGGCAACATTCCCCCCAATGGTACAGGCAATCTGACTGGATGGGTCCGGTGCATAATAAAACCCATCGGCCATTACCGCATGGGTGATGCCTAGATTGGTGACACCAGGCTGTACACGGGCACAGCGATTATCATAATCGATTTCCAAGATTTTCTTGAATTTGCCTAAGCCCAACATGATGCCATCTGCTAAGGGGAGTGCACCGCCCGATAGTGATGTTCCTGCGCCGCGAGGCACAACTTTAATGCCTTCTTTGCCGCAATATTTCAAAACCGCGGCAACTTGTTCCACTGTCTCAGGTAAGACAACGATTAAAGGTAAGGTTTGATAGGCTGTTAAGCCATCTGATTCATAGGGACGAAGTTCAGCTTCGTCCACAATAACGCCTTCGCCCGGTACAATAGCACGTAGCGCATCGGCAATTTCTTGTCTTCGATTTATGATCCCGATATCGGGTTCCGGCATTTTCATGCGATCTGCCTTCCCGTAACAATTTAATTCATTACTTTTGTTATGGCGAATGCAGAAGAGAAGGTCAATTATCAGATTGGTAAAAAGACTGTTTAAAAATATTTAAAATAATCTAGATCAATAGACTTAAAATATTTTGAAATAAGGCTTGTGAATTATAGGCAAATAAAAACCGCGCTGCGGCAGAAGCCAAAGCGCGGTTTTTAAAACTTGCAATCAAAACTGACCGCACAATTTAAAGTATCAATTAACCTTGACGAGCTTTAAAACGTGGGTTTGTTTTGTTGATCACGTAAACACGACCTTTGCGGCGGATTACGCGGCAGTTCTTGTCACGCTTTTTAAGCGTTTTAAGAGAGCTTGCTACTTTCATTGCTTTTCTCCTGCATGCAGCCGGCCATTTTCAAGCGGCCGCGCGGGTTCTACTAAAATTGCTGGCGGAAAATAGGGAGATGAGATCAGTTTGTCAACTGTTCTTCCTAATCTTTGTCAGCAAATTTGACGATAAAATTCAAAACTGCGCGTTAGGTATAGGATATGACCCGTGATTGCAAGGGCTAACTGAGTTAAAACCAAATATAAACAGAAAGATATTTAAAATAGGTGTGTTTAAGTCCAAATTATGGAATTTAAAGAATACTTTCGCCGCCCTTTGTCGCATGAACACGCAAGAATCGAACTTCGCCACTTTCCATTGCACGGATTAAACGAAGCCAATATTGCGCTTCATCCATCAACTGATTCACAATGTCACGTGTCAGATCTTCTTTCGTTAATGTACCGACATAGTCAGCCCAGGCTGTTAATGCCTGAATGCGATATTCATCTGTACGGTCTTCATGGACATGCAAATTCATACGCATCTTTACAACATTGCGTTTGTATTCATCCATACTCCACAACATTGGTTTTTCTTTATGACCATCCAACCATTTAGCTACGTCAGGGTTATCTGGTGAGGATTGAGAGCGTAAGGCAAAATCTGTCATCATTAAATGACCGCTTGGCTTCAGCGCGTCATAGATTTGCTTTAATACCAAATCTTTGCGCTTATAAAGGTAATTGGATTCGCGCATAATAATCGCGTCATAACGAGCGTCTTTTAGTCCAATTTTTTCTGGATTGAAGCTAGTGATCGGGGCACGTCTATCCATGCCATATTTAACAGAAAGTTCATTTGCCTTCTCTGCAAGATCTGCATCATATTCCAGACCTTCGATCCAAACGCCAAACTCTTTGGCAAGAGCACGTGTGCCACCTCCGAGACTAGCAGCTAAATCCAAAACTGTTTTTGTAGAATCCAATGCCATAGGTTTGGCAAGCATCAAGGTATAATCCAGACCACCAGGGGTGATGATTTCATCTTGATCTTCCCCTCCCCACAAACGGGTTAGGAAGCTAATACGATCAGGATTCCAGTATTCCTGAGGTTCTTCTGGCTCTGGGTCAATATGAATAGCCTCCGGGTTCTCTTCGATAACAACGTCATCGTCGTTGTCTTCGATAAGATCTTCCGGATCCACACCAATCCACCACGCGTGAAAACGCGTGCGGAAAGGAATTTTCGGCTTTTCATCTACTTCTTCAGAATTCGCCATTGCTCTTTCTCAATAAAGTCTTCGCCCCATGCACACACAAATATTTGGTCCTAATTAACCCCAAGGACATCTTATTTGTATCAAAACGCTCTATAATGCAAATAAATGTTTCCCTGCCAGTAGAGCATAAACCCATCTATACGTTATAAAAAATCATCTTGGTTGCCAAGGTTTCTTCGCGTTAAGTTGAAAATTAAATGTTAAATTTACAGAAAATATAGTGAAATATTGCCTTCATTCCATTTAAAAGTTTGAAAAAGTGGAAATATTTGCGAATCAATTATCTGTTTTTAGCCAACCTGATTGATCTACGAGTGCTTTACTGGATCTTGATACGGGGATGACATCATCGTTGATCAATTTGATTTGATAAGATCGATTATGAGGTTCTATTTCGACAATGCCATTGGGATGAACCCAAAACGAACGATGAATTTGTTTTCCGGTTGAGTTGAGGTCGTCCATTTCCCTTACCGCATCGCTAAAACGATAGAAAATCATATCTTCGCCAAGTTTCGTTACCACGCGAATATAATGTTGTTCAGCTGCAATCAAATAAATATCAGATCCAAGTGTCTTTTTACTTAAACTTAGGAAATGAGGTTTTTTAATTTTAACTGCGTTATCATTGTCGTTTGGTTCTATTAAAGTTTTAACCTCAAGCGTCTCAGATGTCATAGAGGACGAAGTTTGAAGTTCTTGGCGGGTTTTATACCACCGATAATTTGCTAATACCCATATGACGGTTACAATTGTCGCGATTTTCAAGTATCGCGTGAAAATAAACTGTTCATAAACATCGATACTCATAACTGATAGATTGCGTTCTGGGCCACCTAGATCCAATGATGCTGTGAGCCATGGAATTAGAAAGGATAGTGGAAAACTTGCAATAATTGCGGAAAGAGCCAGTAAAAGGGGTATTGGAAGTTTTAGATGTTGGCGACAATATTTCTCATAAGCATCTAATATGATGGCGGTCACAGGGAGTGCAAATATCCATATGATGATCGCAAAGACGAAAGGTCGGAGAAGATCTTTAATTTCCGCTGCCGTTCCATTACTTGGCTGGATAAACTCTACGACAGAAAAAATTAATCCAATTCCAAGAGCAGTAAATAAATGATGATGTAAAGCTTTTTGCACAGATGGTGTTCCAGGTATTCAATTTGAAAGCAAGAGAAGTGTAACAGTTAGATTTTTGATGCTGCAAGTATTTCTGATGTTCATTTAAGTAGCCTTGTAGGGAAATTCAAGATGCCATTTCATGTGACACGAATGGGCAAGTATTTGAAAATAATGAATAATAAATAGAGACCCTTTGAATGAAACGTCCTTTGTGAAAAGCAAAGTTTAATTCAGGTAACATTTGTCGAAATCAATTATTTCAGAACTTAAATATGTCTTATCGAAAGAGAAGGTAAGGCACCTGAAGCTAAAAAGTAAATGTAACTAATCTACATTTCCTCCATCCCTCAGTCTCAGCTTCAGGTGCCTTCTGAGAATAAGGATGAAAGATATGTTATCAATTACAGGCTTTGACGTTTACTCAAATATTAATAATCAAAAAACACTTAAGTCACCTTTAGTATCTGCGGATGATATCTTGGTAGATACAGGTTTTAATTCTCTTATGTCAGACCATGAAAAAGAGAAGAGTAAGCTTTCTTATATGCGTTATAGCGCTCCCTCCAGTTTATCGAATAGCTCAGAATTTTTACTGGAAGAAGAAAGCGGTACCGCTGAGCAACTAGCAGAAATTTACAGTAATGCTGCATATCGTGAAAATGCAATTACGGTAATTTCATTAAAACATAATAAACCTGGGAGTCAGGTGGATTTCGCAATTTAAACAATATTTTATAATCGATTAAACGGGAGATTACATAATGCCAGCAGATACATTAGTTTATATTCATCCGGAAGTACGTCGTTATCAACGTCGTAGCCGAGTCGCGTCATATGTGGGGTTGTTAGTTTCACTCTCACTTTTAGGGTTGATGTTTGTTCTCGCCGTTCATGCATAAAATAGGTGATAGTAAATACTTAGGTTTCTTTCTCCGACAACTCAGGCTCTATAAATAAGTAGAGCCTATTTTTTTGATCTGATACGCGAAGCGGGTAATTTAACGGTCGCTTTTGTGCCGTTGTTTATCCAACTTTCAACCTTGAACTCACCTTCGTGAATGCGGGTCAACATTTGCACAAGAGGCAATCCTAATCCTGTCCCTTCATGATCACGTGCATAACTTGACTGTACTTGACCGAACTTTGACAAGGCGATTGGAATTTCATGTTCCGCCATGCCGATGCCATGATCCTCGATGGTGATATCCAAGCTGCCATCATTTAATTCTGCAATGTGAATTATAACTTCGCCGCCTTCATTTGAGAATTTAATCGCATTGGATAGAAGGTTGGTTATAATTTGCTTTAACCGGGTTGGGTCACCATATACATTTGGAATGGTAGATAAATCTTGAGGGTTAGTTTTTAACTCAACATTTTGTTTTTCTGCCGCTATAGAAAGCATTGTTTGGCAATCTCTTAAAAGACATTCCAAATCCACTAATTCTTCATGAATTTGAAGACTGTCTGCTTCAATCTTCGCCATATCCAGAATATCGTTAATCACCTGCAATAGGTGGTGACCGGCTGAGTGAATATCATGCGCATATTCATTATGTTTTTGTTTTTCTTCTACAGATGGCGCGGGATTGGATTTAATAACTTCTGCGAAACCAATAATGGCATTTAATGGCGTACGCAATTCATGGCTCATATTCGCAAGAAAGTCGGATTTTGCACGATCTGCTTTTTCAGCTTCATTCTTTGCATCAATAAGTTGGTCAATAACAGGGCGAAAAATTTTCCTATTGGTCAAACTTGCAAGTATCACAAGGAAAATAGCGACGATGGAAATACCAGCTGCAGCCTTAAGAAACGGGGCTTGTACTTCTGATAAATCGACTTTAGTCACAATCCCCAGGTCTAGTTCATCAATAGGCTCATAAGCTGCCAGTATTTCTGTGCCCTTGAAATCATGTGTTAATTCAGCACCAGACATACCTTTAATAGCTTTGCTAATTGGTCCGTTTTGATGGTCGGCTAAGGCCTTGGGGGATGGTAATGGACCAGCTAATCTCATCAAGAATTGGATTTTGTCGCCTTCAATTTTTGCAATCAGAACATCTAATGTCCCATCTTGACGAATACTTGTCATATTTGCATCGATTACCTGAGATATCGTGGCTTCTATCGGTCCACCAATATGATCATGTTGGCTATATCTTTTATCAAAACGTGCAACGGCATTAATCAAGCGGGCTTGGTTTTTTGCCATTTGAGAAAGATCGTGAAGTTTCTCTTCATAGGCAGTGCTATATAACCATATTAACGCAATCATCATGAGCACGGCAGCAAGTGATGCCGTAAGCGCATTCAAAATATTTATGCGTTTGTAAATCGTCATAAGGCAAAAAGATCAAGCTGTCAGGGTTAAGGTTACAAGTGATAAAGACGTAATCAATGAAAAGTTAATGTATCTTAATAAGGCTTATAATCTCAGATTTATCAATTGCAAAATGAAAATGGCGACGTTTTTTTGGGAAACGTCGCCATTTACACTTAATTATGGTTGAATGTTATCTTTCCACTACAGCCGGAACTTTAGGTTTCTTGCGTTTTGCAGGTAACCTTGTCTCTGGATAAGTGAAATATAATTCATCCTTGCCCGTTTCATCATTCTTTTTGGTTTCAATACGAACAATGCCCCCATTCTGTAAATGGCCAAAAAGCAATTCTTCAGAAAGCGGCTTCTTGATATGTTCTTGAATGATACGGGAAAGCGGGCGGGCGCCATAAAGTTTATCATATCCCTTTTTACCCAGCCAATCGCGTGCTTCATCAGTAAGTTCAAATGTGACAGAACGATCTGCTAGCTGTGTTTCCAACTGGAAGATGAATTTATCAACTACTTTATGGATAACAGTTTGATCTAGATGAGAGAATGGAATGATTGCATCCAGACGATTGCGGAATTCCGGCGTGAAGAGGCGGTTTACTGCTTCTTCATCTTCGCCTTCGCGTGTCTCACGACCAAATCCAATAGCTGCTTTTGCCATATCTGAAGCACCCGCATTGGATGTCATGATCAGGATAACATTACGGAAATCAATGGTTTTACCGTTGTTGTCAGTGAGTTTGCCATAATCCATTACCTGTAAAAGGATGTTAAATAGATCAGGATGTGCTTTTTCAATTTCATCCAGCAATACGATACAATGTGGATTCTGGTCGACGGCATCTGTCAATAAACCACCTTGGTCATATCCGACATAACCAGGAGGTGCACCGATCAAGCGAGAAACCGTATGGCGTTCCATATATTCGGACATATCGAAACGTTTGAGTTCCACGCCAAGGGTTGCTGCCAATTGTTTGGCAACTTCTGTTTTACCAACACCTGTAGGGCCGGTAAATAAATAGCTACCAATTGGTTTTTCCGGTTCACGTAAACCTGCGCGGGCCATCTTAATAGCCGCTGAAAGAGCTTCAACAGCATTGTCTTGACCATACACCATTGTTTTAAGGTCACGTTCCAGAGATTCTAGAACTTTCTTGTCATCGCGGTTCACTTGTTTTGCTGGAATACGTGCAATTTTCGCAATCACTGCTTCCACATCGCGTGTGTTAATGACTTTCTTACGCTTTGAGGGAGCAACCAGTTTTTGAGAGGCACCTACTTCGTCAATCACATCAATCGCTTTATCTGGTAGCTTGCGATCCGTCATATAACGAGATGAAAGTTCAACAGCAGTTTTAATCGCATCATTTGTATAGCGAATACCATGATGTTCTTCATAATAAGGCTTTAAGCCAGTTAAAATTTTGATGCTGTCTTCAACACTTGGTTCATAAACATCGATCTTTTGGAAACGACGGCTTAACGCACGATCTTTTTCAAAATGGCCACGATATTCTTTGTAAGTGGTGGATCCAATACAACGTAAACCACCATTTGCCAAAGCTGGCTTCAAGAGGTTCGACGCATCCATAGCGCCACCAGACGTCGCACCAGCACCAATGATGGTATGAATTTCGTCAATGAAAAGGATCGCCCCTTCATATTCTTCCAATTCTTTCATCACCGCTTTCAGGCGTTCTTCAAAATCACCGCGATAACGTGTCCCTGCAAGTAAGGCCCCCATATCAAGGGAGAAGATCGTATCTTCTTGTAAGACATCAGGCACTTGTTTGTCGACAATACGCTTTGCCAAACCTTCAGCAATTGCCGTTTTACCAACACCTGGATCACCGACTAATAAAGGATTGTTTTTTGTCCGACGACAAAGAATTTGAACAGTGCGATCTACTTCTTCGGAACGGCCAATCAACGGATCAATTTTACCATTTTCCGCTTTTTCATTCAGGTTCACGCAATAGTTTTCCAGAGCTTCGTTGGCTTTGCCATTAACGCTTTCTGCATCCATACCTTCTTCAGTGCCACCAACTTGACCAATGGCTTCTGCATCTTCCATGCTGTCTGATTTGGCAATACCGTGGCTCATATATGTAACTGCGTCATAGCGACTCATATCCTGAGTTTGCAGGAAGTAAACAGCATGACTGTCCCGTTCAGAGAAGATGGCAACTAATACATTAGCACCTGTAACTTCTTCGCGACCAGAAGACTGAACATGAACGGCTGCGCGTTGCAATACACGTTGGAAGCCAGCTGTTGGTGATGGTTCACCATCTGCCAAAGACACAAGGTCATTTAAGTCATTGTTCAGGAAATCGATAATGTCGTTCCGGAGGCGATCAATATCTACACCACATGCCCGCATGACCGCGACACTGTCTTGATCTTCAGTCAGGGAAAGCAAAAGATGTTCAAGCGTTGCATATTCATGACGGCGGGACGCTGCATAGGCAAGCGCGCGGTGGAGTGTTTCCTCTAAGGTTTTCGACAACATATATTCTTTTCCTTCCGTATTCTTTTATTCTTCTTCTAACTACTTACTTTGTCTTCCGTATACGTCTTTTCAAGAGGGACAGTTTTGATCCCAAATCTTAATAGTTATGATTTAGGAGTCTTTTTCCAAAGTGCATTGTAACGGATGTTGCTCCATTCGGGCTAAATCCATCACTTGCGTGACCTTGGTTTCTGCAATTTCATAAGGGTAAACACCACAGACACCAACACCTTTTTGGTGGACGTGCAACATGATGGTTACGGCATCTTCTTGCCCTTTGTTGAAAATGGATTGCAAAATATGCACAACAAATTCCATTGGCGTATAATCATCATTCAACAACAAAACCTTATACATCGAAGGTTTTTTGGTTTTGGGCTTTGTCTTGGTAAGTAAACCTGTATCCCCATCACGATCATCGTCACTGTCGCGATCTGGTCCCGCCATTTTAAACGGTTCCATAACAAGTTCATTATCATTTTTGGCCTGATTTAATTCAACGTTCAGGCTGTATTTTTCTTGTGCGTTCAAAGGCATTGATTTCCTCAAATGCATAATAATTTCCATCTTACACAAATATGGGATGATTCTGAAAGAAATTAAAGTATCACCCCGCTGATTTCTTTATCTATACCACTTATAATAAATTCAAAAAAGCGCTCTCTATACTGGAAAATCTCAGTTGTTATAAAGTTAGAATAATTTTCCCCATATGATTTGAGCTTTCCATTAGGGCATGGGCTTTATCCGCTTCTTCAAGTGAAAAGCTTGAATGTATAATCGGTTTCACTTTTCCACTATCGAGCAAGGGCCAAACTCGCTCATAGAGACGAATTGCGATTTTATTTTTTGCCTCGATAGATTGGGGACGTAATGTTGACCCCGTTATGGTTAAGCGATCTGTTAAAACACGGGTCATATTTAATTCAGCCTTCGGGCCTTTTAAGAAAGCGAGTAGAGCATAACGCCCCTCAACGGCAAGACAGTTTAGATTCTTTTGCATATAGGGGGCACCGACCATATCAAAGATAACATTCACACCTTTGCCATCCGTGGCGGATTTAACCTCTGCCTCCCAATCTTGAGTTTTGTAATTGAGGGTTAGATCAGCCCCAAGTTCTTTGCAAAAATCGCATTTTTCATCTGATCCGGCTGTGATGATGATTTTAGCGCCAAAAGCTTTTGCCAGTTGAATCGCTGTGGTGCCGATACCGCTGCTACCGCCATGAACTAACAGGGTTTCACCAGCTTGTAACCCAACACGATCAAAGACATTGGTCCATACGGTAAAGAAAGTTTCTGGTAAGGCCGCGGCTTTTACCGCGTCATAACCTTTCGGCCAAGGCAATGCATGTCCGGCAGGTGCCATGCAATATTCGGCATAGCCGCCACCAGGGGTAAGCGCACATACCTTGTCGCCGATTTCCCATTGATGCACATTTGCCCCAACGCCAACCACTTCACCTGCGACTTCAAGGCCGGGCAGGTCACTTGCATCTTTGGGCGCAGGGTAAAGGCCAGCACGTTGTAAACAATCGGGACGATTAACCCCTGCAGCGGCGACCTTGATCAAGATTTCACCCGCTTTGATTTCAGGGGTAGGGCGTGTGCAAGATTTCAAAACTTCAGGCCCACCAGCTTCACTGATTTCTACGGCTTGCATCATGGATGGAACTGTCATGGATAACCTCTATTCAGATATCTTGTGAATTCTATTTGCTTGCGCCCATTTGCGGATCATTTGATACTGCGCATAGTCGACAAAAATGTAAAATAAAAACGATGCGTTTTTTGCTGCAAAGGGAGTTTAGAAAATGGATACGGATGATCTGGAACCACTACGTCCAAATTTAGCGACACCACTTGATTTAGAAGAAATGTCGATCGAAGCATTGGGTGAATATATTGATGTCCTAAATGCAGAGATTAAACGCGTAGAAGAAGCCATTGTGAAAAAGCAGGGCGCCCAAGGGGCAGCCGAAGCTTTATTCAAAAGTTAAAGGTTAAATCATATGTCTGAAATAAACCGCCAATGGGTTCTGACAAGTCATCCTACAGGCATGCCATCTGTTGAAAATTTCAAAATGGTTGAAGGCGAAATGCCAGCCATTGGTGAGGGGCAGGTATTGGCCCGTTCCATCTATCTTTCTCTTGATCCTTATATGCGCGGACGGATCAGTGCGGCTGCCAATTATGCGGCAGGTGTTGGTATTGATGATTGTATGCATGGCGGGGCAGTTGCGGAAATTGTAGCCTCAAACCATCCTGACTATCAGGTAGGGGATATTGTAGAAAATATCAATTTTGGCTGGCAGGATTATGCGGCTTTGAATGTAGATTTAGGCAATGGTAAAAAGTTGCATAAGGTGGATAAATCCCTTGGCCCTATTCATTCTGCGATCGGTTATCTTGGTATGCCGGGTTTAACAGCCTATCTTGCCTTACGCGATATTGGACAGCCAAAAACAGGCGATACTGTTGTTATTTCTGCGGCAAGCGGGGCGGTGGGACAAATCGCAGGACAAATTGCCAAGATCAAAGGCGCGCGCCCTGTGGCGGTGGCTTCATCTCAAGATAAGTTAGATTATTGTGCAAGCCTTGGCTATGAAGCAGGGATCAATTATCGCGATACAGCTGATCTGGATGCGGCGATGAAAGAAACATGCCCTGATGGTGTGGATGTTTTCTTTGATAATACGGCGGGGCCTATCCATGATGCGGTGATGAAAAACCTTGCACCATTTTCGCGTATTATTATCTGTGGCACCATTTCATTAGCAGGCAAATTTGAAGAACCGGATATGGGGCAACGTTTTATGCGTCAGGTTCTAGTGGCACGTGCCAAAATGCAAGGTTTCTTGATTTTCGATTATGGCGAAGAAGATATCATCGAAGCCCGTCAACAATTGGCGAGTTGGGCCAAAGAAGGCAAGCTTCAGCATAAAGAGGATATAAAACAAGGCTTTGAGAAAATGCCCGAATCATTCATTGATATGCTGACATCAAAAAACTTTGGCAAATTGATGGTACAGACACGGGATGACCCGACTGTTTAAACCTTGATTGCAATGGGGTAGGGAGCCGATCTATGTTGGAAAAACGCATTCTTGTGACGGGCGGTGCTGGTTTTATAGGCTCCCATCTCTGTGATCGTCTGGTTAAAGACGGACATGATGTGATCTGTGCAGATAACCTTTTCACGGGACGCAAACGCAATATCCAGCATTTGATGGATGAACATAATTTTGAATTCCAACGTCATGATGTGACTTTCCCCCTCTATGTAGAGGTGGATCAGGTTTATCATCTGGCATGTCCCGCATCGCCCGTACATTATCAATATAATCCGGTGCAGACCGTTAAAACGGCGGTGCATGGGTCAATTAATATGTTGGGTCTTGCCAAGCGAATTAATGCACGCATCCTTCAAGCGTCTACTTCTGAAGTTTATGGTGATCCAGAAATTCATCCTCAAAAGGAAGACTATTGGGGACGTGTAAACCCGATTGGCCCGCGGTCTTGTTATGATGAAGGCAAAAGATGTGCGGAGACTTTATTCTTTGACTATCACCGCCAGTATCAAACCGATATCAAAGTGATCCGTATCTTCAATACTTATGGCCCGAATATGCATCCCCAAGATGGTCGCGTGGTCAGTAATTTTATCTGGCAGGCTTTGCATAACGAAGACATCACCATCTATGGCGATGGCACGCAAACCCGATCCTTCTGTTATGTGGATGACTTGCTAGATGGTATGCAGTCCATGATGAATGATAGCCGCGATGATTTTATTGGTCCCGTAAATCTGGGGAATCCGGGGGAATTTGAAATTGGGGAACTGGCTGAGCTCACCCTGAAACTGATCCCCAACAGCACATCTAAAATCATCTATAAACCCTTACCACAAGATGACCCAACCCAACGCCAGCCAGATATTTCACTGGCTAAAAGCGAGTTAAGCTGGGAACCAAAAGTCGCGCTGGAAGATGGTTTAAAAGAGACGATTAGGTATTTTCAAAACTTGAAATAGGAGTGGGGGATGTCTGATTTAAATGATCAGGCGGTTGGCGCATTAGGGGGCGTATCTGCATTAGCAACATTAACGGTCTGGGTTGTCGAGACACCAGCCCTTATCCGCTATTCAGTAACTGCTATTTCCGTGTTAGCCATTTCTCTTTTTATAATCGCCAATATGATCAAGCGTTCCCGTCTTGTGAAAAAGCGAGAGGAACAGCTTAGAGAGTTAAGAGATTAATTTCTTTTCATCTCACATAAACCTCATTTCCATCTTTAACAGCCTCCATAACTACAAAAGTGGAGGTGGTGGTGACACCTCTGAGTGCGGTGAGTTCTTCGCCGAGCAGGTGGCGATAGGCATTCATATCTTTGACGCGAACTTTGAGGAGGTAATCAAAGCCGCCAGCAGTCATATGGCATTCCACCACTTCCGGCGTGCGGTTCACCCAACCTTTTAATTCATCAAATACATCCGATGTGGTGTGGTCCAATTTGACTTCCACAAATACCAGCAAGGATTGATCCAGTTTGTCGGGATCAAGGATGGCTTGGTACCCTTTGATATAACCTTGGCGTTCCAGTCGGCGGACACGCTCCAAGCAGGGGGTCGGGCTAAGATTGATAGCCTTGGCGAGGTCTACGTTAGAGATTCGCCCATTCTTTTGCAATTCGCGCAGGATATTGCGGTCAATCTGGTCTAATGGTTTATAAATTTCATTCATAACAGAATAATTCACTATAAAAATATCAAAATAATAGTGAATATATCGTGTAATTTTAAAATATAGAAGCACATTCTTTTGTTGTTTTGATATTCTTAAGGGAAAGATTTGATTTAAGGAGTATCCCTACATGCTATTGCGTGCGCCATTAAAAGAAGCAACAAACCTGCGCCAAGCCATCCGTGACGCCTATTCCATGGATGAAGAAAAATGTGTAGCAGAAAGATTACAACAAGCTGAACTTTCATCCGATATGAAAGATCGTATTTATGATCGTGCCTTGAAACTGGTGAGTAAGGTGCGCAAAGAGCGGGTGAAATCTTCGGGTATTGATGCCTTTATGCATGAATATGAATTATCGTCCGAAGAAGGTGTGATCTTGATGTGTCTGGCGGAGGCATTATTACGTATTCCTGATAAGGAAACCGCCGATGCCTTGATTAGTGATAAGATCGGTGGGGCGAATTGGGAAGCCCATCTTG
Source organism: Curvivirga sp. (assembly GCF_965219885.1). Classification (NCBI taxonomy): domain Bacteria; kingdom Pseudomonadati; phylum Pseudomonadota; class Alphaproteobacteria; order Rhodospirillales; family Aestuariispiraceae; genus Curvivirga; species Curvivirga sp. The sequence continues at coordinate 335,010 of NZ_CBDCOT010000007.1, forward strand.
GGAAATCAGAATCCTCTTTTGTGAATGCGTCTACTTGGGCCTTGATGTTGACCGGACGCGTGGTGCAGATGGAAGAAAGCGGCAAAGGCGGCTGGGCTTCTGTCTTGAAAAAGATGGTTCATCGTTCTGGGGAACCTGTCATCCGTCAGGCCGTGGTGCAGGCTATGAAAATCCTTGGCAAACAATTTGTGATGGGCCGAAATATCGGGGAGGCCTTGAAACGCGCCAAGGAGATGGAAAAGAAAGGTTATCGTTATAGCTACGATATGCTAGGCGAAGCGGCCCGCACTATGAAAGATGCGGAACGATATTATGAAGAATATCAAAATGCCATTCATGCCATTGGTAAGGAAGCCAATGGGCGCGGTGTAATTAACTCCCCCGGTGTGTCTGTAAAGCTATCGGCCCTGCATCCACGTTATGAATTTGCCAAAACAGATCGCGTGATGGCTGAAATGGTGCCAAAGATTGCGCATCTATGTAAACTGGCGGCGGATTATGATATCGGCCTTTGCATTGATGCAGAAGAAGCGGATCGTCTGGATATCTCCCTCGATATTCTGGAAGCAATTTGTCAGGAAACCTCAATTGAAAAATGGCAAGGCCTTGGTCTTGCGATCCAGGCCTATCAAAAACGTTGTGTGCCACTGGTGGATTTCCTAACCGATCTGGGTCGTCGCTATAACCGTCGCTTTATGGTGCGTTTGGTGAAAGGCGCCTATTGGGATACGGAGATTAAATTGGCACAAGAACAAGGCTTGGATGGTTATCCGGTCTTTACCCAAAAAGCCAATACGGATGTATCTTATCTGGCTTGTGCGAAAAAGTTATTGGCCGCGCCAGATGCCTTTTATCCATGTTTTGCAACTCATAATGCGCATAGCTTGTCTGCGATTATGGAGATTGCAGGCAGCACAGAATTTGAATATCAATGCCTGCATGGAATGGGCGATGCGCTTTATGATCAAGTGGTGGGTTTTGCTGATAAAGAGGGCGATGCACATGGTCGTCCCGTACGTGTTTATGCCCCTGTAGGTAGTCATGAAGACTTGCTTGCTTATTTGGTGCGTCGTCTTTTAGAAAATGGGGCGAATAGTTCTTTTGTAAATCGTATTGTTGATGAAACCGCGCCGATTTCCGATATCATTGCTGATCCGATCCGTAAGGTTGCGGATATGCCGATTAAGGCGCATCCAAAAATTGCACTTCCCAAAGATATGTTTGGCGATGAGCGCAAAAATTCTGAAGGCTTAGATATTCGCCATCCAGATGTGATTTCTAAAACATCAGAAGAAATGGTTCTAGCACAGAAAGAAGATTGGTTTGCGGGGCCATTGATTGGCGGCAAGGATCAGGAAGGAATGTCCCAACCTGTATTAAATCCCGCCAATAGAAAAGAGATTGTCGGCACCGTCCAATTTGCATCGGCATCTATGGCGACCCGCGCGTTGGAACGTGCGTTACGTGCCCAACCGGCATGGGATTTAACCAATGCGGTTGAACGGGGGCGTGTCTTGAATAAGGCTGCGGACCTATTTGAAGATAATGGTAATAAGTTAATGGCAATCATTATGAAGGAAGCAGGGAAAACCCTGCAAGATGCCATTGCGGAATTACGCGAAGCAGTTGATTTCTTGCGCTATTACGCAGAACGAGCTGCCGCTGAATTTGCGGAACCTCTTCAGTTACCGGGGCCAACAGGCGAAGATAATCAGATCAGCCTACATGGGCGCGGTGTGTTTTTATGTATTTCCCCGTGGAACTTCCCTCTGGCGATTTTTGCGGGGCAGGTCACAGCCGCGCTGGCAGCAGGTAACGCGGTTATCGCAAAACCCGCAGAACAAACATCTATCATTGCGTATGAAGCTGTGAAATTGTTGTTAAAAGCTGGTGTGCCGGGTGATGTTTTACATCTTCTACCGGGTGAGGGGCCAACTATTGGTACGCCCTTATTGACGGATCCGCGTTTGGGCGGGGTTGCCTTTACCGGTTCGACAGAAACATCACGTCTTATCAACCGTATGTTGGCGGATCGAAATGGTCCTATCATTCCATTGATTGCGGAAACAGGTGGGCAAAATGCGATGATCGTCGATAGTTCAGCCTTGCCGGAGCAAGTCACACGGGATGTGTTAATGTCGGCTTTCCAATCCGCGGGACAACGTTGCTCTGCTTTGCGTATTCTTTGTGTTCAGGAAGATATTGCTGATAAGCAAATTGAAATGATCAAAGGGGCAATGGAAGAATTAAGCCTTGGAGATCCGTCCATTCTTGAAACTGATATCGGTCCTGTGATTGATGATGAGGCACGAAAAGGTTTGATGGACCATGTGGCCCGGATGAAGAAAGAGGCAAAAACGCTTGGGGCGCTGGATTTGCCAAAAGAATGTCAGGATGGAACCTTTGTCGCACCGCATATGTTTGAAATCAATTCTATTGATCAATTGGAAAAAGAAGTCTTCGGTCCAATTCTGCATATTGTAAGATATAAGGCAGATCAGTTGGATGAAGTGATAGACGCGGTGAATGCCACTGGTTTTGGTTTGACCTTGGCAATTCATAGTCGGATCGAAGCCCGCATAGAGTATATTAAATCACGATTGCATGTGGGTAATACATATGTGAACCGTAATCAGATTGGCGCCATCGTTGGTGTTCAACCATTTGGTGGTGAGGGCCTATCAGGTACGGGACCAAAAGCGGGCGGGCCGCGCTATCTATACCGTTTTGCTGCAGAACGTACCGTAAGCACAGATACGACTGCAGCAGGTGGTAATGCTAGTCTGATGTCTTTGTAGACGATGTTATGCCGGCAACGGCTGAAGCGGGGATTTTTTCTTCTTCAGTTGTTGTTGGCTCTTCGTAATGCTGATCGATAAGCTTTGGATCAAATTCATGTAGGTAAGATCGGAATGTTTCCGCACTTGCTTTCCATGAATGTTTTTCTGCAAATTTACGGCAATTTTCTCGATTAAGCTCCAAAGCTTTTAAGACGGCTGTTTTCAAGTCATGGTCTAAGCAGCCCGCCGTGGGATCTGTGATAACATCTTTAGGTCCCATAACAGGGAAGGCAGCAACAGGTGTGCCGCATGCAAGTGCTTCCAGCATGACCAATCCAAAAGTATCCGTCAGGCTAGGGAAGACGAAGGCATCGGCACAATTGTAATAGGAAACCAATTCCTCGCCATGTTTAGCACCGACAAAGATCACATCAGGATATTTACGTACCAATTCATTCATCATAGGCCCATCACCGACAACGATCTTATTGGCATCAATATCCAGATCAAGGAAGGCTGCGATATTCTTTTCAACGGCAATACGTCCAACGGATAATAATATGGGCTTACCTTGTTGAATTCTATCTTTGGGGAGTTCTGCTTTCGGGCCCTGTTTGAAAAGATCAACATCAACACCACGCCCCCAAAGGCATGCATTGTGGAACTTATGCGCGTGCAAGTTTTCAACAACTGTTGGCGTGGGGGCCATAACATTGGTTGAATGCTTGTGGAACCAACGCATCATTGGATAAATCCAATTCTCGGGGATGCGAAAACGTGCTTCAACATATTCAGGGAAACGGGTATGAAAGGCCGTTGTAAAGGGAAGTTTTTTCTTACGGCAATAATTTCTTGCAGCAAGACCTAATGGACCTTCGGTTGCAATATGAATGGCACAAGGCATAAATTCTTTCACGACTTTCTCAATAGCTTTTGATGTCACTAAGGAAAGACGAATTTCTGGATAAGTCGGGCATGGGACTGTTTTATATGCTTCTGGTGTGATCATACGCACATCGTTGCCCATTTTGATTAATTCTTCCTGCATGGAGGATAGAGTTCTTACGACGCCATTGATTTGTGGATACCAAGCGTCGGTAATAATTAATATGCGCATGAAGCTTCTGTCTCTTCTGATTTTATGAATACGGGTTCTGTCGACGTCCATTCAACTAATTCAAGGCGTCCATCCATATGTTCAACAAGGGCGGAACAACTTTCGACCCAATCTCCGTCATTGCAATAAAGAATACCGTCGATGTCTCGCATTTCCGGATGGTGGATATGACCACAAACCACGCCATCTACCTTTGCATTTTTTGCAGCTTTTGCGATGGCTTCCTCGTATTCAGCAATAAACTGAACGGCGTTTTTAACTTTAAGTTTCAAATACTGGGATAGAGACCAATAAGGGCGCCCCATTTTTTCGCGGATCTTATTATACCAATTATTGATCACTAAAAGCATGGTATAGATACCGTCTCCTAGAAGTGCTAACCATTTGGCATATCTTACCACAACATCAAACTCATCCCCGTGTATCACAAGGAGTTCCTTGCCATCTGCTGTTTTGTGAAAAGCACGTTCTTGAACGTCCACGCCTCCAAAATGATGATTTACATATTCACGGGCAAATTCATCATGATTGCCGGGTACATAAATTACCTTTGTGCCTTTACGAACTTTACGAAGGATTTTCTGAACAACATCATTGTGGCTTTGTGGCCAATACCAGCTTCGCTTCAAACGCCAACCGTCAATGATATCTCCGACAAGATACAAATAGTCACTTTCATTATGCTTTAGAAAGCTTAAGAGTTTATCTGCCTGACATCCTTTTGTTCCAAGATGAATGTCAGAAATCCAAATGCTGCGATATTTTGTGACTCTCGGTGTGTTCATCTTCATAACGCGTCCTTTCAAACGAACTTGGATCAAACCGAATCAGTTCCTCGAATCTTTGTGGTCGAAACCTAGGGGCGCTTTGTTAAGATTTTGCGTCAAACCGCAAATTTCATAGGGTTGAAACGGAATTGTAACGAAATCTTAAAACAAATCTTGGCATAGCTTGTTTATGAAAAGACGTATTCTAATTATTCATAACCCGATTGCGGGACGGCCTCTCATTACCCGTTGGCGTGAGAGTAAGATGCTAAAATTATTGCATCTTCTTACTGAACGCGGACATGAGGTTTCCATGATCCTGACAGAACGTGCAGGACATGCTGAAAAGCTTGCCTATGAAGCAGAGGATATTGATGTCATTGTTGCAGCAGGAGGGGATGGTACGATTAATGAAATCGTAAATGGCTTGTGTCAGCGTGATGAAGCAAAACTTGGACCGAGCATTGCTGTTCTGCCAATGGGAACAGCCAATGTCTTGGCATGGGAACTTGGGCTGCCCAGCGATTTGAAAAAGATTATAAATATCATCGAGGCGGGACGTTCCAAAAAAGTTTATCCGGGGTTAGCTGATGATCGTCGATTTTTATTGATGGCAAGTAGTGGGTTGGATTCAAGAGTGGTGAATGTCGTTAATTCAGGACTGAAGCGTTTTATTGGGGGGGCGGCATATGTGGTTGCTGCGTTTACGGTTCTGAAACAAAAGCCACCATTTATTCGTGTTCGGGTAAACGGACAAAGATTAGTAGCTAATACTGTTATTGTAACTAGAGCTGCAAGATACGGAGGGCCATTTGTTGTCGCACCTGATGCGGATATAAGTTCTGATGACCTTTATGTAATCTTGTTACCATTATACGGATATTGTGCCGCATTATGTTACGGCGTGAACTTGGCGCTGGGTAGATTACACCTATCGCGGGATGTGACTGTTTTAAAAACAAATGAAGTTCAATTTGAAACGGCCAAAGAAAGTGACATCCAAATGGATGGGGACGGCCCATTCATTATGCCGATGAATGTAACCGTTGATCAACGTAGTGTTGGTATATTGGTGTCTTCCTGACAGTTTTGTGATTTGATTTTTTAGTCAGTTTTCCGTTTAGTTTTATTTATGATGAAACGGGCCTCTTTGATATTCTCATTAATCGCAGGGATGTTTGCGGCGATGCAAATCTCTACTGCTTTCGCACTTGATCCAGTTCATACAGGATTTTTTAGTGACACTGCTATAGAAGGTTATGACCCTTTATCATATCACGATAAAGGACAGGAAGAGGCAGGTGCTGAAGAGTTTAGTTATAAGTGGAATGGCGCTATTTGGCATTTTACATCCCAAGAAGGTCGGGACGCATTTATCAAAGACCCCAAACTATATGCCCCTCAATATGGTGGATACTGCTCTAATCAAATGAGCTTAGGTAATATTCATGGCGGTGATCCACAGGTTTGGTTGATCCATAAAAAGAAGCTATACTTGTTTGGTGCGAATGTCGGAAAAAAGCGCTGGCAGAGTAATGATCTTGACGAAATGGTCCAAGCTGCCGATGCTCATTGGGATAAAGTAAAACCAATAGAATAGATATAATTTTCAACAGGTGAAGATTTCATCTTAAGGGGATGGGTATGGAAACCACTTTCGGAACCGAGTTGCGTAATCGATTGTGGGAGCTTTTTTATGAGCTTCCAGTCTTTCAAGAACAGGTGCTATTTGCATTAAGAGAAGCAACAACAGCAGGAGATATGTCTTGGTTGTTTCCAACTCTAGCTTTGGCCTTGTTATATTTTGGTATCGGATTGCTTGGATTACGTTTTGTAAATAATTGGGCACGCAATCAGTTTGCACATTTTTTTAAAGACGAACCAAAAGACGTTAGTGAAAAATTATCTTTCTTGTGGTTCCGCGGATTTATGCAAGCAATTGCAACCGGCGTTGCATTTGTAATCGCGACGCTACTGGCTTATCTGACGAATGATTCCGGTGGGGCGGAACTAACTACTCAGTTAGCGGTTATATCCATCGGTAGTAGTGTCGTTCTCGTACATTATATTTTCTATAACTTATCGGGGCTCGATGTACCTGAATATAGAGCTTTGCCTATGAATGATGAGCAGGCACGAGGTTTTTATCGTGACTTTACTTTTTTGATTTCGTTCGGCATCGCAACGGTTCAGATATGCTTCTGGCTGGGTGACATTGGTGTTCACAGTCAATCCTATAAACTGATCCTTCTGATTGGAACCACCATCATTGTTGTCGCGACATCGGCATTGGTAATTTATCGTTCACGAAAAATACGAGTGTTTCTTCGATCTTTAAGTAAGGAAGATAAACCCGGTCCACTTTTGGAAGTTATCAGCCGTATCTGGCATTTGCTTGTCATTTTTTACGTTTTGGCGGCTTGGGCAAAAGTATCCGTTAGTTTGCTGATGGGATGGCCTACGGGTATTGCTTTGGCTTTATCGCCGTTTTTCTGGGCGTATCTAAGTTTGGCGGTCTATGGATTGTTGCTCATCGTCATTGAAAGGATATTTGCCAAGTTAGAACAACAACATGAGCAAGTTGAAGATATTGCTGAAAGCGTATTACAAGCGGATCGCAAAAGTTTAAAAGCATTATGTATCAAAGGTGCACGGATCATTGTATCTGTTGTTTTCTTGGGGATCGTATTGCGTGCTTGGGGGCTTGATCCATTAGCTGAAGATGGAATGGTTGTTGAGTTCTTTGATATTCTTATCGTCCTGTTTTTTGCTTATATGGTTTATGAAGCGATCAAAATTACAATTGATAATAAGATTGCTGATGAGCTTGGTGACGTCACTGAACCTGAACCCGGAGATGAGGGGGGCGGTGCCAGTGCAGCTTCCCGTCTAGCCACGTTATTACCGATGTTTAGAAACGCCTTATTGTTCACAGTTCTTGTGATCTCAGGAATGATTGTCTTATCTGAAATGGGCGTTGATGTTGCACCATTATTTGCAGGTGCCGGGGTTGTCGGTCTGGCTGTGGGATTTGGTGCTCAAACGTTGATCCGAGACATTTTCTCTGGTGCTTTCTTCTTAATTGATGATGCGTTCCGTAAAGGAGAATATATCGATCTCGGTACTGTTAAAGGGACTGTTGAACGTATCTCAATCCGATCCTTGCAATTACGTCACCACCTAGGCGCTTTACATACTATTCCATTTGGCGAAATTTTACATCTAACGAACTATTCACGCGATTGGGTAATGATGAAGCTTACCTTGCGCGTAACTTATGACACGGATGTGGAGAAGGTTCGGAAACTCATCAAAAAGCTGGGGCAGCAGCTGTTGGAACACCCAGAAGTCGGAGCCTCTTTCCTTCAACCGCTAAAATCGCAAGGTGTCTACAAGATGGAAGATTCTGCGATGATTCTGCGTGTGAAATTTATGACCAAGCCGGGGGAGCAATTTGTCGCGCGTAAACTGGTTTATTCGCAAATCCGGGAATTATTTGCAAAAGAAGGTATTAAGTTTGCCCATCGTGAAGTTACCGTGCGCTTGGCGGGCGATGATGGAAAAAATATAGACGCAGATAATCTGTCTGAAGAGGATAAAAAGGCTATTGCAGGTGCGGTTTTACCACCAGATGAAAATACGCCCGCAACATCAAAAACTTAAACTGAAAAATATTCTTAATTTAGGGCTTCGAAATTATCTGGATTTCGGAGCCTTTTTCTATGCAGTTAAGAGTGGTTATTAACATAATTAAGAACGACTCTTAACATTGATGTAAATCAATTTTTTCCCTTGAAAAAGTCGAAAAAAGGCGTAAATAAGCAATCAGGACTAATTTAGTACGGTTTCAAGTTAGAGGCTAGTGTGTTTCGTTTAAGCAAGCTTACAGATTACGGTGTGATCGTCCTTGGTCAGATGGCTGATCTTCAGGGTGAAAACACAACTGCGCCTGATTTGGCTGAGGTTACAAACTTACCTCAACCGACTGTCGCAAAGATTCTGAAGCTGTTGGCGAAAGCTGATGTGATTGTGTCTACACGGGGTGCTGGCGGCGGCTATGCGCTGGAACGTTCTGCGGAACAGGTAAGTGTTGCTGAGGTTATCGCAGCGCTGGACGGGCCGGTGGCTTTGACAGCTTGTGTTGATGGGGCTGAAGGTGCCTGTGATGTGGAGGATCTTTGTCCGATGCGTGGGCGTTGGGACCCGATCAATATGGCAGTTAAGGCCGCATTAGAATCTGTCTCTTTAGCAGATATTAATAAAGATGCAGGCATACCTGATTTCATAAATATGAAGCCACTTTCAACTGGACTGAAAAATAGTCAAAAACAAAAAGCAGATCAATCTGCATTAGCGAAGGATCAAGGATAATGGCGGCCACAACGGAAACCATTGAAAAAGTAAAAGATATCGATGCTGGTGGTGACAAATATAAATATGGATTTGTCACAGAAATCGAAATGGAACGCGCACCCAAGGGGTTAAGCGAAGAAGTTATTCGCTTTATTTCTGCGAAGAAAGAGGAACCTGAATGGTTGCTTGAAAAGCGTCTTGAGGCATATGACCATTGGAAAACAATGGAAGATCCGGACTGGGCAAAGCTGGAAGTGCCACCAATCGACTATAATGGTATCTACTATTATGCTGCGCCTAAATCAGACGCGGATAAACCAAAATCCTTGGATGAAGTTGATCCTAAGTTACTTGAAACATATGAGAAGCTTGGCATTCCGTTGAAAGAACAAGAAGTTCTTGCCGGTGTTGTTGGATCGCCAAAAGTAGCTGTGGATGCGGTGTTTGACTCTGTATCCGTTGCGACCACCTATAAGAAGACTTTGGAAGAAAAAGGGATTGTTTTCTGTTCAATCTCAGAAGCTGTAAAAACACATCCTGAGTTGGTTAAAAAATATCTAGGGTCTGTTGTACCTCATACAGACAACAAACATGCATGTTTGAATAGTGCTGTGTTTACGGATGGGTCGTTTGTTTATATTCCTAAAGGCGTTCATTGCCCGATGGAGTTATCCACCTATTTCCGGATTAACGCAGAAGAAACAGGTCAGTTTGAACGTACATTGATTGTTGCCGATGATAATTCTTATGTAAGTTATTTGGAAGGCTGTACAGCACCCCAACGTGATGAAAACCAGCTTCACGCGGCAATTGTTGAGATTGTTGTTTTAAATGATGCGGAAGTTAAATATTCCACCGTTCAAAACTGGTATCCCGGTGATGAAGACGGCAAAGGTGGTATTTATAACTTTGTAACCAAACGTGCGGCATGTCGTGGTACGAATTCCAAAGTAAGCTGGACGCAAGTTGAAACTGGTTCTGCGATTACGTGGAAATATCCAAGTTGTATCCTACAGGGCGATGGTTCTATCGGTGAATTCTATTCAGTTGCCATTACAAACAATATGCAGCAAGCCGATACAGGCACCAAGATGATCCACTTGGGTAAAAATACAAAATCCAAAATTATCTCCAAAGGTATTTCTGCAGGTAAATCTGATCAAACATATCGTGGTTTGGTACGCGTGTCGCCGCGTGCGCAAGGTGCTGTGAATTATACCCAATGTGATAGTTTGCTGGTTGGTTCTAATTGTGGTGCCCATACAGTTCCTTACATCGAAAGCAAAAACCCAAGTGCGAAACTGGAACATGAAGCAACCACCTCTAAAATTAGTGAGGATCAGCTTTTCTATTGCCTGCAACGCGGCATGGATGAAGAAGAAGCTGTTTCATTAATTGTGAACGGTTTCTGTAAAGAAGTAATGCAAACCCTACCTATGGAATTTGCCGTGGAAGCACAAAAACTGATCGGTATTTCCTTGGAAGGAAGTGTGGGGTAGTTGGCTAAAACCACCCCACAATTTGAGAATTTATTGAAGCGATAGCTAACAGCTAAATCAGGATTAAAAATATGTCGCTATTAGAAATTAAAGATTTACACGCCACAGTACATGGTAAAGAAATTTTAAAAGGTGTGAACCTGACAATCCGTCCAGGTGAAGTTCACGCGATTATGGGCCCAAATGGTGCAGGTAAGTCCACATTGTCCTATGTGTTGTCTGGCCGTGAAGGTTATGAAGTGACAGGTGGTTCCGTTACTTTTGATGGTAAAGATTTATTTGAATTGGAAGCAAATGAACGTGCCTGTGAAGGTTTGTTTCTTGCATTCCAATATCCTGTGGAAATTCCGGGAATTACAAATACAACCTTCCTGAAACATGCCTTGAATGCGAAACGTAAATATCATGGCGAAGCTGAATTAGACGGTTTGGAATTTGTAAAATTGATGCGTTCTAAATCCAAAGAGCTTGGCATGCCGGATGATATGTTGAAACGTCCTGTGAATGTTGGTTTTTCCGGTGGTGAGAAAAAACGTAACGAAACATTGCAAATGGCGTTGTTAGAGCCAAAACTTGCGTTGCTTGACGAAACAGATTCTGGTTTGGATATTGATGCATTGCGCGTGGTCGCAGAAGGCGTGAATCGTTTGCGTAGTCCTGAACGTGGTGTCCTTTGTATCACTCACTATCAACGTTTGTTGGATTATCTGGTGCCTGATTTTGTACATGTTTTGGCAGATGGAAAGATTGTAAAATCTGGTGACAAGAATTTGGCATTGGAATTGGAAAAAACAGGTTATGCGGAATTCGGTTCTGCTGCGTAAGGAAGAAGGCCTATGTCTGAAGTAATTGATCCCTTCTTGCGCGGTTTCGGATATTCCCCTGTTGATTTGCCACTGGCACAAGTGGAATGGATGACCAACCGTCGCATTGAAGCTAAAAACGCCTATGAGCGCCTTGGCTTGCCAACTATTCGTCTTGAAGATTGGAAATTCACCAACTTGAAAAATCTTCGTAATGTGGATTTTTCATTGGCGACAGAAGATTTTTCTATTTCTATGGCTGCGTTGCCAAAAGCCGTGCCGAATGTTGATGCCCATAGAATTGTTTTTGTGAATGGTATTTTTGATGCGGAGTTATCTGCGATTGGTGATCTGCCAACTGGCGTGAAGCTTGGCAGTTTAGCAGAGGCCATTGAGGCTGATCCTGATAAGTTTGAAAATGAATTAAATGCTTCCATCAATATGGATGTATCTGCATTGGCTGCCTTGAATACAGCCTATCTTGCAGATGGTTTATATTTGGAGGTAGATCGTGCTGTGGTGATGGAAAAGCCAATTCATTTGGTGTCCTTGACTTATACAGGAGATGAAGCAGTAAGTTTTCATCCACGTCATTCCATCCGCTTGGGTAATGGTGCCGCTGTAACACTGCTAGAAAGCCATGTGGGTGTTTCTGGTGAAATGCAAAGTTTTGGTAATGCGGTTTCTGAAATTCAGCTAGGTCGTGATGCGAATTTAGGCCATTATATTCTTCAGAAAGAAGCAGATCATAGTTCTGCATATGGCTTAACAACCATTAAAGCGGATAAAGGTTCTGTTTATGATGGTTTCACCTTAAATCTTGGTGGTCAGATTATTCGCAACGAAACCTTATGTGATATTGATGGCGAACATGCGGAAATTCGCATTAATGGTGCCTATCATGCGGATGTTAAGCGCCACCATGATACAACAATTCGTGTGAACCATAATGTGCCTAATTCCAAGAGTTTAGCAGTATTTAAAGGCGTGCTAGGTGATCAGGGTAGAGGTGTGTTTCAGGCGAAAACCTATGTTGAACGCGGTGCGGATGGTACGGATGGACAACAATTACACAAAGCTTTGTTACTGAGTGACAAGGCTGAGATAAATGCTAAGCCAGAGCTTGAGATTTATGCAGATGATGTGAAATGTGCTCATGGCTCCACATCTGGTGCGTTGGATCAAATGCAACTTTTCTATCTGGAATCCCGTGGTATTGATGAAGAACGTGCTCGTGCTTTGTTGGTTCAAGCCTTTTTGCATGAAGCAGTAGATCATATTCGTCATCAGGAAATCTGCGAATTATTCCATGCTGAACTTGAAAATAAATTAGGAGAAAGCGCATGAGTGAAGCAATCTCCCAAGGTTTTATTGACGATTATGATGTAAACGCAATCCGGGCGGATTTCCCGATCCTATCTGAATTAGTTCATGGCAAGCCATTATGTTTTTTGGATAACGGGGCTTCTGCACAAAAGCCACAAGCGGTCATTGATGCCATTGCTGATACTTATAAACATTGTTATGCAAATGTACATCGTGGGGCCTATGCCTTTTCTGAACAGACAACTGCGAATTATGAAGCTGCACGTGAAACTGTACGTGCTTTCCTAAATGCAAATAGTGAAAAGGAAGTTATCTTCACTGGCAATGCAACAGGTGCCATGAATTTGGTGGCACATAGCTTTGGTCGCGGATTACTGAAAGAAGGAGATGAGGTGATCATCTCTGCGATGGAACATCATTCCAATATAGTGCCGTGGCAAATGTTACGTGATGAAAAAGGTGTTGAGTTAACGGTCGCGCCTATTTCCGATGATGGCACCTTCTTGTTAGAAGAATTTAAATCTATGTTGTCTGAAAAGACAAAGCTGGTTGCGATCACACATGTTTCCAATGTGCTGGGTTCTGTTGTACCTTTGAAAGAGGTTGTCGAAGCAGCACATGCCGTTGGTGCGAAGGTGATGGTAGATGGATCACAAGCCGTGATGCATATGCCTGTGGATGTACAAGATTTGGATGTCGATTTCTATATCTTTACCGGCCATAAGCTTTATGGCCCAACAGGTATTGGTGTTCTTTACGGTAAGGAAGATTTGTTGGACAAGATGCCGCCATTTATGGGCGGTGGCGATATGATTGCTTCTGTGTCTTATGAAAAATCTACATGGGCGGAATTGCCTGCGAAATTTGAAGCCGGAACACCGCAAATTGTACAAGCAATTGGTCTAGGGGCTGCGATTGATTATGTTCAATCAGTTGGATTGGAACGTATTGCTGCCCATGAACAACGCCTTTTGAACTATGCAACACAGCGTTTATGTGCTGTTGATGGATTACGCTTGATTGGTACGGCAACAAATAAGACATCTGTATTGTCTTTTGTGATGGATGGCACGCATCCACATGACATCGCAACCATTGTTGACCGTAAAGGGGTTTGCATCCGCGCGGGTCACCATTGTGCAGAACCTTTGATGGATCGCATGGGGGTAAGTGGGACAAGCCGTGCCTCTTTGGCGATGTATAACACCATGGAAGAAATTGATACGCTGGCAACAGCTTTGGAAAAAGTACGGGAGATTTTCGGCTAATGACTGATCAAGATAAAAAAGCTGAAAACGACACTCAGGAAGAGACATCACCAGAAGTTCATATGGCAAGCCCATATGATGCGGCTTTGATGAACCCATATGGTATGGGCGCCTTTGGTGCTGGTGGTATGGCTGACTTTGGATTTTCTCCTGCTGCGGAAGAAGGCACACAGGCCAAAGCGGGATATGAGTTGGAAGAAGGATCTGAAACGGCTGAGGCTGATGATCTTATTGCGGCTTTACGTACTGTCCATGACCCTGAAATCCCAGTGAATATTTATGATCTGGGACTGATTTATGACTGCACGATGCAAGATGGTGGTAATGTAGATATTACGATGACATTGACGGCACCTGCATGCCCTGTGGCTGGTGAGATGCCAGGACAAGTTGCCCAGGCAGTTGCTGATGTCGATGGCGTGGGTGAAGTGACAGTGACGCTTACTTGGGAACCACCTTGGCGTCAGGATATGATGTCCGAAGATGCGATGTTGGCAATGGATTTATTCTAAGAATAGAAGCTTTTCTAAAAAGGCACTTAAAAAAATATAAATTTGCCTTATATTAAAGATATAACCTTGATGGATTAAGAGACATATTATGTTTGGAACTGGCGAACCTGTATTGAAATTAACCGACGCTGCAGCGGCACGCGTACGTGATATCATGGATAACGCAGAAAATGATGTTCTGGGTTTACGTGTTGGTGTGTCAAATAAAGGCTGTTCCGGTCTTTCCTATGTGGTAAACTATGCCAAGGAATTAAAGCAGTTTGAGGAAGTTGTAGAAGATAAAGGTGTTAAAATCTTTATCGACCCCGCTGCTGTTATGTTCTTGATCGGATCAGAGATGGATTTCGAAGAAAGCAAAATGGAAAGTCGTTTTGTGTTCAGTAATCCAAATGAAACAGCCCGTTGTGGGTGTGGTGAAAGCTTTAGTGTTTCTTAAACTAAAGCTTCTATTTCTTTTTACAATCAGTCTTCTTCTTTTCCTGCGATCGCGGCAAGGAAAACATCGGCATATTGATCGGCTTTAGCGTCACCAACGCCATTAATGCGCAAGAATTCGTTTCTATTTTCTGGTTTTTCTAAAGACATATGAATCAATGACTTATCGTTGAAGATCACATAAGGCGGTACATCTTTAGCCCGGGCAATACGTTGACGTAGAGACTTCAAGCGCATGAAAATCTCTTTATCTTCTTCACTGATTAAAGCAAGACTAGCAGCGGTTTTCTTAGGTAATTTCGCTTTGCGTGTGACATGTACGACATCGGGGCGATAGGCAAAATTATCATTTCCTTCCATCAAGTCCCGACAACGATCTGTCAGTTTCAAAGCGCCATAGGCACGGATGTCTAGTTCAAGATAACAAGCGCCAAGTAATTGACGGATAATAGCTTGCCATTCCTTTTCATTAAATTCCTGACCGGAACTAAATGAGGACAGTTTGATATGGCCGTTCTTTTCATGTTTGGCTGATGCATTCCCCATTAAATGTTGGGTGACATAAACACTGCCAAAATATTGACCTGTTTCGTGGATCGCCGTGAATACTTTCTTTGCTATATCCGTCCCGTCAATCGTTTCGTTAGGATTGGTACAGACATCACAATGACCGCATTTTCTTATTTTTTCCCCAAAATAAGAAAGCAAGCTTTTGCGTCTACATTCCGGCGTTTCACATAAAGCGACTAGTGCATTTAGGCGCTGATTTTCTTTAACAGATGTGATTTCGTCTTTAGTATCGCTTTGCATCAAGTTTCGTCGGGTGACGATGTCTTGTAAACTGAATAGAAGATGTGCTTGCGCAGGTAATCCATCACGTCCTGCGCGGCCAATTTCCTGATAATATGCCTCTATACTGCTGGGCAGGTCCACATGACACACCCAGCGTACGTCGGCTTTATCAATCCCCATACCAAAAGCCACTGTGCCACAGATAATAGCGTCAGGATCGCGCATAAAAATATTAATCACGTTTTTACGTTGCTGATCATTCATCCCGGCATGATAGGGATAGGCGTTATATCCTTGTTCAGCCAGAAATTGCGCGGCTTCTTCATTTCGTTTTCTTGAAAGGCAATATACGATCCCACATGAATTAGCAGGCTGGCTTTTAATAAATTCCAGTAATTGAGCTTTCCAATCTTTGGTGCGGCCTTCCATACCGATATAGATATTTTCACGATCAAACCCTGTGGTGATCAACTTATTTGGGCGATCAAATAAGGCGTCTTCGATATCTTTACGAGTGGCAGGATCAGCTGTTGCTGTGACGGCAATGATCGGGACATTAGGAAATTCATCTTTTAAGCAGGACAGCTGCATATATTCTGGTCGAAAATCTGCACCCCATTGAGAAACACAATGGGCCTCATCAATAGCAAACATAGAGATTTTTTGCGACTTTAAGTAATTGATCATCGCAGTCGTGAGCAGCTTTTCAGGTGAGATATATAAGATTTTGATCTCACCTTTTTGCAGGCGTCCCCATATTGCGCGTTTTTGATCATTCGATTGGCTGGAATTAACTGTTTCAGCGGGAATGCCATTCGCTTTTAAGCTAGCCACTTGATCATCCATGAGTGCCAGTAGAGGGGAAACCACAATGGCTAAGCCGTCTCGTATAAGTGCTGGTAATTGAAAGCATATAGACTTGCCCGCACCTGTCGGCATGACCGCCATCACATGGTGGTCATCTATGATCGCGGTAATCGCTTCTTCCTGACCATCACGAAATTGATCATAGCCAAAATGATGTTTTAAGGCAGCACGGGCAGCTTCATTAGAGGTCATGTTCAATTACACCAAAGGAATATTATCGATGAGGCGAGCTTTACCCAGATGCGCTGCGGCAAAAAGACGTTGTGCTTGACCTGAAGCTTTATGAGCGGGAGTTAAGTCACGTTCTTCACGAATTTCGAGATAATCAACCGAATTGAAACCAGCTTCTATAATCTTAGCCTTTGCTGCTTCGAGTATTTCAAAATAGCTATCTGCATTTCTCGCAAGCTTTATAGTTTCTTGCATGATCTTTTGCATGGAAGGGGCAATTTGCCTTTCTTCCGCAGAAAGATAGCCATTGCGAGAAGACATAGCTAAACCATCATCTTCACGTAGAGTAGGGCTGCCAATAATCTTTACTGGTATATCCAAATCCCTTGTGAACTGTTTAATGACCATTAATTGTTGGAAATCTTTTTCCCCAAAAACGGCCACGTCAGGTAACGCTTGCAGAAGTAATTTTGTCACGACTGTGCATACACCGTCAAAATGGCCTGGACGATCATCCCCACATAAACCTTGAGAAATTGTGGTTACAGACACGTTTGTGGAAAAGCCGTCTGGGTACATTGCATCAACTGTGGGTGCATAAAGAATTTCCACCCCCGCTTCTGCAAGTAGCTTCTTGTCGTTCTCAAAGGTACGTGGATAGCTTCCAAAATCTTCATTTTCCCCAAACTGTTTTGGGTTCACAAAGATTGTGGCACAGACAACATCTGCGTGATCACGTGCTGTCTTTGCTAATGAAATATGCCCTATATGAAGATTTCCCATAGTCGGTGTGAGGGCAACGGCTTTACCCTCTTTTCGTTTTTCGGCAATTGCTTCACGTAAATCCGTGACTGTACGCACCACAAGAATGTCAGACATGATCGTCTCTTTTATTATTCGTTAGGATGCGTCTTTTTTAGCGGTTGATTTGGTTCCAAACAAGTGCTCATCCGCTGGGAAGGCACCAGAACGCACCTCGTTACAGAAGTTTTCAATAGCTGCGTTAATATCTTTGTTAAGGTTGGCATATCTTTTTACAAATTTTGGCTTGAATTCGTCGAAGATACCAAGGATGTCATCAATCACCAGAACCTGCCCGTCACAGGCGGCAGAAGCACCAATGCCGATTGTTGGGATATCTAATTCCTCGGTGATTTTGCGACCCACAGGCTCCATGACCCCTTCAATAACAACAGAAAAAGCACCAGCTTCCTGAACTGCCAAGGCATCTTTGAGAATCTCATTAGCAGAAGCTTCATCCTTCCCTTGCGCACGAAAACCGCCCATTGCCTGAACACGTTGAGGCATCAAACCCACATGTGCCATTACCGGGATGCCACGTTGGGTTAAAAAGTCGATGGTTGGCGCCACATCACGGCCGCCTTCGATTTTCACGGCATTTGCACCGCCTTCAGCCATTAATCTTGCTGCATTGCGAAAGGCAACTTCTTTTGATTCCTCAAAAGATCCAAATGGCATATCAACTACGATCAAGGCGTTCTTTGTCATGCTGGAGACTGCTTTGCCATGATTGATCATCATATCCATGGTCACGCCAAGAGTATTTTCCATGCCGTAGATCACCATGCCTAAAGAATCCCCAACAAGGATAATATCGGCATGTTGATCAACGATCTTAGCAATCGGCGCAGTATAGGCAGTTAACACGACAATCGGTGTGTCGCCTTTTCTTGCACGAACTTCCGGAACGCCAAGTCGGCGTGGTACTGTGGATGGAACTTTGCTCATCTCTTAATCTCCCGCGATGATCTTTATAGTCGATTTCTATTTTTCGATTTCACGGGTTGTATCATGCTGCAGTGCAAAATAGAAGGGAAAAGAGTTTTTCCTTATTTGAACAAACCTTCGATTGGGGCAACTTCATTACTACGAGGAAAGACTGCATTATTGATTGCTTGTAATGGCATTCCTAAATGATCGCGTAGGACCGCTTTGAAAATAGCGCGCATATCTACCGTAGATTTTAAAGCGCCGGTTGAGGTTAATTGTTCTTCTGCCAGTCCAGGCCAAGTTCCAAGCGCGCGACCGCCTTTAATAGGGCCACCAATGACAATGGTCGATGTTGCATAACCATTATCTGTACCGCGATCTTCGTTCGGTTTAACGCTACGTCCGAATTCACTGGCGATTACAACAACGGTATTATTCCAATCTTCAGCCATTTCAACTGCTAGGCCTTCGATTGCCCCAGACAACGCTGCTAAACGACGCGCTAACTTACCTGTACGTGACCCTTGGTCTTCATGCGTATCCCAACCGGATGCTTCTAAGACTGCGATATTGTGTCCATCTGTTCTTGTCAGAACCTTACCTGCTTCACGTGCGGCTTTTTCCAAGCCAAAAACGGAGTCTGCTGATTTCGCATATGTTTGATCATCTTCTGGTAGCTTACGACGTTGTTTTTCAACATGGGCCGCTGCTTGACTAAGGGCAGGTGAAAGCAGCGTGTCATGATTATGTACAACGGTTAAACGTCGACCATAGCCTTCAAACGGTGCCTCCATGATATGTTGAACAACATCGTTCCCACCACCGGCAATTTGTAGAAGCATTGGAACCTGTTTGCCAAAGTGGATTGTGTCTTCTTGAATAGCACCCATGGCTTGTAAAGCACGTCCCATCCAACCAGATCCGTCCCCGCCTAATTGACTATAGCCGCTTTCAAAAACTTCTTGTGCAGAAAAATGCGAGCCATCGGCAATTGGTAGGCCTGATGCAGGGATAAACACCATCTCTTCTCTTGCCCAGAAGGGTAAGAAAGCTTCAGCCATTGGATGCAAACCAAAAAGTTTGTTTAAGCGAATCGGTGCGCCGGAATCTTTGTAAGATGGCAGCGCAAGATTACCACGTTGAGTCTGGTAATTTTCATCTCCCATCGCTGGGAAAAGGGCAAGATTATCCAAACCACCTCTTAAATGAATAAAAACCATTTTCTTGGTAGATGGAATGGCTGCAAATGACATACTTGTAGGTAGTAATACTGCGGCAGCAGCTGTTGTGGCGGCGCCAGTGAGAAACTGTCGACGGTTTAAGTTGGAGGATAGATTGTCTTTGGTCATTTCAATATTCCTACCTAAACGCGTTGAAACTCTGGGCTACATAGTAATAGTGCTGTTGAATCTAATTTACTTGGCGCGATTGCAATATGGCGCGCCGTTGCAGGGCGTAACTTGGGACCCAGTACCGCGATACCCTGATCAACAGGCTCTGCATTTAGTCGATCTTCGGCTGCAATTTGAGTTAACCATTCAATGCGGTCCGCATAAAGATCGGATGTTACCCAATGAGCGGATTGTTTAGGCCAGCCAGTCGGCATATGGGGTTGATAGGGTGGTTGCCCTAATTGGGTTTGTTGACGAACCAGATCACGTCCATTTTGGGGATTGCGATCAAGGGCTTTATAAGTTGAGATTACCAGATGTTGAGGCGTTTTCACTTTGCCAGGCACCGGCGTCCATGCTTCTTCGGATTCGATCATTGCATGTGCCATGCCCATAATATTTCCACTAGCATTTAAGAAACCTCGGACCATATGAGTTACGAGTGTATCTGTTGGAGTATCTGATACAAATTCTTTTGCCATATTGGTCGCTAATGTCCAAGCTGTACGAGGAGTTCGGCCAATCATATCAACCGCCGCTTCAAATTCCATCATACCCGCATTAGGAAAAATCCGTTTCATGAACATTTTCTGATTACGATCATGCCATGAATCTTTAAACATAAAGCCACCAGGGTTTCTAGACCCTAAACCACCTACGGTCCAACCTGTTAACATCGCGGTTAAACCTTCGACATCCGTTTCTGTATATTCGCCTTGTGGACCCATCGTATGACGTTCAAGAATTTCACGCGCCATGGATTCGTTCATTTCAACTTTAATTTTATCTCCCGTGGGGGATGTCGGGGCAATGCTACGATTATTATTATGATAGATCAGCATAGCTGGATGTTGATAGGCCGCTAATAACAAATGATAATAGGTGCGGTTTAGATAGGGGCGAATAACTTCACGCTCAAACTGCACTGTCATTGGATACATCATTTCATCCTGACCAGATAAATTAAACTGGTTTACGAAGAAACGAACAAGACGCTCTCTGAACGGATTGGGACTGTTAAATGCCGCAAGCTCATGTTGACCAATTTCCCACATGGCATTTTGGCGTGCAGATTCACGAAACTTGAAAAGACCTTCACGGCCTTCATTCTGCGCTTTCATAAAATTCTGAAGATGGTCACGGCTTTTGCTTAACCCCTGAATTTCGTCAGGTGTGGAGGTGTCATTGATTTGACGGACCAACCATCCTTTTGGGTCTTGTGCAATGATTTGCAACTCACCGGGGCGCAAGCCATAGCCAAATCTGGTGGCGGCAATTGCTGCTCTCCAAAGAGGTTCAGGAAATTGACTTTCGTTGATTGCATTTTCCGGGCTGGACGGGTCAGGCGAATTGATCAAAAGCTCCGCCGCGGTAACGCGGGTAGCTTCCTCACCTGTCGTGGTAGTTATTGTTGACTGCGCCATAAATGCAAATACTCCAAATATGTCATGAGTTTAGACCGTTCTAAGATACGCTGCAATAGCTCATAACAAGGCGATTTTTACCTATCTGGTTATAGTATTTATAAGCTATGCAAATACTTCGCCAATTTGATGAAAATGATAGAAAAATGACGTTTTTTCGCATTGGCGAATGGAGTTTCATCTGCTAGAAAGTTGTCAAAATTAAGATGTGATCACAAAATGATTACGAATTGGGACGATGGTCTTTCCACTGGCCCATTTAATTTGCTCTATCTGGACTATTGCAATTTGCGAATGTTTTTGTTCTTTGGTCGCTGGTTTATGGGCAATTTACTTTTTTGGAGTGTCTATTATGAATATTCAACATCCTTATTTAATGTTTTTAGGTGATGCACCTGATCAATTGGCAGCAAAAGTTGCAAACGGCGTTGCTAAATGGCGTCCTGATTGGTGTTTAGGCCAATTCCGTCTTGATGGTTGTGGTGCTGATCTTGGTTTGACAGATATGTCTATCGAAGAAGCACATGCAGCTGGTGTGAAAACACTTATCATTGGTGTTGCTAACCGTGGCGGTATTATCCCAGATAGCTGGAAAGCCAGCATTATTAAAGCTCTTGAACTTGGTATGGATGTGGCTTCAGGTTTACATAATAAACTTGTAGATATTCCTGACATTAAAGCAAAAGCAGATGAACTGGGCCGTAACTTGTTTGATGTACGTCATCCAACAGAAGATTATCCTGTTGCAAAAGGGTCTAAACGTTCTGGTAAGCGTATCTTGGCTGTTGGTACAGATTGTTCCGTGGGTAAGATGTTCACAGCATTGGCTGTTGAAAAATCCATGAAAGAAGCTGGCATGAAATGTTCTTTCCGTGCCACAGGTCAAACAGGTATTTTTATCGCTGGTGACGGTTTCTCCGTTGATGCGGTCGTAGCAGATTTCATCGCAGGTTCTATTGAAACATTGACACCTGCAAATGACGAAGATCACTGGGATGTTATCGAAGGCCAAGGTTCTTTGTTCCATGCATCTTATGCAGGTGTATCTCTAGGCTTGTTACATGGTTCCCAACCAGATGCATTGGTAATGTGCCATGTTGCAGAGCGTGACCATATGCGTGGCCTTCCAGATTTCAATCTGCCATCCATCCAAGAATGTATTAAAGTTAACGAAACAATGGGTCGTGTTGTTAACCCAGACTGTAAAGTCGTTGGTGTTTCTGTAAATACATCTATGCTTTCTGATGAAGAGGCTGATAAATATTTGGCTGACTTGGAAGCTGAGCTTGGTTTGCCATGCGTTGATGCATTCCGTCACGGTGCAGCACGTTTGATCGAAGGTTTGAAATAATCCCTTCGGCCTATGCTGACTAAATTTTAAGGTGAGGCCGAAGTTGTCTTTTGATGACTTCGGCCTTTCTTATTTATATGTGTTTTGAGTATATAGATTTTAACAAAGACTTTTAGATAAAGAACAGGAAAGTTCCATGCCTAAACTAACCATTCGTCATGAAAGCTGGCCGATTGCTGGTACTTTTACTATTTCCCGCGGTTCCAAAACATCTTGTGAGACTGTTGTAGTGGAATTGGAAGAGGATGGCGTAAAAGGCTGGGGGGAATGTGTCCCTTATGCGCGCTATGGTGAATCTGTTGAAACAGTTATTGCAGAATTAGAAAGTCTGCGTGACGCCGTTGAAAATGGTTTAACACGTGAAGAATTACAGGAACGTATGAAAGCATGTGCAGCCAGAAATGCCTTGGATTGTGCTTTTTGGGACTTTGAGGCAAAGAAATCTGGTACACCAGTTTGGCAACTTGCAGGTTTGCAAAAAGAACCTGTTGCCCTGACAACGGCTTATACGATTTCCTTGGGCGAACCTGCAGTGATGGGGAAACAAGCAGCTGATAACGCTGAACGTCCCTTGATGAAGTTAAAACTTACAGGTGATGGTGATTTGGAACGTGTAGCAGCGGTGCGAGAAAATGCACCTAATACACGTTTGATTGTAGATGCGAATGAAGGGTGGTCTGTAGATCATGTGGCGCCGTTTTCTGAAAAGCTACAAGCCTATGGCGTAGAGATGATTGAACAACCTTTGCCATCTGCGGATGACGAAGCTTTAAAAACTGTTGAACATCCCATTACGTTATGTGCCGATGAATCTGCGCATGCTTGTGCCGATTTCCATAAGTTGGTTGGTAAATATGAAATGATCAACATTAAGCTGGATAAAACTGGTGGCTTGACCGAGGCTTTAAAGCTTCAAAAAATGGCACGTGAAGCTGATATGCAAGTGATGATTGGCTGTATGTTGGCAGGGTCTCTTGCAATGGCACCTGCGCATTTAATTGGTCAGGACGCAGAAGTTGTCGATCTTGACGGTCCGCTCCTAATCGCCAAAGACCGAGATGTCGCATTTGAATTTGAAGGCAGCATTATGAAACCTGCCCCACGTGCTTTGTGGAGATAAATGTATAGTCGGAATGATCGAAGAAAAAGGAGCCTTTAGGCTCCTTTTTTTATTCAGTTAACTCTCTGATATTGGTTCTTGGGCCAATGATATAAAGAAGGACGAGAAGGGCCGCTGCCATATAGAAAGTCGTCTTTAAATCTGTATATTCCGCAAGAATACCTGATAGATAGGGGGCTAAAAATTGCCCGCAGGAAATGATCAGAAATACAAACCCAAAACCAAGGGATGGGCGTTTGCTAAAACTATAAACGGCCCAGATGCCAACAAAACAGGTGATAAAAACAAAACTACTGCCAAATAAAGCTGCTGAAATCATTGCTGTTGTGTAATTGAGATCGCTATAGGTTAGTAATAGAATGGAGGCGATTTCAAATAATGCAATGAGTTTAACTGCTTTGTTAAGGCCTAGATATCTAACAATATCACCTGCGATAAAGCCGGTGCAACCTGCCGCTCCTAAGATCACCCAAAAGATACGACTGCCAACAGACCCAAATCCTTCTAGGCTTTCATTCGTTTCAGAAATGATATTGATAAGATCGACCGAGAATGTCCAATAAACCGATGCCGTAAAACCGATAATAAAGGCGACAAGATAAAGGCGTGTTTTATTGAATTCTAACAACGCTTTATAGGATACATGTTCATGCTGGGCTTTGTTTGGTGCTTTTTCTTCGCGCCCCGGCATGGTGACAAAATTATAAAGGGTTACCAATACAGAAAGAATGGCAAATACAAGCCAGGCTTCACGCCATTGAGCCGCATACCATAAAGCAATTGGGCCAGCCATAATGACGCCAACTGTGGTGCCAACATTCATAATTGCGTAGGCGCGTGCTTGTTTTTCTTTATCAAATAGACGCACAGATACATCTGAAAGCGGTGTGTAACATAATCCGGCACTTGTTCCGGCTATCCCTAGCCCTATTGTTAATGTGATTGGATCTTCTGAATAGGAAACAAGCCATAAACCAACTGAAGCCAAAATGCCGCCAAAGGTCACCATGAAACGGGGGCCAAGCTTAGTCGACATCAATGTAGTGAATAGGGAGGATAAAAAATAACCCGCATATGACAGACTGCCAATCAAACCCAACCATGCAGGGGATAGATTATAGGCTTCTTTGATTTCTGGAAGAAAAAGACCGTAATTATATCGACCCCAACCGTAACTTACGCCTACAATTAAAGTGCCCGCTGCGACTACATGAATAGGGTTATGTTGCCTTTTTTCCATTCAGGTTAACTTTCAAAAAAGGGGAATAAAATACAAAAAGTTTTGTGGCATGATTTAAATTTCTATTCAAATATCATTTTCTGATCATCCGTATAAATTTTATTCATAAATGGACATTTATTTGTGATCTGGTTTTCCTATTCAACGTGAATATTTTGTAATACTCTTCCTCACAATCAATAACTTAAGATCGATCAGGGGGCCTTATGCCAGATAAATATTTTGGTTTCAGTGATGAGGAATATGCGCAAAGACTAGCGTCTACAAGACAGGCGATGGAGGTTGCTGGTGTGGAATTGCTGATCGTTAGTGATCCATCCAATATGGCGTGGTTAACCGGATATGACGGCTGGTCTTTTTATGTACACCAAGCTGTACTTGTAAGTATGGATCGATTACCGATTTGGTATGGACGTGAAATGGATGCCAATGGAGCCAAATGCACGGTCTATATGAATGATGATCATATTTTATCTTATCCCGATCCTTATGTGCAGTCGACTGAACGCCATCCAATGGATCATTTGTCAACTGTGATCGACAGTTATGGATGGGGGAATAAGTCAATTGGCGTTGAGATGGATAATTATTATTTCTCTGCTGCTTGTTATCAGTCTCTCCTTAAGAATCTGCCAAATGCTAATTTTAAAGATGTGACTAATCTGGTGAATTGGCAGAAGGCTGTTAAGTCTGAGCAGGAAATTACCTATATGCGCCGCGCTGCCCGTTTGGTGGAAAAGATGCATGCAAGAACGTTTGAGCTGGCTGAGGTCGGGCGACGTAAGAATGAGTTAGCCGCAGAAATCTATAAAACGGGTTTGAATGGAACCGAAGAATTTGGCGGGGATTACCCTGCGATTGTACCACTAATGCCGACAGGTAAAGAAGCTAGTGCCCCGCATCTAACGTGGGATGATCGAATGTTGCGTGAAGGTGAAGGGACCTTCTTTGAATTGTCTGGTTGCTATAAACGTTATCATTGTCCTATGTCCCGTACGATTTTCTTAGGTAAACCCGATGATGCATGGCGTAATGCCGAACAAGCCTTGCAAGAAGGGCTTGCTGCTGGTTTGGAAAAAGCTAAACCGGGAAATATGACAGAAGATGTTGCAAGTGCATTATTTAGTACCTTTGCTAAATACGGTATTCAGAAAGATAGCCGTTGTGGTTATTCCGTTGGATTAAGCTATCCACCTGATTGGGGGGAGCATACTTTAAGTTTACGCGCCGGTGATAAGACGGTGTTGAAACCTGGGATGACCTTTCATTTTATGCCGGGTCTATGGTTTGATGATTGGGGGATTGAGATCACGGAAACTGTCTTGATCACCGAAACCGGGAGTGAATGTCTTGCCAATGTAGAACGCAAGTTATTTGTGAAGGATTAAACTTATGAAAGATAGCCCGATCTCTACGGATATTGATTTTAATCTGGACGGTATTCAACATGGTTTTCTAAAACTTCCTTATTCTCATGATCAATCTGCATGGGGAAGCATTATGATCCCTATAACTGTTGTGAAAAATGGGGATGGACCAACAGCTTTGTTAACAGGGGCCAATCATGGAGATGAATATGAAGGGCCTGTTGCGTTATTTAAGTTAGCTCATGATTTAAGATCTGAAGATGTCATGGGGCGGGTGATTATTTTGCCTGCCATGAACTATCCTGCTTTTCTAGCGGGTACACGTACATCACCGATTGATAAAGGCAATATGAACCGTGTTTTTCCCGGAAAACCGGACGGGACGGTGACAGAGAAAATTGCCGACTATATTGCACGTTATCTTTTACCACTTGCAGATTATGTGCTTGATATCCATGCAGGAGGGAAGACATTGGATTTTGTTCCTTTTGCTGCAGTTCATGTTTTGGATAACAAAGAACAGGAAGCTGCCAGTGTTGCTGCAATGAAAGCGTTTAATGCACCCTATAGCATGATGATGACGGAACTCGATAGCATTGGCATGTATGATACTACTGCTGAAGAAATGGGAAAAGTTTTCGTTTCAACCGAGCTTGGTGGTGGTGGTATGTCTACGGCAAAATCTAATGCGATTGCGGAACGAGGCATTAGAAACTTTCTTATCCATGCAGGCCTATTAACGGGTGAGATGACGTTTAATCCATCTATAGAATTAGATATGCACGATCCAAATTGCTTTATGATTTCTGAAGATGAAGGATTGTTAGAAATCTGCGTAGATTTGGGAGAGGAAGTCAGTGCAGGTGATATTGTCGCGCGCATTCATGATATTAAACGAACGGGAATCGCGCCTCAGGTTTATAAAGCCAAGAAAGTAGGGATATTGGCATCGCGTCATTTCCCGGGACTTGTAAAAATGGGCGATTGCTTAGCAGTTATTGCGACGGAATGTTAAATCAATTTGGTAGAGCAATTGTTTTAACGGCGCTGGTTAACGCTTCTTCACTTAAAGGGGTAAGTGTTGGTCGTTGATCGCCTTTTTTGAATTCTAAAAGGCTCATTGGATTGTTCAAGGTTACAGGGCCTGTTGGGAGTAAGACAACTATTTCACTATCATCTAAAAGAGCGATAGAAAGACTATCTTGTTTAACAATACCCCAGAAATCTGTTCCGCGAATACCTATTGTTGCGATTGGAGTGGTCAGCGTAACCTGATTATTGGGTCGTTTGGTAAGCTTCCCTGATACCATCCGAAAAGCACCAGATAGTATACTGAAACTTGCTGTTGCTTGCATGTCGTTGAATGCCAGTTCATCAATTTTAAATTTGGCATTTTCACCCAGCATCAAAACAGTGTTATCAACCATACGTGCATGTAATCGAGCATCAGGTCTGGTTGTTAAGACTTCACCAACCTTGATCATATTGTTAACTTCAAGCTGCCTTTCATCGGCAAATGCTTTTAGATAAACAACCGTTGTTTGGCCTGCTGTTTGGCTTTCCGCCACGACCTGAGAAGAGCTTGCAAAATACAAGCCCACAAGGATTAAAAAAGATAAAATTATCTGACGCAAATTAAGCCACTTTTGATGGTTGTTCCTTATATCCAGCTATAGCTATAGGCGCTTTTTCTTTGTAGCTCAAGGATTTCAAATAGGCTTTAACCGTATCTTCAAAGCCTAACCATAAGGCATCCGCGATAAAGGCGTGACCAATGGATACTTCTGCCAGCATCGGTAAAGCTGATTTAAATTCAGGTAAATTAAAGGTGGTTAGGTCATGTCCTGCATTGATGCCCAGACCCAAATCATGGGCAGCTTTTGCTGCTTCTGCATAATCTTTAAGTGTTTTTGCATAATCACCTGTGTCAAATGCGTCAGAATAGGGACCTGTATATAACTCAATGCGATCCGCACCTGTTTCTTTTACCAATGGCATTAAAGATGCGTCAGGGTCCATAAACAAAGAAACACGGCATCCCATTGCTTGTAAGTTTTTAACAAGTGGTTTGAGTTTCTCAAGATCCTTTTCAACATCCCATCCATGATCTGATGTGGATTGAGTTGGGTCATCTGGTACTAATGTAGCTTGATCAGGGCGTGTATCTTCACAAAGTTTCATAAAGTCATCAAAGGGATTTCCTTCGATGTTGAACTCAATACCACGTGTGCGATGACCTTCTTTTTCAAGCATATCGGCAAGTTCATAAACATCGGTGCGGCGAATATGTCTTTCATCGGGGCGGGGGTGAATAGTTAAACCATGGGCGCCTGCTGCCAAAATTGTACGGCCAGAATCCACAACAGATGGATAACCCACATGACGTTGGTTTCGTAGCAAGGCAACCTTGTTTAAGTTCACACTCAGCTTTGTTTCGATGATTTCAGACATCTTCTTATACCTTAATTTAGAAAGCTTTTAAGATTGGCCTAAAAATAACCCGTAAAATAGAAATAAAACAGGGCCACTTGACTAAAAACTTCAAGTCTGAGTGGCCCAATGTCATATAAATAAAGGCTTTTATGATTTCTTTCGAAGAATAACTTTCATATGAGACGCAGCGAAATTTCCTAAGAATGGCATAAGGAAGTTATCCAGTTTGACTAAATTATCTAGCGAAGAAGAGTCTTCATTCACCCATCCGGTAAAGAGATTAATGCGCTCCCGACAGTCAAATGTGAGGTTTGGAAATTCCTTCATAAACTGAATACGATTTTCAATTCGATCAAAAATCAAACTGGATGTGGCAAAATTAATCTTGCCTGATTTTTTGTATGGTTTGGCTTTGATATTCAGGTTATTTGGATGTTTCAATTTGGCAACTGCGTAACTCACTGGGGAAAGTAACGGCTCAATAAAAATAGCGGATGCATCAGGTGCTAATGCTTTTTCAAGCTGCGCTAAAAATTCGATCGGTTCTTCAAGTTGCCAAAAACAATCTAAAATAACTAATCCATTTAGACTGTTTGCTTTACAATCGACCGCTTCCAGAAGGTCTTCTGGATCATCACAGATTGGATGTTTTCGATCAGTGTCAGATAAGTATAGACGGTAGAAATCAGAAGGCATTACCTAGCCCTTGTTTCAGTAACTCTATACGGTAACGTAAAGATTGATCATCATATTCTTCGGCATCCCCGATGGCCCATACGGGTTTAGGCCACGCAAAATCTTCTTCTTCACGCGCAATAATATGGACATGTAACTGTGGTACCATATTTCCAAGAGCTGCGACATTTACTTTTTGGCAATCAAAATTCTTTTCCATAAATTCTGACAAAACGCGCATTTCTCGCCATAACTGGATGCCATCTTCATCGTTAAGTTGATGAATCTCCTTGAGGTTTGGACGTTGTGGTACCAAAACAACCCATGGATAACGTGCGTCTTTCAATAAGAGAACACGACTGAGAGGAAGGTCCATCACGTGAACCGTATCGGCTTCTAGACGAGGATGTAGCTGAAACATATTTGATCCTAGATAGAGGAGGGAATGAAACTAGTTCTACTCCTAACAATGGTTTGTTGCCAATAGGAAAAACTGTTTTCTAACATGTTTGATTGCAAGAAAAGAAAAGCTCAGATACAAGCCAAATTCGACTTTAGTTTAGGGAATGATACAAATGGTCGATTGGACTTTAATTACCTTATTTATACCTACTTTCTTTCTGGTATCGATCACACCGGGAATGTGTATGACATTGGCAATGACGCTTGGCATGACTATCGGGTTGCGGCGTACATTTGCGATGATGTGGGGCGAGATGATTGGCGTCGCTGCAATTGCCTTGGCGGCGATTGTTGGGGTTGCTGCCGTAATGTTGAAATATCCGGATATATTTTCTGTAGTGAAATATGTTGGCGGTGCCTATTTAGCTTGGCTTGGCATTCAGATGTGGCGATCAAAAGGTAAGATGGCTATTGATTTGGATAATCCGAAAGAAGCAAATATGTCTGGCTTGGAATTGGCGTGGCAAGGCTTTGTGACCGCCATAGCAAATCCAAAAGGCTGGGCTTTTATGGTCGTTCTGCTACCGAAATTCCTGAACACTGATTTACCTGTTACATGGCAAATTATTGCGATCATAACTGTGATTGTGGTGTGTGAATTTTTCTGTATGACCCTTTATGCTGGTGGCGGTAAAACGTTAAGATATTTCCTTGAGAAAAAAGGAAATGTGCAGATGATGAATCGAATAGCTGGAAGTCTTATGGTTGCTGTCGGTATTTGGTTAGCGATGTCTTAATGGATAAAAGGGAAGCAGATGCTTCCCTTTATTTTTACCAGTTCCCTGTATTTTCCATAGAGAGCCATGGTTCTTGCGGCTCTAATGCATCACCATCTTGGAGAAGCTCAATGGAAATACCGTCAGGTGACCTTACAAAAGCCATCCGCCCATCGCGTGGCGGCCGATTAATCGTAACGCCACCATCGGCGAATTTTTGACAGGCATCATAAATGTTTTCGACGCTATAGGCGAGATGACCAAAATTACGACCACCATCATAATCTTCGGTATCCCAGTTATATGTCAGTTCAACTTGAGCTTCCTCTTGTCCTTCAGGTGCCAAGAAAATCAAACTAAAGCGCCCGGCCTCATAATCGCGGCGATCAATTTCTTTAAGTCCTAAAAGATTACAATAGAAATTCAGGGATGCATCCAAATCTTTGACACGCACCATCGTATGCAAATAACGCATAATTCTCTCCAAATCCTGATGAGTTTATTATTACCTTAAAGTGTAGGGAGCTTCCTAAGAAGTTTCAATAAATCACTTTCATAAAATTACAATATAGAGAAAGTTGTTTATGCCTTGATAACTCAGTATGCTTCGGCAAATTCAAGATTTATGAAAGATTCATATGATGGATACATCTGCAAAGTTTAGCTTTTTCTTGGCACTTCGTCGCGCATTGGGAATGGTGTTTGGTACATTATTGATCCTGTTACGTCATCTTCCTGCGGTTATAAGACGTGATGTGCCGATGAAACATGTCCAGTCCTGGCATAAATTGATGTGTAAGCATGGCGGGCTGGATGTGGTTTGGGAAGGCAAGCCGTGCGATGAAAAAAACGTCATGTATGTATCTAATCACGTTTCATATATCGACATACCCGTTATGGGAACTGAATTAAACGCTTGGTTTGTTGCGAAATCTGAAGTGCGTGGCTGGCCAGGTTTTGGCTTTTTAGCAGAACTGGGCAAGACTGTGTTTATTGAAAGACGTAGCCGTAGAGCTGCAGATCAAAAAAATCAATTTGCGGAGTTACTAAGTCAGGGACGAAATCTTATCGTTTATCCAGAAGGAACAAGTACGGATGGAACAGATGTTGCTCCTTTTAAGCCAACATTATTTGAAGCTGTTTTTTCAGAAACTGAGACACCAATTAAAGTACAACCTTTTAGTATCACTTATTGTAAATTTAATGGTCAGCACTTACCGGAAGACATGCGTGATTGTTATGCTTGGTACGGTGATATGACTTTAGGTGATCATTTTTGGCATTGGTTAGGTTTAGGCCGAATTGAGGTGCGTTTGCGTTTCCATGATCCTGTGACAAAGCAAGATTTTGAGGATAGAAAAGAGATGGCCAAATATTGTGAAAATATCATTCGGAAAGATTTGCAAGATTATTAATTTTTGACCTATAATCTGTACATCTAAAAAAATAAGGGATATGGCTGCGTCAATAAGGGAGGGGATGAAGGCTTGTATACCTATGAAAAAGTCTTGAAATCTCGTGCAGCTATTCTTCAGCAAATTGTTGAAGGGGCTAAAAAAGAAGAGATTCTTTTACAGCTTTGCCGTGACACCGAAGCAAATTTTCCTGGTGTCCGTTGTACGATTTTGAGCTATGCCTCCTCTACTCAACAATTATTTGATCAAGCATCACCATCCATGCCACGATTTTATACGGATGCTATTGATGGTGTGGAAGTCGGGCCAAATGTTGGTTCATGTGGGGTCGCTGCCTATTACAAGAAACGTGTCATTGTCCCCGATGTTTATCAAAGTGAGAATTGGGCACCATTTATAGACATTGTTAAAAAGACAGACTTTCATGCCTGCTGGTCCCAGCCGATCCTTGCCAAAGATGCGGAATTATTTGGCACATTTGCCATGTATTATGATCAAGCACGTCATCCAACTAATTTTGAGTTGGAGTTGATGGAAGGGCAAGCCAATCTTGCTTCATTGGTATATGAACGCGCTCAAACAGCAGAAGCGTTACGATATACCAGCATGCATCTAGATCAATTAGCCGAAGCACAAAATGATGCAATTTGCCGATTGGATCGGAATTTGAATTTCATTTATGTGAATAACAGCTATACGGAAAATATTGGGTTTGGGCGTGACGATGTGCTGAATAAACCCGTTTTGGAATTTATTGCCCCTGCAGATCGCGGGACCTTTGTCGAGGATATGAAAAACCTGAGTCCTGAAAATAATTCCAATGTACGATATGATCATAATTTCGATAAAGACGGGCAGCTGGTTTTATATCAATGGAAGAATAGAGCCAGCTTTACGGAAGATGGTGATCTGTTAGAAATCCAATGTATTGGTCGCAATGTAATGAAGTCTTTAGAAGTTGAAAGAGAACTTCACCAACAAATGCTGCGTTATGATCAGGCCGTTAAGTTATCTGGTGTTGGTTATTGGGTATGGGATACTATTTCCAATAGATTGGATTTTATTTCAAAAGAGGCAGCTAAGATTTTTGATATTTCGCAGGATTCTGCTCTTGGATTAACTGATGAAATTAGAGGCAAGCTGACATTTATTCATCCTGATGATCGTGAAAGATATCGGGAAAATTTTATTAAAGCGCTTAAGAGTCAACAAGGGTATTCGTTAGATGTTCGTATCTTAACCATGAAGGGTGAAGAACGTCATATTCATGAATTAGCCGAGCCAATTTTTGATGAAAAAACAGGCGGGCTTACCCAGATGCTTGTGACAATTCAGGATGTGACCCGGCAGAAAATCACCGAAAAACAGTTAATAAATGCGCGTATTGAAGCTGAAACGGCAAATAAGGCGAAATCCGATTTCCTTGCAAATATGAGCCATGAGCTTCGTACACCTCTAAATGCAATTATCGGCTTTTCTGAGTTGCTAAATATGTCGGGTAAAATGGGTATTAGTGAGCATAAGGTTGAAGAATATGCAGGTGATATTCATGCTGCTGGTACACATTTATTAAGTATTATTAATGATATTTTGGATGTGGCCAAAATTGAAGCAGATCAATTGCAGTTTTATGACGAAGAAGTCGATGTAAAACAGATATTTAAATCTGTGACGAGGCTTTTAAGCAAACAAGCAAATGATGCCGGATTGGTTATAAGGTCAAATGTCGAAAATGATTTACCATTTTTGCGTGCCGATACGACACGTGTGAAGCAAATAGTTACGAACCTTACGTCTAATGCGGTGAAATTCACAGATCATGCTGGCGAAGTAATGTTGTCAGCGTCTATGCAAGATGGTGATCTAGAAATAAAAATTGAAGACACAGGTATCGGAATTGCAGAAATTGATATACCCAAAATTTTAGGCAAGTTTGGACAAGTGGATTCCACTTATAATCGGAATTATGATGGTACCGGATTAGGATTGAGTCTTGTTCAATTACTTGTTGAAGCACACCAAGCTAAATTTGATATTCAAAGCGAACTTGGTGTGGGAACAACAGTGATTGTAACTTTTCCTAAAGAGAGAGTTATTCATCATAATTGATAAGGAAATATTAACTGGCGGGAAGTATTTTCCCGGGGTTCATGATATTTTGTGGATCCAGACTTTGTTTGACTAATCTCATTACATCAATAGCATTCCCGTGCTCAGCTTCCATGAAATGCATTTTCCCCATGCCAATACCATGCTCACCGGTGCAGGTGCCACCAAAAGAAACTGCACGTTGATTCATACGCTCAACAATAGCTTTTGCCGTTGATTTTTCGGCTGGATTATCTGGGTCGAAAAGCAACGAGAGATGGAAATTGCCGTCACCAACATGACCAACAATTGGTGCAACCAAGCCACTATTATCCACATCTTTTTTTGTTTCTAGTAAACAATCTGCCAGATTGCTTATCGGTACACAAGCATCCGTAGCCATACCTACTTTACCAGGGGCTAGTGCACATGCGGCGTAATAGGCATTGTGGCGCATTTCCCAGAGCTTGGTTCGTTCTTCTTGTTGTTTGGTCCACTTAAACGCACTGCCGCCAAACTCCTCCGAAATAGCTTTTACCGCTTCTGCTTGCTCAGAAACATGAGCAGATGATCCGTGAAATTCGAAGAATAATGTAGGTTTTCGTTCATACCCTTCGGCCTTTGAATAATCTATACATGCGCCCATTTGTATCTCATCGAGCAATTCTATTCGAGCAACAGGTATACCTGATTGAATTGTAAGGATTGTTGTATTTACAGCTGATTCCAAATCTGGGTATTGGCAAACGGCGCTAGAAACAGCTTCGGGTATTCCATATAGACGTAGTTGGATTTCTGTAATGATACCTAAAGTGCCTTCTGAGCCCACAAATAAACGAGTAAGATCATATCCTGCGGCTGATTTACGTGCACGACCACCTGTCTTAATAATGGAGCCGTCAGCTGTCACAACGGTCAAACCAAGTACGTTTTCTTTCATCGTTCCGTACCGCACGGCATTTGTGCCACTGGCTCTGGTGGCGGACATACCACCCAATGATGCATTTGCACCTGGGTCGATTGGAAAGAAAAGCCCCGTGTCGCGAATGTAATCGTTGAGTTCTATCCGGCAAACTCCGGCTTCCACTCTGCAATCAAGATCTTCTTGGTTCACTTCCAAGATATTTGTCATACGTGATAAATCAATGGAAATACCGCCATTTAATGCATTAACATGACCTTCAAGGGAAGTGCCTGTACCAAAGGGGATAACCGGAATGCAATTCTCAGAGGCCAATTTGACAATTTCGGATACTTCCTCAGTTGTCTCTACAAAAACCACAATATCAGGTAAATCTGATGGAAAGTATCCTTCTCCATGCCCGTGATGATCTCGGATGGATTTAGCAGTAGACGCGCGCTCGCCGAATTTTTCTTTTAATTGTGAAATAACATTATCTAAATCTGAGGTTTGGTTTTCCATCTCTGGCATATTTATTCCTTTAGCAACTTTTTACCACATTCATGGGTTGTGTATCAATCGAATGCGAATTTAGGTAAGTAAATACCTCTTTAGGGAGAAAATAGTCTTTTTTAGTCTTAATATTACAATTTTTTGTTGAAATATAATTGATTCTGATGTCAGATTTTCCGGTAAAGTCGTGGAAAAATTCTATATCTACTTGCGAGTTATACATACCTCATGTTAAATATTAACCTATAAGTGGATTGGCGATTTAATAAATAAATATATAAAATATTTAAGGGCTAAGGTAGAATCGTCACATGGGTCACAATTTACCATTATTAAAACCAAATCAATTTTCCCTCCGATCTTGCATCAAATGGGCTGCAATATCCAGTGTAATGATAATGTCGACAATGGCACAAGCGGTTGAATTTTCAGATGCGCCGATGTTGAAAGAAAAGATTGAGGCTGGGATATTGCCAGTTGTTGATGAGCGACTACCTGAAACACCAATGATTGTGCAGCCGACAAATATGCTTGGGAAGTATGGCGGTACCTGGCGTATGGGCATGCGACGTGGCCGTGACCATGCGTTGCTTATTCGTACAATGGGGTATGAAAACTTAATGCGCTGGAATCCTGAATGGACCAGTGTGATCCCCAATATTGCAAAATCCTATACTGTAAATGACGATGCGACTGAATATGTCTTTTATCTACGTCCAGGGATGCGCTGGTCAGACGGTGATTTCTTTGACGCTGATGATATTATGTTCTGGTATGAACATGTGGCAACAGATCCTGTATTGAGTCAGGACGATGATATTTGGTTTTTCTCTGGTGGGGAAAAAGCAAAGGTAGAAAAACGCGGAGATCATGCTGTTGCGTTTATTTTTGACCACCCTCATGCTTTGTTTACGCAATTCCTCGCGGGCCCAGAAGGTGTTGAACCAACATCTTATCCATCACATTATTTGAAACAATTCCATCCAGCGTTTAATCCAAATGTAGATGAAGAAGCAAAGGCTGCAGGTTTCGAAGGATGGCATGCGCAGTTTTTGGCTAAATTTGGTGAGCCCGGCAATGTTGATAATAAAACGCGTTGGATGAATAAAGAATTACCCACATTGAATGCTTGGGTGTTGGATTCTACTCATACGATTGATGAACCATTAAGTGCTGTACGAAACCCATATTATTGGAAAGTAGATCCAGCAGGCCTTCAATTACCATATATTGATCGACTGCATTTCGAAGTGGTTAAATCGAAATCCGATATTCGTGATGTGGCACGTGCAGGTAATATCGATATGCAGGCCCGCGCAATGCCTAGTTTTGCAGAACAAGTCAACGCATCTCCCTCCGATTGGCCAGGTGTAAATACGTTTGGTGTCATCGATACTGATATGAACAAAGCTGTTATTGCTTTAAACCTTAATCATCGGGACCCGGTGTTAAAGGAAATCTTTAATACCAAAGACTTTCGTGTGGCTTTATCTGTTTCGATTGATCGTGCCGCGATAATTCGAAGTGCAGGTGAAAATATTGGTGTGCCATTTCAAGCAGCGCCTCGTCCGGAATCAGACTTTTATAATGAAAAGCTAGCGAAGCAATATTTGGAATATGTACCTGGACAGGCTGCCAAGATGTTAGATGATCTTGGGTTAATGAGAGGTGAGGATGGTATTCGCCGTCGTCCAGATGGAAAACGTTTATCTTTCTTTATCGATACTGTCGGCGATGACCGTTATGACGTTTTGCTCAAAGTTGCGAAAGATTGGCGTGCCATTGGTGTAGATGTCACTGCACGGAATTTGGCTCAACACACATTTTATGATACGCGGGAACTGAATGAACATGATGCCTCCTCTTGGGGCGGTGATGGCGGTATCGCGGTTATTCAATCTCCGATTTTCTATTTCCCAATTTATTATGAATCTGTTCAGGCTGTGAATTGGGCACGTTGGTATCGTGATCCATCTGATCCGAAAGCAGAAGAGCCGACTGCACCAGTTAAGAAACAAATGGAGCTTTATAGAAAGATAGTAAAAACGCAATCTCAGGAAGAGCAAAGTAGGTTAATGCGTGAAATACTGGATATTGCAGCAGAAGAATTCTATGTGTTCGGGGTGAGTTTACCACCAATACGGTATGGAATTTATCGTCAGGGATTTGAAAATGTGCCTGCATTGATGCCGGCGGCATGGACTTATCCGACGCCCGCGCCCACAAATCCGGCACAATATTTCTTTAGATAAGTTTCATTATATATTTTGAGTAAGAATTTAAGATAAGGTAATAGGCAGATATATGAGTGTAATTGATACGAGGGTATCGGCATATTCTGTGGGGGGGACATGTCAGAACAAACTCATTTGAAAATCGGTAAACGACGTTTTCTCTTTGGAGGTTTGACTTTCAAGGTTCTTTCAATCGTCGTTTTGGCGCAGTTATTAATTTTGTCTGTTGGGGGGTATTTCTATGTCGGCCAATTGACGAGATCAATTGATGCTACGGTGGAGAATCGATTGCGATCTGTTGGGGCTTTATTACAAGATTCCCAATTAAAATATACGGCACTTTCTGATCGCGATGTATTAACCGAGCTAGTTGGAGATGAGCTACTTGATGGTATGGTTGTTGGTGTCAATGGTACAATCTATCATTCCATCAACAAGTCCTTGTTAGGCCAATCCATTTCTAAACTTGGTCATCTAAAGTTAAACTGGTTCAATCCCACCCATGTGGAACCGCAACTTATTCGCCTTGAAGAGGGTGATGAAACATCCATCGTCAGTATTACACCTATATTTACATTAAATTCTACGCGCCCATTTTTATTTGCATATATAAAACTCGACAGCACAAGCTTAACTCAGGAAAAACAATTGATAATGATCGAAACGTTTTTCGCGGCGTTGGCGTGTATTCTGCTGACGAGTTTTATCATTTATATTTTCCTTCATCGCTTTATTTTTAAACGTATTCGCTCCGCTGCTGATTTTGCAGAAAATGTGGCTGTTGGGGATTACTCTTCTAAGTTAAAGGCCTTTGCGCATGATGAGCTCGGATTGCTTGAGCGTAGTTTGAACCAAATGGTTTTTGAGTTGAAAGAGCGAAGTCATAAAAATGATGAAGCAGAACGAGAATTGAAGGATGTGAATGAGAATCTGGAAAATCGTGTGGTGGAACGTACAACGGAATTATCCAAAGCAGCCCATGATTTAATGTTAGAGGCTGATAGTCATAAGAAAACAACAGATGCTTTGAAGAAACAGGGTGCTTTCATGCAGCTCTTGCAGCGTATTATAGTTGCATCTAATGAAACCAATTCAATTGATGAGGCATGGAAAGTTGGTCTGCATGCAATACAGAAGCATTTCAGATGGCCGGTAGGGATGGTCTTTACATTAAAAGACGATCATCGTGATATCATGAGTCTTTCGGAAAATGTATATCTGGAAGATCTAAAAACCTATGGTGAGTTAGCCGAATATTCCTCTGAGTTTGATATTCATATGGGCGAAGGGCTTGTTGGAAGTGTGTTACGCAGCGGGCGCCCTCAACTCTTACGTATGGATGAGGAAGTTAAGAGTAATAATCGCGAGACTATTGCAAAGCGTTCAGGTTTAGGTTGGTCTTTTGCTATTCCAATTTTGGTTGGGCGTGAAGTTGTTGCTGTAATGGAGTTTTTCTCGGCCGTTGAGATAGAGCAGGATTCAGAGTTATTTGAAGTAGCCAGAGATATCGGCATTCAGTTAGGTCGTGTGATGGAACGACGGCGGGCCGAACAACTTATTCAAGAAGCCAAGATGAATTCTGACGTAGCGAATTATGCTAAAACCGAATTTATTTCAAAATTGGGTCATGAGTTACGCACACCTATCAATGCTATTGTAGGTTTTGGCCAACTTATGCAAGCTCAGGCAGATGTCGTATCATCTGAGCAACGCTATCAGCAGTTAGAGACGATTACACGGGCCGGGCGTCATCTGGCACGATTGGTCGATCAAATGACGGATTTAGCGCGCATTGAAGCGGGCGAATTAAAACTAGATACACAGCATATTCAGGTGAAAACTGTGATCAAAGAGACGTTGAAAAAACTAGAATCTTTGATTGATATGAAAAATATAAACGTGATTGAGAATCTTGATATTCCAGATGATTATACATTGAATTGTGATACAGCTGTTTTGGAGCAAATTATTACAAGCTTGCTTACAAATGCTATTCATTATGGCGGTGCTAGTCAGACAATTTTGTTGCAGCTTTCATCAACAGCAACGGATGGGATACAAATTGTGATTGCCGATCAGGGGAAACCTTTGACGCCTGTGGACAGTCAGGAAATATTTGAACCACTGGCCCGTTTGGACCGTCATCGAGGGCTTGTCGATGGATTAGGCATTGGTCTAACACTTAGCCGTGAATATGCACAAGTGATGGGAGGGGACATAACCTGTCAGTCCGGGGCAAGTGCATTGGATGTGGACGGAAAACGTGGAAATAGCTTTATTGTTACTTTGCCTAAAACTTAAATAGTTTTCATTACGAACTGTAGTGTTAAAAGAAAACCCTGCTTTAGATGAAAGCAGGGTTTAAACTTTTCCGTATATCTCCAATGCAACCTAATTTACGATAGCAATTTGATCTGGTTGTATCGGTGGAATAATTACGCAGCTTAGCGATGTTTCTGTTAATACGTGACAGCTTTCACGTGCTTCCATTTCGCTTAGTCCTGTTAGGCGCGCTCTATATAGTCGATTTTTTAAATCTTTAACTTCTGAAACTTGAATATTAGCATCTTTACTCACATAACGTACATGGACTGCGGCTAAGCCTGCTGCCTGATGAGCACGGCGTTTTTCTCTAAAAGCACCAACTTGAACAGCCCAGATAGTCTCTGCTTCAAGTACCGGTTCTGTTTTCTTGGAAGATGTCGACGGTTTTTGGTTTGTTGCTGCGACTTGAACAGGTTGATCTAATTCTTTAGTTAAAGTTTCCGAGGTAACAAGTTTAACTGTTTCCGCTTCTTTTTGGGGCTTGGATTTTAAATATTCACCGTTAACATCGTCCGCTAAAGCGATCTGTGTTTCGCGTTCAAGAATTACCACTTTTCCATTATCAGCTAATTTTATCTCTGGCTTCATAGGTGGACGTAATGAAGCAATTAAAATTTTATGATAGCTCTTATTCAAAAGCTTTTGCATATGAGCATTGCGGGATTTTGAAGTACGACCACCAAATACAACACCAAGTAAGCGACGACCATGTCTCTCAACAGAAGCGACAAGGTTAAACCCGCTTGCATTGGTAAAGCCTGTTTTTATGCCATCTGTGCCTTCATAATAACGTAGCAATTTATTATGGTTGTAATAGGTGCGGTTCTTATATTTGTATTTCCAAGTGCTGAAGTAATGGTAAAATTGTGGGAAATCAGAACGAATACGCAATCCTAATGTTGCCATGTCACGAGCAGAAGAAAGTTGACCGCGTTTATGTAAGCCAGAAGCATTTTTGAAAAACGTATTCTTCATTCCCATAGCATGAGCTTTTTGTGTCATCGCTTTTGCAAATTTCGCTTCTGTACCACCGATACCTTCTGCAACAACAACGGCGACATCGTTTGCTGACTTTGTTACAAGTGCAAGAATGGCGTCTTCCACAGTAATTGTTGTACCTTTGCGTAATCCAAGTTTAGATGGGCGTTGTTGTGATGCCTTTCGGGAAACTTTTAATTTACTTGTAAGTTTTAGATCGCCTTTTTCAACTGCATCGAACAGCATGTATAATGTCATGATCTTTGTAAGAGAGGCAGGGTGATTACGGGTGTCTGCGTTTACAGAATGAAATACTTCGCCAGTTTCTGCGTCCAGAATAATCGAGGCATATTTTGCTTGGGCCAGGTTCTTTGCTGCGCCAAAAGTTAAAGTCGCAAATAAAACTAAAGTAAAACCAAGTAATCGATACATGACAACCCATTGCCTATTCAGGAATATTTATAAAATTTTCTTAATACTTGCCGAATCTTCTTGAACTATATGCGAATCGGCAAAATTCGTCTATAGATAATTCTATAACCTGTTTCGGACAAAGGCTTCAAGGCTTTTTGGTGATTTCTGTCACATTGCCTTATTTTAGTCATTTTAAGATGTAGAATATTGCATTCCCAAATTGGTTACATATATGGCATATATGTTTATTACATCTTATGAATACTTATAATTATTTGGTTATACTAAAATGATGAAAAAATCGCTAATAGTTGCAATTTCAAGTGTTGTTTTCCTTTCCGCATGTACGAGTGATGGGAACCTCACAAATATTTTATGGCGTAAAGCGACTTGGGAGAGTTATGTCTCTGGTGGTGATATTAAACAAAACTGCCATGCTGAAAATTCTAATCAGTATCGTTATCTCTATAATGCCAATCGTGCACAATCGGTTTTGATGTATAACTGGAAGACAGATGGAGAGTTGAGCTTTCAACGCTTAGATCGTCGGATAAAGCTGGAAAAGATCGAGGTGAGTCCAACTATGCATGAAGCCTTGTTGGATCCTAAAGAGGTCAAACTTGATTTAAACTTGTCAAAAAAAATGAAATTGGCGGAGTTAACAAAGGCGGATATCCAGCGTGAGGGCATGGAAGAGGGAGAGGAAATGACTTCTGCAGATCATTTTTTGTCTTTAGCATCTTGTATCGATGGTGAATTCAATCTGACTGTTTTTGACCAAAGTGAGTTGCAGCGGGCGTTTCCGGAAGGATTAGAATATTTGCTATCCGTATCAACAGATGAAAAAACGCGCCCAAAACTTTCAAAGGAAAAGGCGACGACAAATAGTTTTTTGATGTCTAAGAAGAATGATGAGGATGTTTTTAATCATTATAGAATTAGATATACGGGTGATAAGGTTGAGTTTGGCGCAGGATATCTTACTAAATAAAAAGGAAGATAGGCTTTGACCAAAAGTTAAAGAATGTGATATAAGCGGGCATTCCCGAAAAATTTGAGGAACTTGCGCGCCGAATGGCGCGAATAGCTATTGGTAAATTCTGATCCGAATTGGAGCTAGAAATGAGCAAATTATTAATGCCTAAAGCTACTGCTGTATGGCTGATTGATAATACAACATTGTCTTTTGAACAGATTGCAGCGTTTACAGGTTTGCATCGTTTGGAAATTCAAGCGTTGGCTGACGGTGATGTTGCACCGGGTATGCAAGGCATGGATCCAATTCAAAATGGTCAATTAACACGTGATGAAATCGTACGTTGCGAAGCAGATGATAAAGCTGCTTTGAAAATGGCGAAAAGCGATATTCCGATGCCTGTTGTTCGTAACAAGGGCCCACGTTATACACCAGTTTCCAAGCGTGCAGATAAGCCGGATGGAATTTCTTGGTTGGTGAAGCATCACCCTGAACTAACAGATGCCCA
Organism: Curvivirga sp.; assembly: GCF_965219885.1. Taxonomy (NCBI): domain Bacteria; kingdom Pseudomonadati; phylum Pseudomonadota; class Alphaproteobacteria; order Rhodospirillales; family Aestuariispiraceae; genus Curvivirga; species Curvivirga sp. The sequence goes on from NZ_CBDCOT010000007.1 coordinate 377,962, forward strand.
AATTGGTCGTTTGATTGGTACAACAAAACCAACAATTCAGAAAATCCGTGATAAATCTCATTGGAATGCTGCAAATTTCCGTCCACGTTCCCCGGTTGAACTTGGGTTATGCAGCCAATTGGAGTTGTCTACAGAGATTGCAAAAGCGATCAAAGCTGGTCGCCAACCTCTGGCAGAGCCGATTGTTGAAGATCACGAAGAAGATACAATGCAAGAGCCAACAGGTTGGGAAGGTCTTTCCTAATCGTTGTATGCAATGTTGAATTTAAAAGCCCGAAGATCTTCTTCGGGCTTTTATTTTATCTATTCAAAACTTTTTAAGAATTTAGATGCTAGTTGATTGAGTTGATGAAACTCTTTTTCTGACAAATTGCCAGTTATCCTATGTTGTGTTGCGACATGATCTGTAACAGCAGCATCTATGATGTTGAATCCCTGTTCTGTCAGTTGAATGAATACGCTTCTTGCGTCTTCTGGGTTTTGAATTCGCTCTACTAATCCCTTTTTACATAGCTGATCAATTCGATTGGTCATCGATCCTGATGTGATCATCATGGTTTTTAATAGATCATTTGGTGAGAGACGATATGGTGCCCCTGATCGTCTAAGTGTCGCCAATAAATCGAAACTGGCAAAATTTAAACCATGTTCAGCCATGGTTTTTTCCATTTCTTTCGACAGATGATTAGAGACACGTATAAGGCGCCCAATCAACGACATAGGTATAACATCAAGGTCAGGCCTGACCTCATTCCATTGATCGATAATTTTTGTAACTTCATCCATAAAAAATAAATAATAAATTTTTATCTTGACGTCAAGATTAATTAAAGTATCTTGATATCAAGATAAATATCTCGACTTCAAGATAAATTGAAAGGAGACACAAGATGTCTCGACATTTGGATTTAATATTGACGGCTCTGGCGCCCGCCATTTGGGGAAGCAGCTATATCATCACTACAGAGTTGTTACCGCAGGGATATCCCTTAACGGTTGCAATGTTACGGGCTTTGCCTGCAGGTTTATTACTTATACTGGTCGTTCGAAAACTACCGGAAGGGATGATTTGGTGGGGGCGTGTATTCCTACTTGGTGTTTTGAATTTTGGGTTTTTCTGGTGGATGCTCTTTGAAGCAGCTTATCGATTGCCAGGTGGTGTTGCAGCGACAGTAGGGGCCATACAACCTCTTGTTGTTATCTTTTTAGCAAGTGCGGTTTTAGGCCAGAAGTTACGCATAATCTCTGTTGTTGCAGCGCTTGTCGGGATTGGCGGTGTTGCCTTTCTGGTGCTTTCCGGTGAGGCAAAATTTGACATGATAGGCATTTTAGCCGCGGCAGCGGGTGCCGCTTCTATGGCATTAGGAACAATTTTGACTCGTAAATGGCAACCGCCCGTTTCATTGTTGACATTCACGTCATGGCAGTTGGTTGCTGGTGGTCTGATCTTATTACCATTCTCGATGATTTTTGAACCCGCTCTACCAGTGTTAACGGTAAAAAACTATGCAGGCTTAATCTATCTAGGGCTTATTGGTGCGGCTTTTACCTATATTTTATGGTTCCGCGGAATTTCCAAAATAGAGCCTGCGAAAATCTCCGTTCTTGGATTTTTCAGCCCCGCTGCCGCTGTATTGCTTGGATGGGGAATTTTGGGTCAAAACCTTACAACTCTACAAATAGTTGGCCTTGTTTTTGTGATCTTCAGCGTGTGGCTGGGGCAACAATCAGGCTTTCGAATTAACTTACTAAATAAATCAACCGCGTAATGGAAATGGAAAAGGAATAGAAAAATGAAAATGATTATCTTTGGTGCTGCTGGTGATGTTGGTCAGCGTTTCGTAAGCGAGGCGTTGATGAGAGAATACGAAGTTACTGTCTTTATTCGTAACCCAGATCAAGCAGAGATTTGGGGAGATAAAGTTCGGGTTGTTATTGGTGATTTAGATGATACGGAAAATTTGGTTTCAATCGTAAAAGAACATGACTTTATTTTATCTGCATTGCGTCCTGCTGAAGGTAAAGAAGATTTATTGGTACCATTAACGTCGAAAGTGATATCAATTGCAGGAGAAGCTGGGTTGCCAATTTTAATTACAGGCGGTGCTGCAAGTTTAAAAATCCCGAACACAGATTACACTGTTTTAACAGCACCAGATTTCTTGCCAGATGCTGTGCGACCGATCGCAACAGCCTGTCAGGCGCAATATGATATGTGTTTAGAAGTGATGGATGTGGATTGGACCTATCAGGCCCCATCCGCCATGTTAGTCCCTGCAGAGCGAACGGGGAAATATCGTATAGAAACAGATCAGTTGGTCACGGATGATAATGGCAATTCGAAAATATCTATGGAAGATTTTGCTATGGCTGCGTTTGATGAAGTTGAAAATAGACGATTTATTCGACAAAGATTTACAGCGGGATACTAAACCAAAAAAGGAAGCCATTTGGCTTCCTTTTCTTTTAGCTGATTAATCCAGCTTATCGGATTTCAAATCCCATACAAATGGTTTTCGAGAAAAAATGCGTCTTACCATTGGTTCAAAAAACTCCAGCGGTTTATTTTCCTTCTTGGGATCAAAGGCGCATTGGTCATATTTGTAACAGAAGTCTTCGCAATCCTTGAACCATTCATGATCTTTAAATTTATCACGGATATTGCGATCTAGATCATAATGATGACCAAAGTAATAAAACTGGAAGGCGCCATGATGTTTAATGATCCAATATGTTTTTTCAGAAACATATGGACGTAATACGGCGGCGGCCAGTTCTGAATGATTTTCCGGTGCCATAATATCCCCAACATCGTGGAGAAGGGCGGCAACGACCATTTCTTCATCCTGACCATCTTCGTAAGCCAGTGTAGCGGATTGCAAACTATGTTCATAACGAGAAACTTGATAACCACCCATGGAGCCATCAAGTGACTTTAACATATCAAGAACACGATCTGCTGTTGCAGCAATGAAAGGCTTTTCATAACGTTCTAGGATTTCATAATCCTCACGTGTGCCATCTTCCATTCGGGTGAAGCTTGCTACTTCATCTAACATGATCCCAATACTCCCTATATTCTATGTTTAGGTTCGTGTTTTTTTGTTTATGTGAAACTCTAATCACAGGTTTGATCTGCCGTCATTAGAAAAAACGACTACAGTGAGCTTTTTTAATTTGGCGTGGAATATAGCAAAAGAAAACCTCGCCATAGGTTGGCGAGGTTTTTAGAAATAAGTATTTATTTATAATAGGTTATTGAGCGTAACCAATGCCCTGAAGCGCGACTTTAATTTCATCTAGAATTGCAGGGTCGTCAATGGTTGCTGGCGTCTTAAAATCTTCGCTATCGGCGATTTTACGCATGGTCGCGCGCAAGATTTTACCAGATCGAGTCTTTGGAAGACGTTGAACCACCACACAATGTTTAAAGGCTGCGACAGGTCCGATTTGTGTGCGAACCTGAGATACAGCTTCTTTCACAACGTCATCATTGGCTTTATCAACACCTGACTTAAGAACAACAAAGCCAAGTGGTAATTGTCCTTTCAGATTATCGGCAACACCGATCACAGCGCATTCTGCAACATCATCCAGTTCAGATAGTGTTTCTTCCATCGCACCCGTGGAGAGGCGATGACCTGCGACATTGATGATGTCGTCAGTACGAGACATGACATAGATGTAACCATCTTCATCCATGTAGCCCGCATCACCTGTGGCATAGAAGCCTTCATATTCAGATAGATAACTGTCGATGTAGCGTTGATCGGCATTCCACAAAGTTGGTAAACACCCCGGAGGCATTGGAAGCTTAGTCGCAATTGATCCCATTTCACCGGGGGCTAAAACTTCACCTTCTGGGGTTAAGACATGGACATCATAGCCAGGGACGGCACGGGTTGGGCTGCCTGCTTTAATTGGTAATTGTTCGACACCAAGCAGGTTCGAAGCCATAGGCCAGCCTGTTTCTGTTTGCCACCAATGGTCAATAACCGGCACGCCAAGAATATCTTGAGCCCAATGAAGGGTATCAGGATCACATCTTTCACCCGCTAAGAATAGAGAGCGGAATTTAGATAGATTATATTTCTTTACTAAATCCCCATTCGGGTCTTCTTTCTTAATGGCACGGAAAGCTGTTGGTGCTGTGAAGAGGGTCGTTACATTATGTTCTTCAATGACACGCCAAAAAACACCAGCGTCAGGGGTGCCAACCGGTTTCCCTTCAAACATCACAGTAGTCGCCCGATGAAGGAGAGGGGCATAAACAATATAGCTATGGCCAACAACCCAACCGACATCTGACGCCGCCCAGTAAACTTCACCCGGGTCCACATTGTAGATATTCTTCATTGACCATTTTAGGGCAACCATATGACCGCCATTATCACGCACGACCCCTTTGGGCTGGCCTGTCGTGCCAGATGTATAAAGAATATAGAGAGGGTCAGTCGCTTCTACAGGCACACAATCAGCAGGCTCAGCATTATGGATTGAATCATGCCAATCAAGATCGCGGCCTTCTTTCATATTCCATGTGGCTTGATCACGTTGGAAAACAACAACATTTTTTACAATACCGGGAGCTTCGGCCAAGGCACCTTCGATCATTGGTTGGTATTCCACAACGCGGCCCGGTTCAATACCACAAGATGCAGTTAGAATAACTTTTGGCGTTGCATCACGAAGGCGGGTTGCCAATTCATGTGCGGCAAAACCGCCGAAGACAACAGAATGGATCGCCCCAATGCGTGCACAAGCCAACATGGCAATCGCTGCTTGTGGGATCATCGGCATATAAATGACGACACGATCACCTTTTTCAACACCTAAAGATTTCAAAACACTGGCCGCACGTGCCACTTTGCTTTGCAGGCGCGCATAGCTAATTTTACTTTGAGTACCAGTAATCGGGCTATCATAGATGATGGCCGTTTGTTCACCAAAGCCAGCTTCCACATGACGGTCAACAGCATTGTAACATGTGTTACAACTCGCCCCTTTGAACCATCGGTAAAAATGCGGAGCCCCACTATCATCTAGAATTTTATCGGCGGGTTTATACCAATCAATTGCTTCTGCTGCCGCTGCCCAATATTCTTCTGGTTTCTCCAAGGCATGCTTTTGCAATTGGTCAAGTTTCTCGCTCATATTGTCCTCCCGTATGTACCATTTAGGTATCGCATTTCTGTAATATTATTTTTTCTTAAATCCAGAAATGTTTTCTTTTATTACTTAAGGCAAATATGAAGCATGGAAAGAAGGGCTGCAAGAAAAATATTGCGGTGCACCCATTTGAATGCGCCGCAATATATATGATCACAAAATAATTTAGTTTTTTGCTATGCTTATTAGTAAAACTCTATCCATTAAAGCCTTCCTTACGATAGACTTCACGCCCTTCGAGAATTGTCAGGTCAACTTTAATTTTGGCAAGTTCGAATAAATCCGTTTCATATGGATCATGGTCTATGATGATATAATCAGCATATTTTCCTTTCTCCAAGGTGCCTGTCTTATCTGCACGCCATGCACATTCTGCTGCATGAATAGTGTATCCTTTAATCACTTGATCTACGGTTAGGCATTGCTCGGGGAGTAATGCCTCACTATCTCTGTCAAATGCGCGAGTACAGGCAACCTGCATAATCTCGAACGGATTTAAAGTGCTGACGCCCCAATCACTACTAATCGCGTAGGAGCCTGATTCAACAAGTGATTTTGTTGGATAAATCCATTTTGATCTTTCCGGGCCCAGCCAAGGTTGTGCCATTTCGGTAATGGATTCTTCGGGGATTGCCCATAAAGGTTGCATATTGGCAACCGCGCCTAATTCACCAAAACGCGGAATGTCTGCAGGATCAACCAATTGTAAATGGGCCAGTTGATGCAGGCTATCCCATTTTCCGTTTTCTTGTATGGCCTTTTCAATGCCATCAAGGGCTACGCGTGTGGCCCCATCACCGATCACATGTAGGTGCAGCTGGAATTTTTCTTTATCAAAGGCCACCATCAAATCCATGAGATGGTCTTTGTTAAACATTAATTCCGCATTGTCACCTTCGGTATCGGGTTCCAGTAACATCGCTGTTTTATTTTCAAAAACACCGTCTAGGAAGAATTTTGCAGAATGAAGGGATAGCATGTCGCTGTCATATTGAGCGCGATAGCCCTTCAAGCGATTGACGGCATCTTCAACGGATTCTCTATCAAAGATTTTGGATGTTGAACGCACGCGCACGTTTAAACGGCCTTCCTGTTCCAACTTGTGATAAACGCGTAGATGTCGGTCCGCGACCATGGCATCCAACACTGCTGTAATTCCATGGGCGTTACAATGCGCAGCACCAACTTCAACAGCACGTTCCCAATAATCATCTTCGACTTTCGGCTGTTGTTTTTTTGCCCACCAAATAGCATCTTCAAATAGCCAACCTTGAATGGAACCATCTTCATTTTTTACGATATGGCCATTTTCAGGATCTGGCGTGTCAGGCGTGATACCTAATGTCTCAAAACCTTTCGTATTCATCACAGCATTATGATAATCGGCTGCAAAGATAAAGACAGGGCGATCAGGTACGGCTTTATCCAAGTCCTCTTTACTCAAATGTTTTGTGGTGATGGAACCGGGGTTGAAGCCCGTACCACAAACCCAAAGATCATCCGTGGTTTTTGCATGATCACTAAGCGCCTTTTGGATGTCGGCAACGGATTCAACATCATTTAGATCGGCATTCCACGCCATTTCTGCACCACTATCTTGTAGATGCATATGTGTATCTTGGAAGCCAGGGAAAACAGTTTTTCCTTGTGCGTCAATGATCGCGGTGCCCGAATTTGCCATGTTTCGGATTTCATCATTACTACCTATATGCAGGATTTTGCCATCTTTAACTGCCATTGCTTCAGCTTTTGGATTGGCAGGATCAATTGTGTAGATATTTCCATTTATCAGGATTTGGTCAGCATGTAATGACATTGATTTTCTCGTTTCTATAATTTGATCACATTTTTGATTTATTCAAATGATCGTTTAATAGTCAATAGAAAAGAGTAGGTGAATTGTGTTATCCACCTGGTGTCATTATGGAATAAACGCGGCATTCAGAAGTGCCGTCCAGATCAAATAGGTAAACTTCATCGAGGTTTCTACGACTGTTATAATCACGTAAATTGTAGCCATTGCCTGTCGCAAAGCCAAAACGCTTCACGCTGTTGTCAGGTAGGCGCACATTTACAAAATATTTGCGGCGCTTAATTTGATTAAATTCTCCCAAGACACAACCTGTACTTAGGTCGGGATTCAGGAGGCTATCTAACTGACTTCCTTCCACAAAAAAGTTAACACGGGTATCACCATGTTTGAACCTTGGATTCTTTGTTTCTCCAGGCATTAACGCACGACCAATTCCACCCAAAGGTAGCCATTTGCTTTGTTGAGCAAGTGCAAATTCTGTCATCAATAATGTGGTGCATATTATTGTGCTGATAAGTGCTATTCGGCGCATTAGGCGCTCTCCTTTAAAGGAAATTCTTGTGCGAGTTGGTCAAAGTTACCGTCTTTTAACAGATTCAAGATATGTGCCACATCACTTAATTTAGCGCCCATGATAAACGGCCCTCCGGGGGAAAGTCGCATGGTCGGGCCAAGATGGCACTTTCCCATGCAATGAAGTCGTTGAAACTCATAGGGTAGCTTCATGTCTTTCAAGCCTTGCTCTAAGGCATCGGCAAGTTCTTTTGATCCAACTTTTCCGCAAGAGGGAAGTATATCACCACCACGCAAATTAGTGCAGATGCATAACTTGTTATATTCGAACTCGTCAGACATGGTCTTCCTTTGATTAGTTAGAATGGGAAATCATATGGGAATTCGTCGAGATTTGCCAATTCATCTTTATGTGATCGACTTATATCTTGTATCTGGTGCTTTTCCGTCCTATCTCATTGTTTAATTGATTTTTGACAGAGACATTGGAGGCAAACATGTCCGCTTATGATTATGACTTATTTGTAATTGGTGCTGGTTCCGGCGGTGTGCGAGGAAGTCGCATGGCTGCGGGCATGGGTAAGAAGGTTGCTGTTGCCGAAGATATGTTTCTTGGTGGAACCTGTGTGAATGTGGGGTGCGTGCCGAAAAAGCTATTCGTTTATGCATCTCACTTTGGCGAAGACTTTCATGATTCACAAGGTTTTGGCTGGTCTGTAAATGATAAAAGCTTTAACTGGAAAACATTAATTGAAAATAAAAACAAAGAGATTAGCCGTTTAAATGGTATCTATGAAAATCTGTTGAAAAATGCAGGCGTGGAACTGATCAATGGTCGTGCGACCTTAGTTGATGCACATACTGTTGAAGTTGCAGGAAAACAATATACAGCGGAAAAGATCCTTGTGGCTGTTGGTGGGTGGCCTTCTGTGCCTGATATCCCTGGTAAAGAATATATTTCTACCTCTAATGACGCTTTCTATCTGGAAGAATTGCCTGAACGAATTATCGTTGTAGGCGGTGGTTATATTGCAGTTGAATTTGCAGGCATTTTTAATGGTGTCGGAGCCAACGTCACTCAACTTTATCGTAGTGAGAAAATTTTACGCGGTTTTGATGAGGATATCCGTGATCATTTGACCACAGAGATTATTCGCAAAGGCGTTGACCTTCGTGTGAATAGTAATATTGCCTCAATTGAAAAAACAGATAGTGGTTTGGTAGCAACTCTTGAGGATGGCTCAACGATCGAGGCAGATTTCATTATGTATGCAACAGGTCGTTCACCAAAAACAGCCAATCTGGGGCTTGAAGCTGCAGGTGTTGAAATGGATAAGGCTGGTGCTATTGTCGTGAATGATGACTTCCAGACGTCTCAGCCAAATATCTATGCTTTAGGCGATGTGATTAATCGTGTTCAGCTGACACCTGTAGCTATCGAGGAAGCAATGGTTCTGGTCCACAATCTATTTGCAGGTGAAGATCGCAAGATGGATTATGATAACATCCCAACGGCTGTGTTCTCTCAACCGTCAGTGGGTACTGTAGGTTTGACGGAGGCACAAGCACGTTATCAATATGGTGAAATTGATGTTTATAAATCTGATTTCCGTCCAATGAAGTTTACTCTGACTGAAAATCAAGAACGTACATTGATGAAACTGATTGTTGACAGAAATTCAGACAAAGTACTTGGTTTACATATGGTTGGACCAGATGCAGGCGAAATTGTTCAAGGAATGGGGATTGCGCTGAAAGCTGGTGCAACAAAAGCTCATTTTGATGCGACAATTGGTATTCATCCATCTAGCGCAGAAGAGTTTGTCACTATGCGCAGCCCAGTTTCCTCCTAATATGGGTAGCTCCTTGCTACCCCTTAGGTGAGGAAATATGTCGTTTATGTTATAATTCTATAGAAATGTTGATTTTTGTCCCTTTTCTGCTGGTCATGTCTGATGGGAAGGGGTAAAAATCCTATCTTGCTTTTTTTGAGGGCGATTTGTCTGATTATTGCGTCCTTTGGAAAAGTGAGGAAATTTATTAGATATAAGACAAACTAGAAACGAATTGGAGATTACCATGGCGGTAAATTGGACACCGAAAAGCTGGAGAGAAAAAGAAATCCGGCAGGTTCCGGTCTATCCGGACCAAAAAGCACTGGAAGCTGTTGAAGATAGCTTACGCGCTTATCCGCCTTTGGTATTTGCAGGCGAAGCGCGCCGTTTGAAAAAAGAGCTAGCTAAAGTTGTCGATGGCAACGCCTTCCTTTTACAAGGTGGAGATTGCGCTGAAAGCTTTGCAGAATTTAAGGCAGATAATATCCGTGATACATTCAAGGTAATGCTACAAATGGCTGTTGCGTTAACCTTTGGTGCATCTCAACCTGTAGTGAAGGTTGGCCGCATGGCGGGGCAATTCGCTAAACCACGTTCTGCTGATACTGAGACAGTGGATGGCGTGGAATTGCCAAGTTACCGCGGCGATATCATTAATGGTATCGACTTTACAGCCGATGCACGTATCCCGGATCCGAAACGTATGGTTGCAGCTTACAATCAAGCTTCTGCAACTTTGAACTTGTTGCGTGCATTTGCCCAAGGTGGTTTTGCTGATTTAAACAAGATTCATCGTTGGAATCTGGATTTCATTAAAGACAGTCCTCAAGGCGCTGAATATGAGGCAATGTCAGCCCGTATTGATGAAGCGCTTAATTTCATGAAAGCTTGTGGCATTACATCTGAAAATGTACCTCAGTTGAAAGAAACAAACTTCTACACATCTCATGAAGCTTTGTTGTTGTGGTATGAAGAAGCATTGACACGTCAGGATAGTTTGACAGGTGAATGGTATGACTGTTCTGCACATATGTTGTGGATCGGTGATCGCACACGTCAATTGGATGGTGCACATATTGAATTCCTTAGTGGTGTACAAAATGCTGTAGGTATGAAATGTGGTCCAACAACAGATCCTGATGAATTGATCCGTATTATTGATCGTTTGAACCCACAAAACGAAGCTGGTCGTTTAACTTTGATTGCACGTATGGGGCATGACAAAGTTGAAGATTACTTGCCAGCATTAGTACGTCGTGTGAAGCAAGAGGGCCGTAATGTAGTTTGGTCTTGTGATCCGATGCATGGCAATACAATCAAGGCGGAAACAGGCTATAAGACACGTCCATTTGAACGCGTTTTAGGTGAAGTAACAAACTTCTTTGCCGTTCATCGGGCTGAAGGCACACAGGCCGGTGGTGTTCATTTTGAAATGACTGGTCGTGATGTGACCGAATGTACAGGTGGTGCGCGTGCGATTACAGATCATGATCTGTCTTTGCGTTATCATACACATTGTGATCCACGTTTGAATGGTGAGCAGTCTTTGGAATTAGCATTTTTGATTGCTGAATCCTTGAAAAAAGCACGTGATGATCATCAAGTAAGCTTGGCAAAAGCTTCTTAAGTGACGTAAACTAGCCAAATAGTTGAAAAATTAGAAACGCTGCTCTTGTGAAAGGGCAGCGTTTTTTGTTAATAAAGCTCTAAATGAGAATATCTCGCATGAAGTGTTGGAGGGGAAACCCGTGAAAAAATCTGAAATGGTGCCAATGTGGACGGATGCGTATTTCAAACGCACCAAAGAAATCATCGGCAAGTTTGGTGATGCGCAAGTTACTTATGCGATCTTTATGCGTCGCCCTGTGGTTTCTGCCCCGAAAATGGCTTTGGATTATTTAGCTGAAGTCGCGCAAGAACAAGGGTTTGAATATAAAGTCGACCTTCAATATGAAGAAGGGCGCTGGGTCGGTGCAGGGGAGCCGATCATGTATATTACAGGTTCATTCTATCATTTGAGCGAGCTGGAAACACTTCTTTTGCAACGTATTGGGCCTGCATGTGTTGCTGCCTATAACGCTTTTACCATGTGTACAGAAATGCCGAACACAGCTTTCCTTGCGATGGATGCACGTCATTGTGCCGGTGCTGAAATGGCAGAGATTATGGCATATGCAGCGTCTGTTGGGTCGCGTCGTGCAAAAGAAAAAGGTGAAAATGTAGTTGGTTTTATCGGCAATGCAACTGATGCCACAGCTCATTATTTTGGTAAAGATTCCGGTATGGGCACGATGCCGCATGCATTGATTGGGTATGCAGGGTCCACTTTGCGTGCCGCAGAAATGTATCATGACGCATTCTCAGATGAACCGATGACCGTGCTTGTTGATTATTTTGGGCAAGAAATTACCGATGCTTTAGCCGTATGTGAACGTTTTCCTGAATTGGCAAAGGCGGGTCGATTGGCGTTCCGTCTGGATACATTAGGTGGTCGTTTCTGTGAGGGGCTTGATCCTGCTGCGTCCTACGCTGTATTGGAACGCCATGCGGCTCACGCGATCCGGGGATATCGCACAGAAGCAGAATTACGCCATTTGATTGGTCCAGGTGTTTCCGCCGCAGCAATTTGGCATTTACGTGAAAAATTAAACGCAGCCGGATATGAAAATGCGCGCATTGTGGCATCCAGTGGTTTTGGGCCGGAGAAATGTCGCATTCTTTCCCTAGCGGATGCACCTGTTGATGTGGTTGGTAGTGGAAGTTATTTGCCAGAAAAATGGTCAGAGACTTATGCGACGGCCGATATTGTCGATTATGACGGTATTGCAAGGGTTAAAGTGGGACGCGAATTCCTGTTAAAGGCAGAGAAGAAATAATCTCTATTCAAAAAGATTAATCATCTGCGTTTTTTTCATTCGCTTGAATGGTATAAACTTTTTGTGAGTCTATTTGTAAGGCTTGATGCATTCGTTTCAAGCTATCAAGATTATATTGGCCATACCGCCTTTTTAGTTCTTCAACAGATTGTGGGATTTCCATCTCAGCAAAAAGATTGGCATATAGAGCCATAACTAGCTGGATAAAGGTGACATCATCAAAATGCCAATTCTCTTCCGCATCATTTTGTGGTTTTGGCATCGTACGGTTAAAGAAATCAACCATCCAAATACGACGCTGTTCTATATCGGCGAAATATTGTGCGATATAGATTAGAATATCATTGATGATGGCTTGTGCGCTTGGTGTATCATAAAGGGTTGTCCAGTCAAAAACGTCACCGGAAATTTCTTTTTGTCGATCTACCAGTTCTTGTGCACGTGTCTGATATGTCGTCATTAATTCAGGGCCGATCATACGGCTTAAAACGCCTGTAAATGCAGGAATGATGCGTCGAGATAGTGAAATATTTTGAACAGGAGCTTCGCCATAGGGAGCTAGCAAATGTGCAAAATTTCTAACCATCAAGCGTTCCAGTGGATGCGTCCTCATTCGTGCCCAATAAACTTCTTCAGATGCCTTGGATAAATTCTCCCAACCTTGTGTGAGTAAGGTTTGAATTTCTAAATCTGTACGTGATTTGAAAGCGCTAAGAGCGGCATGAATATCAGATATGTTAATCGTGTCACTGTTGCTTGAATTTGGTCCTATAACACGTTCGGCAAATAAATCTAATAGCTGGTCCATGACCTGTCCTAAATGGTCCGGGCCATAGCCAAGATTGTGTGGACGGGTATCTATTTTATTCTCTGACTCAGGCATAAATCCTTGCATCCTGCGATACTGATTGTGGTTTTCGTCTTTAAAAATGTTTGCTTTTTACAAAAAATACCAACTGTTAAGCTTATAGTTTACTTGAACAGAAGGCTTTGCAGCATTACAACCTCTTAAGTCTACTCTGCATCGGTTCAATCTGCCAAGAACTAGATGCAATAGATTGAAACTATTTCATTATCAGGATGGAACGATGACTGAAGAATTGAAAATTGCACTGGCGCAACTTAACCCTACAGTTGGCGATTTGACAGGCAATATGCACAAAATTCGCGAAGCCCACAAAACTGCCAGAGACATGGATGCAGATTTGATGGTGACGGGTGAATTGATGACATCCGGTTATCCACCTGAAGATTTGGTTTTAAAGCCGTTATTTATGGATCGCATCGAAGCAAGTGTGAAAATATTGGCTATTGAAACAAGAGGCGATCATCCAGCAATTGTTTTGAGCACACCATGGCGAATGGACGGAAAGTTGTATAACGCTGTCTTACTACTGGATGAAGGGGATGTGCAGGCTGTTCGCCCAAAATGCCATCTACCAAATTATGGTGTATTTGATGAAAAGCGTATCTTTAGTGAAGGTTCGCCAATGGGCCCTGTTGCCTATAAAGGTATCGCACTTGGTTTGTTAACTTGTGAAGATTTGTGGTTTGAAGATATTGTTGAATGTCTTGAAGAAACTGGCGCAGAAATTCTTCTTTCACCAAATGGATCTCCATTTGAAATGGATAAGATGGATGAACGGATGAATCATGCTGTGTCACGTGTTCGTGAAAGTGGTTTGCCGCTGGCATATGTAAATCAAGTTGGTGGTCAGGATGAATTATTGTTTGACGGCGCGTCTTTCGTCTTAAACGGAGATTGCTCTTTAGCAGTTCAAATGCCTGCCTTTGTTGAGAATGTGACCCTCACGACATGGAAACGAGGTGACGCTGGCTGGGCATGTGAAACGATCTCACATCATGATCAACCGGACCGTCTGAATTCTGTTTATCAAGCCATGGTTTTAGGTTTGCGTGACTATGTTCAGAAAAATGGCTTTCCAGGTGTTGTGCTTGGTATGTCAGGTGGTATTGATTCCGCTTTATCAGCTGCTGTGGCTGTCGATGCTTTAGGCGCGGATAAAGTGCATTGTGTGATGATGCCATCACCTTATACCAGTCGCGAAAGTTTAGAAGATGCTGAGCAGGCATGTGAGATGCTTGGCGTTCGATTAGATGAGGTTAACATCGGTCCTGCAATGAAAGCATTTGATGATATGCTTTCTCCGTTATTTGAAGGGACGAATTCAGATACGACTGAAGAAAACATCCAATCCCGCTCACGCGGTTTAACCTTGATGGCGATTTCTAATAAACATGGATATATGGTGCTAACTACGGGCAATAAATCTGAGATGTCTGTGGGATATGCGACATTATACGGTGACATGTGTGGTGGATATTCTGTTTTGAAAGATATCTATAAAATGGATGTTTTCCGTCTTTGTGTTTTACGTAATGAAGGACTCAAAAACTCTGATATTGTGCTGGAAGGCCCTGATGGCCCCGTGATGCCGGAACGTATAATTTCTAAGCCGCCGTCAGCGGAGTTAAAGCCTGATCAAAAAGATGAAGATAGCCTGCCGCCATATGAAGTTCTTGATGATATTCTATATTGTCTTGTAGAAGGTGAAATGGGTGTAGATCAGATTGTAGAGCGTGGACATCCCTTGGAAACTGTGCAAAGAGTGTGGCGCCTACTTGACTTAGCGGAATATAAGCGTAGACAAGCACCTCCGGGTGTGAAAGTAACTTCACGTGCCTTTGGGCGTGATCGCCGTTACCCGATTACAAATGCGTTCCGTCGAGCCATTTAAAAATTAAATTAGATTGAAAGTTCAAGAGAAGTATTATGACTGTTAAAGTTCGTTTTGCCCCTAGTCCAACAGGGAAAATCCATGTTGGTAACGTACGTGTAGCCATTATGAATTGGTTGTTCGCACGCAGCCAGGGTGGCATTTTTCAGCTTCGCATTGATGATACGGATGAAGAGCGTAGTACAGCCGAATATGAACAAGGTATTCGTGATGATCTAACATGGTTAGGTCTTGGATGGGATGAAACATTCAAACAGTCAGATCGTTATGATCGCTATAATGAGGCGCTCGACAAACTAAAAGCAGAAGGTCGTCTTTATGCATGTTATGAGACACCGGATGAGCTAGAATTAAAACGCAAGATTAAGCTTGGACAAGGTAAGCCGCCTGTCTATGACCGCGCGGCACTTGAGTTAACGGATGAGCAGATTGCATCTTATGAGGCAGAAGGTCGTCGTCCGCATTGGCGCTTTAAATTGTTGGATGAGCCTGTAACTTGGGAAGATCTAGGTCGCGGGCATACACATTTTGAAGCCGGTCATCTATCTGATCCCGTATTGGTGCGTGAGGATGGACGTTTCCTTTATACCATTTCTTCTGTGGTGGATGATGGGGATCATGATGTGACCCATATCATTCGTGGTGAAGACCATGTTGTAAACACAGCTGTACAGGTACAGTTATTTGAAGCACTTGGCTTTAATGTGCCTGGTTTTGGTCATTATCCATTGATGATGGGGGCTGATGGTAAAGGTTTGTCCAAGCGTCTTGGCAGTTTATCGATTGAAGATATGCGCAAAGATAAAATGTCTGCACAAGCACTTGTTGCTTATCTAGCGCGTTTGGGTACATCAACGGCTCCGACCGGTGAAGATGATATGCAAGCTTTGATTGATACATTTGATGCAGGTGCTTATGGCCGTGCTAGTCCACGTTATGAGCCACATGAGTTAGAAACAATTAATGCGAAATTCCTGCACCAAACAGCGTTCACTGATATCCGTGAGACATTGGCTGAAATTGATAGTCGGGCTGATAGCGAAATCTTCTGGGCTGCTGTTTCAGGTAATCTTGAAAATTTAAACGCTGTGTCTTATTGGGCGGATGTTTGCTTTGGTGAGATTGAGCCTGTTGTGGCTGATGATGATAAAGAATTTTTGGTGAAAGCATCTGATTTGCTCCCTGATGGTGACTATGATGAAACCACATGGAAAACTTGGACGGGTGCTGTAAAAGATGCAACAGATCGAAAAGGTAAAACTCTGTTCTTGCCATTGCGTAAAGCGCTTACAGGCAAAGAAAATGGACCAGAGCTTCGTGATCTATTACCAATTATTGGTAAGGAACGCGCGGCAAGCCGTTTGAAATAGAGTTTAAAATAACTGCAAAAAGCCGGGCTTTCAGGTCCGGCTTTTTTGTCTATAAGAAAAGATGAGTTGGGGATAAAAATGAAAAAGATTTTAGCAGTATTTGGATTGGTATTTTTTGTATCGACATCAATGGCTTCTGAGGTGCCTGTTCAGGGACCATTGCATGAAGCGAGTATAGAAGAATGGTTGCGTGGTAAGAAGTCGGAACGCCTCATTACCGCTATTCATTGGGTGGATTCTTATTTATCTGCTGAAGGTCAGTCTGTCAGTCGTGAAGATCAATTGGCGGTTATGGCATTTGGTGTCGTGCAGTGTCTCGATCAGACATATCTTAGTGATGAAACATTGGAAATCCTACCCAAAATGGCATCACTTGTTTGTGTGAAATCTTTAGTAGGGAAATAAGCCAGATTTAGTTTTGACTTAACTTTCTGAACACCCAATTTGCGAATAGGCCTGCGAGCACAGCGATGATGATCGCGGCTAGACCATGAAGGGCAGGATGGCGATGAGCAAAACGGAAAACTTGTGCACCAAAGCCTAATTTGTTGATGAATAAGGGCGTGTTTTGTGCTGCGATAACGGTACCTTCTTTTAATAATAAGGTTTCGACACGATAGGTTCCAGTTGGAACATTGGCTGGAAAATGAACTTTTGTTCTAAATAAATGACGTCCGCGCATTTCTACAAGTGCCGGGCGTTTTGTATATAAGCCCATTTTGGTTTTATTGCGCACCAATGCTTCTTTGAAAGGCGCTGCTGTTTGGCGATCAATATCTTCTTTGGAATCAAAACGTACATTATAAGCACCGATTTGGTGACGGCGTCCCACGGCGGACGAAACACGGCTCATAGCTTCGGGGCTAGCCGCTACGCTATAAAAAGAAGGGACATGTTCAAAGGTAATGGAATCTTTATTGGCCCAAATGCCGCTGATCTGTTCTTTTTTTCGTACGACGATTTCTTCCGTTGGGCCATGAACGATAACAATTACATCGCCCACATCAGAGACGGAGCCAAATAACAAAAGATCTGTGCCTGTGAAGCCTGTAGTGATGGCAACAACATGATCAGATAGATCAGCTACCAAAGTTTCAGCTTTGGCTGCTAGATTTGGAAATATAAATATACTCGCAAGAAGAATGAAACGGGACACCACTTTCATCTTAATGGCCCCCGATCATGCCGATGCTATAGATATCTTCAGGTGTTAAGATAAGATCAAGTCCGATCTTTATACAGACGGCAAGTACCATTGCTGCTAGAAGGCCACGTAATTGTTCACCATTCATCTTCGCGCCAACACGGGTACCGATTTGGGCACCAATAACCCCGCCAACTAATAAGAGAACGGCAAGAACCACATCAACGGTTTGGTTCATATAAGATTGTAGGAAGGTTGCATTGGCGGTCACGAAGATGATTTGAAATAAAGAAGTGCCGACAACGACAACGGTTGGCATGCCAAGTAGATAGATCATCGCAGGCACCATGACAAAGCCACCACCGACCCCCATAATGGCGGATAATACACCAACGAAAGCGCCAATCATAAACGGGACGATTGCGCTGATATAAAGACCACTTTTCTTAAACCGCACCTTCAAAGGAAGGCCATGCATCCATGTGTGCTTGTTTTTCTTACGTCTTGCGATCGCCGTTGTACCACCTTTACGGCGGCTTTTAAACATAGTGCGAATGCTTTCAAGCATCATCAAACTACCGATAATACCAAGAAAGACGACATAAGATAATTTAATCACAAGGTCGATCTGGCCAAGAGTTTGTAGCCAAGCAAATAAAACAACACCACCGGATGAGCCAACGACACCGCCTATTAACAGGACCGTTCCCATCTTAAAGTCAACATTCCCACGTCGCCAATGTGCCAGAACACCAGATACTGAAGAGGCGACAATTTGATTGGCCTCCGTTGCAACCGCAACAGGTGAGGGGATGCCCATAAATATAAGGAGAGGGGTCATCAGGAAGCCTCCGCCAACACCAAAGATGCCAGAGAGCATGCCAACACCAATACCCATTCCAAGAATGACGAAGATGTTGACTGACATCTCGGCAATGGGAAGGTAAATATACATGCGTCGTAACTTTTTCTTTGTTGGTGTTCTTTTATAGACTTATATAAATTCAATCCTGATGGATGAATTTAAAATATATATCATGATTTGGTTAAAGGTGTAGAAAAACTTTACATTTTTGATTATTTAATGGCGACTTGTAATGTGATTAGGGAAGAAAGTAGATAAACATGTCCGAAGAAATTATGGATCTTACTGGTATGCGTTGTCCTATTCCGGTCTTAAAAGCGCGAAAGCGTATGAAGACGATGGAGGTTGGAGCGAAGGCAGTGATACATGCAACTGACCCCGGTGCGGAAAGGGATTTCCCTGCATTTTGTGAAAGCCAAGGACATAAATTATTATCTAGTCGTTGGGAAGGCGATGTGCTTATTCTGGAGATCGAAAAGGGATAAGAAAATAAAAAAGGCCTGATGAAACTTCAGGCCTTTATACGTTAACGGATAAGTTAGCTATTTAAGTATCGTGATACATGCCGCGTTTGAAGACTTCCGTAACAGATACAGCCAGATGATCTTCAACGACAACAACTTCACCACGTGCAATTGGACGTCCTGCCACGCGCAGTTCCACAGTATCACCAACATTACGATCAAGTTCAATAACCGCACCACGACCAATTTTTAGAAGATTACTAACCTTCATTTCCGCCGTGCCAAGAACAGCTGTGATATCGATACCAATTTTTTCGACGGCACTTACAAGTTCAATGCCATCTAGCGGACTGCCACCACCCATATCAACTGGACCGTCCCCGCCACCGGAACCACCACCAGCTCCACCGCCGCCGCCACGTTCAGCTTGTTCTGCCTGAATGGCTGCCATCATGTCGTCTTCATCGAATTCCATATCATCGCCACCGCCTGCTGCAGCTTCGGCTTGTTCGGCTTCGATGGCCGCCATCATGTCATTTTCGTCAAAATCTTCTTCATCGCCCATCATGGTCGGGATACTCCGCAAATTCATACCGCAATAAGATTGATATGAAAAAACAATAATAACACAAAACTATAGGATGATTCTGCTAAATAAGTACAGATAGAAGTTTTTGAGAAACAAGACAGAAAAAAGGCTCGCTGAAAACAACGAGCCTTTGATTCATTTTGCCTAACTAGGCGATTCTTTAGCGCAAGTAATTATGCTGCCAAGGAAGAATCGTTCCAAGAGCTTGTTTGTTTGCAGTTGGAGCAAACACGCTCACCAGGCCAAGAGCTTTTAAAATCATTACGACACATAAGGCATTTACGAGTTTTTGACTCATACTTACGGTCAGATTGTGGTTTTTTATTCTTTTCAGAATCGCTCATTTTTCGTTCCTTTTCCTATCCAATAAATGCGCAGCTAGCTTTGAATTTTTTACCGCCGGAAAACGCGGTCAAAAATGCCGTTCCGGTACAGGGGAGGACCAGACGGAAAAGCCAAAAGGCGAACGGTATTAATTATTTTCAATCAGCGTTAATGGGCGCAACACATGAAAAATTAAAGGCGCAAAATCCTTGGCGCAGAATAATTGCGCGAGAGAATTTTAATGTCAGGCTATAAAAGTCTGTTCGATATCATGTGTAAAATGCGCGGTATCCCGCTGTGTTGCAGGCTGCAGAGCCTGTCGACAGAGACGTTTATATGTCAGGTAGATTTTGAAATATTGCAAAAAAGCGACGTCGATTTGATCTTTAGCGTCAATATATCGCAATGCACAATGAAATTTTAGCCATTATGCGAATAAGAAACATAAATTTTCAGAAGGAGTATTATGGGGGAGCGGTTCAGTCAAGTGAAAGATATATGACATCTTCCTCGGAAAAGAATCTTTCTTCGCAGTTATGTTCCTCCCCTCCTCGGTCCACAACAAGAAAGTCGCTTTCACCTTCCAGTGCAAGAACTGGGTGATGCCACATATTTTTATGGTAATTAATTCCCTGTGTCGCTTTCGCGGAAAAAACGCGTAAATCTTCAGGCTTTAGTTCATCACCAAAAGGCGCCACTAGAACCAAGTAAGGTTTACCTGAAAGGGGGATGAATGCCTGACTGCCATATGGATGTCTTTCCATCATCTTTACTTGTAGGGGGTAAGATAGAGGTTGTGCACGAAAGATATTAATTAAAGTGCGGGCATTTGTCCCATCCGTTTCAACTTTGGCTAGGTCATGATAGCGTTCCGTGCTACCATTATTGATTGTAAAATGCTGCACATCATTGCTGACTTCAATAACATCACCATAAGGTGCAAAGGATTCTGCAGTTAATGGTTCAATGGTTAACTTGATTTCAGTCATAATATGCAGCTTTCTTACTCTTTAGGTCTTGGTTTATTCGGTTGGTTTACCACGTAGGCGTAAGCGGGAGATCCCACCATCCGGGAAAATGTTTAAACGGATATGTGTGATGGGCCCAAGGTCGTTGAGTTTATCTTTTGCAAATGTAAAGATTTGATCCATATCCAATTCTGTTTCTGGCAATAGCTCATCCCAGAAAATTGCTTGGCTTGGTAGAGTGTCATCGGTGCCGAAACTTACATTGGCGGCGTGAATGGAACATTTATAGGCATAGTTCCCTTTGAAATGGGCTGTGTCGATTTCTATCTCTTCGATCTCTCCTTTATGACCTAAGGCAATAATGCACCAGTCAAAGCCGGGAACTCGACGACGCGCTGTTTCCCAGCCATCTCCCATATTCACACCACGACCCGGTGCTAATAGGTTGTCTGGGACACCAAAATGCGCATCACTCCATGCGATCGCGCGGCCGCCATTCACTGTTGCGGCTAAGTCAACGAGCTCAGACTTATCACGCTTGGACCAGTCAATAGACGGCATGCCGTAAATGCGAAGACGTGCTAGTCCGCCATCTGGATAGATGTTTAAACGTAAATGGGTCCATGCCACATCACTGTTTACTTCAACAAAATGATGGCTGTCGCCTTCAAGGTCCTTGGTTTTAACAAGAGAAACCCATTCAATGTCATCTGCAGGAACTTCATCATTTGAAATGCAGGCTTCAATAGAGGCTGCCGGGGCAAAGTTGCCTGTAAAATGACTGGTATCAAGATTGAAGCCCTTGATGATGGAGGAGAAGCCAAGTTTAACAATGCTGTAGTCATATCCAGCAAAGCGTTTGCGACGACTTTCCCATCCATCCATCCATTTACCGTTATCATCATATTTATCTGTGATGAAAACGGCGGGTTCTGGTTTTAACATGCGCTCAACAGGAGCGAACCAGTCATCTGTGGTGAAAACGGCTTTCGTACCAAGGCGAGGATGTCCTAGATCGATGTAGCGGATTGCAAATTCAGGTATATTTTCTGGTGTTTTACTTGGAATGATTTCCATTGTCAGTATTCCTATTTCTTACAACTGATTAAGGCGAATAGTTGCAATTTTGTTGATTTGGATGAGGGCAGTTTGAAATTCCTCTTCCTCGGTATTCTTTAGGCGTGTTTCAAAAGCATCTAAAATAATGTGACGGTTCAGCCCAGTTACGGCGATAATAAACGGGAAGCCAAATTTTTCCTTATAAGCCGTATTATAGGTTTGGAATTTTTCCATTTCTTCCGGGCTGCATTCATCAAGGCCAGCACCTGCTTGTTCTTTTGTCGAAGATTCTGTGAGTTCGCCACGAACTGCGGCGCGACCTGCTAAGTCTGGATGGGCAATGATAAGTTTTAACTGTAATTCTTTGTCAGCCGCCAACATAATCTCAGACATCAAATCGGCCATGACCTCGATTTTATTATGGTCTTTGGTAATGCCCTTATCATAGCTGCGTTCCGCAACCCATGGGGAGTGTTCGTAGATATCGGCAAAAGCAGAAACGAATTCGTCTTTATTCAAATCACTAGGGATTAAAGTTTTAAAACTGTCGGACATTATGATGTCTTTCTTATTTATATTCAGATGGATAGTGGTGTTTATGCCAATGATTAGCAATGTCCATACGACGACAAAACCAAACATCCTCTTTGCTACGCACATATTCCACAAAACGTTTTAACGCCTGGAAACGGCCCGGCCGGCCGGCCAATCTGCAATGTAGGCCAATTGACATCATACGAGGCGTTTCATCACCTTCTTCATAAAGTGTATCAAAGGCGTCTCTTAGATAGGAAAAATATTGATCACCTGAATTGAAGCCGCCAGGGCTTGAAAACTTCATGTCGTTGTTATCTAGGGTGTAAGGTACAACCAAATGCGGCTTGCCATCAGGGCGTTCTGTCCACCAGGGTAAGTCATCGTTATAGTCGTCCGCATCATAGAGAAAGCCACCTTCTTCCATAATAATACGACGGGTGTTAGGGCCTGTGCGTCCTGTATACCAACCCATTGGGCGTTCGCCTGTCATGCGTTTGATGATGTCGATCGCTTCATACATATGTTCGCGCTCAATCTCTTCTGGCACATATTGATAATCAATCCAGCGATGACCGTGGCTGCAAATCTCATGTCCTGCCTCAAGAAAAGCTTCGCAGGCTTGGGGGTGACGCTCTAAAGCCATGGCGACGGCAAAAATGGTAAGAGGGATATCGTTTTGCTTGAAAAGATTTAAAATGCGCCATACCCCAACACGACTGCCATATTCATATATGGATTCCATGCTCATATGACGCGTTGCCTCACGCATATCTGCGCCGACAATCTCAGAAAGAAAAGATTCTGATGCTTTGTCACCATGCAGGATGCAGTTTTCACCACCTTCTTCATAATTCAAGACAAATTGTACGGCAATTTTAGCGCCGCCAGGCCAATTGGCTTTCGGCGGAGTGGGGCCATATCCGATTAAATCACGGGGGTAATCTGGATTGAGTTTAATATCTACCATCTTATGTCTCTTAAGTTTGATGAGCATCAGTGCGATTTATAGCGACTGAAGAAAAGATTTGTTTCAGGTTATTAGTTTCTGAATCTGCATCACTGAGATTTAATTTATCCTCAATGGCTTGTAGGTGATCCTCCATTAAGGCAACAGCCTTATCAGAATTCCCTTCTGCCAATGCCGTAATCAGGTCTTTATGATCATTATGTGTGCAAGTATGTGCGCTATTATTTTCATAATGAGCAACGATTAAAGAGGAGCGCGTTACCAATTCTTTAAGATATTCTTGCAAGGTTTCATTGCCAGCAATTTCGGCTAGCTTTAAATGAAAGGCGCCGGAAAGTTGAATGCCCTCGCTTTTATTGTTGTCTGCGTAGGCTTCATGTTCTTTTTGAACTAGTTTTGTTAGGATGCCGATATCTGCCTTGCTAATTGTTTCGCATGCCCGACGTACGACGCCGCGCTCGATCCAGCGACGCGCATCAAATGTATCTTTGGCTTCTTTGATGGAGGGAATAGAGACAACGGCACCACGATTGGGACGTATCGCAACAATCTTTTCATGGGAAAGGCGTAACAGAACTTTTCTGATCACGGTGCGGGAAACGCCAAAAACTTCCCCTAAAGCATCTTCCGATAATTTAGTGCCGGGCGCCAAACGTTGTTCAAGAATGGCGTCAAAGACCTCTTGGTATATCCAGTTATCTTGATTTCTTTTACCTTTTTCTGCAATTTTCACTGCATCAATCCCTATTAAGAATCATCTATATTAGTATGCTTGTTTTATGACTGAATACTATTGCACAATAAAATTGTATACAATTTATAATCTGAAATAGATATATACTATCTCTATAAACTCGCAAAATACTTATTCTTTTAATATTATTTGAAACAGTTATACGGTATTCATTTGAAAATAATGTGAGCTGATTGTTTACAAAAAAAACATAATTTGTGTACAGTGTCAGCCTCATAGAGCAAAAATATCCTACGCATAGAGATTTATGCTACTATGAGATTTGTTGAGATTAGGAGTGGATTTAATGGGTCGTTTGACTACGCATGTATTGGATACAGCTTTAGGATGTCCGGGAGAAGGTATCAAGATTGAGCTTTTCAAGATTGATGGTAATACCCGTGAGAAGTTATGCGAAACTGTGACCAATAGCGATGGTCGATGCGATGGACCTATTTTAGAAGGCGATGCATTTGCGATTGGGGCTTATGAATTGATTTTTCATGCTGGCGCGTATTTAGATGCAAAGGGTGTGAATACACCTGAACCGAAATTTCTTGATGTCATTCCTATTCGTTTTGGTATTGCTGCGGCAGGAGAGCATTATCATGTACCGTTATTGTTGTCGCCATATAGTTATTCCACTTATCGCGGTAGCTAAGAAACTCTGAGCTAAAGTCTGTCGAGGGCAATGTGATGGCTAAAAAGCCAAAAGACCGTGAAACATTGGAACAATTGTTAGCTTCATGCTCTGATACTTTGTTCCCAGCAGAACTTGGGCAGGCGTCCGTGAGTATTGATAGTAGAGATGTAGATGGAGATACGCCTCTTCATGTTATGGTTTGGCGTGAAAATATATACGGTGTGTCAATGCTTATCGAAGCCGGCGCAGATGTTAATGCGGTTGGTGATATGTCTGAGACGCCGCTTCATGTGGCCGTTAAGTTAGGGAATCTGGCTATTATTGATACTTTACTGAAGGTTGGTGCAAATACATCAATGATTTCAGAATTTGGAGAAACTCCAATGGGGCTAGCAGCAAAAGCCGGCGGAGAAGTATTAAAATGCGTTTCCAAATAACGTTATAAGTTATTTGGATAAAATTTAATAAATTGAGTAGTTCCCCGTTTCAATGAGGGAGCGTAAATTATAATCAGGGTAGCGATAGGATTATCGTTGGATTTTGGGAGCAAGAATTTGACACCGCTTCAATTTGTTTTTCGTGGTGAGTTACGGGAAATTGCAGATATTGACCCGACATATTCTGTCTTGCGTTGGTTGCGTGAGGAGGAAGGTGCTGTTGGCACCAAAGAAGGTTGTGCAGAAGGCGATTGTGGTGCCTGTACAGTTGTGCTTGCTGAATTGCTACCAGATGGATCCCTTGACTATAAAGCCTTGAATGCATGCATCCAGTTTATGCCAATGTTACACGGTAAATGGTTGTTGACTGTCGAGGATTTACAAGCCTTACAAGCAGATGGTTCCTTGCATCCTGTACAACAGGCAATGGTAGACACATCGGCCTCACAATGCGGGTTTTGCACACCTGGTATCGTAATGTCCCTGTTTGCGCTTTATCGTAATGAAGATCGACCAAATGTTAATCGTGTAAATGACTGTCTGGCAGGTAATTTATGTCGTTGCACGGGATATGGACCGATTATAGATGCTGCCCAAAAGATGTATGATGGCTCAGAAAGAGAAGGTTTTACGCCTGCGGAAGCAAATGCAATCTCATTGTTAAAACTTATTCCTTTTGATCAAGGTATGTCTGTATCTGACGGAGAACGTCATTTCTTTGCGCCTGCTTCTTCAGATGAACTTGCAGGACTATATGAAAAATATCCAAATGCAACCTTGGTGGCAGGAGCAACAGATGTTGGTTTATGGGTGACAAAGATGCAGCGTGTCTTAGAGCCTGTGATTTACTTAGGGCGCGTGCGTGATTTGCGTGAGATTAAAGATGATGGTGCAAATCTGATCATCGGTGCTGGCACGACTTATACCGAAGCGCATCAAGTGATTGCCGAACAATACCCAGATTTTGGTGAATTAATCCGTCGCATTGGATCAACTCAGGTTCGAAATGCGGGTACGATTGGTGGTAATGTGGCAAATGGTTCTCCGATTGGGGATACGCCACCTGCACTTATAGCTGCCGACGCAAAAGTCTTGTTACAAAAAGGTTCTGATATTCGTGAATTGCCGTTGGAGGATTTTTTCATTGAATATGGTAAGCAAGATCGATTTGAGAGTGAGTTTGTAAAAGCAATCAAATTACCGAAGCGCGCTTCAGATGTAATTTTCCGTTCTTACAAAATCTCTAAACGATTTGATCAAGATATCTCCGCTGCTTGTGGTGCTTTTGCACTAAAGCTGGGCGATGGAATAGTGAAAGACATCCGCATTTGTTTTGGTGGGATGGCAGGCACACCTGCAAGATCGAAAAAGGCAGAAACAGCCTTGATCGGTCAAAATTGGTCTGAAGAAAATGTCGAAAAAGCCATGCAGATGATGGAAGGGGATTATACCCCGATGACAGATATGCGTGCGACAGCTGATTACCGCATGATGGTGGCCAAAAACCTGTTGATGAAATTCTATCTGGAGACCACGGATAGCCATATTGAAACACGCGTGGTTGGTGAGAAGGAGTTAGCGCATGTCTAAGTTAATTCCTGATGTTACTAAAGATAAAATTGCTGGTGGCGTACATCAAAACAAATTGCATGATAGTGGTCATAAACATGTGAATGGTCAGGCTGTCTATGTAGATGATATTCCTGAACCGCATGGCATGTTGCATATCTATATGGGGATGAGCACGGTCGCCCATGCAAATATTAAATCCATGGATTTATCAGAAGTGCGCGCCTCCGAAGGTGTCGCCTGTGTTCTGACAGTCGAAGATATCCCGGGTATTAATGATTATAGTCCTGTTAAAGGTGATGATCCGATTTTTGCGGAAGGAAAAGTTGAGTTTATTGGTCAGCCAATCTTTGCCGTCGCTGCGGATACGATTGATCTTGCCCGTGCTGCAGCCAAGAAAGCTGTGATTGAATATGAAGAATTACCCGCTATTCTCACAATTGCAGATGCGATGGAAAAAGGGTCCTATGTTTCTGATCCACATGTGATGGCACGTGGTGATGCAGATGGAACGATTGCAACAGCCAAACATGTGATTAAGAATTCTGTTGAGCTTGGCGGACAAGAACAATTCTACCTTGAAGGCATGATCGCCATGTCTATCCCAGGCGAAGATGATGAGGTTAAGGTATATTCTTCGACCCAACATCCATCCGAAGTACAGCATAATGTGGCAAAAGCTCTGGCCGTGCCGGACCATGCCGTAACGATTGAGACACGCCGTCTAGGTGGCGGCTTCGGCGGTAAAGAATCTCAACCAGCGTTAATGGCATCCGTATCTGCTTTAGTGGCAAAAGCAACGGGACGTGCGGCCAAAATGCGTCTTGATCGTGATGATGATATGGTTATGACGGGGAAACGTCATGACTTCCATTTCGAATATGAAGTGGGCTTCGATGATGATGGTGTGATTGAAGGCGTTAGCATGTTGCATGCATGTCGTGCTGGATATTCCAGTGACTTGACGGATGCTATTGCCGATCGTGCTATGTTCCATTGTGATAATGTATATTGGCTTCCAAATATCAAAGTGGAATCCTATCGCTGTAAAACCAATACAGTATCAAATACAGCTTTCCGTGGCTTTGGTGGACCGCAAGGGGTTTTCTTAATCGAACGTATTATCGATGAAATCGCGGCGAAGTTAGATAAGGACCCATTGGAAGTTCGACAAAAGAATTTCTATGGCGTGGATGATAACAATGTCACACCATATCATATGACGGTGGAAGATAACGTTATTCACGAGATTTTTGAGGAATTGGAAGAAAGCTCCGACTATCAAAAACGCCGTGCTGAAATTCGTGAATTTAACAAACATAGCAAAGTCTTGAAAAAAGGTATTGCCATGACTCCTGTTAAATTCGGTATCTCTTTTACCACCACCTTCCTTAATCAAGCTGGTGCTTTGGTACATATCTATACAGATGGTAGTGTAAAGCTAAACCATGGTGGCATTGAAATGGGCCAAGGCCTATTCACCAAGGTGGCACAAGTTGTCGCCGAAGAATTCCAGATTGATATTGAGCGTGTCAAAATCACTGCGACAGATACAAGTAAAGTACCAAATACATCGGCAACAGCTGCATCCAGTGGGTCTGATATGAATGGGATGGCTGCTCAGGCCGCAGCGCGTACGATTAAACAACGTTTAACGGATTTTGCTGCAACGCAATTTCAGGCATCTGTCGAAGATGTCGAATGGTTACCAAATCGCGTACGCGTGGGATCAGAAGAGATAGCCTTCACTGATTTGGTTAAGCAAGCTTATCTCAATCGAATTTCCTTAAGTTCGACAGGCTATTATGCCACACCGAAAATTCACTATGATCGTGAGAATTGTAAAGGTCGTCCTTTCTTTTATTTCTCTTACGGGGCCGCGGTTACCGAAGTGCTTATTGATACGTTAACAGGTGAAAATAAAATTACCCGTGTGGATATTTTACATGATGTTGGTAAATCCTTGAACCCGACCATCGATCTTGGTCAGGTGGAAGGTGCTTATGTACAGGGGGCAGGTTGGCTGACAACAGAAGAATTATGGTGGGATCAAGCCGGGCGTTTACGTACGCATGCACCAAGTACATACAAGATTCCTGCTTGCAGTGATCGTGCAGATGATATGCGTATATCTCTTTGGGAAAAGGGAAAAAATGCGGAAGAAACCATTTATAGATCCAAAGCGGTTGGGGAGCCGCCATTGGTACTGGGGATTTCTGCATTCCATGCGATTTCAGATGCAATTGCCAGTGTAACTGACTATGAAGTCTATCCTGAACTGGATGCACCAGCGACGGCCGAACGCGTATTGATGGCGGTTGATCGCACAAGGAAAGCCGCGAAGTCGTAAATTTTAAAGCCAACATGATAGGGGAGTAATCGTGAAACACTGGCTTAACGAATTAAGAGAAGAATTACAGCAGCATGACAAAGTTGTGCTGGTGACTGTTGCTCTTATTCGTGGTTCTACTCCGCGTGAAGCTGGTGCGCATATGATTGTATCTGATCATGGCTTCAAAGGTACTATTGGCGGTGGCAACCTAGAATTTAAAGCTATTGATCAAGCGCGTGATCTTTTAAGTGATGGTGATAACGCAACCCTCTATCAAGACTATCCGCTTGGCCCTGCACTTGGGCAATGTTGTGGTGGTGTGGCTTCCCTGCTTTTTGAAACTGTTAAAGCGACTGATCCTTGGGTGCAGCAAGCATCTGAAGGTATGGTGACTGTTTCATCCTTGTCTGGTGAACAGACAAGACAAGTTTATAATTCCGCTTTAGAAAATGTCGAAAATTTGTTGCCAGCGAAAGTTAGGGTTGTAGCAGGGAATATATCAGAACCAACTGAATTAATGGAAGAGGAAGGGTATTTTCTGGAAAGAGTGGAAGATTCCCGAATCCCCCTTTATTTATATGGCGCTGGTCATGTGGCCCATGCACTTGTTTCCATGTTGGTGAATTTACCCTTTAAAGTCACTTGGATAGATAATCGTTCCAATATTTTTGGGACTGACTGTCCTAGTGATGTAGATACTAAGGTTGTGGAAAATCAAGAAGATATGGCATATGCTGCACCGAATGGCGCGTTTCATTTAGTGATGACGCATGATCATGGGATTGATTTGGAAATTACGCATGCGGTTTTAGCTGAAAACCGTTTTGGATATATAGGTGTTATCGGATCTGATACAAAACGGGCTCGGTTTGAGCGACGATTGAATGCACGTGGGATTGATCGTGTTGTTCTTGAGAAATTGAACAGCCCGATTGGTATTCCGGAAATTACCGGGAAACAGCCTGGTGAAGTTGCATTATCAGTCGCGGCGGAAATGACCATCTTGTATCAGCAGATTGCAGAAGAAATGAACGAAACCATAAACGAGGCGGATGGAACTGTTTCCAGAATGCCAAAACAGGGAGAATAAAGGATGAGCAGTGCAGCAACTGAAACTGCGCGTCTCAAACTAACAGGGGTGACCAAACAATATCCAGGTTGTTTGGCCAATGATGATGTCAGTTTGACGATTATGCCCGGCGAAATCCATGCGCTATTAGGGGAGAATGGTGCAGGAAAGTCGACCTTAGTAAAGTTTATTTACGGGGTCGTAAAAGCCGATAAAGGAATGATGGAATGGAATGGTCAACAAGTTGATGTAGCGGATCCGAATGCAGCTCGCCAATTAGGTATTGGCATGGTCTTCCAGCATTTCTCCCTATTTGATTCTTTAACGGTGGCTGAAAATATCGCCCTTGGTATTTCCAAGGAATTGGCTGGTCCGGGACTTGAAGAGCGTATTGAGAAAATTTCTGAAGATTATGGCTTACCTCTAGATCCTCATCGTCATGTACATAGCCTTTCGGTAGGTGAACGCCAACGTATTGAGATCGTACGTTGTTTGTTGCAAGAACCAAAGCTGTTGATTATGGATGAACCGACTTCGGTTCTGACACCTCAAGAAGCTGAACGTTTGTTTGTTACCTTGCGACGCTTATCGGCAGAAGGTGTCTCCATTCTTTATATTTCTCATAAATTAGATGAAATTAAAGCGCTTTGTCATGCTGCAACCATTATGCGCGGTGGACGCGTGACGGGTGAATGTATTCCTGCTGAAGAGACAGCAAAATCTATGGCTGAAATGATGATCGGGACCAATTTAAAGGCACCGGAACGCCATGATGATGTAACGCTAGGTGATGTGCGTTTAAAGATTTCCGGTCTGAATGTACCAACGGATGATCAGTTCGGTGTGTCATTGGAAGATATCAGTTTTGAGGTCCGCGCAGGTGAAATTCTTGGCGTTGCAGGTATTGCTGGTAATGGCCAAACAGAATTAATGGATGCATTATCTGGTGAGGCTTTGGCCTCTAATAATGAGAGTATCTGGATTGAAGGTGAAGCTGTTGGCTTAACAGGGCCGGGTGGCCGTCGTCAGTTAGGTGTTGGTTTTGTGCCAGAAGAACGTCTTGGTCATGGGGCTGTACCGGATATGACCCTATGGGAAAACGCTTTCCTAAGCGGTATGAAACGGATGAACTTGATGAGTAATGGATTTATGAAAATCAAGGAAACAGTGGATTATGCTGAAAGCGTGATTAAGCAATTTACCGTTAAAACACCAGATAGCAGTCATGCGGCAAATAGCTTGTCTGGCGGTAACTTACAGAAATTCATCATGGGTCGTGAAATTATGCAAAGCCCAACTGTGATGATCGCTTTGCAACCAACATGGGGTGTGGATGCAGGCGCGGCGGCATTTATTCACCAAGAATTAATTAATCTAGCGAATAACGGGGCTGCTGTTTTGGTAATTTCACAAGATTTGGACGAACTTTTTGCTATTTCTACACGTATCGCCGTGATCGCAGAAGGGCGTATGTCTGCGGCGAAAAATGTAAGTGATTTAACAGTAGAACAAATTGGTTTGATGATGGGGGGCACACATGATTTGCCCGATGATCCACATGCGCAGCCACATGTTGAAGGAGGCGCAAGCCATGTTTCTTAAACTTGAATCGCGTGGTGAAGCCAATCGCAATATGGTCTATCTAACCCCGGTTTTGGCGGTTGTTTTGACCTTAATCACAGGCTTTTTCCTGTTTTTGGCAATGGGGCATGATCCATTTGAAGCCTTATATACATTCTTCATTTATCCCATTAGCAATAGCTACGGTATTTCCGAACTATTGGTGAAAGCGACTCCTATTATTCTATGTGCTATTGGCCTTTCCATGGGTTTTCGTGCAAATGTTTGGAATATTGGTGCGGAAGGTCAGTTAACCTTGGGAGCCATTTTTGGTGGTACCGTCGCCCTAATGTTTTATGAACAAGAAGGTTGGTATATCATTCCATTAATGATGGTTGCCGGTGTTGTTGGTGGGGCGCTTTGGGGGGCTATTCCCGCATTTTTGAAGACACGTTTTAATGCTAATGAAATTCTTGTTAGCTTGATGTTAACATATGTGGCCTTCCAATTGCTGAGTTATTTGGTGCATGGTCCCTTACGTGATCCTGACGGATATAATTTTCCTGAAAGTCGCTTGTTTTCTGATAGTGCTATTGTTCCTATCCTATGGGAAGGCACACGTTTCCATGTAGGTGGACTATTTGCTTTACTCGCCGTTGTTGCTGGCTGGTTGATGATTTCACGTCACCTTATCGGTTTCCAGATTCGTGTGATTGGTATGGCACCAATGGCTGCAAGTTATGCGGGTTTCAGTGAAAAGAAACTCATCTGGTTCACATTATTACTTTCTGGTGGCTTAGCAGGTCTTGCTGGAATGTTCGAAGTTTCTGGTCCCGTTGGACAGTTAGTGCCGTCCATTTCGCCGGGCTATGGTTTTACAGCTATTATCGTGGCCTTCTTGGGGCGTTTGCACCCGGTTGGCATTATGATGGCAGGATTGCTGGTTGCTTTAACCTATCTTGGTGGCGAAAGTGGACAAATTACACTTGGATTACCAGAGGCTGTTACCGGGGTGTTCCAAGGTATGTTGCTTTTCTATCTTTTAGCATCTGACGTTCTCATCAAATATCGCGTTGTGCCGAATTTTGGCACTGCAAAATCTTAAGGGTAGGGAGTTACGATTATGGATTTATTTGTAGCGATTATGGTGAATGTTGCAGCAGCATCCACCCCTTTGGTTTTTGCAGCAATGGGTGAATTAGTTGTTGAAAAATCTGGGGTATTAAACCTTGGCGTTGAAGGCATGATGTTGATGGGGGCGATCGCAGGGTTCGCTGCTGGATATGCCTCTGGTAGCATGTTGATCGGTATTATTGTTGCTGGTATTGCTGGTGGTCTCTTAGCATTGCTATTTGGTTTTTTAACTCAACATCTTTTAGCAAATCAGGTGGCAACAGGTTTGGCTTTAACGATCTTTGGAATTGGTATTTCAGCCATGGTTGGTCATTCTTTCGTTGGCATTTCTTTAGACCCTATTGCTAAAGGTATCCCGCTTTTGGAAGATATTCCTGTGATTGGGAAATTGTTCTTTGGGCATGATATTCTTGTCTATGCGTCTTTTGTTATGACGGCCCTTGTATTCTATTTCCTGTATAAAACCCGTGCAGGTCTGATTTTACGTGCGGTGGGTACAAACCATGATGCAGCGCACTCAATCGGCTATTCTGTGGTTAAGATTCGTTACATGGCGATTGTTTTTGGCGGCGCAATGGCAGGTATTGGTGGCGCGTATCTATCTATGGCCGTAAACCCGATGTGGGTTGAAGAAATGACTGCAGGCCGCGGCTGGATTGCCTTGGCGCTGGTTGTCTTTGCTACATGGCGTCCAGGTCGTGTACTCGTAGGGGCTTATTTGTTTGGTGGAATTTCTATTCTACAGTTGAACTTACAGGCCATGGGTGTAACTATTGCACCGCAACTTTTAGCAATGCTTCCATATTTGGTAACGATTGCTGTATTGGTGATAATTTCAAGAGACAGCGGGCTGATGAAAAAGCATGCCCCGGCTTGTTTAGGGAAGATTTTCCATGCGTCTTCTTAGGAAGGCGTATTGGAGTTTGATGGTCAAAATATCTTGCCCATAGATATTTTGTGATAGAGTGAAGTAAGAAATTATTTCAGGGATATAAGGGAGAATATGATGTTCAAATCCGTATTGAAAAAAGCAGCTGGTGCGGTTGCTGTTGCAGCGGGCCTTGCTGCGATGTCTGCACAAGCTGCAGATGTTAAAGTTGGTTTCGTTTACATTGGCCCTCCGGGTGACCATGGCTGGACATATCAGCATGACCAAGGTCGTTTGGCTGTGGAAAAAGAATTAGGTGTTGAAACAACATTTGTTGAAAACGTACCAGAAGGTCCAGATGCAGAACGTGTGATCAACCAATTGGCTGCAACAGGTCACAATTTGATTTTCACGACTTCTTTTGGTTACATGAACCCGACTTTGAAAGCGGCGAAGCGTCATAAGAATGTTAAGTTTGAACATGCTACAGGCTATAAACAAGCAGCGAATGTTGCGACATATTCCGGTCGTTTCTATGAAGGCCGTTATGTGGTTGGTCACATCGCCGGTAAGATGACAAAATCCAACGTATTGGGTTACATTGCATCTTTCCCTATTCCTGAAGTTATTCGTGGTATTAACGCAACAATCCGTGGTGCACGTGCTGTAAACCCGGATGCAACAATCAAAGTTGTTTGGGTATCTTCTTGGTTTGATCCAGGTAAGGAATCTGATGCAGCTAAAACGTTGATTGACCAAGGTGCAGACGTGATCTTACAACATACAGACTCCCCAGCACCTGTACAGGTTGCAGAAGAGCGTGGCGTATGGGCCGTTGGTCAAGCATCTGATATGCATAAGTTCGGTGAAAAAGCGCACCTAACAGCAATCATCGATGACTGGGCACCATATTACATTGAGCGTACAAAAGCTGTGATGGATGGCACATGGTCCGGTGGTGGCGACACATGGGGTGGCTTTAAGACAGGCATGGTTAAAATGTCTGATTATAACAAAGCAATTCCAGCTGATGTTGTTGAGCTAGCTGAGAGCATCCGTAAAGGTATCATTGATGGTTCAGTTCATCCATTTGCGGGTCCTCTTGTTAAACAAGATGGCGCAGTGGCTGTACCTGCCGGTGAAACACCAGATGATGGTTTCCTCGCTGGTATGAACTTCTATGTTGAAGGTGTTGATGGCGAGATGCCTCAATAAGGCGGCCTGATACTTCAACTGAGTTGATTTGAAGATGGGCCGATCCAATATAAGGATTGGCCCGTTTTCTTAATATTTAGATTTTAAGAATATCCGTTTTGGAGAATTCCTTCATATCATCGGTGCGATTTTATGCAGAAATCCTTTGAAACACTTGTTTGAAAAGGAATTTGTGACATGCAAACAGCTTCACAGAAAACGGTGCTGCGCGGCAGCTATATAACATTTACAGGCAATCCTTTTGTTGAGGATACCGCTTCTTGTTTTCGTCATGAAAGTGATGGTGCTATCATCCTGAGTGATGGCAAAATTGAAGCCGCAGGAAATGCTGATATAGTCTTGGCGAATTTATCTGAAGAATACGACCTTCATGATTATCGAGGCACAGATAAGTTAATTATGCCGGGGTTTATTGATACCCATGTTCATTACCCGCAAACCCAAGTGATTGGTGCTTATGGGGCACAGCTTTTAGATTGGTTGAATAAGTATACATTCCCTGCTGAAGGTGCGTTTGTTGATAAGAAACATGCTGATAAAGTTGCGGAAGTTTTTCTATCTGAACTAACAAAGGCTGGCACCACAACAGCTGCCATTTATTGTACGGTTCACCCTCAATCAGTGGATGCTTTCTTTGAAGCATCTGAAGAATTAGGGACGCGTATGATTGCGGGTAAAGTTTGCATGGATCGTCATGCGCCTGACTTCCTGACTGATACACCTCAATCTGCTTATGATGATAGTAAGGCGTTAATCGAAAAATGGCATGATAAAGGTCGCAACCTTTATGCAATCACACCTCGTTTCGCACCAACGTCAACCCATGAACAATTAGAAGCATTAGGTGCATTACGGAGCGAATTCCAAGATGTGTATGTTCAGTCGCATCTGTCAGAAAATATGAAAGAGATTGAATGGGTGAAATCTCTTTTCCCGGAACGTGACGGATATCTGGATATCTATGATCATTATAATCTGACAGGCGCGAAATCTATTTACGGTCACTGTATCCATATGGAAGATAGAGAATGGGCCAGCATGAAAGAGCGCGGCACGATTGCTGCCTTCTGCCCGACATCTAATCTCTATATCGGCAGTGGCCTATTTGATTTGGAACGTGCCACATTAGGGAAAGAAGCTGTGCCAACTACAATTGCATCAGATGTAGGTGGAGGGACATCCTTATCCATGCTGCAAACCATGCAGGAAGGCTATAAAATCGCCCAGATGAAGCATTTCTCGTTAAGTGCTATAAGAGCATATTATCTTGCCACAAGAGGTGGTGCAGAGGCACTTGGGCTGAGTGATCAGATTGGTTCTATTGAAACTGGTTTGGAAGCTGATCTAATTGTTATGGATTTGAAATCTACCCCGTTGATTGATTTCCGGATGGAGAATGTGGATAGCATCGAAGATGC
Source organism: Curvivirga sp. (assembly GCF_965219885.1). Taxonomy (NCBI): domain Bacteria; kingdom Pseudomonadati; phylum Pseudomonadota; class Alphaproteobacteria; order Rhodospirillales; family Aestuariispiraceae; genus Curvivirga; species Curvivirga sp. The sequence continues at coordinate 414,192 of NZ_CBDCOT010000007.1, forward strand.
GCTCTTTGTACAAATGATTATGGGAGATGACCGTGCGATTCAGGCAACATATGCCAATGGTAAAAAGATTTATCAAAAGGGATAAATTTCGGTAAGCTTGAAACAAGAATAAGAACGATAAGGATTGGGATATGCAACATTCAAAAGCAAGTGAGTTATTCGCAAAGCTTCCAAAAGCAGAATTACATCTTCATATTGAAGGTAGCTTTGAACCTGAATTAATGTTTGAAATAGCACAGCGAAATCAAATCGAACTACCCTATAAATCTGTAGATGAAATTCGGGCAGCTTATGAATTTAATAATCTGCAAGATTTTCTTGATATCTATTATGCGGGTATGTCTGTTCTACAACATACTCAGGATTATTATGATTTAACCATGGCTTATCTCGAAAAATCCCATGCAGATAATGTGAAACATGTTGAGATATTCTTTGACCCACAAGGCCATACAGAGCGTGGTGTTCCCTTTGAAACGGTGATAACAGGTATTCATTCTGCGCTGGAAGATGGGCAAGCAAAGTTTGGTATTAGCTTTAAATTAATTATGAGTTATCTGCGTCATCTGTCTGAAGAAGACGCTTTCAAGACATGGGAAGAGGCGCAGCACCATCTTGCTTTAATTGATGGGATTGGCCTTGATTCCTCCGAAGTTGGGCATCCACCTTCCAAGTTTAAAAATGTTTTCGCGGAAGCTAAAGCGAAAGGGTTGAAACTTGTTGCCCATGCGGGCGAAGAAGGACCACCTGAATATGTTTATGAAGCATTGGATATTCTAGAGATTGATCGTGTTGATCATGGTAACCGGTCTTTGGAAGATACTGATTTGGTACAACGCTTGGTTCATGAACAAAAAACATTGACTGTTTGCCCGTTATCCAACCTGAAATTATGCGTGGTTTCCGACATGAAGGATCATCCATTACGAAAGATGTTAGAGATGGGATTAGCCGCCACAATTAACTCCGATGATCCATCTTATTTTGGTGGATATATGAATGCGAATTTTAATGCAGTTGATAAAGCATTGGACTTAACTGTGGAGGAAGCTGTTTTGTTGGCCCGTAATAGTGTGACCGGTAGCTTTGCTGAATTGGATCGTCAAAAAGAATTACTTCAGGAGATCGAAGCTATTTCTGGTCCCTATTTGCATCAGGTATAGGAAGAGATCATGGATGTTGAACAAATTTGGTATGAGTATAAATCTCATTTAACATCCTTTTTACGTTCAAAAGTGGCTAACCCAGATGATGTCGAGGATTTGTTACAAGATATCCTATTAAAAACGCATGCAAATATTGGAACTATAAAATCTGAAGATAGTTTGAAACCTTGGTTATTCCAGATTGCGAATAACGCTATCATTGATTTCTATCGCAAAAACGGACGTGGTGCTGAACTTATTTCTGATGACCTGTGGTATGGGGATGAAAAAGAAGAAACCGTTCAGCAAGAACTGGCTCAATGTATAGAACCTTTTATCAATGCGCTTGATATGAATGAAGCGAAATTGATGAAAGAGGTGGAGTTAGAAGGTGCATCTCAAAAGGAATATGCAGCAAATCATGATATTGCCTATTCCACCCTGAAGTCCCGTGTGCAAAAAGGACGAAAGGATTTAAAACAATTATTTGTTGATTGCTGCAATTTTTCAAAAGATCATCAGGGAAATATAGCAGATTACTTACCGAAAAAAGATAATTGTAAGAAATGTTAGGCCGTCTTCGTCTTTTTGAAAACTCATCCGTCTTATAGGTGAGTTTAACAATTAGATGAGATGGAAAAATGAAAATCATCAGCTTTAAAATTTGTCCTTTCGTTCAACGTGTAACCGCACGCCTAGAAGCCCAAAATATACCTTATGAGATTGAATTTATTAGTTTAAGCGATAAACCTGACTGGTTTATGGAAATCTCTCCCAATGGGCAGGTGCCTGTATTGGTGACAGATAATGGGACTGCATTATTTGAATCGGATGCTATTGTTGAATATCTAGATGATATTCTGGATCCTTTGGAGGCAGATATTACGCCGGAACAACGTGCTTTGGATCGTGCATGGAATTATCAGGGATCTAAACAATACCTGACTCAGTGTAGCACCATGCGTAGCCCAGATAAGGAAACACTGGTTGAGCGGACAATCAATTTAGGTAAAGCGTTTAGTAAGGCAGAAAAGGAAATATCTGAAGGGCCTTTTTTCAAAGGTGACCAACTAAGTAATATTGATGTGGCTTGGTTACCTTTGTTACATCGTGCTGATATAATCCGAAACCACACGGGGTATGATTTGTTAGAAGGAAATCCCAAAGTGCAAGCTTGGCAAGAAAGGTTGATGAAAACAGGTCTTGCAGAGAAATCTGTACCCGAAGATTTTGAGAAGTTGTTTACGGAATTTTACTTGTCAGAAAAAACATATTTAGGTGGTCGTCGTGTTCCTGTGGAAGAAAATACTGAATGTGGCGCTTCCAATGGCGGATGTTGTTAGAGCATTATAAGTAAAAAGGCCTCAAGGTTTAGTCATCTTGAGGCCTTTTTTAACTTGCTTGAGTTGCCAATTTCTTTTTGTTTTTATTGTCATACATTTTTGCATCTACAATGGTTAGGATATGATCTAGCGAGATGTCATGATCAATTGAAAATAATTGATATCCTGCAGATACGCCCATATTTGAAAATTCAGTTTTATGAGCTAATTTTTCTTTAAATAGCGTTTCAATTCTTTGGCAGTAGGTGACTAAGTGTTCTTCACTTCCATTCGGGAAAAGGATGACAAATTCATCACCACCAACACGGGCGACTACATCTGATGCTCGGGTGGTTTCTTTCATCAAGGCAGCCAAGGTTTGAAGGCCTTCATCGCCAAATTCATGGCCGTGATGATCATTGACGAGTTTCAAATTGTCGATGTCCAAATAAACGAAGCCAAGCTCTTCTTTTTTACGAAGAGCTTCTTTCATAATCTGTTCACCAAGTGTGAAAAGGCCACGACGATTATGGGTTTGTGTTAGCGTATCAGTTACGGAGAGTTGTTTGGCTTGTTCGTAATTATAGATCAAAGCCAGTTCATTGTTAATCAACTCGCTGAATTGTCGTAACACTTGCCTTAAGGTTGTCTGGTAATTGGATGTTTTCGTATCGATGGCACAAATAGTGCCAAAATGACGACCATCCGGCCAATTAATCGGATATCCTAAATAGGATCGAACCGGCCCGTCTGTCACGGGAGGGGCATCGCACCAATCGGGATCTTCCGGTGTATTTGGAACATAAAGATCATGTTCTGTTTCAATAATTCTACGACAAAAACTTTTCAGTTTCCACGGCCAGTTATCGCCACTTTTAAGAAAATTCCCGGGATTTATACTTGCAACGACGGCCGTAAAAGTTTCGTTGTGAAAATGGACGATGGTCCCACATTCACAATCATATAACTCTGCAATTAGATTGACGAGCTGTTGCCACTTATCGATATCTACTTCTGGGTGGGGCTGCGCAGCAAAATCAAAATCTGTATCAAACGCCATCCAAGTCCTCATCAATTTTATTATAATTTTATATTTTCTAATTATAACAAATTTGACGCAGAGAGGTAGCAAAAAACATATATGAAACTAGACTTATTCCCACGGAACCGGATGGCTTATCCGTTCTACTAGAAAATCAATAAACACACGCAGCTTAGGCGGGACGTGCTTGCCTTGTGGATATAGTGCTGCGACCACATTATCCTGAGGTACATATTCTTCTAGGAAGGCTATAAGTTCGCCGGACTTGATATGTTCGCCGACTTCCCATTGTGACTTCATAACAATGCCACAACCAGATAAAGCCCAATCCAATAATACATCACTATTGTTGGTATCTAAATCGCCTTTAACAGCTAGAAAATGTGAAACACCATCTTCGACCAAGCGCCATTTAAATTGACGAGACCCCGGGAAACGCAGCAATAAACAGTTATGGTCTAGCAAGTCTTGTGGGATTTTGGGGGTGCCATGTTTTTCTAAATATTCAGGGCTTGCACATATATAGCGATGATCTTTCGCCAATTTTCGCGCCATCAAACTGGAATCTTCCATTCGTCCGACACGTATTGCCAAGTCAAATCCGTCTTCGACCAAATTAACCAAGCTTTCTGTGAGGTGAAGGCGGGGCTCAACTTCGGGATAAGCTTTCACAAAATCGGGAATGAGAGGTGCCAGATAACGGCGCCCAAATGATACTGGGGCTGTGATTTTCAATAGACCACTAGGGTTTTCACGTGATTCAGTAAGTGCTTGCTCTGCTTTTTCAACTTCTTCCAAGATGCGTAGACAGTGACCGTAATAAATCTCACCTTCTTCAGTCGTATGTACTTTGCGTGTCGTTCGATTTAACAGCCTTACCCCTAAACGTGCTTCTAGGCGTTGTAATCGATGGCTTACAACCGCAGGGGACATACGTAATTCTCGACCCGCTGCAGAAAGGCTGCCTTGGTCAACCACACGAACATAAACTACAAGGTCAGAAATATCAGTCATCGGCAATTGTCTAATTTATTTTGAAAGAGAATAAAGAGTTTAAAGTATTTTTTGTTTAAACATTTTTTGGCATACTATGTCCAGTATTAAGGGGAGTAGTAACGCATCTTATTTTTAAGTTTGCGCAAATTGCTATGTCTCCACAAAAATAACAAATAAACTCATATCCATGTTACGTATGGAAAACTGACTCGGTTCAGTTAGGGGAAATATATGTTTGATATCAATTATGCTGAATGGGCTAATATGTTGGTTCGTTGGCTGCATATCACAGCGGGGATCGCTTGGATCGGATCTTCGTTCTATTTCGTTTTTGCAGATGCAAGTCTTGAACCTGATGAAAATCTACCGAAAAAAGCACATGGTGAAACCTGGCAGGTACATGGTGGTGGTTTCTATCACATTGTAAAGTATCTGGTGGCACCGGATCGTATGCCTGAACGGCTTCATTGGTTTAAATTTGAAGCCTATTTTACCTGGATTTCCGGTTTTGGTATGTTGGCCGTGGTTTATTATTGGGGCGCGGAAGCTTTTTTAATTGATAAAGAAGTCATGGATTTAACGGCTCCGCAAGCCATCTTCTTAAGTATTGTTGGCTTGATTGCTGGTTGGGTTGGTTATGACAGTCTTTGCCGTTCCAAACTTGGAGATAATCTTGGACTGTTATTAGTCTTGGTATTTGCCTTTGCCATTTTTGCTGCTTGGGTTTTTGGTGAGATATTTTCTGGTCGTGCCGCTTTCATCCATGCAGGCGCTTTGATTGGTTCAATAATGGTAGGTAACGTATTCTTCATCATTATTCCGAACCAAAAGAAGGTTGTGAAGATGTTGATGAATGGTGAGACACCGGATGCTTATTACGGTAAGGTAGCCAAGCAACGCTCCATGCATAACAGCTATCTAACCATGCCAGTCTTGCTGACTATGATTTCAAATCATTATGCGTTTCTTTACGGTGGTGAATATGCTTGGATAGTATTTGCCTTTATACTCGTGATTGGGGCCTTGATCCGTCACTATTATATCACTGGGCATCAAGGTGTAACGGCATGGTGGCGCACATGGCTTTATCCTGCAGCAGGTGCTCTAACTGTAGTGTTGGTTATGTGGTTGTCCTATAGTCCTGTGCAGCAAGTTGCAGATGGTGGTGAAGAAATTGATGTGAAACAGGCTTTTACTATCGTGAAGACGCATTGTTCCAGTTGTCATTCTTCCTTACCAATTCATGAAGATTGGGACGAAGCGCCAATCGGTGTTGTTTTAGACGATTTAAAGCAAATGCGTGCGATGGGGAACAAAATTTATTCCCAAGCTGTTGCAGGAACAAATATGCCACTTGGCAATGAAACAGGCATGACAAAAGAAGATCGCGAATTACTTGGTCGATGGATTAAGGCTGGTTTGCCCGGTTTGGAAGATTAGACAATCTTAACTTGATATGAAGAGCCTCTGTATTCAGAGGCTTTTTCTTTTCAGGCTTTCTTTTTTATTATTAGACCCGTTATACTCCGATAAATTTTTTTGGGGTTCCTGTGTTAGATTTCCTACTTCAGCGTAAAGTAATTGTTCGGCTTATAGCCTTATTCATCGCCATGATATTGCTGGTGATGGTATATGGTGTTGCGCGTCAAATTTATTGGACCTCAGAATTTAATCGAGCTTCAGATCGTACTGCTTTATATACATCTACCCTAATTTCCGCGCTGGAACGATACCAGCATTTACCGCATATTTTGGCCCGTGATCATCATGTGATAGCAGGATTGCAGCAAGGTGGTGCGCAAGTCTTGAATTTACGTTTGGAGAGCTTTGCCAAACAAGCGCAGGTCGATGCGCTTTACATCATGAATACCGAAGGATTGACGATTGCCTCTTCCAATTGGCGAGAAAGTCCAACATTCCTTGGCAAAAATTATGGCTTTCGACCTTATTTCAAGGCGGCTCTAGAAGGTGGGAGAGGGGAGTTTTTTGCGATTGGTGTTACGACAGGGACACCGGGTTATTTTGTAGGGGAACCTATCCGTGATCTGGAAGGGGTGATGTTAGGTGTGATGGCCATGAAAGTGGATTTGAGCCCCCTAACTAAATCTTGGGCAGAGGGTGGCGAAAAGCTTTTCGTTGCCAACGATGATGGGATTGTTGTGCTTTCGTCAGATGAAAGTTGGAACTATCGATCCATTCAACCGCTGACATCTGAAGCAAAAGAGGTTATCCGCGCAGAGAAACAATTTGTTGGGAAAGCACTAGATCCTCTTGATGTTCAAATGTTGGGAGATCACGAATTGACTTTGGGGCAGGTGGAATATTTACACCAAATTTCAGATATCCCCTATTTGCGTTGGCAGTTGCATTATTTAGCAGATAAAAACCTTGTCATTCAAGGAAGTCAGACGGCAACTATGATTGCTTTTATCTTCTTAAGCATTTTATTGGCTGTGTATTTGGTGTTGCGTTCTGAACGAATAAAAAGAGAGCTACGTGCATCCGAAGAAGATAGTCGGTCCTTGCGGGCCTTAAACTATAAGTTAGAACAACAGATTGAAGAACGCCAACGCGCGGAAACCCGTTTGGACCGGGCACAGGCAGAATTGCGTAAGACGAGTAAAATGGCTGCTTTAGGGCAGTTAGCGGCATCCGTCTCACATGAGCTGGGACAGCCTATATCAGCGATGCAAAACTATCTTGCTTGGGCAGATTTACCAGACAGTAAAATGGATGAAGAAACCCGCGACGTTATGCAACGATTAAAGCGGGTTGTCGGGCGAATGGGGGAAATTACTAAACAGTTGAAATTTTTTGCGAGACCCGGTGGAAATAGTTTGCAAGATGTAGCCTTACAGGATGTGATTTCCGGTGTGAAGGAAATCATGTCTGCAGATATCCATACAGCCGATGTAGAATTAACTGTCGATGTACCAGAAGAACAAGTAAAAGTGCGTGGGGATCGATTACGCCTTGAACAAGTTTTGATTAACCTCATACGAAACAGTATTGATGCGATGCGTGAAAATGGTGGGCAGTCAATCGATATCACCTTAACGCATGAAGGCGAACTTGCTATGATAAATGTGCTAGATCGTGGCCCAGGTCTTCCCGAAGAGCTAGCAGACCAACTTTTTGAATCCTTTGTAACAACCAAGGCTTCTGGCGAAGGTATGGGGTTAGGACTTGCCATTTCTGCTTCAATCGTGGAAGACCATGGTGGGGAACTTAAGGCGCGCAGCAGAAAGACGGGCGGTGCCGAGTTCTCCATGCGTATTCCAGTGTTATTAGAAGACCAAAAGTAAGAGGTTTAGATATCCAGATGGCGGAAGAAAAATATAAAGTTGCTGTTGTGGATGATGACCGTGAAATGCGGGAATCTCTTGAACATTTTTTGGGCAAGGCAGGCTTTGATGTAGATGTTTTTCCTACAGCCCGACTGGTGTTAGATGGTCTATCAAATACCTTACCGGATGTTTTAGTAACCGATATGCGTATGCCGGGCATGAGTGGCTTTGAATTGCTGGATGAAATTAAAAAGCGCAATGTTGATCTGCCTGTTGTTTTAATTTCGGCTCATGGTGATGTGCCAATGGCGGTAGAAGCTATGCAGAAAGGGGCTTATACATTCCTTGAAAAACCTTTTGATCCTGCACGTCTTGCAAGAGTGTTGCAACATGGAGCGGAAGCACATCGTCTTTCAATTGAAAATTCCAATCTTCGTCAAAAAGTTTCTCAACTTTCCGGCTTGGATCATGTTCTTTTAGGCGATAGTGAATTGATGCATGAATTGAAAGATGACATCCGGAATGTTGCAGATACCGAAGCAACAATTATGGTATTAGGCGAAACAGGTACAGGTAAGGAAGTTGTCGCTAGATCTATTCATGATCTTAGTCCTCGTGTTTCAGGTCCCTTTGTGGCCGTGAATTGTGCAGCCATTCCTGAAAACTTGTTTGAAGCAAGTATGTTTGGTCATGTTGAGGGTGCCTTTACAGGAGCAACATCCGCCTCAAAAGGATATTTTGCATCTGCCAATGGTGGAACATTGTTTTTGGACGAGCTAGGAGCTTGCCCATTAGATCAACAGGCAAAGTTGTTACGTGCATTGGAAAACCGGGAAGTTATGCCCGTAGGGTCTACAAAGGCTGAAAAAATAGATATTCGGGTTGTTTCAGCAACCAACGAAAACCTGGAAGAGGCAGTACAGGAAGGTCGTTTCCGTGAAGATTTGTTTTATCGATTAAATACATTGATTTTGGAATTACCGCCACTTCGTACAATCAAAGAAGATATCGTTTTAATCTTCACACATTTCTTAACAGAATATGCTGCGACTTATGGGACAATGGTACCTACGTTAACCGCAGACGATGTTGCGACATTACAGGGGCATGATTGGCCTGGAAATGTGCGTGAATTGCGTCAGGTAGCTGAGCGTCGTGTGCTCGCTAATCGTCGCGGTAAGGGAACGGTGGCAGAAGCTCTATCATTTTCCTCAGCACAACCTGATGAGCCAGAAACACTTAGGGATGCAATGAATGCGTTTGAACGTCAGTTAATTGTGAAAGCCATGGAAAACCATTCCGGGGATATGGAAACTGTCGCATCCGCTTTAAGTATTGGGCGTAGAACGCTGAATGAAAAACTAGTCAAATACGATATCAATCGAACTGATTATCTATAAATATTCTAGCTGCTTGCAGAAATCTGCAAGGTGGAATCGAGATCGCTTGCGGATTTCCGCAAGGGCATTGCAGTATTAATTGCGATTATTTCTCTAAAGATGAAATTTATATTTGTTAAATAATTGAAATATAATGGTTAATTTGCATTATTAAGAAATATTGCGCTGCACAATAAAAGTTGGCATTCATTATGCCTATACTGTCATGGTTCTGTGATCAGCAATATGTTGAGAACAGATTGATAGGGGAGATCGGATAATAGTTTAGACCGATCCAGTTGAACAAAATAGGGACTTCAAAATGCTAAACAAAAAGTTGAAAGTTTTGACATTGGCAGCAGCGACATTTGCTTTCAGTGCAGAAGCAATGGCAACAGAGTGGAACGTATCTTTATGGGGTAAACGTCGCGCGTTTACAGAACATGTTGAAAAATTGGCTGAATTGGTTTCTGCGAAAACCAATGGCGAGTTCACATTGAATATTTCTTATGGTGGTTTATCCAAAAACAAAGAAAATTTGGATGGTATTTCCATCGGTGCATTTGAAATGGCACAATTCTGTGCTGGTTATCATCGTGATAAAAACCCAACAATTACAGTTATGGAACTTCCTTTCCTTGGTGTACAAAATTTAGATCAAGAAGCTGAAATTGCAAAAGCAGTTTATGCACATCCTGCTGTTAAGAAAGACTTAGCACGCTGGAATGCAACAATCTTGATGCCGACACCAATGCCACAATACAACTTGGCAGGTGTAGGTGCCGCACCAAGCACATTAGCTGATTTTGAAGGTATGCGTGTTCGTGCGACTGGCGGTGTTGGTAAAGCGATGAAAGCTGTTGGCGGTGTGCCGACATCTATGACTGCGACAGAAGTTTATAACGCCCTTGAATCTGGTGTTGTAACTGGTGTTGCTTTCGCGCCCCACGCGCATATGGCGTTCCGTACAGTTGATATCGCTGAATGGTGGACAACAAACTTGAACCCAGGCACAGTGAACTGCCCGGTTGTTGCAAATACAGATGCCTTGGAAGCTTTATCTGATGAGCATCGCGAAGCTTTGATGTCTTCTTTGGACGAAGCTGTGACACATTATATTGCCAACTATAACGGCAAGACAATGGATGCATGGGGTCCAAAATTGGACGAAAAAGGTATCGCACGTGTTACATTCACAGATGCTGAACTTGCAAAATTCAAAGAAACTGTTGCTGGTCCAGCAAAAGATGCTTGGATCAAAGACATGTCTGCAAAAGGCATTCCTGCACAGGAATTATATGACCTTGTAGCTGGCATGGTTGCGAAGTAAGACTTCCAGCACTTTGGGAGGTCGCATTAGATCACGGCGACCTCCCTTTTTTATTTCTTTAAAGTTTTTATGAGAGGGGAACTCTCATGGCGGGAACGTCAATGGTGCATGAGGATAGCTCTACCCTTAGTAAGCTAGACCGCACATTATTTAATATCGAAAGCAAATTAGCCTTAGCAGGTGGTTTGGTTATTCTAGCCTTAATGTTGTTGGCTGTAGCGCAAATTATCGGACGTAAGCTATTCAACCTTCCTGTACCGGGTTTTATCGATTGGGTTGAACAAGCTATGGCAGTTTTTGCCTTTTTAGGGGTGGCTTATTGTCATCGTCTAGGCGGCCATATTCGCATGGATATCCTTGTGGGACGTTTGAAGGGGCGTGCATTATGGGGGGCTGAACTTGTCTCTACCCTTGTGATGTTATTCCTGACCATGGCACTGACTTACGGCTCTTGGTTACACTTTATGCGCGCCTTTACCAATGGGGATAGTTCTATTGATATTGCGCTGCCTTTATGGCCTGCAAAGTTTATGGTGCCATTGGCTTTATCTATTTTGTCATTACGTTTGGTCATTCATACATGGGGATATATCCGCGCGGTTATTTCAGGCGAAGATGAACCAATCGCCGTACCATTGATCGAAGATGCAGCAACACAAGCTGCACATGAAGCAGAATCTGTTTCAGGTGCAAATGTGGATGAAGAAGAGGGGAAAGCATAATGGACGCTTTTGAAATTGGTCTATGGCTTTCAGGCCTTCTCGTAGTCTTGGTATTAGTCGGTGTGCGTGTTGCCTTTGCAGCTGCTTTTATCGGATTTATGGGGCTAGTTGCGATTTTTGCCCAAAAATACGGTATTGAAAAAGGGTTCCTAATTGCCATGAAAATGGCAGGCACCATTCCGCATTCTAAAGCGACTACTTATGCTTTAAGTTTGATTCCAACCTTTATTTTGATCGGTTATCTCGCATATTACGCAGGCTTAACCCGTGCTTTGTTTGAAGCTGCAAAACGTTGGGTTGGCTGGTTGCCAGGTGGCCTTGGTGTTGCAACAGTATTTGCGACAGCTGGTTTTGCAGCTGTATCAGGTGCGTCTGTGGCAACTTCCGCTGTCTTTGCCCGTATCGCAATTCCGGAAATGTTAAAGCTTGGCTATGATAAACGCTTTGCTGCTGGTGTGGTTGCTGCAGGTGGTACCTTGGCAAGTTTGATCCCGCCATCAGCGATTCTGGTGATCTATGCGATTATTGTTGAGCAATCTGTTGGACAGCTTTTGTTAGCTGGTTTTTTGCCGGGTGTTGTTTCTGCGCTGATCTATGGTGGTTTGGTCGTCTTTATGGCGAAGACCCGTAAGGATTTAGGGCCACCGGTAACTGGCTTTACTTGGGGCGAACGCTTTAGTTCTTTACCTGGTGCCATGCCGATCTTTGCCGTGGTCGCGATTATTATCTTCTGTATCTATGGTGGATGGGGAACCCCTACTGAGGCTGGAGCTTTAGGCGCATTTGTTGTTCTTGTGATGGCTTTATTCAAAGGCATGAAATGGGGCGATTTACGTGGTGCTTTGCTTGAATCCGCAAAGCTGACGGTTATGATTTTTACCATTATTTGGGGCGTATTGCTTTATGTGCGCTTCTTAGGCTTTGCTGACCTTCCGGGGGCATTCGCGGAATGGATTTCAGCATTGGATCAACCACCTATCGTGACTTTGTTAATGATCCTGGCTGCCTATGCTGTATTGGGTATGTTTATGGATGCGATTGGGATGTTGTTATTAACCTTGCCAGTTGTTTTCCCTGCCGTTGTTGCTCTTGGTTATGATCCGATCTGGTTTGGTATCATTGTGGTGAAAATGGCAGAGCTATGTCTAATTACACCGCCAATTGGTCTCAACTGTTTTGTTGTGGCCGGGGTCCGGCCAGACATATCGGTTCAGGATGTATTCCGTGGGGCATCGCCATTCTTTATCGCCGATGTCATTACGGTGGCTGTGTTAATTGCCTTCCCACAAATTGTATTGTGGTTACCAAATTTGGTGTTAGGAAATTAAGCACAGATTAATTACTTAAAAGAAAAGCCCGAGAGAATATTTCTCTCGGGCTTTTTTGTTTAATTTTCTAGTTTATGAAAATGGTCATCAAATTTCGATGTATCCACAAAATGAAGAGGTTCTAATCTATCCAGATTTAATAGATATTCCTTATGCTCCTGCATAACCTTTTCACGATCTTCCTGACTGATATAGGGAATATGCCAGCCAATGAATGGTGGCAAAACATCAAAACCGACATAGCCTAATGAGCCACGCAACAGTGGTTTTAACATATCTTCCAAATTGCCATGGATACTGTCATCCCCATCAAACATATGCGTTTGTCCACCAAGGGTCAGATTGACCAAAGCTTTTTTGCCTTTCATCCCGGCTTTGTCATAAATACGTAAGCCACCATAACAGAGACCAGATACAAAGACGCGATCAATCCAACCTTTCATGATCGCGGGCATGGAGAACCAGAATAGTGGGAAGTTGAGGACTAACAAATCACACCATTGTAATTTCTCAATCTCTGCCTGAATGTCAGGGGCTAAGCTCTCAGATTTGAAACCATTACGTTGTTCCAATGCATATACCAGATAATCTTCGTTTTTAGGTGCGCTGAAGTCTTCGCTGGAAGCCACAGGGTTCCAATTCATCTCATAAAGATCCGACACTTTAACTTCATGCCCGGCGGCTTCAAATGTTTCTATCGTTTGCCGTGCCATGGCTGCGTTAAAGGATTGCGGTTCCGGATGGGCGCATACCATAAAGACTTTCATTGTGACTACCCCGTCGTAAATTCTTTAGTATTAATTGGCTCAACTTTATGTGAATTGACTTAAACGAGCTAGCTTTTAATCTGCGCTAAAGTGATATTTTTATAGGGGCTTAGTCGCATGTTACGTCATCTGTCATTCTTGTTGGTTATTGTTGCTTCAATTGCATCCTCATCAGCTCGGACGGAACCTGTAAAGTTAAAAGCAGATGAGATTTTTTCCCTTTTGAATGGTCAAAAGATAAAAGGGGAATGGAATGGTATGTCTTATACCCAGCATTTCTATACCAATGGTGTAACTATTTATATTTCGGGCGATCAAAATGGTACCCGATCTGAACATGGGAAATGGCAAGTAAATAAATATAAAGATGCGTATGAGAGCTCTTGGGGAAGCCCACGTTGGTCTGCATATGATGTGATGCGTGATGGGGATAAATATTACTGGTCAGATATTGTTGGCACCTTACGTGAATTCCGTGTGATCGGTGACTAACACTTTGCAATTAAGATCATTTCCTTCATAGTGATGCCGAAATATAACATATCATGGGGAAGGGAATAAGCTTGAATTTACAAGAAAAGAGCGATGCGGAAATCCTAGCGATTGTTGATCCGATGATGGGCAATATTGTGTCCTCATCTATTAATTTTGACTATGAGGCACATATTAGAGACTTTAGTGACCGGATCAAAACTCACGTTTCCAAAGAAGGCTTTCAGAAGGTTTGCGAAGAATGTCAGTCTGAGCTCGGTCTGTTTGAGGGGCGTGATCTTGTTCGTATCTTCCGTCGACCAGATTCAATCGCTGTCATTTGGGCTCAAAAATTCAGTAAATGTAATGGTGAATATGTAGCTGAGATGGTTGTTAAAGAAGAAAACGACACGATCAAAATTGATCATGTCTATTTTTTCTAAAATATGTTTCTGAAATGATACTTTAAATATGGGCATGGCCTGCACATATTGGTTCTAATGTTGAAACAATACGAATAGTTAAGTGAGATGTAAATGACTCAAGATAATAATTACGAACCACCAAAGGTATGGAAATGGGATGCTGCAAGTGGTGGTGAATGGGCGAGCATCAATCGTCCGATTTCTGGTGCAACCCATGCAGCCGACTTACAACAGGGCGAGCATAACCTGCAACTACATTCTTTAGGCACGCCAAATGGTCAAAAAGTAACCATTATGCTGGAAGAATTATTGGAAGCTGGTGTGAAAGAAGCTGAATATGATGCCTATCTGATCAATATTGGTGAAGGCGCACAGTTCTCCTCTGGCTTTGTGGAATTAAATCCAAACTCAAAAATTCCGGTTCTTTATGATGTAGAAGTGGGACAGCGCGTTTTCGAAACAAGTTCTATTTTGCATTATTTAGCGGAAAAATTTGGTAAGTTTTTGCCAACTGACCCTGCTAAACGGGCAGAGGTGATGAACTGGTTATTCTGGTCACATGGTTCCGCGCCGTTTGTTGGTGGTGGTTTTGGTCATTTCTATTTCTATGCACCAGAGAAAATCGAATATGCAATTGACCGTTACACCATGGAAACCAAACGCCTTTTGGATGTTTTAGACAAGCAGTTGGCGAATAATAAATATATTGCAGGTGATGAATATACGATTGCTGATATGGGCGCATGGCCTTGGTATGGCAATCTTGTTTTACATAATTCCTATGAGGCGTCTGAATTCTTGCAGGTAGATGATTATAAAAATGTTCAACGCTGGGCGAAAGAAATTTTAGCCCGCCCAGCCGTTCAACGTGGACGTATCGTTAATAAGTCCGGTGACGGTAACTTGCCAGAACGTCATGATGCTTCGGATTTTGATAATCTGTAATTATCTAAGATAGTTATGAATTTAAAAGCCTCGCATTCCTGCGGGGCTTTTTGTTTAGAGATTAGCTTTATCGTGCAGGATATAGCTTAGGTTTTCTTCGGTAAGTCTGATTAGTTGTTTTGTATTCAGATCACGAGCAATAAGTGCCATTGTACTGGTTCCATAGATAAAAATCATAATGGTTCGGGCTGTTTCTTCAGGAGAAAGAGCGAGGGTGATTTTTTCTTGTTCTGCGGCCTCCTTGAGAATGGAAGTTAATCCATCTAGAATTTCGCCTTCAGATTTTTCGATGATTTTTGCAATATTTTTATTTCTTGTGCCTTCAGCAAAAATCTCTGTAGAGAGAATATTATCTGGTCGATGACAGGCTTCTTTGATCATTTCGGCGATGAATTCAAATAGAGATTTCTTGAAGTTTTTTGATACGCGTAAAACTTCGAAATAGGCGTTTACTTCGCGCTGTTCCTGTTCCGCAATAGCCTGAATTATTTCATCTTTTCCTTTGAAATAATGATATAGCGCCCCGGGGCTGGTTTTTGCGGCTTTACAAATTTCCGCCATCCCGGTTTGGTGAAAACCATGTTTTCTAAAACATCCAATTGCAGCTTTTAAGATGGCACGAGTTTTGGCTTCGCGCTTCTTTGGATCAACGGTTCTCATATAAAAATCTCCTATGTTCAGTTGACATTAACATGAGTCGATCTAAATATAAATAGAACGTTCATTCTATTAATGAGGATTTTGAACAATGGATCTTGAGAATGCTTTATATGAGTATGGTTATTTGCTGGAATATGCAGATATCTTTTCCTTATTCGTGATTATCTTAATGTTTGCGGAAATTGGATGGGATGTTTTTAAGAAAACGGGCAGGGGGTGGAAAGAAACAGCTGCAAATTTTGCCATTGCGCTTGGAAATATTGCGATTGATCGCATTACCTATGGTTTGGTGTTCATCATCGGATTGGTTCTAATTGCGCCTTACGCATTTTTTGAAATCCCTGTGAATATATGGAGTTGGATTACCGCAATTATTGTGGCGGATTTTACTTATTATTGGATGCATCGGTTTGAGCATGAAATCAGGGTTTTGTGGACCTATCATAGTGTTCATCATTCTTCGCATGAATTTAACTTGTCCACGGGCCTCCGTTTGGCGTGGTGGGAGAGTTTTGTTGAATGGATGTTCTTTATCCCAATGGTCTTGGTCGGATTTGATCTTATCCAAGTTCTTGTCGGTGTGGTTTTTGTCGTTACCTATCAAGGCTGGATACATACGGAAAAGATAGGCAAGTTAGGTTGGCTAGAAGGTATTCTTAATACCCCGTCAGTTCATCGTGTTCATCATGGGACGAATAGAGATTACATTGATAAGAATTACGGGGGAATATTGATTATCTGGGACCGTTTATTTGGTACCTATCAGGTTGAAAAGGAAAAGGTAAAATACGGAGTGTTGCCACAAATAGGAACATCCAACCCAATCAAGATTAATTTTTACGAATTAGGAAAGTTATTCAAAGATGTATGGAGAGCAAAAACGTGGCGTGAAAGGTTACGTATTCTGATTAATCCTCCGGGATGGATGTCTTAAGTTTTCGTAACTATTTGCATAATGATGATAAATATATTTATTTTCAGGGTTGAGTTTGTTCATAAGAAAAACTATCTCCTGTTGTGAGTTCGGATGTATTTGTTCAAATATACATAATACTGACAAATGTATTCTTTAATCACTTATATATCGGGGGAAATAATGAAGATTAAGTTACTTATCAGTTCAATGATCTACGTTTTCTTGTTTTTGTCAGGGGGGGCTGCCTTTGCTAGCGAAAATGTGGACCATTGCGATAAGCAAGATTTTGTAAATCGTATTTCAGCTTATGAACATTGTTTGGTATTGGATACCTATCAATCACCGAATTTTTCTTCTGAACCTACCTTGATTGTATTTGTACATGGTGATTATCTAAAAAACCGTGGAGGGCGATCTTTAAAGGGGATGCGCAGTGTGTTGCCTAAGGTCGATCAAGCAAATGCGGTTCTAGTCGCATTGACACGTCCCGGCTATCAGAATGAAAAAGAACAATCCAGCGGAAATCATTACTATTATGAAGGTGATGCCTATCGTGACCATACAGTGCGTGCTGTATCTCATGCCATTTTGAAATTAAAAGATCATTATCAATCGAGTAAACTGGTTGTTATTGGCCATTCTGGCGGGGCCAGTATTTTGGGGTTAGGTATGGGGATCGTTGATGGTTTTGCACCGGATACTGCCATCTTAATTGGTGGTAACTTTTATGTGGAAGATTGGGCAAAACATATGAATATCAATGCGTGGTATCAGGGTCGTGGCCTCTCACCACATCAACATATTGACAGTGTTAATCCAAATACAAAAATCATTGCTGTTACCGGTGCAAATGATGATGTCGCATTGCCTGTTTATGGAGAGAAATATGTAGCTGAATTACAAAAACTTGGCAAAAACGCATCTTTCCAATCGATCGCGGGCTATGGTCATAATGATATTTTACGGAACCGTGACATGTGGAATAGCTTCAATGACGATATATTTGCCCCATAATAAGGTTAATAAATATATCGGCTTAACATATGTATGCTCATAAAGCAGAAACCGATAAGCACAGATAGCATCACCAAGAGTAAGGTATATCGGTGAAAAGCAGTTTCAACCGGTGACTTGATAGATCGTATATCCTGAAACAGATTTGAAAAACTTTCGGATATTTTAACGATTTTTTTACGTTCAAGAGATTGCAGAAGATGATAGACAAATATCACATAGCCGAAGATAGTCGTTGTAATGGTGGATATGATGATTAACCACGGCGCTATGCCATAAAGCCGATCAGGTGAATATTCACAAAAAACAATAATGGTAAGAAGTATAAAAACGCCCATGGCAAGGGCTTTCCACTGACTAGCCTTTTGAAAACGAATGGATAATGCGGATTCATTATACATCATTAATAATTCTGCATGGGTACGCTCATCTAACTCGCTTGGTATCAGTTCAACGTCATCATCTTTTTCTTCATCACGTTCAAATGCTTCAGACATATTAAGACTTCCCCTTGTTTCATATCTATAAACTCTAATATGAATTGTGAAAATCGTCTAATGGTTAATAAAATGATTTTCAAAGTATCGATTTTGGAAATTGTCTATTAAGAT
Organism: Curvivirga sp.; assembly: GCF_965219885.1. Taxonomy (NCBI): domain Bacteria; kingdom Pseudomonadati; phylum Pseudomonadota; class Alphaproteobacteria; order Rhodospirillales; family Aestuariispiraceae; genus Curvivirga; species Curvivirga sp. Next base: position 432,552 of record NZ_CBDCOT010000007.1, read on the forward strand.
TAAATATAGATAGATTTGAAGAGAGTAAAAATGGACAAGGCTATTGAAACTAAATGGGCAAGTTATTCAGATGAAGTCAGAGAAAAACTGCTTGGTTTAAGAGCTTTGGTCTTTGAAGTGGCTAAAGAGGAAGAACTTGGCCAAGTTCAGGAAAGCTTGAAATGGGGAGAGGCCAGTTACACTGTGGAAGGTGGTAGTCCTTTCCGGTTTGACTGGAAGGAAAAAACACCCGATTTCGTATTCATGTATGTGATTTGTAATTCCCGTTTGGCTGAAACTTATCGTGAATTATACGGATCAAAATTGAACGTAGATGGCAAACGTGCAATTGCATTACCTATGAGTGATGCATTGCCGGTGCGGATATTGAAAGACTGCATTTCAATGGCAATGAAGTATCATAAAATTAAACATTTGCCTCTTTTAGGTAGATGAACAGGTCGTCTATTGCGGTAAACTCACTTGCCATTTACTGTTTCCATGAAACTCAGGCGTTTGTTCTCTGCCAAGATATGCTGCTTCCCGACTAACATTTGATTTGAGAAATGAAATTAACTCAGCGGAACTAATGGATTTATTTTTGTTTGCATCGGCCTCACCTGATATGCCGCGCATTAAGTAATAGCTAAATATCCCATGTTTTACAGGTTTTAAGCCGCTAGCGATCTCTGTATCGGAAGAGGCGGTAAAGATACTAAAATTATCAGGTGTCTTAAGCGAAGGAGAAGAAATGTAGATAGGGCGAGCGTCCTCTAGGAGTTGTTCACCAGTACCGCGAGAAAGACCACTATAACATGTATCTAGAAAGATACTTACACTTCTTGCTCCTGTTCGAGAAAGGTTACCTATTAGGTCTTCCATATTTATTGCTGTATCTTCTAATAGCTCTGGCGCAACATCATAAGGTAAAATATACGCATTTTCTCCGTTAGGGGAGCCTAATCCATGTCCTGCATAAAAGAGAACGATATCTGTCTTTCCTTTTGTGACCATCCTTTTTAATTTACTTTTCAAAGCGAGTTTGATTTCCGTACGGGTCGCATGGTCATTGAGAAGGAGGATTTTGTTAATATCAGCAGCACCCATGATGCTTCCTGCCAAATCATAAAAAAGTTTTGCGTCATTGTTGGCATAAGTTGCCGACGTAATGTTTTTATAGTTTTCGATCCCTATTATGATTGCAACTATGTCTCTTTCGTTTGATCTTATTTTTGGTAAGGAAATAGGCGGTAAGTCATTTCTGATCGCAACATCTGAACCGTAACTACGTTCAACTGGGATAAATTTACTGGAACTATTTCCCCACTCATCAAGGGCGACAATTTCTATACTTGATTTTCCTACCGGAATGTAACGAGTGAGGTTGAATTTATTTTTGGTATCGAATTCGATTGGTTGTCCATCAACAAAAGCGGCGGCAATGAGACTGTCATCTTTGAATGTGCCGGATAGCTTAACTGTATCATCGCCTTCTGATATATCTTTCTCAACTAAAATAACAGGACCGTTCTGATCTTTACTACTCTTTTTAAGTGTGATTTGGGATGTGTATTTCTTAAGTTCTTGGGATGCGTTTTGATCTCCAGATTTTGCTGCAGAAATAAGATATTCAAGTCCTTTAGCATAACTTTGTTCGACATGTTTCCCTGCGAAATATAAGTCGGATAAATTCCTCATTGAGATCGTGAGACCTTGCTCTGCTGCTTGTTGATACAGTTTAATTGCAAGATCAGTATTTTTATCGAAGTTTTTTTCTCCAATCTTTGATGCCAATTCATTGTCCAGCAACAAAGCGGCATAGTTATTAAGGCTTTCTAAATGATTTTGGTTTGCTGCGCGTTTGTACCAATTTGCAGCTGCAATTAAGTCATATTCAACAAGTTCACCGTAGAAATATGCTTTACCTAATTCATATTGTGCATGGGCATATCCAGACTTTGCTGCAAGATAAAGCCATCCCGCAGCAAGTGTTCGGTTTGTTGGCGTTCCTTTTCCGCGCATATGAAGTAGATATAGATTGTACTGCGCAAGGCTGTGACCTGATTTGGAAAAGCTTCTTGTAATACGGAATGCTTTTTCGAAGTTTTGGTTATCATAGGCTTCGATGCTAACGGAAAAATCGCTATCTATCTTAGTTAATGGATCAATATGAAACTCCTCTTTATTAAGAGCTACAATAACTTCTGGCATACTCATTAGTCGCTCTAGGCTCGCTAGGCTTTCATCTCCTTTTAAGGAGCGGGTATACCATTTTGCAGCTTCTACAGGATCAGGTTCAAGTGTGTCAGAACCTTTCTCATAGATATTACCTAACCAATAGGCAGCATTCTTGGACCAAGTTAAATCATTACTTACGGCAACTTCCTTATATAGAATAACAGCCCGTTTTTCGTCTTTTTTGACTCCCATGCCTTTGAAAAGCATGTCAGCAACCGCAAATTTGGCGCTGACATCATCTTCTATTATTTTTGAATATAGACGATAAGCTTTACTATAATCGCCTCTCTCTTGAGCATCACTGGCTTCTACATAAATTGTATTTTGGGCAAAGTTCGAAATGTTCTCAACGGTTTGACATGCAGATATAAGCCCACAAATAACAACAAAAGTAAGTAATTTTGATTTACTGAACGCCATTTGATTTCATCCCCCAATATGCAAGACTTTAGGCAGAGAGAAGGGGGAATGTAAAGATTCTAGTTGCACGTATGGCGATAATTTCTGAATTAAGAAATTGTTGTCTTAGATATAGGGGAATGGGTAGTGATCAGAGTAGGGTCGACACGAGTAAACAATGGAATGTCTTGCCTTCACTCATAAAAAGTATGAGAAAGTGAAGAAGTAAAGGGGAGATACTGCTTCGATTTGAGGTGGTTAGGAAGAGCTCTTTTTATTATTTATTTCCCTTCTCCCACCATGCATGCATGGCATGGAACATTTCCTCAAGATCGTGAGCACGTTGAGTTGCCGTATATTCGACGCGTGGTGGCACTTCCGGATAGATTTTGCGGTTAACTAGGCCATCTTTTTCTAGTGCACGTAACTGATTGGTTAGCATTGTTTGCGTAATCCCATCAATTTGTCGGCGTAACTCATTAAAACGCTTCATTCCCTGAAAAATCAAAATTTGAAGAATTATAAGTTTCCATTTCCCACCAATAAGCTTGGCAATATCAGGCATGGGGCATAGCTCTGTATTAGCTGTTTTATTGATGTTTTTTGGAGACATTTTTTCATTCCTTAGTATCATTTTTGATACTATATACGATAAAATTGCCTACTTGCAAAATTAAACTTGGCTTCTAATCTGTTGTTAAATTCATTGATAACAATAGGTATGAACATGACTATAAAACTTTACACGATAAGCGGAGCGCCCAGAGGATGGCGTGTTTTAATTGGGCTAACCCTGAAAGGGCTCGAATACAAAGTTCAATATTTACAAGCCTCAACAAAAGAACATAAGCAGCCGGAATTCCTAAAAATTAACCCTAGAGGTACGGTGCCTGTCATAGAGTGTGATGGGGTGATTATGAATGACTCTATCGCCATATTGGCGTGGCTCGATCGAGAATATCCAGATAAACCATTATTTGGGCAGACAAATGATGAAGCCGGAGAAATTTGGCAATTGACCATGGAATGCAGCGATTATTTACGCGATGCAATAGACACTCTTTTTCGACCTATCCTAGTTGAAAATATTACTCTCCCTAAGGCAGATAGCGAAGACATGAAAAGTCTACTTGCAGCAAGCAAGAAGGTGCAGGTTGAATGTACTTATCTAGAGAGCTTATTAGGGGCCACCCCCTTTTTTGTTGGCCATGCGCCGAGTGCCGCCGAAGCAGTTATTTTCCCTGAAATTCGACTGATCAAAAGGGCAATAGATCGTAAGCCTGAAATTATGCAGGAACTAGGGTTTGGAAACTTTAATAAGTCCTATCCGAAGCTTTCTGCATGGCGAGATCGTATCGAGGCGCTACCAAACATGGAAAAAGCAATGCCTCATCACTGGAACGAGAAATAAGGAGTTTACAATGAGTACCGAAAATTACAGCAAGAGTATTATGGTTAATGCAACTACAAATGAAGCGTATCGGGCATTAACACGCGGTTATTCGCAATGGTGGACCTCATGTGAGGGTGCATATGGCAAACTAGGAGATCGGATAACATTTAAGTTCCCACCTCAAGTTTCTTATTGGACATTTGAGGCAAGACAACTTGTTCCTGACCAATATGTAGAACTTGAATGTGTCGAAGCGCATCATATCATATTGGACAAACCTGAATCCTCAAAAACTGAATGGCTTGGAACAACTTTACGTTTTAAAATCGAAGCTATTGAAGATCAGGTAAGGGTTGAATTAACCCATGATGGATTAACGCCTCAAAAAGATTGTTATGAGGTTTGCGAGGCTGGCTGGGATCATTTTTTCCTGAATAGCTTGCAAAAATACTTAAATACAGGAACTGGCGAGCCACATAAATTTTCATAGGGGAGGCATATATGACTAATATGCTAAAAATGGTGCCGCTTACGTGACTTGAACACGTGACCCCCTCATTACGAATGAGATGCTCTACCAACTGAGCTAAAGCGGCACGACCAATTTAATTGGTTAACAGACTTCTATAATCTGTCTTCCGATTTGTAAATAACCTTTTACTGCAAACAAGATGATGGGAAATGATGCTCGTTTTGAGAGCATCATTTTGCTGATTATGATTAATTTAAGCTGCGGCTTGAAATTGATGGGCTATCTCTGCAACACGACGACCAAGCATTTTTGCTGTTTGGAGGTCTCCAGCTGTTGGTGTGACTTCAGGTGATGCGTCATCTGATTGTGCTACGGCTCCTAACATTGTGCCGGTACGATTCACTGCGTGAATATGGCCGGATTCACCGGGAGGTGACGTGTTCATTTCTGATTGACCAACCCAAATCATGCCATGTTGTGCGGCAAAGATCGTCAGAGAAATAAGGGTTGTAAGCTTATCACCACTTAGGCTTGTCGAATTTGTAAAGCCGGCTGCGATCTTGTTTTTCCACTTTTGATGAAACCAGATCTGGGAAGTTTCATCCATAAATCTTTTAAACGAAGCGGATACATTACCCAGATAAGTTGGGGAGCCAAAAATGATTGCATCAACTTTATCAAGGAGTTCAAGCTCTTTTCTTGCATCTTCTGCTTTGATCAAAATTGCAGACACACCATCGACGGATAATGCACCTTCAAAAACATGTTTTGCTTGCACTTCGGTATGACCAAAGCCGCTATGATATACAACAGCAATAGTTGTCATTTATTGTATTCTCCAAATAACAGAATTAGTTCTTTTGAGGTTAAAATATCGCTTAGTTATTGAGGGAGGCTGCAAAGTCTTCCGCAATTTTTTCTGATAAAGCTTTTCCTAGGATTTGGTGTGAATTTTCGGTTAAGTGAATGCCATCAATACCGTCTGTTGTTATTACATCGCCAGCAATAAATACATCTTCATTGCGTTTGGATGCTTCTGCTTTAAAGGCAGTGCTTAAGCTTTTTGATGGTTCTTCACCTGCGGCAAATAGACCTGATAGAGGCGTAAGTGACGTATCCCCAAGTGCGGGAGGGGTAATAACCAGAGCTTTAGGAGCTTTATAGAAACTAAAGGTTGGTTTATCTACAGAGCGTGCTAGGTCAGCTAAGTCAAAAGCAGCTTTGGCCACCAGTTCAGCTGGGCGTTCGCGACCGGCCTGCATATCATTAGTGCCAAGCATAATCACTACCAGATCAATGGGAGAGTTGCGGGCAATTGAAGCCGGCAAAGAAGTCTTACCATTGAAATCATTTCCAGATATTGCGCCAACTGCGGTTGCGGAATTTATGTCGGTTGTTCTTCCAACCATACCATCGACGATTACTTCGACAGAATGATCAGTTAGTATTCCTTGTAAGCGGTCTTCAAGAATTCCTGCCCAACGCGTTTCATCCGAATGGCGACCAGCAGGGAAACCTTCTGCTACCGGGTTCCAGCCCCAAGTGTTTGAATCTCCATAGGCAAGAATTCTGAGGTTTTCAGCATAGGCGCTGGTTGTGCTGAAAATTAAGAAAACTAAAGTTAATAATTTAGGATATGTTTTCAGGTGTATCTTTGTCTTCATCATACAGGCTTTCTTCAATCAAATATAAGGTCAAAATTTCGATGTTGATCAGTGAAAGTGTTTCATTCTGATCAAGGGTCCAATTCAGAATGTTTAAAACGATCACGATCAGACGGTTTACGATATATAATTTACAAATAACCGAAGGTGTAGTACGCACCTTTTAGTGCCTATAAGATTTATGGAAATAAGATGACTGATAGACCTGTACCAGATCCCTATAATGCAAATTGCCCTTCCAGATATGTGATTGAAGTTATCGCAAGTAAGTGGTCATTGTTACTTTTACCGGCATTAATGGACGGACCGAAAAGAAATGGACAATTGATGCGCCAAATTCAGGGGATATCGCAAAAAATGTTGACCCAAACTTTGAAAGCCCTTGAAGAGTATAATTTGGTGCAACGGTATGATTATCAAGAAGTACCGCCGAAAGTTGAATATACTCTCACAGAGCAAGGGCGCTCGCTTGTCGGAATTATTGCGGATTTGGATCAGTGGGTCATTGATCATTTTTACGAGTTAAAAAAATAAAATTTCCTGTTATTTAATACTTCCTGTTATTTAATACATCGAATCTAATGGGCTTTTAACTGATGTAATAAGGTGGAAAAGATCTCTGTTGAAGGGGGGTATGTTTTCGTTTCCGTAAGGATAAATGTCGTATTTCAATGCTAGGCAAAGAAAGTGCGTTCGCTAGCGCGATTTTTCATTGACGAAATTTATAAATTCAGTAGGTTGCGGGTGATGGTTCTCTGAAGATAAACTTCTAGGAGATTAAAAGGGAACACGGTGAGGCGTACCCATTAGGGACCAAGACCGTGGCTGCCCCCGCAACTGTAGACGGTGAGTTTTATCCATCAGTACCACTGGATGATGTTTTCCTTGGGGAGGACAATCCGGGAAGGTCGGATAAAAACCAAGACCCGTGAGCCAGGAGACCTGCCATCTGAAAAGGTCACGGGGTGTGTTTCTATATGTCTCAATCCAGTGATTTTTTTATTTTTTGACCTGACGCCGGGGTGAGCGTCTTGGACAAATGTTTTTGATTATTTCGAATTCATTGGTCTGCTTTTTAGCTCCCGAGCGTCTCCTGATCGCATGTCTAATGAGATATGCAAAGAATAAGAATTTGGAGACAGAGATGAAATCTTTATTCCTTGGTGCTGCTGCACTGGTTGCCGCGACATTTTCCGCACAAACTGCATCTGCACATTTTCAATTGGTATATACACCAGAAGTAAATCTTGAGAAAAAAGCTGATGTGCCATTGAAGCTTATTTTCTGGCATCCGTTTGAAAATGGTCATGTGATGGATATGGGCCAGCCAAACGAGTTTTATTACGTTAACAAAGGCAAGAAAACAGATCTTCTTGGTTCTTTGAAACCAATCAAGTTCAAAGGTTTGGAAAATGAAGCTGATGCTTATGAAGCTGTTGTGCCTGTGAAACGCAATGGTGACTATGTATTTGTGATTGACCCAGCACCATATTACGAAGAAAGCGAAGATATCTATATTCAACAAATTACCAAGACTTTCTTGAATAAAGGTGACCTTCCAACTGATTGGAATGAGCCTGTTGGTCTTGAAACAGAGATCGTACCTTTGAACAAGCCAACAAATGTTTTGGCTGGATCTACATTCACAGGTCAGGTTTTGGCAAATGGTAAACCAGTTGCCGGAGCTGAGATTGAGATTGAATACATGGCTGCTGAACCAAACATTGATACAAACAGCCCAAAAGAAGCAACAGCAAACCCAATGCCAGGTGGTGCAGTTGTAGCGATTTCTGATGCCAGTGGTTATTTCACATTTGGTATTCCAAAAGCTGGCTTTTGGGGCTTTGCTGCGCTAGGTTCCGGCCCGGCCACAGAACATGAAGGTAAAGAACTATCCCAAGACGCAGTGATTTGGGTACGTGCATACGACGTTAAATAATACGTCTTTGAAGAAGGGAAACTGAAATGCATATCGTAGATGGTGCATTATCAACTGAGGTTTTGATCGGCGGCGCGGCTATAACAGCTGTTGGTCTTGGTCTTGGTTTAAAGAAACTTAACATTGAAAACATTCCGACTGCGGGTGTTTTAAGTGCAAGTTTCTTTATTGCCTCCCTTATTCATGTGCCATTGGGACCTTCCAGTGTTCACCTTATTTTAAGTGGCTTAGCCGGGTTGGTTCTCGGCTGGGCTGCTTTTCCTGCCCTGTTTGTCGGATTATTGTTGCAGGCCGTGTTCTTCGGCTTTGGGGGATTGACCGTCTTGGGTGTAAATGCGGTGAATATTGCGCTTCCTGCTGTGATCGTTTATTTCATCTGCCGTCGTGGTGTGTTAAGTGAAAATCGCACTGTCGCGGCCCTTTGGGGCGCGTTTGGTGGCGGATTAGCCATCGCCCTGACAACTGTTTTTGTTGCGATTTCGCTTGCGTTAACAGGGGATGAATTCTTTGAGGCTGTGAAGCTGGTTCTTTTTGCACATGTGCCGGTTATGATTATTGAAGGCGTACTTTCGGGTATGGCCGTCTTGTTAATTCATCGTGTGAAGCCTGATTTATTTCAGGTGGCCACACGGGCCGTTTAGGACGGAAAAGATTTACATGTTCAAATATATAAAGAAAAATATGGCAGTTACCGCTTTAGCAGCAACTTTATCTATTGCTGTTGTGGTGCCTGCACATGCGCATAAGGTTTTGGCTGACGCTTATGCCAGTGGTGATATGATTGAAGGGGAAGTTGGTTTCTCTAACGGTGATATGGCTAAGAATGTTCGAATTGAAATCGTCGATGTTGATGGCAATCTTTTGGGTGAAGCAAAAACAGATGAAGATGGTATCTTCTTCTTTAAACCAACTCAAATGGTAGAACATGTATTTCGTGCTGATCTGGGCGCGGGGCATGTGGCAGAATTTTCTGTTGCCGTTGAAGATTTGCCTGAGATTAATGGGCAAACAGTGCCTGTGACAGCAACAAGCTCTTCGGTCACACAAACATTGACTGAATCTTCGGGGCAAGCAGCGTTAGCTGCGCAAGTATCTTCTGCTGATTTACGTAATATCCGTCAGGAAATGAAATTACTTCGTAAAGAGATTGCTGCCTATAAAGAGAAAAATGATTTCCAAACCATTCTTGGTGGATTGGGATACATTTTCGGTCTTTGTGGATTGTATTTATTTTTCCTTGCTCGTAAGGAAAAGAAGAACATGACTAAAGGATAACAGGGATGAGTGAGATTTTAGATGTCGAACAGCAAAGCTGGACCGACTCTCAATCCACAGAACAAGAAAGTTTTCTGCGTTCGCTTGACCCACGTGCGCGCGTGGTTGCGTCTGTCATTTTTTCTGTTACCGTTGTCAGCCTGAATAATTTGGCAGTGCTGACAGCGGCCCTGTTTTTCGCCATTGCTTTGATGATGTCGGCACGTATGCCTGCAAGTAAAACATTAAAGCGTATGGCAGCAATGGACGGCTTTATCATCTTTATGCTCGTGATGCTGCCTTTCACTATGAAAGGCGAAGCCATGTTCGATGTATTCGGTTTTGCTGCATCCTGGGAAGGTTTATGGAAAGCCATAGCGATTGCCTTGAAAGCCAATGCCGCTGTTTTATCTTTGATGGCTTTGGTTGGATCTATGGAATCTGTAACCTTTGGTCATGCGCTACACCGTTTGAAGGTACCCACTAATCTGGTGCATCTATTACTATTCACTGTGCGTTATATTGAGGTTCTCCACGAAGAATATCAACGTCTTCGTAATGCGATGAAAACAAGGGGCTTCCGTCCGCGTAACAGTTGGCATACCTATCAATCTTTTGGCTATTTAATTGGTATGATGTTAGTACGTGCTTTGGAAAGATCTGAACGAATTTTAAAAGCAATGAAATGTCGAGGCTTTGCTGGCCATATTCCGATGTTGAATGATTTTCAATTTAAAACGCGTGATATTTTCTTTAGCCTGTTTTTTGCCAGTGTTTTAATCAGCTTAGTCCTGTTGGAGGTTTTTAATGTCCTCTCTTATTAATTTAAAAGATATTCATTTTGCATATCCGTCTCGTCCACCTGTTTTAAACGGTGTGGATTTGAGCTTATCAGCAGGTGAGCGTCTTTGTCTTACAGGTTCTAACGGCGCTGGAAAAAGCACATTATTTCAAATCATTGTTGGGTTGCTGCATCCGACACAAGGTGACGTTTTTGCCTTTGGGCAATCACGTAAAGTGGAAAAGGATTTCCATGAAGTACGTCGTCTTGCTGGGTTAGTGTTTCAGGATCCAGATGATCAATTATTCTGCCCAACAGTTGCTGAAGATATCGCTTTTGGGCCCATGAATTTGGGAAAAAGCAAAGAAGAAGCCATGGCGATTGTGGATACAGTTTTACAGCAAATCAATATGACCAAGTTAAAGGATCGTATTACGCACAAGCTTTCAGGTGGCGAAAAGCGCCTTGTAACACTTGCAGCTGTACTTGCGATGGGTCCGGAAGTATTATTGTTGGATGAGCCTACCAATGCGGTGGATGAGGCAGGTACAGAACGTCTTGTTGAAATCTTAAATGAATTACCACAGGCGATGATCGTTATTTCCCATGATCCACATTTCCGCCAGAAGGTCGCAACGCGTAGTTTACGTTTGCAAGATGGTAAATTATTCGATCCGACACCTAAATGCGATCATGCGCAAACAGATATGCCTGAGGCGATTGCTGTATAAGTTAGGCGAAGTTTTAGAGATTAAAAAAGGGAAGCATATGCTTCCCTTTTTTAATCGATTTCAACTTCTTCATTATCAGTTGAGGCCAGTTCCAACCAATGATGGGCTTTCGCCATATCGTGATGCTCTTTTTCTTCCAACTCTGCCATGAGACGGCATAGACGAGGGGAAGGTGTTTTATTTTCTTGTGATGCCTTATCTATCAAAGGTGCTGTTTGCTTACGCGCCTCGCCCCATAACGCAGCATCAAGTGCAATACGTGCCATCGCAAAATGACTTTCCGCATGATCCTGATTTGACTGGGTCAGTTTCTCAAATCGTTTGACTTGTTCTAATTCGTTCACAGAAGTGTTCAAATCTTTATAGGTATAAGCAAGTGCCGCATTCGGCTTTAGTTTCCATGCGTCTTCAATCAGTTTTTCTGCTTTACGTAACTTTCCATTCGCTAACAGTAAACGTGCATAAAGCGTAACTGCAGGGGCTAGCGACGGGTCAACACGGACCGAACGTTTTACCAGATTTAAGGCGATGTCTTCGTTACCTTCGTCGCGTGCAATGCGTGCTTTTTGCATCAGAATTTCTGCTTTGCGCTTTTTGCCTTCTTCCAAAGGAAGAGCCTTTGCCTTAATTGCTTCTTCAACTGTTTTAAGCGCACCATCCCAATCTTTGGCATCATCTTGTAGTTCAAGAAGCTCCGTTAGGACCCAAGGCGTATCGGGACGTAAGTCATGCGCTTTTTGAGCAAGTTCCAATGCTTTGTCTTGGTCACCCTCTTTGGCTGCTTGCATCATCAATCCGCGAACACCAAGAAAGGCTGCTTGAGGATGATCCAGCATTGCCTCAAAGAACTTCTCTGCAGCTTTTTCGTCTCCATTTAACTGAGCTGATTGCGCAGAAAGTAACATGGTTAAAGGTGGATCATTTAATAGCGTATTAGCCTTTCGTGACTGACGTTGAGCTTCTAATTTGTCACCTGCTGCGACGGCAACAAGCCCTTGTGTTAGGGCACGATACCCTTTTTCCCGACGGGACAGGGCGCGATTTTCTTGAAATTGTTTGGGGGCTTTGCGTATTGCACGATAAAGACTAACGACAAAATAAAGCGCCACGACCAAGATTAGCAATGCAAGTGCCATGATGCCGATAGAGGCATCCACGCGCCAACCAGCCAGTTCAATTGAGATATGTCCAGGTTGTTCGGCTAACCAGTATCCAATCGCGGCTAGTATCGCTATTTTAGCAAAGATAAAAAGACCACGGATCATTGATCATTCTCCGTCGTATTTGGATTGCTAAGAATGGCATTACTTGCGATTTGACGAATACGAGCAAGGTATGTTTCTGCTTGATCCAGTTTAGTTGCTGCTTGGATCCAATCTGCTACATCCTGACGTTCTGTAGACAAGGGGGATAGAATTGTAATCGCAGCTGATAAGTCTCCGCGTTGTAGTGCAATTTCCGCGCGACTAATTGGTGGTGCATTTTCATCTTCGCCCACACGACGGACGGAGATTAAATTCTGTAAATTGTTTAATGTTGCATCCATCCATGCAGCTTCTCCAGCATCGGTGCGATGGGATTCTGGATTGGCAGCGACCTCACTATAGGTTCTTTGAAGTTGATATAGGGTAGGCACTCCATCTTCAGAAACACGTTGTAGTTCATTCAAATCATTCAGAATTTCGTCCTGTCCCGCAACCTGTGCTCGAAGTGCTGATATATAGCTCTCTAAAGGTCTACCTTTTTGTAAAGCGTCGGACATTTCCATAACACCAATCAGCACAGCAATTGATTGCTGACTGTATTGGGGGGCGGTGATAGCCTGAGAAGGTATATCTGCCAACTCATCAAGCGAAGCTTTATATGATGATAAATCATCTTGAAGTTTTAGTAACTTGTCTTCCAGATTGAGTTGGGTATCTGCAATCAAGTTATTAACCTGATCAACTTGTTTTCGAAGATTTTGTATCTCCTCATTCAAGGGAGAGAGATCAATGCTGGTTCCATCTGCCGTCTCTGTGATGATTGGAATAGCATCTACTTGTTTCTGTAAGCCAGTAATCGCATTTGAAACTGATGATAGCTCTTTACTTATGAGCGCGGAAACGGATTCCTCCGATATAGTATTGTTACTAGATGATTGAATTGCAGTCGATAAGGCTGTCTGAAGCTGTTCAATACGTTCTTGAAGAGGGGCGATAGCTTCTTCAATTTTTCCTTCCACGGCATTTTCATTTTTTGCCGCCGCCAGGTTAGGTGCCAAACTGGACATTAATGGGTTTAAAGCTTTTTCAACCGTTGGCGACCAATAAGGTTGTAAGACCAAGGCGCCAGCCAGTGCGGCAATACTTATCAAGGAAAAGGTCGATACTTGTTTTTTGATAATTACAGGTTCTGCATCGCTGTTATTTGAAGAATGGTTGGAAGCATTGTTGGTATCTTGATCGGATTTATCAATCACTTCCCCTTCGATAATCGGCGAATCTTTCTCTTCATTAACCTTTTCAGATTTATTGAAAGTTGCTTTTTCTTCTATTGCCGCCTTGATGATCTGGTCTTTATGGCTTTCAGGAATGTGATTGCGAGTTTTCCAGCCTTGAACGGTGCTAACTGCCACACCGACCTTACCCGCCATAGGGCGAATGCCACCGAAACCATCGATGATTTCTTCTGCACTATAATCGCTCAGTAGATTATCATAATTGTTGTTTTCTTGATCATCGGTAGCAGGTGTATCTGTCATCAGAGCATCCAGTAAAGTGAGAAGGTCATTCTGAGTAGGTTGTTTAGCAACTTGAATATCAAGCCAGTTTTGATGCTCAATTTTCGTGGCAACGTTCTGGCTAAGGCAAATTGCCGTTACTGTTTTAAGAGTTTCGCCTAAATTAGCTTTTTCTACAAGAGTTGAAAAACTTTCAGCCGTACGAGGGGAATAAAAAAGTACGCATCGTACGCGTGCATGAGCAAGAGCTTCAATAACGTCAATAGACAGCTCTGTCGCTTTGATTGAGTCATATAATGTGGCGCGACAATATGTGAAGCCACCTTTTTCAAGCAGGTTGGAGAGGTCACCTGCAAGCTTGCTACCGGCGATATGAGTTACGGATCCATTTTCCGGATTTAATTTTTTCTTAATTAATTCAGCTAGTTTATCTACATCACCAGCTGCGGTTTCTATCTGCTTGAAACCTGCATCTCTTGCTTCTCGTGCGGTTGCATCGCCAACAGCATATACAGGTAAGCGAATGTATGTATGTTTGTGCTTTTCATTGGATGTGAGCGCACGTACACCATTGGCAGAAGTCAACACCAAGGCTTGTGATTCAGTTAACCAATTAGAGAACTCTGCCGGGGGATCAATATAATTGATTTTCAAAAGCGGGGAAGAGAGTGAGGCGTAACCGCGCGTATCAAGAATTTCCAGCAAGCTTGCTGCATCTTCTTTCGGGCGCGTGACAAGAACAAGACTGTTCGGATGTTCTATCGTGTTATTCACCGAAGAAATTCTCTCCCATCTGTGCTTTTACTTTTTCGCCAATGCGACTACCAAGATCAAATGCATCTTCTGTTGCAGCAAAGTCTTCTTCCAGAATTTGGCGTTCACCATTATAAGATAAGGCCATCCCGCGTAATCGCAAGCGTCCATCGTCCGTAAATTCAGCCAAACCTGCAATTGGTGTGCGGCAAGATCCATCCAATTTTGCTAGAAATGCCCGTTCGGCTGTCACACGGATAGCGGTTTTTTCGCAGTTTAATGGATCAAGCAAAGCTTGGGTTTCATCATCGCCTTTGCGCAAGGTAATGGCAATTGCGCCTTGGGCAACAGCCGGTAAGATGTCATCAACCTCCAAAGCAGATGCCACAACTTCTGTCATATCCAAACGATTAAGCCCTGCCATGGCCAAAAGAGTTGCATCAGCCTGACCTTCCTCCAATTTACGTAGGCGTGTTTGCACATTCCCACGGAAGGTTACGACTTTCAGGTGAGGATACTTTCCAAGTATTTGAGCCTGACGGCGTAAGGAAGAGGTACCAACAACAGCTCCGTCTGGTAGATCAGCTAAAGTTTTTGCCTTTGTACAAATAAACGCATCACGTACATCTTCACGTGGTAAAACAGCGCCAAGTTGTTGGTCGGCAGGAATTTGGGTCTCTAAATCTTTCATGGAATGAACGGAAATATCGGCACGACCATCAGCTAATGCTTCATCCAATTCTTTTGTGAACAAACCTTTACCACCCACTTCGGACAACGGGCGATCCAATATCTTATCACCTGTAGTTTTTAATTCCACGATTTCACATTGAAGATCGGGATGAGCGGCTATTAATTTGTCGCGTGTTTCATAGGCTTGTGCCAATGCAAGTGGAGAGGCACGAGTACCGATTTTTAGAATTTTTGCCATGAAAAACCTATTATTTGAGAAGTTGAAATTTGCCTGTTGTTGAAACAGGTAAAAAATGCAATTTTCTATGAAACAAGCTGTAGCCTATTTGGACCTGATAGGCTACACCCTTCTGGCAAAGTTACAGAAGAATTTTAAAGATTTTTGAGCAATTTGAATGTTAGTCCTAGGTATAGAAACATCTTGTGATGAAACCGCAGCAGCTGTCGTTTCTGCAAAGGACGACCAATCCAGTGGTGAAATCCTTTCAAACATAGTTTTATCGCAGTTGGATGATCATCGTCCTTATGGTGGGGTAGTGCCTGAAATTGCGGCGCGTAGCCATTTAGACCATATGGACAGTATTGTGGATCGTGCTCTAAATGAAGCCAATCTTGAATTAAAGGATTTGGATGCGATCGCAGCAACGACAGGGCCAGGGCTTATCGGTGGTGTGATGGTTGGTATGATGACAGCAAAGGCATTGGCACTAGCTGCTAATAAGCCATTTGTGTCAGTTAATCATTTGGAAGGCCATGCTTTGACTGCACGTCTAAGTGAAGATGTTGCATTTCCATATCTATTGCTCCTCGTATCTGGTGGGCATTGTCAGATCCTTTGTGTTCGTGGTGTCGGGGATTATGAACTTTATGGATCTACTATTGATGATGCTGTTGGTGAAGCATTTGATAAAACAGCCAAATTGCTGGGTTTAGAATATCCAGGCGGGCCAAATGTTGAAAAGGCTGCCATGAATGGTGATCCGTATCGCTTTAAATTGCCGCGCCCCATGGTAGGGCGTCCTGATTGTGATTTTTCTTTTTCCGGGTTGAAAACAGCGGTGCGTCAACAGATTGAGAAACTTTCTGAAGATGAAAGAGATGCACAAGCGCTTGCTGATATTTGTGCAGGCTTTCAATTGGCTGTTGGTGATGTATTTGCTGATCGATGTCGTCGTGCAATGGAACGTTTTCGTGCCGAATGTGGGGAAGGTCATGCACTCGTTGTCGGAGGTGGTGTTGCTGCAAATAAAGCATTACGTGCTGTTTTAACGGATGCTGCAGAAGCTCAAAATATGCGTTTCGTTGCGCCGCCGGTGAAGCTATGCACAGATAATGGCGCTATGATTGCCTGGGCGGGCTTAGAACGTTTCCGCCGTGGATTAACCAGTGATTTAAATGTCGCTGCAAAACCCCGTTGGCCACTTGATAGTTTAAAGATTGACTAAGAGAAGAAAAAAATGACTGCACTCAAAACAGCTGTGATCGGTGGTGGTGCCTGGGGAACTGCTTTGGCTTGTGCATCACGCCGCGCCGGGTCTGATGTGATCTTATGGGCACGTAACGCGCAGGTTGTTGAAGATATCAATGAAGGTCGTGGTAATCCGTTGTATCTGCCAGATACGCGTCTTGACGCAGGCATTCGTGCAACAGGTAATATGGAAGAAGCTCTTACCGCTGCTGAGGTGATTTTGCTAGTTGTACCTAGCCAGCATATGCGGAAGGTAGCTGAAGAGATGGCGCCTTTCGTTGCCGGAAAGGCTATCGCCTTATGTTGTAAAGGGGTGGAGCAATCAACGGGGGCATTGATGCATGAAGTGGCGCAAGAGGTAATGCCTGAGGCACATATGGCCATACTTTCTGGGCCAACCTTCGCTTCCGAAGTTGCCATCGGACTACCAACAGCAGTAACTGTGGCTTCACGTCATGAAGTATCCCGTGATTTAATTATGAAAGCGATTGCTGCCCCTACTTTCCGTCCTTATCCGACAGATGATTTAGTTGGTGCTGAAATTGGTGGGGCTGTTAAGAATGTTTTAGCAATTGCATGTGGCATCGTCACCGGAAGAGAGCTTGGTGAAAATGCGCGTGCCGCACTTGTTACACGGGGATTAGCAGAAGTTATGCGCCTTGGTGAAAAGTTAGGTGCAAAGCCTGAAACGCTTATGAGCCTATGTGGGTTAGGAGATTTAGCGCTTACTTGTAATAGTCCTCAATCCCGCAATATGTCTTTTGGGATTGAATTAGGTAAAGGGCGTAGCGTTGAAACAATTCTTGGGGAACGTCGCGCTGTGACCGAGGGAGTTTGGTCTGCAGCTTCTGTCACTGATCTTGCCCGTAAGTGGGGTGTTGATATGCCAATCTGCGACGCGGTTAATCACATCGTTACTGAAGGCGCTGATATTGGTGAAACGATCCGTCAATTGTTAAACAGACCGTTTCGTGGGCAAGATTAAGCCAGTTTAACGTAGATAGTCTTTTAGGTACTTACTTATCCCATCGCGGATTTTTAGATTCATATCATTAACAGTGTCTTCAATCAGGTCGAACCATACACGTTCACGATCTGTCAAAGATATGTCTTCCGGTACAGTGATGCTGCGACTTACTGTCGCATTTGATGAAGCACTTCCGCCAAAGGCATCTTCAATTCGAATTTCTACAGTTAATTGAGAAATATATTTTTCCGACTGCTCTGTGGTAAATGTGCTTGTAATACTTGCATTATTAGAGAGAGGTTCCTCTATAATCGATGCTTCAGATATTATGATTTTTGCGGTGCCGGAGTGACCTACTGACTTAAAAACGTCCTTTGCCCATGTCGCAGTTGTTCCTAACATGGAGATCGGCGTTTCATGTTCTATATTAGGGTGCTGTAATGGTGGTTGATAGGCTTGCAGAACTTCAATAGCGGCAACGTCTAAATCAACCCTTTGAAGATGCGTGTAGGTAAGATCAGGAAAGTTATGTCTTTCCACTTTTGTTGAACAAGCCGCTATCAGAGTAATGATGCTTATTACAATGAATGATTTGACTGTTTTGTGCATATTATTTCCTCGTCATTACCTTCCAGAAACGCTGAGTTACACTATGAACAAATTCGCCCATAATGGTCAAGAGATCACTATGGGCGTTGACATCACATACTTGAAATGAATATCAGTGTTTGGTTTTCATTTGGGCGATATCTTGATCGTTGAATTCGTAAGTAGTGTTACAAAATTCACAAGTCACTGCGATCTTGTCGTTTTCCATCGCATGTTCTAGGTCATCAGCGTTTAATTGCAAAAGAGCACCCGATACTTTTTCGCGGGAACAACGGCAGTTAATATCTAGCGGTTTCGTATCATAAATACGAACGCCATCTTCATGGAATAGGCGATAGAGAAGGTCACTTGCACCTAATTTTTCATCGGTCATTTCTTCTTCAGTTGCACTTTTCATCAAAGTAACAGCACGCATCCATTCTTCTAAGGCTTCACCTTCCATGGATTTCATAATGTTACCACCTTCTTCTGGCATCTTTTGAAGCATGATACAGCTGGATCGCCAATTGCCATCTTCACCTTTGCCAGCGGCTAAATGCACACGGGACGCTAACTGATCTGATTGCGCAAAGTAATGACCCACAGCCTCTTCCAAAGTCTTACCACGAATTTCCACGATGCCTTGATAGCGTTCCATGTCTTTGCCTTGATCCACTGTGAAGGCCATATAACCTTTCTCCAGTAGAAATAGGACAGGTGCACGCATGCAATCATCGTAATCAGGTAGATCTTTATCAACTTTGATATAGCCACGTACATTACCGTCACTGGTGACATCAGCAACCATCATGGAAACCGGGCCGTCGCCTTTCGCTTGTAATGTAAAGACACCATCATATTTCAATGCAGTCGCCATTGCTGCGCCTAGTGTTAGGAATTGTCCCAATAAGACCTGTGCCGGGTAAGGGACTTCTGGATGACGTTTCAGGATAGTATCAATTGATTTACCCATGCGCACGATACGGCCATTAATACCGGATTCTTCGATCATGAACGGCAATACCATATCGTCGGTGAGTTTTGTTGTATCAGACATTTCGAACCTATTTCTTTTTTTGCTTTTGTAGCTATTTGAAATTTAGTGCCACAAATAAGCAGCTTGGGGCCTTTTTCAAGACCCCAAGCTTTTATTAGCATAAGCCAAGTTTAACCTTAGCTTGTCTCGTTGTAAAATTTGGGCGCCTTATAACGCATCCAAGCAATATGCCAAGACCCCTTTTTGAGCATGAAGGCGATTTTCTGCTTCATCCCAAATTACGGATTGTGGGCCATCAATAACTTCTGCTGTTACTTCATTGCCACGGTAAGCTGGTAAACAATGCATAAAGATAGCATCAGATTTTGCGCGTGCCATTAATCTTTCATCAACTTGGAAAGATTTAAGTAAGTTGTGACGCACAGGCGCATCTTTATCACCCATTGACACCCATGTATCAGTTACAATGCAATCTGCACCTTCAGCTGCGGGTTCCGGACTATGATAAACTTCAATATTGCCACCTTCAGCTTTTGCCCAATCAATAACATCTTGCGGTACAGGTAATTCTTCAGGTGTTGCCAAACGCAAGGTAAAATCAAAACGTACAGCAGCGTGAATAAAGCTTGTTGCCATGTTGTTGCCATCACCAGACCAGGTAATTGTTTTTCCTTTGATGGAACCGCGATGTTGTTCATAAGTCATAACATCAGCCATCAACTGACAAGGATGTGTGCGATCTGTCAGGCCATTAATCACAGGTACGGTTGCATATTCCGCCAATTCCAAAAGTTTATCTTCTGTTGTTGTACGGATCATAATCGCATCTACATAACGGCTTAGAACACGTGCCGTATCGGCGATACTTTCACCATGGCCCAGTTGGGATTCAGATGGTGTGATAACAACGACTTCACCACCCAATTGCTTCATACCAACGTCAAAACTTAAACGCGTACGTGTAGACGGTTTTTCAAAGATGCATGCAAGTACTTTACCTTCTAATGGTTTTTCTGTGCCGCGTGCATTACCCTTACGAAATGCATTGCCAGCATCCAGCATAGAACGTAATTCAGTTTCTTGAAAATGATCAAGATCTAGGAAATGTTTTGGAGAATTTGTCATGACCTTAGCCCTCCAGCTTTTTAGCCGCTGCATCCATAGCAGCATATGCTTCGTCAATATGTTCTTTTTCAATAATCAATGGTGGCAATAGACGGATGATATTATCCGCGGCACCAACAGTTAGTAAGCCTTCATCCTTGAAAGCTGAGATAACTTTGATTGCTTCAATGTTTTCTGCATTGGCCTGAAGCCCGATCATTAAACCTGCGCCACGCCAACTTGTGAAGATCGAAGGATGATCAGAAACGAGTTGATCTAATTTATTTTGTAGATAGCTAGCTACTTCTTGAACATGGTCAAGGAAACCATCTTTCTCAGTCACATCCAAAACAGCATTGGCAGCAGCCATAGCCAATGGATTTCCGCCATATGTTGTGCCATGAACACCAGGTACCAAACCTTTTGCAGCTTCTTCAGTTGCCATAAAACAACCCACAGGGAAGCCACCACCAAGACCTTTTGCCGTTGCAATTGCGTCTGGCTTAATATCAGCCCATTCATGGCCCCACATTTTACCAGTACGTGAATTACCACATTGGATTTCATCGAAGATCAATAGCAGACCGAATTCGTCGGCTGCTTCGCGTAGACCTTTTAGATATTCCATGTTAGCTGGACGGATACCGCCTTCACCTTGGATTGGTTCGATTAAGATCGCAGCAGTTTCTTCTGTAATTGCACTGCGCAATTCATTCAGGTTTCCAAATGGAACATTGTCAAAACCGTCAACGGCTGGACCGAAACCTTCAACATATTTTGGGTTTGCCGCCGCAGAGATTGTCGCAAGTGAACGCCCATGAAAGGCACCTTGAACTGTAATGATCCGCCATTTATTTGGATTGCCATCTACATAGTGATAGCGACGGGCAAGCTTGATCATCCCTTCCATGGCTTCAACGCCAGAATTGGTGAAGAAAACACGATCTGCAAAACTATTTGCAGTTAAGCGTTTCGCCAATCTCTCCTGCTCTGGGATATGATATAAGTTACTGACATGCCAAAGTTTTGTTGCCTGATCTTGCAATGTCTTAACAAGATGTGGGTGACAATGACCTAAACCATTCACTGCGATACCCGCATAAAAGTCCAAGAATCGTCGCTCTTTCTCATCGAAGAGATACACCCCTTCGCCCCGGACCATAGCTTCTGGGAACCGTGCGTAAGTGTTCATCACGGCGCTTGTTTCGTGCGCCAATGTCTCTTGAGATGACATAAAAAACAGACCTTTCTGATTTCTTGGAGTTAAAGATTAATTTTCCATTTTGGAAAGAAGCAGCAATGCCGTTCTTCATGCGTCCTGTCAATTGAAAAGAAAGGAAAAGAGCGGTTTTCAAGCTATTTAAGCTTGTTCGGCTACTTTTATGAGATGAAGAGGGGGGTTATGGTTTGATTTTATATCCAGTGCTCAGAACGACGAGGGTAATTGCCCAAATTACAACCATCCAAATGGATGCCATTCCTAATCCTGCCCAGACGTCTAATTCATGAGCGCCTGTAAAACCATAACGTACGGCTTCTACAAGACGAAATACAGGATTATAGTCTAATAGGAATTGCAATTCTTCGATCACCGCACTTCGTGGAAAAAAGGAGCCTGACAAGAACATCAATGGCATAACAAAGAAGGTTTCTTTTGCAGAAAGCTTGTCCCATTTTTCGGACCAGATGGTGGCAAGTACACCTGCGGACGAAAATAAGAAACACCCAATCAAAATCGCCGCAACAAGCTCAGGTATGTGTATAGGCATTGTTGGTCCTCCCATTAGAAGCAAAACCAACCAAACAGAAATACCGATGGTAGATGCGACAAACATGGAAGAAATTGTGTAACTCAGTAAAATTTCAAACCCACTGAACGGGGCGCCGAGTAAATCTTCAATATTACCTTCAAGCTTATCAAACATCAGAGAGAAGGCTGTCGATTCAAAAGCGCGTTGCAACATGGATGTAATGATGAAACCCGTGGAAAGAAATACAATATAATCCAGACCGTTGGTTTTTGGCATATTTTCACCAACAGCAATTGTAATTATGATCGCGAATAAAGCCGCTTGAAGGGCAGGGCCAATAACAGATACACCAAAAAAGCGCACTTCACGGCGCAGTTCGCGTTCCACCAAGGTGCGAATACCGATGAGGTTTAAATAACTTAATTTTACAGGTGTGATTGTATCTGACATGGTGCAAAAATCCTACCTTAAGCTTTTAATTTATAGCCAGATTTTACCCATCGCCAAGCGCTTAGGAATAATACCGTATTTACACCAAGCATTACAGCAACGCCAATCATGGGAACGGAATCCGATTGGCCAATGAAGCCATAACGGAAACCATCAATCATATAGAAAAATGGGTTGAACTGGGTCAGGGTGTAAAATGGTTCCGGTAAGCGAGTAATAGAATAAAACGTACCGCTTAAGAATGAAAAAGGCATGATTACAAAATTGGTAACAGCAGCAATATGGTCAAATTTCTCTGACCAAAGGCCACCAAGAATACCAAGTAATGATAACATCATAGATGCCATAACAGCATGAAAAATAATAAAGAAAATGTTGTGGATAGACATATCAACAAAGAAAGACATGGCGATCGCTGTAACAAAACCAACAAGCGTTCCGCGTGTTATCCCCCCTAATGTATAGGCCGCTGTAAATTCAAAAGGGCTGATGGGTGGTAATAAAACGTCGACGATATTTCCTTGGATTTTAGAAATCACCAGGGATGAAGATGTATTGGCAAATGCGTTTTGCGCCATGCTCATCATGATCAAGCCGGGTGCCAGGAATGATGCAAAGGCAACGCCATTTACTGTTTCAACAGCCCGGCCTAATGCCAAGGTGAAGATAGCAAGAAACAGAAGGGTAGTGATCACAGGGGCAGCAACCGTCTGCGTGAAGACATTTAGAAAACGTTTTACTTCTTTGACATAAAGATAGCTCGCACCGATCCAATTAATGCGGCCAAAACGTCTAGGCGTAGCAACTTCCGACATAGGAACTCTTTTCTTTCGATAGGAGAATGGTTTTTTGTATTTGTATATGCAATTGATTTGAATTTAGAAGTTCAATTGCATGAATTCAAGAGGGGTAAGGGAAACAGTCTGTCTTTCAACTGCATAATATTTATGAATTTGATTTAATAATCCTTATTATCATCACGTCCAGCGGAACGTTCTGTCTGTCTTTTACTACGACGATCTGAATTAACGACTTCCAACGCAGATTTATTAAATTTACCCGCTTCTACTCGGTTCTTTAATTCCAGATCTTCGCTTTCACTATCCCAGCTATGCATCATGCGAACAGTGCCGGCGCGGCTACCAACACCTGACATATCGTACCCAATGGATACCATCTCAACCTCACGGGTTGGTTGTGGCATGACGCGGAACAATTTGATAATAAAGTCCTCTTTAGTTTCCTGAGAGTCATTTTGTAACTTTTTCCAACCGACATAATGTTGTTCCCAACCATCAAGCGCATAGGCGATATGCATTCGGTTCTCATAAAGCTCTTTTTTCAACTCTTTGAACATATCATCATGCGTGTAGGACCTATCATCCACAATAAGAAGTTGGATAGCGCTGGCTTGTTTCTGGGCAAAATCAAGAAACTTATCTGCATTTTCCTGGATGTTCGTGATGAAGCCCGAGATTTCAATATTTGTCCCTTCGCGAAATTCTTCCAAGCGATCCATTAAATCTTCTAGTGCGCCCAATTGGCGACTGAGATAGCCGATATCTCTTTCTTTGCTATCCTTATCAAGGATTGAGCAGATGGGGGCAGCAAAGGAAGAATAGAAATCAAGGCGCGCAGAAAGGGTTTCCGGGGTTATTTCCCCATGTTCTGCTGCTGCTTTCGTAATTTCGCGGGTGAGACGCAAAACATCTTCCGGATTTTCACGGGCTAACTGTTGCAGGATGCTGCGACTTACATATTTCAGTTCACGATTATCAATTGTAGCGCCGTATTTACGTGCGAAAATAGAAAGAATTTCAAAATATGTATTTTGAGAATCCACTGATTCGATACGTAACTCTTCAACTGCGCGCATCCGCAAGATCGGATCAGCAAAAGCCATATCAGTTTCAAATCGAATTTCTCGCATGGCTTGAGGGTCTATATATCCTTCAGTTTTATATCCATATTGAGAAACGGAAGCATGGAGTGCTTTGTCACGATCAGAAAGTTCAGCCCATTCCATCACATCAAGGAAGGGCATGACCAAATCTCCACCAACACCAAGTGCAGAATCGCCCGCCCAATTACTGATCAGAGCTTCGTATACGCTGCCTTCAACTTTAGAAGGACGACACCGCATACCGCCTAAATTCTTGGTTTCAAAACCAATATAGACGCCTCGATCTTGGAATTTTCCCGGCTTTGCCATGGTTTGTTTAGAGCCTTACACATCATTAAGTTAGAGATATCTGTGAGATACCTCTTTAAGGTATAGTGTTTTTTACCTCGTTTTAAAATAGTGTAACAGCAAATAAAACGGCGCCCAACAAAATTGAGCGCCGTTTTAAATTAGCTGTCGTGCCATGACAGGATGGGAGGGGCAGGATATCTTAGCCAAGGCACTTCAAGCTCGTCTTGGATGAAAAAGGTTTTTGCCTCTTTCTAAATATGACTATAAGGATGTTTAGATGGATTGCCTGTGATGATCATCACAGGAAAGTGTTTTTTATAATTTTATGTTTAATTTTATGTTTTAGGGAAGGAGGGCGAAAATGAATGACGATAACAAGCTTGTTCCTTTTGCGCGCCTTGCCAAGAATGACCCTCAAAAATCAAAAGCTAAAACCAAAACACCAGCCCGAAAAGAGAAGAAGCCCAAGCCAGTAAATGCGGCACGTTTAAATAATATCGCTCTTTACTATTTGGAGCGATTTTCCAGTAGTGCGGAAAATCTACGCCGAGTGTTGATGCGTCGCGTTGATAAATCCCATATACAACTGGGAACGGATCGCGAGGAAGG
The DNA here is from genome assembly GCF_965219885.1 of Curvivirga sp. NCBI lineage: Bacteria > Pseudomonadati > Pseudomonadota > Alphaproteobacteria > Rhodospirillales > Aestuariispiraceae > Curvivirga > Curvivirga sp. Next base: position 457,698 of record NZ_CBDCOT010000007.1, read on the forward strand.
ACGGCAAGCGGTTGATGAAATAGTGGAACGATTTATCGAGGTTGGTTTGTTAAATGATCAGCTTTATGCGCGTTCCGTTGCATTTTCTCAACATCGGCAAGGTAAATCTGTAAAAGCCATTCGAATGAAGCTTATATCGAAAGGCGTTGGGTCATCTGACATTGATGCAGCTCTTTTGGAACTTGAGGAGGAATTAGAAGGTGACAGTGATACAGAAGCCGCGATTTCGTATGCGAAGAAAAGGCGTTTAGGGCCATTTCGGATAAAAGAGAGAGCAGAGAGACGAGATCGCGATATGGCAGCGTTAGCGCGACAAGGCTTTTCATATGATCTCGCCCGTAAGGTTATCGATGCGGAAGATATTAGTGATTTGGATGATTTGCTTTACTGAATAAACTTGTTTTTAGAAATCAATGCAACGACCAGCTTTTTCCCAATCGCCATAACGGGTCGGTTCTAAACCTTTTGGACCACCAATTTCAATTTCAACTTCCCCGTTTTCTTCTGCCATTTTACGCCAGCGTCGACCGGCTTCGTCAGCCTTTATTTCAGCAAGCGTTTTTGAATCATGTCCTTTAACTTCTGGGTCCATGATAGGTGCATCATCATCAGATGTCATTGTGGTAGGCGCTTGTTTTTCAACAGGTGCTTTTGAAGATTTGAACAGGTTTTTTAATTTTTCCATAATGATCTATATATGTGATTACTCTTTATAAAAGTAAAGATTTAATCTTTTCCCTTTCTTTCATGTGTTTTTCGGGTCATAACCCTGCTTATGACAAATACATCCAGAAATTCCAAAAACCGTTCCAAGCCTCCTTATCGCCGTCGTGAGCATGCAGAAATATCTGCACGTCTTGTTGCATTGCGTATGCTGCGTCGTATCCTTGATAAAGGACAGAGTTTTGATCAAGCCCAAATACAACTGGCTGATGATCTCAAGCAATTGGAAGATCGGGATAAAGGGTTTGCCCGCGCAATTGTCTTGAATAGTTTACGTTACAAAGGACAATTGGATGCTTTGGCAGAAGAATTTTTGGAACGTCCGGTAACAGGTGATCAGGGAATGGTTGCACATTTCTTGCGCGTAGGCATGGTGCAATTATTAATACTAGATACGCCACCTCATGCGGCTGTTGGGGAATTACTTTCCTTATTGGATAAAACGTCTGAATTTGCCATTATCCGCAAATTCAAAGGCTTAATTAATGCTATTCTGGGGCGCGCAGATCGAGAAGGGGATGCATTGCTTGCGATTCAAAATGCAGCAAAATTAAACACGCCTGCCTGGATTTGGGATAGCTGGGTCCGTGACTATGGTGAGGAAACCGCGCAAGCAATGGCGGAAGCCAATCTTGAAGAAGCGCCCATTGATGTTTCCCCGCGCCATTTGAAAGATGCTGAAAAATTAACAGATGCTATTGATTTACCTGGCGGTGGGCAGCGTTTGCCGGCTGGATATCATATGCAAAATGTACCAGGGTTTAGTGAAGGCCACTGGTGGGTGCAGGATTTAGCGAGTTCGCTACCGCTTAAGATTGCGGATAAACTCATTGGCGGATTTGATGGTAAAACTGCTTTGGATTTATGTGCAGCTCCCGGTGGAAAAACTATGCAGATGGCCGCAGCTGGTGCGAAGGTAACTGCGGTAGATATTTCCAAGTCACGCTTGGCCCGTTTACATGAGAATTTAGACAGAATGGGTTTGTCCGCAGATATTCATGTGGCGGATGTTGTGAAATGGAAACCAACAGAGCAAGCAGATATTGTATTTGTTGATGCACCATGTGGGGCAACAGGAACCATGCGCCGTCATCCCGATTTGGCTCATATTAAATCGCAGGAAGATGTTGATAAGCTGGTTGCGACACAAGCACGTTTGTTACCTGCGGCATGGGATATGGTGAAATCCGGTGGATATATGATGTATGCAGTTTGCTCTTTGCAAAAAGAAGAGGCTGAACATCAATTTCAAAGCTTTATGAATAGCCTGTCAGATGGCGAATTTATTGCTATTCCAAAAGATGTCGTTAGTGGCGTTGAAGACTGCATTACCGACGAAGGCCTGTTACGTTGCCGTCCAGACATTTTGTCTGAAATAGGCGGTATGGATGGTTTCTTCGCGGGATTGATCCGTAAAAAAGGTTAATCGCCAACAGCCTCGGTTGTGACTACAGCTTTACTTTTCCAACTTTCTATCTTTCGATATAAAGTAGATGGCGCAACTTCAAGTTTTTTAGCAGCTTGCGGGATATTGCCTTCGCATACCTGAATGGCCATTTCGATATAGGATTTTTCAGCGATCCAGAGCGGGGATACCGTAGTTGGGTCTTTCATCGTCATAGCGTGACCTGCTTTGGCGATTTGGGCATCAACAAGTTTTGCTTGTTCTGGCGAAATCTCAATATGACTGAGTGGAGGTGGTAACATTTCCGGTTGAACAATTTCACCGTCATTTAGAACCACAATGTTGCGGATAATATTCTGCAATTCACGTACGTTACCCGGCCATTTATAAGTGGCCAGAATGCGCTCCACTTGTTCACCAAAACCACGGAAATTCTTTTCTTCTTCCAAGGTATAGTCTCTTAAGAATTTACGAGCAATCAGCAAGATATCTTCACCGCGCTCTCTAAGCGGCGGCATCGGAATAGGGATTACATGAAGGCGATAATATAAATCCTCACGGAAGTTACCTTGTTCAACTTCTTCCAAAACATCGCGGTTAGTTGCACAGATGAATCTTACATTCACTTCTTCAACTTGGCTGCCGCCTACCTTTTGGAAGGTGCCTGTTTGAATGAAACGTAATAGTTTGGTTTGTAACTCCATCGGCATTTCACCGATTTCGTCTAGAAATAATGTGCCGCCATTGGCCATTGTTGCCGCGCCGTCGCGGTCCGCAGTCGCACCTGTAAAGGCACCTTTTTTATGGCCGAAAATCTCTGATTCCATCAGGTCGCGCGGAATAGCACCACAGTTGATGGCGATGAATGGGTTTTCCGCACGTTTACTTTGGCGATGAATTGCTTCTGCGCAAACTTCTTTACCTGTACCGGATTCACCGGTGATGAAAACAGTGGCCTTGGATGTTGCAGCAGAATCGATAATGCGATAAACGGCCTGCATGGAAAGGGAAGATCCGACAAATCCTTCAAAATTCGCACGACTGGAATCTTTAATACTTTCTACAAGCTCCGTAAGTTTTAACTGTTCTAGGGCATTGGTGATGGTAACACGCAAGCGATTGGCATTAAAGGGTTTTACGATAAAATCATAAGCCCCTGTACGCATGGCATCTACAGCCACAGCAACAGATCCATGGGCAGTGATCACGACCGTATTAATGGGTAACTCATTTTCTTGAATGACTTTCAGCAGATCAAGACCATTCATATCTGGCAGCTCAATATCAAGCAGCAGAATATTTGGTTTCCATTCTTGAATAAGCTGTAAGCCAAACTTGCCAGTCTCTGCGATTTTCACATCAACGTCGAGTTCAGACATATATTGCTTATAAAGCAAGGATAGGGATGGAGTATCTTCCACCAACAATACGCGTGGTCTTATGGACATTGATTTTAAGGTCCTGAAGTCGTTGCAGCCATATATCACAAATTGAGATTTGCAATTTGCAAATTATGCCTTGAAATAGATAAATCTGCAAGCAAAGAATGGAGGAAGTATCAGGTTACCATTCGCCAAAAATGACACCTTTTTTCTGCCAACTATCTGTTCTTGCTTCGACTTCTTGATCACTGATGGTTTTACGAACCTTGCGTCCGGATAAATGCCAATCAAATAATATCTGGGCGAATTCCTCACGGATATTAGCAAAAGCTGGGTCTTGGCCTAAATCATTTAATTCAAGCGGGTCGCTAACCATATCGAATAATTGTGCTGGATATCCAAGGTAATGGATGTATTTCCAATTTTCTGATCGGACCATCCAAGCCTTACAGCTATTTACATCTAAACCTAGTTCAAGTCTTGCGCCGCGATGGGAATAATCCAATTCACAAATTGCGTAGTCGCGCCAATTTGCAACTTTACCATCTTTTAATAGCTGGAGCAGGGATCGTCCTTCCAACCTTGGATTTGGAACTGAGCCTCCTAGACTGTCAACAAAGGTGGGAATAAGGTCGATTGCTTCGACAAGCTCATCTATCACTTGTCCTTCTGCTAAATCGGGGCCTGCGATAATAAGGGGGATTTTGGTCGAGCAATCATGAAAGAGTTCTTTTTCACCAAGCCAATGATCTCCCAAGTAATCTCCATGATCCGATGTAAAAACGATTAACGTATCGTCTAATCGTCCGTTCTTTTCCATAAAGCCAAAGAGGCGGGCTAGCTCGTCATCTAATTGCTGGATCAATGCCATATAAGCAGGAATTACTGTTTCTCGTGTTTCCTCGCGGGCGAAGTTACGTCCTTCGGCATGGTTCATAAATGCTTTTACCACGGGATGCGGATTATCTAGTTCATGATCTTGTCGATTAGCCTTAGGGATATCATTTTTGCTGAAGTTCGAAAAATAAGGCTCCGGCGCCATATAAGGCCAATGAGGTTTGATATAGCTAAGATGCAAGCACCATGGTTCATCACCTTGTTCTTCCATAAATTTCATAGCTTGATCTGTCATCCAAGGTGTTTCTGAATGTTCAGCCTTAATACGTGCGGGTTTATTGCAGTTACGCATATACCAACCCGACAGAATTTCACCATTTTCGCCTTCCGCCGCATTTGCCCAACTATGCCAAGGGTTTTCACCATCGTAACCTTGATTACGTAAATACTGGTTATAAGCCAAATCAGGGTTGGTTAGCTGGTCTGGATGCAGACCATCATCGCGGATATAAGGCTCAAATCCAGCTTGTGCAGTAAGAATGCCTTCGTAACTATCGGGTTCAATGGATAGTTTTTCCATACTTGCCATATCTGCAACCATATGAGTTTTACCCGCCAACGCGACCCGTAGCCCAAGAGGACGTAAATAATCGCCAAGTCCCCATTCGCCGACTGATAATGGAATTTGATTCCAGGTTGCACCATGTGATGTGACGTAGCGACCTGTATAAAAAGAGACACGGGAAGGGCCACAAATAGCGGATTGCACATAAGCATTGGTAAATCGGGTGCCACGTGCAGCTAGTGCGTCAATGGTTGGTGTTTTTAAAGTTTTATGTCCCGCGCAGCTAAGATAATCCCAGCGGAGTTGATCTGCCATAATAAAGAGAATATTTTTAGTTTTACTCATTTTTCTTTTATCCCGTATCCCGATAAAACTTTATGGGACAGAAAATAGGAAATAAAATCCATTCCGACCAGCAGATATTGAATTAAAATAATCTTTAACGGGAAAACAAATAAGTAAGGTCATTTACTTGCAATCAAAAATAAGTATAACAAGCAACACTTAATAACTAATCCCAATCTATTGGAGACACCAATGTCTGAAAAAACTACCGAAGTTCGTTTTGTCGTATGGCAGTTTGTGCGTTTGATGGTGCGATTGGAAGAGACTGTTGAGGCTGGTGCCGCAGGTGAAGTAAAAGATCTCTATAACAGCTGGGAAGATGTTTGGGTTGATCTGGATGCGAAGCTCGTTGATTTGGGGCGTAATGACCCGGAAGCTTTCGCCGAACTTATGATGGATCAAGAGGTTGTAACGGAACTGACCGCAGTTGAATGTGGTATCGTAGCAACCCAGCTTAAAAATGTTGTCGATGATTTGATTGAGAAATTGAAACATACAGATGACACAGAAGAAGTTGAAGATTTCTCTTTTGAACGTGATGATCTGACATCACTTGTAAACGAACTCAAAGCGTTATCCAAAAATTTGTAATAAGCTTTATGTAAGAAAATGCTGCGCTATCTCAATTATTGCAGATAGTTGCATTTTTTATTTTGAGTTTTTCCTCCAACGTGTTGAAATCATTTTGACATGAAAAAATAATATTGTTGTTCCACAGAGATGATATGGCTCTGTGAGCAAGAAAATTATATGTCAAAAGATCTAACTTTACGTAAGGAGTTTAAGATATGGGACGAGTTGCCGTTGTTACAGGTGGTACACGAGGAATCGGTGAGGCCATTTGTGTCGGATTAAAAGAAGCAGGTTATACTGTGGCTGCAAATTATGGTGGAAATGCGCAAGCGGCCGCCGAATTTACAGATAGAACAGGTATTTCTGCATATAAATTTGATGTATCCGACTTTGAAGCCTGTAAAGAAGGGATTGCGGCAATCGAGGCTGATTTAGGACCTGTAGAAATATTAGTAAATAACGCGGGAATAACCCGTGATGGCACAATTCATAAAATGACGCCAGATAACTGGCAGCAAGTCTTGGATACCAATCTTGGTTCCTGTTTCAATATGTGCCGTAATGTTATTGATGGTATGCGTGAACGCGGTTTTGGTCGCATCGTGAATATCGGATCAATCAATGGTCAAGCAGGTCAATATGGTCAGGTTAACTACGCAGCCGCGAAATCAGGTATTCATGGTTTTACTAAAGCCTTGGCACAGGAAGGGGCCGCAAAAGGGGTGACCGTAAACGCAATTGCACCAGGATATATTGATACAGATATGGTACGATCTGTGCCGCCTGTGGTTTTGGAAAAAATCGTTGCAAAAATCCCGGTTGGTCGTTTAGGTAGTGCACATGAAATTGCCCGTGGTGTCCGGTTCTTGGTCGCTGATGATGCCGGTTTTGTGACAGGGTCCACGTTGTCCATTAATGGTGGCCAACATATGTACTAAAACCAATGAGAGTTAATTGGTGAAATCAGAAAAAATATCTAAGCCATCTATTGGTATTGGGGTGGTGTTGCTTTGGGAAAATAGTGTTCTATTAATCCAACGCGGCACTCCGCCCAAACAGGGGGCATGGTCTATTCCTGGCGGTAAGCAGGAACTTGGGGAGACTATGAAGCAATCTGCCGTCCGCGAAGTTAAGGAGGAAACAGGGCTTGTCATTGAGGAAGAAAAACTTAAGCTTCTTGATGTAGCAGATATGATACAGCTTCCTCATTTTCATTATAGTTTAATTGATTTTTATGTAACTGAATTTTCTGGCGAGGTGAAAGTCGGTTCAGACGCCATGGATGCGCGCTGGGTGAAACTCACTGACTTGCCTGATTATCAGATGTGGGATGAAACCGCGCGTGTTATACGCTTGGCCATTGAAAAATTGTCTCAATAACTTTTCTCCTTGTTAGATATAAGAAAGCTCCTTAAGTAAGAAGTGGTATTTTCAAGGGGGATTTTATGTCTGAACTTCAAGCGACATTGATCGGTGGCACAGCGATCCTGCTATGGGGCGCGTTAGCATTGTTTACGGTGTGGACCGGCTTGGTCCCACCATTTTTGCTTGTTGGGATGACCTTCACACTTGCCTTCGGGTTGATGTGTGCAAAATGGCTGATATTTCGTGAAAACCCGCTTAAATATTTGCCGAAACAAAAAGCTGTGTGGATTTTAGGTGTTGCCGGATTATTTGGCTATCACGCTTTGTATTTTGTTGCATTACGTAATGCACCTGCAATGGATGCAAGTTTGATTGCTTATCTTTGGCCATTATTGATTGTTGTGTTTTCCGCGCTGTTACCGGGCGAAGAAAGATTGCGTTGGTTTCATATTGCAGGTGCACTTTGTGGTTTGGCGGGGTGTTGGATTTTAATCAGTGATGGTGGACAGGTCAGTTTTAAGGCTGAATATACAGTCGGCTATTTGGCGGCTATTGCCTGTGCGTTAACTTGGTCCAGTTATTCGGTGATCAGTCGAAAGTTTTCTCATGTGGCGACAGATACGGTCGGGTGGTTTTGTATGGTGACAGCTATTCTTGGTTTTGTTTTCCATGGATTGTTTGAAGAGACGATTTTGCCGACCGATACGATACAATGGTTGGCAATTGTTGGTTTGGGGTTAGGACCCGTTGGTATCGCGTTTTTCACTTGGGATATTGGAGTGAAAAAAGGAAATATCAAACTTCTGGGAGCATCTAGTTACGCAACGCCTTTGATTAGCGCCGTTTTATTGATCCTTGCAGGACGGTCTGAGGCGAGTTGGGCGATCGCAATCGCATGTTTAGGAATTGTCGGCGGTGCTGTTCTTGCAGCAAAAGAAATGATTTTTGGTAAAGGTAAATCAGCTTAATGTATGATTTAGTGATTTTTGATTGCGATGGTGTCTTAGTTGATAGTGAGGCGCTGGTCGCAGGTATCTATAGTGATTTTTTTAAATCCCATGGGATTGATATCACAGCCCACGAACTTGGCGAGCAATATGCAGGCAAAACGGATTTTAACCTGATGCAAGATATTCAAGCCCGTTTCAAAGTAACCTTGCCTGAAGATGCCCAAGCAAAGGTATCTTCTATTGCTAAGGCGCGTATGGAAACGGAACTTCAGCCGATTGATGGTGTGAAATCATTGTTGAAAAACCTTCCTTTCCCCAAATGTGTCTGTTCCAATAGTGGTTATAAAAGATTGTTATCTTCACTGGATATTACAGGTATCCTTGAATTGTTTGAGGTGGAGCATATTTTTAGTTCCAGTTTTGTTGAGAAACCGAAACCTGCACCTGATCTTCATATACTTGCTGCGTCTAAAATGGGATATGCACCAGAGAAATCACTTGTCATAGAAGATAGCGTGACCGGTATTCAAGCCGCTAAAGCCGCTGGTATGGATGTATTTGGTTTTACGGGTGCCGGACATGTCAGTGAAAGACAGGCGGATTTATTACGCGAGGCTGGTGCTCATAAAGTATTTACCCATATGGATGAGTTACGCACTTATCTGGTTGTGTAACTATTTTAATAATTAAGTTGTTAACTATCGTCAGATGCTTCTTCCATAAGCCAGTCGTGGAATGCTTGTACTTTTGCTCTATGAAAATTGTTTTCTGGACATACAAAGTAATACGCGAAGTCCCCCGGCAAGGTAAGTTCAAATGGTTTTACCAGAAGGCCGCGTTTCAAAGCATCTTTTGCAAGGAAGCTTCGACCCAGAGCAACGCCTTGACCATCAATCGCAGCCTGTAATACCAAATCAGAATAGTTGAAACTCATCCCGTGACTGGCATCCACATAATCTGCCACACCTGCAGCTTTCAACCACATACGCCAATCTGTCTGCATCTCATCATGCAATAAAGTATGGAAATAGAGATCACTTGGCTGGCGAAGGGGATGTTCGCCTTCTTCTAAAAGTTTAGGACTACAAACGGGAAAAATGTCCTCTGTCATAAAATGTACAGAGGTCAGGCCTGGATATTCACGACCGTCCCCCCAGCGAACAGCAACATCGACATCTTCACGTTCAAAGTCGGTGAGTTCAAAATTGGCGGAAATACGCAAATCAATATCAGGATGTTTCGCATGAAATCTTCCGAGGCGTGGCACCATCCATGTCGCGGCAAAGGATGGCATACAAGAAACTGTTAATGTACCCGTGCTGTCTTGTTCATGGAGCTTTTCCACTGCGTCACGAATAGTCTTTAAGGCTTCCCGAACGGCAGGTAAGAAAATCTGACCTTCTTCAGTTAACATCAATGCACGGTTCATACGTTTAAATAACGGCACGCCAAGGGATTGCTCTAACGTCTTAATCTGATGTGAAACTGCTGCTTGCGTAACGAAAAGCTCATCTGCAGCCTTGGTAAAGGAAAGATGTCGTGCGGATGCTTCGAAAGCTTTTAATGTATTTAACGGGGGAAGGCGTTTGGGCATGGGGCACCTGATTTGTGTAACTACTTTGTTACTATCGCATAAAAAAAACTAATGCGACACAAAAAAAATTATCTCTTGTAGAAAAAAATGAAAAAGCCTAAATACAGCTCATCAGAGACAACAGACGGGCTTGTCGAGAATATCCAAGTCGGTCGAACTTTTAAAAATGTAATTATATAACCCAAATTATTTACCGATGAAATCGGGTTTGGGTTTTGATGGAGAAGTTAAAATGGCTACAAACACACAATTCGTTGATACATTGGGCGGCACATCTGGTCTATTGGTAGACACAATGGCTGACATCATGTCCGGTTTTGGTTCTGCGGTTGCATCTGTAGTTGCTGCAGCACGTACATGGCAAGCTCGCGTTGAAGAGCGTAAGCATCTTGCTTCCTTGGATGCACGTTTGTTGGACGACATGGGCATGACACGCGCAGATGCATTGCGTGAAGGTAACAAGCCTTTCTGGATGTCTTAAGGATTACACTTTTCATAAGTGACCCCTGAGGTTCATTTTCCCCTGAATGAACCTACTCTGGAACCTGTCATCTCCCACTTGAATTTTATGCGGTTGGTAGCATTGAATTCTCGGCAGGTTCGGAAAATTCAAGCGCGGTGGATCGACTTGTCGGCACCGCGCTTTTTCTTTTTGTTTCAACTGTTTCATCTAAATCAACAATGTTATGCCAAGAAACGGGCGGACAGAGGGTTGGGAGTGATATATAACATTAATAATATTTCATAGATTTCTAATTAAGTATAAATACGAACGGGATTGGCAATGCAAAATGCAGCATTTTATTTACTTACAATTTTAATATGGGGATCAAGTTGGTTTGTAATTACTTTCCAATTAGGGGAGGTGCATCCCGTTGTTTCCGTGGCTTATCGTTTTGCATTGGCGGGAGTAATTCTTTTTGCTTTTGTCCATTTGTTTTCGCGTAAAAAAGAAGAAAAACAACTTAGCGTTAAAGATCATTTATTCATGGCTGCCCAAGGCTTGATGTTGTTTAGTTTTAACTATTCAACTTTCTATGTGGCGACTGGATATTTGCCTAGTGGATTAGTTGCTGTTGTTTTCTGCACAATTTCGATCTTGAATATCGTCAATCAAGCGATCTTCTTTAAGAAAAAAGTGGATGGTCGTGTTTTGATCGCCAGTATTTTAGGGCTGTTTGGTATTGGTTTGGTATTCTTACCGGAAGTAAAAATCTTATCCTTCGAAGATGATTCTATGTTTGGTCTTGCCTTATGTTTATTAGCGACCTTATTTGCATCCTTCGGTAACATGTTGGCGATGCGAAATAACAATGCTGGTATTTCTGTGAACACCTATAACAAATGGGGAATGACCTATGGCGCCATCGGGTCATTTGTTATTGTTTTATTGGCCGGGATTGAATTTAAGATCGACACCAGTTTCGATTATCTATGGTCACTTTTCTACTTAGCAGCAGTTGCATCTGTTATTGCATTTGGATGTTATTTGACACTGGTAAAAAATATTGGGGCTGATCGGGCAGCTTATGTGGCGGTATTATTCCCAATCGTTGCTTTGGGGATTTCTACCTTTTACGAAGGTTACGTCTGGACCTTGGAAGCCCTTGCGGGAGTCATCCTTATTTTAGTTGGCAATATGTTGGTGATTAGTAAGCCGGGCCAAATTAAAAAATGGTTACGCCTTAAGGCATCATGATCAGCGTTGTTTCAGGAAGAGTTTTCCGAAACTATTCATTACGTCAAACACATAGCTAAAGATATTTTGGAAGGCAAAGACGTCGGGTTGCCCCGGTAAACGTCGTCGAATGTCTTCCAAGCTGCTTTTCCCATCAATAGTACGTAAAATCAGGGCGGCATGTGGTGGTAGGGTCGGTTGAAACTTTAATCTGTTTAGCGTGAAGTTCGGTTGAACGCCTTGTGGCATGGATCGAAATTGCTGTTCTGTTTGGCTATCGCGATATACAGGTATCATATTCATATTATTCGGTTTTGCTGTGATTGCTTCCTCACGCAAGTTTGGAACACAATACAAAGTATGTTTATGCATATTGCCAGATAGAAGTTCACAAAATTGGGCACGCTCTTCTAACGATTTCTCCTTTAAAACTTCTCTTGTCTGGTCGGGTAGAGGATAAAAATCCGGATTGTAGGGAGCAGGGTCAATATAGGTAACCAGTTTTAATCCTGCATTTGATAATTCCTGATTGAGTTCCGGCACCGTATAAGAGCGATCTTGCGAATGAAGCAACAAATCAAAAATCCCTGTATCTGAGACTTCATGATCATTGATACCATCATTTTGATTGAGCCAGTTTGTGGTAGGGAGCTTTTCCAGTATTTCTTTAGTATGTTCCACACGATCATATGAAGACCCATCCGATGCAACCATTCTTAATGCTTCTTGCATTTGATACACACCGGTCCGTCCATAGGTACCATAGACCATTAAGCCGAAACCGCCGTCTGGCTTCAACGCTTTTGCTAAAGCCTTAAATCCATCTTGTGGGTTAGGCAGATGATGTAATACGCCACAACAATCAATGTAATGAAAATCACCAAGATCTGCTGCGTCTAGCAGAGAGCCTGTATGAAATGTGATGTTTTTAAGCTTTCGCGCTTTAACCCGTTTTTCAGCGATGACACGTGATGCTTTGGAAAGATCAATATAATGAATATCAGCTGCAATATTCTCATCAGTTAATTGTTGGGCAAGCATTACAAGCGCATCCCCAGTGCCACCACCTGCAATTAGGACACGGAAATTACCGTTTTCGTCTTGGGGCAGTTTACCGTTGAATAACGTATGTCGTAACTCAACGAGATGTCCGGGGGATCCGGTGATCAATCGTTTGCGCTCATCTTCTGGGCGACGCTCTGGATAAGGCAAATCTTCGTATTGAGTTTTGATCGCTTTGGTCGCTTTTTTTGCGCCTTTACCTGATAGCGTTTGCTTTTTCTTCGCCATGGGAAGTTTAATCCATTGTGATGATGACTTTGCCTGTTGCCTGACGGCTTTTTAGAAAATCTAGTGCTTCAGCCGTTTTTTCAAGGGGGAAAGTCGCGGAGACATGTGGTTTGATTTTGTTTGTTTGATATAATTTGTTTAGGCGTTCAAAGGATTTTGTAACTTTCTTGGGTGTATATTTAATGTAATCCCCCCAATAATATCCTTGAATATCGATATTTTTGACCAATAGATGATTAGCTGGGATACGTGGTACATCTCCTGAAGCAAAGCCAACAAGTAAGATACGTCCTAACGAATTCATCACACGAAGAGACTGATTAAAGGCATCGCCGCCAACTGGATCATAAACAACATCGACATTGCCAACTAATTCTTTTACGCGTTTTTTGATGCTTTCATTTTTATAATCAATGATATGATCCGCGCCATTCTCTTTGGCCAAGGCACATTTTTCTGAACCGCCTGCTGTAGCGATAACAGTTGCTCCCATTGCCTTACCAAGTTGTACTGCTGCCAATCCAACGCCACCTGCGGCGCCATGAACCATCAAGGTTTCACCTTCTTGCAATCTTGCACGATCAAAAAGTGCAAGTTCTGAGGTCCCATAGGCGACAGGATAGGCCGCTGCCTCAGGTGCGCTTGCGCCTTTCGGGGCTTGCCAGATATTAGAGCAATGTGTGACCAGTTCTTCGGCATACCCACCTGCATTGACGAAAGCGACCACATCATCGCCAACATAAACACCATCCGCATCGTCTGATACTTCGATCACTTTACCCGTGGCTTCCATGCCCGGAATAAAAGGTAAGGGAGGAATTGATTGATAGGTGCCTTTTAGGACAAGCAAGTCCGCAAAATTTAATGCAGCGGCTTTAACTTTGATACGCACTTCACCAGATGCCAGTGGTCGGGATGGTAGATCAATCATCTTTAACTGATCAATGCCACCATGTTCTGTGATTTGTAATGCGCGCATAAAAGATTAAAACCCTTAGAATGTGAAGTTTTCACCAGCTGGACGTATTTCACCGATCTGGAAGTCTCGACGGTTTGTCAAAGGAACAGAAATATATTGTGCGGCCTTTTCAAGAGAATCCCCGTCCAGAACACCAATTTGACGTAATGTTGCGGTGAGCATGGCTTCGGCGCCACGGGTGGAACCATCATCGCATTTTAGCGCAATACCAAGGCCATATTCTGGAAGGGCAGCACTAAAGAAACCTTCTGCACCTGTTTTTAGAAATACTTTATCTTTTAGTATCTCCATCATGCCGGTGCAATAACGGCCCGTGCCAGCCACATTAAATGGATGCTTGAACACGGAAGAGGCAATGCGTTGGCATGCTTCTGCTTTTGCAGGTGGTAAATCATCAGGAACTGCAAAGCGGGCAAATCCATAAGCCGTATTTTCAAGTGGTACTGCCCAAGTTGGTGCAGAACATCCATCTCTATCTACCGCTGCGCCATTTAATGAAATACCACACATAAATTCCATTGTGCCTTTGATGCGTTGTTGTACAGCATGTGTTTGTTCCACATACCCCTTTGTATCAACACCAAGCTTTTTTGCTAACGCTAGCATACCAGCATGTTTACCGGAACAGTTATTATGCAGTTGATTTGGCGCTAAACCTTTTGCGGCTAGTTCGCGCGCAGCTTCATCAAGCATTGGCCAATGTGCGCCACATTCCAAATCATCTTCATCTAGTCCCATTTTTGCAAGCATGCTTGCTGCAGTTTTAGTATGAACTTCTTCCCCGCCATGAGACGCAACAGACAATGAAATTTCATCGTCACTAAAGCCAAATTCGTCAGCTGCACCTGTTTCCAGCATCGGTAGCGCTTGGAACGCTTTTACAGAAGAGCGCCCATAAACAGGCTGGGTGATATCACCCCATGCGGCTTGAACATTACCTTGAACATCAACAACAGCGATGCTGCCACGATGACGACTTTCGACAATGCCACCACGTGTCACTTCGACCAAAACCGGGTTGCAGCCGGAAAAATCCAGTTTCAAATTGGCACGTTTTTCATCAGGCAAGTTATCATTGCTCATGTCTTTAGGCTCCATCACCGCGAGAATTTAGTGGTTTTTGTTCTTTTATTGCTTCGAAAGCTTTTTATTCATTGGCTAGAACTTGCCTTTTTAGGGCAAAATATGCAAGAACCCTCTGCAAGAAATCATTTCCTTTTATATTGATATAGAATTCAGGTCTGAAGGAGGCCTTATCCTTATGCGTGGTTATTTCGGTTTAGGTGTTGAAGGTATTTCCAAACCAAGAAATGTTGGCAGTCTTTATCGTTCTGCCCATGCCTTTGGCGGTAGCTTTGTGTTTGCGGTTGCGCCAGCGGTGAATGTGCGTGAGGTTTATCAATCTGACACATCCGAAGCCGCAAAGCATATGCCACTTTATGAATATGGAAATGCGGATGATATTCAACTGCCAAAAGGCTGCAAATTAGTTGGTGTAGAATTATGTGATGATGCGGTTTGGATGCCAAGTTTCCGCCATCCATTGCAGGCAGCATATATCCTTGGCCCAGAACGTGGTTCTCTGTCCCCTGAAATTCAGGAAAAATGCGATCACTTGGTGAAGATTCCGACTAAATTCTGTGTGAATGTCGGGATTGCAGGGGCGATTATGCTTTATGATCGCCAAATTAGTCTGGGTCGTTGGGCCGATCGTCCTATCCGTCCGGGTGGTCCGACAGAAGCTTTACCTGAACATGTGCATGGCGGTCAGATCATTCGATCTCGTGAATATACATATGATGATAAGGGCGAATAGGTTTCTACTTTCCTTCGACCATAGAATCGCCATAGTTTATGTCTAGATTTTAATTTAATCGCCTCCCTTTGATTCGAATTGAATTTGGGGGCGTTTATCTATGAAATGTTTGGATGGAGACTTCAACGCATGATGTCACGCGTATTAAAAGCAACTACATTGCTTCTTGGAACAGGCCTTTTAGTAGCATCCCCGGCTTTGGCTGCGGGGGATAAAGACCTTGGTGTATTTAAGAAATGGCAAGCACATTCTTATACCGAAGGTGGTGGCAAAGTATGTAATATGTGGTCCCGCCCAACCAAACATGAAGAAGGCGGTAAAGCACGCGGTGAAATCTTTGCCTTTATCACTCATCGTCCAAATGACAGTCGTTACCATGAAGTAAGCCTTGGTATGGGGTATCCTTTGAAAAAGGACTCTCGTGTGAAGGTGAAAATTGGCGGTAAGAATTTCGAATTCTTTACCCATGGGTCCGTGGCTTATGCCTTTAAGAAAGATGATAAGGCGATTGTAAAAGCTATGCGCGGTGGGAATACAATGGTTGTTTCTGGCGTATCGCAACGTGGTACAAAGACCAAAGATACCTATTCTTTAAGTGGCTTTAGTAAAGCAAATAATGCCGTGAATAATGCGTGTAACGTAAAGAAGCCTTAGTTCCTTAAGGCTTCATTTTATCTTTAAAATTTAATCTTCAACCGTTAAGGCTTTGTCCAATTCAGCTTCAAGTTTGATGAAGTTTTCCGGAATTGGTAAGCCTTCGGCGCGCATCATTGAAATCTTCTGACGCAAGCGGATCTGAATTTCATGCACGTCATCTGGTTGCTTATTCATTTCTTCGATCAGAAGGTTGGCTTCTGCGGTATAATCAACTGTTTCTTCGGTCATGAAGGTATCTCCTTGTTTATATAGATATAATACCAACCCTAGAAAGTTTTGGGAAATGATTTAGAACAGTTTTTCAGAAACTTTCATAATTGATACTCAACGCTTTAAGTAATAACGCTTTCTTTTTTATGCTAATAATGTTACATACGCGCCAACTGAGAAGATGTTGGTAAATGCCTTATTGTAATGCGCGAAACAGATGCGCCACTTCTTGGTTTTCAAAAATTGATATATGATGGATCGACTTAAATGTTTCGGGCTGGATGAACAGCACCGAACTGGAATTATTGAAAATGTCTGAAGCTGAAATTTTAAACGTTGAAGAAGCGCCTAAAACTTCCTGTCCAAAGGTTGCGCCTGCTCATAAAGAAGGGCAACAGGCAGAAGTAGACACGCGTAAAAACCTTATTGGCATGGATAAAGAGGATATGCTGGAAGCTGTCCTTGAAATGGGCGAGGCCAAATTCCGTGCGAAGCAACTCTTCCAGTGGGTTTATAACCGTGGTGTGACTGATTTTAATGATATGACCAATATGGCGAAGCCTTTGCGCGCTAAAATGGCTGAACATTTTAAAATTGAACGCCCAACGATTTCTGTGCATCAAAAATCAAAAGACGGCACTCAGAAATGGTTGCTGAAATATGACGACGGGAATGAAGCAGAAACCGTTTATATCCCCGAAGATGATCGCGGTACCCTTTGTGTGTCTTCCCAAGTTGGTTGTACATTAACCTGCACCTTCTGTCATACAGGTACGCAGAAACTGGTTCGTAACCTGACGCCGGGCGATATTGTAGGGCAGGTGATGTTGGCGCGTGATGCACTTGAAGAATGGCCAGCATCCAGTATTGACCGTCGTTTGACCAATATTGTGTTTATGGGGATGGGGGAACCTCTCTATAACACAGATAACGTGATCAAAGCGTTAAAGATTTGTATGGATGGGGAAGGCATAGCACTTTCCAAACGTCGTATCACTGTCTCTACCTCTGGTGTGGTGCCGGATATTGCCCGTATCGGTGATGAAACAGGCGCACTTTTGGCGATTTCCCTACATGCCACAAATGATGAATTACGTAACAAAATCGTGCCGATTAACCGTAAATGGAATATCGAAAAGCTTTTGGAAGCAGTGCGCAATTATCCAGGACTTAGCAACTCTTCCCGTGTGACATGGGAATATGTGATGTTGAAAGATGTGAATGATAGCGAAGATGACGCACGTCAGTTGCTTAAACTTCTTAAAGGCATTCCATCAAAAGTAAACTTGATCCCGTTCAACCCGTGGCCCGGTTCTGAATATGAACAATCCACACCGGAACAGATCAAAAAATTCGCTGATGTAATCTGGAATGCAGGCTATAGCTGTCCGGTACGTAAAACACGAGGGGAAGATATCTTGGCGGCTTGTGGCCAGCTAAAATCTGAAAGTCAACGCGTGCCACTACGCTTACAAAAACAGTTTGAAGCACAACGCCTTGAAAAAGAACGCGAAGCGGGTTTGCCTTCAATTTAATGTATTTTGGTTTAAGTCAAAAATGTCAGTAACTGAAATTCTTAATCGACAGTTAAATATTATAAATCTAAGCGTAAATGAGTTTTCGGCTAATAAGATTGGATTAGGCAGATTAATTAACGTTCTAGAAGGAACCTGTTTAGTCATATCGGATTTTGAGACGATATTATCTGATCGAATTATGGAGATTAGTAGTCAATTGGAAAGTATATATGCATGTGCTTTAGCAGAAAAAGAGAGTGGTCGAAATTATGATGACTATCTACAGAGCAATGCAGATGAAATTAAAAAAAGTATTGAGCAACTAGAGGCTCTTCTGCAATAGGGAATTTTCTGGCGATATTGAAGAAACAGGGCTTGTTCAAAGCCGCGTTTTCCCTATACTCGCCTTCCAGTTTTAAGAGACAGCTTTCGGGCTGTTTGGAAATCTCTTTTTGAGGGGCTTTAAGCATATGTCTAAAGATGTGAAAAAAGTTGTCCTTGCCTATTCCGGTGGTCTGGACACATCTATTATTCTTCGTTGGTTGCAAGACCATTATGGTTGCGAAGTTGTAACTTTTACCGCTGACCTTGGTCAGGGTGAAGAGTTGGAACCGGCACGCCAAAAAGCTGAGATGATGGGTATCAAAGATATCTATATTGAAGATTTACGCGAAGAATTCACACGTGACTATGTCTTCCCGATGTTCCGTGCGAACGCACTATATGAAGGCACATATTTATTGGGCACTTCTGTGGCACGTCCATTGATCTCCAAACGCCAAATTGAAATCGCGTTGGAAACAGGTGCAGATGCTGTATCCCACGGGGCGACAGGTAAAGGTAACGATCAGGTTCGTTTCGAACTTGGTTATTACGCGCTTAAGCCAGATATCAAAATCATTGCGCCTTGGCGTGAATGGGATTTGACCAGCCGTACAAAGCTGATCGATTATGCTGAAAAGCATCAAATTCCTGTTCCAAAAGATAAGCGTGGCGAAGCACCATTTTCACAAGATGCGAACCTGCTTCATATTTCTTCAGAAGGTAAAATCCTTGAAGATCCATGGGTAGAAGCAGAATTGGATCATATCCTATCCCGTATGGTTTCTCCATATGCGGCACCGGATAAGCCAGAAGAAATCACAATTGATTTTGAAGCTGGTGATCCAGTTGCGATCAATGGTGAGAAAATGTCCCCTGCGACCTTGCTTGCGAAACTAAACGAACTTGGTGGTCGTAATGGTGTTGGTTGTATCGATATCGTGGAAAACCGTTTCATCGGTATGAAGTCCCGCGGTATTTACGAAACACCGGGTGGCACAGTGTTGTTCCACGCACGTCGTGCGATGGAAAGTCTGACTTTGGATCGTGGCGCAATGCACACCAAAGATGAATTGATGCCGAAATATGCTGAGCTTTTATATAACGGTTTCTGGTTCTCTCCAGAACGTGAAATGCTTCAGGCGGCAATTGATAAATGTAATGAAAAAGTGACAGGTACAGTTCGCATGAAATTGTATAAAGGCAATGTGATGATCACAGGCCGTAAGTCACCATATAGCTTGTATAACGAAGGCATGGTTACATTTGAAGAAGATGACGTTTACGACCAACGTGACGCAGAAGGCTTCATCAAATTAAACGCCTTGCGTTTACGTCTTCGTAATATGCATGGTAGCGATTAAGTTAGTCACATTGCTATGCTATGATGTATGAAAGGCGGGGAGCAATCCTCGCCTTTTTTAATGGGTGATATATCGTGTTGTGAGCGTTGTTGCATTTCGAACAAAGCAAATATCATCGTCATTCCATCGCATGCATTTGTTTTTGGTTTCTACGCAGACAACACCGATGGGCTGCAAGTTTTTATGTAAGGTATAATCAAGCAATGATTGAATACCATAAACGTCAAAGTAGTTATCGACTAGCTCTCTTAAAGCGTGATGATTACGCACATCTGGTGCATTAAGAAATACATTTTCACAAATTTCTTTAAAGTAACCTGGGCAATCTTTGAGGTCATCAGCAACAATAAAATTATCTATTTCCACATCATAAAATTTCTGCGGAACTAATTTGTCTTTTGCCTCATTGAAATACCAAACACTTACATAATCAGCATCAAGTTTTTGTGCTAAGGTTATGCAAAGCGTTTCATAAAGTTCATCTTGGGAATAGTAGCCATCTTTTCTAATTTGGTCGAGTAAAGTAACGAGTTTATCCATATTTTTCTTCCCCAAAGTAGAATAATTCTAAGGCGGAAGTTTTTGGAAGTCTATAATTATGTCCGTAAATAACGCTATTGTGACTTAAAGAAGCGTTATCATGAGGCTATAGGCAATTAGCCACATTACAATACCAATGCCGAAATCAAGGATTTTCCATGAGATGGGTTTTGCAAAAATTGGCGCTAACCATGCCGCACCATAGCCCAAGGTATAGAACCATGCCATTGATGCAATCACCGCACCACCAGCAAAATAGATGCGTTCATCTGTCGGATGTTGACCTGCAATGCTGCCTAACATCACCACTGTATCCAAATATACATGTGGATTAAGCCAAGTTAGGGCCGCGACAAGTGCAATTGCTTTCCATAAGGATTTAGGACTACTTTCTTTTGAGGCAGAAAGACTTTCTCCCTTAAATGCAGACCGAAAGCTGTTAAAACCAAACCAGATGAGGAATAAACCACCGCCAATTGCAGCAATTTTTGTGAAAGTTGGATTACTGGAAACAAGTGTTCCCATACCGGCTGTTCCGGCGACAATTAGAAGCGCATCCGATAAAAAACAAAATGTACTAAGGGCAAAGACATATTCCCGCTTCAAGCCTTGCTTAAGGATAAAAGCGTTTTGGGCCCCAATTGCGATGATCAGGCCAGCACCAAGCAAGAAGCCCTGAAGGGCTGCTGTATAAAGCGGAGACATATTCTAATTCCTTGAAAATTATTCAGGTAAGATCAATGAAAAACTGTCATAAAGGCTATCGGGAAGATTGTCATCTCCAAATGCATAACCTTCACGTCGCGGGTCTGTACCAGAGCGATAGGAGCCGTTTTTTAATCGTTCAATAATATGGACCCCACTTACCATCTGACGCGTGGAAACCTTGTAACCCCGGTCCCGCATATCTTCTACTAACTCCGGGACAAAACCATTTTCTTCCAGTTCCAGTTTTGTGTTCCGGTGCAAAAAGCGCGGCATATTGGCTGCTTCCTGTGCAGTTTGTTGCCAATCAAGCATAGCAACAAGGCTTTGGGCGGTATAGCCGATAATGCGGCTGCCCCCAGGAGATCCGGTAAGAACCTTTAGGTTACCTTCTTTGTCTAACACAATTGTTGGCGCCATTGAACTACGTGGCCGCTTTCCTGGCTCAATACGATTGGCAATTGGTTGACCATTTTTAAAGCCCGTGATGGCAAAATCGGTCAATTGATTGTTTAACAGAAAACCTCCGACCATTTGATGAGATCCAAAGGCTGTTTCAATACTGGTCGTCATGCTTGCAGCATTGCCATATTTATCAACAACGACTAAATGAGTGGTAGAGGGGAGCTCAATTGCATTATCAGCAGCTCGGTTATAAGCATGATCCAGAACGGGTTGTCCCGCTTCTGCTTTTACTTTTGGGTGGCGGGAGAGGTCCATTTCAAGTGCACGTGTGTGAAGATAAGCTTCGTTAATAAGCTCATCAACAGGAACTTCCACAAAATCTGTATCGCCGATATAATGATTACGATCTGCAAAAGCTAACTTCATAGCTTCTGCAAATAGCTGAATTGAATCCGCACTTGCTGGTTTTTGTTGATCTATATTGGTTGCGTCCAAAATTCCCATGATCTGGGCAACAGCGATACCACCAGAAGAGGGCGGAGGCATGCCGCAAATATCGTATAGATCCCTATATTCCAAACAGGTTGTGTTACGTATTTTAGCCTTATAACGGGCCATATCAGATAGATTCATGCTGCCTGGATTTCCGGGGGCTTGTTGTACAGCGCGGACAATTTCTTTGGCAATATCACCTTGGTAAAATGCGGCCAGACCGTTATCCGCCAGATGGTGCAAGGTATCTGCATAAGCTTGATTTTTTAAAATTTCACCAATGGCTGCTGGTTGGTTATTCGTCCCATAGAAATAGGTATGAGCTGTCATACCTGATGTGAAATACTTATCATTGGATAAAAGCTGATGTAAACGCGGACTGACAGGAAAGCCATCTTCAGCCAATTTAATTGCAGGCGCCATGATTTCGGATAATGGCAGGATTTCGTATCCTGAGTTTTGCGCCTCCTGACGCGCAAGTTCAAACATACGTAATAGGCCTGGAACGCCAACAGAGGCACCACCAACCACGGCTTCCATAAATGTTTTTGCATCTCCATTAGGGTAGAAGAAGAATTTAGGGTCGACGCCAATTGGGGCTGCTTCCCGACCATCAAACGCTTGAATTTTTTTTGTGCTTTTATCCCAATGAAGTAAAAAACCGCCTCCACCAATACCGGATGATTGGGGTTCAACTAAGTTAAGGACAAGCTGAGCTGCTAATAATGCATCAATTGCGCGTCCACCTTTTTTCAAGATTTCTGCCCCGGCATAAGATGCGGCTGGATGCGCTGTTACAATCATGAAATCGTTTGATGTGGTTACAGGTTTAGCAGATTGACCTGTATAGAGCTCGGGTGCGATCGTTTCTTTCCCACCAGTTTTATCTAATGGGTTAACCGCATGATTTTGGGATAAGGTTTGATTGAGGTTTTCAAAACTTTCACTTAACAACGCCCCGCCAAGCAGACTGCCTCCACCAATAAGGAGTGTAAGTGCTGTTGCTGCAAAGAGACCTCGTTTTTTGAATTTCATCAACTTACCCCTATAAAACCACATTGATTTATACCTATATCATAAGTGTGGCGGAAAAAGGGTGAATATCAAGAGAAATTTACAACTTATCGAGTAACTCTTCAAAGCGTTTGATAAATGCGTCCTTTGCCTGTTTAGGGGATTGTAAATTAATTTTATAATCATCTATTATTTTTGGCTTTCGCCATAGTTTGTTTGCCTCAGAAGTCGTGAAACCTGCTAGTTGTATGGCTTCAAAATATGCAGAAGCCCGATCTGCCCGTTTGATTAATTTTTCAATACTCTCCGGAATTTTGGGCGGGAGGCCAAAACGGATATGTATTGCTGTTTGGAGGCGATGTTCCAAATCTCTATAATTAATTCCAATAGCGGATTTAAATGGTGAAATCATATCACCAACCACATATTCGGGGGCATCATGAAGTAAACTTACCAATCGCCATTTTATCGGCAGATCTGGTTTTAATCTGCCAACAAAATCTTCTACGACTATACTATGTTGAGCAACAGAGAATGCATAAGCTCCCTCTGTTTGACCATTCCATCTTGCTACCCTGGCAAGACCATGGGCAATATCTTCAATTTCAATATCCACGGGGCTAGGGTCTAAAAGATCTAATCTACGACCACTTAACATACGTTGCCAGGCGCGTGGTTCCAATTCAGCTTTTCTCATTTTAGGAACCAGTTTTAAGATTTAAATTAGGGCGCTTGATTGATCTTAGCGGCGTACCTTCTTGTTCCTCAATATGGGGTAACAAAAACTCTAGATAATGTGCACAAGTCATCATTTCCGTGGCATTGGCGTGTAAGGCAATATCATTACCATCATAAATAGCCACATGACCTGGCCAAAACAAAAGATCCCCAATTTGAATGTTATCTAGTCCATCGACCTCTTCTTCAAAGAAAGCCTCCTGCATATCTGTATCGCGGGGAATAATGTGGCCTGCTGCATAAGCCGCCATTTGAATAAGGCCTGAACAATCAACACCAAGATGTCCGTTTCCACCCCAAATATAAGGACTGTTTAGATAAAGTTTTGCTGCAGCTTGAAATGGTAAAGTGTATTCATTTAGGGAGATCAAATGTTTTGAATATACCCATCCACCACAGGATAACTGGCTGAATTTTCCATCTGTATTAATGACCTCTACTTCACTATTGAGTGACAGTTGGTCTATGATCAGCGTTTTTAGACTTGCTTCTTTAAAAATCGAACTACGTAATACATTAACGCGATGGGTCAAATTAGGCTTTTCTTTAGTAAAGCATTTTGCTTCGCAATAACCTACATATCTGTCCCGTAAGCTTTGGACCCAGCACCAACCATTTTTTTCTTCGAATATGTGAACTTCTTCACCTCGAAGTAACTCTTTATCTACCGGATGTTCACAGCCAGGGCCACGTCTTAAACTGGCAATAGATACAAGGGTTGTTGCCATTTCTGCTTGGATAAAGCGAGATGCATCTACCTTGCCTTTCAAAGTAATATCAGCAAGATCAGGACGCCATGCATTAAGTCTCTTATCCAATTGAATTGTCATGAATATATATATCCTTCATGAAAGTATGTAGAAGGATAAGTATCACAATCTCTTTGGGGATAATCAATAGGTGAGGGCGTTTTATTTAATAGTCTGAAAATTTTACGGTAACCATGGTGCCAACATTTTTTCGGCTTCTAAATTCAAGTTCTGCACCCATTTCATCCACTAGTCGCTTTACGATAGGTAAGCCTAGGCCACTTCCTTGATCACCACGTTTTTCCATATCTTCGATTTGTGCGAAAGGCTCCATGATTTTCAAGATATCTTCAGCAGATACACCAAAACCGTTATCTTTCACGACAAGGATTAAAGCACCTTCTTCGCGGTCAACGATTGCTTTCACACATACATGACCGCCTTTGGGGGTAAACTTAATGGCATTGGAAACAAGATTATGAAGGACTTGACGCAATCGCGCCGGGTCGGTTTTAAGAATTGGAAAATCTTCGTCAATTTGGAATTTTATATCAACTTCCAACTCATCTGCGAGGGAAGATAAGCCTGTTATAGTAGTACCAATAACATCATTCACATCCACGTCTATCTTTTGAGCTGGAAGTGGTTGCGCATTTACCAGATTTTGATTCTTACTTTCGGTAAGTTCGCGTTCACATATCTGCAGAAGATGTTGTGTTGATTCATATATGAAGTCTGCATATTCTTTATACCGTGGATCAGAATGAGCACCAAATTGCTCATTTTTGAGGATCTCAGAAAAACCCATCATAGAATTAAGCGCATTTTTGATTTCATGAGCAATTTCACCCATGCGCTGTGCATTTGACAGGCGGACACGTTTATTTTCTTCGATTGCAGCTTCTAACGCAGTCTCGGCTTTCTTTAGAAGTGTCTTTGATGATTTGTCAGTCATCTACTCAATCACAGTTTTATAATTAGCTTATATTAATATAAGTCTTTGACAAGAAATGTCTATTAATTAAAGCCAAGAAGTTATTCCAGGTTAGGATCCCACCTCTTCACGATGGCGTTTTTTTAATATCCATGCTGCCACAGGTATCCAAGCCAACCCAGCGATAGGATAATATGCCAGTTCAATAAAGTCTGAATCTACTGGGATAAAACCACCAATATACCACGCAAGAAGAATATAAAAGATGATCCATGAAACCAGCAAAAATGCTGTTACAGCTCTATAACCTGCAGACATAGTCGTCCTATAAAACGAATTAAAATTTAGTCGAATAATTTATCAATATCATCCTGGGAAATCGAAGTTTCCTCAGGTAGGGCAGGGCCGTTTAACAAAGCTGCATCACCTGTTGGTTCATCATCTTTTGCAAAACCAACGGCCATATCTTCAATTTCATCGCGACCCCATAACTCTGTCAGCGCATCAACACGTTGCTCAACAAATTTCATGGAGCGAACAATCTTAGTTACGCGTTGACCAGTAATATCTTGGAATGTACATGCTTCCATTGCGTGCATCGTGTTTTCAGAAATCTTATCACATAACTCATTACGTTTCGCGTCGTCAGATGCATCGCGCAAACCATCGATGACACTTTCAATATTCTCGACTGATTCAAGAATTGAGTTTGTTGCACTTTCTGTTGCACCAACGATCTCATCTAGTTGATCAGACATGCTTTCAAAGCGAGTTTGGTCATTTTCACGTTGTACCATATGGGCAATTTCTTCACGAAAACGACGGATATATTGTACAAGGCTTACAATTTCCGCTTTTAGTTTATCATCATTTTCGTTGATATTTACCGTGGCTACCATTTTAACTCTCTGTCAAATCTTTATATTTTATTGAATCGATTGCTTACTATCACTTTCTAAAACAGACTTGTCAAACTAAGAGAAGGCTTTAAATGTGATAATTGTGAATGTGTCTTTTACGCCAGGTAAAATTTGAATCGCCTCGTTCACAAAATGACCGATATCTTCATCTTTTGGCAAATAACATTTCATCATCAAGTCATAATGCCCGGACGTGGAATATACTTCTGATACTTGCTCAACTTCGCTTGCTGCGTCAGCTACTTCATATGCACGTCCTAGCTCAGCTTTCACTTGGATGAAAATTGTTTGCATAAGTTATCCTCGTCTGATCAGAAAATCATATTTAAATTTATTTAAAGCTTCTTAAAAGGAAGGCTGGTACATTCGGAGTTTGCCCAAATGGCATATCAAATTCAGGTTCAATTCCGATTTCGAAATCCTGATCACGATATTTTTTGCCTCTTTTACGGTTTCCGCGATCTTTGCGGTTATTGTTAGAAGCTTGCTTGGTTATAGCAGTATCATCTGCGTTTCTATCCTCTTTACTGCGGGGTTCCATCCCTTCCAGAACGGGAAGTGCAGAGCCAACAATTTTCTCAATTGCGGATAATAATTTCTCATCATGATGAGTTACTAGCATATAAGCAGTACCTTCGCGTCCAGCACGACCTGTACGTCCAATACGATGTACGTAATCTTCGGCATTCACAGGAACATCGTAGTTAAATACGTGACTCACTGCCGCGATGTCTAAGCCGCGAGCAGCAACATCGGAACAGACCAGGAATTTTACTTCACCAGTTTTAAACTTTTCTAGCCATTCCATACGTTTATGTTGATCCATGTCACCATGTAGGGCGCCAACAGAAAAACCTTTTTTCTCTAAACTCTTATGCAGGTTTGATACATCACGTTTACGGTTGCAGAAGATAACACCATTTTGAATATTATCTTCCTTCAACCATTTCTCCAGAACACTACGTTTCTGGCGTGGCCCTACATGGGCAATACCTTGTGTAATTGTTTGTGCGGTGGAAGAAGGCGGATCCACTGTTAATTCTTTTGGGTTTGACAAAAATTTGTCAGCCAAATTACGGATTTCCTTTGGCATTGTTGCGGAAAACATAACTGTCTGCCGCATGGAAGAAACCATACCAATAATTTTTTCCACATCAGGAATGAAGCCCATATCAAGCATGCGATCTGCTTCATCAATTACCACAATTTTGGTATCGGACAATAATACTTTGCCGCGATCGATATGGTCCATAAGACGGCCAGGAGTTGCAATTAACACATCAGCACCACGATCTAGAACTT
This sequence comes from Curvivirga sp., assembly GCF_965219885.1. NCBI lineage: Bacteria > Pseudomonadati > Pseudomonadota > Alphaproteobacteria > Rhodospirillales > Aestuariispiraceae > Curvivirga > Curvivirga sp. Next base: position 485,068 of record NZ_CBDCOT010000007.1, read on the forward strand.
TTTCCTGTTCGTTAAATGATACGCCGCCAATTAATAAAGCCATTGATAGCTTATGATACTTACCATATGTCTCAAAATTATCAGCTACTTGTGCGGCAAGTTCGCGTGTAGGTGCCAAGATAATGGATCGAGGCATCCGCGCACGCGCACGGCCATGTGCCAAGATGTCAATCATTGGTAAAGTGAAGGATGCCGTTTTACCCGTCCCTGTTTGTGCACATCCCAAAACATCCCTGTTCATCATAATGAAAGGAATAGCCTTTTCTTGGATTGGGGTCGGGGTTGTATAACCTGCATCGCTTACCGCACGCAGAACTTCAGGACCAAGTCCTAAATCTTCAAAGCTTGTCGCCATAAAGTCTCGCTTCTAATTGATGATATAGCCGACGCCATCAATGAGGAGGCGGATATATATCTTGAATATTTCTGAAATACCTAACTTACAGTTTACACTGAAAGCGAAGGGGATACTAGGGTCTGGTGGCAATCTGTCAATCTTTCCTGCAGAAAAAACAGTGATATTCATGTTTTTCCTATATAAATATTGTCAAAACGTTGCTTTTTCGCAACGTGCCCAATAGGTTATCTAGAGAATTTGACAGAAGTTCTTGTGTTTGAGGAGGTTCATGAAATGTTAATGAATACTAATTCTTCATCTTTATTAGTTGTGGATATACAGGAGCGGCTCCTATCCGCAATGTCCGAACCTCGAAAAGTTATTGATAATACTCAAATTTTACTTCAAACCGCCCTGCAACTTAAAGTCCCTGTCTATGTGTCGGAACAATACCCAAAAGGGCTTGGTCATACGGCACAATCATTGGAAGGGTGTCTTAAAGAAGCAAACGCGCAAGTTTTTGAGAAAATTAATTTCTCCTGTTATCGAGAGGCCAATATCCGAGAAGCGATTAGTCAGAAATCTGAAAGAAAACAAATCGTCATTTGTGGAATGGAGGCGCATGTCTGTGTTTTACAGACAGCAATTGAATTCCAGCAAGCTGGATATAATGTGTTTTTGGTAACAGATGCAATTTCGTCTCGAACCGAAGAAAGCAAAAAAATTGCCTGTATGCGTATGCAAGAAACAGGTGTGACATTGGTATCCACTGAAATGGTAGCTTTTGAATGGATGGGCAAGGCAGGTACAGATAGTTTCAGATCTGTATCTGCGCTGATTAAATAAATAAGAAAGAGATGAAATGTCTAAAACGCCTTTGGTAATGGTGCCGGGTTTATTATGTGATGAACGTCTTTGGGGACACCAACTTAAGTATCTAGCTGATGTTGCAGATATGCAGGTGGGGGATACCATACAAGATGATAGTGTTGAAGGTATGGCTAAGCGTATCTTAGACAATGCGCCGGACAAATTCGCATTAGCTGGCTTGTCTATGGGCGGGTATGTGTCTTTGGAAATTTTACGCCAAGCACCTGAACGCGTGCTGAAACTCGCGTTAATTGATACTTCTTCCAGACAAGATAGTGATGAGCAAAAACGTCGTCGTCGTGGATTGATTTCTTTAACTTCAAAAGGCCGTTTTAAGGGGGTGACCCCACGTTTATTACCTATGCTTATACATCCTGATCGCATGGAAGATGAAGCACTAACAACAACGGTTATGGATATGGCTGCGCAAGTAGGGCAAGAAGCTTTTGTGCGTCAACAAACAGCTATTTTAAACAGACCAGATAGTCGTGATGATTTATCCGGTTACAATATACCATCATTAGTTATTTGTGGTCGGCAAGATGAAGTTACGCCTTTGGCGTTATCTGAGGAGTCATCTAGTTTGTTACCAAATTCGCGTCTTTGCATAATCGAGGAATGCGGACATCTTGCTACTTTGGAGCGCCCATTTGCGACGACTGCGTTAATGCGAGATTGGCTAGAAAACTGGTGAACCAAAAGTTTTAGCATCGTGTTGCAGGTATACCACAACCATTGAATGGATTGTTGCTTTTATATAAAATACTATGTGCAGCAAGGCCAATAGCATCTTTAAATTCATTAGATGTAGCCTTCACAGGTTGATTAAACTCAGTTGTAATATAGCTCCATGCTTTATCTTTGCGACAAAATGCAAGCTGAGCGGACTTAATTGAGTTTGCATCAGATGAATTTTGTAATGAAGGTGTATCTTCTGAGCAAATATCCCATGCAGAGGTGTTTTTTGTCGGATTCACATTGATGACAAAGGAAATTTCTTGTTGGTCTTTGGCATCGATCGCAGACACAAAAGTCGCATGCCTGAAGCGATGCATACCTGAATATTGTTCAGTCATAACTTCGATTATATCAGCGCGCATGTCGTTATTGGAAACCCCTTTCGCATTCAATACCATAGGGTATTTTTCTTTTAGAAAAGCGAAGTCGGAGTTGTTAAAACGACTGGTGATACTTTGATTATATGAAATCGTTGTTGAAAAGCAGCCGGAAAGAAATGTAGCGGATACTGCGAATATCCCTATTGTAGTTATAAAAGAACGCATAGCATCTTCCTTCAATTACCCATATTAGTAAGATATGGGTAACTTATTATGAGATCACAAGTCTAAATCTTCAACAAAGGCTGCATTCTCTTGAATGAAATCATAACGTTTTTCTGGCTTTTTACCCATAAGGCTATCAACCATATTCGCAGTTCTTCGTGATTCTTCTAACTCATCCTCATTTCTACGATTAGGCACCTGAACCTTGATCAATGTACGCTTGCTTGGGTCCATTGTGGTCTCTTTAAGTTGACCAGGAGGCATTTCACCTAGACCTTTAAATCGACTAATATCGATTTTTCCGCGACCCTTAAATTCAGTCGCGATTAACTCATCTTTATGATCGTCATCACGGGCATACATAGTCTTACCACCTTGAGAAATCCGATATAGCGGTGGCAGCGCCAAGAATAAGCGACCTGCTTCCACAAGGCCGGCCATTTCTCTATAGAAATATGTCATAAGCAGGGAGGCGATATGTGCACCATCCACATCCGCATCAGTCATGATGATGACACGTTCATAACGTAGATTTTCAAGCTTGAAGTCACCTTTTGTACCGCATCCCAATGCTTGACCAAGATCTTTAAGTTCTTGGTTTGCTTGCAATTTATCTGCGCTGGCACTGGCAACATTCAGGATTTTACCACGTAGAGGAAGGATAGCTTGATTTGCACGGTTACGTGCTTGTTTAGCGGAACCACCCGCAGAATCACCCTCTACCAAAAATATTTCGGTGTTATCTGATGATTTACTAGAACAATCAGCCAATTTGCCAGGAAGACGCAAACGACGCGTGGGTGTCTTGCGGCGTTGTTCTTTTTTAATACGACGGTTTTGACGCTCAGCAACGCGCTCAAGAACATATTCTAATAAGTCGTTGGCACTGGCAGGGTCTTCTGTAAGCCAGATGTCGAAGCGATCCTTAATCGCAGTCTCAACCAATTTAGTTGCTGCAGGTGAAGCTAGTTTATCTTTCGTTTGTCCTTGGAATTGTGGATCGCGGATAAATACAGAAAGTAAACTACTGGCTTCACCCATCACATCTTCACCAGTGATTTGAGAGGCTTTCTTATTGCCAATCATCTCACCATAGGCACGTAAGCCTTTACCGATGGAGGAACGCAAACCAGCTTCATGACTGCCACCTTGTGGTGTTGGAACAGTGTTACAATAAGAGCTGTTAAAACCATCACCATCATGTGTCCAGCTAATGGCCCATTCAACGCGCCCTACATCGTCTTCTTCACGCATTTCACCAGCAAAGGGACGTGGTACGACAGTGGCACGTTGGCCAATAGATTCTTGCAAATAATCAACCAAACCACCAGGGAAATGTAAGCTGTCTTTTTCTGGTGTTTCATCACCGTCTTTGATCAATTCAGCTGCACAAGTCCAACGAATTTCAACACCTTTAAATAAATAGGCTTTTGAGCGAACCATACGATGCAAGGTTGCTGGTTTGAAATGTGCGGTTGCGCCAAAAATCTCATGATCGGGTAGGAAGGTAACGCTTGTTCCTCGACGATTTGCAATTGCACCCATATTTTCAAGGGCAGTTGTAGAATGACCACGGCTATATTTTTGACGATATAGTGTTTTATCGCGCGCAACTTCGATGACCAGATACTCTGAAAGGGCATTTACGACGGAAATACCAACGCCATGCAAGCCACCTGACGTTGCGTAAGCTTTGCCTGTAAATTTACCGCCTGAGTGCAAAGTCGTTAAAATAACTTCGAGAGCTGATTTATCTTTATATTTTGGATGTGGATCAATCGGAATACCACGTCCATTATCTCGAATAGTCACGGACCCATCAGCATTAATCATCACTTCGATACGTGTTGCATGACCCGCCACGGCTTCGTCCATGGAGTTATCGAGAACTTCAGCGACCAAATGATGTAGGGCACGTTCATCGGTTCCCCCGATATACATACCCGGGCGGTGGCGAACTGGTTCCAGGCCTTCTAGAACCTCGATATCTTTTGCTGAATAGCCCTCTTGGGTTTCAGCAGTGGCGGTATTAAATAAATCAGACATGCGGTATATTATAGAGACGCTCTACTAGTAGACAAGCATCATAATGTGTAAAAATTGTTAAACTATACACTATCTTGTGGATAACCCTCTTGTGAGCCACTTATTCCCCCGATAGTATCCTTATTAGTTCGGAAGGCTAGGGGGATTCTTTAGAGAATGAAAGAAAATCACGATGGATAATGTGACAGAACCGAAAGGTGAACTTGTTTTAAGAACATTGGCTATGCCAGCAGATACGAATCCGGATGGCGATATTTTTGGTGGATGGCTTCTGTCTCAGATGGATATTGCTGGTGGAATTGCAGCTAGGCAAGCTACCAAAGGACGTGTGGCAACGGTGGCAGTGGATGCTATGGTGTTTCATAAACCCGTTTCAGTGGGAGATGTGATGTGCTGTTACGCGTATAAAGAGCGAATCGGGACAACATCCATAACATTTAGTATTCAAGCATGGGTATTGCGCAGTCATGGAAGCAATGGTGTTGAGGCACGTGAACTTGTAACAGAGGGCAAGTTTACCTTTGTTGCCTTAGGCGAAGATCGCAAAAAACGAGTGATTGAGAAATAGAGAGATTCATTCAAAGCGCGACCGGCGAGCTAATACATACACTAGTTATGCAACATCGCGCTTTTGACCCATTTGTCTTCTGCAACATAGCGCGGCCAATCTTCCCAAAAACCTTCAAAAACACCAGTTTGTTGATGAGTGAAACGGCCATGTGTGCGTTTTAACAAGATATGTCGAACACTAAATGTATCGCCTTGCCGGAAACAGATATACCAAACACCAATTCCTTCAAAATCCATATCAATAGGTATATCATCGGGATTAATTAATTGTTTTCTTTCATATTGATCGAAAACAACAGGGCCTTCTTCTGGCATATTTAGGTCATAAACGGAATAAACCATGACATCTGCAAAGCGCGCCTGCTTACGGATTTCTGCGGCCAGGCGTTCTTTTAGATGGTCTCTGTAATTTTTGGTATCTTCGCCCATAAAGGTAAAACCCTAACATGCTGAAAAATGATGCATTTAATCTAGGTGATTCGCTAATCTGATTTCAATAGTCAGAATTGAAAATATGAAAGAGATACGCCTAACGTGTTCGGCGTAAATTCATACTGATCCGATGTTTTGGTGCTTTTGACCCACCATTTCCACCATCATCGGGTCCTTCGGGATCGTCATCTGGTTTCATGTCGGTTAATAAAACTTTCGGCTGTGTCGAAGCTGGTCTAGATTTGTAAGTCTTGCTTTGTTTATGGGACCGCAACATAGAATGATCCATTGTTGGACGACCATATAAATAGCCCTGACCGAAATCGATTTCCAAAGATTCCATCAGGCGGGCTTGGTCTGGATCTTCGATCTGCTCCGCAATCAATTTACAGCCCAATTGTTTACCATTTTTTATAATGGATTTCAGCATGGCCATATCGCGTGGATTTTCCGCGGCCTCACGCACAAATTTGCCGTCAATCTTTAGATAGTCGACTTGTAGATCATATAAAGACTGGAAAGAGGTAGAACCAGCACCTACATCATCCAGACAAACTTCGATACCTTGTGCACGGAAGTCTTGTAAGGTTTTGTTAAGTTTTTCAAAATTACTAACTGCCACTGTTTCGGTAAGTTCAAGCATCAATTGTTTTTTTACATTTTCAAATGGCTTTAGAACTTCCTTAAAACCATCAAGGAATATCTTACTGGACATGGAACGCGCAGAGATATTAATCGCAACTTTGGGGCGCCAGCCAGATTTGGCATGATTATCCAGATCATCCAATACTTTTTGAGCTAAGGCTAAGTCAAAATCTTCGATTAATCCGACTTCCTCAGTAAAGGTAATAAATGACTGTGGAGAAGAGAGGCCTGTTACGCGTGTAAGCGCTTCCAAATGATGTGGTTCTTCCATGTATAGATCTACAATTGGCTGATACACCACATCGAAGTTTTTCTTTTCAATGATTTCACGCACGTTGCTGATACGAGATAATGTATCAGACATCATTTCTTTCGCACTGCTTTGTAGGGAAGAGATTGAGAAATTCGCAGGGTCTTCTTCAACAAACTTCTTGATGGAATAAGAAAGTGCTTTTGCCGCATCTTCTTCATCCAACTCACCTGGATCGAAATCAATGGCAAAAGATTTTGCTTCTGTTGCACCGTCCAGCTCTTCTTCAACTATTTCATTGATGCGTGAACGTACTTCTTCTTCTGTAACATTAGCACCATGAAGCAAACCGAATTTCTCAGTATCGAATTGTGTTGCTGTACCGCCATCAAGTGATATTGCACGCATATAAGCAGCGATTTTATCAAGCGCACGTGATAGGGCAAAAGGGTCACCTGTTTTACTGATCTCTTCCAAGCCATCGATCACAAACATGGTCAGCTTGCTTTCTTGCCCCATCCGATTGGAAGTTTCCAATTGTTCTTTCGCAGCATCTGCAAAAACCTTTTTATCCAAAAGGCCTGTTTCTTCATCTTTTTTATGATGACTACTTGCACCGACAGATTTCGGTGGGATGGTGAAAGCTAAATTAATCGTGGAGGGACTGTCTGGCATAATAAAGCCACCAACCATCAATGTGATTTCGTGACCACTAGCTGTGTTCAATTTAAGTGGGCGCGGATCAATACGATGATGAATAAAGAGATGCTTTAAAATTTCTTTAAAATAATCACGATCCGCAGCCACAATAAATTGAATAAATTTTTCACCCAGAAGGGTATATGCTGGGCCTTTTCTGAGGGCGCTAGACGCACCAGCAGCATAAGTGATCGTACCTGTACGGTCGACTTCTAAAAATAAATGTGCAGAAGCAAAAGCGAAGGCAATATAGCGGTCACGATTTTGTTTGATTGTTGAAATCAAATTTTGCGTGCTTGTTGCCAAAGATGTTTTTTTGGATGCGCTCATTCTCTGCCTTAAATTATTATTTAGAATGTTTGCCATGTCAGATAATTACGTTATCTAACATTTGAAATGAAATTTCAATTCAATATTACTATAGTAGTCACAAATATTAGTAAAAGTTAATTATAATATGTCTTAAAATACAGCCTATCTTACAAGTGGTAATCCAAAATGGAAAGTCCCGATCTAATGGAAATGACTATATTTTGTGCAGCCTGACATCGTATAAGTGACAGCGTATATAAGGTAGGAATGGTTAATAAATCGTTTATAGGATTATTTTTTTAAAAGAAAAACCCGGCCAATTTGACCGGGTTTCCTCTGTATCTACGATAGACGTAAGCCGATATTAGCAGCTGTAGTACATGTCGAATTCTACAGGATGAGGTGTCATTTCGAAGCGTTGTACTTCTTCCCACTTCAAGTTCATGTATGCATCCAACATTTCTTTGTCCATTACGTCGCCTTTCAGCAAGAACTCGTGGTCTGCTTCAAGTGCTTCTAGAGCTTCACGTAGGGAACCTGCAACTGTTGGAATGTCTTTCAATTCTTCTGGTGGCAAATCATATAAGTCTTTATCCATTGCTTCACCTGGGTGAATTTTATTTTGGATACCGTCAAGACCAGCCATCAACATAGCTGTGAACGCCAAGTACGGGTTTGCTGTTGGATCTGGGAAGCGTACTTCAACACGTTTGCCTTTTGGATTTGCAACATATGGAATACGGCAAGAAGCAGAACGGTTACGTGCGGAATAAGCCAACAATACTGGTGCTTCGAAACCTGGAACCAAACGCTTATAAGAGTTTGTGGATGGGTTTGTGAACGCGTTCAATGCTTTCGCGTGCTTAATGATACCACCGATGTAGTATAGGCAAGCTTCAGACAAATCAGCATAACCAGAACCAGCAAACATGTTTTCGCCGTTTTTCCAGATAGATTGGTGACAATGCATACCGGAACCGTTGTCATTCACGATCGGCTTAGGCATGAAGGTTGCTGTTTTACCGTAAGAATGTGCAACCATGTGAGTTACATATTTAAAGATTTGCATCTTGTCGGCAATGTCGATCAATGTGGAGAATTTCATACCCAATTCATGCTGGGATGGCGCCACTTCATGGTGGTGCTTTTCCATTTCCAAGCCCATTTCGATCATAACGGAAACCATTTCCGCACGAATATCTGTGCCAGAGTCAACTGGTGCAACTGGGAAGTAACCACCTTTATGACCAGGACGGTGACCCATATTGCCACCTTCATATTCTGAATTGGAATTGTATGGGCCTTCTTCGGAATCCAAAGAGTAAGACATTTGTTGTTGTTCTGTGGACCAACGTGCATCATCAAAGATAAAGAATTCTGCTTCTGGGCCAAAGTATACTGTATCGCCGATACCTAGGGATTCTGTATAAGCCAAAGCTTTTTTCGCGATGGAACGTGGGTCACGATCATATGGAAGACCTGTGGAAGGTTCCAAAATGTCACAGAAAAGGATCAATTGAGGTTGTGCTGTGAATGGGTCCATAACAGCTGTTTCTGGATCTGGCATCAAAATCATGTCTGATTCATTGATTGCTTTCCAACCAGCGATGGAAGAACCGTCGAACATTACGCCATCTTTGAAGATGTCTTCGTCAATGGTGCAAACATGCTGTGCTGTATGCTGCCATTTACCACGTGGGTCTGTGAAACGGAAGTCCACATATTCCACGTTATGTTCTTTGATCATGTCTAGTACTTTTTGAACCGCGTCAGACATATTTTTATCCTCTTAATGTTAAGTGTGGTTGCCCACATTTGACCCTGTTCGTCTGGGTCGGGTTTTACCTTAACTTATCCTTAGATCCCACAAGGATAAGTCACTGTTCGTATTTCTATAATTAGATCGCATCCGATCCTGTTTCGCCTGTGCGAATACGGATCACTTCATCAATTGTAGAAACAAAAATCTTACCGTCGCCAATGCGACCTGTATGTGCAGCATTCTGGATAGCTTCAACAGCATTCGCAGCCAGCGCATCATCCAAAACGATTTCCAATTTTACCTTTGGTAGGAAATCCACAACATATTCTGCACCACGATATAATTCGGTGTGACCTTTTTGACGACCAAAGCCTTTTGCCTCAGTAACTGTAATACCTTGGATGCCTACGTCATGTAGGGCTTCTTTTACTTCATCAAGCTTAAATGGCTTGATAATCGCTTCGATCTTTTTCATTTACATTGTCTCCAGCTAGCCGGGCCAGTTCTTCTGTTCGTCATATAATCTTGAAAGAATATCTTTCAAATTTTCTCACTATATGGCAAGTCCTGTGCCAGTTTTTATCATATATTAAATTATTGATTTATAATGATAAATTTTTGTGATGGTTAAAATATGTGCAGTGTATTGTGCCTAAAAATTAATCATTTGTTCAATTTTTACTCAGAATATCTTTTTGCCTGATGATTTGACTCATAGGTTGCGAATAAAATCATCAATTCTCTTTATCGCCTCTTGAATATTCGCCAAACTATTGGCGTAGGACAGGCGGATATATCCTTCGCCATAGTCGCCAAAGCTCGTGCCGGCTATAGAGACGACATGGGCCTCGTTAAGAAGGCGGTTTTGCATTTCAAGCGCGCTTAACCCGGTTTTCTTAATATTTATAAATGCATAAAAAGCGCCCGCAGGTGTGATGCAGCTGAGTTTAGGAATTTGATTAATCGCTTTGGCGATATAAATCCGTCTTTCATCAAAAGCATGGAGCATATCGTCAACGGCATCTTGTGGACCATTTAAGGCTTCTAATCCTGCATATTGTGCGGCTGCATTGATGCAGGAATGGCTGTTGATGCAAAGGCGTGTTGCATGGTCAATTAACTTATCAGGCCAAACGGAGAAACCCATTCGCCATCCGGTCATGGCATATGTCTTGGACCAGCCATCAAGTAGGATGGCTCGATCCCTTAGATGCTCATATTCTAAAATGGACTTATGTTTCTGCCCATTATAAAGCATGCGACTATAAATCTCATCCGACATGATTGCCACATTCGGAAAAGCTTTTAAGCCTTCAGCCAGTTTATCTAACTCTTCTATCGGTGTAACACCGCCTGTTGGGTTGGCAGGGCTATTGATGATAATAAGGCGGGTTTTGTCTGTAATCCGTGACAGTAAATCATCCGCAGAAAAAGCAAACTGATTTTCTTCCAATAAAGGGTAGGGGCATGCGGATGCACCTGTATAATTTATTGCGGAGGCATAAATGGGAAAACCCGGATCCGGGTATAAAATTTCACCGCCCTTTTCACCGAATATTAAAATAGCGAGCCACATGGTAACTTTGCCGCCTGGGACAATCAGCACATTGTCCAGGTTAACATCTGTTTTATATTGGCGGTGTAAATAATGTGCCACGGATTGACGGAGTTCAGGGATACCATTGGCTGCAGTATATCCGTGGGCGCCATTTTTTAAGGCCTGAATGCCTGCCTCAACAATATGATCAGGGGTAGGGAAGTCAGGCTGGCCGATGCCAAGGTTGATCATATGATGTCCCGCTGCTTCGATCTCAGCTGCTTGGGCCATTACAGTGAACGCGGATTCGGTCCCAAGGCGGGAAAGATTCTCGGCAAGTTGCATAATTTACCCCTGTCTTTTGAATATGTTGTTATAATGTTAGGGGTAAGCTAACTGCTTTTGAACGAAGAATGAAAGAAAAAGTGGGGAAAAATAATTTTTCCGTTATAGAATGCATAAAAATGTAAATTCGTCTCTTGACGTTAAGGGGCGCAGCAAGTAAAAGCCCTCTCACGCGAGCGATAGATGCTCCGAACAAATATACAGTGGTGGCTATAGCTCAGCTGGTTAGAGCGCCGGATTGTGATTCCGGAGGCCGTGGGTTCAAGTCCCATTAGCCACCCCACTTCTCCCATAAAAAATAAAGATTATTTTTCGACATTCAATTTTATATTGAATTGATTTTTTGTGTTTGATTCTATCTCTACTGCCAGTTTTTTGTACTCTGCTGTGATATGTTAACTTAAGATAGATTTGTCATAAGCTTTTTTTTGGGGGGTATTTCATGACTATCAAGCATGAATGGCGCAAAGCGGAGAAGGGTGTTTATTTACCTAAAGCCAAACCTGTTTTGGTTGATCTGGCACCTATGAATTATATTACTATTGAGGGTGCAGGAAGTCCTGAAGAAGAACGGTTTGGTCGTTGTATCAGTGTGTTATATCCTTTGGCTTATGCGATTAAAATGAATTTAAAGAAACTAGATAATCCCCCGAAAGGTTATCTGGATTATACCGTCTATCCACTGGAAGGGTTTTGGGATTTAAATGAGACGGCACAACAGAATTTCACCGGACAAGTGAATAAGGATGATTTTGTTTACAAATTAATGTTGCGCCAACCCGATTTTGTAACTCGTGAATTTTTTGATGAAATGAAACGGGTGGTTAAAGAAAAACTTTCCAGGAAGGGGGAGGAGACAGATTTTGTGGAGCATGTTGTCTTTGAAACGATCTCAGAAGGTCGATCATTACAGATGTTACATGTGGGCAGGTTTGCAGATGAAGACCAAAGCTTTAAAATCATGGAAGATTATGCTGATGAGAATGGTTTGACCCGCCAATCAAAAGCTCATAAGGAAATTTATCTTTCTGATTTTAGAAAGGTACCAGAAGAAAAGTTAAAAACTGTGCTGCGTTTCAAGGTGGTTTAGGCAGATGGATCAAAAAGTTCAAAATCTGTTAGAAGATATAAAATTAAATTCTGACGAAAAATTTCAAATGGTGGAAGGGATAAGATCGCTTTTCCTGAAATCGGGTGCTGACTTTAATGAGGCTGTAAAATATGGCGGGTTAACTTATAGCCTTGCAGATGATCTTGCGGGAGGCATCTTTATTTATAAAGAGCATATTTCTATTGAGTTTAGTCATGGAGCTAGCTTCTTAGATGAGAACAAAATTCTTGAAGGCGGTGGTAAATATCGTCGGCATATCAAAATCAGAGAAATGCTTGATCTTGAGAATAAGCTGGTCGCATCATTTATTCAGCAAGCTATCAAATATTTAAATTAATTATCGATAAACGATAATTATATATTGTAATAAGATAATTTTTATATTAACTTTTAATCCTTCAAGAGATTAAGAGATATATGATGATGTCAAGAATTCAACGAACAAGTTACTGGGTGAGTGCGGTGTTAAAAGTGGCAAGATGGATCTTGCCGATTGGTATTTGTTATCATTGGTTAACCATTGAAACTCCATATGGCTATCTAAGTTCACTTGGTATTGTCGAATTTGATATGCAACTGTCTTCGTTGACCCAATCTCCCTTAAGTATGGATACGCGTATGTTTGCCATTGCGGCAAGCCTTGCGATAGCAATGATTTTGATTTACGGGCTGAATTTACTCATTCAGTTATTTAAGAATTATCAGCGTAATGAAGTATTTAATCAGGAAAACAGCATTCTAATATCCAAGTTAGGGCGCGTGATTTTCTTTTGGGTGATCGGTGGTTTTATATATAGCGGCGTGATGTCTGTGATTTTATCCTTCAATAATCCACCGGGGACACGCGTATTGCAGTTAACGTTTACAGGTGTTGATGCTTTTACCCTATTTGTTGGTGTGATCGTTTTGATCATTTCATGGGTCATGAAAGAAGCATCTGATATTGCCTATGAACATGATCAAACGGTTTGATGGATAAGCAGATGCATATTCGAATTGAACTGGATGTTTTGATGGCACAACGTCAAATCCGTTTAAAGGATTTGGCAGCTCAAATCGGTATCACTGAAGCAAATTTGTCAAAGCTTAAAACTCAAAAGGCCAAGGCAATCCGTTTTTCAACCTTGGAAAAGATATGTGAAGTTTTGGAATGTCAGCCGGGGGATATTTTGAAATATGAAATGAATTCCAAGAAAAAATAGCTCACTTACCTCTTACTTTCTTATGTGCTTGACGTGAGGGCGGAAAGAGGCCAGCATATTTTGAATGTGCTGCCTTCTCCTATCTTACTTTCTATTGAGAGTGAGCCTCCACGGGCCTCGATGATTTTCTTGGTAACATACAAGCCCAGGCCAATGCCGACATATTCATGTTTGGCTTTATAGGCATCATCCCCCAACATAAAAGGTTGCCCTATTTGTTCTATCGTCTGTTCAGACATACCAGAACCGTTATCTATGACTTTAAGCTGCAGGGTATCTTTATTTTTTAAGCTCCAATCAAACAGAATCTTGCCAGTTTGTTTATCGACATGTTTGTACGCATTGCTCAACAGATTCAAATGTATCTGTGTTTGCATTTTCTTATTTGCATTAAGTTTCGCGGGAACTTCCGGGGATACATTAACTGAAAATTCAACATTGCTATCACTTTGGCTTCTTTTAAAGCGTTCAACGATTTCTTTTGAGAAATCGGTGACGTTATAGTTTTCAGTGGCATAGTTAAACTGTTCAGATTCAAGTTTGGATAATTCCAGAATATCATTGACCATATCCAATAAAAGAGAACCGCTAGCATGAATGTCTCTCAGATATTCCATATATTTTTTATTTTTCATTTCTCCATGAATTTCATGCTGCATCATATCGGAAAAGCCGATAATGGCATTCAAAGGGGTGCGTAACTCATGGCTCATGGATGCAATAAAGTTGGATTTTGAGAGGTTCGCTTTTTCAGCAAGAGTAAGGCTGTCTTGCAATTTGGTTTCTGCTCGTTTTTGTGCAGAGATATCCATTGAAATTGTAATAACTGCTCTGACTTTACCATCTTCATCAAAGATAGGAGATTTAGTCGTTACAACATCATATTCATGGCCGTTTACATCAGGTATTGTTTCTTCGTAGTTCGTTAAGGCTCTGCCGGTTGAAATAACGGTCTGGTCGTTATTTGTCGTGTATTTACCATAGGTTTTATTAACAAGTTCAGAAGCTGTTTTACCAATGGTTTCTGAAGAGGGGATTTTATAAAGCATATCGGCTTGGTACTGATTAACAAAGATGTATCTGTAATCCGTATCTTTTATACTAACTGTAACAGGTACCGAATTCAGGATTGTTTCAAATAACCCGCCTTCACCAAGGTAATAGGGGTATCTGTTTTTTTGATCTAATTGCTTCTGACGGCGTTCTTTTAGCCTTACAAAGGTATAGCAAGTTAAAAAGCCGCCCAAAAAAGCGATAGCCAGTAAAAGATATATGAAGTTAATTTCCAGCATGTCTATGTTTATAACGCGTCTATCATTAGATTGCTACGAAACTATATTCCTGTATGTATTGAGATTATGTCTTGGAGCGGATTAGTTTTTTATCTTATTGATAGCTTGGGATGAAATAAGGCGCATCTTTCATCATGCTTTTATATGTGCCATCACTTATCAGTTGTAAAATTGAGTTAGAAAAACTGCTGGATAAGGCAGCCCCTTCTTGTGTGAATTGAAAAACAAAGGCGCCCCCCCAAAAATCTATAACATCTCCATGATGGAGATCATCTAATAAACCTTGTTTTTCTAGGATGGGGACCCAGCCAGTTTGAATGATTCCTGCATCCGCGCGTTCACCTGAAATCATCTTTGGTACCTGATCATTTGTATTGGTGGTTGAACGGTTGATCTTGGGGTGATGTTCCATTGCCTGTGGTACACCATAGCCACGCGCATTAACGACTGATTTACCTTCTAATTCCTTAACTGAGCTCAGTTTTGGCTCTGATTTCCTCGTGTAAATATAATATCCGCCCATAATGATAGGCATGGAATAGATCGGAAGTTCTTTTGCGCCAATCGCTTTGACTCTTTCCGGATCTTCAACAATGATAAATGGCCAAAGTATATCCACTTGATTGTTATAAAAAAGTTGTGCGCATCTTTCAGCTGGAGCAAATTTAACCGTGAACTGATGTCCGGTTTTACTACTAACTTTATCAATTACTTTTTCATAGAATTCAAATAAAGGCTGAGGGCCTTTTTTATCGGCTGTCATACCACCTGGAATATCTACGGTGCATGTCTGAAAAGTTTTTGCATTTGCGGCCAAAGAAGTGAAGCACATCATTATGGCTGTAAGCAGGAGTGACTTTTTAAGAAGACTCTCTTTTATCCCTAACATCCCTGTTTCCATTCGAATTTTATATTTATGGAAATATGATAACGTTAGAAGATGATCAAGGGAATAAAAAAGCGCTACTCAGGGAATAGCGCTTCGGTTCATTTATGCTTCTTTTAGATGTTCATAACTATCTTTGAAGCGTTTGAATTTATGTGAGCCACAAGTATATGGGCTATATTTTGCTGGGTTATCCTTACTAAAGCAGTTGGGTAAAACTTCCACGACAGCATCAAAATCCATATCTAAAAAGAAAGGTAGAGAATAACGGTGATTACCTCCCTTATTGATGACGCGATGGACAGTAGAAATATATCGATCATTAGTTAACGTCTGAACAAGGTCTCCGATATTGACAATAAATGTGTCATCAATCGGAGGAGCGCTGATCCAATCGCCATTTCGGTTCATGACTTCCAATCCACCTTGATTGTCTTGGCATAAGATAGTTAAGAAACCGTAATCAGTATGGGCGCCAATACCGATCTCGTCTTTTGAGATCGTGTCTTTTTGTGGGGGATAATGAAGTAAGCGCTGGATAGTTATTGGATTTTGTTGAAATTTCTCAAAATAATCCATTGGTAAATCGAGACTTAAAGCTATTGCGCCTACAAGTTTTTTTGATAATGCCATCATAGCTTTATGATATTCTTCGAAGACAGCGATGAAATCAGATGGTTCATCTGGCATAAGATTTGGGCCATGAAATGGTGAAGTTTCTTCTTGAGATACGCCCAAATCAAAACATTCTTTGAAATCCCGTGTATGTTCGGGATCTACATTTTCTGCATAGGTGGGAATATACCCACGTAGGGTTTTTCCAGAATACTTGATATTTAGCTCATTTTTCTTCTCAAATGGGAGATCAAAAAACTGCTTAGCTTGCTCATATGCTTTAGAAATTAAGATTTTAGATATCCCGTGGTTCTTGACGTAAAGGAAACCAATATTCTCGCATATGAATTTGATTTCCTCTGCGACTTTATCTGGGGCGCTACCATCCATCAGGGGGGCTAAGTCGACGATCGGGATTTCGTCAAAGGCGATAGTATGGCTATTTAACTCCCGGTTTATGTCTCTCGACATTCTTGCATCCTCTTATTGTTATGGTGAGGATGAGAATGTGCCTTATTTAGAAGTGTTCAAAATATAACAAATCCGAAAAATGAAATTACATTTCCGATTTTCGTATATTTGTTGGTTGTAAGCCATATAATTTGGCAAAACATTTACTAAAGTAACTGGAAGAAGCAAACCCACTTGCCTGAGCGATAACAGTGATTGGAAGACGGGTTTCAACAATCATTTGGTAAGCGTGGTTCAATCTTGCCTCTCGGTAATAGGCATTAGGTGTTTTATTCAAATATTTCTTGAAGACGAGTTCCAAGTTCCGGGCCGTTGTGCCTACTTGAAAAGCAAGTGTTTCAATATCTAGGGGGGTATCAATGTTTTTCTCCATAAGCTCAACCGCTTGCCCAAGATAAGCCGATTGCATACGTAAGGATAAGTAGCGTTGGCTGTTTCTTGTTTCTTCTGGAGAGCGAAATTTCTCGTATAAAAATCGATCAGATACTTTTTGAGATAGAGCTTTTCCAAAATCTTGCCGAATAAGATAGATCATCATATCTAGGGCAGATAAGCCACCAGCACATGTGAGGATGTTGCTTTCTATGGTGAAAACATCTGCAAGAACAGAGATATTCGGGTGAAGTTCTTTGAAAAGTTGTGCATATTCACCGGCCAAGGAACATCGCTTGGTATTCAGTAGCCCAGCATGTGCAAGTAAAAAGCTACCACCAGAAAGCGCGGCAATCGTTTTTCCAATTCGTGCTTGTTGACGCAAAAAAGATGAAAAAGCCGGGTTTTTGTATAAAGCTGCATTTTGATAGGCGCAGATAATAATTGCGTCAGATTGACTGGCTAATCGGAAACTCCCTTCAACTTGAACAGAGATATGATTGTAACTTCTAGCAGTGGATTGTGTTTCTGAAACGCTAAGAATATTGTAGCTATAGCACTCCTCAGCAGAAAGATCGTTAGCCACAGCCAAAGCTTCCATTGATAAGGAAAAAGATGTGGGGGCAAATCCATCCGCCAAAATATAGCTGACTTTTTTCATATCTATGCCTAAGAGATAGTAGTGTCGATAGGTTAATCTAGGTGAGTAAATTTTGTTTGATGTAATTTGACCGAATTGGTTCGTTCTCTTACCGACAAAGAGGTGGAGATTTGCTTTTCTTAAATGCCTAAACTTGCTAGGTGTATGGACATCAATACAAGAACTTAATTTGGGGAAAGTTATGAAAAAGATGATGAAGTTTTTTACGATTGCCTTGTCTGTGATGACTTTAGGGCTGCAAATTAATCATGTGGGTGCTGAAGAGTTACCAGATTTGAAAGGGCGTGTGATCGTTGCTGTTACGGAAAACGCCTATCCACCTTTAAATTTTCTAGACCCGAAAACTGGCCAAGGTATTGGTTGGGAATATGATGCATTTAATGAAATAGCAAATCGCCTTAACGCCAAAGTACAGTGGGAGTTAAGCAGCTGGGATGTGATGATTGAAGCTGTTCGTAATGGTCAATATGATGTCGGGATGGATGGCATCACCATTAATGCTGAACGAGAAGAACAGATTGATTTCACGGAAAGCTATATGACGTCGGAAATGTTCATGTTGGTGCGTGATGATGAAGATCGTTTTGCGACAGCAAGCGATTTTGCTGCCAAAGAAGATGCATTAGTTGGGGCACAGCCTGGCACTACAGGTTTTTATACGGCCGTTTATTCTATTTTGGATGGCGATGAGGCAAATTCGCGGATTACATTGATGGAAACTTTTGGGGCAACAATTCAAGCGTTACGAACCGGTGATGTCGATATGGTTTTGACAGATGCAACTGCTGGACAAGGGTATATTGATGCATATCCAGGGTTGTTCAAAATGGTAGGAGGTGCCATAGGATCAGAAGATTTCGGATTTATCCTAACACCAAACTCGGATCTACGAGAGCCAATCAATGCAGCGATCAAGCAAATGAAAATGGATGGTAGTTTTGAAGAGTTAAATAAAAAATGGTTCTTTGATTACAAAATTGGTCAATAAACCATTTTGGAAATACAATATAAGCGGCTAACCAGGATCAGATAAATGAAAGCTTCCAAAAGTAACAAAGAGCAGGAGTTTCCATATTGGTTAGCTGCGATAATTGTAATTGGTTTTATATTTACGATTTATATTGTCACTAACGAACTTTACACAGCAATATTCAATACTCTGTATAGAGGCGCATTAATGACTATTTTTGTGACCTTAGTGAGTTTTACGCTCGCCAGTATTCTGGGCTTGATTATTGCTGTTGCAGGTTTTTCAAAGTATCGTTTAATACGAGAAGTGGTGCGTTTTTACACAGAAGTAATGCGTGGAGTACCTGTACTGGTACTGTTGTTTTATATTGCGTTTGTGGCTGCTCCATCATTAGTTGATTTAGCTAATTGGATATTATCCTATCCAATAGACGCAGGTTGGATGAAAAAAATCCTCGTACGAGATTTTTCTCTAACTTGGCGTGCGATTTTTGCACTGATGCTCGGCTATAGTGCATATATTGCTGAAATTTTCCGTGCAGGGATTCAATCGGTGGAAGAAGGGCAAATAGAGGCCGCGCAATCGCTTGGTATGAAACGTTGGCAGATTTTCTCTTTCATTATTTTCCCGCAAGCCATTCGTACAATCCTGCCGCCCTTAGGTAATGATTTTATTGCGATGGTTAAAGATTCTGCGTTGGTTTCTGTGTTGGGCGTTGCAGATATTACGCAGCTAGGAAAAGTATATGCATCAGGGACATTTAGATTTTTTGAAACCTATAACATGGTGACCTTTATGTATTTGGTCCTTACAATTGGCTTATCACTAATGCTGCGCCGTTTAGAAAAGCAGCTTAGTGCTAAAAATAAGCAGAAAGCATAGTTATTTATAATCCAACAATGATTCCAATAATGAAGGAAACATTGCCATGCTCATCAAAAAGCGGGCAATCTAAAGATTCAAATCGTTTATGATTTTTGCCAAATGCAGCCAAAGAACCTTCACATCTAATTGGTTTTTTGAGATGGCATAACCCATCTAGATATTTAGCAAGACTTATAAGTTCTGGCGTTTCGCCCTCAATGCTGAAATGGCTGCCAGCTTGATTTTTGCCGACTAAATTTCTGACTTCTTCGCCATTAAGGCGATACAAATACTTCCCATTGTCAAGACATTCAATTAGGAAAAGGTTAGGG
Organism: Curvivirga sp.; assembly: GCF_965219885.1. Lineage (NCBI taxonomy): Bacteria > Pseudomonadati > Pseudomonadota > Alphaproteobacteria > Rhodospirillales > Aestuariispiraceae > Curvivirga > Curvivirga sp. The sequence continues at coordinate 504,932 of NZ_CBDCOT010000007.1, forward strand.
GCAATATGCCAGTTTTCCTCAATACAGAAGTCATCGCGATGAGGTAGCTTCGAAGTGAATGATTGCCACCATTCGTATAATTGACGTGCTTGAATTGAAAGAAAGTCATCACAGGATTGAATATACACCCTTGAAACATCTTCAAAATTTTCAACGCATGTATGGTTCATGTTCAAAAGTTTAATCTTGTCGTGGATGTTAAGTGATAACATTTTGATGATGTTATGTTTTAATCAGAAAATCAACCTAAAAATGAAATTTTACTTTAGAAGACAAATTACACCGATAATATGGGATATTTGCCCTGTCTTATCTACAAGCGGGCAATCGAAAGATTCAAACTTAATGTAACTACGATCCAATAAAGATAGGTCCCCCATACATCTTGCGGTGGTTTTTTGGTCAACCAGTTTCCGCATGTAACTTGCAAAGGCTGCATTTACAGGCATATCATTTTTTTGTCCGAGTTTCAGACCACGTTGGTTATGTCCTAAAATTTCGACAACTTGCTCTCCATTTAAGCGATAATGGAAAGTGCCGTCATTTTGAATCTCAATAAGATAAAGATAGGGGGCTAATCCCCAATGTTGAATGATATCGAAATCTTTACGTTGAGGGAATTTAGGTTGGTATTTTGAGTACCAATCAAATAATTCACGTGTTTGAGTAGCGTTGAAGTCTTCCGCTTGTGGTCCGAAATATCTGTCGAAATCCTGCTGGGTTTCGCGTGTCATTGTGTAATTGGTTTCGTTATGCGTCTCAAAAGGAGGCGTATTTTTGGCTTCGCCAATCATCGATTTATCCCTTCTTCTATTAGGGATTGTATCAAGCATTTATAAAAATTTAAAGAAAATTTTAGATAAATTTAATTTTTTGATCATTAAATGAATTTACATATGTATTTTAATTCACAACTTAGTTGTGATTAATAATATGAATCTACTTGATTATTTTCTACTTTCTATAGATGATCTTTCAATAGAATATATTACAAATATATCAGATATAATTGAAGGATATGGGGCGATATCATGAATACGGCGTCGACAATTGTGGAAAAAGCAGCAGAGAAATCTGAAGCTCAACTAAGCTTTTGGCAAGAGATCGTAAAAGATCAGTATGGTGTTGAGGCGGAACTATCTTTGCTGGATGGAGAATATGACTTAAATATTTCCATGAAAGTTGATGGGCAAAATTGGGCTGTTTTAAAGGTAATGCGTCCCGGATGTGATCCTGATTTTGTTGATATGCAATGTAAGGCTATTGCGCATGCTTTGGTGAATGATGAGACTTTACCTTTACCTGAAATTTTATCTAGTAAAGGTGGAAAGCAGTTTTTTTCGGTAATGGGGCCTGATGGCGCGGAACAACTTGTTTGGGCTATTAAATGGCTAGATGGAAACTTATATGGGAATGTGACACCACATTTATTGCCAACCCTTTACAATGTAGGACAACAAACTGGTTTGTTGGATAAAGCCTTATCAGATTTTGCACACGACTATATTAACCGTGATTTAAAATGGGATTTGCAACAAGCAGGTTGGATTAAAGAGTATTTCAACGACATCAAGAACAAGCAGGATCAGGCGCAAATTGTGGGTATTGCTGCCCAATTTGAACAATACCTTTTACCTCGTTTGAATAAGTTATCAAAAGTTGCCATTCATAATGATCTAAATGATTACAACTTAATGATCTATCATGTGGGGCAGGGTGAATATAAAACGTCTGGCATGATTGATTTTGGCGATATGGTACAAGCACCACGTGTTTGTGAATTGGCTATTGCTGGTGCGTATCTGGTTTTAGGTCAAAACAAACCTGAACATGCATTGGCGTCTTTTGTTGCGGGATATCATGAAGCCTATGGTCTAAGTGAAGATGAAATTACACTGATTTATCCTTTGTTGTTGACGCGATTGGCAGTAAGCGTAACCAATTCAGCGATTATGAAGCAGGAACGTCCAGATGATCCATATGTGGTGATTTCTGAAAAACCAGCTTGGGATTTCTTGAAACTGGCCCGTCAAATTGATCCAAAATGGATAGAAGCCCATTTACGAGTGGCATGTGGTTATTCTCCTTTAAAAGAAAGCCATGCTATTTCCAAATGGTTGACAGCAAATAAAGATAAGTTTCATCCGATGATGAAATGCGATTTATCTAAAGCGGGAGTTATTGATCTTTCACCAAATGGTGCTGGAATGGCTGTGCCACAAAATCCATTTGATCTTAAGGAAGGTGAAATTGAAAAGGCAATTCAGCAGCAAGTTGGAGATGTTGAAATTGTTATGGGGCGTTATGCCGAACCAAGATTGATTTATACAGAACCAGCTTTTCAGGATACCGACTATAGCGGATGCGATAAGCGCACCGTTCATATGGGGGTAGATGTAATGGTACCGCCAGGAACGGAGCTTTTTGCCCCTTGTGAAGCTGTCGTGGCTGACGTGGATATCAGATCCGATCATTTAGATTATGGCGGCGTTTTGCTGCTAAAGCATACGATTGATACAGGCGAAACTTTCTATGCACTTTATGGGCATTTAGCCCATAATGTTAAAGAGCTGGTGAAGGTTGGAGATAAAGTTAAACCGGGTCAAAAAATCGCAGAAATTGGAGATGAAAGTGAAAATGGTGGATGGGCACCACATTTGCATCTTCAGTTGGCAGTCACTGATTTTGGTAAAGGCTGCGATATTGATGGTGTGGTCAATGCGGATGATCTTGAAATCTGGAAAGGTTTCTTCCCAAATCCTGCTGCCATGTTGGGATTAGATGATGAGGTTCTTGCGGCAGATATTATAGATCGTGATGAGTTGATCGCGGGGCGTAAAGCCATGTATTCTCCAAACTTGAAGTTATCTTATAAGAAGCCAATTCCGATGATCCGTGGTTGGAAGCATTTTCTATTTGATGAGGTTGGGCGTGTTTATCTGGATGCATATAATAATGTGCCTCATGTTGGTCACGCACATCCACGAATTCAAAAAGTTGCCGCTGAACAACTTACCAAGATTAATACCAATACACGTTACTTGCATCCAGAACAGGTTGCTTATGCGAAGAAGCTAACCAGCTGGATGCCAGATGAGTTAGATTGTGTCTTCTTTTTAAATTCCGCAACCGAAGCAAATGAGCTGGCTATGCGGATTTCCCAACAAATTACGGGTCAAAAAGACACTATTGTGATGGCAACAGGATATCATGGGCATACCAATACCGCATTGGCGTTGAGTGAGTATAAGTTTAACGGGCCGGGCGGTAAGGGGCCAGAAGACTGGATTCATATCGTCCCTGTGGCAGACGTATACCGTGGTGTTATCAGAGAGGATCATCCAGAGCCAGGTCCAGCATATGCAAAATATGTGGAGGAAACGGTACAAGCTATTGAAGCTAAAGGTAACAAAACGTGTGCCTATATTTGTGAAACTTTCCCAAGTGTAGGTGGGCAAATTGTGCTACCAGATGGATATCTGGATGCTGTCTACAAAGCCGTTCGTGCATCTGGCGGTATTTGTATTGCTGATGAAACTCAAACAGGGTTAGGCCGTATTGGTAGTCATCGATTTGGGTTTGAAACTCAAAATGTCGTGCCTGATATGGTGGTGCTAGGAAAACCGATAGGAAATGGTCATCCGTTAGGGGCACTAGTGACCAAGCGGGAAATTGTCGAAAAATTCTCTAACGGGATGGAATTCTTCTCTACATTCGGCGGCTCAACTCTGTCTTGCGCAGTAGGGCATGAATTGATGAATATTATGGAAGATGAAAAGGTTCAGGAAAACTCTTTTGAAACGGGGAATTACTTGATTGAAGGCCTCAAGCAGCTCGGCGAGAAATATGAGCCAATCGGTGATGTCCGCGGTTCAGGTCTTTTCTTAGGAGTCGATCTGGTTACAAGTCGAGAAACACGTGAGCCAGCAACGGATATGGCCAACTATGTTTCCAATCGTCTGCAACAACAACGTATCCTTATAGGGACAGATGGCCCATATGATAACGTATTGAAAATTCGTCCACCTTTGACATTTGGTAAAGAGGATGCGGATTATCTGCTTGCTGCTATGGATAAAATTTTCCAGGAAACGGCTTGTCAGATATAATTTATTTTACGGTTGTAAAATTATTGTTGACGGGAATTATTTTCTCCTCTAGTTGATTAATAGATCAATTGGAGGAGAAGCCTATGAGCGCGCCGGTAAAGACCTATAAAAATGTAGATGCTTTCATCGCTGATAATCGCCCGAATATTCCTGTAAACTGTGTGTATCCGCATTTGGTGCGTCAGATGGCACGTGATTTTCTGGATGGATTTAATGGCACGCCTATGTATGCGGTGAAGGCCAATCCATCTCCATTGGTTTTGAAAGAATTATATGCTGCCGGCATCCGTCATTTCGATACTGCATCCATGGATGAAATCAAGCTGATCAATAGCATGTTTCCTGATGCAACATGTTATTTTATGGCGCCGAGTAAGTTCGTTGGTGCTGCTAAAGAAGCATATGAAAAATATGGTTTACGTAATTTTGTGGCCGATCATCAAAGCGAAATTGATCGCCTACTGAATGATACCGGGGATGATGCAAATATCTTCATTCGTTTGAAGGCGCATTCAGAAGAAGCTGTATATGAATTATCTTCGAAATTTGGCATGGAAAATGAGGATGCGGTGAAAGCCTTACAATATCTTTCAAGCAAAGGGCGTAAGGCAAATATTTCTTTTCATGTAGGATCTTTATGTACACATCCAGATGCTTTTCCGCGGGCGGTGGCAAATGCCGCTATGGTGGCGAAAGAAGCAGGGGTTGAACTAAATGCTTTAGATGTGGGGGGAGGTTTTCCATATAAATATCCTTCAATGGAAACACCGCCTTTAAAGGATTTTTTCGACGCTATCGATGAAGCAGTTAAAGCAGCAGATTTACCAGAAGATTGCGAAATTCTATGTGAGCCCGGACGCGCTTTATCGGCGAATGCACAAAGTCTATTATTGCAGATTATTATGATCAAAGGTGATCAGCTTTACTTAAATGATGGAATTTATGGAAGTATGAGCGAGGTAGGGATGACGGAACTTGTGCGTTATCCATATCGTTTAGTAAGTTTTGATGGGCCACGTGCCAATGAAACTAAAGGTTTTGGTACCTATGGGCCAACCTGCGACACCTTAGATGTTATGAATATGCATTTTGAGTTACCGGTGGATGTGCAAGTAGGGGATTGGATCGAAATCGGTATACTTGGCGCCTATAGTAATGCAGTTGCCTCAAACTTTAACGGCTTTTCTGCTGACAATTGGATGGTGGTTGAAGATGATAACGCTTTTCCGCCAACCTACTATCATGCGCCAGTGTAAAATATCCCATATAATTTAGAAGTCTGACCTGACTTATATAACTAAGGCTCGAATATAAATTCGAGCCTTTTCTTTATCTTTCTGGGTCTACTCTTGATTTATAATCTTCTGTGACTCGTGTTGTGGAGGCAACTGCAGGGAATGCTTCCCCTTCCAACTCACAGTTTTCTTTTTGGTTGCTGACGATGGATCGTAAGATACCATCTCTAATGTCATAAATAACGCCGTGTACAGAAAGTTGTTGTCCACGTTTCCATGCATCTCTGACAATTGTAGTGTTAACGATATTGCGTGTTTGTTCCACTACATTGAGTTCACATAAAAGATCGGTTCTTTTTTCGTCCGGACAAGCAAGCAATGCATCTTTGTAGAGCCTTTGCACGTCTTTAATATGTCTTAACCAGTTGTCAATCAGGCCTTTGTGTTCGGTGCAAAGGGAGGTATGCACGCCACCGCAACCATAATGACCTGCTACCACAACAGACTTTACTTTCAAAACTTCAACAGCATATTGCAATACGGATAAACAATTAAGGTCACTATGTACAACGACATTTGCAATGTTGCGATGCACGAAAACCTCACCTGGGGGTAGGCCTAAAATCTGGTTGGCGGGTACACGACTATCTGCACATCCAATCCATAGGAATTCCGGTGATTGCCCTTTACTGGATCTTTCAAAAAAGGTTGGATCTTCAGTATTTACCGTTTCAACCCAATCCTTATTCATATCCAGAATTTTATTGAGTGTCTCCATTAGTATTTTTCCCCATTAGTTTACGACCCTTAATTCTCTCAACCATAAAGATTGATGAAGAATGTAGCAAGTAATGGAAACTAGAATTTTAGAAACGATCCCCTCTAAGTACAGTTACTTCATTGATAACAATAATCCCGATTTTATCTTCGATAATAGGTGAAATTTCCTCTAGAAGTTCATCAAGTTTGTTATCATCGATCACAAGGTAAACTACCCCCATACTTCCGGCTTCTGTCGGAAGCTTGTCCTTTCTCCAGGAACCGCTTTCGCCGGCACCCGCAATTGCAGGCACCGCTGTATATCCAGAGATATCGAATTGATCTAACAAGTCTAAGAAGCGTCGTAGAAATGCCATATCGATGACAACTGTGACCTGTTTTTTCTGATATGTGTTCATTTGTGTTTACCTCAAAGCATGCTTGCAATCGTAATATATGTTGGGATGCCGATTGAAATATTAATCGGGAATGTTATTGCTAGTGACAGGGTTAAGTAAATAGATGGCTTTGCTTCCGGCAAGGCAATACGCATTGCTGCGGGTACAGCAATATAGGAAGCGCTGGCTGACAGAATTGAAATTAAGACAATATCACCGGTCGAGAAGCCCAGAAGTTTTGCTGCTAAGCCGCCAACAAAGCCGCCTACAAACGGCATATACATGCCAAAGAAGATCAATGGGATTTTGAATTCTGATTTGATTTGACGTAATTCACGTCCTGCGATCAGGCCCATATCCAGCAAGAACAAGCACAAAATACCTTTGAATGGCACATTTAAGAAGCCTGCAATTTCCTGATAACCTTTTGGACCGGTAATCATACCAATAAGGAATGACCCGAGAAGCAAAACGATTGAGGAGTTGAAGACAATTTCACGACCAATTGAGCTGTGCATCGAGTTAGTTTTATCTTTATCTGACTTTCTATTTGCTAGATAAAGGGCAGCTAGAATAGCAGGTGCTTCCATCGCTGCGGCAGCAGCAACCATATGACCTGAATAGGCAATGCCAAGCGTATCCAATGTAGTGATAGCCGCAACAAATGTAACAATAGAAATAGAACCGTAATGAGCTGCGACCGCCGCGCGATCTATACGGGCTAGTCCTGTGAAAGTTCTTAAGAAGCCGTAGGCAATAAAAGGAATAAGGGCACTAAGTGTTATACCCAATAGAATAACCACCACTAAATCTGCACCAAGGCCATTTTCGACAGCAGCAACACCGCCTTTAAAGCCAATCGCCATCATTAAATACAAAGACATTATTTTTGCGATACTTTGTGGGATTGAGAGATCTGATCGCACAAGAGCAGCAAATAGACCTAGCGCAAAAAATAAGATTGGAGGGGCTAACAAATTGTTAGTGATGATCGATAAATCCATTTCTTAAACCTTATTCAAAAAATCTTTTTATTCGCATCATCCTCATTCCGACTTTTTAAAATAGGTCAGAAAAATGAAATTCATTTGTAAATGAGTTGATGCATTTACTTATTTATAAAGCATTCAATACTTGTTGTTATTAAATTTGCGCACTATTTTGTCTAATCAAAAATAAAATTCAAGAGATTTGGATCAAGAATATGCCGATTAAAGCGTCAATTATCCCTGTAACAGCTTTTCAACAAAATTGTAGTTTAATTTGGTGCGAGGAAACCAAAGAAGCCGCGGTGGTTGATCCAGGCGGTGATCTTGCTTTAATTGAAAAGGCAGTTGAAGAGGCAGGTGTTAATCTGACAAAAATTCTTTTGACGCATGGTCATATCGATCATGCAGGTGGAACAGCAGAGCTTTCTGAAAAAAGGGACTTGCCGATCATTGGGCCCCAAGAAGATGAGAGATTCTGGATTGACCAATTAGAAGAACAAGCCACGATGTTCAATTTTACACCATCAAGATCGTTTGAACCAACACGTTGGTTAAATGATGGCGATGAGGTGAAAGTGGGGAATGTGACTTTAAAGGTCGTACATTGCCCCGGACATACACCGGGTCATGTTGTTTTCATAAGTGAAGAAGATAAACTGGCAATTGTGGGTGATGTGTTGTTTCAAGGTTCCATTGGACGTACAGATTTCCCAAAAGGAAATCATGAGGATCTGATCAACTCAATCACTAAAAAGCTATGGCCATTTGGTGATGATATTGTCTTTATCCCCGGGCATGGTCAACTTTCCACCTTTGGAGATGAGCGTAAAACCAATCCTTTTGTGAGTGATCGTGTGCTGGCGAGCTAATTATAGTCCGGCTTCTTTTCTTAATTCCCATTTTTCATGATCTTCGCCTGCAGGAATGATATATTTTCCAAAGGAGAAGTCTTGGTCTTGCTCCAGAAGCTGAATTTCTGGTGAAAGCCCTTCTTTTTCTTGCTGGAAAAAAATATAAAGAGACGTCATTGCTAATTGGTCCACATACCAATTGGTGCCAGCTAATTTTTCCCAAAGAAGCTTTTGCAAAATTGATGCATAACGTTTAACCGCTTCGTTATTCGTCCAATAAATAAATGCTGCATGATGACGAAGCCACGGAATTAAGGTGCGCATAGCGAAATAGGAAATATCTTTCAGAGATGCTTGTTCAACCAATTTTTCAAATTCGTTTATTTGTATCAGATCGACATCCAGCATGATGATATTTGCAGATGTCTTTTCTAGAAGTTCCGGTAAAACAAGAAAGCGCCCACAAGCATAATAAGGACTGGAAGCGCGTTCGGTTTGTGTTTCAATGGAATAACTGATTTCCATCTGTGACAAGCTTTCCACCTGTCCTTCTTCTGGATTAACAAGATGCAAATGAACAGGAGCCTTATCATTAACTGCTTTAAGGAAATCTGACCCAAATTGACGCCAATAGATGCCATTACAGGATGTAAAGATAATATTTTTTTCGTCGGCTGAAGGTAGCTTTATCCAATCAATATGCCATTCACCTGTTTTGTTTGGTGTTGGGAAGTTAATTTCTGCATCAGCGACTTCCTTAAGGCTATCCAACATTTGAAGCATACCGGGAATGAGCAGAAAATGCGGGAGTTCTTTGAATTGTTCCACATTGTTCATTAATCCGACTTCAGCAATTTGAAGTTCTTGAATCGCTTTATCTATGTTTCCTGCTTTTAAAAGCATTGCTGCACTAAAGAAGCGTAGCGCCGTAAGCGGGATGCTGGTTTCTTTAGTTGCCGTGGTGAATTCAATCAGATTGTGATGTAATTGATCATCCTCATAGATATTATCACGCCAAAACGCCTTGAATATTAATTGGGCTGTATCACTGAATAATTTTTCGCGTTGGTCCATCAATGTGGGAAGAAGCGGGTGTAATACGCCTTGGAATCCATTTAAGAATAGATCCGCCCATATCTCTTGATTATTTGGCGATTGCATTGCTGTTTGTAGCTTCTCTTCAAACGACATATCACTTCTTCTCGGCTTATCTTGCGTTTATCAATAGCGCAGAGTTTAGGTGATTTTACTTTGACTGAAAAGCTGTTGATAGTTGAAAAAATAGGGAGCCGAAGCTCCCTGAATTTATTTAGCATTATTATTTTTTTGGTGTGGAGCTTTATGCGCGAATTTTCGCGTATTCTGGATCGTAGAGACATTGTTCTGTCACCACGCCTTTAACTTTTTCACCATGAATAGAGAATTCAACTTCTGTACCCACTTCTGCTAAATCAGTGCGGATATAGCCATAAGAGATCAAGTGGCCTAGCATATGGCTATAACCGGAAGAAGCCGCAGCCCCAACAAGTTCACCATCTTTATGAATTGGTGCTTCCAAAGGCGCGTCAAATGGACAATTATCCAGCTTGAAAGTCACAAGACGTTTTTTCACGCCTTCTGCTGCTTCTTTCGCCAACGCTTCTTTACCAATGAAATCTGCGTCTTTATTTAGACTCACAAAGCGATCCAAAGATGCCATCAACGGGGAGAATTCTTTGGTAATGTCCGCTTGCCAGGAGAGATAACCTTTTTCAAGGCGCATACTGTCCATCGCAAATGCACCAAAGTCTTTGAGGCCCATCGGTTCACCAACTTGACAAATTAGCTCATATACACCGCCAAGAAATTCCATCGGTACATGAAGCTCCCAGCCAAGTTCACCGACGTAAGAAACACGTAAAGCAAGCATTTTAGCCATACCGATTTCGATTTCTTGATGAGACATCCATGGGAAGTCTTCGTTAGACAAGCTTGTGCTGGTTACTTGGGATAAAATATCACGGGCTTTAGGTCCTGTAAGAACCAATGTACCATAGCGCGCTGTTTTATTTTCAAGGGATAAACTGCCATCTTCAGGAAGATGTGCTTCTAACCAATCCTTATCATGCCATTCAGCACCACTAGCACCGATCAGAATGTATTTTTCTTCTTCCAAACGCGTAATGGTGAATTCCGAAACAATACCACCTTGCTTGTTTAGCATATAAACCAGACGTACACGCCCAACTTTTGGCAGGGTGCCGCAGATCATCTTGTTAAGCCAGTCAGTTGCACCATCACCTTCCAAGAAGAATTTAGAGAAACCTCCCATGTCGCAAATACCTGCATTTTCACGGGTGTTTTTCACTTCTGTAGCCACCGCATTATACCAGTTTTGCTCTTCACGCTTGAAGCTGAGTTCTTGCTTCATTTCTTCGCCTTCAGGCACAAACCATGCGGCACGCTCCCAACCATTCGCCGTTGTGAAATACGCGCGTTTGGCCTTCAACTTATCATAGACAGGTGTTGTTTTCGCAGGGCGTCCGGCTGGGCGGCTTTCACCTGGGAAACCAATTGCATATTCATGTTGATAAAGCTCAATCGCTTTCTTGATAACATAATGATGGTTTGCATGGTCTGTGTAACGACGTGGATCAATAGACCACATATCCCATTCAGATTCACCTTCGACGATTTGCTCCGCCAAAATCTTACCCGCGCCGCCACCTTGGCATACGCCAAAGCTGAATGAACAAGCGTGGAAGGCATTGCGAAGACCATGAACAGGGCCCACATATGGGTTGCCGTCAGGCGCGTAAGGTATTGGACCGTTAATTACATTCTTAACGCCAACGGTGCCAAGAATAGGCACGCGGGCCATAGCTTGCTCAATATACCATTCCAAACGTTCCAAATCATCATCCCAAAGCTGATACGCAAAGTTATCAGGCAAGCCATCTTGCCACATTGCGGTTGCTTTCCATTCATATGGGCCGAGAATCAGGCCATCGCGTTCTTTGCGTAAATAATAACTGTCATCTGGGTCGCGAAGAAGAGGGAGGTTGTCACCGTAATTCTCAAGTTCTGCGATACCTTCAGTTACCAAATATTGATGGGACATGGAAATTACAGGAATTTCAACCCCCATCATTTTAGCAACTTCACCACCATAATAACCAGCCGCGTTTACTAGGATTTCACAAGTGATTGTGCCTTCTTTGGTACTAACTTCCCACTCACCATTTGGTAATTGCTTAACGGCATCAACAGGATTGAAACGATGAATCTCTGCCCCACCATCACGGGCGCCTTTCGCCAATGCCTGCGTTACTTGTGAAGGATCGATGTCACCATCATACGGATCCCAAAGGCCTCCTTCCATGTTGTGTAATTCCATGAAAGGATGACGTTCTTTCATCTCATCAGGTGTAAGCATTTCATATTCAAGACCATGGGAATTTGCCATTGCAACCACATGTTTAAATTCATCCATGCGATGACGGTTGTTCGCTGTGCGAATTGAACCCGTTACGTGATAGTTAAATGGATAATCAACTTCATCTGCCAATTTAGAATAAAGTTTTGTCGTGTAACGTTGCATCTTCATGATGTTCAGATTGCCGGAATAGGTAGGCACGTTACCCGCCGCGTGCCATGTGGAACCGGATGTTAATTCATCTTTTTCCACCATAACCACGTCATTCCAGCCCATTTTTGTAAGATGATAGAGGGTACTACACCCGACAACACCGCCACCAATCACGACTACTCTTGCATGTGTTTTCATTTTTTTAGTCTCCACTTATCGCCTTATGCTTTCGGCTTCATATATTCTCGATCCAGCTTGATCGGTAACTCAGAACGGATTTTTTGATCAATCTCATCACTGACGTGATCAGGGAAATGAGAAGATAGAATTTCATCAACTTTCTTATGGGCACGCTCTTCAATAGATGTTGAACCGAATTCTGCCCATTCTTTCGGACTGGAACGATCGCCGATTTCCGGATATGCGTAATCTGATTGCATACGCTGAATTGTTTGATCATGACCTAGATAATGCCCGGGTCCACCGATGCAAACATCACGAATGGCTTCTAAAGATAAGCTATCTTCATCAACCTTAATACCACGAACTGTGCGAAGCGCAGCGCCAATAGAATCATTGTCTACAACAAGACCTTCTAGGCTTGCGCCCAATAAGCTGGCATGCATACCTGCGGATTCATAAACCATGTTCAGGCCAGAATTCGCAGCAAGTGTATGGTTGTATCCTTTTTCATATCCCGCTTGTGCATCAACAAGCTTGGAATCTGTAATACCACCCGGTGCACCACCTGTAAGATCATAATATTGCGCCATTTGTGCGCAACCTGCAGTTAGAAGTGCTTGTTCACCTGAACCACCGCTCATAGCACCTGTACGAAGATCAGATACAAATGGCCATGTGCCAAAGATTGCTGGTGCACCCGGTTTGATAAGGTTCACATAAACCAAACCTGCCAAAACTTCTGCAACTGCCTGAACTAAGGAGCCAGCCAAGGCAGCAGGGCTTGTTGCACCAGCTTGTCCTGCTGATAATAACAAGATCGGCATGCCTGCACGAACACCAACTTCCATCGTCGCACAAGCATCTTCCGCAAATTTCATTGGCGGCACTACAAAACAGCAAGACATACTAACAAAGGGACGTTCACGCCATTTATCTTCGCCACCTGCAATTTCGTAAAGCATCTTTAGAGAGGCTTCCAGATGTTCCGGTAAAACCCAGCTTGCACCTACATGTTTTTTAGTTCCCATAACGGATGCGTAGGTCGTATTCACATCCATTTCCATGGCATCAGGCAGGTCGCGGGGAACCACGGTTCGTTGGAAGAAATGAATATTTTCCATTTTATCCACGATACGCGCCATGTTGTAGAGGTCTTTTAAGGTAGATTCACGATAATCACGTGTATCATGATCAACCATATGTACGGCCGCGCCTGCGGTACCAAAATGTACTTTGCTGCCCCATGGCTCTAGATCAAATTTTGGATCCTGTGCATGAAGCGGGAAACGACGCGCACATTTACTTAATGTATCTTCCACCATTGAACGTGGAATAAGGATGCGACCATCTGCTGTTTCCGTTGCGCCAGCATTTAGGAATAACTCACGGCATGACGAGATTGCATTTGACATCCCGATTGTTTCAAGCGCTTTCAGGGCTGCTTCATTAATTTTGTCCATATCAGATTGTGAAAGTGGTTTGTAATTCCCACCTTCCAAACCTGGCTTGATTGGACGAATATCTTCGGCCAAAGGTGCTTCACGTACTGCAACACGTGCTTTCCGACCACCGCGACGAGATTTGACGACTTCAGCTGTCATTCACTTCACTCCACTAAAAGTACCGCATTTTGCGTTGTTGTTTTTTCTTCACAAACTGTATGCAAAATTGAATTTAATCTGCAACGACTTTTTCTTGCAAAGTTACGACATCAAAAGACGTGTTTTCTAAAGTGATATTCCATTGGCATAACTGAGGTTATGAATGATCTGTATTGCAAAAGGGCTTTTATTTTGTCTTTAATAAGTTATTAGTAATTTGCTATTATCTTTAGTAGAAATACTCTATACTTACAGGATATTAACAAGAAGAATACTGGGGACTTCATGTTTATTTCACTAAACTCGATCCGTGCGAAACTTTTGGCCGTGGTTCTTCCATTGATCGCTATTAGTATGATTGCACTATTTGCGGTACTTGAATATGCGAGCATTAGTGTTGCGCACGAAGATTTGAAACAACGCCTATTACAAAATACACAAGTACAGGCTTTGGCGCTTTCAAGCCCGTTATGGAATTATGATATTCGTGCTATTCGCCCGATTTTATTGGCGTTGGAACAAGACCCAGATTTTCTATATGTAACGGTTCGCGATGTGACCGGTGAAGAAATTTCAGCACTACGTGTTGCAGGTAAAGAGGGCGCGAAAGCTTCCTTTGAAGAAACACTGCCTATCATCTATAGCTCAAACGATCACGAAGAGATTATTGGTTCGGTATCTGTTGGTATGCATGATGATCGTGTTCAATATGAAGTGATCACGCGTTTGCAACGTAATGTCTTGGTTTTGATTATTCTGATGGCCGTAATTGTAGCTGCAACAGTTGTTGCCACTGAGAGAACCATTGGTTATCCGCTTCGAGAATTAATGAAATCTATTAAGCTAGTTAAAGATAATGATATCCGTTCGTCTGTTGAATGGGATTCGAAGGATGAGCTGGGGGAAGTTGTAACATCTTATAACGAAATGATCATTCAACAAGAATTGGCAGAACGTGCCATGCGAGCCAGTGAAGAGCGTGCGCGTGATTCTGAAGCGTTATTGCGTGATGCAGTGAATTCAATGTCTGATGGGTTTGCCTTGTTCGATAAAGACGACAAACTGGTTCTATTTAATAGAAAATTCAGTGATATTACGCCAAAAGCGCAAGATGCAATTCGAGAAGATGTGACTTTTGAAGATATCATTCGCACGGCTGCAGAACGTGGGGACTTCCCAACTGCTGAGGGACGTATTGATGATTTTGTGGAAGATCAAATTCAGGCGCATCACCATTTTGATGATTCAACAATTATTCGGGTAAGTGATGGACGATGGATTTTATGTACGGAGCATGGAACATCATCTGGCGGTACCGTTGCAGTACGTACAGATATCTCTGAGTTGAAGGAACGTGAACTTGAATTACAATTGGCGAAGGAAGAAGCTGACGCGGCTAACCAAGCCAAATCAAGATTTCTCGCAAATATGTCTCATGAATTAAGAACACCATTAAACGCAATTATTGGTTTCTCTGATATTGTTCGCAGTGAGATGTTAGGGCCTGTTGGCCAAGACCGTTATAAAGAATATGCAAATGATATTTATAACTCTGGTTCACATTTGTTGGATTTGATTAATGACGTCCTTGATGTGTCAAAGGTGGAAGCTGGCGCATTTATTGTGAATGACGAAGAATTTGATGTGAGTGAAGTTGTTAAAGATTGCCATAAATTATTGGAACAACGTGCCGCAGAAAAAGATTTATTGCTAAATGTGGATGTACCTGAGGAATTACCAAAACTGCGTGCTGATATGCGTGCAGTGAAACAAGTGATTCTAAACTTGATGAATAATGCGGTGAAGTTTACACCAGCTGCAGGAATGGTGACTGTGTCTGCCGGATTAGCGCAAGATGGTGGTATGCTGATTCGTGTTGCAGATAATGGTGAAGGTATGTCTATGACTGATGTTGAAACGGTTATGAAACCATTTGGTCGTTTAGACAGCCCTTGGACCCAGTCGGAAGAAGGAACCGGACTTGGTTTGCCCTTATCTGATATGCTGGTGAAGGCTCATGATGGTAAGTTGACATTGGAAAGTGAAGTTTCCAAAGGAACAGTGGTTTCTATTCATTTGCCAAAAGAGCGTGTGAATACAATTTAATAAGAAAAAAAATCACATTCATTTTCTGATACCTGTCGGATAAATAAAATCTGTTTTGAGGATATTTTATTGTCCTTGCGTTGACTCTTCCCCTCATAAAATGGCTTAATAGGGGAGGGTTGGAAGTTGGGTCCGTCTAAATATAGAAAGCTATTTTAATGCACGGTGGTTTTGATTCAGGACATGGGGTTTCTGAAGGTACTGAAAGTGGCAAGAAAGATAACTGGTTTAAGCGTGTGTTTAAGCCGCGGGATATCTTGATCCGTAGTCAAGGTCGCGTAACTTTCATCAATCTGTCACCAAAGTTACAGATGGCTTTATGTCTTGGTGTGTCTGCTGCAGCATTGTGGGGAACGTCATCTACGATTACCAGCTTATGGCAAAACTCAATAATAGATGACCGGAATCAAGCAATTATCGAAGCAAAATTATCTCAAAACCGTTTGAAAGCTGACTTTCAGGCTTATAAAGTTGAGTTGGAACGCATCACCAATCTGCTTCAGGATATGGAAAAGGGAAATGGTCTTGCCTTAGCAGAGAAGAAGGCAATATCTGAAACGGATGAGACATCATCTGAGATGACATTATCTGAAGAAATTATTGCGTTTCGTGTGTTAGGAGACAAGGTGAATGAAAGCCTTGCTCGTGCTTCGCTTGATTTTGAGGTGAAAGGAGACGATCTGGATCGAATTGTGAAATCTCGTTCTGGATATCAAGATGAGATTATTGCACTAAAGGAGCAGCTTGAAAATCAACGCGCGTTAAATCGCAAGTTATCTGGTAAAGTAAGTGCTGCAAACCAGGCTTTAGTCAAATCACAAAACGAATATGAGGCGCTGGAAAATAATAAGAAGGTAATGGGGCATCAAATCAAGAATTTGACGGCGGCATTGTCTGAATCCCGAGAAGAGGGTGTCGATGCAAATATCCGTATTAAGAAATTTGAGGTGGAAGTTGCATCCCTTGAAGAGCGAAGAGATCAACTAGATACTACAAATGAAAAACTATCAGACGATCTGGAGTTGCTTCGTGAAGAAGAAGCCA
This sequence comes from Curvivirga sp., assembly GCF_965219885.1. NCBI lineage: Bacteria > Pseudomonadati > Pseudomonadota > Alphaproteobacteria > Rhodospirillales > Aestuariispiraceae > Curvivirga > Curvivirga sp. The sequence goes on from NZ_CBDCOT010000007.1 coordinate 521,775, forward strand.
GATTGTTAGGGCTAAACAACCAGGCGGAAGAACGTATCGCAATTCTGAACGAACGCTTTGATAGTTTGATGGTTGAAAGTGGTTTGCGTAATAAATTGGCAGATGCGCTGACACCCCGTACTGATCTTAGTAATGTACCCTTGGATGAACGTTTAACCGTTTTAGAAGAAACATCCTCTGATCTGATGGATGGCCTTGTTGATTTCAGAGATATGTCAGACAAAGTTGAACAAACTCTGGATGGCGTTGTAACGGGATTAAGTCGTGTGACAGGCTATACACGCGAAGTGGATGCAATGCGTGAAAACCGCCCTCAACAGGCAATGACGTTATTGTCGGAACTTGAATCCATTCATGATGATCAAATTACAATTGTTTCAGGTCTTTTAGATCGCACAGAAAAATCTATTGCCCATAAGCAAGAAACACTGTCAGGCACTGGCTTGGATTTGAATAAAGCTCTTGCGATGGCGGGCTTACATACAGGGACTGGTGGTCCAGAAATTATTCAGGAATTCACAGGTGGTTCTTCATCTGAATTGAACACAACTGTTGCTACTTTGGAACAAAAAGTTCAGAAGCTGCAAGCGTTAGATAAACTAATTTCATGTGTGCCGTTGGTTTCGCCAGTGGACTACTATCATGTAACCAGTAAATACGGAATGCGCAAAGACCCGTTTACTGGTAAAAATGCGATGCATAAGGGAATTGATATGGGAGGTTGGCCTGGAACAACCATCCATGCAACTGCAGGCGGAAAAGTTGTTAAAGCGTATAATAGTTCTAGCTATGGAAAGATGGTTGAAATTGACCATGGTTGCGGCATAACTACTATTTATGGTCATCTTAAGAAGATCTTGGTTAAGAAAGGCGACGAGATTTCTCATCGCGATCCAATTGGAAAATTAGGTAGTACAGGGCGTTCGACTGGTCCGCATGTACATTATGAAATTCGTTTGGACGGTGAACATCTCGATCCTATGAAATTTATTGAGGCTGGACGCCATGTCTACAAAGGATAAGCAACCTTCAGCAAATGTGACTTATGAAAAGTCCTCTTTCACCCCCTCCAAGGTACTTACAGTTTTGTCAGAAGGTATGGTTTTGACAGGGAATGTGGCCTCTAAGGGGGATATGCATGTAGATGGCGATGTAACCGGCGACATCCATTCTTATCGCTTGACCATTGGTGAAAAAGCAACTGTCAACGGGTCTTTATTTGGTGATGAAATCATTGTTTCAGGTCATGTGAAGGGCGAAATTACAGGGCGCGTTGTTCGTTTGACATCTACTGCAGATGTGACAGGTGATATCAATCACGATAGTTTGTCTATTGAAGCAGGGGCCCATCTACAAGGTCTGTGTAAGCGTGGAAACCCGATCACTTATTCGGTGAATGGAAAAGCTGTTATAGAGGCTGCAATCTCTAATTCTACCCTAGAATTAGACTAACCAAATGAAAGAGCCGGAAGTGGCTCTTTTTTATTCAGCTAGTATAGATCGATACATTTCATCATCTACATTTCCACCGGATAGAACGATTATTGTGGTTTTATCTTTTGTGTCGATTTTACCAGCTAACAGTGCCGCTAATGCAACGACGCCACCTGGTTCTACAACGAGTTTCAAATCTCTAAAGGCGATACGCATAGCATGTTTCACCTCCTCATCTGTGACAGATAATCCACCACTTAATCGGTTCTGATTGATTGGGAAGGTAATCTTGCCAGGAGATGGAGAAAGGAGGGCGTCACAAATAGAGCGTGCTGACGGGTCATTTTCTTCATAACAACCCGTTTCAAGTGATCGTTTCGTATCATCGAAATCAGCAGGCTCAACACCATAGAGTTTGGTTTCTGGAAACGTTTCTGCCATTGCAAGGCATAAACCAGCCATGAGGCCTCCACCGCCACATGGCGATAGAAGTTGATCCGGATCGATGCCCATTGCTTTGCAATCTTCGGCAATTTCGAGACCAGCGGTACCTTGTCCGGTAAGGGTTAATTCTGCATCATAAGGTTTGATTAAATAGCTGCCTCGCTCTTCCTGAACCTTAAGACCGATTGCTTCGCGATCCTCATTATACCGATCATAAAGAATAACCTCTGCACCATAAGCGCGTGTATTTTCAATTTTAATCTTGGGGGCATCCGCAGGCATAATGATAACTGCAGGAATGCCAGCAAGCTGTGCGGCATGTGCGACACCTTGGGCATGATTACCTGATGAGAAGGCAACAACCCCTTTTTTCTTTTGCTGATCAGATAGTGCATTGATGGTATTTATGGCACCACGAAACTTGAAGGAACCCGTTTTTTGTAAGCATTCTGGTTTAAATAAAGCCCGACCACCTAGTTTTTCATTTATGAAAGGTGACTCAATCAAAGATGTACGTGTTGCATATCCTTTGATGCGGCTAGCTGCTGTTACTATATCCGCAAAATTTGCTGTATCTGACATTGTAAAATTAACCAATTAAAGTTGGAAGTTTTTCAAGATTTTTTAAAATTGCTTTTGGGCGACCCGAAAGGCCTTCAGGTGGTTGATTGAAACGATTCACCCAAACCACATTGAAGCCAAAATGAGCAGCACCCGCTACATCCCATGCATTGGATGATACAAAACAAATTTCATGAGGTTGAATATATAAATGATCAACAGACATCTGATAGACGCGTGGATCAGGCTTAAATACACCAATATCATCTACGGAATGAATTTCATTTAATAGAGGTGTAATACGTGCTGACTGTGCTGCAGCTTCTAACATCTTGGGAGAGCCGTTAGACAAAATAACACGCTTTAACTTCTTATCTCTTAAAGCCGATAGCATTTCTGGAACTTCTGGATAGGCTTCTAATTCCCAATAAAGGCTAAGTAATTTTTTCTTTAATTCCGGTGAGTCTAGATTAACCGCAGCCATCGCATAAGCTAACCCATCCTGAGTAATATCCCAGAAGTCGCGATAATCGCGCATAAGACTTCGTAACCAAGTATATTCAAGTTGTTTCTGACGCCAGATATGGGAGAGCGCATCTGCTTTATCTCCCAAATCATCTTTGCATTTTGCTGCAGCTGCATGAACATTAAATAGGGTGCCGTAAGCATCAAAAATACATGCTTTGATGCCTTTTAGGATTGGTTCGTTCATTTCCTATATATTTCCTTCCGCCCCAATTAATCTTAGTTACTTAAAGTTGGGTCTACCACGTGATTAAGCATATCCAAGGTTAGCTCACGGGAAGGTTCCCCAAATTTCTGTTTATAGACTAACAGATTCTCCGAAACACGTTGTACATAGTTTCGTGTTTCTTCAAATGGTATCATCTCTATCCAATCAATCATTTCTTCAATTCTTACGCGCGGATCTCCATTTTGATTGACCCAGCGTTTCACACGGCTTGGGCCTGCATTATATCCTGCGAAAGCCATAGGGAGAGAACCATCAAAACGTTGTATCAGTCCAGAAAGATAAGATTGTCCTATCGTAATATTGTAGAGAGGGTCTGTGGTTAAGCGCTTTTTATTATATTTTAGACGAACACGTTTGGCTTGCCTTTTAGCTGTCGCTGGCATGAGCTGCATCATACCAAGTGCGCCTGCTGAACTCTTTGCTTTGGGGTAAAATGCACTTTCCTGTCTGATAATTGAATGTACGATTGGACTATGTAGGAAGTTTTCACCTTCGATTGGGAAGATTGGGTATCCATCTTCATATAAGGTAACGTGCTTTTTGTCCGCTTGGCGTGCGGTATAGACTGCTAAATCATTTCGTCCGATAGATTTACTTAATGCAGCAATAAATTGAAATTCATTTTCTTCATCGGCCTGCCACATCAAGGCTTGGGTGAAGCGTTTTACAATTTTATCTTCGTCAAGTTGATCCATTATCACAATGGCTTCAGCTAGTTCGTTATGAGCCACGTCAGGTTGGATTGCGAATTCTTGCGGAACATATTTCGGCGCAGTTTTTGGAATTTGAGAATCCTTTGGCAATTTCCCTATTGCAAGTTGCCCGTAGAAACGGTGAGAGAATGTCGCCGCATTTTTAAAGCTTTCCAATGCTTTGTCTTGATTGTCTAATGCCTCATATGCGCGTCCAATCCAATATGTAGCGCGAGATAAGGAGACGGGAAAGCTGACTTTCCGTTCCATATTTTGAAAATGTAATAACGCATCTTCGGGTTTATGAAGATATTGTAAGGCGATCCAGCCTGCGAACCATTCTGCGTCTGCATAAGCATAGCCACTTGTATTGCTATGATCTGCAGCAATTTTATAAGCGAGATCGAATTTCTTTTCACGGACAGCCCAACGTGCAACTTTTCGACGTTGTTTCCACCAATATCCTGCTTGATCTTTTTCCTGTTCCGGGTTTCTTAAAAGTTCAAGTGAATCCTCATATCGACCTTTGCGAAGGCGCCACCGTAATCTTTCATAAGCCAAGCCGGGATGATCCTTTAGGTGTCTAGGAACTTGGCGAATGGCATAATCAACGCCTCCCGAACGCCGACGCAACTTGATGCGGGCTTGTGCCAGTTTAGCATAATCATTTGAGACACGGCGAGATTGACGAGTCGCGCTACCAGTGAAACCTTTCCATAGAAGGAACTCTAGTCGCGCTAGATGATCTTCTTTCGTAAGCCACTTTTTATATGGGCGCAGAATTGCTTTTTCGTCCACAGGTAGCATATCACGTTCACGCCAAGCCTCGCGGATTAAGTTTTTCGCTTTTTCTTTACGTCCATCCTCTATTAAGGCACGTGCGTAGTGGATCACCCCTTTCACGGTATAGGGATCATGGGATCGAAACCATTCAAGAAGATCGCTTTTAGGAGTAGACGCTTTAATCGCGTTTTCAGCAGACCGATGTAATGTTCGAATACCTGGCCAATCATGATGCGTTAAAATGAAATCGGATATTTCATTGAAACTCGCTTTATTGTTTTTGTATTGATAGTAAGTCCATTTTAGAACTTGTTCAGGTAATTCATTCTCTGCTTTGCGCGCTCGATTAAAGGCATAATCCCATTTATTATTGTCGGCTGCTTGAAAGGCTTTTTCATAGAGGTTGAGATCGACTTTTGAAAGAGATGCAGCGTTTGTGATGCTAGGTAGGGTTAGGCTCGCAGCAATTACAGCGCTGAAGCTTAGACGTTTTAAATGCCTTGAGCTTGATATGGTTTTTGTAAATGCCCCAGTTGAAAAGATCATAACCCATCCATCTATTTTCTAATTGTGGCGGTAGTATGACTGAATTCGCTATTCACGCAAAGAACAGTTTCAAGAAAATTCCAAGTAAGTCATAG
>NZ_CBDCOT010000008.1:0-636328 GCF_965219885.1 Curvivirga sp.
CGGTATTGTTCCTGAAGCAGGTATGATACGACGAGATACAGCTGCGGTAGATGACGATATTTACGTAACGGGTTCTATAGGAGATGGAGCTTTAGGGCTTCTTGCTGCGCAAAAGCAATTAACCTCAAACTATCTTGAAGATCGGTATTATCATCCGCAACCGCGTATGGAGTATGTAAAGCTTCTTCGTGAATTTGCGACGTCATCAATGGATATATCTGATGGATTGTTGGCGGATACAGCCAAGCTAATGAGAGCTTCAAATTTATCAGCAAAGTTATATACGGCAGATATACCTCTGTCCGATGAAGCCTCAAAATATGTGATACATGACCAAAGATATTTGGCAGTCATCCTTACAGGCGGTGACGATTATGAGATTTTATTTACGGCACCATCATCATTTCGGGAGATTTTATCAGCACGCGCGCGAGAACTTAACCTGACAATTTCAAGAATCGGGGTAGTAAATCATCAGGGAAAAGAGTCGGTCGCCGTGGTCGATGAAGACGAAAAAAAACTTACTTTCCAAAAGTTTGGGTATTCCCACACTTGACGAAACTGATTTCTCGTGGGCATGTAGCAACTCGTTATGAAAAAGATATTAATCATACTCATTATATTGCTTTTGCTTGGGGGAGGCGGCGGCGCTGCATATTTCTTTCTTTTTATGGGAGATAATGCAGACACACCACCTGCACCAGAAGAATTACCCCCACCACCGCCTCCTGTATTTCTGGATGGGATGGAAGGTTTAACTATTCCTGTGATTCGAAATGGGCAGGTTGTTAAGTTTGTTTTGATTAATGTTGCAGTTGAATTAACCGAAGAACAATATGTCCCTTTGGCTCAGTCATATATCCCAAAACTGCAAGATCAGTTTTTACGTTCTACGCATGCATATTTTGCTGGTATGCCTATTGAGAAGCCTGTTAATGTGCGGGCTATTGCAAATCGTTTAAAGAAAATTGCCATGGAAACATTAGGCACTAAAGTGGTTAAAGATGTCTTCGTGGAAGGTATTTTCGAAAGAAAAGGAAGTTAGATGTCTGGACAAGCTGGTCTAGCCATGAGCGATGCGTCAATGAAGCGCACCGTTTGGTTACTCGCGAGTGGGCTTTCCCTGTCACAGATGGGGTCTGTGATGGTTATCATTGTTACCAGTCTTGCTGGAACGATCTTGATGCCAGATGGAAAATTTCCGACACTGGCTCTCACGTTGCAATTTTTAGGCACGATGCTTTCTACGATTCCGGCCAATATGATTATGCGTCATATCGGACGCAAAGCTGGATTTACGATTGGTCAAATAATCGGCATTTTTGGTGCGGCTTTATCTGCCTATGCAATTATGGAAGGAAGCTTTGAGCTGTTCTGTGCCGGTGGTTTTTTACTTGGTATAAATAACGCGGTTTGGTTTTATTTCCGATTTGCGGCATCAGAAGTTGCGACAGATGCTTATAGAAGCAAAGCAATATCTTACGTCATGACAGGCGGGGTGATTGCGGCGATTTTTGGCGCTGAGATTGCTAAATTAACAGAGAATGCTCTAGCGCCATATACATATGCAGGTTGCTATGCCGCGATTATTGTTCTTTGTTTAATCACAATCGCTATTCTTCAATTTATTGATATTCCTGGGTTAAGTGACGAAGAAAAAAAAGATACTGGTCGACCGCTTCTAGAAATTATAAAACAACCACTGTTCGTATCCGCTGTTGTTGCTGCAATGATTGGCTATGGTGCTATGTCTTTAATTATGACTGCGACACCATTGGCGATGGTTGCATGTGGTTTTGAATTCGATGACTCAGCTTTTGCAATTCAATGGCATGCGGTTGCGATGTATGCGCCAAGTTTTTTTACTGGGGGCTTAATTAAAAGATATGGCGTTATTCGTATTATCTTTATTGGTATTGCTTGTATGTTTGCGACAATTGCCATTAATCTTTCTGGCATTGAAATGTTAAATTTTGTAAGTAGCTTAATTCTGCTAGGGATCGGTTGGAACTTTATGTTTGTTGGTGGCACCGCATTACTTACAGAATCATATACCAATTCTGAACGTAATAAAGTTCAAGGTTTTAATGATTTTCTAGTATTTGGAACAGTAGCTTCAACCAGTTTAACTGCAGGGTACTTACAGCAAGCGATTGGATGGGATGCGGTTAATATCGCCGTGATTGTTCCTTTAGGGATTGCGACAATAGCGGTGGCTTTGTCAGTTAAAGCCCATAAGAAATATGCCAGAGTTCACGCTGTGGAAGAGGCTTAATCGTAAAAAAAAGGCTCCTTTTAAGGAGCCTTTTTTGACCTAATTTAATCTTCCGAAGTTGCCAAACATTTGCTGTAGAATACTAATTTCATGTCCTGCGGTTGGCGTGATGTTATCATCCATTGAGATTCTTTTGATGTCCTCTAAATCATATGCCTTATGCTCTTGATAGATACCAGCCTCATCAAATCGAAATGCAATAACATTCATTTTTGTTAGTTCAGCTTCAAAAAAACCAAATCTTTCAAACTCTTGAAACATGTAATACCAAACCTCGGAATCAAATGTCCCAATGGTAGTTGGTGGTCCTAGTACTTTTAGGAAAGTTTCTTTATTTGCCTGCCCAATGTGAAATAGTTCCATTTGTTCCGGACGTGGATAATTTCCATGTGTGGAAACACGCGGGGAACAAGCAGATAATATTGCAACTAGCGCGACAGTCAGCACAGATGTTTTTACAACTTTGGCAAATTTATATGTGTTATCCGATGGTTTGGAAAACATGAATAAGACCTTTTATCTTGCTTTTTTCTTTGCTTCTCACTCTGCAAGCTGCTACTAGCCCGCCGAATAGATTAAATCTATAAAGAAAATGAATTGAATTTTAATAACTACTGCCTAACTCTTTTGTTAGGGAATAGCAAGTTTCCAGATCAGATGCTAGCTGATTTGTCTTTTAGCTTTCAAGTCTCTGTTTTATGAAGGGTAAAAAATGCCACTTTCTTGGGTTTTAGATTTGTTTAAAGGTGCAGCTGATAAAGGTCCAGTTGGTGATCTTTATTCAAACATTGTAGCACAAGCGCGTTCTGTTTCTTTTTATCGAGATCTTGAGGTCACAGATAATTTAGATGGACGCTTTGATATGATTGCATTGCATTATTTCTTAGCTATGGATCGTATGCGCCAAGATGACAGCTTGTCTGAGATAAGTCAAAAGCTAGCAAATCTGGTCATTGCTGATATGGATCGCAGCCTTCGTGAAATGGGGGTTGGTGATATGAAGGTTGGCAAGAAGGTGCAAGATATGGGGTTAGCGCTCTATGGGCGTATGGAGATGTATGATCATGCCCTTATGGAAAAGGCAGAAAGTGATCGTAAGACGAAGCTGGGCGAATCCATTATGCGCAATGTTTATAGAAGTGATGAACCTGTTTCTTTGAATGCGCAGAAGATTGTTGATTATGTTTTTGTGCAGCGAGAATATTTGAAGCTAACCCCAGCCAATGAAATTGCTGATGGTCATCTGAAATTTGAGCAGATTAAGGAATAGTAAAATGGCACCAAATGATAATTCAGAAATTCCAAATTCAGCACCAGAATTTAGTCATGAAGTAGAGGTGGACAAAGTCCCATCCTTGGGGCGAATGTTTAAATTAACAGCTTCTCCCGAAGAACGCGCCGCATTAGCCAAACGACTTGATCTACTTGAATTTGATGAATTTCGCGCTGAGATGAAGGTAAAACCTTTAGGACGTAGTTCTATTATTCGCGTTGAAGGTAAAATTATTGCTAAACTTGCGCAGCCATGTGTTGTTAGCCTAAAGCCTGTCCCTGCGGTGATCGAGGAAGAGTTTGATCTTGATTTTGCACCGGAAACAGATTCGGATGTGGTTGAAAGAGAGTTTGTTTTATCTGAAGAAAATGACTATGAGCCATTGGAAGCTGGTATAATTGATGTTGCTGAAGTAGCGACACAACATTTGTCTTTATGCCTTGATCTATATCCTCGTGCAGATAGTGCTGATATCTACGAAGTACAGAAAGATGCAGAGGCTTCTGGTCGTAAATTTGAAGTGAATGGCGATAAAATAAGTCCGTTTGCAGCACTTTCTAAGTTGAAAGATCAAAAAAAATAAGTATTTTTGTCTCATTGGACTTGCGGAATGCTGTCGAATTAGTTATGAACAGCGCCGTTTCGCATATAGTTAAATGAGTAGCTATATGTATGTAAGGTTTTACCCGGATAAGAAGTTGAGTATTGAACAATGGCTGTTCCGAAGAGAAAGGTGAGCCCATCTCGCCGTAATATGCGTCGTGCACATGATGCTTTGAGCTCAAACGCACATCAAGAATGTTCCAACTGTGGTGAATTGAAGCGTCCTCATCACGTTTGTGGTTCTTGTGGTCAGTATGACGGTCGTGAGGTTGCTGAAGCTTCTGCATAAGCTTGAAGTTTCAGTCTCAGGATAGAGTATGACTGAATTAAAACCACTGGTTCTGTCACTTGATGCAATGGGCGGCGATCATGCGCCGGAGATTGTAGTCAAGGGAGCGGCACTGGCCCGGGAAAAGTTACCCCAGGCCAGTTTTCTGCTTTTTGGCGATGAAAAAAGACTTAAACCATTAGTCGATGCACAACCAAGTTTAGCTGGTTATGTGGATATCCGCCATACGGATCAGATGGTTAAAAGTACTGACAAACCGTCCAATGCTTTGCGCAATGGACGTAAGTCTAGTATGCGACTTGCAATCGATGCAGTAAAATCTGGCGATGCCGATGCGGCTGTTTCCGCCGGCAATACTGGCGCATTGATGGCAATGGCGATGTTTGGTCTGCGCACATTACCTGGTATTGATCGTCCTGCGATTTGTACTGAATTGCCAAATCTGAACGGCACGAGTTGCATGTTAGATTTAGGGGCAAATGTGGAATGTGATGCAGATAATCTTGTTCAATTTGCAGTGATGGGCGAAGTTTTCGCACGTACAGTAATGGGGCGAGATAAACCTTCCATCGGACTATTAAACGTCGGTGTGGAAGAGTTAAAAGGCCGCGACGAAGTTAAACTTGCGGCACAAATGTTAACTGAGACCAATTTACCAGTTAAATTTCATGGATTTGTTGAAGGGGATGATATTACCCGCGGTACCGTCGACGTTATTGTTACAGATGGTTATACAGGTAATATTGCCTTGAAAACGATGGAAGGGATGGGGACTATGCTCGTTTCTTTCTTCCGTGATGCCTTTAAAAGCAGTTTAATGGCAAAACTGGGGTATTTGTTAGCTTCTGGCGCGATGAAGCGATTAAGTAAGCGCGTTGATCCTCGATTATATAATGGTGCAGTCTTGCTAGGCTTGAATGGAATCGTGGTAAAGAGTCACGGTGGTACTGACGAATTAGGATTCGCCAATGCTATTGGTGTGGCTGCTGATATGGCTGCCAACGGATTTATGGAAAAAATAAAAGAAGATTTTGAGACCATGCGTCAAGACGAGAAAGCTTGACGCTTATCTTATAAGGTCTATTAAATCGGGAAGCGGGTAGCTGTAATGTATCGTTCTGTTGTTAGAGGCGTTGGTTCATATTTGCCTGAAAAAATCATGACCAACGACGATCTTTCCGAAATCGTTGATACCTCTGATGAATGGATTCGTAAACGCACAGGTATTGAGCGTCGTCATATTGCTGCTGATGATGAATTTACAAATGATCTAGCCGTAGCCGCGGCTGAACGCGCTTTGGCAGCAGCTGATATGTCCGCAGCTGATATTGATCTTGTCATTTTGGCGACAACTACACCTGATAACACGTTCCCAGCTACAGCAGCAAAAGTACAAGCACGCCTTGGGGTGACTAAAGGTCCTGCATTTGATGTACAAGCTGTTTGTAGTGGTTTTATCTTTGCAATGACGCAAGCGGATAACATGTTACGCTTGGGACAAGCGAAACGCGCACTAGTTATTGGTGCGGAGATATACAGCCGTATTCTTGATTGGGAGGATCGTTCCACTTGCGTATTGTTTGGAGATGGTTCTGGTGCAATTGTACTAGAAGCTGTTGATTCAGAAGGCGTAAATAGTGAACGTGGTTTATTAACAACTATCCTTGGGACCGACGGGGCTAACTATGATAAGCTTTATGTGGACGGCGGTGTTGCAACTTCTGGCAATGCGGGTTGTGTAAGGATGGCAGGGCAAGACGTTTTTCGTCAAGCTGTTGCACGTATGAGTGAATCCGTTGAAGAGGCGCTTGAAAAAGCCGGATTAACGAAAGATGATTTGGACTGGTTGGTGCCGCATCAAGCAAATATCCGTATTATTGAACAGGTAGGTAAAAAACTTGGCGTATCACGTGATAAAGTCATGATCACTGTTCAAGAACATGCAAATACGTCTGCTGCAACTGTGCCTTTGGCCATGACACATGGTGTGAAACATGGTCATTTTAAAGAAGGTGACGTGATTGCATTGACCGCGATGGGGGGCGGTTTTACCTGGGGTGCAATTGTTTTGCGTTGGTAACAAGCCAATAACGACCTAGCTAAAATCATTTTTAAATCTGTTTTCTCATGATTTTTCTAATATTACCCTTACATTTTCAGAAGTTTTGTGGAATCATGTTGTTAAGAAGTTTAGTGCGATTGACGCAATAAGCTATTGTGATTTATAAAGACTTTAGAAAGTAGAACATCGGTCCATCCGATTTGACACGGGAAGGGATTTAAAATGTCCGATAGAACTGTTACCCGCGCAGAGCTCGCTGAAGCTGTATATGAAGAAGTTGGTTTATCTCGTAATGAATCTGCTGATCTAGTTGAAGCGGTTTTGAATGAAATGTCCAATGCTCTTGTAGAAGGGGAATCTGTTAAGATTTCTTCATTTGGTAGCTTCTCTATTCGAAGCAAAGGCGAGCGTATCGGCCGTAATCCGAAAACTGGTGAAGAGGTTCCTATTTCTCCACGTAAAGTTTTGTCTTTCCGACCAAGCCATGTGTTGAAAAACGCAATTAATGATTCTCTATATCCAGAATAAAATTTAGCTAGAGACTTTTTATGAGTGACGCAGTCAACGGAAGTAGTCGTCGTGCAAATCGACGTGCTAATAAATCTTCACGTGCTTTTAGGACAATTAGTGAAGTTTCGACACATTTAGATGTGCCGCAGCATGTTCTGCGATTTTGGGAATCCAAATTTACTCAAGTAAAACCTATGAAACGTGGGGGTGGGCGTCGATACTATCGACCAGAAGATGTGGCATTGCTTACCCGTATTCGTGATCTTTTATATAATGAGGGATACACGATAAGAGGTGTACAAAAACTGTTGAGAGAGAAGGGGATTAGATTTCTTCTCGCTGATGCAGTTATTGAATCCGACGAGGACAATATTAATGATCAACCTAGCATACTGGATGCTATTGTTGAACGTGGCGGACATCCTGGTGCAGATAGTTCCGAATTAAATCAAGTAGATAAAATGGAACTTCTTTCAATTCGTGAAGAATTGTTAGCGATTAAGAATGCGCTGATTGGTTTAACTTAGTAACTAAACGCTCTTTGATGTTGATTTACTAATTCTTGCCTTGTAGATATTTTTTGTCAAAGCGGACTGTAGCGCAGCCTGGTAGCGCACTTCACTGGGGGTGAAGGGGTCGGAGGTTCGAATCCTCTCAGTCCGACCAAAAATTTTAAAGCCTTGATAAATTGATTTTTATCAAGGCTTTCTTATATCAATTATCATAACCTCATATTCTAAAAGATATGGGCATTTTGTACGAAAGTTTGATTCAGTTAATCCAATTTCTTTAAAAACTATAGGTGACATTGTTACGTATATTTCCTATATGAAAGCTATTGTTATACGACAAATAAAATCCCTGATCAGGATCGGAGAAAGTAAATGAAAAAGACACTCTCGCTCGCAGTAATCGCAGTTACATCTGCAATGGCTTTATCGACATCTGCTATGGCAGGTGATGCGGCAAATGGTGAGAAGATTTTCAAGAAGAAATGTAAAACTTGCCATGTTGTAGAAGCAGGTAAGAAGCCAAAGGCAACAGGACCTAATTTGGCAGGTTTCTTAACACGCCCATCAGGAACATCTGATTATAAGCATTCTAAAAAACTAGCCGCTGCTGGTATTACATGGGATGAAGAAAATTTGGATCAATGGCTCAAAAATCCAAAGAAAATGGTTAAAGGTACAAGAATGACCTTTAAACTTAAGAAAGAAAAAGATCGCCAAGATGTGATTGCATATCTGATGACCATTGGAAGTTAATAGCTAGAATTTCGAAAAGAAAAGCCGCCTTAAATTAGGCGGCTTTTTTATTTAACTCTAGGAGTTTTTCCAAAGGGTATTGATGTCAAAAATAGTATGACACAACTTAAAACGATTGCAGGACCACTTGGTACATCCCATTGGTAGGATGCTGATAATCCGGCGATAACAGCGATACATCCTAGCATGCTTGCAAAGAAAGCCATCTGTTCTGGTGACTTGGATAATCGTCGTGATGCTGCGGCTGGAATGATTAATAACGCTGTAATCAAAAGCATGCCAATCACTTGAACTGACAGCGCAATCACGGCTGCAATAAGCAACATATATGTAATTCTAACTCTATTAACAGCTAACCCTTCAGCACGTGCCAACGTTTCACTTATCGTGATTGCTATCAAATTACGCCAGATCAAAACAAGAATCGCAAATAGGGCTATAGCAGCCAAGGATGTGGTAACAATATCAACAGAATCCACTGCCAGAATGTCACCAAATAGATATCCCATAAGATCTAGGCGGATATCTTCAATCAAGCTTACCAGTACGATACCTGCAGCCAGGCTACCATGAGCGAGAATCCCTAATAACGTATCATTAGCAATAAGGCGCTGATTCTGAGCAAAGAAGAGTAATATTGCGAAGCCAAAACACGTGAATAGCACGCCAATAATCGGATCAGCACCTAAAACCAACCCAAATGATGCTCCCATTAAAGCAGTATGTGCCATCGTATCACCGAAATAAGCCATCCGTCTCCATACAACGAAACAACCAATTGGACCTGCTATCAACGCGATAATGAGGCCAATAATGATGGCACGTATTAAAAAATCATCCATTTTTGATACTCATTTTAATGGGAATGATTACAGTTTGGGCCATGTTCATGGCCCTTGCTTTCACCAGGGGCGACAATTGTGCCGTCCAGATCATGTTCATGGTCATGATGGTGATTATAGATTGCTAGATTATTTGGCATATTTGCACCAAATAGGGCTTTATATGCCGGATCAGAGCTCACTGCCTCCGGCTTACCTGCGCAACAAATATGACCGTTGAGACAGACCACATGATCTGTTGCTGACATAACAATATGAATGTCATGCGAAATTAACAAGATACCGCACTTCTCTTCATCTCGCACTTTTTCAATCAATGCATAAAAGTCAGCTTGCCCCGCATAATCAACACCTTGAGCTGGTTCATCTAGAACGAGTAAATCTGCTTTTTGAGAGATTGCACGGGCCAGTAAAACACGTTGCATTTCCCCCCCTGATAGATCGGAAACCATTTCATCAAGTAAGTGATCTGCTTTGGTTTTTTGTAAAGCTTCGACAGCATCTTTTTGAGAAACTTTTTTTGTTAACTGCATCAAGCGCTTAACTGTTAATGGCATAATTGGATCAACAGCGAGCTTTTGTGGAACATAGGCAACTGATAAATCTTTTTTGGTTCGCACTGTACCTGAATCTGCTTTTTGTAAGCCGATTGCAATTTCTAATAGAGTAGATTTACCAGCACCATTTGGACCAATAAGAGTTACAATTTCATTTCTACGAAGTGTAATATCGGCATTCCTAAGAATTTCTTTACCAGATTTTGCAAGACATATGCCTTTAGCTTCAATTAACACTTCTGGAAGAGGGGCAGTCATAAAGCCACATTTCCTTTATCATTGGCGAGACATTCCTCACAAGTAGCCGTGATTTCAAGAATCGCTTTTGAAATTTTAAAGCCTGCATCTTCAGCTTTCTTTTGTACGAGAGATGCGAGTTCTTTATCGCAGCTCTCAGTCGCCTTATTGCAAGCTTCGCAAATAATAATTTGGCAAATATGATGATGTTCTGGATGATTACAAAGTATATAAGCGTTTAGGTTTTCAACTTTGTGAACTAAGCCATGTTCGGTGAGGTAATCTAGTGCTCTATATACCGTCATTGGTACAGCATTGCTTTTAACTTTTTTAAGTTCATCCAAAATATCATACGCGCCTTTTGGGCTATCGCTACTTTTTAGGATATCAAGAACAGACTTACGATCCGTGGTCAGTTTTATTGGTTTTGCAGACATATATATCATCCATTATGTTATGAAAATTGTTATAACATCACATTTTTGGATTGAGCAAGGCTTGCTGTGTCATTTCTATGTAAACTGGGGGAAATTAACCCTTTTAAAAGTTTATTTTCGATCTGTACTTGGCGGATGCCCGTAATGTTCGCGGTAACATCGCGAGAAATGGGCCGAAGAGGTAAACCCGCAACTTACCGCGACATCCAGCACGGATAGGTCAGTTTGTTGGAGCAGTTTTCTTGATTTTTCCAATCGCATGCGACGATAATATGCACCAGGTGTATTTTTAAGCGCCTTTTGAAAGGCACGTTCCAGTTCCCTTAGGGAAATTCCTAAAAGATCCGCGATATCACTCGTACGTAATGGATCTTCAATATGAGTTTCCATCTGTTCAACGGCTTGAATTACATATCGGTTACTGGTTGCCAAACGATGCCCCGTATCCATACGTTGGGGTTCATGTCCTTCGCGCATACGATTATAACTGATCTGTTCTGCAACGGCGACGGCAAGGTCCCGCCCATGTTGCATACTGATCAATTGTAACATCATATCGGTACCAGCGGTACCGCCAGTTGCAGTAAAACGTTGACGATCAACGACATATAGATCACGTGATACATGAACCTTTGGAAAATGTTCAGGGAACGAATCGATATGTACCCAATGGATAGTCGCTTTATACCCATCCAACAAACCTGCCGCAGCTAGAATATGGCTTCCGGTATCAATGGCACCAAGAAGGGCACCACGGCTACCTTGGCGACGTAACCAACCAAGACCTTTATCTGTTGCTGCAGTTTCTGGATGATGACTGGCACATGTAAGGGTCATTGGTAAAAAATCTACATCATCTATTGAACAATCAACAGGCACATCCATTCCACTACTTGCTTTGACTGGTTGACCGTCTTCAGACAGTAAAGTCCAATCATAAAGGGTTTCCCCTTTAAGCCAGTTTGCGATTCTCAACGGTTCAGACGTTGAGGCAAATGCCATCAACGAAAATTCTGGCAAAAGAAAAAAGCCAAGTCTTTGTGGCTCATTACCTAGATTTTCACCAAATTCCATTCGTTTACCTTTTAACATTTTGCGACAATAAAATCGTCGTTTTTCGTCAATGCGCAATTTATCATTCAAAAGTCGATTTCGGTCAAAGGAAAAATGAACTTGTTACATATTTTTTTCAGAGTTGACCGAGGAATGACTAGAAAAGTCTAGGAATAATAAGGGCTGGAGAAAAATATATGTCAGAAATTAAGACATTCGGTATCATTGGTGTAGGCGTAATCGGGGCTGGTTGGGCCGCGCGTGCTTTGGCACATGGGTTAAAAGTTATTGCTTGGGATCCTGCGCCGGACGCAGAAAAACGACTCCGTGCCGGCGTTGAGAACGCGTGGCCTGCGTTGCAAAAAGTTGGGTTATTCGAAGGTGCTAGTCTAGATAACCTTTCCTTTGCATCGTCACTTGAAGAAATGGCATCAATGGCCGACTTTATTCAGGAATCAGCGCCAGAACGCTTGGAGTTAAAAACTAAAATTCATGCAGATCTTGATGCGGCTGCACGTCCTGATGTGATTATCGCATCTTCTACTTCTGGTCTTTTACCTACTGATTTTCAAAAAGAAGCGAAACATCCAGAACGTATTCTGGTAGGTCATCCGTTTAATCCAGTTTACCTATTGCCACTTTGTGAAGTTTTAGGGGGAGAGAAAACCTCTGATGACAATATCAAAAGAGCGATGGAGTTCTACGAAACTATCAGCATGTATAGCTTGAAGGTTCGTAATGAAATTGAAGGTTTTTTGTCAGACCGTCTTCAAGAAGCTCTATGGCGTGAAAACTTACACATGATTAATGATGGCATCGCGACGCCTAAAGAAATGGATGATGCAATCATTTATGGGCCGGGGCTTCGTTGGGCATTTATGGGGGTGAATAAAACTTTTACCTTGGCTGGCGGTGATGCGGGTATGCGTCATTTTATGGAGCAATTCGGCCCGGCATTAGAACTCCCGTGGACGAAATTAAAAGGGCCTGAATTTACCGATAAATTAGTGGACGCCATGGTGGATGGTACTGCTGAATTTACAGAAAACACAACCATCAAAGAGCTTGAGCAAATGCGCGATGATTGCCTGATAGCGATCATGAATGCATTACGTAACTTCAAAGAAGGCGCAGGTGAGTTGGTTCACAAAAATGAAGCACGCCGTATTAAAGCTGTTCAAGAGTTCCAAAAATGGGAAAAAGGTAGTGAAATTGGCGCACCTTTGGCTCTTTATCAAAATCAATGTCTCCCGGAATGGGTTGATTACAACAGTCATATGACAGAAGCAGCGTACTTAACCGCTATGGGATGGGCGACAGACGCATTGTTCCGCTTCATCGGAGATGATGAAGCATATCGTGATAGCGGATTAAGTTTTTATACCGTTGAAACACATATCAATTATTACCAAGAATGCAGCACTGGCGATCCGTTGCGCTATGAAACCCAGCTTTTAGGGCTTGATGAAAAACGCATGCATATCTTCCACACGATGTATCACGCGACAACAGGCGAGAAATTAGCGACAGCAGAACAGATGTTGTTGCATGTGGATATGAAAGCTTCTGCGGCTTGTCCAATTCGTGAAGATGTCTATGAGGCTCTTCAGGCGATTTGGGAAGTGCATAAAGACATGGACGCACCACGCGAAAAAGGGCGTGTCATGCAAATTAAAAAGAAATCCTGATTGCAAAATTGCATTCAGATAAAAATATCAAGAATTAGGAGTAAGAAACATGGATTTCGCCCTTACAGAAGAACATAAAATGATCCGTGAAAGCGCACGTGCTTTTGTTGAAGCTGAGCTAATGCCGTATGAGGATGAAGTTGAGAAAACAGGAGAAGTTCGTCCAGAACTGCTAGAGCAAATCAAACAGAAATCAATTGAGCATGGATTTTATGCTGCAAATATGCCAGCTGAACTTGGCGGTGGTGGATTGGATGCTTTATCCGTAACCATCCTTGAACAGGAATTAAGCCGTACAAGCATGGCTCTTCAATATGCGGTTGCACGTCCGTCAGGTATTTTGATGGCATGTAATGAAGAGCAGCGTGAGCGTTACCTTTTACCAGCGATACGTGGTGAAAAGGTTGATTGCCTAGCGATGACAGAACCTGATGCAGGGTCTGACGTTCGCTCTATGAAAGCAACAGCTGTTCAAGATGGTGATCATTGGGTGATTAATGGTACTAAACACTTTATTTCGCATGCAGATGTGTCTGACTTTGTGATTCTGTTTGTTGCAACAGGTGAGGAAGATACGCCACGTGGTAAAAAGAAACTGATCACAGCTTTCTTGGTGGATATGGGCACACCAGGTTTTGAGGTCGCACCAGGATATGAATCTGTATCTCATCGCGGTTATCATAACTGTATTCTGAATTTCGATAATTGTCGTGTTCATGAATCTCAAATTTTGGGTGAAGTGCATAAAGGTTTTGCCGTCGCCAATGAATGGTTGGCGGGCACACGCTTGCAAGTTGCCGCGATGTGCTTGGGCCGTTGTGAACGTGCAATTGAAGTTGCATCCGAATGGGCAGCAACGCGTAAACAATTTGGTCAACCAATTGGTAAGAACCAAGGGGTTAGTTTCAAATTAGCCGACATGTTGACGGAATTCAAATGCGCCGAATTGATGACATATTACGCCTCTTGGAAATTGGATCAGGGCACAATGACTGATAGTGATGCTGCGATGGCCAAACTAAAGGCGACTGAAGCGCTAGCAATGATTTCTGATGAAGCGATCCAAATTTTGGGCGGTATGGGTTTGATGAACGAATTGCCGCTGGAGCGTATCTGGCGTGATCATCGTGTTGAGCGTATCTGGGATGGGACCAGTGAAATTCAACGTCATATTATTTCTCGCGCTATGTTGCGTCCACTTGAACAATAATAATTAGAAAACGGAATAAAACTTTGATTAACAAAGAACGTTTTACCCGCATGATCCAGCCGAAGACTATTGTAGTCTTCGGCAGTCGTGGTGCGGGTTATGCCATTCGTGAATGCCAACGAATTGGCTTTGAGGGAGAAATCTGGGCAGTTCATCCAAAACGCGATGAATTAGATGGATTAAAATGCTATCGCAGTATTGCGGAATTACCGGGCATTCCAGATGCTGCATATGTGGCTGTAAATGCAGAAGCTGCCATTGAGATTGTTAGAGAATTAGATGAAATTGGCTGCGGTGGTGCAGCCCTTTATGCATCCGGATTTAGTGAAGTTGGCGGAGATGGTGTGGAACGCCAAGAACGCCTGGTTGCAGCAGCTGGTGATATGCCGATCATTGGGCCGAACTGTTATGGTATTATTAACGCGATGGACCGTGTTGCACTTTGGCCAGATCAACATGGATGCAAACCAGTTGATAAAGGGGTCGCGATTATTACGCAAAGCGGGAATATTGCGATTAATATGACCATGCAGCGCCGCGGTGTGCCGGTGGCTTATATGTTTACGTTAGGCAATCAGGCGGCAGTATCTATTGCGGAAGTGATGGATGCGGTTCTTGAAGATGATCGTGTAACTGCGATAGGTCTTCATATTGAAGCAATTAAAGATGTGAATGAATTTGATCGTGTTGCACGTGTTGCCCATGAGAAGAAAGTCCCGATTATCGCGATGAAGACGGGACGTTCTTCTGCGGCAGCAAAGATTGCGATGAGCCATACGAGTTCTCTCGCAGGCGCGGATAGTTTGTTTAATGCTTTATTTGATCGTCTTGGCATTGCACGCGTTAATACAGTGAATGATTTGTTAGAGACATTAAAACTCATATCTATCTTAGGACCTTTAAAAGGTAATAAGGTTGCTTCTATGAGTTGTTCCGGTGGCGAAGCCGGCGTGATGGCGGATTTAATCGAAGATACTAACTTGGTATTCCCAGATTTAACCCAAGAAGATGCTGATCGCGTGGAAGAAACCTTAGGTGACTATGTGAGTATGTCTAATCCACTTGATTATCACACGTATATCTGGGGAGATGAAGAGGCAAAGACTGCAACTTTTTCTGCGATGATGTCAGGTGGTTTCGATGCGACGATGTTGTTGTTGGATTGGCCGAATTATGAAGGGGCTGATCATACAGATTGGGATGCAGGCAAGAATGCTCTTATTAATGCGTCTCGTGCTACTGGGGGTAAGGGGATTGTTCTAGCATCAATGGCGGAATGTATGCCGGAACATGCAATTGAAATTGCGCGTGACGGCGGGATTGCGCCGATGATTGGTTTGGATACTTGTTTAAAAGCATTGAATGCCTCCTATAAAGTTGGTTTAGCCTTGGAACGTGACCTTCCTGAACCACTAGCGATGTCAAAACCGATATCTGGCGATGTTGAAATGTTGGACGAATGGAAGTCCAAGAAACTCTTGAACAGTTATGGGCTTCAAACGCCTGAATCAGCACTGGTTTCAAATGCGACCGAAGCAGTAGCGGCTGCAGAAGCATTAGGATTTCCGGTTGTCGTGAAGGCTGTTGGCTCTCATTTAGCTCATAAAACTGAAATGGGTGCAGTGAAACTCAATATGAAAAACGGTGATGATGTGAATGATGCTGTCGAAGCAATGAGTGATCTATCTGATCGTTTTCTTGTCGAAAAGATGGTACCTGATTTCATTGCAGAATTGATTATTGGCGTCACAAGAGATGATCAATTTGGCCCGACATTGGTAATTGGGGCAGGGGGAATTCTTGTTGAGCTATTGAAAGATAGTGCAACATTATTATTGCCAACCTCAGAAGAAAAAATTCGTGAAGCAATTGATGGCTTGAAAACATCTATGTTGTTAAAGGGTTTTCGCGGGAAGCCTGAGGCAGACATCGATGCTGTTGTAAAAGCTGTTATTGCGGTTGCAAAATTCGTTGATGATCATCCTGATCAAGTTGAAGAGTTAGATGTGAATCCATTGATGGTATGTCCTAAGGGGCAAGGGGCTTTTGCTGCTGATGCTCTAATCCGGATGAGTAGCAAATAGAAAGGGAAAGTATAATGTCTGATGCTGTAAAAGTAGTTAAGAACGGTCCAATCCTTGAAGTGACCTTAGATCGTCCTAAGGCAAATGCAATTGATCAAGCGACTAGTCAGGAAATGAGTCGCGTTTTTACGGAGTTTCGGGACGATCCAGAAATGCGCGTTGCAATTCTAACTGGTGCAGGCGAACGTTTCTTTTCTGCTGGTTGGGATTTATCTGCTGCGGCTGAAGGAGAAGATTATGAATCTGATTATGGCGAAGGTGGCTTTGGTGGTTTTTGTGAATTACCTAATTTGAATAAGCCTGTTATTGTTGCAGTTAATGGTATGGCTGTTGGTGGTGGCTTTGAACTGGCTTTGGCTGCAGATATGGTTGTTGCTGCAGAACATGCGGAATTTTTCTTTGGTGAAGTTTTCGCAGGCGTTATCCCAGATGCAGGTACAATTCGTCTACCTGGTAACGTACCACACCAATTAGCCAATGAATGGTTGATGACAGGTAAACGTTTATCAGCAGAACAGCTATCTTATTGGGGAATGATAAACTATGTAGTTCCATTGGAACAATTGATGGATAAAGCGCGTGAGCTGGCAAATGATATTTGTTCTGCAGCTCCTTTAGCCGTTGGGGCTATCAAAGAATTGATGCGTGATACGAAGGGGATGACGACTGAAGAAGGCTTCAAATTTATGCGCGAAGGTGGATCTCCTCAGTATAAGAAGATGTTGACCTCTGAGGACGCAGAAGAAGGCCCACGTGCATTTGCTGAAAAGCGCGACCCTGTATGGCAAGGTAAATAGTTATTTATAAACTTGTTACTCAAAGCAAAAGCCGGAGAAAATTGCTTCTCCGGCTTTTTTTATTGATCTACATTGATCAGCAACATTAATCGATTTCGTGTAATACTTCACGTAATGTATTGAAGATAAAGTCTATTTGTTCTTCTGAAATGATCAATGGAGGACTGAGTGCAATAATGTCACCAGTTGTACGGACCAACAGACCTTTCTCATATGCCTTCAAGAAAGCAGAGAAGGCACGTTTTGTTGGTTCACCGTCGATACCTTTTAATTCGATACCACCGATTAGTCCCATATTGCGAATATCAACGACATTTGGACAATCTGCCAAAGAATGAATGCGATCTGCCCAGTAAGCATCCAATTTAGATGCACGGGTTAAAAGGCCTTCTTCCTCATATGTGTCCAATGTTGCCAATGCAGCTGCACAAGCAATTGGGTTCGCAGAATAGGTATAGCCATGGAACAATTCGATCATGTTCTCTGGGCCTTGAACCAATGTGTCATAGATGAAATCTTTTGCGAAAACAGCACCCATTGGAATAACACCATTAGTTAAACCTTTAGCTGTTGTGATTAAGTCGGGTGTTACGCCGAAATGGTCTGTTGCAAAGGCAGAACCCAAACGACCAAAACCTGTGATAACTTCATCAAAAATTAACAAGATGCCGTATTTGTCGCAGATCTCACGAAGCTTTTCCAAATAGCCTTTAGGTGGCATCAATACGCCGGTGGAGCCAGCCATTGGTTCAACAATCACGGCTGCAATTGTGGATGGGTCATGAAGAGCAACGATACGCTCAAGATCTTCTGCCAAATAAGCACCATGTTCTGGTTGGCCTTTTGTGAAAGCGTTTTGTTCTGGCAAATGTGTATGTGGCAAGTGATCAACACCTGTCAACAATGTGCCAAACTGTTTACGATTGGCAACGATGCCACCCACAGAAATACCACCAAAGTTTACACCATGGTAACCACGTTCACGGCCGATTAAACGGGTACGAGAACCTTCACCACGTGCTTTATGATAAGCAAGCGCGATTTTTAGTGCTGTCTCTACGGATTCGGAACCAGAGTTTGTATAAAACACGTGGTCCAAACCTTGTGGAAGCAAATTCACCAAACGAGAGGAAAGTTCAAATGCGATTGGATGGCCCATCTGGAAAGCTGGCGCATAATCAAGTTCTGCACATTGTTTTTGGATTGCTTCAGTAATTTTTGGACGGCAGTGACCAGCATTCACACACCATAAACCGGCTGTGCCATCAAGGATTTGCTGGTTATCTGTGTTGGTGTAATACATGTCTTTAGAGGATTTCAGAAGGCGAGGTTCCTTCTTAAACTGTCTGTTTGCTGTAAACGGCATCCAGAACGCATCCATATTATTTGTCTCGGTACGCATCGAATTATACTCCGCTGTTTTTATCAAAATTTTCCTGATTGTCTTTTAGCAAAGAACTGGCTGCCAGATTAGGTCCAGTTTTGAAATTTTAGATGAGCCAGAATTTTAGCAAATCAAAAACAGAGCATAATTAGTAAAGTTTAATAATGCGGTGGCGGCGCATCATCCATAGATTTTAACCCTTCTTCGATACGCTGTATCTTTTGCATAAGGATTTTGTTTTCCAATGATTGTTTGTCAATTTGTGCCCACTGAGTGGTAACGACCTCGTTTAACTCAGAAACAGTTTGTTCCAATTCAGCGATTTTTATTTCCATTTCTGTTAGACGTTCCGTGCTCATCGCTATACCTTTATGTATGAGATCATTATACTATAAATATTAGTTTAAATCCATTTAGTTACCCACCTATAAGCAAGAGCAGCCTGAAATGAAACACAATCTTTTATCCGTAGAGGAAATGAGAAAAACTGATCAAGCAGAGATTGACACAGGAACAGATAGTTTATGGTTGATGGAAAATGCCGGTATTGCGGTTGTAAAGCATATACGGAGGACGTTTTCTAAGGGTAATGTATTAATCCTTTGTGGCCCGGGTAATAATGGTGGAGATGGATTTGTTGTTGCACGGCATTTGCAAAAGATGGGCTGGGATGTCCAAGTTGTGTTATTTGGTGACTCTGAAAAGATGAGCCAAGATGCAACCGCTATGGCAGAAAGATGGGAAGGGGAGTTATTAGCACTAGAATCGGCCTCGTTAAGCAATCTAACATTAGTCGTAGATGCAATTTTCGGAACCGGGCTAGACCGCACTTTAGAACCTGAATTGATTGAGTTCTTAGATTCTTTAGAAGATTTACCAATCGTATCCGTAGATATTCCAAGTGGCGTGAATGGGGATACGGGACTGATATTAGGGCATGCGAGGCAAGCACATTCAACTGTTACCTTTTGCCATAAGAAAACAGGACATCTCTTATATCCAGGACGTGCCTTGACGGGGGAGCTGATCCTCGCTGATATAGGTATAAAGGATGAAAATATCCAAACCGATCAAATAAGTTGTATTGAGAATCATAAGGGATTGTGGCGCGATTTATTTCATCCGCCAAAGCATGATGCTCATAAATTTTCTCGCGGATATGCAATCGTAGCAGGTGCAGAAGTAATGACGGGTGCAACGCGTTTGGCAGCACGCTCAGCACAAAGAATAGGGGCGGGTTATGTTGTTATTGCGAGTCCGGAAAAAGCATCCACTCTTTATCGTGTGTCTTTATCCAGTGTTATTGTTCGGGGGTATCGTGACACAACAGGATATAAAGAGATTTTACGTGATCAGCGTGCGGATGCTTACTTGATTGGCCCCGGAATGGGATATGCTTTTGGTGCACAAGAGCGTGTATTAACGACTATGAAAGAAGGCAAGCCAACTGTATTGGATGCAGATGCACTTTCTATGTTCTCCGAGAATCAGGATTTGCTTTTCAATTCTATAAAAGGCCCTTGCATTATGACGCCTCATGAAGGGGAGTTTGGGAAACTTTTTCCTGAAATCTTGTCTCAACCAATTGGAAAATTGGAACAAACACGCCTTGCAGCGAAACAATCTGGGGCAGTGATCGTATTTAAGGGGGCGGACACGGTGATTGCTGACCCGTCCGGTAAGGCAATTATTAATAGTAACGCGCCATCTGATTTGGCAACGGCAGGGAGTGGGGATGTTTTAGCTGGGATGATTACCGGGCTATTAGCGCAAGGAAATCAGGCATTTTCATCCGCCGCTGCAGCTGTTTGGTTACATGGGGAACTGGGCAATTTATGTGGACAAGGATTGATTGCAGAAGATCTTGTCGATGCAATTCCACAAGCGTTTAAAAATCTAATATAAAAAATAATGTTAACTTTCAATTACTAATATATTTTTGTTAACTTAAAAAATAAGAAAAAACTTCTAATCTTAATTTATTTGCGTGCGAATCGGATACGTGGTACGATTCGTGCTTAGGGGCTTATAGGATATCTTTAGGAATGGTGATGAATGTTAATCACCAAAGCGATGGGAAACTATAACAATGAACGCTGGTTTAAATAGAACCATAATCCTTCAAGGAAAGAGCCAAGCGAATTACTTAAACGCAAAAGGCAAAGAAAGAAGTAGTATGTTTTTTAAACGAGGTCAGAAATTAGAATATGTAAAAGCTGGGGCTTTGTTTCGGCGGGAACGCAAAGATCATATGGTGGAAACAGCTCGGGTTTTATCGGTTGCAGCAGATTCATTTGGCATACCTCATGTGCGTTATGAACTTAAAATGGAAAAGGCATGTATGGCTTACTCGGAAATACATGGCCCTCGTGTTTTAGCATTAAATACATTTACTGAGATGTATCAGGATAGGATCGCTAGCTAGAATCATCTGGCAGTTTTAAATGTCTTTTGATGGTATGATGTACCATCAAAAGAGAGTGGGGCCTATTTGAGCCCCTTTTTTAATGACCGAAAACTGCCAAAAATAAAAAAAAATACAGAAAAATGAAAAAACTTGTCAGTTAGGCTTTGACGGACCGAAATCAGACTGCTATAGAACCGCCGCGCTTGAGACACCGAGGCGGTGTTTTCGGAGCCTTCTTTGTAGATGCGCGGTCGTGGCGGAATTGGTAGACGCGCTAGATTTAGGTTCTAGTATCTTATGGTGTGAGAGTTCGAGTCTCTCCGACCGCACCAAAGACGCTCCGAAGTAAGAGCAGCCTCGAAGTCCCGCATATAAAAAAATGCGGTCACCATGTTCCGATCTCTTATACATGGTTATAAGCAAAGAGTTTAAACTTTCACATGCCTGACTAAAGGTTGTTTCCATGCAAATTAACGAAACTAAAAATGAAGGCTTGAGCCGTGAATATACTGTAACGGTTTCTGCTTCTGATATCGACGCACGTGTTGATTCCCGCCTGCAAGAAGTTGGCAAAACAATCAATCTTCCGGGTTTCCGTAAAGGCAAAGTGCCATTGACAATTTTACGTCAACGTTTCGGTAAATCTGTGATGGGTGAAGTTTTGGAAGCTGCTGTCAATGAAAGCAGTTCCGAAGTTGTTTCTAAAAATGAACTTCGTCCTGCTATGCAGCCAAAAATCGAAATTGAAAGCTTTGATGAAGGCAAAGATCTTGTTTTCAAAATGGGCGTTGAATGTATGCCTGAAATCAAAGAGATGGATTTCGCTTCCATCGAATTGACTAAATACAAAGCAAAAATCGAAGAGTCCGAAGTAGACGAAGCGCTAGAGCGTATCGCTAAAGACTTCCGTAAATCTGAGCCAGTTGCAAAAGCACGTAAAGCAAAAGATGGTGACGTTGTTGTTATCGATTTTAAAGGTTCCGTTGATGGTGTTGAATTCCCTGGCGGTGCTGGTGAAGGTCATAACTTGGAATTGGGTTCTGGTCAGTTCATTCCAGGTTTCGAAGAGCAACTAGTTGGCGCAAAGCCAGGTGATTCTTTGGAAGTTAATGTAACTTTCCCAGAAGAATATCATGCAGAAGACCTAAAAGGTAAAGCAGCAGTATTCGCAGTAGATGTTAAAGAATTACGTGAATATGTTGAAACTGCAATTGATGACGAGTTAGCGAAAAACCTAGGTTTGGAAGATTTGGATCAGTTAAAATCCAATATCCGTGAACGTTTAGAAGCTGATTACGATCAATTCGCGCGTAACCGTACCAAGCGTCAACTATTAGACGCATTGCAAGAAGGACACGATTTCGAAGTACCCGCAGGTATGGTAGAGCAAGAATTTGACAGTATCTGGAAGCAGTTCGAACAAGCTAAAGAAGCTGGTCAATTGGACGAAGATGATTCGTCTAAAGATGAAGACGAATTGAAAGCTGAATATCGTGAAATTGCGGTTCGTCGCGTAATGCTCGGACTATTGTTGTCCGAAATTGGTACAAAAAACAACATTCAGGTTGCTCAGGATGATTTGAATAAAGCAATCATGAATGAAGCACGCAAATATCCAGGTCAGGAAATGCAGGTAATGCAATATTACCAGCAAAATCCTGAAGCTATGGCTAGCTTGCAGGCGCCAATCTTCGAAGACAAGGTTGTAGACTTCTTGGTTGAAATGGCGAAAGTAACAGAAGAAGAAATCAGCGTTGATGAGCTGGTTAAAGATCCAGATGAAGCAGAAGCTAAGCCAGCAAAAAAAGCGAAAGCTAAGAAAGCTGCAAAGAAAGCTACTTCTAAAAAATCTGCATCTAAGAAATCTTCTGCGAAGAAAGCTGCAGCAAAAAAATAAAGATTTAAAGATATTACCGGATCAGATGATTTCGGTCTGGTAATTTCGGACAAATCACTTATATGCTAATCCCACGGACTCTTCAGGCATTTCTGCTTGTCATATCCGTGGGATTAGTGCTTTCTAGAGTAAGTTCTTCTACTTACTGATTCTCTTTTTAAAATACAGGGGGTGGCCACACCATGATTACAGACCGCGATCCAATTGACGTATATATGAATACTCTTGTTCCTATGGTTGTGGAACAAACAAACCGTGGCGAACGCTCATATGATATTTATTCCCGCCTTTTAAAAGAGCGCATCATCTTTTTGACTGGTCAGGTGAATGATCATGTCGCAAGTTTAATTTGTGCGCAGTTATTGTTCCTTGAGGCTGAAAATCCAAAGAAAGATATCGCATTTTATATTAATTCACCTGGCGGTGTCGTTACATCTGGTATGTCTATCTATGATACAATGCAATATATTCGCCCTAGTGTATCCACTCTATGTTTAGGACAGGCTGCTTCAATGGGGTCATTGTTATTAACTGCGGGGGATAAAGGTAAGCGTTTTGCACTTCCAAATGCTCGTATCATGATTCATCAACCGTCTGGCGGTGCTCAGGGGCAAGCTACTGATATTGAAATCCAAGCGCGTGAGATTTTGCGTATGCGTGCGAATTTGAACGAAATTTATGTACAGCATACAGGTCAGGATCTCAAAACTATTGAAACAGCTATGGAACGCGACAATTTCATGGAAGCTGAAGAAGCTAAAGAATTTGGGTTGATTGATGAAGTTGTTGATTCTCGCCCTGATTTGGATGGTGATGACGAATAAGTAATATGTAACTTATTTAAAGTTATTAAGGCCTCCTCAATTTAGGAGGCCTTTTTTTTGTGATGTTTAATGAATGTTCCGAAAACGAATAAAACTTAATTAAATGAGGCGGTTGATCATATCGATCTCAATAAAATATTCTTTTAATATCGGATATAGTGAAGAAATCTGTAATTTCGGATTGCTCGCCCGGTTTTGGGGTCTATAATTAAATTTATATCGATGCTTTTTTGATGAAAGAAAAATAAATGAGCAAGACCACCAGCAGCGGTGATTCAAAGAATACATTATACTGCTCCTTCTGCGGCAAGAGCCAGCATGAGGTACGTAAGTTAATTGCAGGTCCAACAGTGTTCATCTGTGACGAATGCGTAGAACTTTGTATGGACATCATAAAAGAAGATACATCTACATCTTTGGCGACGTCTGGTGAAGGGGTTCCCGCACCACAAGAGATTCGTGATGTACTTGATGACTATGTCATTGGCCAAGATTTTGCTAAGCGCGTTTTGGCTGTTGCGGTTCATAACCATTACAAACGTCTTGCTCATGAAAGCAAGAATGGTGATGTGGAATTGGCAAAATCCAATATTCTTCTAATTGGCCCAACAGGTTGCGGTAAGACACTTCTTGCTCAGACTCTTGCTCGCATCCTTGATGTTCCATTCACAATGGCTGATGCAACAACACTCACCGAAGCAGGTTATGTTGGTGAGGATGTTGAGAATATTATTCTTAAATTGCTACAGGCTGCTGATTACAATGTGGAACGCGCTCAACGCGGTATCGTTTACATCGATGAGGTGGACAAAATTAGCCGTAAAGCTGATAATCCTTCCATTACTCGTGATGTCTCGGGTGAGGGTGTCCAGCAAGCCTTATTGAAAATTATGGAAGGGACGGTTGCTTCTGTTCCTCCACAAGGTGGTCGCAAACATCCGCAACAAGAATTTTTACAAGTTGATACAACTAATATTCTATTTATTTGTGGCGGTGCTTTTGCCGGTCTTGATAAAATTATCGCTGGCCGTGGAAAAGGTTCTTCAATTGGTTTCGGAGCTGATGTTAAGTCTGAAGACGATCGTAATGTTGGTGAGTTACTACGTGATATTGAACCTGAGGATCTACTGAAATTTGGTTTGATCCCGGAATTCGTTGGTCGTGTACCAATGATTGCAACTTTGACCGATCTTGATGAAGATGCATTGGTTGAAATTCTGACTCAGCCACGCAATGCGTTGTTGAAGCAATATCAACGCTTGTTTGATATGGAAAAAATTGAACTGGAATTTACAGAAGATGCTGTTCGTGCGGTTGCACGTAAGGCAATTGAACGTAAAACCGGTGCACGTGGCCTTCGTTCTATCATGGAAGGTATCTTGCTTGATTCCATGTATGAATTACCTTCTTTGGAAGGCGTAGAAAAAGTGGTTATTAATAAAGAGGTGGTTGAAAGTAAGGCCGATCCTCTCCACATTTATGCTGAACGTAAAGAAGAAATTGAAAGCAGCGCCTGATTCCCTATGAATGGGCTTTGCCAAGATTTTGGGAAGCCCGTTCACTTAATGATTTGATTGACACTAGAATGTAATCAAATTTTTGGATAAAGGACAAATAGACAGGATGTTTCGCCTTAGCAGGGAAAATTCTGTTGTATAAAGAAAGGTCTTAACATGTTAGAAGCTTCACAAGCTGCGCTCTATCCAATCCTTCCTTTGCGAGACATTGTTGTGTTTCCGCATATGATTGTACCGCTTTTTGTCGGTCGTGATAAATCTATTAAAGCTCTTGAAGATGTGATGCAGGATGATAAGCAAATCCTGTTGGTCACCCAGAAAAATGCATCTGTAGATGATCCGTCAGTGGAAGATTTATACGAGATTGGTACGGTCGGTACTATCCTTCAATTATTGAAGTTACCTGATGGTACTGTAAAAGTCCTTGTTGAAGGACAGCATCGTGTGAAGATTGAAGATTATTCTGACAATCCGGATTTTTTTCAAGCTTATGCAACTGATCTAGTACCTGTTGAAGAAGATTCTGCAGAACTCGAAGCTTTGGCGCGCGCAGCAGTTGGTCAGTTTGAACAATATATTAAATTAAATAAAAAAATTCCGGCAGAGATCTTAGCAACTGTAAATGAGATCACAGATCCATCGAAACTAGCTGATACGATAGCACAGCACCTTTCTTTGAAGATTGATGAGAAACAAGAAATTCTTGAACTATCTTCTGCTTCTGAACGTCTTGAAAAAGTGTATGGCTTTATGGAAGGCGAAATTAGCGTAATGCAGGTTGAGAAGAAGATACGCAGCCGTGTGAAGCGTCAGATGGAAAAGACCCAACGCGAATATTATCTGAATGAGCAAATGAAAGCGATTCAGAAAGAATTAGGCGAGGGGGATGATGGCAAGGATGAGCTGACGGAACTTGAGGAGACGCTTGATAAGTTAAAATTGACCAAGGAAGCACGTGAAAAAACGAATGCAGAATTGAAAAAATTGAAAACGATGAGTCCAATGTCTGCGGAAGCGACTGTTGTCCGTAACTATTTAGATTGGATCATTTCAATTCCTTGGAAAAAGCGTAGTAAAATCAAGAAAGATTTGAACCGAGCGAAAGAAATCTTGGATAAAGATCACTATGGTCTTGAGAAAGTTAAAGATCGAATCCTTGAATATCTTGCGGTACAAGCACGTATGAATAAAGTGAAAGGTCCGATTCTTTGTTTAGTTGGCCCTCCGGGTGTTGGTAAAACATCATTAGGTCAATCTATCGCAAAAGCTACGAATCGTAATTTTGTGCGTATGTCTCTTGGTGGTGTACGTGACGAATCAGAAATTCGTGGGCATCGTAGAACTTATATTGGATCCATGCCTGGTAAGGTGATCCAGGGTATGAAAAAAGCAAAAACATCGAATCCGATGTTTTTGTTAGATGAGATCGATAAACTTGGAAATGACTGGCGTGGTGATCCATCTTCCGCATTGCTTGAGGTATTGGATCCTGAACAAAATGCAACATTTGCAGATCATTACCTCGAAGTCGATTATGATCTTTCAGACGTAATGTTTGTAACAACGTCTAACTCTTTAAATATGGCCGGCCCTTTATTGGACCGTATGGAGATTATTCGTATTCCGGGTTATACCGAAGCTGAGAAAATTGAAATTGCCAAACGTCATTTGGTACCGAAACAAATCAAAGAAAATGGTTTGAAAGATGGGGAATGGACAATTTCGGACGAGGCTATTCGCGATATTGTTCGTTATTATACGCGCGAAGCTGGTGTACGTAGTCTTGAACGTGAGATCGCCAATGTATGCCGTAAAGGTATCAAGGAAATTATGATGGATGGAAAGAAATCCATCGAAGTTACCGATGAGAATCTAAAAGAATATGCAGGTATTCGTAAATTTAGATTCGGCGAGGCAGAAGATGAGGATCAAATCGGTGTAGTTACTGGTTTGGCTTGGACGGAAGTTGGTGGTGAATTGCTTTCTATTGAATCTGTGATGGTTCCGGGCAAAGGAAAATTCATAAAAACAGGTAAGCTTGGGGATGTGATGCAAGAATCTATTCAGGCTGCTGAAAGTTATGTGAAGAGCCGTGCGCCGAGCTTTGGTATTAAGCCTACAGCTTTTGAAAAAGCTGATATTCACCTGCATGTTCCCGAAGGTGCGACTCCAAAAGATGGCCCATCGGCTGGTGTTGCTATGGTAACTTCTATCGTGTCATTGCTTTCGGGAATACCTGTTCGTAAAGATGTTGCAATGACTGGTGAGATTTCCTTACGTGGTCGTGTACTTCCTATCGGTGGTTTGAAAGAAAAGATTCTTGCAGCACTTCGCGGTGGGATTACAAAGGTATTGATTCCGCGCGACAATACAAAAGATCTAGAAGATATTCCGGATAATGTGAAAGAAGTACTGGAAATTGTACCTGTTTCTACTGTCGATGAAGTGCTTGAACATGCTTTAGCTACATCACCCAAGCCAATTGAATGGAAAGCGGATGATGATGAGGGAGAATCAGAGGCCGTTACTGCAGTAAGCGAGGGCGACGAATCGCATAATGAAGTGACCACGCATTAACATTCTTGTTACATTCTAGGTAATATTGTTTCAATCAGGCTCCATTTTTGGGGCCTGTTTTGTTTTTGTACGATATGTCAACATAGAAAATGATAAAAAATCTGTGGAAAACCGCAGAAATCTGCGGTTTCATGATTGACGTGAAGAAAGAAATAACTTTAAACTGCTTCTCGTCGAAAGGATGAACCTTTCGTTAATCTGTTTAAGAAACCCAATAAAAAATTCTAGGGGGTCTATCGTGAATAAAAACGATCTTGTTGCTTCTGTAGCTAATGAATCTGGTCTTTCTAAGGCTGACGCTGCTAAATCTGTTGACGCTGTATTCAACGCTGTAACTGGCGCTTTGAAATCCGGCGACGAAGTACGTTTGGTAGGTTTCGGTACTTTTGCAGTTACAAAACGTGCTGCTTCTGAAGGCCGTAACCCACGTACAGGCGAGAAAATTCAAATTCCAGCTTCTAACCAACCAAAGTTCAAAGCTGGTAAAGGTTTGAAAGACGCAGTAAACAGCTAATATCTGTTTATACGTGATTTAAGGAAAACGGCCACTTTTTCAAGTGGCCGTTTTCTTTTGTTTCTAGATCATGAAAAAAAAGAAAAATAATTGAAAAAAGTGAATTTTACCTCTTGCCAATACCCGCGGACTTTCATATAAACCGCGCATCCGATAGAGACTTGGAAACGATGGGCGATTAGCTCAGCTGGGAGAGCATCTCGTTTACACCGAGAGGGTCGGCGGTTCGATCCCGTCATCGCCCACCATCTACTCCAACATCTCAATCCCAAAGACAAGTTGTCTTAAAGGGCGATTAGCTCAGCTGGGAGAGCATCTCGTTTACACCGAGAGGGTCGGCGGTTCGATCCCGTCATCGCCCACCATGAATAAGGCCTCGCAATAAAGCGAGGCCTTTTCTTTTTTTTATATTGTATTTCAATTAGTTAATTTGTGTTTTTTACATGTGCTTTGAACTGATTCATGCAGAAGTTATTTTTGCTTGTATTGGATTAAATGCCTCTGGCGTATTTAAGTACTATTTTGATGTGAAACTGTTAACTAAATATAAAAAACATGCAACGGAAAACTGTTAAAAATCAAATAGATATGATGTTAATCAGGTAGATGTGACAAAATAATGAAAAAAAGTATAAACATCATGTTGACAGAGAGGGGCGAGGCAAGTAGATATTCGCCCGTCAAGAGCAAACGGCACTAAGCTTAAAGCAAAGTAAAGTAAGATTTTGATACTCACAAATGTGGGGGTGTAGCTCAGTTGGTTAGAGCGCCGGCCTGTCACGCCGGAGGTCGCGAGTTCAAGTCTCGTCACTCTCGCCATTTACTCTTAAGAATGTTATTTATCTTGACAGTAGATGTGTTGAGGAATAGAAAAACGCTTGTTGAAGCGTTGAGGAAGCTCAAAATTCAATGTCCACATATGTGGGGGTGTAGCTCAGTTGGTTAGAGCGCCGGCCTGTCACGCCGGAGGTCGCGAGTTCAAGTCTCGTCACTCTCGCCACTTTCTTTTGAAAGTTGCTAGCGTCGCCGAAATGGTTTGACGCTTTTTTTATGAGAAAAATCAGACTCTTGTATATTCAACTTTATAAGATTTTTTTTACTTCCCCCTCTTGGATTTTCCGATTAATCTCCCTATAGTGCCGCAAAATAATAGGTGTAATTGCGTCTGTCTTTTGTCGCGCCCGATATAAGAGGTTGCCGCTTTTAGATTAATTACTTGATCTAGAGCAAGGCTTTAGCTGGAAAAATGCGCCTATAACTGTTATTGAGAATAGGTGATCTATTCTCGGTCAATTGGATCGATTTTTATGACGAGTTTGAAGCACTACTTCCGTGGTTCCAATTCGTTAACATTCTGAGGAGGTATAAAAGTAGCGTGGAGGCTGCTTGTATACGCCTTAGTAAAGGGGA
Organism: Curvivirga sp.; assembly: GCF_965219885.1. Taxonomy (NCBI): domain Bacteria; kingdom Pseudomonadati; phylum Pseudomonadota; class Alphaproteobacteria; order Rhodospirillales; family Aestuariispiraceae; genus Curvivirga; species Curvivirga sp. The sequence goes on from NZ_CBDCOT010000008.1 coordinate 29,713, forward strand.
GCATTAAATATGCTGGATCAGCTCTTGAGTGAGTATTTTCCGATCCTGGTCTTTTTGGGTATTGCCATTGGACTCTGCGTGGTTATGATTCTTGGAAGCATGATCGTCGCGCGCCAGAAACCGGATCCTGAAAAATTATCCGCCTATGAGTGCGGTTTTGAAGCTTTCGACGATGCACGTACACGCTTTGACGTTCGCTTCTATCTTGTGACCTTACTTTTCATCATTTTTGATCTCGAAGTCGCTTTTCTTTTTCCATGGGCTGTTAGTCTCGGGAATATCGGATTGTTTGGTTTTTGGTCTATGGTGATTTTCCTAGTAATTTTGACCATTGGCTTTGCCTATGAGTGGAAGAAAGGGGCTCTAGAATGGGAGTAATCTCTAATCCGTCTCAAAATAAGCCTAACCCGACTTTGCAGGCTGTAAATGACGAGCTAACAGATAAAGGCTTTGTTGTTGCAAATTTTGACAAGTTGGTGAACTGGGCACGCACAGGATCTATGTGGCCAATGACTTTCGGTCTGGCTTGCTGTGCGGTAGAGATGATTCATGCATATATGCCACGTTATGACTTGGACCGTTTCGGCGTTGTCGTACGTGCATCTCCACGTCAATCAGATGTGATGATTGTTGCTGGTACGTTAACAAATAAAATGGCCCCCGCGCTGCGTAAGGTCTATGACCAAATGGCAGAGCCACGCTGGGTGATTTCCATGGGATCTTGCGCAAATGGCGGTGGTTATTATCACTATTCATATGCGGTTGTTCGCGGTTGTGACCGTGTTGTTCCTGTGGATGTTTACGTCCCAGGGTGCCCACCAACAGCAGAAGCTTTGATCTACGGTGTTCTTCAATTACAGAAGAAAGTCCGTAGAACTGGTTCTATTAAACGCTAAGGATGCTTGATATGAGTGAAGTTAATCAAGCGTTGGAAGAACTTGGCGCTTATGTAGAGGCGAAGCTTTCAGACGACATCGAATCTTACGAAATGAAGAATGGTGAACTGATTCTTTATGTTGGTTTGAATTCAATTCAAAAAGTTTCTCAATTTCTTCGTGATGACGCGCGTTGCTTGTTTAAGCAATGTATGGATATTTGCGGTGTTGATTACCCTGAACGTGAAGATCGTTTTGAAGTAGTTTATAATCTTTTGAGTATGAAACATAATCAGCGTATCCGTATGAAAGTTTCAACAGACGAAGATACCCCTGTACCGAGTGTTTGTGCGATTTGGCCGACTGCAAACTGGTTTGAACGTGAGACATGGGATATGTATGGTGTGTTCTTCTCTGATCATCCAGATTTGCGCAGAATTCTGACGGATTATGGTTTCGATGGTCATCCTCTTCGCAAGGATTTTCCGCTGACAGGGCATGTGGAGGTTCGCTATGACGAAGAAGAGGGACGTATTGTGTATGAGCCTGTTCATCTGACACAGGAATTCCGTAAATTCGAATTTTCTAGTCCTTGGGAAGGTATGACACCAGTTTTACCAGGTGATGAGAAAGCGACTTTAGAAGAGGGAGAGGGCAAGTAGTTATGGCCGAAACCCTAATTAAAACTGATGATCCAACCATCAAACCAATGACAATTAACTTCGGTCCGCAACATCCCGCGGCTCATGGTGTATTGCGGATGGTGATGGAAATGGATGGTGAGGTGATCGACCGTGTGGATCCACATATTGGTCTGTTACATCGTGGCACCGAAAAACTAATTGAACATAAAAGCTATATGCAGGCGGTTCCTTATTTTGACCGTCTTGATTATGTTGCTCCAATGTCTCAGGAACATGCTTTTTGCTTGGCAACTGAGAAGTTGTTAGGCGTTGAAGTGCCTGAACGTGGTCAATATATTCGCGTATTGTTTGCTGAAATTTCTCGTATTTTAAATCACTTATTGAACGTTCCTGCTTATGCAATGGATGTTGGTGCGATGACACCAATGTTATGGGCGTTTGAAGAGCGTGAGAAATTGATGGAAATTTATGAGGCTGTTTGTGGTGCGCGTATGCATGCTGCTTATTTCCGCGTTGGTGGTGTTCATCAAGACATGCCAGCTGGTATGGCAGATAAAATCATTGAGTGGGCAGATGAGTTTCCTAAATTTCTTGCTGATATGGAAACGTTGTTGAATGACAATCGAATCTTCAAACAACGTTCCGTAGATATTGGGATTATCTCACCTGATGATGCGATGGCATGGGGCTGCACAGGTCCGACTTTGCGTGGTTCAGGTATTGCCTGGGATTTACGTAAATCTCAACCATATGATGTTTACGACAAGATTGATTTCGATATTCCTGTAGGCAAGAACGGTGACTGCTATAGCCGTTATCTTGTTCGTGTCGCAGAGATTCGCGAGAGTGTGAAAATCATTCGCCAATGTATTGCAGATATGCCTGAAGGCCCTGTGATGACAACTGATGGTAAGGTTGGTCCGCCTAAACGTGGTGAGATGAAACAATCTATGGAAGCGTTGATCCATCACTTTAAGCTCTTCACTGAAGGTTTCCACGTACCAGCCGGTGAGACATATACTGCTGTGGAAGCACCAAAAGGTGAATTCGGCGTGTATCTTGTTTCTGATGGTTCTGCAAAACCGTATCGTTGTAAAATTCGTGCCCCTGGATATGCGCATCTGCAATCTATGGATCATTTCTGTAAAGGCCATATGTTGGCGGATTCAGTTGCGATTCTTGGTGGTTTCGACGTTGTATTTGGTGAGATTGACCGATGAGTAATGAAACATTTGAATTTCAGGGAGAGTTTTTGGCGGAAGTTGAACGCGCCATCGCTAAATACCCTGAAGGTCGTAAGCAAAGTGCGGTTTTGACTTGTCTTGATCAAGCTCAACGTCAATTGCATGACCAAGGTCACTATGTGACAGAGGCTGCGTTCGAAGGCATCTCCAAGCTATTGGAAATGCCGTTGATTCGCGTCAAAGAAGTGGCAAGCTTCTTTACAATGATCAATACGGTTCCTGTAGGGAATCATCACATTCAATTATGTGGTACAACGCCTTGCATGTTACGCGGGGCTAAAGAGCTTCGTAAAGCTGTTGAGAAGCATCTTGGTATTGAGAATGGTGAAACAACTGCGGATGGTGAATTTACACTAACCGAAGTTGAATGCTTGGGCGCATGTTCTAATGCTCCAATGGTCCAAATCAATGATGATTTCTTCGAAGATTTAACGGAAGAAAGCCTTTTGACAATTTTGGATGCCTTAAAGGCAGGCGAAACAGTGAAAATCGGACCACAAAATGGTCGTCGCTGTTCTGAGCCTGAAGGTGGTCCTATTGTCCTGCTGGAAGGTGACTTCCCGCAGAAAAGCGCATAGGGGGAGAGTGAGATATGCTACAAGATAAAGATCGCATGTTCACAAACCTCTACGGATATCATCCGTGGAATTTGAAAGATGCTATGAAGCGTGGTGCCTGGGATGGTACCAAAGCTTTATTGGAAAAAGGCCGTGATTGGATTGTCGAAGAAATGAAAGCTTCAGGTCTTCGTGGTCGCGGTGGTGCGGGTTTCCCGACAGGTTTGAAATGGTCCTTTATGCCGAAAGACGTTGAAGGCCCAGTATACCTAGTGGTGAATGCTGACGAATCCGAACCGGGTACCTGTAAAGACCGTGAGATCATGCGTAATGATCCTCATATTCTTTTAGAAGGTTGCTTGTTAGCGGCTCGCGCGATCGGTGCAACTGCTGTATATATCTATATCCGTGGTGAGTTTGTTTATGAGGCCTCCGTTTTAGAAGGCGCAGTTAAAGAAGCTTATGATGCGGGATTGATCGGTAAGAATGCCTGCAAATCCGGTTATGATTGCGATATTTTCGTACATCGCGGAGCAGGGGCATATATCTGTGGTGAAGAGACGGCGTTGATTGAAAGCCTTGAGGGTAAAAAAGGTCAACCACGTTTGAAACCACCTTTCCCCGCTATGGCTGGTCTTTATGGTCGTCCAACAACAGTGAACAATGTGGAATCAATTGCATCTGCGCCTGCTATTTTGAAACGCGGTGCGGATTGGTTTAAAGGCTTTGGTCGCGAAAATAACCACGGTACCAAATTGTTCTGTATCTCTGGTCATGTGAATAAGCCATGTAACATTGAAGAAGAAATGTCCATTCCGCTCAAAGAACTGCTTGAAAAGCATTGCGGTGGTGTTCGTGGCGGTTGGGATAATTTGCTTGCGGTTATTCCAGGTGGTTCTTCTGTACCATTGTTACCAAAACATATCTGTGACGATGTTTTGATGGATTATGATGCTCTTCGTGAACATACATCCGGTCTCGGAACCGCTGCAGTAATTGTGATGGATAAATCCACTGATGTTGTCGAAGCAATTGCACGTTTATCATATTTCTACAAACATGAGAGCTGTGGCCAATGTACACCTTGTCGTGAGGGTACAGGTTGGATGTGGCGCATGATGGAACGTATGGTACGTGGTGATGCGACTGTTGAACAAATCGATATGCTTTGGGAGGTAACCAAGCAAATCGAAGGTAAAACCATTTGTGCATTGGGTGATGCTGCTGCATGGCCAATTCAGGGACTGATCCGTCATTTCCGTCCTGAATTGGAAAAGCGCATCATGGAAGCGCGCAAGATTGCAAAATCTGCAGCGTAACGGATCGATAAGGAGATAACCGAAATGCCAGTTTGTCAGGTAAACGGTCAGGAAGTCGAATTTGATGCAGGGATGACAGTACTTCAAGTCTGCGAACAAGCAGGTGTCGAAGTACCGCGCTTCTGTTATCATGAACGTCTTTCTGTTGCTGGTAACTGCCGTATGTGTCTTGTGGAAGTCAAACCTGGACCTCCAAAGCCTGCCGCTAGTTGCGCTCTTCCAGCCGGAGACGGTATGGAAATTTTCACAGATTCCGAAATGGTTCGTTCTGCTCGAAACGGGGTAATGGAATTCTTGCTCATCAACCACCCACTTGATTGTCCAATTTGTGACCAAGGTGGTGAATGTGATTTGCAAGACCAAGCTGTTGCTTATGGTCGTGATGGAAGTCGTTTTGAAGAAAATAAACGCGCTGTAAAAGAAAAATACATGGGGCCATTGATCAATACGATCATGACGCGTTGTATTCATTGTACACGTTGCGTGCGTTTCTCTACCGAAGTAGGTGGGGTTACAGATATGGGCTTGTTGAACCGCGGTGAAAGTGCAGAGATTTCTACACTGGAGCGCGCTGTTTCTTCAGAACTTTCTGCAAACGTGATTGACCTTTGTCCAGTTGGTGCGTTGACGTCTAAACCTTATGCGTTCAATGCCCGTCCTTGGGAATTAAAGAAAACAGAGACAATCGACGTTCTTGATGCCGTAGGTTCTAACATTCGTGTTGATGCTCGTGGGAACGAAGTTCTACGTGTTCTTCCGCGTCTAAATGAAGATGTGAACGAAGAATGGATTTCAGATAAGACGCGTTACGCATGTGACGGATTGAAAAATCAACGTCTGGATCGTCCATATGTTCGTGGTGCTGATGGTAAATTGAAACCTGCAAGTTGGGATGAGGCTTTCACGGCAGTGAAAGATAAACTTTCCGGTTTAAAAGGTGATGAAATTGGCGCAATTGCAGGGGATCAGGTAGACGTCGAATCCATGTATGCCCTGAAAGAGCTTATGAATTCTCTAGGATCTGAAAATACAGATTGTCGCCAAGATGGCGCTAAACTGGATAATTCAGTACGTGCGTCATATCTGTTCAACACAACAATTGCTGGTATCGAAGAAGCTGACGCTTTGTTAATTGTTGGCGCTAACCCACGTTGGGAGGCGCCGATTATTAACGCACGTATCCGTAAACGTTGGTTAACTGGCCAAATGCAAGTTGGTATGATTGGTGAAACGCTTCGCCTTACATATGACTACAGCTATTTAGGTGCAGGAACCGATAGCCTGAAGCAAGTTGCGGATGGCAAAGCTGATTTTGCGAAAGTCCTCAAAGATGCCAAGAACCCGATGATTATTGTTGGTTCTGGTGCTTTGGCCCGTGAAGACGGTGCGGCGATCTTGGCTGCAGCAAAGAAAATTGCTGATGACACCGGTATGATTACTGATGAATGGAACGGATTTAACGTGCTTCATACGGCAGCAAGTCGCGTTGGTGGTCTGGATATTGGCTTCGTTCCGGGTAAATCTGGTAAATCAGTTGCTGATATGACTGCAGGTTCTGTGAAAGCAGTTTATTTACTAGATGCAGACGAAATCAATACAGAGGCATTGAAGGATACCTTTGTGATTTATCAAGGTCATCATGGTGATAAAGCGGCACATGTTGCTGATGTTATTTTGCCGGGATCTGCTTATACTGAAAAATCAGGTACTTATGTGAACACCGAAGGGCGTGTGCAAGTAAGTAAGCGTGCTGTATTTGCGCCGGGTGAAGCGAAGGAAGATTGGGCAATTCTACGGGCCCTATCTGAAGTTCTGGGTAAAACACTTCCTTATAACAGTTTATCTGAGCTACGCGTTGCATTGCGCAAAGACTTCCCGCATATGGCTGAAGTCGATGCGACACCAACAGCAACTTGGGGTGATTTCGGTACATCAGGCGATATGTCTTCTGACGTTTTTGCTAGTCCGATTGAAAATTTCTATATGACTTGTGCAATTAGTCGTTCTTCCGAGACTATGGCAAAATGTACACAAGATATCATTCTAAACGCGAAAGCGGCTGAAGGGGAGGCGACAGGAACCAATGGCTGATTTCTTGGCAGGTCTCATTAATGCGGTTTGGTGGCAGGACTATGCTGCTCCCTTACTTGCAATTGTGATTTATTGTTTGCTGATTACAGTGCCGATTCTTTTGTCAGTTGCTTATCTGACATTGGCTGAGCGTAAAGTGATTGGTTGGATGCAATATCGTAAAGGTCCAAACGTTGTTGGCCCATTTGGCTTATTGCAACCTCTTGCGGATGGTTTGAAATTGTTCTTGAAAGAAACAATTATTCCTTCTGGTTCCAACCGCGCATTATTTGTAATTGCACCAGCACTGACGTTCATTTTGGCGTTGATTGCTTGGGCCGTAATTCCTTTCGGTGAAGGGATGGTATTAGCGGATATCAATGTTGGTATTTTATATCTATTCGCGATCTCTTCGTTAGGTGTATACGGTATCGTGATTGCCGGTTGGGCATCTAACTCTAAATATGCTTTCTTAGGTGCGTTACGCTCTGCGGCTCAGATGGTATCTTACGAGGTATCCATGGGCTTGGTAATCGTGACTGTATTGATCTTTACAAACAGTTTGAACTTGTCTGATATCGTTCGGTATCAACAAGAAAATATGTGGTTTGTGATTCCATTGTTACCAATGTTCGTGGTTTTCTATATCTCCATTTTGGCTGAAACAAACCGTGCGCCATTTGACTTACCTGAAGCGGAAGCGGAATTGGTATCCGGTTACAACGTTGAATATTCATCGATGACATTTGCGTTATTCTTCCTTGGGGAATATGCGAATATGATCTTAATGTCCGGTATGGCGACAACATTATTCTTAGGCGGTTGGTTGCCACCATTTGATATCGCGCCATTGAACATGATCCCGGGGCCAATCTGGTTTGCCTTAAAAACAGCTTTGATGTTGTTTGGTTTCCTTTGGGTTCGTGCCACATTCCCACGTTATCGTTATGACCAGTTAATGCGTTTGGGCTGGAAAGTCTTCCTACCATTCACATTACTTTGCGTATTCTTATATGCAGGTATTGCGGTATATGGCGGATTTCTAGCAGGTTAAGGAAGGAAGAAAAAAATGTCTTTTGATCAGGTAGCACGTTCTTTCCTATTGACTGAATTGCTTCAGGGCATGGCACTCACACTTAAAGCCATGTTCCGTCCAAAACATACAATCAACTATCCTTATGAAAAGGGACCACTAAGTCCACGTTTTCGCGGTGAACATGCGTTACGTCGATATGCTAATGGTGAGGAACGTTGTATTGCATGTAAGCTTTGTGAAGCGATCTGTCCTGCACAGGCGATTACAATCGAAGCTGAACCTCGTGAAGATGGTTCACGTCGTACAACACGTTACGATATCGATATGACAAAATGTATCTACTGTGGCTTCTGTCAGGAAGCATGTCCGGTAGATGCAGTTGTTGAGGGACCAAATTTTGAATTTGCAACAGAAACTCGTGAAGAGCTTTTCTATAATAAAGACAAGCTTCTTGCGAATGGTGATCGTTGGGAATTTGAAATTGCGAAAAACATCGAATTGGATGCGCCTTATCGATAAGGCAGAAGGGAAGATTTGATGTTTTTCATGTTTAAAGGGAATCAAAACCAGCTGAAGCTGGAGGTTAGATAGATGATACAGACCCTTGTTTTTTATATGTTCGCAATCATCACGATCGCTTGCGGTTTTATGGTGATTACAGCAAGAAACCCGGTACATTCCGTGTTGTTTCTTATTCTTGCATTCTTTAATGCAGCAGGTCTGTTCCTGTTGCAAGGCGCAGAATTCATATCAATGATCCTCGTGATTGTTTATGTGGGGGCTGTGGCTGTGTTGTTCCTCTTTGTCGTAATGATGTTGGATGTGAACTTGAACGAGATGCGCCGCGGCTTTGTTAAATATTTGCCAATTGGATTAGCGGTAGGTGCTGTTCTCCTTGTTGAATTATTTACAATCTTCACCGCATGGGTGGTTGAACCTGCAGTTATTTCAGTGAATGCGGCAACAGCGACACCAGCTGCGTCAGAGGTTCATAATACAGAAGCCTTGGGTAATCTCATTTATACGCATTATGTATATTTGTTTATGGGATCTGGCATGGTTCTGTTGCTGGCGATGGTTGGCGCTATCGTTCTTACCCTTCGTTCTCGTGATGGTGTTAAGAAACAGCGTATCATGGATCAGATTGCTCGCCCGGCTTCAGAAGAGGTTGAATTGGTTAAAGTTTCATCTGGGGGAGGGATTTAATCATGGAAATTGGTATTGCGCATTACCTTTCAGTGGCTGGCATCCTTTTCACATTGGGATTGTTCGGTATTTTCCTGAACCGGAAGAACGTCATTATCATCTTGATGTCCGTTGAACTTATGTTGCTAGCGGTGAATATCAACTTGGTGACATTCTCTACGCATTTACAGGATTTATCGGGTCAGATCTTCTCGATCTTTGTCTTAACGGTTGCCGCTGCGGAAGCAGCAATCGGTCTGGCGATCCTTGTCGTTTATTATCGTAATCGTGCGACCATCGCGGTCGACGACATTCATACCATGAAGGGCTAAGTCAAACTATGATTACCGGTATTGTCTTTTTACCTTTAATTGGCGCATTGATTGTCGGCTTCTTCGGTCGTGCTTTGGGCGATAAGGTATCTCAAATTATTACAACAGGCTTGCTGATGGTTGCGGCTGCTATGTCTTGGTTCACATTCTTTGATGTGGGCTTTGGTGGCAACGCATATACGGTAACCGTTCTTTCTTGGGTTGCTTCTGGTGACTTTATTTTCAACTGGGCTTTGAAAGTTGATACGTTAACTGCAGTGATGTTGATTGTGGTAACAACAGTGTCATCCGTGGTGCACCTATATTCTATCGGATATATGCATCATGATAAATCTGTACCACGTTTCATGGCTTATCTAAGTTTCTTTACATTTGCCATGTTGATGTTGGTAACAGCAGATAACTTGGTGCAAATGTTCTTTGGTTGGGAAGGCGTTGGTGTTGCATCTTATCTTTTGATTGGTTTTTGGTTCGAAAAACCATCCGCAAATGCGGCAGCAATGAAAGCGTTTATTGTAAACCGTGTTGGTGACTTTGGTTTTGCATTGGGTATTTTCTTAATCTTCGTTCTTACAGGTTCTGTTGAATTTGATACAATCTTTGCAGCAATCCCTGCCGTTGCAGAAGCTAACTTTGTGTTCCTTGGCATGGAATTCAACGCCATTACAATTTCTTGTTTGTTATTGTTTATGGGGGCTATGGGTAAATCAGCACAGCTTGGTTTACACACATGGTTGCCAGACGCGATGGAAGGTCCAACACCTGTATCAGCTTTGATTCACGCGGCGACAATGGTGACAGCAGGCGTATTTATGGTATGTCGTTTGTCACCAATCTTCGAATTCTCTGAAGTGGCATTGACTGTCGTGACAATCGTTGGCGCAACGACAGCTTTCTTTGCTGCAACAGTTGGTCTGACACAGACAGATATTAAACGTGTGATTGCTTATTCTACATGTTCTCAGTTGGGTTATATGTTCTTCGCAGCAGGCGTTTCAGCATATCCAGCAGCTATGTTCCATCTAACAACTCATGCTTTTTTTAAAGCATTGTTATTCCTTGGTGCAGGTTCTGTGATTCATGCGATGTCTGATGAACAAAACATGATGAAAATGGGCGGCATCCGTAAGTTGATCCCATTCACTTGGGCTGTGATGTTAATTGGTACATTGGCAATTACCGGTGTTCCTGGTTTATCTGGCTATTTCTCTAAGGATATGATCATTGAAGCGGCTTATGCGGCAGGCTCTGGTGCTGGTGGTTATGCGTTCTGGTTAGGCGTGATTGCGGCATTGATGACTTCGTTCTATAGCTGGCGTTTGATGTTCTTGACCTTCCATGGAAAACCTCGTGCGGATGAGAAAACAATGGCGCATGTTCATGAAAGCCCATTGGTTATGACAATCCCATTGGCAATTCTTGCTGTTGGTGCTGTTGGTTTCGGTGCGGTGTTCGCAGGGGACTTCATCGGTGAAGGCTATAAAGAATTCTGGGGTAGTTCGATCTACATCGCAGAAGCAAACAATATTATGAAAGAAGCGAAACAAGTACCTTCTTGGGTTGTTTGGTCTCCATTTGTTGTGATGGTTCTTGGTTTGGTACTCGCTTGGGTTATTTATATCAAAAAGCCGGGCAGTGCAGACAAATTGGCAAAAAGCTTCAGTGGCTTATATGCCTTCTCACTTAATAAATGGTATTTCGATGAATTGTATGATGCGATTTTCGTGAAGCCTTCTTTCGTGATCGGTCGTTTCTTCTGGAAACGCGGTGACGAGAAAACAATTGACTATTTCGGTCCTGACGGTGTGGCTGCACGAACCAAAGATGGTTCCAAGTTAGCAAGCTTGCTTCAGTCCGGATATGTTTATCATTATGCGTTTGCCATGCTAATTGGTGTGGTTGTGTTCGTAACCTGGTACATGCTTTCCGGCATGTCAGCATAATCCAGGGAGAGGAATATTATGACTTTAGACTGGCCTTTGCTGTCACTCACAACATTCCTGCCGACATTAGGCGCGCTTGCTCTTTTATTGATCCCGGGATCAGCAGAGCAGGTAGCACGTAATGCACGCTGGACAGCCTTGTGGGTGTCACTTTGTACTTTCGTTCTTTCCCTGTTTATCTGGGCTAACTTTGACGGTACCAGTGCGGATTTCCAACTTGTAGAAAGCTACGCTTGGATCCCTGCCTTTAATATCAACTACACAATGGGTGTGGATGGTATTTCCGTATTCTTTGTTTTGTTATCTACTTTGCTAACACCAATTTGTATTCTTTCCAGCTGGGAAGCGATCAAGAAACATGTACGTGAATACATGATCGCTTTCTTGGTTTTAGAAACAATGATGGTTGGTATGTTCCTGGCGATGGATATCTTCCTCTTCTACATCTTCTTCGAAGGTGTATTGATCCCGATGTTTATCATTGTGGGTGTCTGGGGTGGTCAAAATCGTATCTACGCTGCATTTAAATTGTTCCTATATACTTTGTTAGGTTCTGTTTTGATGCTTGTTGCGATTTTGGTAATGTATTTCGAAACAGGTACAACAAATATTCCTGAATTAATGGCACATGACTTTGCAGCTTCTATGCAAACTTGGTTATGGTTGGCATTCTTTGCATCTTTTGCTGTGAAAGTGCCGATGTGGCCTGTTCACACATGGTTGCCTGATGCCCATGTGCAAGCGCCAACAGCTGGTTCTGTTATTCTGGCTGGTGTGTTGTTGAAAATGGGGGGCTATGGTTTCTTACGTTTCTCCATCCCGATGATGCCATTGGCGAGCGAGTATTTTGCTGATTTTGTATTCTGGTTATCTGTTATTGCGGTGATCTACACATCATTGGTTGCATTGGTTCAAAGCGATATGAAAAAGCTGATTGCTTATTCCTCCATCGCACATATGGGATTTGTAACCGCTGCGATTTTCTCAATGAATGAACAGGCGATCGCAGGTTCTATCATTCAGATGTTAAGTCATGGCCTTGTATCCGGTGCTTTGTTCTTATGTGTAGGTGTCGTTTATGATCGTCTACATACACGCGAAATTGATGCGTATGGTGGTGTTGTGCATGTAATGCCAAGATATGCAGTATTATTTATGTTCTTCACAATGGCTTCAGTTGGTCTTCCAGGAACATCTGGTTTCGTTGGTGAGTTCTTGATCCTTGTTGGTGCTTTCCAAGCGTCCACATGGTTAGCGGCTGGTCTGGCAACAGGTATGATCTTAGGTGCTGGTTACGCTTTATATCTCTATCGCCGGATTATCTTCGGTGTATTGGAGAAAGACTCAATCAAAGCACTAACAGAAATGAATGCACGTGAAATTGCGATCTTCGTTCCATTAGTTATCCTGACTTTGTGGATGGGTATCTATCCGAACACATTCTTGGATCCGATCGCGGCATCTGTAACCCATCTTGTCCAAAACTATGAAACAAGCCTCGCAGCTGCTGCACAAACAGCAACAGCTAGCCTTGGCCAGTAAGTAAGAGAGGCACAAAGAAAAATGACTGAATTGCCTGTTTTATTCCCGGCTTATCCGGAAATCTTTCTGGCCATTGCAATTATGGCTTTGATGATGATCGGTGCTTATTCAAAAGCTGAGAACACATTAGGGGCTGTATCTGCCTTAACCCAAGTAAGTTTTGTTGTAACTGCGGGATTGGTTCTGTTTGTAGTTGGCGGTACCACTCAATTGGCGATGAATGATTTATTTATCGTGGATCAGTTTGCAGTATATATGAAGCTATTGATCTTGTTGGCAAGTTTGCTTGCTGTAACAATGTCTAACGGTTTTATCCGCCGTGAAGGTATGGCTAAATTTGAATATCCAATTTTGATCGCATTTGCGACTTTGGGTATGATGATGATGGTTTCTGCCAATGACCTAATGTCCTTATATATAGGCTTGGAACTGCAAAGTTTGTCCCTTTATGTAATGGCGGCATTCCAACGTGATAATTCTCGTTCAACAGAAGCTGGATTGAAGTATTTTGTACTTGGTGCATTGTCTTCAGGTATGCTTCTTTATGGTATGTCCATGGTGTATGGATTTGCGGGCTCAACACAATTTGATGCACTTGCTAATGCCTTCACAGTTGAGACTGGTGCACATATGGGTGTAATCGTTGGCTTGGTATTTATGGTTGCTGGTCTGGCTTTCAAGATTTCTGCTGTTCCGTTCCATATGTGGACACCTGATGTGTATGAAGGTGCGCCGACTCCTGTAACAGCTTTCTTTGCTGTTGCACCAAAAGTGGCAGCAATGGCATTGTTAATCCGTGTTCTTGTTGGTCCGTTTGGCGGCTTGGTTTCTGAGTGGTCTCAAGTGATCGTAGTATTATCAATTCTGTCTATGCTCATCGGTTCATTTGCAGCGATCGCACAAAGTAATATTAAACGATTGATGGCTTATTCTTCTATCGGTCATATTGGATTTGCTTTGATTGGTCTAGCTGCTGGTACAGAAGGCGGTGTCGAAGCTGTTCTGATTTATCTTGCGATTTACCTTGTGATGAATATCGGTACTTTTGCTTGTATCCTGAATATGAAAGTTGGCGGCCGTATGGTTGAAAACATTTCTGATTTGGCTGGTCTAAGCAAAAATAACCCGGTTATGGCAATGTTGATTATGGTCTTCATGTTCTCCATGGCTGGTATTCCTCCAATGGCAGGCTTTATGTCAAAGTTATTTGTGTTTAAAGCAGCTGTTGATGCTGGTTTGATTACATTAACAGTGATTGGTGCGGTGACTTCAGTTGTGAGCGCATTCTATTACTTACGTGTTATCAAGGTTATGTATTTTGATGACCCTGCTGAAAAACTGGATAGTGTTGAAAGTGGTGCAATGAAATTGATCTTGGCAGTGACTGGTATTGTGACTGCAACCATGATCCTTTACATGCCAGTTGTAACTGATCCGGCGATTAAAGCTGCATCTTCCTTATTTGGTGGATAATCGATAAGTGAATAGTAGCTCTATGAAAGCTTCTTACGTGCAAATGCCCGCAGGTTTCGATCTGCGGGCATTGCCTGTTGTAGGCTCCACCAATGATGTTGCCCGTGAAGAAGCAATGAAATACCCACCAGTCAGTATGGGAAATATTGTATTTTGGGCAGAGGCACAATCAGGTGGAAGAGGGCGCAGCGGTCGCAGCTGGGCATCACCTGCAGGGAATTTATATGCCTCCATCCTTATTCAAGATGTCGGTGAATTAGCGAAAGCAGCTCAACTGTCTTTTGTAACGGCAATTTCCATGCGTGCTGCCATAGCGCGCTTTGCTGAAAAGAAACAACGCGTTGAATGTAAATGGCCGAATGATATCTTGGTTGATGGCGCCAAGATCTGTGGCATCTTGCTTGAGTGCGGCGTGAATAAGACTGGACAGAATTGGGTCGTTATTGGATCCGGTGCCAATGTATCACACCATCCAAGCGAAACACCTTATGCAGCGGCTCATATTAATCAATTTAACAAAGATATTGAGCCTTATATGTTGCTGAATGCCTATTTAGAGGAATTTGCGCAATTCTTTCAAATATGGAAGTTAAATGGGTTTAAAGAAATACGCGAAATCTGGTTACAGAATTGCTATGGATTTGGAAGAAATATTGTAGCTCGTTTAGCGAATAATTTGGAAGAACATGGTCGTTTCCTTGATATGGATGAGGACGGGGCACTTATTCTTGAACGTGAAGACCGCAGTCGCGCTGCCATAACGGCTGGTGATGTGTTTTTGAAAGGAAACGGCGATGCTGCTAGCAATTGATTCTGGAAATACCAATGTGGTTTTTGCTGTTTATGATGGTGATGAGCGCTTAGGTGTTTGGCGCTGTATGAATGATCCAAAGCGCACAGCGGATGAATATGCTGTTTGGTTACATCAACTCATGGCGATCAAAGATATCGAGTTTAAGGATATTACGAGAACAATTCTGGCAAGTGTTGTACCGGAAACAATGTTTAATCTTGAAAGCCTTTGTCGTCGGTATTTCGATGATGATCCATTATTAGTTTCTGCGGTGTCGGGTATCAAGCTGGGCATAGAGGTATTGATAAAATATCCTCGTCAAGTGGGTGCAGATCGTATCGTGAATGCAATTGCAGGACATAAAAAATATGGTGGTCCTCTCATTATTGTGGATTTTGGGACTGCTACTACCTTTGATATTGTGGATGGAAACGGGAATTATTGCGGTGGCGTGATTGCGCCGGGTCCGAATTTATCTCTGAAATCCTTGTATATGGCTGCCGCGCAATTACCTTTAGTAGAGATTAAAGCCAGCGAAAAAGTCATTGGTGATGATACAGAATCAGCGATGCAATCAGGTATCTTCTGGGGCTATGTTGCCATGCTTGAAGGTATGATTGATCGTATAGTTAAAGAATTTGGTGAAGATATGAAAGTAATCGCCACTGGCGGATTGTCGGATATCTTTGCGCAATCAACTGATAAAATTCAAGATATCGATCGTGGTCTGACACTTGATGGTTTAGTTGAAATATATAAAAGAAATATTTGAATAGAAAAGAAAAAATAAATGAGCGAATACCACAAAACGGGAAAGCCAGGTAAGGACGAACTTCTATTTTTACCATTAGGTGGTTCTGGTGAAATTGGCATGAACCTGAACCTATACGGTCATAATGGTAAATGGTTAATGGTCGATTACGGTATTACATTTGGTGATGTTACCACACCAGGTATCGATGTTATCTTTCCCGATCCAACTTTTATCGAGGATCGAGCGGATGATTTGGTCGGGTTGGTTTTAACACATGCCCATGAAGATCATTTAGGTGCGGTTCCATATCTTTGGGATTGTTTTGATTGTCCGATTTATGCCACTCCTTTTACAGCAGCTATTCTTCGAAAGAAGTTGGAGGAAAGCCAATTTGTAGGTGATGCTAATATCATTGAAGTGCCTTTATCTGGGCGGTTCGAGGCAGGTCCGTTTGAACTAGAGCTTGTATCGCTTACACATTCCATTCCGGAACCTAACGCCCTTATCATTCGTACCGAAGCAGGTAGTGTAATGCATACAGGGGACTGGAAACTTGATCCTGATCCTTTGTTAGGTCCGACGGCAGATGAAGAACGTCTCATTCAAGCGGGTAAAGATGGTATCACTGCAATGGTCTGTGATTCCACAAACGCATTGGTACCCGGTCGTTCCGGTTCTGAAGCGGATGTTCGTGAGAATTTAGTGGATATCGTCTCCAAGATTAAAGGCGGTGTTGCTATTGCCTGTTTTGCATCGAATGTTGCGCGTCTCGAAAGTGCTGCTGTTGCTGCTAGCAAAAGTGGTCGTGCGGTATGTTTGGTTGGGCGGTCTTTATGGCGTATGACAGAGGCTGCGAAAGCAACGGGGTATTTGCAGGGCATGCCACCTTTCTTGGAAGCTGAAGAAGCGAGAGACCTTCCAAAAGAAAAAGTATTATATATTTGTACAGGAAGTCAGGGTGAACCACGTGCTGCATTGGCACGTATTGCACGTGGTGATCATCGTGATGTTAGTTTTAAAAAAGGGGATACCGTCATTTTTTCTAGCCGTGAAATTCCGGGGAATGAAATTTCGATCAACCGCGTTCAAAACGGTTTGGTTGAAAATGGTGTGACTTTGATTACGGCGGATGATTACGAAATTCATACTTCTGGACATCCAAATAAGGATGAATTAGCGCAGATGTATCAATGGATTCGCCCTGATGTTGCTATTCCTGTTCATGGTGAATTACGTCATATGATGGGGCACGCACAGTTGGCAAAAAACTGTCAGGTTCCGCATGGTATTGTCCCGCGTAATGGTGCATTGATTAAGATTACCAAAGATGGGGCTGACGTTATCGATGAAGTACCCAATGGTCGTTTAGCACTAGATGGTAACCGCATTACGCCACTTGATAGTATTTCTTTGCGAGATCGTCGGAAAATGGGATGGGGTGGGATGATTTTTGCCACAGTTGTCGTTGATGCAAAAGGCCGTTTATATGAAGCACCAAAGATCTCTGTCGAAGGTCTTCTGGAAGATCATGAAGAAGATGAATTTGCGGAATTAACTGACACGGTTGAACTAACAGTTAAAAGATTGGATCGAGATGAACGACTGAACGATAAGAAGGTTTCTGAAGCTGTTCGTATTGCGTTGCGTCGCCAGATTAATGATATTTGTGGCAAGAAACCTAAAGCGCAAGTGCATCTTGTGCGGATCTAATAAGAAATTACAAAACGGGAGTTAAATGATGATAGGACGTCTGAACCATGTTGCGATTGTTGTACCAGATTTGGCAACAGGAACCGCAATGTATCGTGATACATTAGGGGCGACAGTGTCAGCACCCGTTGATATCCCTGAACATGGTGTCACTGTTGTTTTCGTGGAGCTCCCAAATACAAAAATTGAATTGCTTCATCCGTTAGGAGATGCATCGCCAATTGCTAAATTCTTGGAAAGTAATCCCTCCGGTGGAATGCATCATATTTGCTATGAGGTTGAGGATATTTTAGCTGCCCGTGATAAGTTAAAAGCAGACGGCGCACGCGTTTTAGGAGATGGGGAGCCAAAAATTGGTGCACATGGCAAGCCAGTGTTATTCCTCCATCCAAAAGATTTTTGCGGCACCCTTGTTGAAATCGAACAGGTTTAAAAGGAATTATTTATGTCTATTGCTTCTGCGATCGTTACTTATGTTATTATCTGGTGGCTTGTTTTCTTTATGGCTCTTCCATTTGGTGTGGAACGTCCAAATGAAGATGAGGTTGAAGTTGGGCATGAACCGGGGGCACCAAAGAAACCTATGCTTGTTAAAAAAGCACTTGTGACTTCAGTCATTACTGCCGTTCTCTTAGCAATTTGGTGGTATGTGCAATCATCAGGACTTATTAAACTTGATGCATAAAAGTAATCTACTGCTGACATAATGCTGTCAGCAGTAGTTGTTTATAGTGCAACCAATTGAAAACATAGTAATTATTTTAGGAGTTCTTGATGAGCTGGTATTGCGACTATGCAATTGGTGATGACCTACATGGCCCTTATCACGATAAGGAATATGGATTTCCTATTTATGAGGAAAGTCAATTATTTGAACGTCTTGTTTTAGAGATTAATCAAGCTGGCCTTAATTGGGGATTGATACTCAAGAAAAAAGATAATTTCCATAAAGCCTATGATGGTTTTAACGTGGATGCTGTGAGTGAATATTCTGAGAAGGATCGCGCACGTCTTTTAGAAGATGAAGGTATCATCCGAAATAAGCTAAAAGTTAATGCGGCGATTGAAAACGCCAAAACCATT
Organism: Curvivirga sp.; assembly: GCF_965219885.1. Taxonomy (NCBI): domain Bacteria; kingdom Pseudomonadati; phylum Pseudomonadota; class Alphaproteobacteria; order Rhodospirillales; family Aestuariispiraceae; genus Curvivirga; species Curvivirga sp. The sequence continues at coordinate 48,273 of NZ_CBDCOT010000008.1, forward strand.
AAGGCAATGCGCGCGAGCCATGGAGGTTTTGATAAATGGATTGCATCACATCATCCGTTGAAAAAAACTGAATGGATTAAGCTATTCAAGAAAACCTTTAAATTCACGGGTGGCGAAATTACAGGGGAGTTTTTGATGAGTATCGGTTATTTACCTGGTACCCATAGCCCAGAATGTCCGATTTATAAAAAAATTGAAAAATTATCGCCAGCCTGGATGGAGCAGGGATTGGAATTTTATCAGGAATAACCATAATAAGCTAACTTGGCGTTAATTTTGCTTCACTGATTTTATGATGATAAAGCGTATTATTACATTCACAATCCTATCTGTTATTTCTTTTCCAATGATTGCTATATCCCAGCAATCTGTGCCTTTGGAAAATTTAACTCTTAATCAAGAGGAGAAAGAACACCAACGTAAGCTTGTGGCTTCTGGTAAGGCTTGTGAAAAAGCACTAAAAAAGCATCGTACTGATGGCGCCGATTATGTACCGGGCGTTGATGTACGCGGAAAACCAGTTACGTCAGCAAATGTTGATGGGCAGGAGTATGAGTTTGATTTTCCAAATATTATTGAGTTTGATTTAACTTTAAACGCATTTCAAGCTGCGGGGCGTAGCGATCTTGCTACGCTTTTCCCGGATAGTAATTTTAATTTAGGACGTATTAAATATAACATCTCATCCGGCAAACTTACCTATAATGGTAAAACGTTAACAGATGAGCAAAATAATGCATTATCAGATGCTTGCCTCACATATCAGAAACTAAAATCTCAGGAATGAAAATCTGATAAAGCGTTTTCCAGTCGTTGCCATAACAATTCATTATGGATGTCTGGAACCCCGACCCGCAACCAATTTGGGTTATATTCAAAATGACGCAAGTAGATTCCTTTTTGTCCTAGATGGTTAAATAAGGTAGAAGCGCTTTCAGTGTGATATAGGCGATAGAGAATAGTTCCGCCAACAATATCGCATCCAACCGCTGAAAAAAGACGATCGATTTTCTCACTACTCTTACTAAGATTAGTTTTTTGCCGATCAATCCATTCTTGATCTTGATAAGCTTGTGTTGCGACAGCAAGCGTGATGGAAGAGACAGCCCATGGCCCCAATCTTCTTTGTAAACGTTCAATAATATCCTGAGGTGCAAGCAGAGTTCCTAAGCGTATACCGGCAAGTCCAAAAAACTTACCGAATGAACGTAGGATTATAAGACCCTCTTGCCCAGCATAATCGGACAAACTTTCTTCAGAAGAAATATCAATAAACGCTTCATCAATGACCAGATATCCACCTCTAGAAGCCTGTTGATTGGAAATTTTTAGTAACTCTGATTGAGAGTAAAGTTTTCCGTCTGGATTATTAGGGTTAACCAATAAAATGAACTTAGAATTCAAGGCTAGAGCTTCATCTATATTTCTAACCAAATGTACCTTATGGCCTGCTTCCTTCCAAGCCGGTACATGTTCACCGTAAGTTGGATATAAAATTGCTATTTCATCAGGTGCAAACAGGTGAGGTAACTGACTTATGATGAATTGGGATCCAGGTGTAAGTAAGGTATTAGACGGGGTTAGCCTTGCATTGAAATAGGAACCGCTTGCAGAAAGGCAAGCGTCATATAATGCTTTTGAAGGCAGAGCATTAACATTGAAGTTTTCTTTTAAATCAAATGGGTATGAGGACTGGTTAATTCCTGTTGATAAGTCGATCCATTCTTCTTCCGACAAGCCAAAATGATTAATCGCCCAACCGAGATCACCGCCATGATGTTTATTATCTTTCATGACTATCTAATGGCACGATAGGGGGTGAGGTCGATACTAGGATCACGACCTGCATATAGGTCAGATACGACGCGACCAGTAATTCCTGCCATCGTTACGCCTAAATGTTGGTGTCCAAATGCAAGCATCACTTTTGGATGATTGGGAAGCCAGCCAATTGTTGGAACACTATCTGGTTGTGATGGGCGCGCACCCATCCATTCACTTTCTATATCCATGGTAAGATCAGGAATATATTTCTTTGCGATAGGAAGAAGGCGTCTCAATCTTGTGTAATCTGGTTCTGAATCAATCTCTGCAAGTTCCACCTGACAGGTGACACGCATGCCTTTATCCATTGGTGCGATAACAAAAGTATGATCGCAAAACATGGTTGGTCGGCCTATTAAAGGGCCTTTTTCAGGATGATGTTTAATCATCGCGTGATAGCCACGTTCAACTTGTAAATGTACTGATTCACCGAATGTTTTTAAAAGCTTGTTTGACCATCCACCCGCGGCAATTAGGATATCATCCACGATTTTTGAACTGTTATCATCAAAAAACAATGTCACTTTTTCTGATGTGGGAAGAATTGATTGGATATTGGCTTTTTCGAATTTACCACCAAGGATGAGGAATTCATCGAATAATTGATCTAACATCTGTTGCGGATCGATGATGAAAGCGGAATCTGGTTGTAATAAGCCATATTTAAATACAGGCGCCAAATGTGGTTCTAGTTGGCGTATCTCATCGCTATTTAGGATTTCGTATTTTGTACCATGTTTTTTACAGCTTTCGACAACTTCTTTGCCATATTTCCATGATGCGTCTGACGAAAATAGTTTAAACCATCCAACAGGACGGACTAAGGATTGTCTATTGGTGTTTCTGATTAATTCATTCCATTCTGGAACGGCATGTTGTGTTAATTGTTGTAAGGCTGTTGCATTCCTTTGATAGTTATGAGGTAAGCCTTCAAGTATCATACGGCCAAGCCAAGGAGCGAGGCGAGGAAGATGTTTCCATCGAATAGTTAATGGACCATGAGGATCAAACAACCATTTTGGTAACTGAGAGATCGTAGATGGGCCACTGATCGGTTCTGCATTATTTTGCACCAAAACGCCTGCATTTCCATGTGATGCGCCATTGCCTGGACCCACACGATCAATAATCGTGACTTTATGACCATCTTTTATTAGCTTCAAAGCGGATACAATACCGATGAAACCAGCACCAATCACCGTGATGTCTTTCGGTTGAAACGTCATTCTTTTACCCAATCCCAACATAGTCAGATATATCAGAGGGAATCAGCCGTATCATTGTTTCAAAAATGTGAAAAGGAAAAATATGTTCTTTCATCCGTTTTTGTTGCAAATCATTAGGAAAGCCTGTAGCTAAGCGGTAGTAAAAATTTGTAAAAATCATTTGTATTAAAGAGGCCTACCATGCGGTTAAATCCTGCTGTTCGCTTATCCGAATATTTCATGCCAACCTTGAAGGAAAATCCTGCAGAAGCAGAGATTGCTTCCCATCGTTTAATGCTGCGTGCAGGAATGATTCGTCAATCCGCTTCTGGCATTTATTCTTGGTTGCCAATGGGCTATCGCGTTTTGCGTAAAATTGAGCAAATTGTACGTGAAGAACAAGATCGTGCAGGTGCAAATGAAATCTTGATGCCAACTATTCAGTCGGCGGATTTATGGCGTAAATCTGGCCGTTATGATGATTATGGTAAAGAAATGCTGCGGATCACGGATCGCCATGATCGTGAAATGCTTTTTGGCCCAACAAATGAAGAATTAATTACAGATTTGTTCCGTGATGGGGCTGTTTCATATAAAGATTGCCCACAAATGATGTATCATATTCAATGGAAATTCCGCGACGAAGTTCGTCCGCGTTTTGGTGTGATGCGTGGCCGTGAATTCTTTATGAAAGATGGATATTCCTTCGACTTGACTGTTGAAGATGGTTTGAAATCCTATAATCGTATGTTTGTATCTTATCTACGTACATATGCAAAAATGGGTCTTCAAGTTATCCCGATGCGTGCTGACACAGGCCCGATTGGTGGTGAAAATAGCCATGAATTTATTATTTTGGCGGAAACAGGCGAAAGTGAAGTATTCTGTCATGAAGATTTCCTATCACTTGATCCTAACGCAGAAGCAGTGAATTACAAAGGTGATCTACAGCCAATTGTAGATCAATGGACTTCTATGTATGCTGCTACCGAAGAAATGCATGATGAAGGTAAGTTTAAAACGGAAGTACCTGAAGACAAGCGCGTTTCTGCAAGAGGTATTGAAGTTGGCCATATCTTCTTCTTTGGTACAAAATATTCCGAACCATTAGGTGCAGTCGTTCAAGATAAAGAAGGCAAACAAGTACCTGTTCAAATGGGTTCTTATGGCATTGGTGTTTCTCGCCTTATTGGCGCCATCATCGAGGCTCATCATGATGACAATGGTATTATTTGGCCAGAATCTGTTGCTCCATTCCAGGTAGGTATTATCAACCTGCGAGTTGGTGATGATGCATGTGATGAGGCTTGCGAAGGTATGTTTACAAAACTTCAAGAAGCTGGTGTTGAAGTCATGTATGATGATCGCGATACAAAAGCCGGTGCAAAATTTGCTGATATGGATCTGATTGGTTTGCCGTGGCAAATTGCAGTTGGTCCACGTTCATTAAAGAATGGCCAAGTTGAAGTTAAAAATCGTCGCACAGGTGAGAAGCAAGAAGTATCCATCGAAGCTGCATTAGAATTGGTAACAGCCTCCTAAAGATCTTTTTATCACCACTAGCACATATTTATTTTAAAGGAACCGGGCATGTTTAGCAGATTTGAATTTTCCGTGGCGATGCGCTACTTGCGGGCGAAGCGCCAAGAGGGGTTCATTTCTGTTATTGCCTGGTTTTCTTTGCTAGGGATTGGGCTTGGTGTTGCAACTCTTATAATCGTTATGGCCGTGATGAATGGATTTCGTCATGAGTTATTAAGCCGTATACTTGGCCTCAATGGTCATATGACGATTACGTCTTATACAAACGAATTCACAGATTATACTAATATTGCCGATCAGATTTTAGAGGTCCCTGGTGTTGTTTCTGTAATGCCAATGATTGAAGGTCAGGTGATGGCAAGTGCCAATGGTACTGCAAGTGGATCTGTCGTACGCGGTGTCACCAAAGAAGGTTTTTTGAATAGAAGTCAGCTCTCTGATTCAATTATTTCGGGAGGTTTAGAAGGGTTCAATGAAGGTGACGGTGTTATTATAGGTGTGCGGATGGCACGCCGGATGGGCTTGAATATAGGGGATAATATCACTTTAATTGCCCCAAAAGGCCAGATAACTGCCTTTGGTACTGTACCAAGAATGAAAAGTTATTACGTTCAATCGATTTTTGAAGTGGGTATGTATGAATATGATAACTCATATGTTTATATGCCACTGAAACAAGCGCAGATTTATTTTAATCTACCGGATTCTATATCGGCAATTGAAGTTATGTTGACATCAGCTGACAATGCGCTCGATATGCAAAAACCAATTTATGACATGATTGGTCGCGATTATTGGGTTAGACACTGGCAGCAGACGAATTCAAGTTTCTTTACGGCTTTGCAAGTTGAGCGAAATGTGATGTTTCTAATCCTAACGCTTATCATCATCGTGGCTGCATTTAACATTATCTCAAGCCAAATTATGTTGGTGAATGATAAGGCCCGTGGTATCGCGATCCTGCGAAGTATGGGGGCATCACGTAATTCTATTTTACGTATCTTCTTTATGACGGGGAGTTCAGTCGGTGTGATAGGCACTATTTTTGGAAGTGTCTTAGGGATTTCCTTTGCAAGCAATATTGAAACTATTCGTCAGTGGATCGAATCTTTATCCAACACTAATTTATTTCAGGCTGAAATTTACTTCTTATCTCAACTTCCCGCGCGTATTGAACAAGGGGAAGTGGTTACAGTCATTGTGATGGCTCTTGCCCTTTCTTTTGTTGCTTCGATTTATCCTGCGTGGCGTGCTGCGCGTTTAGATCCAGTTGAAGTATTACGTTACGAATAAGTAACAAATAGCGAAAGACGATTTGAATAAAAATAAGAGGCGAAAAGTTGGGAAAATTACTTGTTGTTGAGGATTCAAAGTTCTTTTCAAGCATCGTAAAACATAAAATCGAAAATGAGTTGGGCTTATCTGTTGTTGTTGTTGAAACAATGAAAGCTGCCAAACTTGTCCTTGATACACGTAAAGAAGATTTCTTTATAGCGTTATTGGATTTAACATTACCTGATGCATCTGGTGTTGAAATTGTAAAAACTGTAAAAGATTACGGATTACCATGCATCGTTTTCTCTTCTAATTTTTCAGAAGAATTACAACATAATATCAATGAGTTAAATGTTGTTGATTATATTATTAAAGACAATCCCTCCAGTTTCGACTATTTAGTTTCACTAGTTAATCGGTTTCATAATAATGCAAGTATCAACGTTGTAATCGCAGAGGATTCTAAGATACAGCGTCAGATGGCTGCTCACTTTTTAAAACGCTTTAACTTAAATGTAATCGAAGCTGAAAATGGCGATGAAGCTCTAAAGATTGTTACGGACGCAAGTAAGAGCAAAACTACGAAAATTTCTCTTGTTATTACTGACTATGAAATGCCAAAGATGAATGGCTTTGATCTTATAGTGAACTTGCGCAAAAAATGGAATCAGAACGAGTTAGGAATCATTGGGTTTTCTGCAGCTGATGATAAAAGATTACCTTCAAAGTTTTTAAAAATTGGTGCTGATGACTTTGTCCATAAACCAATTCAACCGGAAGAATTTATTAGCCGGATATCTCATAACCTCAATAATTTGGAACAAATTAATAAGTTACATATCGCAGCGACCCGTGATTACATGACTGGTATGTATAATCGGCGTTTTTTCTTTAAAACTGCTATTTCTGCGTATGAGAAAGCTTGTAAGGATGGGGTTTCTATATTGGTAAGTATGATTGATGTAGATTTCTTCAAAAAAGTGAATGACACTCATGGACATCATGTTGGCGATGAAGTGCTTATAAAGGTTGCGCAAGTATTGGAGACGGAAGCACGAGAACAAGATCTAATTGCGAGATTCGGCGGTGAGGAGTTCTGCCTTTTTTCAGTAGGTATGGACCCAGAGGTTGTTGGAAATTATCTGAACCATCTTCGTCAAAAGATTAGCGAATTAGAATTCGAAAGCTCAACAGGGAAATTTCAAGTTACGGCAAGTCTCGGAGCCTGTACAAAGAAGGGACTTGATAGCATTGACGATATGATAAATGAAGCTGATGAACGCTTGTATGATGCGAAAGAGGGGGGAAGGAATAAAGTTGTTCTTTCTAGATAGAAAAAAGGCCTGAAAATTAATTCAGGCCTTTGTTTTTATTGTTAAATATATGAGTTACATAAACTTAACAGCGCGTTCCGCGACAGCGGGGCGTTCCATACCGGACATAATATCTTTTGATGTAACAACGCCAATCTCTTGCCCCTCATCATCCACAACCGCAATTGCATTTGTTGGAGATGCAGACACCATTGGAAGAGCATCTTCAAGATTGCGAGAAACAAGAATAGGTTCTCCACTGGTTTCAGCGGAACCTTTTTCACCCATAATAGAGCCGATTTGAACAACACGACCACGATTGATATCGCGGATGAACTCGCGGATATAATCATCTGCTGGACGCATAACGATATCCTGAGGGCCACCATCCTGGATAATCGCCCCATCCCGTAAGATAGTAATACGATCTCCGATACGTAGTGCTTCATCCAAATCATGGGTAATAAAGACAATTGTCTTATGAAGATCTTTTTGTAGGTCTAACAAGATTGTTTGCATATCTGTACGGATTAGCGGATCAAGAGCACTAAAAGCTTCATCCATTAACAGGATTTCGCAATCGGTTGCTAATGCACGGGCTAATCCCACACGTTGTTGCATACCACCAGATAACTGTGTTGGGTAATGTTTTTCAAAACCTGTTAAACCAACGCGATCAATCCATTTTTGAGAACGTTCTTTTAACTTATCCCCTGTGATGCCCTGAATAGAAAGGCCATAACCCACATTATCCATAACTGTACGATGCGGTAGAAGGCCAAATTTCTGGAATACCATGGAGATATTGTGGCGACGAAATTCACGAAGTTCTTCTTCGTTCAACTTCATGACATCTTGGCCATCAATCAAGATTTCGCCAGCTGTTGGTTCAATCAAACGGTTAAAATGACGGATTAATGTGGATTTACCTGAACCAGATAGGCCCATTATCACATGGATATGACGTGCTTCGATATCAAGATTGATATTCTGCAGACCAAGAACATGCTTATGTTTCTCTAATAAGTCAGGTTTGCTAACACCATTTTCTACATGATGAAGAACGCTCTTAGGATTCTTACCAAAAATCTTGTAAAGATTTCGGATAGAAATTTTAATTGGATCACTCATTATTTCTATCCTTTCTTAATGCGCTTTATTACGATGTTTTTGGATACGTAGGCCGTAAGCCTGCGTTACACGATCGAAAATGATGGCAAGTGCAACAATCGCCAGACCATTCATTACACCAAGGAAGAATTGTTGGTTGTTAATGGCTTTCAACACCGGTTGGCCAAGTCCTTTAACACCAATCATGGAAGCAACGACCACCATCGCCAAAGCCATCATGATTGTCTGGTTAACACCAGCCATGATATTTGGAAGGGCAAGTGGAATTTGAACCCCGAAAAGCTTTTGGCGTTTTGAGGCGCCAAATGCGTCAGACGCTTCAAGAACTTCTTTATCAACCAAACGAATACCAAGATTTGTAAGGCGAATCAGAGGTGGAATTGCATAAATTACAACGGCAATTAATCCTGGCACCTTACCGATACCTAATAGCATCACAACAGGAATCAAATATACGAAACTTGGCATCGTTTGCATGACATCAAGAATTGGTGTGACGATAGACTGTGCTTTATTGGACATTGCCATCAAGATACCAAGAGGCATGCCAAAGGCGATCGATAAAGTAGTACATACTAAAATCATACTGAGGGTACGCATGGTGTTATCCCACATACCGAAATATCCGATCAGCATGAAGGAAATAATGACACCAATAACAACGCGTATATTTTTACTGCCATACCAACATATCGCTGCAAGTGCGGCTAAAACGATAAACCAAGGTGTATTTAATAATAATTTTTCAGACCAGATTAGAAATGTGAGGAGAGGGTCGAAGGCTAATTCGATATATGGTCCAAACTCTGATGAGAACTCTCTAAACCCATTGTCGACGGCTTTACGTAATTCACGTAAATCTCCGCGTTCCATCGCTGGGAATGCTTCAATCCAGCTTTTTTCTTTAGCCATTGTATAGGCCCTTTTTGTTATTTATTCGGTATATGCAGAAATAAAAATGCCGGTAACTTTTGAAAAGCTACCGGCACCTTAATTATTATAGGGCAGCTTTCACTTTATCAGCTACTTCCTTGGTTACCCAAGGTGTCCATTCTGCTTCGTATTTTACCAAGAATTCTTCAGCAGCTTCTTCGCCACTTGCTTGGTTTTCATTCATCCATTTCAAGAATTTATTCATGAATTTGTTGGAGAAACTACGGGAAGATACATAACCATATGCTTCAGGAGATTTATCTTTAAAGCCAGCAGTTGTTACAGTGAATACTTCAGAGGCAACCCAAGCATTTGGTTTTGGATCAGCGCAATCAGGAATTACAGTACAAGAATCCCATTCTTCTTTATTATGCTCAACACCAAAATCAACTTTGTGCATTTCATATTTACCCAAGAATGCTGTTGGCGCCCAATAGTAGCCGAACCAACCTTCACCACGCTCATATGCTTTCGCCATAGAGCCGTCTAGACCAGCAGCGGAACCTGGATCACCAAGATCCCAACCTTTAGCTTCCATATCAAACGCATTATACAAGTTAGAAGTTGTGATTGCACAGTTCCAACCGGATGGGCAGCTCATAAACAAACCACGATCTTCATCTTCTGGGTTAGGGAACATTTCAGGATGCTTTAATACGCCCTCGATTGTTGCCATTTCAGGATGTTTATCCACCATATATTGTGGAATCCAGAAACCTTCTTCACCACCATCAGCAAGAGATTTACCAGCATATTCAAGCTTACCAGCTTCTACTTGTGCATCTAACACGTCACGCAACGCGTTAACCCATAGTTCTGGTGCGATATCCGGCTCACCTTTTTCTGCCATGGATGTACCTGTCGGCATTGTATCACCAGGAACAAGTTCAACATCACAACCATAACCGTTTGCAAGGATAAATTGGTCTACATACGCAATAAACTCAGCAGACGCCCAGTTCATATCTGCGATAGTAACACTACCGCATTCAGCTTTGGACGCAGTGGACATACCGATTGAACCAGCAAGAACAGCAGCGCCTAACAATAGTTTTTTCATCTTAGTCTCCCAGACCTATTTTTAAAAATTTTCTTATTTATACATTAAACAGTCTTTTTGCGACATCGTAAAAGACCTATTTACGAATTGCATCATCGAAAATGCGACGCGCATTGTGCCGATTTTGCAATTTCACTATATCATAAGGGGCAAGTTTGTACCGTGACAACGTTTAAATTGCCCCTAAGACAAAAAATTTTAGGTGCTTGGATCAAAATAATTTTTGTCTACAAATTTATTAGTATTTAAAGCGCAACTTATATCTAAAAAATCACTAAAAAGGGCGCTCTACAATCTGCAGGCGCCCTTAGCGAATAATTTAGAAGGTTTTTAAATTAGCGTTTCAAAGCTTCTTCAATATACAATTTACGCAATTTCATTGAAATTTCGCCTGGGGCACCGTTGCTCATAACCGCGTCATCAATTTTTACGACAGGCCAAACAAATGTTGTCGCACTTGTTACAAACGCTTCGTCAGCCTCATATGCTTCTTGCATGGTGAAAGGGCGCTCTTCCAATTTTAGACCTTCTTGCTCAACAAGCTTTAAAACTGCCGCACGTGTAATACCATGAAGAATACTGTTGCTAAGATGACGTGTAATAATCACACCATCTTTTACGATGTATGCATTGTTAGAGCTACCTTCGGTGACAAAACCTTCCTCAACAAGCCATGCGTCATTAGCACCAGCTTCTACTGCTGCTTGTTTTGCAAGTACGGGGGCAAGGAGCTGAACTGTTTTAATATCGCGACGTCCCCAACGGATATCGTCAACTGAAATGACGGCAATCCCTTTTTGAGCGGCGGGGCTGTTAATCAGATTCTTTTCCTGAGTGAACATAACTAATGAAGGTTTTGCATCTGCAGGAAAACCAAAGTCACGGTCTGCAGCTCCGCGTGTAACTTGAAGATATAATGCGCCTTCATGAACACCATTCTTTTCAAGTAATTCAAGCATAGCTTTTTCAATGTCATCGGTAGACAGAGGTAAATCCATCTTCAATTCATCTGCGGAACGTTTCAAACGTGCTAAATGGGCAGCATTGTCAATCAAACGACCTTCTAAGATAGAGGAAACCTCGTAAATACCGTCAGCAAATAAAAACCCTCTATCAAACACAGAGATTTTTGCTTCTTCTTCAGGCACAAAGTCACCATTCACATAAACAATTCTGCTCATAAAAAAATCCTCCAACTGATGAAACGCCTTGATCTCATTTTTCTATTAAAGGCGAGGGCGCTCGAAATAATTTGATCCTATGTACGATGATTAAAATTAATCATCAATCAGAAATGTGATCACTTTTTGTCAAAAAGCGTCCAATCTAATGATCCGGCGCTTTAATCACATTTATTTATCTGATTGGGGAGGGACAGTTGCCTGTAATTGATCAGGCCACATCATACTTAATTAGTTAAGATCTTTTGATAAATAATGCAGACATTATATTTAATTTTTAAATGGGAAGGCATATTTATTATTACAAATATATGTACGTAGTATCGCGAATAATAAATGAAATAGCTAAAGAGATTGGTATACGTTATTAAACTTGAACGCTAAGCTCATGATCTTCGAAAGAAATCCATTAGCTCAAAAACAGATATAAAGTGACTATTTGCCACTTTTTATTTGTCGTCATGAACTGGAAGGGTAAACATCCCATATCCCATGGATACACCAGCACATGTTACAGCCATGGCAAAGAATAATTTCATGACAATAAGCCAACCATAACTATATGCACTTGCCATAGACCAAAGATTTCCAAGATCAAAGTAGAACACACCTAAACAAAGTATAGCAGCAAAAGCTACACCTTTTAGTAAATATCGAAAGAGATATTTGAGTGTTTTTTGTTGTGATTTTGATAAACTTCTAAAACCTTTTGTCATAATAAATGTGTTCATTGTTGATAATTATTAAAGTTCTAAAATGAACTTTATGTGGCTTGATTGAGAAATTATATTTCTTTTTGTGATTTTTAATCAAGTAATTATTTCAAAAATAATATATTCGAATGCGATATTAATTCAGTATTATGTGTGGCAAAGCACTTTTAATGCTAGTTTTAAAATATTTTAAGTGATCAACATTATGAAGAATCTAAACTCCATAAAGATTTAATAAGAAAAGGCGCTTAATCTTATTAAGTAGCATCTTCATCATATTTATCTGAAGATTTTGGGAGGGGGAGTGAACAGGAAGTCAATATTCCAAAAGTAGAATATAAAACAAAAAACGAGGCATAATGCCTCGTTCTTGTATAGCCATATAGATGGCGGAGCGGGTGGGATTCGAACCCACGGTACGCTTTCACGCACGCCGGTTTTCAAGACCGGTACATTCAACCACTCTGTCACCGCTCCATCTATGATGCGGAACCATTCGGTTACGGCGGGCATAATATTTAAAACCGCCTTAAGAGCAAGTATAAAAATGACAAAAATGTAAAAAAAATATTATTGCTGAATTGGATACCGCAAATCCGCTAGATCTGAGACATGATCACCGAAGTAACTACCTGTTGCGACAGCAACTTTTAACTTGGCCAATGCAGTTGCCGTATCCTCTTCACGAATACCGTCAAAGACCAACTTGATGTCATGTTGTAGGCAGCGTTGTTCCATCTTTTCCAGCATTGCTAAAGACGCTTTTAGATGCGCCGTACTTTCCGTGAAACCATCTTCCAAGATAATGTAATCCGCAGGCAATTCAGTTAACATTTGAGAGTTAATAGCTCCGAGTTCCTCTCCATATAAAGCAATTGAGAAGCCAGATTGTTTTAAGGTACTTAAAGCGGATAAGCGACTGAGATCGTTAGGACTAAATCCTGAAATGCGAAGAATCACTTTGGTGTCACCAGCAGTACTGGCAAATTTAAGAAGTCGCATTACCACATCTTCTTTAAGCAGTGATCTTACATGTAAAGTGATCGCAACAGGACAACCTTTATACCAGTCATCTGTTTCTATGAATCTACATTGGGCTTCGTCTACTTGGACACGTAGATCCAAATTATCTCGCGTAAATTTGATGATTTCTTCTACACCAAGTCCATCATCTTCAAGGTCTGCGCGAATCTCAGCCCAAAGATGGTCTGTACACCATTTATGAACATTCACAACCGGTTGATATACAACAGATAACTGGTCTTTACTAATCACTTCTTTCAAAATCGATAAGCGATCCGATTTATGATCCAAATAGGCAGTATGGGCTGAACCTAGATTGTCATAAATGAGATCATCCAATCCTGATTCGGCAAAACTATCTATCGCATGAGAAAGTGCATCTGCTAACTCATCATCTTCCAAGCCATCTGCATCAAGCGACATTGTCTTAGTTTCAACATTAAGAGCTTTGCCTTCAGGATCAATTTCCTGAGCAAGTCCTTTAATATCTTCATGCATACCAGAAAGGTCAGCCTGTGATTTATGTAAAACACCGTATTTGCCACTGGATACCTGACCTAAAGCTGCTTGATCAAGGCTAGATTCGCGTAAGCGATCTTCCATATTTTTAGTGAAATTATCAATTTGGTCTTTTGAAAGATTAAGATTTGTCGCCAATCCATCTACATCACCGACAGACACGAAGGTCATATCCAAATCTTCTTCTGAATGTTTCAAGATGTCATTTACACTGTTTGCGAAGCCCTTTGCAGAATTCATAGGATTGGATTCGGCTGATAAGCTCGCGTCATATTGAAAACGTAAACGATATTCTGTTGTATCGGAGATACTACCATCAGGGTCAACGGGTTCTCCCATCATTTGGAAGCCTTTAACCAGACGTTTTGCACCGAATACAAAGGCGGGTTGTAAATCCATATGGAAGCCACTTACAGCATTCACAATAATATCCGAAGCTAACATTTGTGAAGGTGGAGCAAGAATATCTGCAATGTTCTTTTCTGCTAAATCCTGTGGTTTCTGATCAAGCCAAGTTAAAGCATTTTTATTGCCTCGCAGAATATTTCCTACCTCGTCTACCACCAACATAAAGCGCTCTTCAGGGTTATCCTGAACTGCATCTATTTTACCATCAGCACGTAGAACAGTGACCATTTAAATTCCCCAACCTTAAACGATTTGGCATAAATAAACTCAAGTTATTTGAATGTATTATAAATATGTCTGTATCACATAATTATAGAATAATGTTGATGTCCTTGTTCAGCATCAATTTCAACAACTTACATTTAGTATGATTTTAATCAGTCCTATATGCAAGAGGAATGGAGATAGTATTTTGCGATTGCGGTGATTTGCAATTGATGAATAAGCTGCGAATACTTGTCCAATGAAACCGAATCGCGATAGCGGAATTATGTAATTATTTTTGACAGGTATATATCAATGATCAGGATGAAATCTTTTCTGAAATCCACAATCCTTCCTGTAACGGCAGTGATTGCGATGTCTTTTGCAAATATTCCAGTAAATGCTCAAGATACCAATGTGAATACAGAGCTTAACAATCCTATAGCGCCAGTTGATTGGTTAAATACCTTTAAACAAACTGCTCTCAAAGAAGGAATCTCTGAAAGTACTTTTGATACAGTTTTTGCAGACTGGCAACCAGTAGAAAAAGTTTTGTATTACGACCGACGTCAACCAGAATTTTCTCGTACATTTTGGGGATATATTGAACGTTCGATTTCGAAAGAACGAATTGAACGTGGTCGCCGCTTGTTAAAAGAGCATAAGATACTTTTAAATGAGGTGTATCAAAAATTCGGTGTGCAACCCCGTTTTCTTGTTGCGTTTTGGGGATTAGAAACCAACTTCGGCGATTATACAGGTGGTTTTCCCGTGGTCGATGCACTTGCGACATTGGCACATGATCCTCGACGTAGCGAATTTTTTACGAATGAACTTCTCTTAGCTTTAAAAATCCTTGATCAAGGTCATATTGCGCATGAAAGGATGCTTGGTTCTTGGGCTGGGGCAATGGGACAAACACAGTTTATGCCTTCAACGTTCACAGGATATGCATTTGATGGTGATAATGATGGGAAAAAGGATCTATGGGGTAGTTTGACCGATGTAATGTATTCCTCATCCAACTATCTTTCTCAGATTGGTTGGAATAAGGAGCAAACTTGGGGAAGAGAAGTAATACTTCCAGATGGTTTTAATTACGAATTAGCTGATTTAAATATTCAGAAAGATCTATCTGAATGGCAAAAATTAGGCGTTAGACGTGCAAATGGTGCAGATTTGCCTAAAGTCGTAATTGATGCGTCAATTGTGTTGCCAGCAGGTCATAAAGGCCCTGCCTTCGTAGTGTATAATAATTTTCGCAAGATCATGGTATGGAATCGATCTATTCTTTATGCCATTGCTGTAGGACATTTAGCGGATCAACTACAAGGTAAAGGCGATTTAGTCGCCAAAAAGCCTGCAAATGATAAACCGTTACACCGTGATGAGGCCATTGCATTACAGGCCGCATTGAATACTCTTGGGTTCAATGCTGGAAACCCCGACGGAATATTAGGATCAAAAACACGGGCCGCTGTTAAAGCATTTCAGATTAAGCACGGTCTTCCAGCTGACGGATATCCAGAAGCTTCACTGGTAACACGTATCATTACTGAGGCTAACGGGTAACAACTGGAAGTTCGGGATAAAGAAAATGGGTTTGAGAATAAGTATGAAATTAAGAAACGGCATAGTTTTGATTCTATCAATGCTCATGTTTACGGCTTGCAGTGAAATTCAATTCTTGTCTCAAGCCTCAAAAACTATCAGCAATAATGATACAAGTGGTGGAGGGCCTGTTTTAGGTGGCCCAGAACATGGTACTAACGGCACGCATTACAAAGTAGGAAATGCTTATAAAATCAAAGGGAACTGGTATTATCCTAAAGAAGATTATACCTATTCTGAACAAGGCGTAGCTTCTTGGTATGGACCAAATTTTCATAATAAAAAGACAGCAAACGGGGCTATCTTTGATATGAATAAAGTTTCTGCTGCACATAAAACATTACCTCTTCCTTCTGTTGTGCGTGTGACAAATTTGGAAAATGGACGTTCCTTAAAAGTAAAAGTAAATGATCGCGGTCCATATGCACATGATCGCATCATTGATATGTCGAAACGCGCGGCTCAATTACTGGGTTTCGAAAAACAGGGAACTGCATTGGTTAAGGTAGAAATTCTAGAAGCTGAAAGCCGTCTTTTAGCATCCTACATGCGTGGTGATGTTGAGGGAGGGGAGGCGCCACCGGCCCCAGTTGCTGCACCGACAGTTGCCATCGCAACAGAAACATTAATCGAAGAGAATGGTGTTGAAATATCGGTTCCAGCTGCATCTGATAGTGAAGTTTCTGTTGCTGCAGTTAGCGGAGTATCGGTACCAGCGACTGTCGAAACAAAGATACTTGAAGCCCCACAAAATGAGGCAAAAGTAGAAAATGTTGTAGTTGGATTTATTCCTGGGATTTATGTCCAGGCTGGTGCATTTTCTCAATATGCAAATGCGGTTAAAACTCAGGCACGCCTTTCATCGGTTGGTGATGTTGTTATTCAACAAATAAATAAAGCTGAAAACCCTCTATTTCGCGTGCGCGTCGGACCGATAGAAAACGTTGCACAAGCCGATAACATACAGAAAGCGATCGTGGAAGCTGGTTATCCAGATGCACGTATTGTCGTGGAAGCAAAGAATTAATATTTGATCAATCTAGAATGGATAATTATACCCGTTCCGGATAGATGCCTTAATTTAGGCATAAACATTTAATAGTGACGTAGAAAACGTAAACGATCTAAAGGCAATCATGATCATGAAGCTAACCTTCAAACAATCTTTTTCATTTGTTGCACTAGTATTTAGCACCATTTTGCTAAGCAATCTTGTACGCGCCCAGGATTTGGAAACTACAGCAAAGCAAGTTTTCTTATATGATATGGAGACAAGTACCATACTTTTTGAAAAAGATGCAGATACGCGTATGTATCCTGCCTCTATGACAAAAATGATGACCGCATATATGCTGCTTGAGCAAGTGAAAAATGGTGCGTTATCTCTGGAAGATACTTTTCCTGTAAGCCGTAAAGCATGGAAAAAGGGTGGCTCCAAGATGTTTGTTGAAGTCGGTAAACGTGTGAAAATTGAAGATCTATTACGTGGAATTATTATTCAGTCAGGTAATGATGCAACAATTGTTGTAGCCGAAGGTTTAGCGGGAAGTGAAGAAGCTTTTGCTCGCTCCATGACAGATAAAGCACACGAACTTGGTATGACGAATACTCAGTTTAAAAATGCGTCAGGTTGGCCTGACCCTGAACATTATACTACTGCCCGTGACCTTGCTATTCTTGCTGAAGCAACTATTCGAAATATGCAAGAATATTATCATATTTATTCCGAGGAATATTTTACATTTAGTGGTATTAAACAGCGTAACCGTAATCCATTGATTAGAAATGGTTTTAATGGTGCTGATGGACTTAAAACTGGACATACAGAGGCATCAGGCTATGGTCTCACAGCATCCGCAATTCGGGATGGTCGTCGTCTGATACTTGTTGCAAACGGTATGTTATCTTCAAATGAGCGTAGCGTTGAGGCGGAACGTATTATGACTTGGGGATTTCGTGAGTGGAAACATTATGAATTATTCTCAGCAAATGAGACCGTTACAAAGTTACCGGTTTGGTTAGGTGTCAAAGGGGAAGTTCCGATTATTATCGAAGAAGAGGTCGGTATAACTTTACGTCGGAAAAACCGGGATGATTTACGTGTGAACTTGCGTTATACGGAGCCGGTAAAAGCGCCGATCGTTGAAGGTACTCAATTGGGTAGCATATATATTACAGCGCCAGATATTGAACCTGTAGAACTTCCTTTGATTGCAGCTGAAACAGTTGAGCAATTAGGTGCATTTGGTCGCTTATCTTCTGCGTTTAGCTATTTGCTTTGGGGCGAAAATTAAGTCGAATGGAAATTTGAATATGTCTATCAAACCCGGTCGATTTATTAGTTTTGAAGGTGGCGAGGGAAGCGGTAAGTCTACCCAGATTAAAAAAATTGCCGCAATGCTAGCAAGAAATGGTATTGAAGTCATTCTCAGTCGTGAACCTGGCGGATCTAAAGGTGGCGAGGAAATTCGCGAGCTGCTTGTCACAGGGGATGCTGGCCGTTGGGATGGCGTAACGGAATTACTGTTGCTTTATGCTGCGCGTAATGATCATGTTGAGAAAATCATTAAACCTTCTATCGCTGAAGGAAAATGGGTATTATGTGATCGTTTTGCCGATTCAACGATGGCTTATCAAGGATATGGCCATGAACTAGGGCGAGAACGTGTTGAGCAAGTTCATAAAGCGGCCTTAGGTGATTTTAATCCAGATTTGACAATTATTATCGATATCCCTGTTGAAGTAGGGCTTAAACGTGCATTGGCACGACGTGATGGTGAAGATCGCTATGAAAATATGGATATTTCTTTTCATCAACGTATGCGTGATGGATATCTAGATATCGCAAATCATGCAACTAATCGTGTTAAAGTGATTGATGGTAATGGCGAAATTGACGAAGTGAGCAAAAGACTTGAACAACAATTACTAACTACTTTTCCTGAATTAGAGATTTAGGCAAGATGATGTTTGATGAATCTGAAATCGCTGATGAAGCAAATACCGCTCTACTATCACCTCGAGATTCCTTATCTGTTAAAGGTCATGAGGCGAACGAGCAGCTTCTGTTAGATGCTTGGAATTCAGGAAAATTACATCATGCTTGGTTATTTACAGGTCCCAAAGGCATTGGAAAGGCGAGTTTAGGGTATCAGTTTGCGCGCTTTATTCTTGCTGGAGGTGGAGAAGGAGGCGGATTATTTGGCGATCAACCAAATAGTTTAAAAGTTTCAGCAGAACATCCAGTCTATCGACGTATGACGTCTGGTGGTCATAGTGATTTTCAGATTCTTGAAAAAGGTATGATGAATCCTGATACAAAACGTGTAGCAGAAAACGATATTCCAGTTGCAATTGCACGAAAAGCTATTGAATTTATTAGATTAACACCCGCAGAATCTGATTGGCGAGTGATCCTTGTAGATGCGGCCGATGATTTAAATCGAAATGCTGCAAATGCTCTATTAAAGGTACTTGAAGAACCACCTGCAAGGGCAATATTTATTCTGATTTCCCATGCTCCTGGCCGCTTATTGCCAACAATTAAATCCCGTTGCAGAAAATTAACCTTTAAGTCCATACCAGATGAGAGTGTGTCTGAGTTATTATTATCGCAATATCCAGAACTTGGAAATGATGATGCGCATGCACTTGCACGACTTTCTGAAGGAAGTGTCGGTAAGGCGATGGAATTGCAAGAAAATGGCGGATTGGATTTGTTTAAGATGGTTGTCTCTTTGCTTTCCCATCCTCAAGATTTATCCTTAACCAAATTGCATTCTTTAGCAGATACACTTTCACGGAAAGACGCAAAAGAAAATTACATAGTTTTCAGAAATCTCATTGATTGGTGGTTTAAACGCCTTTTGAAAATTTTGGCAGGTGATCACATGCCTAAACCAATCTTTGCGGAGGAGTATATGGCGATTGAAGCCTGTAAAGCTTTGATGCCACTGGGTAAATGGTTAGAAGCTGCAGATTTGGTTAATGAAAGATTATGGCAAACCGAAGCACCAAGTAACTTAGATAGACGCCAAGTTGTCATTGATGCATTTTTAACGCTAGAAACTTTGGCTCAAGGGCGCTAAAAGACCTGTTGAGAAATCTCAATTTTCAATAATTTAACAATAAAGGACAAGACTATCATGTCTGCCGGTCAGAATTTTTATATCACCACACCGATTTATTACGTGAATGACAAACCACATATTGGTCATGCTTATACCTCTTTAGCATGTGATGTTATGGCACGTTTTAAACGAATGGATGGTTATAACGTACATTTCCTGACAGGCACTGACGAACATGGTCAGAAAGTTGAACAATCAGCGGAAAAAGCGGGTATTGATCCTCAAAAATTTACAGACAATGTAAGCCAGAATTTCCGTGATCTTGCAAAGGCGATGAATTTCTCAAATGACGATTTCATTCGCACAACCGAAGAGCGTCATAAAGAAGCTTGCCAGGCAATTTGGAATAAACTTGTCGAAACTGGTGATATTTATCTTGGCGCATATGCTGGCTGGTACGCAATTCGCGATGAAGCTTTCTATACAGAAACGGAACTTGTTGATGGCCCAGATGGGAAAAAGATTGCTCCGACAGGTGCAGAAGTGGAATGGGTGGAAGAACCTAGCTATTTCTTCAAACTGTCTGCTTGGGAAGATAAGTTGCTTGAGCTTTATGAAAGCAATCCTGATTTTATTGCACCTAAAAGTCGTCGAAATGAGGTTTTAAGCTTTGTTAAAGGCGGCTTAAAGGATTTATCTGTTTCCCGTACGACATTTAGCTGGGGTGTTCCTGTACCTAACGACGATGATCATATCATGTATGTTTGGTTGGATGCGTTGACAAACTATCTAACAGCTGCAGGTTATCCAGACACTGAAAAGAAAAGCTTTAAAGACTTCTGGCCTGCTTCTTTGCATATGGTTGGTAAAGATATCTTGCGTTTCCATGCAGTCTATTGGCCTGCTTTCTTGATGGCGGCTGAAATCCCATTGCCAGAACGTGTATTTGCCCATGGTTGGTGGACAAATGAAGGCCAGAAGATTTCCAAATCCCTTGGTAATGTGATTGATCCACTTGATTTGATTGAGAAATATGGTTTGGATCAAACACGTTATTTCTTGATGCGTGAAGTACCATTTGGAAATGATGGGGACTTCGCTCATGATGCAATGGTTGGTCGTATGAATACTGATCTTGCCAATGATATTGGAAATCTTTGCCAACGTGTGATGAGTATGATCTTTAAAAACTGTGGCGCTCAATTCCCTGAATTTGGGGACTTCACGGATGATGATAAGGCGTTGATGACTATGGCTGATAATACATTGGTGAAAGTACGTGATCTGATTGATCAACAGTCCTTCCATAAAGCTTTAGAAGCAATTTGGGCAGTTGTCGGTGAAGCAAACCGCTATGTAGATGCTCAAGCGCCTTGGGCTCTGCGTAAGACAGATTTTGATCGCATGAAAACAGTTCTATATGTATTGGCAGACACAATTCGTAAACTTGGTTTGTTAGTACGTCCATTCATGCCAGAATCAGCGGATAAGATGTTGGATTTACTACAAGTTTCCGCAGATAATCGTGATTTCTCTGCATATGGAGAAACGTTGAAATCTGGTGTTGCTATTGAAAAGCCTGTTGGTATTTTTCCGCGTTTTGTGGAAGAAGAAGCTGACGTATAAAAATAGTAGGATCGAATATAAAATGACGAAGCCAATGCTGGTTGATAGCCATTGCCATCTGGATTATTTGGAACGTGAAGGTGATAACCTTGATGAGGTCGTGGCGCGTGCCAATGAAGCTGGCGTTGGTTGTATGGTCACGATTTCTACCAAACTTAGTAACTTTCCGAAAGTTCGTGAAATTGCTGAGCGCTATGATTGTGTTTATTGTAGTGTTGGTGTGCATCCTCATGAAGCGGAAGAAGAGGGGGCAGATGCAACCACTGAAAAGTTGATTGAGCTCGCTCAACATCCCAAAGTCGTTGCGATCGGCGAAACAGGTTTGGACTATTTTTATGAACATAGCCCAAGGCAGGAACAACAAGATAGCTTTCGTGCGCATATAGCAGCGAGCCGTGAAACTGGTTTACCTTTGATTGTTCATACCCGTGATGCAGATGAAGATACGGTGAATATCCTAACTGAAGAGATGGAGAAGGGGGCTTATCCCGGGCTTATTCATTGCTTTAGTTCTTCTCAGCAACTTGCTGAAAAGTCAGTAGAATTGGGTCTTTCTATTTCTTTATCTGGTATTGTTACCTTTAAGTCTGCTAAGGAAATTCGTACATCAGTTGATTCCTTGTCAGTTGATAGTTTACTTGTGGAAACAGATGCGCCATTTTTGGCGCCTGTGCCGTTACGTGGTAAAAGAAATGAGCCTTCATTTGTAACGCATACCGCAAGGAATGTAGCCGAAATTAAATTGATTTCTGAGGAAGAGCTTGCTGAAAGAACAACCAATAACTTCTTCAATTTATTTACTAAAATAGATCGTAACAAGTTTGTAAGTTGATGCATATTACGATTTTAGGTTCAGGATCATCAAGTGGCGTGCCGGCCATCGGGCTCGGTTGGGGAGATTGTGATCCAAATGAACCTAAAAATCGTCGTCGTCGATCTGGTTTATTGTTGGAAACCTTTGATAAAACAGTTCTTTTTGATACTGGCCCAGATTTGCGTGCACAATTGATTGATGCCAATGTTAATAGACTAGATGCGGTCTTTTATACACATGCACATGCTGATCACGCGCATGGTATTGATGAGCTTCGCTGGATTTGCCAATCGATGAATGCGCCGTTAGATGTTTATGGCACCCAAGAGACCATGAATGATTTGGATAATCGATTTGGCTATTGTTTCACAGAAATGGGAACGACCGCTCATAATTACTATTATAAGCCAGTCTTAAAGCCTCAAATCATTTCTGATGAATATCCTTCATTTAAATTTGGTGATCATTTGGTTCAACCATTTGAACAAGATCATGGTTTCTCTAAATCAGTTGGTTATCGTATTGATAATTTTGCGTATTCGACAGATGTCGTTGAGCTCGATGAACGCGCGTTTAAGATACTTGAAGGTATTGATACCTGGGTGTTAGGCTGTTTGCAGCCAAAGCCACATCAAACGCATATACATCTTGATAAAGCAATTAAATGGGTTGAGCGTGTAAAGCCACGTTTAACGGTCTTAACTCATATGAACACCAAGATGGATTATAGAACTGTTCAAAAACAATTACCTGATCACATTCAAATCGGATATGATGGCCTGACTATTAACATATAGATTAGGCTGCAAAATATGATAGATGCGCATATTGAAGATATTGTGCCAGTATTCCATGTATCAGATATGGAAAAGTCTCTGGACTTTTTTAAGGACACATTAAAGTTTCAATCGGGCTTCGTTGCTGAGGATTATAGCTTTGCTATTATAAAACTTTCACAAACAGCGATCCATCTTGTCCGAGTTTCCAAAGATCAGAAGATTAACCCAGCCGTGTCATACATCTGGTGTAAAGAGATTGAACAACTGGCTGAGAAACTTGATCAACAAGTGTCAGTAACACCATACCAAATGAAAGAGTTCAAAATTACGGATCCAGATGGAAACTACCTAATCTTTGGTGAAAACAGCGAATAGGTATTTATATTATTTTCCATAATATAAATTAGACGAAATAGAGTTGAGGATGTGTAATTTTGAGCAAAATACTCTTTTGATTCAGATCATTGTCTAATACATAAGGTTTTACATATACATACGCGAGAAAACAATCAGGTGTATTTTTGCAAGATATGTATTTTTGGAAACTGAAAGTAATAAAACTTGGTACTGCTGTATTCTGCGAATTTATTGATATGATTGGGAGATCTTATGAAGCGCTTATTCATAAAAAAAATGTTGTCTACAAATAAGTGTGTGTTAATCGTTGTTATAGTGAGTTGGTGTTTTATGACAATCACTTCACAATTGATTGACCTGAATATCTCCTGAATACTTTGATTATCTCATATGCAGTCCTGCGTATATCAATTTTTGAAATGTATTTTTCACAGATACCATAAACTTTCACACCTTCGGTGTTTTAAAAAATCAATAAAAATTTAAATTTATTTATATTAAGCTAGCCTTTAGATAATCTGGGATTACGCTTAGAAAATACGTGTATTATTAAAAAAATTAATTTTATACATGTTTTTCAAGTTGATTGTTTTTCCAAATCAAGAGAGCAGCCAAATTATTGGCCGCCCTCGTTTCAATGATTAACTCCAATTCGCCGCAATCACAGTTTGTGCATCATCATGATCTGCATTTGACATAACTGTATCATTGGTAACTTCGTCCACAGAGAAGCTAGACATCGCATCGACCAAAGCCTGAACGTTTGAGGCGTTCAAGGTAGAGCCATCAGCAACCTCAAACTGATCAATCGATTGATAGTTCACACTACTTGTATCATACCAATCACTGATCGTGACCTGATCATCTGTGCCAAGTAATTGAGCCACAAGATCATCCCCTTCCTGACGGAACCAGATATCGCCCTCATCAACACCGGAACCAAAAACAATCTTGTCTGTAGAACTTGCTGCATTGCTATCTGAATTATTAATCACATCTTGATCATCGCCGATATAGAATGAATAGGTATCACTCCCTAATCCGCCATTAAGAATATCTGCTCCCGCACCACCTATTAGTATATCATCTCCTTCAAAAGTCGAAATATGATTAGCATTAGCCCCACCCTTTAGGTAATCATTGCCATGTGTACCTTCCATATTTGGCTCAGACCAATATCCAAAGATATTTTTACCCTCAATCGCATACAAGCTTCGATCACCACCTCGGCTAGCGATAAGTAAATCATTCAATCCGTCGAAATTCATATCAGCGATCTCGACTTCCAAACCAATTTGATTACCACTGCCACTATCCGGTGCAATCAAAACAGCTTGGTCAGAAGAAGCTTGGCTAACATCTAATGTCCCATTCCAACCATGGGCCTGCCCTCTAACGATCCATACAGCGCCATCACCACCAGCATATGAAGAAACGCCTATAGCAATATCGGCAACTCCATCATAATCCAGATCACCAATCGACATGCTGGTCACATTCCCGCCTAAGCCGGTAACCGTTAATTTCTGATCATTGCTCAATGCATCAAAATCAACACTGCCGGTTTCTGTGTTACCGCCAAAGTAAATATATGCCTTATCTTCATAAAGATTATGCAATGCCAGGTCATTAGAACCATCTCCATTAATGTCTGCATGCCCGCTTGCCATTTTAAGATCAATCAAACGACCATCTGTCACATTACTTAAGATGAAACCACCATCTGCACTGTCTAAATTACTTGTAAATGAACCATTTGCATTACCGTAATTGATCTTAATGCCATTCATCATGACCATTTGACCATCATTGGCACCACCACCTGTCACCAGTACATCGTCATAACCGTCATTATTCAAATCTAAGGCGCCAATCGCATATGCTCCCATACTCTTACTTGACTGTCCTACACCTGCCAAATTGGTATAGGCGACTACAGAAGGAGAAGACGACAATCCACTTCCTGTCCCGAACCAAGCCCCAAGAGTGGTCTTGGTTGGACTGAAACTGCCATAATTACTTGCAGTTCCACCAGAAAACAGATCCATAAACCCATCCCCATTATAATCTGCATAAATCAAAGAAGTTGGACCACCTTGATTAATTTGACCAGTAGTGGCATGTGCCAGCGTTTGTTGCACAGATGAGTTTTCAAAAGTTGTCAGACTTTCAATATCAATTCTGTTCAAATAAGAAGAGTGTCCAATGGTTACATCAGCTTGACCGTCGCCATTGGTATCGGCAACAGCAAATTTAAGCGAATCCCCGTTTGGTGTGCCAATGGCGGATGCAATTAAATCGTGATCCGATGCATCAAGGTTCAACGGACCAGAATTACTTCCATAAAAACTACCAGCTTGCCCATATAAAACTTTCACAAATGATTCATTGCTGGAATTATATCCATCAACATCACGATCATTCATAATTAAATCTGTCTGACCATCGCCATTCACGTCACCAAATCCAAAATGGCGGTAATTTGTGTTATGTTGAATATCAACATTCGTGGCGATTTTTATTGCATCTTCCTCAAAGTCAAACGTTTCGATTGTTGGTTGATTAGTGATGACAACAACCGCTTCAGAAGAAAAACCATGCTCATCTGTGGCGCGAAACCTAAAGCTGTCATCTCCGTTATATCCAGAAGCAGCTTTATAACTATAAGTGCCATCAGAATTGATTGTAACCACGCCACCATTCTCCGATGTAAAACTAACGCCAGTTGCAACAAGATTTCCTGAGTTATTCAACCCGTTAAATGAGAAGTTGTCATTTTCAATATCGATGGCAGATAATTTAGATGAAACCAAGTCACGTGATTTGGCGGATATTCTAGAATCTATAGCTATCACACCATTATTTTGGCCATTTAGGAATAAACTGCGATCATCAAAGTTTACCTGTTCCACATTTTTCAATTTGTCAAATCCAGCATTTCCGTCGGACATATTTCTATCTGAAAATGTAGTATTTGCATCAGATTCAAAAGTGATGACAAAATCTTTTAATTGCCCGTGTATAACCGCAATATCAAATCCTTCGCCGCCATCTATACTATCATCACCTGCACCCCCTTCAAGTTTGTTATCCTGATCATTACCTTTCAGGCTATCGCTAAAGCCAGATCCAATAATATTCTCTATATCCGTTAAGATATCACCTTCAGCATGACCACCTGCATTCTGACTATTATCTGTCAGATCAACTGTTACGGCTGCTGTGGAGCTTGCATAACTGGCTGTATCATTCCCTTCTCCACCAAGAAGAGTATCTCCTCCAGAACGACCATCCAGCACATCATCATCTGCCCCGCCTTCGAGACGGTTCGCAGCAGTTGTTCCAGATAAAGTATCGGCAAAAGCAGAGCCTGTAACATGTTCAATGGAGATTAATTGATCCCCTTCTGCATCACCGGCTGACGCTGTACCTGCAGAAAGATCAATTGTCACACCTTCAGTAGACGCACTGTAATCAGCAGTATCTTCACCTAATCCCCCATCAAGAGTATCAGCACCAGCACCACCTATCAGTAAATCATCCCCTGAATGACCTATAAGAATATCTGAATCTGCTTCACCTTGCAGTACATCATTGCCAAGGCCGCTAATTGGTGTTTGATCAATAACATCGAAATACTCAATCTCTGCGACTCTTACTCCATTTCCAGCGGTCTTTATAATCACCCTATGATATTTATATGTTGCCGTTGACGTATCAATATCAACATAAGCGCTTTCAGCTATTCGAGCACCATCATAGTCTATAATAGACTTAGAGCCTAAAACCACGGAATCAGACCAATCCGCTGAATGGGATCCTTCAACGGTGAAAGTAATCTCACCAGAACCAGCTAATCCATCATAGCCTGTGTTGCTTGGGCGCCATATTCTGACTTTCTTGATAGCAATATCCTTACCCCAGGAATGACCGATAAACTCATTATTCCCAACATTTACTAACGCTGCTTCATCCCCAGTTTCATCGTAATTTTTATTGGAAATAAACGATAACTCAGCTGTTGAACTTGATAGAGTTGCAGCATTACTTAGATCAATAGCAACATCTAAATCTGAACTGTTTTGTATAATGTCAACATTATTGAAATCATTCTCATTACCACTACTATCTTTCCCTAAATCTGAAACATCGGAAAAGTTTAAACGATATCCTGTAGCACCATGACTACCTTGATAATCTTGGGCAGTCCAATTCCCCTCCACATTGGTACCAAATGAACTTGCGTCAAGTACTAGACCATCCACGAATTCAATATTTGCCATTGAACCATCAAAGTGATATTGACCCCCATTAAAATTGCGATGGCCAAAACTACTTGAGTTAAGCGTATTCACATTCGCCCATTGTCCACCTGCAACCAAATGGGTGCCACGGCCATCTTGAGCAAATTTCGTTACTTTTTCTCCATTCACATATATATTTAATAGTTCATCATTTGATACACCGTTTCGTGTATCAGAGCTTACAACAAGATGATACCAATCGGATGTACTTGTAAAAGCATCTTCACTATTTACAATAGTATAACCTGCCATATCGATCTTTAGAGTGTTGTCGGGTTTAAAATAGATATTGTCTGTATTGCTATTCGTTGAGTCCCCATTATGCCATAACCACTGGACTCCTCCCACACTATCGCGCTTAATCCACATCGATAAGGTCCAAGCTTGCCTGTTACCAGAAACTGAAGGGGTTCTTGTCATATGACTGGAACTACCATTGAATGAGGAGCTCTCATTATTCCCGGGCCCATTTGTGGTTTCAATAGAAGAGACATCCACATCCATAACAGCTTCGCTTACAACCCCATGTTCATCAGTCACCTGATAGGTAAAACTATCACTGCCTTCGTATCCAGTTGCAGCTGTATAGCTATAACTACCATCTGCATTGATCGTGACAGAACCACCATTAGACGTATTAAAGCTTGTGCCTGCCGTAACAGCTACACCTGTCCCGTCAACACCCGCAAAACTAATGGTGTCCCCATCAATATCATATCCATGAAGCTGCCAGCTCGCTGTGTCTCCTGACTTAACTACAACCTTACCACCAGCCGCAATCGCTGCATTGTTACTGCCATCAAACTTGATAACAGTCCCATCGCCAAAATGAGCCTCTTCAACACCAACTAACGTATCCGTGCCATCATCGCCTGAGAGACCAGATTCTACATCTTCAATGGTCACCGTCCCATCAGAACTATCAACACTGATCTGATACCCGGCGACATCCCCACTATAATGGGCAATATCATGCCCCGCTCCACCATCAAGCTCATCATTACCAGAGCCACCTGTGAGGACATCGTCACCTGCATTCCCTCCGAGGATATTGGCAACATCATCCCCTGTCAGCGTATCTGACTGATCACTACCAGTTACATTCTCAATACTGATTAATGTATCACCTGCAGCATCCCCACCTGATACTGTAGCTGTAGAAAGATCAACAGTAACACCTT
Source organism: Curvivirga sp. (assembly GCF_965219885.1). NCBI lineage: Bacteria > Pseudomonadati > Pseudomonadota > Alphaproteobacteria > Rhodospirillales > Aestuariispiraceae > Curvivirga > Curvivirga sp. The sequence continues at coordinate 77,346 of NZ_CBDCOT010000008.1, forward strand.
CACTGGAAGTACTATAATCAGCAGTATCTTCACCTGTACCGCCATCAAGGATATCTGATCCAGCCCCACCGATAAGGCTGTCGTCGCCAGCTCCACCTTCAAGCTTGTTATCCTGATCATTACCTTTCAGGCTATCGCTAAAGCCAGATCCAATAATATTCTCTATATCCGTTAAGATATCACCTTCAGCATGACCACCTGCATTCTGACTATTATCTGTCAGATCAACTGTTACGGCTGCTGTGGAGCTTGCATAACTGGCTGTATCATTCCCTTCTCCACCAAGAAGAGTATCTCCTCCAGAACGACCATCCAGCACATCATCACCTGCCCCGCCTTCGAGACGGTTCGCAGCAGTTGTTCCAGATAAAGTATCGGCAAAAGCAGAGCCTGTAACATGTTCAATGGAGATTAATTGATCCCCTTCTGCATCACCGCCTGACGCTGTACCTGCAGAAAGATCAATCGTCACACCTTCAGTAGACGCACTGTAATCAGCCGTATCCTCTCCCAAGCCACCATCAAGAATATCAGCACCAGCACCACCTATCAGTAAATCATCCCCTGAATAACCCTTCAGTTTATCTGCCCCGAAATCTCCTAAAAGAATGTCATTACCAGAACTACCGTCATGATCATAAGATGCTTTAAATACACGTTTTCCACTATCATTATGATGTGTAACAACCCCAGTAGTGGTAAAATGATTATCATTACCACTTACGTCATAGCCCAAATTGTTATTATCATTAAATTTTAGTGCAAACCCATTACTTCCATAGGAACTTGAAGCAGTTGGTTCGATTGCAACCCATTCTTCATCTCTGTAGGCACCTGTGATTAGGTCTCCCCTATCTTCAAGTTTTGCTCCATCGCGATAAACAATACTGCCAATCTGGCCATTGAAAATATCTGTGTCCCTATAACGTTGCCCAATACGATACTCCCAATCCTCCCCAATAACGGCATGAGACCAGTTACCTAAAAATGTATTTCTACTTAATCCAATCTCTTCACCATTTACAAATATTCTGACAAATTTACCGTCAGTCCTATTCGTATCATAAGCTACTGAAATATTTATCCAATCGTTTGAAGTGAAAGTTTGTTCACTTTCCGCTATGTAGTATCCAACTGGGTTGGGATAACTGGTGGCATAACTTGCAAAAACCAATTTATTATTACTATCAAAACCAATCCAAGCGTAATCACTCGCAGTGAAAATAAAGTCCTCTGTATCTACACTTTCACGCTTAACCCAACTTTCAATAACCCAGGAGTTCTTATCACCTTCGCTATCAAATTGGCGTGACAAATAGGATGTAGTCGTATTTGAAGATATACCATTTAGCTCCGAATAAGTTACATCTGCTTGGTTTTCATTGACGGAAGACGATGAATCTCCTGTTGAACCTGATGAGGTAGGGTCAATGGCATTATCTGAATCTGAGATGTTTTGTATGCCCCCAGAATTATCGAAATCATTCTCATTCCCGCTACTATCTTTGCCTAAGTCTGAAGCATCGGAGAAATCCAAGCGATATCCCGCGGGGCCATAGCTGCCGTTATAATTTTGAGTGGTCCATTCTCCGTCCACATTGGCACCAAATGCACTCGCATCAAGCGCTAGACCATCAACAAATTCAATATTGGAAAAAGAGCCGTCGAAATTTAGCTGATTATCATAAATGCGGCGACCAAAATGGATCGGATTTCCTGAATTGAAATCGCCCCAAGAACCGCCTGCTGTCGGGCGCGTGCCACGCGCATCATATTCAAAATCAGTAACGAGCTCCCCATCAACATATAACTTAAACAAATCTGAATCAGCAACACCACTACGCGTATCCGAAGCAAAAACAAAATGATACCAGTCATTCGTGCTTGTGAATTTTTGTTCTGTCATAATTACAAAACTACCATTCATATCAACACGTAACGCATCATTAAATTCAAATTTAATGTTATCAGGATTGCTATCACCTGCGGCACCACTATCCATTAAATAGTGAGTGCCCCCTGTACTGTCACGTTTTACCCACATAGAGAGTGTCCAAACCTGTGGATCACCAACAACACCATTTGTATTCACTAAATAATCATCAGGGTCAGTCAAACTCAACGAAGCATCAGGTTTAGGTAAAGTTACGAAAACATCCATATTTGCTTCACTGACAGCCCCATGTTCATCCGTCACTTGATAGGTAAAACTATCACTGCCTTCGTATCCAGTTGCAGCTGTATAGCTATAACTACCATCCGCATTGATCGTGACAGAACCACCATTAGAGGTGTTAAAGCTTGTGCCTGCTGCAACAGCTGCACCTGTCCCATCAACACCGGCAAAACTAATGGTGTCCCCATCAATATCATATCCATGAAGCTGCCAGCTCGCCGTGTCTCCGGCCTTAACTACAACCTTACCACCAGCCGCTATCGCTGCATTGTTACTACCATCAAACTTGATAACAGTCCCATCTCCAAAATGAGCCTCTTCAACATCAACTAACGTATCCGTGCCATCATCGCCTGATAAGTCAGAATTAATATCTTCAATGGTGTAACTTGTTATATTGCCATCTGCATCCGTGTTACGGGTAAATTTGTAGCCAGCTGCATCCCCACTATAAACTGCCTTATCAAGGCCAGCACCGCCAAATAAATCATCATTACCGGAACCACCTGTGAGTGTATTATTACCAGCATCCCCTTCCAGGCGGTCGCCATATTGGGAGCCTTGAAGATTTTCAATATTGGTGAATGTATCATTAAGAGAGTGTGCGCCATCCAGACCAATCTGACCTAAAAGATCAGGATTTTCACTTAAGTTGAAACTATAGCCTTCCGGACCAGACACACCTGTCACCAGATCAAGGCCTGAAGTCCAGTTTAGAACACCTGCCAAAGCCCCATTCGCAAATACAGCCAAAAGACCTGTATCACGGCGATAGGCAAAACTGAAACTTCCAGCCGTATCTGATTTACCAATAAAGTCATAACTTGCGGTTTCATCGCCATTGGAATCAAAAACCTTAAGACCAAATTTGTCGCTATCAGACCCTAGATAAAGACTAATATATTCTTGTCCAGATGGGGTATTCCCCGTGGCGGATTTATCTGTCAGATAGATATAACCATCCGGCATGGCATCGGTGTAGTTACCCGGATCCACAGAAAGGGTTGAGACGATCCAGCCATCAGATAGACTAGAGGTCAGGCTTTCAGAATAGATCGTGGCATTACCGCCGACAATAACAGCTTTAGAGCCATTATCGGATAAGGTCACCTGACCTGTAGATGCGGCTGCAAATTTAACTTGTTCCAGATAATGTAAACCGCCACCACGGGAAAGGCTTACATCCACACCCCGTTCGGAATTGGCATAGCTGGCCGTATCTGTTCCGGCACCGCCATCAAGGGCATCTGCCCCAGCCAATCCTTCCAGACTATTATCCGTATCATTCCCTGTTAAACTATCATCATGGGCGGAGCCTTGAAGATTTTCAAAGTTACTCACCACATCCCCGGCAGCATCCCCACCAGAGAATTGATTATTGCCAAGATCAACAGAAACAGCTTCGGAAGAATGTTCATAAGACAGGGTATCAATATCATCCCCCCCATCCAGAATATCAGCACCAGCACCACCTTCTACATGATCCTGATCGGCACCTGCTTCAATCGTGTCATTGCCAGCACCACCTGACAGGATGTCTGCACCGGCGAGACCTGTTAGCGTGTCCTCCCCTGCACCGCCTTCGAGTTTATTGGCCGTATCATCCCCGCTCAGCGTATCATCATGGTCAGATCCGATTACATTTTCAAACCCGGAGATGATATCCCCGGCAGCATCTCCTCCGGAGGTGGAATTATCGGACAAATTAATGCTGACACCTGCGCTAGAAGTCGCATAGTCTAAGGTATCATTCCCTTCTCCACCGGACAGGGTATCACCCCCTGCTCCACCTGCAAATACGTTATCTGCATCATCACCACGCAAGGTATCCGCATGAGCAGAGCCAACCAGATTTTCGATAGAGTTGAGAGTATCCCCTTCGGCATGGCCACCCGAACCAGTGCCTTCCGTCAGATCAACGGTGACAGCACTGCCAGAGGCGGAATAATCTGATGTATCAGACCCACTTCCACCATAGAGGAAGTCGACTCCTCCTAATCCAATCAAGACGTCATCACCTGCGCCACTATAAAGAGCATTTGATGAATTATTACCTTCAACAGAATCGGCTAGAACTGAACCAATTACACCTTCGAAATTGGAAATCACATCCCCTTCAGCACTTCCACCCTGCGCAGTGTTATGCAGTAAACTAACAATTACACCTTCTATACTATCGGCATAAGATAAAAAATCTAACCCACTGCCACCATCTAGTATATCAGCCCCGGAACCACCAATCAGAGTGTCGTCACCGCTACCTCCTGAAAGGTTATCATTTCCATCACTTCCATACATATAGACGTCATAGTCACCACTATGAGAGAACGTATCATCACCATCGTTACCATAAACCCACTCTGCTTCTACCAGCAGCAAATCAAGAGTAACCGCCTCTACCGTCTGCACAAATATTGCATCATCTCCATCACCAGCTTTTATTTGACTTATATTGTCGTTAGCATCAATAAAGATTGTGTCATCTCCTGCACCTGCATGGATAATATCTTGGCCATCTCCTCCTGAGATTAAATCATTCCCAAGGCTTCCCTTAAGAATGTCATTCCCTCCTTCACCAAAAATAATCACTGAAGGTAATGATTGTTCTGCATCTGACTGATCACTGTCAGGATCTATGTCTTGTGGTGTAGAGACCATATCTTCCGCAGAAAAGATATCATTACCATCATTTCCAACAGCCGATTCTATATTACTGGTAGCCATATTTAAGCTTAGACCTTGAGCATTTGAAACGATCACAACATCATTACCGGCTCCGCCATCAATTAACTTATCATCGCTGTCCACAAAGAGTGTGTCACTACCGGCTCCACCAAAAATACTATCGCTTCCAGCTGAACCGGCAATCCAATCATTGCCAGCACCACCTGTGAGAACATCATCTCCAGCACCGCCGTCCAATAATACATCGTTAGTTGATGAAGTAGACAAACGATCGTTTAATCTTGCACCATACAGCGCATCAACACCTAACTCCGCAGCATCTTCAACGATACGCGTACCATCTTGACCAAATAAGGCATCATATCCCACTTCCAAACTAAACTTTGTGCCTGAACTAGTTTCCTGAGTACTATATCCAAATATGGACGCCTGCAGCTCTAAATCCCAAACAACTCCCTCAGAACCGTCAATCGTCTCAAATTTTGCAGTGTTATGGATAATATTCCCTTCAACCAATTCATCAACTTCCGTTCGTGTCAAATCAATAGAAGTAATCCCCCATTCCCCTAAAGTTTTAAGCTCTCCATCGTCTGTTTCTCCATCTTGGTCGAGATCCTGCCATATACGAAACTTTGCAAAATCTGGTGTATCAGACGCATCAAGCATTCCGTCACCGTTCACATCATAAACAGCTTCAAGCGCTTCCAAATCTGTATCATCTTCCTCTGTCGAGAGAGAAAAAGCGAGTTCCTCAGGCGAGTTAACTGTGCCATCCCCATCAAGGTCTATAACTAAAAAACCATCATCAGGACCAATCCAACCCAAGTTTTCTTTTTGTCCATCACCATCATGGTCAAAATAAACATTTGAATCATTGTGATCTATTAATTGAATATCTCCATCATCATTAAGATCAAGAGCAACTGGCTTGTACCCCATCCGGCCACCTGTCGCTTTCTCGATGGCTTTTTTCATCGCACTGTCAAAAAGGTCTTCCGGCTTAACTTCTTGTGGCTCAAGTAAAGGGGAATAAGAGCTTAATGTCTCACCTTCGTACTGACGCATTCTTCTTTGCCACTCTAACTCTCTTCTTTTTTCCTCAGGCAAGTCGTCTTCAGAATAATGAAAGTTATTTGATGGATGAGGGCCTGCATAAGGCTCCTCTTCAGGCTCAGGAACACTGAAAAGGCTATCATAAAAACCATCTTCAATTAAACCAGTAAAATCCTCTGCATATGGAGCTGTCCAATCGTATCCACTGCCGCCATATATTGTATCATCACCATCTCCCCCCTGAACGTCACCAGATGGACTTGGGCCAGGGTTATGGAAATTGTTTGATGGATGTGGTCCTGTATATTCATTCTCACTACCGTTACTAGAATCTCCACCAAAACAAATATTTCTTGGAATAAAATCTGTTGGATTTCCAATCAAAAATGCATCAATCTTTTTCATCTTCCCCTCACAATCAAACAAAGTAATTTGACGTAAAAATTGCTTCCCCGCATATCCTTCAAAAACTGAGGAAAGCTAGCTTACTTATTAACTATTTCTTGAATTTTTTCTTTAATCTCTGACACGTTCATATTTGGCAAAATTGCATCTTGATATAACAATTCCACTAAATGAAGCTTAAATGCTATTTCAGCTTGATGCCTAGCTTCAGGTATTATTTCAATTGGCAAACCAACGCTAAATAATAATCCTTTTAATATTTTTTCGCGATTTTCTTGCATATTAGATGTAATTTTCAGGATAAGGCTTACATGCTCTATTTCCCCATCCTCATGGATTAGAAATCCAGTCAAATCGTCATCCTCAACACAAATTGCCTCATATTCTGGGTAACTATTCGTGCCGCAGATCTTATCATAATTCTCTCGTTTGAACTCTGCGATTTTATCGTCGCTTTCTGATATCTTTATGAATACATTAATTTTATCAACCAGCTCTTGTTTTTTTAAAATTTCGTCTGTTTCAAAAACTTTTAGCATTTCCGAATTATTATGATGCCTAATAGAAAACTCATCATATACATTCATAAATTCGTTATAAATTTTCTGCTCGATCAACTGATTCGGTTCAGATGAAACAAATGGCCAAACCTTTATTGTTGAGTTACGCCATTTTATAATTTTTCCATTATCTGATCTTTCAATCAACTTTACGAAATATTCAGTAACCTCTGACTGGGAATAGGATACCTTCTCTCTCGATCCCACGAGTACAATTGTAAAAACAAGAAAAAATGCTAATAAAAAAAATAACGATAGAACTAGAGAACTCTTTTTTTGAAAGAACATTTTCTTCGAACTCTATTATAAACTAGTGTGCTTGAAGTTTGGATTTCTAATAAGATGTATTCTAGTCATATTATCTTTTCCTCCAAACCTCGCAGCTTTCGCCATTGATATAAATTTAAAGTCATCTTTGCTCATTTGATTAGCAATTTTCTTTAACTGTCCATTCAAACAAATAACATCAATCAACCAAAGATTCTTACCGCTTTTCCAATCCTTTGGTTGTAATTTATCATTAAGACTAAGATATCTCTTTTCGGAAGCTTTATTCATCCACGCCCAACTCAGAAACGCAACTGGCTCACCTTCTTCACGAAAAATCCTACACTGGTTCAAACGCACAGGAGGAAGTACCAAACGAATAAAATCATTCTGGCTCCATTTTTTGTGATAATCAGATTGTAAAAATATCTTTTGTATGTCCGCCAATGCAGATTTCTCGAAATCCGATAAAAAGACTTTATACTTCGCCATACTGTCCCCCAAACAACTAAAAAACCAAGCTAACAAATGTTCGTCAAATGGCAATTACAAATTATACTATTCAATTATCGTAGCAGCCTGTAAGTGGAATACTTAAAACGATCATTGGGACAGTTTTGGGACACTGAAATTCAATTAAATGGAAATTTGATCCAATTCGACAGCACTTCACTATATGATAAGAAACACTTGATTTAATTTCATAGCTTTATCAAAGAAAACTAGATTTTATATTCGTTTAAAGATCAGAGATGTATTGATGCCACCAAAGGCGAAATTGTTACTCATTAATATTTCCGTATCAATTTCACGGGCTGAACCTTTTAAGTAATCTAGATCAGCACAATTTTCATCTAGTTCATCCAGATTTATAAGTTCTGCGAACCACTTATCATGCAGCATCTTTAATCCCAGCCATGCTTCCATTGCACCGCATGCGCCTAGGCTATGACCAAAATAACATTTTAACGTATGATACGGAACGCGATTCCCAAAAATCGAATATGTTGCATGAGATTCTGCTATATCACCATGTTCTGTTGCGGTGCCATGGCCGCTAACAAAACCGATATCATTCGGTGATAAATTAGCATCGTCTAAGGCCAAATGTAGAGCTTGTTCCATAGTCTCTTTGGTTGGTTGGGTAATATGATTTCCATCTGAATTCGTACCAAAGCCAACAATTTCGGCGATGATATGAGCGCCGCGTGCTTTGGCAAATTCATAATCTTCCAGTATTAAGGTTGCAGCCCCTTCTCCAATCACCAAACCGTCGCGCTTTTTATCAAATGGGCGCGGTGTAATTTTAGGAGTTTCGTTTTTTGTACTGGTTGCATAAAGAGAATCGAATACCGCTGCCATAGAGGGACAAAGCTCTTCTGCGCCTCCAGCTACCATCACATCTTGCATACCATATTTGATCGCTTCATATGCATATCCAATCCCCATGCTGCCAGATGTACAGGCTGTCGATGTCGGAATTACGCGACCAGTAATACCAAAGAAAGTACTTATATTCACCGCACTTGTGTGACTCATCATACGGATATAGCTTGTTGCTGTAAGGTTTTTCATCGTCCCGTCAAAGATAAATTCCCCAAAAGCAACCATAGGATTCGTACTGCCAAAGGAAGAACCATAAGCGACTCCCATTCGGCCTGATTGAAAGATGGGATCATTTAATTCAATACCCGCATCTTTCAGGGCTAAATTTGTCGCATGTACGGACATCTTTGCGACGGGCCCCATGCTTCTTAATTTTTTACGTGGATATTCTTGATCTACATCGAAACCTTCAATAGGTGCAGCAAGACGCGTATTGAGATCTTTGTAAAAATCCCATTCTTTCATATGCCTTACACCGGTTTTTCCAGCGATCATGGCAGATTTTATATCGGTCCATTCCTGCCCAAGCGCAGAAATACCGCTTATTCCTGTGACGACAACACGACGCATAATTTAATACATGCCCCCGTTCACAGACAGAACCTGACGCGTAATATAAGAAGCGTCGTCAGAACATAGAAAAGATACTGCGGCAGCAACTTCTTCAGGCTTTCCTACACGTTGAAGCGGGATAGATTTTTTGATTTCATCGATCGGCAAATTATCCAACATTTTTGTATCAATTAACCCGGGCGCAACACAGTTTACGGTGATTTTTCGTTTCGCCAGCTCTACTGCCAAGGATTTGGCCGCCCCGATCAACCCTGCTTTTGTAGCAGAATAATTAACTTGGCCCCTATTTCCCATCTCGCCGGATACAGAAGACATTACCACAATCCGACCGCCATTTCGTGCCGACACCATCGGCATCGTCACCGGATGTAAGACATTATAAAAACCATCTAAATTCGTGCGTAGAACATTGTCCCATTCGATATCTGTCATAGCAGGAAAAGCTGTATCCTTTGTAATACCTGCATTCAGAACAACACCATATAAAGCCCCCTCCTCTTCAATAGCGTGTTCCAGCTTTTTACGACAATCTTCCCGGTCTGAAATATCAAACTGTAGAATAGCTCCGTCGCTGCCCTTATCTTTTACGGCGTTTAGGGTTTCTTCAGCGCCTTGTTTATCACCGCCATAATGTACAATGATACGAAAGCCGTCTTCTGCGAGTTTAATAGCGATCGCACGACCGATCCCTTTGCTTGCCCCTGTTACAAGAATGGTTTTTGTTATCATTTTACATTACACTCGCTTAGCTTTCTGCTTGGAATTCACGCGGTTGATATACATTTAGATTTGCAGTAGCTACAATTTCTTCACGAAGAGAAATCTTGCATTCAAATGCAGCCATTTCGCCGTCCTTATAAAGGTTCTCAGCGTCTACAACAAGAACATCTCCAATCACGAATTCGTTTTTTGAAAGTATGAGGCGTCTTGTCCCTAAAAGGAAACCAATATCAATCTTTCGACCGCTATTTAATGCTAATATGCCGCTATGACAGGCTATCGATTGAGCCATATACTCTATGGAAACATAAGAAGGCACCACATTATTTGTCATGAATGGTGTTTCTTCGGTAATAACAACCTGACATTTAACTTGCGTTTCATTAAATCCTAACACCTGATCAATCAGGATCATCGGTGCTTCATGCGCAATGAGTTCGTCCACGCTGAATTTACAGTTTTTCAGCATTATGTACTCCCAGTATCACGCTGATATTATTCCCTCCAAAAGCAAAAGAATTGCTCATCATTGCCCGTTTGTTTCTATCACGTTGCTGTTTAAAGTCGACAAAACAGATTGGCTTTAAATCTGTGTCTCGTTCCGTTTGCCAAAGCTGTGGAGGTAACAGGCCATTGCTATAACTGTCTTGCAAAATTAGCCATAAAAAACCTATCTCGTTTCCGCCAGCCGCACCAAGCATATGTCCGGTCATGGTTTTCGTCGAACTACAGGGCACATTCGCTCCAAACACGTCATATACTGCAGAACTTTCCATAGCATCGTTTAAGGGAGTAGCGGTTCCATGCAAGTTTACATAACCAATATCTTCTTGAGTAAGACACGCGTCATTCAGGGCTTTTTTCATAGCGTTCTTTGCACCTACTCCTTCAGGGGCGGGTGCTGAAATATGGTATGCATCTGATGTTTCACCAATACCTAATAACTCAACAGCACTTTTTTCTTTAGTCATCAAAAAAGCGACGGCCCCCTCGCCTATATTGATGCCATCACGGTCTACACCAAATGGTGCACATTTTCCAATTGATAAAGAATCTAATGCATTGAAACCATTCAGTGTTAGGCGACATAATGTATCTGCGCCCCCCACAATGGCAGCATCGCAAAAACCTGTCTCAATATAGCGCCGTGCAGCAGATAGTGTTTTTGCACTTGATGTACATGCCGTAGAAATCGTGACGCATGGTCCTTCAAGACCATAATAACCAGCAACAAATTCTGAAATTGAAGAGGTTTCTTGTCGTGCGAACTCAAATTCTTCAGGGAAATGACCATTCTTCAATTTGTGAACAATACCAATTTCGTTGTCAGAAATGCCTGTAGTGCTTGTTCCCATGACAACAGCAATACGTTTTTTTCCGTATTTTGAAATTGCATATTGAATATCGTGATCAATTTCAAGTAATGCCTTCAAAATTAATCTATTATTACGACTATCATGCTGTTTCAAATGTAATGGTGTGACAGGTAAATCACAATTTACTTTCCCAACAATGGTGTCTTGATTAGCAAGGAAATCAGGGCTTTTCATCATGCCTTCACATGAGCCATCTAGTAAATTTTGTGCAACTTCATTTTTACCTACGCCCAAAGGATTAACAATTCCCATAGCATTCAGAAAATATTTACTTTTCACTGTGAAACCTCACGTGATTTGATATTCAGTTCATAGTTAAAAGAATGATCTTGAAGTATGACTATACTCGTCCAAATACTATCTTCGACATTTTTATAAATCACAGAACTTACTTTATCTCCATCGTAAAAAACTTCACGTAAATTGCCTGTATCTTTAATTTGCCAGATATTATCCAGATCTTCTTCTAAAAGTTCTTTTGGCCAAAATGCGGTAGCGATATCCCACATCATATATTGAGGGTTAAAATAATCTGGCATCCATGCAGCTTTCCAGGTCGTCATCCCATCATTATTCCAACTAGCTGTCATGCCACGGCGCCCTAAACTATCCAAAATAATCACATCCATTTTTTCCAAAGTTATCGTCAGATAAACTTGCAATAAAAAATGTTGACCTTTCCAGTTACCAGTGATCTGTTGAACAACATTTATCTTTTCGTCTTCGTTAGACCAATAAGTTAAATTTGATCGATCAGGTAAAGTCGTATTTGGTTGAAAACCACTGCAAGCAGAAAAGCTGATCAGGCAGATAAGGATTAATATGGAGCGCATTGTTCCGCCACCATATCTAGGTATTTAGTTGGTTGTCTCACAAATGGATTATCTTCATTCCACGCATATCCACCAAGAATTGATACAATCATACGTTTGATTTGATTGTCATCTTGTGGTGGATATTTGATGATTTTTTGCAATCGTCCATCATACCAGGCAGTTACGAACGCTTTAAAACAATCTACGCCATTTTTCAAAGGTGCTGCGTATTCCTTTGTCCAATCTACTTTTTCACCAGATATTTGTTTTTTGACTAATGGAGCAGCTAAATCAGCAGATTTAAGAGCAATTGTTACGCCAGATGAAAAAACAGGATCAAGGAACTCACCTGCGTTACCTAATAATGCATAACGATCGGTTGCTAGATGCTTTACCGCACAAGAATATCCGGCTATTTCACCTGGCATTCTAAGTTCTTCTGCATCTTCAACAAGTGTGTGTAGTTTGGGTGCCTCCTTGACTGCTGACCATAGTTGTACAGAGTGGCTAATATCTCGTTTAGTTCTTTCTGGCGGCAGAATAACACCTAATGAAGAAGTTCCATTTGAGAAAGGAATAAGCCAATACCAAGTATTATGATCTTCCGGGCTTACAGTGATAAGGATTTTATTACGATCAAAATCTTTACTTTCAAGATTGTCCTTAACATGTGTGAAAAAAGCATGGCGCATCGGGAAGTCAGAAGGTTGTTCCAAATTTAATAATCGAGGTAAAACACGACCATACCCGCTAGCATCTAAGACATACTTGGTTTCTATTTCAAATTTCTCCCCAGTTTCATTTGAAATAAACAATACCATACCTTCTTCTGTTTCTTTCACAGAATCTACACTATGCCCATAGTGAATTGGGACACCACCCTTTACTACTTCATCAGCAAGAATTTTATCAAACTTCTCACGTTGTACCTGATAAGTCGTTCCCCATCCCTCTTCGAATTTTTTCCGAAAATCGATAGAGCTATTACAATCAGGAAAGTAAAAATTTGCCCCGTTTTTATGTTGAAAGCCTGCTTCCACTACTGATTGTAGAAGGTGTCCGCGTTCAAGATATTGCATAGATTGTGGCAATAGACTTTCGCCAATAACGAAGCGCGGAAAATGCTGTTTTTCAAAAACTTCTACTTCCAAGCCTTGTTGTTGTAATAAACGTGCGGCTAAACTACCTGAGGGGCCAGCACCAATCACAACGGTTTCTATAAATTTTTTGATATAATCAGCCATGTTTGGCATCCCTCTTTTTCCGAGCTAGAGGTGACATAAAGAATGCTAAGGAAACTCCAACCAGTATTGTTATGCCAAATGCATGCACAGCGTATTGTTGACTAAGAGCCAGCAAGCCAAAAGCAAAAACGGATGACAACGCAGATAACCAATTTGCAGCTAAACTTTCCAGATAATGTTGTTCATCGGTCTCAGCACAAAAGATTGCATAATCTACACCTAGTGCAAAAACTAAAATTAGCGCCATCGCATTGAAAAAGGTAAATATTTCGCCAATGACTGATAGTAATAGAGGTGTTAAAAATACTGCAAGAACAGATGGTAAGAGCGTGAAGAACGCAACTTTATAATTGTATATAAAGCTTAAGAAGACATATACGAACAACGTAGCAAAAATAATTAAATATACGACTTGTATTCTATATTTTGAAAGTACGTTACTGATTTCGGCACTAGGATCGATAAAACTTACGCCATTGATTTTTGATGCAATATGAGACATGGCTGAAAGATTAGAGAGGTTCTGTAAACGCACCAAATGTGCAACTCCCTGATCAACAGGTAAATTGAAATTCTCAATACCGATCGCTGGAAGTTGATCAATCGTCAAATAGGTTTCGTTATCTATGTTGTAATCAATTTTACCAGAATAACCTAATACGGCCTGAATATTACCCAGCTCATTTTCTAACAGTTGATCTCTTACTAATATCCTATTTTCTTTTTGGCGTTTTATTGATGGAAGTATATCACTTAGCATTTGATATGATGTTAACACGTCCATTTGAATCAGATCGTTAAGCAAACCACGAAGCTTTTCTTCTTTTTGTAAAACGTCTTCTACTGTGTTTCCAACCACGACGAAAAATTGTGTGTCCAGCTCCAGTCCATCTAAATTACGTATAACCATTTCTTCTTGTTTTAGCGCTTCTGAAACATCTTCCAACTCTCTTAAATTATCATTAACTTGAAATGTAAGTGCCCCCCACATAACGAAAGCAAATGTCATTACATACAGGGCTAAACGTCCTGTTTTTAGCGTACGCATGTACCAAAAATAATTTATGGCTTTTGTTATACTTCGTAGCCAAATTGGAAATTTTAAGGTTTTTGTATTATCCAAATATGGGAAAACAAAAATAACAGTCAGGCATGCCATAAGTAATCCAACGGCAGAAAATAATCCTATTTGTTGTAATCCAGGGAAAGGCGGCCAAAGTAAAATACTAAAGCCAATAATGGAACTAACCGCACCTAAAAACAAGCCACGACGAACTAAATTGATACGGTCGGGACCAATTTTATTAGAAAATCGTGTGCAGCAGTAATGCATCGCATAATCTACCGCTATTCCTGTAATAGCTGCGCCAAATACGATGGTAAAAATATAAATTTTATCAAAGACTAATATCGTCACTGCAAACCCAGAAACAATCCCAACAATTATGGATAGAAGAGCTAAGTAAATGGGCTGTATATGCTTAAATACGACCAACATCATAATGATAATGGCTATAACGGAGATCGTACCAATAAGGGCAGCTTCATTTTGTGCCTTTTCCATGGCATATCCTGCATAAAATACTGCGCCAGTTTTATAGGTTTTAAGCTCCTCAAATTCTGTATGTAATTGATTTATAGATGTTTCAACAAATGGGATAATTACTTGTTGAGTTTTATTGCTATACGCACTTCCATTCAATTTCCACGTTAACAGAACATAATGCGTGTCCTGCTCTTGTCGGTGTAGGAGGCCATTCTTGAAACTGAAACTGTTTGCGGGCCGTAATTTATCTGTGAGATATCTAGATAATAACCTAAATGGGTCGGTTTTAAGGTCATTTGCGTTGCTTAATCCAAAAGGTGATAAAATCTGTACTATGGCTTGTTTAGTTATGATTTCTGTTTCGCCATCCCGTAGTAGCTGCCTATCATAATCAGATAAAAGACCGGCACGATACGGATGAATGAGGTCTGGGAAGTTTTCATTTATTTCAGTTTCTGGATTAAAACTTACAATGTCATCAAGCAGTACTTGTTCTGACATCTTTGCTTTAAGATTTCCAGCAGCATTAAAAACCACATTTTCATCGGGATGCGTTAAAACCACAATGATTTTATCAGCAGCATTTTGATCAAATTTAGACTTCGCTTTTTGAAGCCAGTTTATCTTAGTATTTGTATCGTCTTTCGGAAATAATGCCAAAATGTTGGTATCAATTGGAAATGATGTCGTTAAATTCCATCCAACCACTCCTAAGGATGTTAGAAAAAACAATAACCATATTCCAAGCCCGAATTTATTCATTATTTTGGCCGATCATTTTTTTCAAGATTTCTTCGCTATAAATCTCATGATCAAACATAATGATTTCTTCTTGATCACCACTTGCTCTTAGCATTGTGATTATTTCTACAAACTCTCCGCCTTGAATATCAATGGACGTGAACGGAAAGTTTGACGGCAATTCGTCTTTTTGAAGGTTTAAGCTCCAACCGCCACTCTCCAAGATTGGTTTCTTCCCAAACATATTGCTCAGTATGGTCCAGTCACCTTCCAGCGATGCTGCAACCACTTTTTGCATGTTACGCAATGCAGGAAAATTTTGGATTGGAATATTTAACGTCTCAACACCGTCGACGATTTGCGTTACATGATTTTTTTCTAAAATCATACGACTGGCAAAAGGCTCTGTTACATCCCAAATCAACCGCTGATCTTCAAACAGATATAAAATCCCAGAGGAGTTAATTTTCCCATCAAATCCGACTAAATAGCGGTTTTGGGCGAAATTGGCTTTTAATCCCTGCCCTTCCAGAAGGATCACAGGTTCGACAATTTCCCCTGATTGAGCCTTAAGACTGAAAGAAAAGATAGTAATTATTAAGACGATGAAGATTCTCATTACAAGTCCTTCACCTTATTAATAAATATATCAGGAGATACAAACTGCATTTCTTCGGTGTCAGTTGAGACAGCCACTTGTATCGTCGTACCTTTTGTTATTTTTTCACCTGTAACTCTATCCGTGATCAAATAATTGATTTTCATCCTATTTTCGAACTCAATTAATGATGCAGTAACTTCAATTTCCTGCCCAAATCTAAGAGGCTTAATATACTTTATCCGCATATCAACAATAGGCCATGCATAACCAGACTCTTTCATTTCTGGGTAGTTATAGCCAATTTTATCCAACATCACACATCTTGCTTGCTCGAAAAATCTTGGATAATTCCCGTGCCAAACAATATTCATTGGATCCAGGTGATAGAATTCTATCTTTATGATTGTTGAAGCTGATAACATAACCTTACGTCGACCACTCTAGCTATACAGGTTCCAATATTGGACGCGTAACTTTTCCAATAATAAGCGTAACACAGATTCTAATGGCTCATCCTCGTCGATATAGTGGATATCAAGTTTCAATTTTTCTTCAAAATCCCGAACAGAATTAGTCAAATTCTCAAACTCTAGTTCTCCTGCACGACGGCGTAAACGTAATGCCTGACATGTTGCAATCAGATGTCCTGCGATAACCTGGTCAGTCAAATCTAAAACGCGTAAGCAATCACGTGCAGCGATAGTACCCATACTTACCTTATCTTGGTTATGACATTCAGTAGAGCGTGAAAATACACTGGCTGGCATTGTATTTTTTAACGCTTCTGCAGCCCAGGCCGACACCCCAATTTGAACTGCTTTTAGCCCGTGGTTGAGTTGCTCTCTATCACCAGTAGCACCAGTTAGATTGGAAGGTAATCCATTATTAAATTTCACATCTACTAATGATGCTAACTGTCGATCAATTAAATCGGCAATATTTGCGACCAGATTTTTCATACCATCCATAGCAAAGGCGATATGGCCACCATAGAAATGACCGCCATGTAACACACGTTCTTCTTCCGGATCAATCAATGGATTGTCATTTGCGCTATTTAGCTCTGTCTCAATTAGCTGGCGAAAGCTTGGTAACATATCCTGTAACACGCCAATGACATGGGGGGCACAACGTATGGAATATCGATCCTGCAATCGTTCAACAGGCGCTATATTCAAGGTGCTCCCAAGATCTTCTCTAATGCGTTTGGCAATGAGCTCTTGGCCGGGATGAGGTTTTGCCTTGAATAATTTTTCATCAAAATGTGCAGGGTTACCTTGCATAGCCAGTGATGTCATAGCGGTTAGGCGTGATGACATTTGAGAGGTATAATCAGCTCGCATATATGCAAAAACTGCAAGGCCAGTCATAACCGCCGTACCATTCATAATGGCTAATGCCTCTTTTGGCCTCATCAAAATTGGTTTTAATCCAACTTCCTCATATACTTCCATTGTCGGGCGTTGTTTACCCTTATATAGGACCTCACGTTCACCAATTAATGCAGCTGCTACATAAGATAGAGGTGTTAAATCACCGCTTGCGCCTACGGAACCTTCTTCGGGTATAATTGGTAGGATATTATTTTCCAGCATGTCTACAAGCAGTTGCATCAATTCCAAACTAACGCCTGAAACGCCTCTGCATAAAGAGGCCAATCTTACAGCTAAAACCGCTCTTACTTGTTCTGGCTCTAGGTTTTTCCCCAAACCACAACCATGAAAACGGGATAGATGTATTGGTAATTCATATGCGTTTTTTACCGCAACGGCACGTGTGCAGGAATCTCCGTATCCTGTAGTCACACCATAAATAACACCGTCTTTTTCTAACAAGTCATCAAGAAAATCTGTGCCTTTTTTTATACGTGCGAGGAAATCAGGTGCAGTCGATAACTGGCAGTGAACCTTTTGTGTAGCGATATTATATATATCTTCGATCGAAAGTTCATGGTCACCAAATGTGACAGGAGACAAGTTATTCATTTTAATATTCAATTCTATGTTATCTAACATTTTTTGTCTTATTTTGTCTTCTTCCAAAAGTCAAAAAAGTTGTACCATTGGTACGGGTATTTCAAGCAGTATCTCTCATGAAGTTCTGCATATTTCCGCAAATAAGTGATAATGGCTTCTTGTCTGGACTTACGCGGTAGAATGAGTTGATTGTCTAGTTTTTCAAAGACCAATTTGAATTTACGATCTTTTTCACGGACACACATCATCATATAGACAGGAGCTTTTAGTAATGCGGCAAGTATAATACCACCTTCAGGGAATGGAGCCTCATTTCCAAGAAAAGGAATATTCACCACCCGTTTCTCCCCCTCAACGGGCACGCGGTCAGCGGCAATCACAATCCAATGCCCTTGTTCAAGGCGTTCTTGCATATCTATCGCTGTTCCTGGCCCTAAATCATTAACTTCGACCATATCAATAGCTGCTTCAGGATTATAAGAAGTTAACAACTTATTGAACTTAATGGCATTTTTTGTATGAGCAAAGACTGTAATAGGAACTTTATGTTTTGTTTGTGCTAACGCCCTACTAACTTCGATATTTCCAAAATGAGAAGCTAAAACGACAACCCCTTTCCCCTCACGAATAATGTCTTCCATATCGGTGTTATCAGGAAAGATTATTTGATCAATAGAGATTCGATTTGTCCAAGCTGCGATCTTGTCCAAAAACATATATGCAAAACTGCAAAAATGTTGATAGGCGTGCCACCATCTTATTTTTTTTTCTAATTTACAAAAAGTGTTTAATCGATTGAGGTAATCTATTGAAGCTTGGCGTTGCACTTTCCCAGTAAGGAAGAAATAAAACAAAACTGGCTGCATAACAATAAAACATAGGTGTGTTCCAAGCAGTTTAAATATGAAGCCTACAATTCGTAACCCCCAATAAGCCCCGCGTTCTTCTATTGTTGCCCAATGTTCAGCTTTTTTTTTAAACATCTCATCCGCCACTATTTGAACTTACGAGCAATTAAAATAGGAAAACGAAACAACATCCCAAAAAATAATTTTGTATGCATTTTGCTGATTTGCCAATTATCCCGCCAAACCTTAAAATTTGATGTGTTCCCCTCAGGATATATAACTTTTACTGGTACCATTCGAACAGGAACGCCACGCCAATAAAGGCGCACCATAATCTCTGGGTCAAAATTCATTCGAAGTCCGATACGTCTAGTTTCAATCAATTTAATACAGCTCTGAATGGGATAGACACGAAATCCACACATACTATCGCGGATTTCAAAAGACAATGTTTCAATCCAGACCCAAATATGAGTGATCCAACGGCCAATTTTACGTGACATTGGCATACTGTCGTCATAAACGGGATTACCACTGACAACTGCTTTAGGATTGGCTTTTGCGGTATTGATTAAAAGTTGAATGGCGTCCAGGTCATGTTGTCCATCGGCATCCACTTGTACTGCATGGGTATACCCTTGCTGAAAAGCCTCATGAAAGCCCTTGCAAACGGCTGCGCCTTTACCGGCATTTTTTGTTAAGCGAAAACAGTATACATTATTATCTGGGGCATGGAGTTTTGCGATAACACCAGCGTGGGGTTCATCACTGCCATCATCTATAACAAAAACAGGAAGTCCCGATTCACCAAGGTCAGATACAACCTGTTCAATTACCTTGGAATGATTGTAACTTGGTACGAGTATACAGGGGTTGAAAATATTCATATCAGTCATCAGAAAGCTTTAGAACCCCTGATGAAAAGCAATCTTGTAAACCTTCTTCGATAAGTCCGTATTTGAACGTAATTTGATTTTTATCTCTAAGATAAATAAGGCTCATTGCGAACTGTAAATCAGGTTCAATAAATTTTTTGAATTTTAGTTGATTAACACCGATGACAGCACGGTTATGCTTAAAGTATTTTTGGCCAAATTTTACAGCCCAATCCAATTGTCCAACTCCCGGAAAGATCGATTTTTCAGGAAAATGTCCCTGAAACTGAAACAAATCTGACGATGCCTTCATCTGTAAACACACATTATCTATGGATATATTTTCCTTCAAAATAATCGGATTTATCTCTGCAGTTTGCCAGGTAGTCATGGCTGCCTCTATTTTATTCCCCAATTCAAGCATCTGTATAAATTCAGATAGAAAAATTATCAATCAAACAGTGCGTTTAATTCAGTAAATACTCTCTTTCCTTGAGCATTTTGAGGGATATTATCAACAAATCGCCATCGGCGTGGGATCGTTACTAAGTCAAATTTACTGCTCATTTCTTCACGAAGTTTTCGCCCCATTCGAAACTTACCAATTTCCTTTAAGAGGCTTCGTCCAGCTTGAGATAAAGTTAAAACAGCGGATACAGATTTTCTTTCATCATTTAAGATTAGAACTGCAGCATCTTCAACCCAATCATGCGCTTTCAGAAAAAATTCCAGATCAGGTAACGAAACTCGTTTTCCTTCAACCTTAACAATGCGATCAATACGTCCTTTTAGTAGAAATTTTTTATATCCATGAAATTCAACTAAATCATTGGTTTCAAAATTTTTATTTTCCCCGATAAAGGGGGAAACTACAGCCAATGTATTCCTTGTTGATACAGATAATTTAACGACATCGAAGGCTTTCCAGTATTCAGGTTGTTGATATTGACGTCTCCAGGCCATCCCCCCCGTTTCTGTACTTCCTAAAATTTCATATGGCAGAGTATTCAGGCATTGTTTTGTCTTTTGTGCTGCTTCAAAAGATAAAGGCCCTGCGGAAGAGAAAACTTTCACTGGTTTTTCTGATACATCTAATAAAAATTGATCGGGGTATCGCGTTAAATGTGCCGGACTTGAAATCAAATTATATTCAAATTGTGATAAAAAATCTGTAGCACAAAGTGCTTTCAAATCTTCCCAATAATCAATGTTTTTAGATAAAAATGGGCGGCCAACAGATAATGGCCAAATAATCTTAAACAACATACCGTAAATATGCTGGTGGGATACGGTAGATAGAGTGATTGTGTTCTCTATCCCCTCACCCCATTGTCTTTCAAGGCATAGAACTTCTTGTTCTAAGTGACAGATATCTTTGCGTATTTCTTTAGGTTGCCCTGTAGAGCCAGAGGTAAAGAAAATTAAATTTTGACAGTTAGCATCACAGTTACCGAGCGGTGTAGTTGTTATTATAAGTTCACCATTTACAAATACATGAAATCCCTTCTCCGATAATTCAGACAAAGTATCGTTTTTATCATTCTGTGGAAACGCAATATCTCTAGACGTATTTAACAGTGCCAATAAAGTTACCGCAAAATTGTAACTTTCATGGTGGCTAATTGCCACGGGACCATTCGGCCAATCTTGAATATCATCAAAGAGCCTTCGAACATCATCACGTAAGTCTGACAAAGTAAGAATTTTTCCATCTAAGAACGAGACGGGAATATGTTTTTCATTCGATGTAAGATCTTCAGAAGAGAATAGATGCTTTACCAAGTCAGTAATGGTTGAAAACATTTATTTCTCCAACTTATAGCGTTTTTTTAAATAAGATCTGATAATAAATTCACCTAAAAATAGGCATCCAATGATCAAATATGATAAGAAACCATTATATAAAGTCCAAATTTCCATATCTTCGTTTAGTACAGTCCATCCTGAAATAATCGTATTGAAAAGAAAAAATCCAACCCATATTTTTGTGACATTGCGGGTATATGTAACCGCTTGTTGAGGTAGATTTGGTTCACGAAGGCGTGCCAAACGTTCGATAATACTTGGCGGATGAAATAGTGACCATAAAAAAACAGAACCAAATGCCAAACTAATGGCCACTGGATATACCTTGATCGCCAGATGATCATTAATTGGCAATAAAATTATGACCGATGAAAGAGCAAATGCTATCGCCACTAATTCTAAATTCTGACGGCGCTTTAATATAAGCATCCTTAACGATAGTATCAGAATAAAAGAAATACCAATCACAAGAGGTGAAAAATAATCTAGTCCAAAATATATAAGAAATGGATAAGCTAGCCCAAATATGAATAGAACAGCTTTAAGCCACCTTGAAAAACCACCAACAAATTTTGGCACGTTTTGAGACATCATTATTGAGAGACCAAAGCTTCCACTTGATCAACAACATCACCAACGGTACGAACACTTTTGAAGTCTTCAGGTGCAATCTTTTTACCAGTTAATTCTTGTAATTTGATAACTAGATCCACAGCATCGATACTATCCATATCAAGGTCTTCATAAAGACTTGCGTCTAGCGTAGCATCAGCAGGGTCCACTTCAAACAACTCTTCCAAATAGCTTTGAAGTTTTAGAATGATATCTTCACGTGTCATCAAGCCTAACCTTCACGTTTGGATGTCACAAATTCAGCCAACGCGCGCACTGAGGCAAAATGACTTTTCACATCTTTATCTTGGGCGTCAATTTTTACGCCATATGTTTTTTGCACTGCCATTCCTAATTCCAATGCATCAATGGAATCCAATCCTAATCCATCTACAAATAGGGCTTCATCAGTTTCTATTTCATTTGCAGAAATATCTTCTAAATCCAGAGATGAAATAATCAATTCTTTTAGCTCTAAGATAAGTTCGTCCATTATGCAGACTTCCCTTTATAATAATTCTCCAAATCGCGCGTGAGTTGGCGAACTGCAACGCTTTTGGGTTCTTGCCGCATATATCGGGCAATGTCCAGTTTGTTTTCAACCTCGACTGTAAAATCTGCTTTTCTATATGGGACTTGATACCATTTGTCACCTTTCGACAAAGTAATAGGTGAACAAGTAATTGACACCAGTTGGATATCACAACCTGCGGATAAAGCTACATTTGCAAAGCCACGTTTAAAATTCACTTCTTGTCCGGGTTTGGTTCTTGTTCCTTCGGGAAATAGAATCACGTTCTCACCCTTGTTCAACTTAGCTGAACAATCTGTGATCAATTTTTCGGGATCCCCATCGTTACGAATATATCCGGCTGCTCTAACAACCCCGCCCAGAAATTTACTATCCCATAATTCATGTTTTACGACGCATTGCGCTTTCGACATCATAGACATCAGCACGACGACATCGATCAAAGTGGGATGATTAGCGATTATTAACTTGCCAGTCATTTGCCTTAACTGATCATGGCCAGACAGATAGAAGTTAAATAATCCGGCAAAACTTAATAAAGCGACGAATCTTCGGAATAGAAAATGGATAACAAATTGTACCCTTTTCTCTTTCAAATCCTTATTCAGAGTAAACAACACGATAAGTGGAAAGCAAATTAATGATATTACCAGTCCACCTAAAAAAAAGATTAAAAAGCAAGTCCCTGTTGCGAAGACGCGCCAATAGTAATTCATCTTATTCATGAGGCTTTTTTAAGGTCCAGTGTTGTGAGCCGATGGACCATTTCCATGTTTCCTGAATGCCAGATAGAAATTTCACAAAAGATAGAAGGTTATCCTCTTTTGCTTCTACGTCTTGTGTTTGCTTTAATACATTTATTGATTGACCAATAGTATTTTTGGCAGCGAGGCGCACCGCTAATGCAAGAGGTTTAACTGTTTCATCTTGGAATTTACTATAGAATTCCGGCAAGGGTTCATCATAATGTACTAGTAAAACATCACGCTTTGAATCTTCCAAAATTAAAGACATAGCCTCCAGCATTGCATGTTCAAAACTATTCTCACCTGCAGATACAGCTGTATGAGGTAAAATATTCTTAGTATTAATGGAATAAAAACCCGCTAATGCATTATGTACCGAAAAACTGAAATTTGTGGGAGAAACATCGCCATCAATAGATAAGTTAGTCAAAAGTTTTAGAGTGTTACAAATATCCCCATAACGTGATGAAAAAACCAAATGAGTATTTTCATTCAAAATAATACATTGTTCACTGTCTTGATGATTTTTATGAGGTTCAACATCTTTTGCTACACGCATAGCCATGCGTCCTAAACGATTTAATCGTCGGCGCTGTATCATCGGTAACTCTTTAACTTCAGGTATATATTTACCTTCAAGAGAAGCAGTGTCAAAATTCGTCCAGTCACTATCTTTCTCAAAGCCTGGAGCCCAAGCAGACCAGTCTAAAATTGAGATACTGAAATCAGTCACACTGCACCCCTAAATAAATACAAAGAGACAAAAACTAATCTAGATTATATGCTAATTTATCCAAATTGCGGGCAATATCATTTTCAAGATTTATAATCCAGTTATTATAATTGCGATGAATTTGGCCATTTTTATAATTGAGGTTAGAACTACTATCATACTGAATAGAATAATCTGTTATGCTGAAGTTAACCTTTGCTGATGCTACAAAGTCTCGTCGTGCGTATCTAACTGTAATTTCATTATCTGAAACGCGATTGACCTCCCAACCGCGATCTAACGCTGATTTCAGTATGACATTACCAATTTCATCCAGACTGAGGTTTTTCTGCGCTTCTGAGCTAATGGGATGATTATGAACATTATATATAGGTTTTACACAAGCAACGACAAAAAGAGCTACCATTAACATCGTTGTTATTCGAGTAAAGAATTTCATTTTATATCCCCCAATTTATTATGTAAAAATCAGATTTCGCATACCATGTTAGTAAAGGAAGTGGCAATGAAATTTTGTAGAAACCCGAATTCTCAATCCGTTACTCTACAGCAGGCGTAATCAATGTATTTCTTTGAAAAGCAATTTATGAATAGGCCTGATACGAATACTGTTATTCAACAATATGCGCAAGAGGCTGATTATGAATATGCAAGGAAGTTCCAAAGAGCAGAACGACGCCAACAAAGTTTATTAGGGCGCTGTTTAATTCGAAAACTCGCGATTCGCTTTAAACCTGACACTAACGCCGCAGATTGGCAAATAATGGCGCGAAAAAACCTTCCACCACAACTTTCCCATCCCAAACTTGATACAACCCCCTATGTCAATGTCAGTCATAGTCACGAACTGGTTGCTGTAAATCTCGCGTCAGTATCTCTTATCGGGGTGGATGTAGAATTTATGGCTAAGTCACGTGATATCCATCAAATTGTCGAAGCCATAACCGCTGAAGATAATAAATTATCCTTGCCAGCAGATAAGACCAAATTATATGCAATATGGTGCCTTTATGAGAGCTGGTATAAAATGAATCCTGTAAACCATAATCCACCAATCCCCATGCAAATCATTGATTGGATAAATTCTGCGAAGCTAGATTACAGAGCAATTAAAGCCGAATTGAAAATAGATAACATGACGATGCAGGCGACAATTACCATTGAGCCTCACTTAGATTATGTAATTACTGAAACTATTGAATTATAATAATAAATTCGCACGATGTAAATTGGGTGAACTTATATAAGGCCGATTAATAGAACGTATTTTTCCTGATATTGTATTTGCATATTTTTAACTCGAGCGTTTTTCCTTCTCACTTCTAGAGCAGAATCACCTATTTTGATAAAAAGCACTGATAGGCCGTGCTTTACAAAATTCCTAAATATTTCTGGTTCAATAAAAATGTCTGATAAAAACATAGATAAACTTCTTGAAATTATGGCCGCGTTACGTACGCCAAAGACTGGTTGTCCTTGGGATTTAGAGCAGAATTTCTCAACCATTGCTCCTTATACCATTGAAGAAGCTTACGAAGTAGCAGACGCTATTGAACGTAATGATATGAGTGATTTAAAAGATGAACTTGGTGATCTTTTGTTCCAAGTTGTTTTTCATTCGCGGATGGCAGAAGAAGAAGATATGTTTACTTTTGATGACGTCGCTCAAAGTATTTCTGAAAAAATGCTACGTCGTCATCCACATGTCTTTGGAGACCATGATGCCGATACACCTGACGCTGTTAAACAAAGTTGGGAAGATACAAAAGCAGCAGAAAGGAAAGAAAAAGGGCAGAATGAATCAGCTTTGGATGGTGTGGCATTATCTCTACCTGCACTTTTACGGGCTGAGAAGCTAACAAAACGTGCAGCCCGGGTTAATTTTGATTGGCCCTCTTATAAAGATGTTTTTGATAAAATTCGCGAAGAGATTAATGAGTTAGAGACGGAAATAGATCAACAGGCGCCAATTGAACGTATCGAAGATGAATTAGGTGATTTGCTTTTCTGCATGGCTAACTTGGCACGTCATTTTAAGCTTGATCCTGAAGTCACGTTGAAAAAAGCCAATAACAAATTTACGAGCCGTTTCAAAGCTATGGAATCTAGTTTTAAGGATGAAGGTAAGGAGTTAAGTGCTCAAAGTCTCGAAAATATGGAAGCCAGATGGCAGGTGGTTAAGAAGCGAGTTTAGGGTAAAATATAATTTCACCACCCTGCTCTGTTGCATCGCTAGTTTCAATTTTATGAGCGCATTCCTCTTTCATTAATTTCGCATAATCACTTAATCGACGCCCCGGTTGGTCAGGGTAATGTATTTCATGAAAGACAACTTCGGACATGCGATCTGGTCTAAAAGCGCGGAAACTCTCTCGTAACTCACACCAACCGACGATATTCCAGACGGGGCCGTAAAAAGCCAATGATAGAGGCCAGATCACGCGAGTACTGGGTTTTCCTTCCTCCGTCGAATAAGAGAATTCCAATCGACGTTTCTCTCTGATCCATTGTCTGATTTTAGCGAGATCTACATCAATCGGTACGGGACGACTTGTGTAAGGTGCCGCAACTACATAGTTATTTAGATGCTTCTTTAATTCAGCTGGCAGAACAGCAGATGTTTTGGAAAGTACATTGGTTGCAGCTTTTGCGATCGTCGGATCACCCCATGTTTCGACAATCCGCGCACCTAACTGCAAGGCTTCCAACTCTTCGATATTAAACATCAGAGGTGGTAAATCATATCCCTCACGTAAAATATATCCAACACCTGCTTCCCCCTCAATTGGAATCTTTTGACCTTGTAACGTTGCAATATCACGATAAACCGTCCGCACAGATATCTCTAATTCTTCAGCCAAATCTTGGGCTGTGATGACGTTATTCTTACTTCTTAAAATTTGAATAATTTCAAATAATCGATCCGCACGTCGCATGATATTTAACTCTTTTGTTCTAAATTTATTCTCCTGACATAATGCTGTCAGTAGCGATGAGATACAAGTGAATTCGGTTGCAAATGAATATATTTAAGGAATTTACAATGATTACTTTGTATCAGTATCCCCCAGCTCTTGGCGTCGGGAATTTAAGTGCATTTTGTTTGAAAACAGAGGCTTGGTTAAAACTTTCCGGTTTGGAATATAAGGTTGAACATGTATTCGACCCAAGAAAAGGGCCCAAAAACAAAGCTCCTTTTATTGGTCATAATGAAGATCAAATCGGGGATTCAACACTTATCATCGAATATCTTAAAAATAAGTTCGATATTCACGTTGGCCGAGAAATGACAAAAGAAGAAGAAGCCGTGGCAAAAGCATTTCAAACTCTTATAGAGGAACATCTATATTGGTGTATTGTATTCAATCGTTGGATTGAAGATGAAAACTGGCCGCTAACGAAAGAAATTTTCTTTGGCAATATGCCTTCAATCATGAAAACCATTATACCAAATATGGCGAGAAAATCTGTTGTTTCTACGCTTTACCATCATGGGTTAGGACGTCATTCGCGCGAAGAAATTTATTATTTCGCTGAAAAAGATGTAAAAGCAATTTCCGACTATTTGGGCAATAAACGCTTTTTTTGCGGGAATGATTTCACGGAGATCGACCTATGTATTTACGCGACAATTGTTAATATGCGGATTGATGACTTTAAGGGACCTTTAAAAGGATTGATTAAAAAATACGGGAATTTAAACGACCATTGTGATCGCGTGGCTGAATATATTGACTTTTCAGTAAAACAAAAAGTCCGTGCTGCCTAAAATTTCGTTACCTTAAAAATCGAGGGAGTAGACGTGCAAGGAGCGCCCTACTCCTCTAAACTCTACCAAACCTAGATCAGTCCAATCTTCGTTTTTTGCATGGTCTTGAAATAAAGAAGATACAATGACACTAGAATCAGCTTCTTTTGTATGATTTTCCATGCGTGCAACTTCATTTGCGGCACGACCGATCACGGAAAATTCCAACCGTTCTGGTACGCCGATATTTCCATATAAGACATCGCCAATATGAAGCCCTAGTCCGAAATCAAATTCCGTAATGTTATCGGTATTTTCATTAAATAG
This sequence comes from Curvivirga sp., assembly GCF_965219885.1. Taxonomy (NCBI): domain Bacteria; kingdom Pseudomonadati; phylum Pseudomonadota; class Alphaproteobacteria; order Rhodospirillales; family Aestuariispiraceae; genus Curvivirga; species Curvivirga sp. The sequence goes on from NZ_CBDCOT010000008.1 coordinate 105,697, forward strand.
ACGCATATTTTCGAAAGCAGATTTCGCTGCAGACATTGCCATACGACATGCCCTTGCTTCGCCTGTGCGTCCTTCTATGGGGAAAATCGCTAAAACTGCATCACCAACAAATCTTAGGACCTCGCCGCCATGGTCTAAAACGCTACCTGCAGTGCATTCAAAATAACTATTCAAGAGCGACAAAAAATCCTCTTGCTTTAATTCACTAGCCAGTCGGCTGGAATTACGCATATCAGAATACCAAAGGACAGCATTGATATGTTGACCATCTCCACGTTTAATGCTTCCAGATAATACTTGGTCAGCTGCATTTTCACCGAGATAGGCCGTCATGATATTGCTAGAAGTTTCATGACGAATAGCTGACTTAAAGGCAAGCGCAAACCTTGGGATGACACGTCGTAAGATTTCAACTTGCCCTTCAGTAAAGCCGCCCTCTTGATCCGTTACAAAGGAAGTTATGACGCCTGTAAGGTCTTTTATTGCATCAGGAGAATCGGAATATGGCACAACAAAAGCTACATATTCTGTAGCGCCTGCGGTTTGAAAATTCTCAAGAAGAGGGAATTTTGTTACATTTTCTTCGTTGATCGGGAATCTCTTTTCGTAGAGTTCCTCATCCAGCAAGAACTTTAAAGGGCTTCGTTGCCAATCATCTAACTTCTCAGCACCATGGGCATGACGATCACGATCCGTAATTCCACTTCCATTAAGCCAAGTCACACTAGTCGACTGAGAGACAGGGTTTAACCAACTTGTTGCGATATGCCCTCGCATAAGAGGAAAACCAAGTGTGACAAGACTATCACACAAGGTTTCCAAAGCTTTTTCCGGGCGATCATCAATCAATCCAATATTAATCACCTTGTCGCTAACGATTTGTGCGATTTCCTGAAGAGATTTAATACTCACCCTATTTCCTTAATCTTAATCGTTAGCAAGTAAATGCATCAAGCTAGACGTATCCCAACGACCACCGCCACGTGCTTGAACTTGCGCGTAAAACTGATCAATCATAGCAGTTACTGGTAATCTTGCGCCATTATTTTTAGCTTCTTCCAAACAAATACCTAGATCCTTACGCATCCAATCAATGGCAAAACCAAAATCAAACTCACCTTTACACATGGTGGAACCACGGTTTTCCATTTGCCAAGATCCAGCAGCTCCTTTTGAAATCACATCGATAACAGCATCCATGTCCAGACCAGCTTTTGATCCAAAATTCATACCTTCAGCTAAACCTTGAAGAAGGCCTGCAATACAAATCTGATTAACCATTTTAGTAGTTTGTCCAGCACCGATATCACCCATACGACGACATGCGCGCGCGAATGCCATAATTTGTGGTTCTGCCTTGGTATATGCATCTTCGTCACCACCGCACATAACGGTTAGTACACCATTTTCAGCACCTGCTTGACCGCCAGATACAGGTGCGTCGATAAAGGAAATCCCTTTTTCTTTACCAATTGCATAGAGCTCGCGTGCTACCTCTGCACTTGTTGTTGTATTATCGATAAAGATTGATCCTGATGACATTTCTGCAAATGCACCATCCTCTCCTAGGACCACACCACGTAAATCATCATCATTACCTACACAGCAGAATACAAAATCGGCCCCTGCTGCTGCTTTCCGAGGTGTCTCAGCAAAATTGCCTCCAAACTCCTCCGCCCATTTCTGTGCTTTCGCGGTGGTTCGGTTATAAACCGTTACTTCATGTTCACCTTTTGACTTCAGATAACCCGCCATTGGATATCCCATGACACCTAAACCGATAAATGCAACTTTTGCCATTATAAACTCCCAGTTTCCTTATATTATTCATCGCTAGAAAATATTATTAATACTGTGGTTTGCAGAAGTAATCTTTTAATGCAAACCAATTCGTTTCGTTTACTGATGTTAGTAACCCATATGCATATTCAAAGGCGGACATCTCACTTTCATCAATTTTAGCAAGTTTACCACCCGCTTCTTTCAAGATTAAGCCACCAGCAGCAAAATCCCAGGGTGCTAATCTGCTGTATAAAGAAAAATGTCTAACATCTTCAGCATGCATAATAAAATCCTGTCCAGCACAACCTAGACGTTTTACTTCTCTAAACCGTTCTTGAGAGTCTTTCTTCAAATATTCTCTATGATTGTCATCTTGGATAATTCGAAAATTTATCTGACCTGTCATCTGTTCAAATGACACATCCGGGTTACAAATCAATCTGCGACTTCCATTATACGCGCCCTGCCCTTTTTCTGCAGTTATTGTTTTCTTTTTTAAAGGATCATAAATGCAAGATATGACGGTCTCACCTTTATAATGAAGGGCAACCATGACGCAGAAATTTTCATTGCCCGAGGTGAAATTGTTGGTACCATCTAGTGGGTCAACCAACCATACGAGGTCTTCTTTATAGGCCTCTTTTAGAAGTTTTGGATCTGTAGAGACTGCTTCCTCACCAATTACGATGGATCCATCAATCAATTGTGGCAGGAGGGTGTTGAGACGTCTTTCCATCTCAATATCTACTACAGTGACATAATCGCCCGGTGCTTTCTGACGTTTCTCATCATCAGAAAGCATTTTGAATTTTGGCAACATTATATCTTCAGCTAATTGCTGTAAATGCGGACCTAACCTATCAGCTGAAAATTCAGGCATAGCCATGATAGGCCTCCATAGTTTCAAAATGCTAAAAACACAATGATAATATAGCGTTATAGATTAGAAATAAAAATGAATTTCTATCTTAATGAGATGAATTATTTCAATGGGTCATATGGAACAGGTTCTTCTGTTTCACTCTCCAGCACCAGCTCTTCCGCGTAATCGTCTTCAGGAAGTTGGTCCGGATATGCAGCAAAATATTTTCCCATCATATCCGCAGCAAATGAAACTCGTAGAACGATTTTTCCTTCATCTGTATCTTTACGTTGTAAAACATCAGCATGTTCATAAAGCCAAGAAAGTTGTTTGCCATCCCATGGTTCAATCTCAAGCTCCAGCTCAGTATTATGGCGGGTTAGAAGATCATCTAAACGTGATAGAAGCGCATTGCACCCTTCGCCGTTTAAGGCAGAAATAGCAATAATATTCTCATCGCGTAATGCTTTTTCCAGCAATGCTTTGCGTTCTTCGCCTTCAACCAGGTCAAGCTTGTTCCAGGCTTCAACTACGGGCACTGATTGCCCCATATTCAAGCTTGCAAGCACGGTTTCAACATCACGTAATTGTTCTTCGCTATCACTGCATGCAATATCACGTACATGAAGTACAATATCTGCTTCTAAAACCTCTTCTAATGTTGCTCGGAAGGCAGCAATTAAATCATGAGGAAGATCTGAAATGAAACCAACTGTGTCTGATAATATAACTTTTCGTCCACTTACAAGTTCTACTGAACGCATTGTCGGATCCAGTGTTGCAAATAAAAGATCTTTTGCAAAAACATCCGAATTTGTGAGGCGATTAAATAAGGTCGATTTACCGGCATTTGTATAGCCTACAAACGCTATTACCGGATAAGGAACACGTTTGCGGGCAGAACGTTGCAATTCACGTGTTCTCTTAACACGTTCCAATTCACGTTTTAATTTATCAATACGTTCATCAATCAGGCGTCTGTCAATTTCAAGTTGGCTTTCACCAGGGCCGCCAATGAAGCCTAAACCACCTCTTTGTCGTTCCAAGTGGGTCCAGCTTCTTACCAAGCGTGATCGTTGATACTTCATTGCCGCAAGTTCTACCTGCAGGCGGCCTTCATGTGTACGAGCACGAGCACCAAAGATTTCCAGAATTAAACCCGTTCTATCAATAACCTTACATTCCCAAGCTTTTTCCAGATTACGTTGTTGAATAGGTGTTAGGCTACTATCCACAATCGCCAAATCAATTTCTTCATTTTTAATTAAATGAGCAAGGCGTTCTTTCGCACCGCCACCAATCAAATGTGCTGGACTTACTTTGTCTGTACGGATCGTTTCCGCATGCACGACGTCTAACTCAATCGCTTGAGTTAGACCTATTGCTTCCTCCAAACGGGCGTCTGGGCTACGTAGAGGCTCACCCTTAATTCGAATGATTGGGTGAATCACCAGAGCCCGACTACTTTCAGCCGGGCCCCAACCTTTGCCTTCTCGGCGATGTTCTTTACTCAATTAGGTACCATCCAAGAGAATTGATTTGGATGTAAGCGCAGCGACAATTACGAAGATTCGCCTTCATCCTTTTCATTTGGTTCAAACAGCTGAACCGGAGTTGCCGGCATAATAGTGGAAATTGCATGTTTGTAAACCAACTGAGAATGTGCATCGCGACGAAGTAAAACGCAGAAATTATCAAACCACGTCACGATACCCTGTAATTTCACACCATTCACTAAAAAGACTGTGACGGATGCTTTGTTTTTACGTAGGTTATTTAAGAATACATCTTGCAGATTTTGTGTTTTTTCGGACATTTGTGCCCCCATTTTCTTTTAGTTATTTGTTGTTTATTTTTCATCGCTTGAAAAAGTTATTGAATGTCCCCAATTCAAATTACCCAGTAAAGAACCATCATTCTTCCCGCAGCCATTCATAACCTCGCAAAGCAAGAAGCGACAAAATCAAATTTTATCGCTTAGATACTCTAATCTGGATTGTGTTTAGAATGCAAGAGAACTTGTGAACTATTTGTATTTTTTTAATAAAACTGTCTTATTTCACGTAACAGGCTGTCAAAATCTGGATGAATTTGATGAGGCGAAGCTGTCATATCTTGTGGCTTTTCATTGAAATGAAGTAAAATACCCGTACACCCAGCATTTTCGGCAATTTTTATGTCTACCTCGGAATCACCGACAAACCAAATAGCTTCATTCACGTCAAGATTCGTTTCTTCGAGAGCCAGATATAAAGGATCGATCGCGGGTTTATCGTTTTCAGCATCCCCCGCACCAATGATGCGATGAAAATATGTTTCCCAATTGAGATATTCAGCTTCTTGTCTAAGGTATTTACCTGTTTTGTTACTAACAAGAGAAATTGGAATATCTAGTAATGTAAGATGCTTAAGAAAAACATCAGCCCCTTCTAGTTTTTGTAACTCTTCAAGATGTACCTTTTCAAATGTATTATAGAAAATATCGCGCGCCTTTTCCCAATCATCATGGAATATATCTGGGAAGCTATCTCTTAAAGAATATTTAACATTAGACCTGACTTCATCCATCGTCATTGGCTTTTTATCAAATGCCAAATAGGTCTCTTCAAGCGATTTATGGATGACTGGCCAAGTATTGACCAAAGTATTATCCCAATCAAAAACGATAGCTTTTGGATGTTGTAACTTATCAATTCGTCTAATCATTTGGTATACCAAACTAGAAATATTCAAGTCGAACTGCGAAAAGTTTTTCAACTTTTCGAACGACTTCAGATGATGCGCATAGAATAATGATATCGTTTTCTTCTATAATTGTTCCGGCGCGTGGGATAATGATCTCCTCCCCACGGACAATCGCACCAACAACAACGCCTTTAGGGATTTTCGCATCCCGGATCGCTTTCCCGACTAATTGAGAGGTTGCTAGTGCTTCTGCCTCAATGACTTCGGCCTCAGCATCGCGTAAACTATGTACAGCGCGAATGCGGCCTCGACGCACATGCTGTAAAATAGTTGATGCGGTGATTTCTCTTGGACTTACAACAACATCAATTCCAAGGTTATTTATAAGTTGGTTGTAATTCGCCTTGTTAACTAAGGTTATCGCTCGTTCGACACCGTGACGTTTTGCCAGAAGAGAAGATAGAATATTTGTCTCATCCTGGTCAGTCACTGCAACAACAGCTTCAGCACGTGAGATGTTCGCTTCTTCAAGGATTTCACTATCAAGAGCATCGCCACGAATAACACTGGTTGTAGGTAATATCTCAGCAACTTCACGCGCGCGTTCAGGGCTATACTCAATAATGCGAGCAGAATATCCATCATTAGCTTCTTCAAGCTCTTTAGCTAGATAGGTGCCAATATTTCCGCCACCAATAATGACGATCCGACGGGTTTCCTTTTCTTCATGACCAAATGCGGACATGGCACGTGATAGATGTGTTGTTTCGGTTACGAAATAAACTTCGTCCCCTGCAAACATCTGATCATTAGAAGTTGGTATAATCATTTTGGCATCACGGCGAATACCGATAACCCTGATACTTAAATCCGGAAATAATGAAGTAAGTTGGCGTAACGGAGTATTGATAATAGGTGTGTCTTCTGTGCAGCGCACACCGATCACCCGTACACGATCATCAGCCATTGGTATCATGTCAAAGGCACCAGGAACATGAAGCCTTCGGTTGATAGCTCTTGCAACCTCAATCTCTGGTGAAATGATCACATCGATTGGAAGATTATCTTTGGAAAACAAGTTTCCCCACAAAGGGTCGAGATAATTTTGCTGTCGAATACGTGCGATCTTAGTTGGAACATTGAATAATGAGTGAGCAACCTGACATGCAGTCATATTAACTTCATCCGTGAACGTAACCGCAATCAACATATCAGCATCCTCAGCCCCCGCTCTCTCCAATGTATGAGGATGTGCAGCATGACCAACAAAAGCCTGAACATCTAATTGATCATTAATCTTGCCGATCAATTCCGGGGATTGGTCAACAACAGTAATATCGTTGTTTTCTGCTGAAAGATAGCGCGCAAGATGGAAACCTACTTGTCCGGCACCGCAAATAATGACTTTCATGAATTAACCCCAAAGAAAAAAATAGAAACTGGTTTAGATTAAGTGCCAGTTGATTTTGTGTTGGATTGAACACCTAAACCTTTAAGTTTGCGATGTAAAGCGGCACGGTCCATTCCAACGAATTCCGCTGTACGGCTAATATTGCCACCAAAACGATCCAGATGAAACATTAGATATTCTCGCTCAAAAGATTCTCGTGCTTCACGAAGTGGCTTATTCAGGACTTCTGGTGCACGAGACCAACTCATTAGTTTTGATTCACTTTGCTCACTTAAAGCAGAATTGACGATATCCCCATTAATAGAACTAACATCTTTATTTTGTGTGATGATAAGGGCGCGCTCAATAATGTTTGCCAATTCCCAAACATTGCCGGGCCATTCATGAGTTTGAAGAACAGAAACTGCATCTTCTGTTAAAATTGGCGTAGCGCGACCGGTTGCAGTTGCGCGCTTTTTCAGCAACTGTTTTGCAAGCTCTGGAATATCATCTCTGCGGTCAACTAATGGAGGAATATTTAGAGGTACCACATTCAGGCGATAATATAGGTCTTCGCGGAAAAGTCCGTTTTCCATTAATTGTTGAAGGTTCTTGTTACTCGTCGCGAGAACTCTAACATTTACCTCTACAAACCCCTCACCACCAAGACGTTGAAATTTTTGAGAATGCAAAACACGAACAATGCGCCCCTGCGTATCCAAAGGCATGTCAGCTACTTCATCAAGTAACAAGATGCCGCTATGCGCTTCTTCTAGCAATCCAATTTTGCGTGGTGTTTCAGGTGTTTCTTCTACACCAAATAGAGTTTCTTCTACCTTCTCTGAAGACAATGCTGCACAATTTAAAACCACAAATGGCCCGTCTTTTCTAGGGGATTGTTTGTGAATAAGTTTGGCAACAAAATTCTTACCTGACCCTGGATCACCAGTGATTAAAACCCGGCTCTCCATTTCAGCAACACGTTCGATTTCTTTCTGAATTTCAGTAATGATACTTGATTGTCCAACAAGATTTTGAGAATCCTCTTCGCCGCTTAATTTTTTGAGTTCTTCATTCTCTTTTCGTAGTTTTGCTTCAGATAAAGCACGCTCAATTGTGTGAAGAAGAACGTCGGTTTTAAAAGGCTTCGCTATAAAATCGTATGCACCAATCTTGGTTGCACTTACAGCCATATCGACAGTACCATGACCTGAAATCATAATCACTGGAAGTGACGGATGATTTTTTTTAATATTTTCAAGAATTTGAATGCCATCATGTTCGCTACCATTTAGCCAGACGTCCAAAATCATTAGGGCTGGTTGGCGTGCAGCTACGGCAGCATATGCTTCTTTATCAGAAGCTGCTTCTCTTGCCTCATACCCTTCGTCTCGTAAAATCTCGGCGATTAAACCGCGAATATCGGCTTCATCATCTACAATTAGAATTTCAGGCGCCATTGCCTGTATACTCCATTAAATTATCTGTTATCGTTATGTACCGCGTTGGCCGGATTGGCCAGAAAACACCAAGGTTGCGATGGCCCCTTCTCTTCCATCTTCTCGATCGTCTAAAAGAAACTCCCCATTGTGATCTTCCATGATCTTTTTTACGATCGCCAAACCTAAGCCGGTTCCTTTTTCACGTGTAGTCACATAAGGTTCCATTAAGTTTTTACGTTCTTCAATTGGTAACCCTTTGCCATTATCGGTGATTCTTACTTCAAGGCCGCCTTCTTTTTGCAATAATTCGAGTTTTATTTCACCTTTTTCAAATCGCTGATCTTGTTTACGTCCCTCAATGGCATCATAAGCATTTTGAAGTAAATTTGTCAGAACCTGTGAAATTTGCCTTCCATCACAAAATGCGGAAATTTCGCCCTGCGGAATATCAGAAATATATTCCACATTTCTATTAGCATTCTTTTGCAAGAAAATAGTTTGTCGACATAAGTCGGCTAAATTTTCCATTTGCATGGTTGGTTTTGGCATACGTGCAAAGCTGGAGAATTCAGAAACCATACGGCCTATATCTTCCACATGTCGAACAATGGTATCTGTACATGCTTCAAATGTTTCTTTATCTTCTTGAATTTGCTTGGAATATTTGCGTTTTAATCGTTCGGCGGAAAGTTGAATGGGTGTTAAAGGATTTTTGATTTCATGTGCAATTCGTTGCGCAACATCTGCCCAAGCAGCCTTTCGCTGTGCGGATTGTAAATTTGTAATATCGTCAAATGTTACGATAAAGCCATCAACAATAATTTCATCATTTAAGTTTTCAGTCTCTGCTCCGATGCGCACATAAAGATTACGAATTTGACCATCTACATCGATCTTGATTTCTTCACCCAAAAATTGGTCAATATGGTGATTTTGTATGGCTTGACTTAACAAAGGCGCCATTTCAGGAACAAGTGAGGCAAGTTCGTGTCCTTTTAGTTCATCCAAGCGCAATCCTAACAACTCGGAAGCAACTTTGTTTGGCAGGTCGACGCGTCCTTTTCGATCGAGACCGATTACACCAGCAGAGACACCAGTTAGCACAGCTTCTGTGAAGCGCCGCCTTTCATCAATAACCTGACTGGCTTCGATAATCTCTTTTCTTTGCGTTTCAAGTTGTTCTGTCATTCTGTTAAAGGCGCGACTAAGGGTCGCTAGCTCGTTTTCTTTCTTAACTTCAGGAACTCGAATGGATAAATCCCCACTTCGAATAGCTTCTGTTCCCGCAATTAAAGTGGAAATTGGGCGCGTTAAATTTGCAGCAAAACTTAAACCAATCCAAACAGCCGCAAGTAGCAATAGTAGAGTGACAATCATGAACGCAAACGCAAACGATATCTTAATATCGCCGCGTTGTTGTTCAAGATTTCTAAATTGTGCCACTGCATTCTGTGCTTTAGTCGCCTTTTCAAGAACTAAAGGATCAATATAGCGCCCTGCAAGTAAATAAATATCACCGATAAAGCCATCAAGCTTTACCAATGCACGTACACGATCTTCTTGCGCAGTCGATAAAAGAGCGACCTCCCCTCTACTAGCTTCTTCAAAGGCAGATTGCGGGATAGGTTCAAATTCCAACACATAGGTAAAACCAGCTCTTGCTTTAACACCATCAGTTGGATGAAAAATTAGAGCTTCAGTTACATTACGAAGATCAGCATGAATCTTTAACGCGCGTTCCAGTAATGCATCATTGTTAATCATGATATGTGAGTCTTTGGAAATATCACGTGCGATACGTAATGCATCAGCTTGTAGAATTTTATTATGTTCTGCGAGATAGGCTTCTGCAATTGCCTGACTTTCTACTACAGCTGTGCGTACACGTTGACTAAACCAAGAGTCCAAACCAAGGTCGAAAAAGATCAAAGAAAAAATTGAAATCAAAATAGCAGGTACTGCTGCCAATGCCGCAAAATATAAAACTAATGTTGAATGGATTTGCGCGCCAGCCGATCCTCTACGTCTTGCAGACCAAATTTGAACTAGGCGGTGTGTCAAAATAACTGAAGTCGCAAGTAATAAAGCTCCATCGATATATATCATAAGCAATATTTGATCGGCAGTAACCTCATAAGGTAGTGCGCCACTCATTACAACGAACGTCGCGACACCAAACAGAATTGAAGTAAAAGCAAGCGCAATCGCAACAGATCTGTTCAGACGGCGTATTTTTCGCTTTCTTTCATTTTCTTCCATTATATTAATTTCTGCATTTGCCATTTCAACCATGCCTTAGATTATAAGCGCTTAGAGGTGCCGCGTATCACAGGGATACCGAGCTCTCGAATTTTCTTGCGCAGGGTATTACGATTCAGGCCTAAAATGTCAGCAGATTTAATTTGATTTCCGTCTGTATATTCCAAACATAGATTGATCAAAGGTTGCTCAAACTCCTTTAACATTTGGGCATATAAACCTGATGCAGGTAGATCATCTCCATGTGCTTCGAAATATTTTCTTAGATGCCTTTCTATCGCTTCGGACATACTTTCGCCTTCGGCAGGTGTATTGCGATCCGGTATAGTGTTTTGCTGATCAGATAGTTCAGCTTCAATCACATCCACATCGATGTCATCTTGGGCATAAAGAGCAGCAAGTCGATGTACAAGATTTTCCAATTCACGAACATTGCCTGGCCATCGGGCATTTTTTAAGTTTTGCATAGCCGAAGGTGTAATTGTTTTGGAAGGTAGTCCTTGATCAACAGCATGAGATAAAAAATGATTTACCAGATCAGGAATATCATCTTTACGTTCTCTTAGTGAAGGTACGCGGATAGGAACTACATTCAATCGATAAAATAAATCTTCTCGGAAATGGCCAGATTGAACCATTCGTTTGATGTCACGATGAGTAGCAGCAACAATTCGAATATCTGTCTTGATTGGCTGTCTTCCACCTACCGTCATATATTCACCTTCTTGAAGAACACGTAACAGACGTGTTTGGGCCTCCATTGGCATGTCGCCAATTTCATCGAGAAATAGCGTCCCTCCCTGAGCTTGTTCAAAGCGCCCAGCATAACGGGATGTTGCACCGGTAAAAGCCCCTTTCTCATGGCCAAACAATTCGCTTTCTATCAAATCTTTTGGAATAGCCGCCATATTTACTGCAACGAATGGGCCATTTTTTCGTTTTGAAAAGTCATGTAACGCGCGGGCAATCAACTCTTTACCGGTTCCAGATTCACCAGTAATCAGAGCTGATAAATCTGTTGCCGTTAGGCGTGCAATTACGCGATAGACTTCTTGCATTGCTGGCGTTCGCCCAATGAGAGGTAGTTTTTCACTCTCATTCTGGTGATCCGATTGTGTCGCGCTTTCCGGCGAAAATGCCAAGGCGCGACCAACACAATCTATAACTTCGGATAGATCAAATGGCTTAGGTAGATATTCGAATGCCCCTTTTTCTGTTGCTTTGACTGCGGTTAGCAGAGTGTTTTGCGCAGACATGACAATGACACGTAAGTCAGGGCGACGTTTTCTAATTTGGGGCAGAAGATCCAGCCCGTTCCCATCCGGCATAATAACATCAGTAATCACCAATTCCCCAAGTCCAGATTCAACCCAGCTCCATAGAGTTGCAGTATTTCCGGTGAGACGCACATCATAACCCTGCCTATTTAAAGCCTGACCAAGTACAGTACGGATCGCACGATCATCATCTGCGACGAGAATAGTTTCACCAGCCATCATTCCGTTCCTTCTTAGTTCTTCATCATTGGAAGTAAGACATTAAATTTGGTTGTTTCGGGCTTGCTATCAAGCTCGATAGCGCCGCCATGGTCCCCAACAAGCTTAGCAACAAGAGCCAAACCTAAGCCAGAACCATTATGCTTAGTGGTAATAAATGGATCAAAAAGGTGATCGCGGATATCATCTGGAATACCTGGCCCATTATCTTCGATCGTGACCATTAGAGGAAGATATTGAGGGGCTCCTCCACCGGGTAATGCAAGGCGTACCCCATGACGATAAGACGTTTTGATGGTAATTCTCCCATCTTGATCCTCTAAAACCTCTGCTGCGTTTTTTACTAAATTCATAAATATCTGAACCAATTGATCACGATCGCCAAATACAGAAGGTAATGATGGATCATAATTCTCTATTATCTTGAATTTGGATGCAAAACCGGATTTCGCCGAGCGCACAACATGATCAAGAACCTCATGAATGTTCACAGCCGAACGATCCAGTAAAGGATTATCTGTAAAAACTTCCATTCGGTCCAAAAGTTTAACAATTCGATCGGTTTCATCTTTGATAAGAGTTGTCAATTCCCGGTCATTTGGTTCTATAATCATTTCAAGTAATTGAGCAGCACCACGAATGCCTGACAATGGATTCTTAATTTCATGAGATAGCATTGCAGCAAGCGCTGAGACCGATCTGGCAGCGCCCTTTTGCGATAAATTATCATTTAATTTTTCAGCAATTGATTCATGTTGAAACACCAATGTTATTGCCGATGGATCATCAATAACTGGGGCAGCTGATATGGATACTTGATGAGAGCCAATTTTTGGTGAAGCTAATATAATTCCATGCTCTGTATAACTCGTACCATGGCGCCGCACTTTTGACAGTAAGAATAAAACCGGACTGTCTTGGGGGATTAAATCTTGAAGATTCTGACCTATTAATTGGTCACGACTTCCTTGTAAAAAGCCTTCAGCGGCAAGGTTCAAAAAGGAAATATCGTCCTTATGATTAACCACTAAAACAGGATCAGGCATTGAATTTAGTATGATATCTGGTGTCATGAATTTTCCTGATTACCCATGTGGTCTTTAATAAGAGGGTCATAAAATTCTATGATTGCTTTTTTGACTTCTTCCGGCTCCGTTAATTTCATCAAATAATCACGGAAACTGGCTGCGCCTGGAACCGATTTCACATACCAGGTCAAATGCTTACGTGACATGCGAACCCCCATATATTCACCATGATGATGCAGCATTTCATCATAATGTCCTAATAGCGTATCTCGTTGAATAAGAAAATCTGGTGCCTCAACAATCTGATTATCGTTTAAATAAGCCATAACTTGAGATAAAAACCATGGTTTACCTTGGGCGCCACGTCCAATCATAATGCCATCAGCGTTCGACTTCTCTAGAGCTTCACGGGCGTCATAAACCGTATTGATATCCCCATTGACAAGAACTGGAATTGAGACAACGTCTTTAACTTTCTTTACAAAAGACCAATCCGCATGACCTGTATATTTCTGCTCCCTAGTACGTCCATGCACTGTGACGAGTTTAATTCCAAGTTTTTCAGATTTTCCGGCCAAGTTTGGCGCATTTAAATCATCATGGTCCCACCCCATCCGCATTTTAACTGTTACCGGAATTGAGACACTATTTAGTACAGAATCCATAATACGGCAGGCTTGATCCTCATCCTTCATTAATGCTGAACCACAGGCTTTATTTGTCACCTTTTTTGCTGGGCATCCAAAATTGATGTCCACAATATCCGCACCTAAATCCTGACAGAATTTCGCAGCTTTACCCATCGTTTCTGGGTCGTGACCAACCAATTGTATGACTTGAGGTTGATCTATTTCAGATTTAGATAATCTTTTCATGGTGCCTTCGGTTTCACGTAAGGCTTCATTTGATGCAACCATTTCAGATACAACCATCCCCGCCCCGAACTTTTTAACTGTTCGGCGGAAAGGAAGATCGGTGACACCTGACATAGGTGCTAACACAACAGGTGTATCCAAGCGGATGTCCCCAATATGAATAGGTTTTAGCATGTAATGATGCCTCAAATGATCGTATGCACAAAATTTAAGCATATATAAGTTATGCTTAAAAGATAGGCCAGAAAATAATTATGTTTAATTATCTGCGATCACTTCAAAGAAGAATATCTGAAATGAATTTAACGCCAGGATAACCTGCTGTAACCAACAAATAAGCAAGCAGAATCCAATGAGATGCACGGCGTCCACGCAATCCCATCCTCCGATGCATGTAAAGCAAAATGGCAATGCCAAAGAAAGCGATCGTGGTCAGTGTTGTTTTATGGTCAAAGGTAAACCAGCTATCGTGATAGATAATATTCACGGCGATACCCGTTACTAAATCTACCGCCAATAATAACTCCGCAAAGGCCATAAAAAGGAACTGCAAATGATTGGCATCATAAACTGATGGAAGCATGTCCGCGATTTTTGATTTCACTCGACGTTTCAAGGATGTTTCTTTTATCGCTACTGCTAAGGCTGTGATAGCAGCTAAAGTTAACAATGCATAGGTCAATACGGCGAATAAAATATGCAGAATCAGCCAGCTACTTTCGGCAATAGGTTCTCCCGTATTTCCGCTTGTATTTGATATAGCTGCTAATATTGCAAGATACACCATATAAAATGAAATCAAGCTTGTGAGTTTTTTTGCAACAGGCTCGATAAGAGAAAATAATATATATATCAAACAACTACCAAATATTGTTGCAGATATAGTTGAGGAAAAACTACGTTCCCAGTGATGATGCCAGACATAATAAAAAGAAATTCCCGAAATCAGGGTTGCGAAGATGAGTAGATAAAATAAAATCGCGTCATTCTGCATCTTTCTGAAGGAAAGTATGCTGATTGGTAAAAAAGCGAAAGCTGGCGCCCAAGATAGGATGGTAGAATATTCAGACATGTTGCGAGTTATATCATCTCTTTAAGGGTATTCCAGATATTTATGTATCAGAAACAAATAATTCCAGAATTTAAATGAAAAATTCATCAGATATAAAAAAAATTGCCCTGATTGTTGCTGCTGGACGCGGATATCGTGCTGGCGGCGATATTCCAAAACAATATCGGTTAGTCGCACAAAAGCCGCTTATTCGTTATGCTGTAGAAGTATTTACGCATTCAGCCGAGATCGACGATCTTTATATTGTAATACATCCAAATGATGAAAGTTTATATACAGACGCTCTTAACGGATTAAGCTATACAGCAATTTCAGGTGGCAGTGAGCGGCAGGATTCTGTCAGACTAGGCTTAAAAGCGATTTCTAAAAAATATGCATCAGACGATTTGGTTTTTATTCATGATGCCGCCCGCCCTTTTTTATCGGAAGAATTAATATTAGATTGCGTTCAGGCGCTAAATAATAACGCAGTAGATGGAGTGGTTCCTACTCTGGAAATCGTTGACACTGTTAAGCAAGTAGATAATCAAAATTTCATAAATCAAACGGTTGATCGATCTGTTTTAAGAAACGTGCAAACCCCGCAGGTATTCTCATTATCTAAAATCTTAGATGCTCATATAAAAGCTGAAGGACAAAAGCTAACAGATGATGCATCAGTCGCTGAAGTTGCTGGTTTGAAAATAAGATGTATTCCGGGCGATATAGGCAATTTCAAAGTTACACGCCCTGAAGATTTTATCACTGCGGAAAGAAAATTGAGTGAAGCACAAATGAAAACACCACGAATGGCTACAGGCTTTGATGTACATGCTTTTGAAGAAGGTGATTACGTTACGTTATGCGGGGTGAATATTCCTCATACTCAGAAGTTAAAAGGACATTCAGATGCAGATGTGGCCATGCATGCCCTAACAGATGCTTTGCTGGGATGTATTGCTGCAGGTGATATAGGTACGCATTTCCCACCAAGTGAAGCGCAATGGAAAGGTGCTGCATCTCATATCTTTTTAGAACATGCGAGAGACTTGATCATCAAAGAAGGCGGTGAGATTCAACATGTAGATGTTACTATTATCTGTGAAGCACCCAAAGTGGGAAAACACAAAGAAGCTATGCGTGAAAAACTAGCCGAATTACTGATGTTGGATGTGAAAAGAGTTAGTGTGAAAGCAACGACCACAGAAAAGCTTGGCTTCACAGGACGCCAAGAAGGTATCGCTGCTCAAGCAGCTGCAACTATATTGGCATAAGAGAATTCATAAATGACTAATGCGAACCGCCCTTCTCTCAGAAACCTTGATGTGATCATAGCCACCTGGTTTGGCAGTGGATATATAAAGCCTGCACCGGGCACATGGGGAACCATATGCGCCCTGCCATTTGCTGTGGCCATTCATATTCATCTCGGGCCTATTGCATTAGCTATCGCTGCGATTGTGGCTTATTTTCTAGGTGTTTGGTCGGCAGGACAATATTCAGGCAGAACACAAAGTCATGATGCATCTGAAATCGTTATCGATGAAGTAGCTGGTGTTTGGGTGACATTGGCAATGGCCCCTATGACAGGAGAAAACTTGATAATCGGCTTTTTACTGTTCCGTCTCTTTGACATTTTGAAACCGTTTCCGATTAGCTTCATTGATAAGAATGTTAAAGGTGGTGCAGGCATTATGCTTGATGATATGGTTGCCGGTGCCTTTGCAGGTATATGTTTGCTTGTTTTACATGAATGGGGAATCGTACCGAATGTTTTCTAAAGAAATACAAGATCTTGCTACACGGTTGTTATTAGAGTGCCGCGCAAAAGATTGGACGGTTTCAACCGCAGAATCTTGTACTGGCGGGTTAATTGCAGGGGCTTTAACAGAAATAGCTGGTTCCTCTAATGTGGTAGACCGTGGTTTTATCACCTATTCAAATGAAGCTAAGAACGAATTGATTGGTGTTAACTCAGATACGATCAAAAAACATGGTGCGGTAAGCCCTGAAGTCGCTGAACAAATGGCAATGGGCGCCGTTAAAGAGGCAAAAACCAACCTGGCAATAGCCGTCACAGGTGTTGCCGGTCCAGGAGCCTCCGAAAACAAGCCAGCTGGATTAGTTTATATTGGAATCGCTGCAGATAATCTGGATAAACCTGTTGTTACGAAGGTAAACTTCGAAGGAAACCGCTCTGAAGTAAGGAGCAGTACAGTTCGAACAGCACTGTTTCTAGCTTTATCGGTTACTCAAAAGGACTAACATGATCTGTATACTGAATAAGATCAAGTAACGGATGTCCTTCGGTTTTCATACAGGTAGCAAAGATATCATCCCAATTTCCCACAATGGAAAAGAATTCTTTTGGATCCGATAAGGGATGTTTTTCAAGATTTGAAAGTTGTGTGATTGCTTCATCAATAGGCGAAATCGTTGTGTCTTCAATCTTACTTCTTACAAAGAATACATTTTTCGGAAACGTTACAAGCGACGCTAATACGACACCGGCAACCTCTGCAATTCGTGCCGAATTTTCAAGATTAAAACCAACTTGATCAAAAAGGATCTTACGTACTTTTCCGGTGATTAACAAACAAACCCTATGATCATCCAGATTACTGCCGGGTCCACTTGTTGTATTTTCACGAATAAAAAACAAGACGGATTGAGTTTTAGTTAATGGATCATTTCCTAAGATCTCCATAACTCGCTGACTTGCCGTAAAACCATCATAAGCTGTTGGTCTTGCGTATTTTTTCAAGATAATCGTTTCGGAATAAGTGTCGTTTTCGACTAAAACACCTGCAAGCGATAAAGCATCTTCAATAGCTTTCAATGTACTGGCGCGTGGATCCCCTAATCCGCGTTCTATATTATTCAATGTCGCCAAAGATACACCTGCGGCCTTTGCCAATTCTGATTGCTTGGCATTGATTAAGGCGCGCCCAGCTCTGATTTGCTCTGGTGAAATCATATTTGTCCCATAAAGTAGGTATAAAACCTATTAAAACAGATCCATTATCTAGTTATAGGACTAAATATATCGATTCGAGGCAAAATGTAATTGTTACTTGCCATAAACCGAGTCAGCTCTTTTAGAGAAGGCTTCCACCATTTTATGAAAGACTTCTTTAAAGAACATATTCGCAACCCCTTGCAGAATGCGTGACTTAAATTCAAAATCGATCATAAAATTGACTTCACAACCGCCATCTACCTCAGAGAACTTCCATTCGTTTAAGAGATGTTTAAAAGGTCCTGTTTCATATTTTACATCGACAATAAGGTTGTCATCGTAAAATGTAACTCGGCTAGTATATTTTTCATTGAAGTTCTTAAAGCCTGCCATCAAGTCCGCAAGAATAACATTATCCATACGCTTACGGATTCTGACATTCTGGCACCAAGGCAAGAATTCAGGATATTTTTCCACGTCGCAAACAAGGTCATACATATCCTTAGGGGTATGCGCGATAAAATGTTTCTCCTCATGCCTTGGCATAAGGGCCCTCCTTCAATGAAAATGATATATGAACTATTTTGAAGATTCCGCTGTTTTTGCAAGCTGTTCATTACGTGCTTTGCGCAACTCTGCAAAATCATCACCGGCCAGATAGCTTGAACGTGTCAATGGAGATGAGGACACCATCAAAAACCCTTTTGCGCGTGCCATTGTGGCATAATTTTCAAATTCTTCTGGCGTAACAAATTTGTCGATAGCCGCATGTTTAGGAGTTGGTTGTAAATATTGACCGACCGTCAAGAAATCCACATCTGCAGCCCGATAATCATCCATCATTTGTTGGATTTCGATTTTGGTCTCTCCAAGGCCGACCATGATACCAGATTTTGTAAAAATTGATGGATCTAGTTGTTTTACACGATCTAACAAGTTTAAGGATGTATAATAACGTGCGCCAGGACGAATGGTTGGATAGAGGCGCGGCACAGTTTCAAGATTATGATTAAATACATCTGGACGGGCTTCGACAACGATCTCCAATGCACCTTTTTTATCTTTAAAGTCAGGTGTCAGAATTTCAATAGTTGTATTGGGGGCACGTTCTCTAATCGCTTTAATAGTTTCAGCAAAATGCTGTGCGCCACCGTCATCAAGATCATCACGATCAACAGATGTAACCACCACATGTTCCAGGCCTAATTTCGCGGTTGAATCTGCAACTCGATAAGGTTCAAAAATATCCAAACCGTTTGGTTTACCCGTTGTTACATTGCAGAAAGCACAAGCGCGCGTGCAAATCTCGCCCATAATCATAAATGTAGCATGCTTTTTTGCCCAACATTCGCCTATATTTGGGCATGCGGCTTCTTCACAGACGGTGACAAGGTTATTTTCCCGTACCAAAGACGCAGTTTTACGATAATCCTTGCTAACAGGCGCTTTTACCCTGATCCATTCGGGTTTACGCTGAATAGGATTATCTGGACGGTTTCTTTTTTCGGGATGTCGGTGTTTTGGTTTTTCAACTGGCTTTATTAGACTATCAGACATTTCTGCGCCCTTTACTTTTTATTGTATGCGAAATCCCCACAACAAAGAAGGTATATCTCCACATGCAGCGTAAGTAAAGTAAACTATAGATATCTAAAGGCTGAGAAAGCTTTAAGCTTAAATCTCTTCAAGCTTAATTTTGTCAAAACCGGTTTTACGTGATTTCAGTGCAGTACTGATATTTTTCAGTAATAACTGTAAATCACCTGCATTATAGTCTTCGGAATCATTATCCAAAGCCAAATCGGTTTTCACAATTAAGACATGCGTCCACTTATTGTTACTCCACTCCATTTGTTTTTTCGTGGAAATAATATGAGGAACATCAATTTTCATCATGTCGCTATCCCATTCGCGCCAATTCCATTTCTCTATCTATATATTACTATTACTCAATTTACAAAAGATCAAATTTTATCTTTGTTTTATTTATATTTTATCTTGAAGAGGGGAAATCACCTATAAACTCCCCTCTTCACAATAAAATCAATTACATATGCACTACACGATCAAATGCATCTAAAACAGATTCATGCATCATTTCTGATAATGTTGGATGCGGAAAGACCGTATGCATCAAATCTTCTTCAGTCGTTTCAAGTGTTTGAGCGATACTATAACCTTGAATTAACTCAGTTACTTCCGCGCCAATCATATGTGCACCTAGTAATTCACCTGTCTTGGCATCAAACACTGTCTTGATTAAACCTTCCGGCTCCCCAAGCGCGATTGCTTTACCATTCCCAATGAATGGAAAACGTCCAACTTTGATATCATAACCGGCCTCTTTGGCTGCATCTTCAGTATAACCAACGGATGCCACTTGCGGGTGGCAATATGTACAGCCAGGAATACGCTTTGTGTTTAGTGGGTGAACACCTTTAACGCCTGCGATCTTTTCAACGCAGATCACACCTTCATGCTCAGCTTTATGGGCAAGCCATGGAGGGCCCGCTAAATCACCAATTGCATAAACGCCTTTTTCTGCTGTTTCTGACCATTGATTAACTTCAACATGGGTGCGATCAACTTTAATTTTGGTTCCATCAATACCGATATTTTCGACATTACCAACAATACCAACAGCCGAAATCACGCGGTCCACGATGATATCTTCAGTCTTACCATTTTTCTCAACTGTGACAGTGACGTTATTTGCTGATTTTTTAAAACCTTTGACAGTCGCACCTGTTTTAATCTTCATACCCTGCTTAGTTAGGGACTTCTCGGCCATCTTTGAGATTTCTTTATCTTCAACAGGCATAATACGGTCCATAACTTCAACAACAGTTACATCAGCGCCTAATGTGTGGAAGAAACTTGCGAATTCAATACCAATCGCACCGGATCCCATAACAAGCAAAGACTTTGGCATTTCTTTTGGTACCAACGCGTCTTTATAGGTCCATACAAGCTTTCCATCTGCTTCAAGGCCCGGCAATTCGCGTGCACGTGCGCCTGTGGCCAAAATTACATTCTTTGCAGTTAACGTATCAAAAACTTTACCGTCTTTCTCAACAGTTACTTTGCGCGCACCAGCGACACCGCCTGCAAGCTTACCCCAGCCATCAATCACAGTAACTTTGTTCTTCTTTAGAAGATGTGCAACACCTTGAGAAAGTTGTTTGGACACTGAGCGACTACGAGCAACGATTTTCTCTAAATCAAAGCCAGCCTTTTCAACGGAAAGGCCATATTCACCCGCATGTCCCATAAAACGGAATATCTCTGCAGAACGAAGCAACGCTTTTGTTGGAATACAGCCCCAGTTCAAACAAATACCCCCTAAGTGATTGGCTTCTACGACTGCTGTTTTTAGGCCTAACTGGGCCGCACGGATCGCTGTTACATATCCACCTGGACCAGCACCCACAATTACGACGTCAAAATTTTGATCTGCCATTTTTTCATCTCCTGATAGAGGCAAGGCATTGCCTTAAATGTCTTCTACAGCATTGGTGAGGTCGCTTTGTTCTGCATCACCTGTGTTAACTACGCCAGATTTCTCTAGTAATAGAACAGAACATTCAGATTTTGCGATTGGACAATGCAACACCCCTTTCGGGATCACATGTAATTCACCAGCTTTAAGAGTTACATCTTCACGATCCTGATATTGAATGGTCATCTCGCCATCAACCACCAGAAACAATTCGTCTTCATCGTCATGTTTATGCCAGGTGAACTCCCCTTCAATTTTGACAATCTTCACGTCAAAATCATTGACCTGCGCAATACGCTTCGGTGACCAATGATCAGCGAATTGTGCCAGCTTACCTTGAAGAGAAATTGCACCAGACATTATATATTACCGCTTAAAGCATCATACCCATCGGTGTTTCGATGAGGGATTTGAAGACTTTCAAATATTCAGCACCTACAGCGCCATCAACTGCACGATGATCTACAGATAAGGTTGCTGTCATCACTGTACCAATTGTCAATTCACCATCTTTAACGATTGGTTGTTGCTTACCAGCACCAATTGCCAAGATACACGCCTGCGGCGGATTAATAACGGCTTGGAAGTTATCAATACCAAACATACCCAGATTGGAAATAGAGAATGTTCCACCTTGGAATTCTTCTGGCATCAATCTGCCTTCGCGGGCTTTGCTTGCAAGTTCTTTCATATCGCTAGAGATTTTCTCTAGTCCAATATTTCCTGCATCACGAATAACTGGTGTAATCAGACCACCATCAATCGCAACAGCAACAGAGATATCAGCTTGCTTATAAAGTTTTAACCCTTCATCAGACCATGACGCGTTTGCCGCAGGCACTTTACGAAGTGCAACAGCCGCAGCTTTAATCACAATATCGTTTACAGATAACTTGAATTTGCCATCAGCCTGATCGTTTAATTCTTTACGCAAAGCAAGAAGTTTATCGATTTCACAATCGACAGAAAGATAGAAATGAGGAACATTCTGCTTGGATTCCGTCAAACGACGCGCAATTGTTTTACGCATGCTGTTCATGGATACCAATTCAAATTCCGGCTCAAACGGATTGTCTGTAGACACAGGTGCCGGAGCCGATTTAGTCGCCGTAGCCGCAGGTGCTTCAGCACCCGCTTTTGCAGAACCGGAAGCCAAGGCTGTTTCTACATCAGCTTTTACAATACGGCCATGTGGACCAGAACCTGAAATTTTTGACAGATCCAACCCCTCTTGAGATGCAATACGTTTTGCTAATGGTGATGCGAAGATGCGGTCGCCACTACTTGTTGTAGACACAACGGTAGCTGGTGCCGCACTTGGTGGAACTGCAGCTGACTGTGTTTCTTCCGCGGGTACTGCAGCTGGTGCAGATACACTACCACCGGTTACACCTTCAGCAGCTGACATATCTTCATCTTCCTCGACAAGAACAGCGATAAGTTCATTTACGGGAACGCCCTCCGTCCCAGCGTCAACAAGCAGCTTTGCAACAGTACCTTCATCAACAGCTTCAACTTCCATTGTCGCTTTGTCTGTCTCAATCTCGGCAATCACATCCCCCGCAGAAACTTCGTCTCCAACCTTCACAAGCCAGTTGGCTAATGTGCCTTCGGTCATTGTTGGTGAAAGTGCAGGCATTAGAACCTTAATCGGCATGATAATTCTCCTTCTTCACCAATTATTTATAACAAACAGCTTTGGCTGCTTCGACGATTTCTTCCGGTTGCGGTAATGCGAGTTTTTCAAGATTAGCCGCATAAGGTAGTGGAACATCTTTACCTGTTACACGTGTTACAGGTGCGTCTAACCAATCAAATGCTTGTTCCATCATTGTCGCTGCTAATTCCGCACCCATACCAAATGTTGGCCAACCTTCTTCAACACTTACCAAACGATTTGTCTTTTTAACGGAATTTACAATTGTTGCTGTGTCCAATGGGCGAATTGTACGCAAGTCAATAACTTCTGCGCTAATCCCCTGCTCTGCCAAAGCGTCAGCAGCTTGAAGAGCTTTACCAACCATGATTGAGAAAGCGGTAATTGTCACATCTGTACCAGAGCGAACAACTTTTGCCTTACCAATTGGCACAGTCCAGTCTTCGCTATCAGGAACATCGTCGAAACTTACGCCATACATCAACTCATTTTCCAAGAAAACAATTGGGTTTGGATCACGAATAGCAGATTTCAACAAGCCTTTAGCGTCAGCAGCACTATATGGTGCAACGACTTTAAGACCAGGTACACTACCATACCAGGCAGCATAGCATTGCGAATGTTGCGCGCCCACACGTGACGCAGCACCGTTGGCACCACGGAACACCATTGGTGCCCCCATCTGACCACCAGACATATATAATGTCTTCGCAGCGGAGTTGATAATATGGTCCATTGCCTGCATCGCGAAGTTGAATGTCATAAATTCAACAATTGGCTTTAGTCCCATATAAGCTGCGCCTGTACCAACACCTGCAAAACCAATCTCGGTAATTGGTGTATCTATCACACGCTTGGCTCCAAACTCATCCAATAAGCCTTGGGATACTTTATAAGCGCCTTGATATTCAGCAACTTCTTCCCCCATGAGGAAGACACCTTCATCATTACGCATTTCTTCTGCCATAGCATCACGAAGTGCTTCACGAACGGTCAATGTTTTAACAGGGCCATCCCATTCTTTTTCCGCTTCAACAATTTCAACTGTAGGTGCTGATGTTGCCGCTGGTGCAGATGCTGTTTCCTCAACAGCTGGCGCGGTGGATGGTGCAACAGATGTTGATGCTGCATCAATTGCCGATGCATCTTCACCGTCTTCCAGCAAAATTGCGATTGGTGTATTTACAGCAACTTCCTCAGAGCCTTCTGCGATAAGGATTTTCCCCATAACGCCTTCATCAACAGCTTCAACTTCCATAGTTGCTTTATCTGTTTCGATTTCAGCGATCACGTCACCTGCATTGACTTCATCACCTTCTTTGACCAGCCATTTAGCCAAAGTACCCTCTGTCATAGTCGGCGAAAGCGCCGGCATAAGAATTTGAACTGTCATAATCTAGATCCTTATCTTTGCGCTTAAGCGTCTACCAAAATATCTGTCCATAGCTCGGATGCTTCCGGCTCTGGGCTTGTTTGTGCGAAATCTGCAGAATCGGAAACGATTGCTTTTACTTCTTTATCAATCACCTTCAACTCGTCTTCAGACATATGACCACCTGTAAGGATCATTTCACGCACATGTTCGATAGGATCACTTTGGCTTTTCACCTTAGTCACCTCTTCTTTCGAACGATATTTTGCAGGATCTGACATGGAATGGCCGCGATAACGATATGTATTCATTTCAAGAATGATTGGGCCTTTACCGGCGCGACAATGCGCAACAGCTTTTTGCCCTGCTTCACGTACTTCTTCTACCTTCATACCATCAACGGAAATCCCGGGAATACCATACGCCTTACCACGGTTATGGAGATCAGCACCGCTGGCAGAAGAACGTTCAACCGATGTCCCCATACCGTATTTATTATTTTCAATGATATAAATCACGGGAAGTTTCCATAGAGCTGCCATATTAAAGGCTTCGTAGACCTGACCTTGGTTAACCGCGCCGTCCCCCATATAAGCAAGACATACATTATCTGTCTCGTTATATTTCATGGCGAATGCGATACCTGTTCCTAGTGGAATTTGTGCTCCTACGATACCATGGCCTCCATAGAAGTTCTTTTCTTTGGAGAACATATGCATGGAGCCACCCTTACCTTTTGAATAGCCACCTTCTCGTCCGGTAAGTTCTGCCATCACCCCGCGTGCATCCATACCACATGCAAGCATATGACCGTGATCACGATAACTTGTGATAACAGCGTCATCCGGTGTGATACAGGATTGCATTCCTGTTACCACAGCTTCCTGACCAATATATAAGTGACAAAAACCACCGATTAGGCCCATACCATATAATTGACCGGCTTTTTCTTCAAAGCGGCGAATTAAAAGCATCTCGCGATAATCAGATTTTAGTTGTTCAGGATCTACATTCGCACCTTTCGCAGCAGAACTGCGTGCAGGTTTGCGCTTGGCAGCGGCTTTTTTGACCATGATGTTTTCCCTTTGATGGTTCTGACTATTTTGCATTTTTAACTACAAATTTAGCCTTCTTATTTCTGCTTTAGTGTTAAACCGAAACATGCTTTCATGTCAATGGTCATTAAATTATTGAAAAATAACAATATTATTGATATTAACTATAAAATGGTTAATATCAATTTTTGGATAATTTTATATTCTTATTTAAAAACAATCATATAACGAGAATTGAGAAAGAATTATTAAATTGAAATATAAAAAAAGCTGACAAAAAAATTGCCAGCTCAAAACAAGATAAGCGATATATTAATACATTTCTATCGGTCGATAATAATCACATCATTTGGATTAGCATAGTTTAGGGTATAGCGTGCTTGTTCTTCAAGCATATCGCGATCCAAACTTTTTGGATGTAATAAAGAAACACGATGTTCTAGATCTTCACGTGTTGTTTGCAGCTTCTCTAACTTCAATTCGGTACGAGACACCTCAGCTGCAATACGCATATAGGACATTACACCACGATCACCTTGCACAGAGTGATATACAAAATACCCAATAAGCCCGATACCGACTACCGGAAAGATAATCTGGCGGGAGCGATGTTTGATTTCACGCACTAAAATGGACATTTTTTACCCTGTTCTTAATTGATGACGCTATCATAAGGGTGTTCGTTTTATTTGTGAATCCTAAAACAGGACTTTTTTCCCAAAAAATAAGGGCGTTGCAAATATACAACGCCCTCACCTACTATACTTTATTTACAACTGATTTATTCAGCTGGGCCGCCAGCATATTCAGCTGCATCACCTAGTTCTTCTTCGATGCGAATTAATTGGTTATATTTGGCAATACGATCGGAACGACTAAGAGAACCAGTTTTGATCTGACCACAATTTGTAGCAACAGCAAGATCTGCAATTGTACTATCTTCTGTTTCACCGGAACGATGAGACATAACAGCTGTGTAACCTGCGCGATGTGCCATATCAACGGCTTCCAAGGTCTCAGTCAATGTACCAATCTGGTTCACTTTGATCAGAATAGAATTCGCAACACCTTGTTCAATACCGTCCGCCAAACGTGCTGGGTTTGTTACAAATAGATCATCACCAACCAATTGAACGTCATTACCTAATGTATCTGTAAGGGCTTTCCAACCTTCCCAATCATCTTCGGACATTCCGTCCTCGATAGATACGATTGGGAATGCATCACACAAGCCTTTTAAGTAATCAACATTCTGAGCAGCGTCGAGGACTTTACCCTCACCTTTCAAATTGTATTTACCGTTTTCATAATATTCAGTCGCTGCACAATCTAATGCAAGAACGATATCATCACCAGGCTTATACCCAGCAGCTTCGATAGAGCGTGTGATAAATTCAAGTGCTTCTGTTGCACTACCTAAATTTGGTGCAAAGCCCCCCTCATCGCCAACATTTGTATTATGACCAGCTGCTTTTAAACCAGATTTCAATGCATGGAATGTTTCTGCACCCATACGAATTGCTTCTGCCATGCTACCTGCAGATACAGGCATGATCATGAATTCCTGAATGTCGATTGGGTTATCCGCATGCTCACCACCATTGATGATATTCATCATTGGGATAGGCAATGTTTTCGCAAAAGCTCCACCAACATAACGGTATAATGGCATGCCTGTGGATTCTGCTGCTGCTTTCGCTAGTGCCAAAGATGTACCTAAAATTGCATTGGCGCCTAAACGACTTTTATTCTCTGTGCCATCTAATTCGATTAATTTATAATCAAGCTCAACTTGCTCAGTTGCATCAAAACCGATCAACGCATCAAAGATCTCACCATTCACGTTATCAACAGCGTTTTGAACACCTTTACCAAGATAGCGTTCGCCACCATCGCGAAGTTCATGAGCTTCATGGGCGCCAGTGGACGCGCCACTTGGTACAGCAGCACGGCCCATTGAGCCATCTTCCAATACCACATCAACTTCAACAGTTGGATTACCGCGACTGTCTAAAATTTCACGAGCTTGAATGTCTAGAATTGTAGCCATCGACTAATACCTTTTCTTCGCTTAGGTTTAGGAAAGTGAGTTAACTCAGCCAATATAGACCGGGTTTGATTTCGTAATTGTGTCAAACTGCTTCATAATTGAAAGTAGTTCTTCCATTTGATCTACTGGAACCATATTTGGGCCGTCAGATGGTGCATTATCTGGATCTTGATGCGTTTCCATAAACACAGCAGCAACACCAACAGCCATCGCAGCACGTGCAAGAACTGGTACGAACTGACGTTGTCCGCCAGATGTACCACCTTGACCACCAGGTTGTTGCACAGAATGAGTCGCATCAAATACAACAGGTTGTCCAGTGCGCCCCATTTCAGGTAAACCTCTGAAGTCAGTAACCAATGTGTTATAGCCAAAGCTTGTGCCACGATCACATGCCATGACATTTTCGTTGCCTGACTGGATCACTTTATCAAGGACGTTCTTCATATCCCAAGGTGCAAGAAATTGACCTTTCTTGACATTGATAACCTTACCGGTTTGAGCTGCAGCAATCAGTAAATCTGTCTGGCGACACAGAAATGCGGGTATTTGAATAATATCAATAATATCAGCTACCTCTGCACATTGAGACGCTTCATGCACATCTGTTAGGACTGGCACGCCAAGTTCTTTTTTAATATCAGAAAAAATATTCAACGCCGCATCAAGACCAAGACCGCGCTTGGTATTTAAAGATGTACGGTTTGCTTTATCAAAAGAGCTTTTATAAACAAAACCAATATCAAGCTTATCTGTAATTTCTTTTAATTTACCCGCCATATCGAAAGCATGTTCGCGACTTTCCATTTGGCATGGGCCAGCAAATAAAACAAACGGCAAATCATTACCAATAGTAATATCACCTAGTTTAATATGATGAGGGGCAGTCATGGCTCTATCCTCTTTAAAATAATAAATAAAAAGCGGGCTTTAGACATAAGACCCGCTTTTCGATTTTCAATCCTACACCAGACGAGATTTTTCCATCGCAGCTTGAACAAAGCTGCTAAATAATGGATGTGGCTCAAACGGACGGGATTTAAGTTCAGGATGATACTGAACAGCAACAAACCAAGGGTGATCGGGAATCTCAACGATTTCAGGCAATACACCATCTGGAGATAGGCCAGAGAATTTCATACCTGCCGCTTCCAGACGATCTTTATACGCCACGTTCACTTCATAACGATGACGATGGCGTTCTTCTACGTAAGAGCCACCATAAATTTCGTGTGCTTTTGTTCCTTCAACAAGGGCACATGGATATGCACCAAGACGCATCGTACCACCCATGTCTGAGTTATCAGCACGTGTTTCGACACGGTTCCCCTTTTTCCACTCCGTTAGTAGACCGACGATTGGTTCTTTACAGTCAGAGAATTCAGAGGAACCTGCATCAGTAATACCTGCCAAATTGCGTGCAGCTTCGATCACGGCCATTTGCATGCCAAAACAAATTCCAAAATAAGGCACTTTGTTTTCACGAGCATATTTTACAGCCGCAATCTTACCTTCCGCACCACGCTCTCCAAAACCACCAGGAACAAGAATCGCATCCATATCCCCCAAATGATCAGCAGGGTCTTGATCTTCAAAACGGCCAGATTCAATCCAATTAATATTCACGCGAACATTATTTGCAATGCCACCGTGAATTAAAGATTCATTCAAAGATTTATAAGCATCAAGAAGTTCTACATATTTACCGATAACGGCAATATTCACTTCACCTTCTGGATTACGTACACGATCAACGATGTTATCCCAGCGGCTCAGATCCACATCGTCTTCTTTGCCAGCTTCCAACATGTCAAAATGACGCAGGATTTCTACATCCAAACCTTCTTTATGATATGCATTTGGAACGTCATAAATCGTATCAACGTTTAAGGCAGGAATCACACATTCTTCTTTAACGTTACAGAAAAGCGCAATCTTACGTTTTTCGCCTTTTGGAATCTCTGTATCCGCACGACAAAGAAGGATATCAGGCTGAATACCAACTGAAAGCAATTCTTTCACACTATGCTGTGTGGGTTTTGTCTTCAACTCACCCGCGACAGAAATGTAAGGTAAAAGAGTTACATGCAAATAACAGGTATTAGCGCGCCCCAAATCGTTACGAACCTGACGAATGGCTTCTAGGAAAGGTAGGCTTTCAATATCACCTACAGTGCCGCCTACTTCACAGAGAATAAAATCTTCATCCGTTACATCAGACTGAACAAATTCTTTAATTGCATCAGTGATATGCGGAATAACTTGAACTGTCCCGCCTAAATAGTCACCACGACGTTCTTTCGCGAGAACTTCAGAATAAATACGACCTGTTGTCACGTTGTCAGATTGACGAGAAGAAACACCTGTAAAACGTTCGTAATGTCCCAAATCCAAGTCAGTTTCCGCACCGTCATCGGTTACATAGCACTCGCCATGTTGATATGGGCTCATCGTACCTGGATCGACGTTAATATACGGATCCAGTTTACGAAGACGTACTTTGTAACCGCGCGCCTGAAGAATCGCACCAAGAGCTGCCGAAGCAAGCCCTTTACCAAGAGAAGAAACAACACCGCCAGTGATGAAAATATATTTAGCCGCCATGGAAGAATATCTACCTTGATCCCTTAAAATTACGTTTGCCGATATGAAACATCAAACAGCGTTCATAATCTAGTTTTAAATAGTTAAAACACAGAAAAACTTAACAAAGTTATTCTGCATCAATCTCAAAAAAGGCGGCTGTTTTGTAACGCCGCCTTTATGATAACTCTTATTGTGAGTCTGGAACCTGTGGGGTTGTAATTTCTTCAACCGCCTCGGTCGCAGCCGGAACAACATCCAACACTGAGGATGGCTCACGAGTTTGGTTCGCCAAGATTGCAAGTCCAATACTGCTGATAAAAAACGCTGCAGCTAGAATTGCCGTTGTACGTGTCAAAAGATTCGCTGCGCCGCGTGCGGACATCATACCGCCGCCTGCACCGCCACCACCAATACCAAGAGCACCGCCCTCACTACGTTGAGCGAGAACAACAGCTACCAAAGCAATAGCAATCAATAAATGAATTACCAGCAAAACCGTTTCCATGGAATCGCATCCTGTCTTAATCTAAATTTCAGATGAACCGATGTAGATAGCGCAAAAGAAAATAAGGCGCCTAACGACGGTCCGTATGTTTCTACAGGTAGTTATCTTATATTACCAGCAGAAAATGATTGTTTTGTATAAAACTTTATGAATCAGATGCTGCCTTGGCGATCGCAAGGAAAGAATCAGCATTTAATGCAGCGCCGCCAATCAGACCGCCGTCAATATCTGGCTGAGCTAAAAGGTCTGCAGCATTTTCAGGCTTCATCGAACCACCATAAAGAATGCGCATACCTTCCGTTACTTCGTAAGAATGGCTGGTTTTTAAATATGTCCGTATATGGTCGTGGACATCTTGTGCATCTTCTGGGGTGGCTGTTAGGCCTGTACCAATTGCCCAAACTGGCTCATATGCAATAATGGTATTATCAGCTGTCGCATCATTGGGAACAGATGCATCTAACTGCGTTGAAATCGTAGCCATCGTTAAGCCCTGATCACGTTGCTCTTGTGTTTCACCAACACAAATGATCGCAACAAGGCCTGCTGCATAAGCCGCTTCAGCTTTTGCTTTTACGATATTATCAGTTTCACCATGATCAGCACGACGTTCGGAATGCCCAAGAATTACATGACTGCAATTGGCATCCACAAGCATAGAAACTGCTACATCCCCAGTATGCGCACCACCTGGCTCAAAATGACAATCCTGGGCACCAAGCTTTATATCATTCTCTAAAACTTCAGAAACTGGATGTAACAGCGGAAAAGATGGGCAAACAATAATCTCACAGCTCAGATTGGAAGAACCATCGACGACACTACGCGCCAACTCAATGCCCTCTTCTTTCAAACCGTTCATTTTCCAGTTCCCAGCCACAACTGGTTTACGCTTAAAAGTCATAAATAACCTCTTAATGATTAGATGTTCGCCTCACGAATCACATAGTAGCAATTGCATAACATGTGCTTTAGCTTTCGCCAAGTCATGTCCAATATCATCTTTTCAGAGCAGTAATTTAGTAAATTAGGTGTGATTCTGACCTGCAATAGGGAATTGGCTATTGCCCGCCCTGCTTTCCCCTTTTAATATGCGCTCCTCTTTTATTTAGAGTGAACTATAAATATATAGAATTACTCTCTGTAATAGTTATTCTTTTTGGTTTTACATATTCGAATATAGGAATTTCAATGTTAAAGCAGCTTCGTGACAAGGGCGGCTCAATTGTCGTCAAAGTTTTGATGGGCCTTTTGGTACTCAGTTTCGCAGCATGGGGAATAGGTGACATTTTCTCTCCAAACTCTGCTGGGCAATCTGTTGCAAATGCAGGTAAGACCGAAGTTACACAGCAAGAATTCCTTGTTCAGCTCCGTCAGCAGGAAGCAAGCCTTCGTGCACGTGGGTTTAGCCAAGAAATGCTGGGCAATATTAATCTTCCTGCCGTTGTCGTCGATCAATTGGTGACGCGCGCTACTTACGAAGAAGAAGCACGTCAGATGAATTTGGTTCCAACAGCGGAAGTTATTGGTCGTACAATTCGTGATACTCCTGATTTCCAAGATGCCGCAGGTAATTTTGATCGTAACCGTTACGAATTTTCTTTGGCAAATCAAGGTTATAACCCTGCTTACTTTGAAAATCTTGTTTCCAAAGATGTCGTTGCAAATATGTTGCTTGATTCTGTGAGCGCAGGTGTTGCCACGTCTGACATTGCAACAAAAGCCCTATATAAATTCCAAAAAGAAACACGCGATATTTCCTATATCTCAATCGCGATTGATGAAAATGAAGCAATCTCTGAACCATCCGTAGATGCTTTAAATAGCTATTATGAGACTAACAAAGAACGTTTTCGTGCGCCTGATTATCGTAAAGTCAGTTACATTGCAATTGACCCTGATATGATTGCGGCGGATATTCAAATTTCAGACGCTGCTATACTTGAAAGCTATGAGCAACGCCTAGATCAATTCACCGATGCAGAGCAACGTACAATTCAGCTCATGTTGCTAAGTGATGAAGCAGCGGCCTTAGCTGCAAAAGAATCAATAGAAGCAGGAAAATCCTTTGCTGAAGTAGCTATTGAAGCTGCAAATCAAGGCGAAGACGAAATCAACCTTGGCACAATGACCCGTGCAGAAGTGCCTGATGAAAATTTGGGAAATGTCGCATTTGATCTTGCATTAGGTGCAGTTTCAGCCCCGGTTGAAAGCCCATTTGGATGGCATTTGGTTACTGTAACAGAGATTAAAGATGCAACAGCCACACCTCTAGCGGATGTAGAAACCGACATTCGTAATGATCTTGCACGTGAACAAGCTGTGAACGAAGCTTATGAGCTATCTAATCAATTAGATGATGCGATTGGCGGTGGGGCGACGTTGGAAGAAGCAGCTGACCAAGCAGGTCTTACTTTAGTTACTATAGAAGGTATTGATGAATCCGGTAAAGACATGTCTGGTAACTTCCTGACTGATCTTCCTAATCCTGCATCTTTTATCAGATTTACATTTGATACAGAAGAAGGCCTTGATAGCTTGTTACAAGATGATGGAAATGATGGTTTCTTTATCTTGCGTGTTGATGGATTAACTCCGACTCGCATCAAGACATTAGACGAAGTTAAAGATGAAGCCATCGCTCTTTGGATTGCTGAGCAACGTCGATTGAAAGCTCAAGAAAAAGCTGATGCTGTTCTTGCACAACTTAATGAAGGCGCAAAACTTAACAGTATTTCAAATGATGTTAAATTTGCTACTGACGTAGCACGCCCTGCAGCCTCCACACGTCATGATGAATTGCCAGCGTCCCTTATCCAGACATTGTTTGGCGAAGCAGTTGGCTCCGCTGCAACAGGTCTTGCAGGAAACGCATATTACGTTGGTCAATTAGATCAAATCAATGTGCCGACCTTCTCTGCGGATAGTGCAACAATCAAAGAGATTGATGAGGCAACATTAGCAGGTATGACAACAGACCTTATCCAACAATACAGCTCAGCTCTTCGTGAACGTCATTCCGTGACCGTTAATCAAGGCCTAGTGAATAATTTAACTAACCTTCAATACTGATAAATATAAGATATACAGGAATACGACCAATGGACTCCTATCCTTCCTTTAACGAGTTTGAGGCAAAATATAATGCTGGTCAGCCTCAACTGGTATGGACAACACTTGTTGCGGATTTGGAAACACCAGTTTCTGCTTTTTTAAAACTAGCAGAAAGCCGCCCGAACAGTTTCCTCCTTGAATCTGTTGAAGGTGGTGCGATTCGTGGCCGCTATTCCTTTATCGGTATGAAACCTGATATCATCTGGCGTTGTTTTGGAAACAAAGCAGAAATCAATCGTAAAGCCCGGATCGATGCTCATAGTTTCCTCCCTGAAGAAAAACCAACATTAGAATCATTAGATTCTCTTGCAGAAGAGTCTCGTATTGAATTACCGGAAAACCTTCCACCGATGGCAGCTGGTCTGGTAGGTTACATGTCATATGATTCTGTTCGCTTGGTTGAAAAGCTACCCGATGTAAATCCTGATAGTATGAATACCCCGGATGGTATTTTTGTACGTCCAACCGTAATGGCAGTTTTCGATAGCATTGAAGATATGGTGACAGTTGTTACCCCCGTGCGGCCGGAAGATGGTATTTCTGCGAATGCTGCCTATGAGCTAGCACATGAGCGTCTAGAAGAAATTCGCGGTGATTTCACACGTGCTATCCCTCATGGTAACTATGCAATCAGTAAAGATATGGATTTACCTGAAGCTGCTTCTAATACTAGTCGTGAAGAATTCTTTGATATGGTTGCCAAGGCCAAAGAGTATATTTTGGCTGGCGATATTTTTCAGGTAGTTTTAAGCCAACGTTTTGAAACACCGTTTGAATTGCCGCCTTTCGCTTTATATCGCGCTTTGCGTCGCACAAATCCATCCCCTTTCCTTTTCTATTTAAATTTCAAAGATTTCTCCATTGTTGGGTCGAGCCCTGAAATTTTGGTACGTGTAAGGGATGACAAAGTAACTATTCGCCCAATTGCTGGTACACGTCCGCGCGGTGCGACACCTGCTGAAGACAAAGCATTAGCAGCAGATTTATTAGCTGATGAAAAAGAATGTGCTGAACATTTGATGTTATTGGATTTGGGTCGTAACGATGTAGGGCGTGTTTCAAAGATTGGCTCAGTAAACGTAACAGATAAATTCTTTATCGAAAATTACAGTCACGTCATGCATATCGTCTCCAATGTTGAAGGTGAAATTCGTGACGATATGGATGCCTTGGAAGCCTTAATGGCAGGCTTTCCTGCAGGAACCGTCTCTGGTGCCCCAAAAGTTCGAGCAATGGAAATCATTGATGAACTAGAAAAAGAAAAACGTGGTATTTACGCAGGTTGCATTGGTTATTTTGGTGCAGATGGGGATATGGACACTTGTATCGCCCTTCGCACGGCCGTTGTAAAAGATGGAAAGATGTTTGTTCAAGCAGGTGCAGGTATTGTTGCTGATTCTGATCCGGAATCAGAATATATGGAATGTCATCACAAATCTAAGGCACTGGTACGTGCAGCCCAAGAAGCAGTTCGTTTTGCTTCTAATAGCAGTAATTAAGATTCGAATTATTAATTAATTTAATCTTGAACGGCTACAACATCTTTAGATGGGTAGCCGTTTCTTATTTTAAGAATTACACTTGCAGGTACCATGATAAAACCACGTGCCTCCAAGTCCTGAGCCCATTCACTCAACACTTTAATGGTTTCTTTATGAGGGTGCCCGATAGCCAATACGGTTCCTTTTTCTTGCGCCAGAGTTTCAACCTTAGTTAGCTGCTTCCATATGGCTTCTTCCGTTCTGACATGATCGAGAAAGATATCGCGGGTTGTTGTTGGAACACCAATGGCTTGAGCAATCTTATATCCTACAGTATCTCCAGAAGTTACGGAGTCAATGAATGATAATCCCCGCAATTTCATCTCATTTAAAACAATCCCCATACCCTCTGCATTTGCGGTGAATTTACTCCCCATATGATTGTTTACACCCATATACCCTTCAAATTGCTCAAGATTCCAAAGCATTCTATCCACCAGTTCGATACCATCAAGGCTGGTCATTAGCGCATTATCACCTGGGTTTACATCAGGATTTTTAGGTTCCATTGGTAAATGCAGCATAATTTCATGGCCAATCGCACGGGCATTAGCAACATGTTCATCTAGATTGCGGCCATAAGGAATAAAGGACATGGTCATTGGTGCAGGCATTTGGATTGCTTTCCTCGTCCATGACTGGGCCACGCCAACATCATCAATAACAATTGCTATGGCTGGACGACCATCAATCTTATGCATGTCAAAAGGTAAGGCATTAATTTCCCATGCTTTTTGTTCCGGCTCTTCGACAGGTTCTGGCAAAATAACTTCATCGGGCAATATTGCTATTTCCAAATCGTGATCAATCTCCGGAATATTACTTGGTAAAACATCTTCATAGGTGGAGATAGGCTCTTCGAGGATATCTTCGCTTACCTTTGATTGTTCTTTAGTCGGTATCTGTGCCTGTTCGCTTCCATTCTCATTATCATTAACCAATAATTCACCAAGGAGTAAGCCGCTGGCTGCACCGAGTATGAGTATTACGAGAATGATAGAAAACATTCGTAGCTTCATGATGAAATTTTAAACCTTAAAGATAGAAACAAGATCAATACAAAATTACGCGATTCTAAAACCATTTCGCAAATTATATAGAAAAAAAGCTCACTTGTGTGGATGTCAGCTTGTTTGGTCGATGAAGACTGCTATAAATTCCTTTAAGAAATATGAGTTTGACTATTCTTACAGGGTAAAATCATGCTTTTGATGATCGATAATTACGATAGCTTTACGTATAACTTGGTTCATTATCTGGGCGATTTAGGTGCAGAAACAGTAGTTCATCGTAATGATGCCCTTACCGTTGATGAGGCTATGGCTCTTCAGCCTGATGGAATTGTCATTTCTCCTGGTCCCTGTGATCCAGAACGTGCAGGTATCTGTTTGGATTTGATCAAGGCAGCTGCAGGTAAAATCCCTTTAATGGGAGTTTGTCTTGGGCTCCAATCAATAGGTCAGGCTTTCGGGGGTAAGATCATCCGTTTATCACCTCCAATGCATGGTAAAGTTTCAACGGTTTTGCATGATAATAAAGGTGTATTTAAAGGCGTGAATAGTAGTGTTCCATGTACACGCTATCATAGTTTGGTGGTGGAAAAAGAAACCCTGCCCGATTGTCTGGAAATTACGGCAGAGACTGAAGATGGAGTTATTATGGGGCTTCAACATCGTGATTACGAGTTGCATGGCGTTCAATTTCATCCGGAAAGCATTGCCTCTGAAGGTGGGCATACAATTTTGCAAAACTTCATTAACATTACGAAACAATAAAAATCGTTATATAGTAATAGAGAGATCGGATCAGAAAATGGATATGCCTGATTTCAAACATTTTGTGAAAAAGATTGCGAACAATGAGACCCTTAATGTTGATGAGGCTGCCCAAGCTTTTGATATTATGATGTCTGGTGATGCGACACCTTCACAAATGGGCGCTTTTCTCATGGGTTTAAAGCTTCGCGGTGAAACGCAAGATGAAATCACAGGCGCAGTAAAAACCATGCGTGCGAAGGCTCATATTGTGTCAGCTCCTGACGGTGCAATTGACATTGTAGGCACTGGTGGTGATATGGCTCACACCCTTAATATCTCAACCGCTACGGCCATTGTGGTAGCTGGTTCTGGTGTGACCGTCGCAAAACATGGTAATCGTGCCTCTTCATCAAAATCCGGCACAGCTGATGCTTTGGCTTGCCTTGGCTTGGACTTAGATACAGATTTTGAGAATGTTGAAAAAGCAATGCGCGAAGCCAATATTGGTTTCTTGATGGCACAACGTCATCATGGAGCAATGCGTAACGTGGGACCAACCCGCATTGAAATGGGCGTGCCCACAATCTTTAATTTACTTGGCCCATTATCAAACCCAGCTCTTGTAAAACGCTATATGATTGGTACTTATCGCGCTGATACTATTGATCTAATGGCGCAAACGCTTGGTGATTTAGGGGCAGAACATGCATGGGTTGTTCATGGTGCGGATGGCTTGGATGAATTAAGCACAACTGGAACATCCCAGATTTGTGAATACAAAGATGGTAGATTAAACAGGTTTGAAATGCATCCTTCTGATGTTGGTTTGAATGAAGTTACACTTGAAGACCTACGTGGTGGGACGCCTGAGGAAAATGCCGCTGCGATCACCCGATTGTTAGATGGTGAAAATGGTGCATATCGCGACGTTGTTCTATATAACGCGGCAGCATCTTTGGTTGTTGCTGGTAAGGCAGATGACATGAAAAACGGTATCTCAATTGCCTCTGCCTCCATTGACAATGGTCAGGCAAAAGCTGCTTTAGCAAAACTCGTAGAAATCGCAGGATTAAAATAATGAGCGACGTACTCGCAAATATTTGTGTAGAAAAACAAAAACATATAACATCTTGTAAAAGTAAAATCTCAGAAAATGAGATGATGCAATTGTCAAAAACTGCCTTACCTGTGCGTGGCTTTTACAATGCATTAAAAGCAAAAGCAGATAGTGATGAATATGGATTGATAGCCGAGATTAAGAAAGCGTCCCCATCCAAAGGGTTGATCCGTGAAGATTTTCATCCAGCTGAACTCGCTCAAGCGTATGAAGCAGGCGGTGCGACTTGTTTATCTATCTTAACTGATCAACCATACTTCCAAGGTCACGAAGATTTTTTGAAATCTGCACGCGAGGCATGTCAACTCCCCGTTCTTCGCAAAGACTTTATGTTGGATCCTTATCAAATATATGAAGCCCGCGCGATCAACGCTGATTGTATATTGCTGATTATGGCCTGCTTATCTGATAGTCAAGCATTGGAGCTAGAAACAGTTGCACATGACCTAAATATGGATGTGTTAATTGAAGTTCATAATGCTGAGGAATTGGAACGTGCGATGAAGTTAAAGTCCCCATTAATGGGCGTAAACAATCGCAATTTGAAAACTCTGGATATTGATTTAGCAACAACCGAAGAATTGGCTTCCACCGTATTGGATGATGGCCGTCTTTTAGTCGCTGAAAGTGGCCTCTATTCACATGATGATCTTTTACGCATGTCGAAAATTGGCGCAAGCTGTTTCTTAGTTGGTGAATCTTTAATGCGAAAAGAAGATGTTACATCAGCAACTAAAGCCTTACTTGGTGCGGCTTAAAGGAAGTTATATGTCAAATTTAACGCATATTGATCAAGATGGTAATGCTGTAATGGTGGATGTTTCACCAAAAGAGGTTACAGAACGTATTGCAACTGCACGTGGTCAGGTCTCGATGTCACCAGAAACATTAAACTTAATTAAGGTCGGTGATGTAAAAAAAGGAGACCCTTTAACAGTTGCCCAACTTGCCGGCATCATGGGGGCAAAGAAAACACCGGATCTTATTCCTTTATGCCATCCCCTCGCCCTAACATCTGTAAAAGTCACGTTGGAGCTTAATGAGCAAGATTATGCTGTTGATATTGAGGCAACTTGTAAGCTTAAAGGGCGCACAGGTGTTGAGATGGAAGCCTTAACAGCAGTTTCTGTAGCTGCTTTAACTGTATATGACATGTTGAAAGCCGCTGAAAAATCAATGCAAATTACTAATATTCGTCTCGTTCACAAGGCGGGCGGTAAGTCGGGCGATTATACGGCTCAATAGTTATCGGATATATTCATGCTCTCAGTAAAAGACGCTCAATCTAATATTCTTAACAATATTGAAACCATGCCCGCGGAGCAAATTCCGTTAACAGAAGCCGTTGGTCGTGTTCTAGCAGAAGATTTGAGCGCACGTCGCACCCAGCCACCCATGGATGTTTCTGCGATGGATGGATACGCTGTTAAACATACTGATATTCAATCTGTACCGACAACCCTTTCTGTTGCTGGCGAAGCGCCAGCAGGTGGCTCTTACAATGCTGAAGTAAAATCCGGTGAAGCTATACGTATCTTTACAGGCGGGCCCGTCCCCAAAGGTGCTGATTGTATCGTAATACAAGAGAATACTGAACGTGAGGGTGAGCAAGTAACTATCCTTCAATCAGAACCGGAAGGACGTTTTATTCGCCCAGCCGGCCTCGACTTTGCTGAAGGTGATATACTATTGCAAAAAGGGCGTTTGTTAACCGCCCGTGATGTGGCCCTTGCTGCTGCTATGAATCGACCATGGATCATGGTCCATAAGAAACCCACTGTTGCTATTCTTGCCACAGGTGATGAAGTGGTAATGCCAGGTGACCCTGTCGGCCCTAATCAGGTTGTAAGCTCAAATAGTTTGGGTTTAGCTGCTGCAATCAAAACCCTTGGCGGGAAACCAATCTTGCTGGGCGTTGCAAAGGACACCCCTGAAAGTTTGAAAAATATGGCAGCAGGTGCAGCTTCAGCTGATTTGTTAATAACGACAGGTGGTGCATCCGTTGGAGATCACGATCTTATTCGATCCGTTTTAGGTAAAAATGGCCTAGATATTAATTTTTATAAAATTGCTATGCGCCCAGGAAAACCACTAATTTTTGGTCAGCTAAATGGCACGCCAATGTTGGGTTTACCAGGAAATCCCGTATCAACACTTGTTTGTTCAGTGATGTTTGTTGCCCCTGCTCTTGCAAAAATGCTTGGACTACATGCGGAAATCTTTCATTCAAAGAAAATAGCGAAAATTGGTTGTGATCTTGATGAAAATGATCAACGTGAAGATTACCTTCGTTCAGTCGTTGATGTTGGAGACAATGGTGAATTAATTGCAACACCATATTCAAAGCAAGATAGTGCCATGCTTGCAAAATTAGCCAAAGCCCAAGCACTAGTTATTCGCCCACCTTTCGCAAAGGCGATAAAAAAAGGTGATATGGTTGAAGTGTTAGAGTTACCAAATAGCTTACTTTCTCTATAGAAGAGATTGATATTAAAATACAACTTTTCATTACGAAACCAAAATATCAACAAGCGCTTGACAGTATATGCGAACACAAGTAGAACAGTATTAGTTTACAGTTTGTTCTACATAACTACCTATTCTTTACATTTAAATTGATTACCATTTCAATTCATTAAAAGAACAAAATCGTAAAGAATTTGGTAGTCAGGAGAAAATAAAATGCTGACGCGCAAACAATATGATTTATTGCTATTCATTCATGAACGACTTCAGGATTCTGGTGTGTCCCCATCTTTTGATGAAATGAAAGATGCACTTGAACTAAAATCTAAATCCGGTATTCATCGTTTGATTACAGGTTTGGAAGAACGTGGTTTTCTACGCCGTCTTCCCCACCGTGCTCGCGCTCTGGAAGTTATTAAACTCCCTGAAAACACCTCTCCTGAAGAGCTACCTGTCCGTAACCGTCGTGTGGAAAGTATTCGCCGTCAAGAATTAGGGACACGTAAGTCCATGTTGCGCGGCAGCGGTAACTCCGTTCAGTTACAATTATATGGACGTATTGCTGCAGGCACACCTATTGAAGCCTTACGCGATCAATCTATGCTTGTTGAAGTACCTGTGACCTTGCTTGGTAAGGGTGATCATTATGCGCTGGAAGTTGATGGTGATTCAATGATTGAGGCAGGTATCCTTGATGGTGATACAGTTATCATTGAACGCACAGAAACAGCTGTAAATGGCGATATTGTTGTTGCTCTTGTCGAGCATGAAGAGGTGACATTAAAGCGTTTCATCAAAAATGCAGGTCAAATTGAATTGGAACCTGCCAACGCTAAATATCGCACACAGATTTACGGACCGGACCAGGTTGATGTTCAGGGTCGGCTTGTTGGTTTGCTACGTAAATATTAAGATTTTTAAGGGAGCTTCAACTGCTCCCTTTTTTATTTCTGACTAGCTGCCACGGGTAGTTAGATCTATCTTCAAGAACACTTTGAATATCAAGTTCTCCATTAACAGACGAAATCTTATACCCGCCGTTTCTAATTATATCTCCGCGATCAATAACTATGACATCTTTATCGTCGCAATTGATAAAACCAACAGGATAAATCACGATACTATTTGGAATGTCACAAGCTTCTAATGCGTTCGATTTTGATATTGTATAGAAGACTAAATGATCATCTAAGAATAATCGACAGCCATTCTTTGTGCATATATCTTCATTAAAACCAATAAGTATATACTCAATTTTCTTACCTAATGCAGATAGAGGTTGAAATTCATCAATAGCCCACCGGTCCTTCCATTGATCTTTGATGAACTGATGTCGGTTGGAAGTTGTTATATAGGCATCTGATCCATTTAAATAAACTCCGAATAATTGCTCCTGAGACGAAATAAGTATTTCTTTGTCGATAGGTAAATACAGAATCAAGGATGAAAATATGGCGAAAGGTATTGCCAGGAAACGGATTATACTTTTCCATAAACATAACCAAAGGCATGATACTATAATAATAGTTAAAATTGCGGGATTATAGCGGCTGATATGAATAACAGCGCCTTCAAGCTGAGAAACCCATATTGCTATTTCCAAAATAATAGATAGACCAAAGTCCATTCCATATAGCCCGACAGCCTCCAAACCAAATGGCATAAGAATAAATGCCATTAACGCGGAGGGCATTACAATCATCCCCATTAATGGAACTGCAATCAAATTACTTAAAATACCGTAACTCGCCAATTGTCCAAAATGATAGGTAGATAAAGGTGCCGTTGCCAATGTCGCTATGATGGTTGTTATACATAGAAACAGAAAATACCCCATCATTCTTTTAAAATAATTTTGTTGAAGATAAGTATATAAGTCTTTCATATAACTCACTTCATAAACTGAAACCAACCCGATAACCGCAGCAAATGACAATTGGAAACTAGCCGTTAATATTGCTTCTGGATGTATAAGCAGAACAATCAAGGCCGCAAATGAAACAAGACGTAATGAGATAACATTACGATCTAAAACAACTCCAAGAAAAGCCACACTTAACATTAGGAATGCACGCTGACTTGGAATAGTTAAACCCGATAAAAGCATATATCCAAAACACACAAAAATTGCACATATAGCCGCATATTTTTTTGTATTAAAATTCAATACTATTAATGGAATACAAGACCATAACAGTCGCAATCCGCCAAAAACCAAAACAGCTATCAAGCCAAGATGTAATCCTGAGATCGCTAATAAGTGAGCTAATCCAGCATCACGTATAACATCATATGTATGGGAAGTTATCTGGCTACGTTCACCTGTGACTAAAGCCGCCCTTACCCCTGGTAAATTACTATTCTGAAACTGACTCGGTTTTAAAAATTGTTGAGTAACATAATATCTAAAACCAGTTAACTTAGAAGTGAAAACATCCCATAAACCTTGGTTTCTTTGATGTTCTAACAAGGTAATTTTGCTAGTGCTATAACCTATACCACCAATACCTTTGAACCACATGGCTCTAGCAAAATCATAACTACCAGGCGTCGAAGGATTAGGTGGCGGCCGTAAGCTCACTTTCAGGGAGATCCTATCCCCAATCTGTAAATCATTCTCCATATGGGAGGAAGGAATAGAAACTCTTATTTTATGTGGTGTTTGATTGGATATAAATTCTTCACTAACAATATCTGCTATAATTAAACGATACTTATTCTCATACAATTCGATGTTTTGTATATTTCCTTGAATACTCACATGTTTAATTTGCTTTTGAACAACAGGTGCAGCGACCATATAACTACGAAACTCAGTCAATAAAAAACCGATTATTATCAATAATATACTAGATAACCCTAATCTTAAAAGAGAATGCGATTTTTTATAAGTTAAATAAATAAGTAGGATCACAGGAAAAATAACCAAAATACTTTTCCAACCTAAATCACCGGATAAATTCGCGTTAAAATAAAGTAAGATACCAATCCCAAGAAAAACTGGACGCCAAAGACTAACTCGGTTTATTTCAATAGTAATGACGTTAGATACATGTTCATGCAGCGATGAAAACATCCTAAAGTCGAGTATATCTGTAATATACTTATTTGCCTGCAACAATTATCTTCCCCCGTTTAGTTAACTTTACACTACATCAAGAGAAATAATGAAGGAAGACCTAGAGATTATAGAATTCCCCTTTTGCATTTTACTAGATAAATATGCTAAACCCCGCTCTAGAAATTATTTTAATCATTTAAATCCTTCTTCTTTCAGGAAAACATTATGTCTGTAGTCACACGTTTTGCCCCTTCCCCAACCGGTTTTCTTCATATCGGCGGCGCCCGTACAGCCTTGTTTAACTGGCTTTTCGCACGTCACCATGGCGGCAAATACCTTCTACGAATTGAGGATACAGATAAAAAACGCTCAACAGATGAGGCAATTGACGCCATCCTTGATGGCTTAGATTGGCTAGGGTTAGGTGCAGATGATAAGCCAGTTTTTCAAACTCAAAATGCTGATCGCCACGTAGAAGTAGCAAAGCGACTATTGGCGGAAGGTAAAGCATATAACTGTTATTGCTCTCCTGAAGAATTAGCGGAAATGCGTGAAAAAGCCAAAGAAGAAGGTCGTCCTGTAGGATATGATGGTCGATGGCGTGATCGTGCCGCTTCTGAAGCGCCTGAAGGCGTGGATCCAGTCGTGCGTATAAAAATGCCGCGTGAAGGCGAAACAACAATAACAGATGCCGTTCAAGGCTCCGTTATCATAAAAAATGAACAACTAGATGACTTCGTCCTTTTACGTGCAGATGGTACGCCAACTTATATGTTATCCGTGGTTGTAGATGATCATGATATGGGTGTAACTCATATTATTCGAGGTGATGACCATCTCACCAACGCTTTCCGTCAATATCAGTTATATCAAGCTATGGGCTGGGATGTACCGACATTTGGGCATATCCCCCTTATTCACGGTCCAGATGGTGCAAAACTGTCTAAACGCCATGGAGCTTTAGGCGTAGAAGCATATCGCGATGAAATGGGGTATCTACCTGAAGCCCTTAATAATTACCTTCTTCGTCTTGGCTGGAGCCATGGAGATGAAGAAATCATTCCCCAAGACAAAGCAATCGAATGGTTTGATCTTGATGCGGTTGGTAAAGGTGCTTCACGTTTTGACTTTG
This sequence comes from Curvivirga sp., assembly GCF_965219885.1. Lineage (NCBI taxonomy): Bacteria > Pseudomonadati > Pseudomonadota > Alphaproteobacteria > Rhodospirillales > Aestuariispiraceae > Curvivirga > Curvivirga sp. Next base: position 150,438 of record NZ_CBDCOT010000008.1, read on the forward strand.
CCAAGCTAGAAAATCTCAACGGTCATTATATTCGTGAAGCGAGCGAAGAACGTTTGTTAGAACTGATCCTTCCTCATCTCGGAGAAATATCTAATGAAGCAAAAGATTGGATTTTAAATGGAATGGAAGGCCTGAAATCCCGTGCAAAAAACATTTTGGAACTTGCAGATTCAGCCAAGTTTTATGCAACACGCCCTACATTCCCATTAGAAAACCCAAAGGCAGCTAAACTTATTAAAGAAGAAACTCCGGCACTTATGTCCGAAGTTTCTAATTTGCTTGAAGGCCTAGAAAACTGGACCGTTGAAAGTCTCGAAGACGCTTTAAAAGCATTTTCGGAAACTAAAGAATTAGGACTCGGAAAAGTAATGCAACCCATCCGTGCAATTCTTACAGGTTCTAATTCTTCGCCAAGTATGTTTGAAGTAATGTATGTATTTGGCAAAAAAGAGACCATTGAACGTCTAAGAAGCCTATAAGCTGAAACCTGCAGAAATCCTGACATTTTGAATTGATTAAGAAATATTTAATCAATTTCATAGCCTTGGCCCATTGTGCAGCGCAAAATTTTATTATATAAAATATGCAACTAACGACATTGCAAACTTTAAATGCGACCATCCCTGGCCGCATTTTTGCGATGAACATAAACAAAGCTGAGGAGGCCCGAGACGATGAGTCAGGATACTTCTGATAAGAAATTTGTCACACTTACAGACCACGCAACAGGGAAAAGCTATGACTTACCAGTACTAAGCGGTACTGTTGGTCCAGATGTTATTGATATCCGCCGTTTATATGCGGATACAGGCTATTTCACATATGATCCAGGTTTTACATCTACTGGTTCCTGTGATTCCGCGATCACTTATATCGATGGCGATGAAGGCGTGCTATTACATCGTGGATATTCCATTGAAGATTTAGCCGAAAAATCCAGTTTTATGGAAGTGTGCTATCTTCTATTGAATGGCGAATTGCCAAATGTGGATCAGAAAAAAGAGTTTGAACATACTGTAACATATCACTCTATGTTGCATGAGCAGATGATGAACTTCTATCGCGGTTTCCGTCGTGATGCGCATCCTATGGCAATTATGGTTGGCGTTGTAGGCGCCCTATCCTCTTTCTATCATGATAGTACAGATGTTAACGACCCGCATCAGCGTATGGTTGCATCCTATCGTATGATCGCGAAGATGCCGACCATTGCGGCAATGGCATATAAATATTCAATTGGGCAACCTTTTGTATATCCGAAGAACGAGTTGAGCTATGCAGCAAACTTCTTGAATATGACCTTCTCTGTACCGGCAGAGGAATATAAAATCTCTCCGGCTGTTGAACGTGCCATGGATCGTATCTTCATCCTGCATGCCGATCATGAGCAAAACGCATCTACATCTACTGTGCGTATTGCTGGTTCTTCTGGCGCTAACCCATTTGCGTGTATCGCTGCGGGTATTTCTTCTCTCTGGGGACCTGCACATGGTGGTGCAAATGAAGCTGTATTAAATATGCTGAACCAGATTGGTCACAAAGATAATATTCCAGAATTCATTGCGCGCGCAAAAGATAAGAATGATCCATTCCGTCTTATGGGTTTTGGTCATCGTGTTTATAAAAACACCGACCCACGTGCAGGTGTGTTGAAACAATCTTGTCATGAAGTTCTCGAAGAACTTGGCGTTGATGACCCGCTTCTAGAACTCGCAATGGAATTGGAGAAAATCGCACTTGAGGATGAATATTTCGTACAACGTAAATTATTCCCGAATGTAGATTTCTATTCCGGTATTATTTTGAAAGCAATTGGCTTCCCGACAAGTATGTTCACAGTGCTATTTGCTTTGGCACGCACAGTTGGTTGGGTTGCGCAATGGAATGAAATGATTACTGATCCCAATCAGAAAATTGGTCGACCACGTCAGTTGTTCAAAGGTCATGATCGTCGTCCATTTGTTGACAGTAAGGATCGTTAAGATTTTACGATTACGAACCAAGACGGGATTGAGTTTGACTCAGTCCCGTTTTTTTTGATATTGATTTTATTAAATAAATATTTAATAGTAAGGTTATGTTTAAAAATACCCAATATCCCGTTTCTTATCATACATCAGTAACGAAACAGCTTGTCCCTTTTTCACGGCTAAATGGGGCAAAAAAATATGATGTTTGTGTTGTTGGTGCTGGTTTTATGGGGTGTTCCACATCTATACACCTTGCTAAACTCGGATACAAAGTATGTCTTGTCGAAGCAAAACGTGTTGGTTGGGGAGCTTCCGGACGAAATGGCGGTCAACTCGGATATGGTATGACTAAGTTGCAACCGGACTTAATAGAACAATACACAGCCGAAAAAACCCGAATATTCTGGGATATATCCGTTGAATCTGTTGAGCTGTTCCATCAATTATGTGAAGAATATGAAATTGATTGCGATTTCCAAAGCGGAAATATGGCATGTGGACTAACGACAGCTCATATGGATTATTTAGTGAAACATGCGAATATCGTAAATGGTTATGGGCGGCAAATATTTGAAATACTCGATCAGGAAGAAACAGTTAGGCAAACAGGTAGCCCCATTTATAAAGGCTCTATTTTGTCGCACAGAGCTGGCCATATCAATCCACTGAAATACGTATTAGGCTTAGCGAAAGCAGCGCAAAAACTTGGGGTCGATATATATGAAGAAAGCCCTGCATTGGCGATTTCGGATGGAATTCCAGCACAAGTTACATTTCACGATGGACAAATATTCGCTGACAAAATTGTACTCGGTTGTAACGGGTATATCGGAAATTTAAACAAAACCTTAGCTAAGAGAATTCTTCCAGTTGATAACTATCAAGCAGCGACTGAACCATTAGATGATCATATTTTAAAATCAGTTATCAATAATGGTGCATGTGCATGGGATATGGCTAGAAGCGTTCATTATTTCCGTATAACACCAGATCGACGCCTAACAATGGGCTGCGCGATTGGAATACCAAATAGAAAGCCTAGAAACCTTGAAAGAGAATGTCGTAAACATCTTGAATATGTCTATCCTCATCTAACAGATGTGAAACTGGATTACATCTGGGGCGGTACATTAGGTGGTAATCATGAAAGTTTACCAGATGTGGGTCAGCTATCCGAAAACATTTTCTTTGCACAAGCTTTCACCGGTCATGGCGTCGGCTTAGCCCCTTTACTTGGAAAATTAATTGCTGAAAAAATTAATGGTACAAGCGACAAATTTGATTTTCTTGCTAGAGTAAAACATAGAAATATTATTGGTGGCACAAAATTACGTATCCCTGCAGTGCTAGCCTATAAGTTTTTTACAAATAGCCTAGATATGCTTACGCGTTATAAGTTAAACTCAAAAAAGTAAATCCTTATTTCGCCTTATCAAGAATAGATAATACTACTCTTGCAGCTTCTTCGCTTGGTAAACTTCCATCTACGGAAAGCTTTTTTAGCTCTTGTTTTAATTCAATAATTTGAAGTTTACCTTTTCCATCTTCCAGTATTTCATTTAAAGCACGCACCAGGTTTTTTGCCTTACAATGACGCTGAATAAACTCTGGAACGATCATATGATTTGCCAGAATATTAAGCAGATGACCGAAATCTACTTTAATAAATCTACGCACTAAAAAATGAGTTAAAGGTGATATTTTATAAGCGATTACTGTCGGCACCTCTGCCATGGCCATTTCTAAAGCGACCGTACCTGATGCAGCGAGAGCAGCATTAGAGGCAGCCATAGAATTATATTTCATTTCCTGATCTTTCGCAGGAATTACCAAAACCGGGCATGGCCATTCAGTTGTGGATTCAATAATATGATCATGCAAGTGAGGAACAGCTGGAATGACACAATGTAGATTAGGGATATCTTCTGCTAACTTTGAAACTGTTTCGGCAAATACAGGTAACAACCTAGTTACCTCACCTTTTCGACTTCCGGGCAAAACAGAAAGAAGTTTTGCTTTCTCAGGGATGCTAAACTTTCTTCGAAAATCTGGACCATTACCTTGATCAGCACCGCTTTCAAGAATTGAATGCCCAACAAAATGACAAGGAAGTCCAACTTTTTCAAAATAAGGAGGCTCAAAAGGTAATAACGCGAGTAAGTGGTCATAATGCTCTTTGAACTTGAATACTCTCTTGGGTTTCCAGGCCCAAACCGAAGGTGCTACATAATGAATTTTAATGGTTTCAACGTCAACGCGTTTAATAAATGCATGCGCAAATCCAGGAGAATCAATTGTTATAACAGCATCCGGTTTTTTATCATTCACGGCCGAAGCCGCTTGTAAGACACGTTTTCTTAATTGGCGAATGTGCGGAAGAATTTCAAATACTCCCATAAGTGATAACTCTTCCATGGGAAAAAGGCTTTTTAATCCTTCTTCGGTCATCATCGGACCACCAATACCAATAAATTCGACTTTATTAGCTGACTGATGCTTCATTGATTTCATAAGGCGTGCGCCTAATGCATCTCCTGATGCTTCTCCAGCAACAATAAAAATAAGCGACTTCTCACGCATAAATTACTCTATAGCCTCTTGATCTATCGCTTGTAAAAACAAACCTAACTCGTTCGCCTTATCGATCACATCTTTTTTGTCCATGATGATCATACCACCACCGTCAAATGCGATCCCTCGAATACCACTTTTATAGGCGTTTACGATTGTATCAATCCCAATTGTTGGTAGATCAGCTCGCGTTTCTTGCCCAACTTTGCGAAGCTTGACCAATATCGGGTATGCACCAGGTCTTTTTAAATCTTTAACCCGACGGATCATCGCATCGGTGCCCTCAATTGCCTCTACAGCTAGAACCAGCCCATCTTGTATTACCAACCCCTGTCCAACATCTGCAGAAGCAAGCACTTTTAAGGTTCTAACTGCTTTATTAATATCATCCCAAGCATCTTTATCTGGGCGATGTTTTCCCAATGCCCCCTCACCATGCATGGTATCTTGTAAAATATCTTCAACACCAACCACCCTAAAGCCATGATCTTTTTCAAGAAACTTAATGAGTGCTGACAAAAGGCCGTCGTCTCCCTGTTTCATTGCACCCGTTTTCATCATAAACTTCAACGCTGTTCCGTCTGGTCGTAAAGCAGCAATACTTGGCCGCCTTACTGGTCCAGCCATAATGATATCTTTCACATCATGTTTTTTGAATAATTTTATAGATTTACCAGCGGCCCCAATGCGAACGATCTCATAAGGGTGATTACGATAATCTTCAGGATTTGCCTGACCTTCTAAAGCAATAACAAAATAAGGTCTATTTACTTTTATGCAGGCATCTATAAGCCGCAAAGGCAACCGACCACTACCTGCGATAATACCAAGTTTCGCCTTCGGAGTGGTCGTCATAGTTTAATCGCCTTGGCTAGAGGGAGTTGTAAATCCTCGTGAGGTTTCTTCAGTCAAAAAATCAAGAATATCTTTTACAGCCGAGACAGATTTTAATTCCTCGTCAATCTGAGATACGCGCTCTTTTAATACGCCCTCTCCCTCACCGAATAATAACTTATATGTTGCACGGATCGCATGGATGTCTGCTTTTGCGAAACCGCGACGCTTCAATCCGATCAAATTTAAACCGGATAAATTAGCGCGTTCACCAGTTACGGAACCGTAAGGAATAACATCACTCTCGACACCAGACATCCCCCCAATCATCGCATGTTCACCAATACGAACAAATTGATGTACAGCAGATAATCCACCAACAATCGCAAAATCACCTAACTCAACATGACCTGCTAATGTAGCATTATTTGCTAGGATCACATTATTTCCAATAATGCAATCATGCGCAACATGAGTACCAATCATAAATAGGCCGTTATCGCCCACGCGCGTGATAGAGCCGCCACCTTCAGTTCCAGGATTCATTGTAGCATGTTCGCGAATTTTGTTATTCTTGCCAATAACGAGTTCTACACGCTCGCCACCAAATTTTAAATCTTGTGGTACAGTACCAATGGAAGCAAAAGGAAAGATCTCAGTACCTTCGCCAATTGATGTAATTCCATCCACAACGACATGTGAATGTAGTTTCACACCTTTATCAAGCTTAACATCTGGACCAATAACACAAAATGGCCCGACAGTTACCTCACTATCCAGTTCTGCATTTGAGTCAATAACAGCGGTTGGATGAATGTTGGTCATTTTATGCGTCCCGGATCATTGCAGCAAAGCTAGCTTCGGCTACAACCTGATCATCAACAGTTGCCTTTGCTTCGAATTTCCACACAGGACCACGTTGCTGTTTCTTAGTAACATGCAGTTTTAAAAGATCACCAGGTACAACAGGACGACGGAATTTGGCCTCATCAATTGACATGAAATAAACCAACTTTCCTTCGGATTCTTGCCCCAAACTTGAGACAACCATAACACCAGCTGTTTGTGCCATCGCTTCAACGATTAAAACACCCGGCATGATTGGTTTTTGTGGAAAGTGTCCTTGAAAATGTGGTTCAGATGCAGTGACACCCTTCACCCCAATAGCCCATTCATAAGGTTCGATGGCTTCAATTTTATCAACTAACAAGAATGGATAACGATGTGGAATTCGATCCATAATTTTTAAAACGTCGATATCCTTCAAATATTCGTTGTCTGTCTCAGACATGGGTTACCCCTTTTTCTTCATTAATCGTGTTATCATGGCATGTCTTTTACGCCATGTGTTGATAGGTTCAGCAGGGAAACCACCTACGATACTCCCTGCTTCCAGATCTTTTGTCACACCGGCACGTGCCGCAATTTGAACGCCAGAACCAATTTTTAAATGTCCGCTTAAACCTGCTTGCGCACCACAGACTACAAAATCACCAAGTTCTGTGCTGCCTGCAATACCAGACATAGCCGCCATAACGCAACCTCTTCCAAGCTTTACATTATGGGCAATATGAATCAGATTATCAATTTTACAACCATCGCCAATAACAGTATCAGGTCCCATTCCCCGATCTATAGTACTATTCGCACCAATTTCCACACGATTTCCAATAATCACACGGCCCGTTTGTGGGACATCTTCGAAACCTGAAGGATCGATAGCGAACCCAAACCCTCGAGTTCCAACTCTCACACCAGGGTGAATATTGGTAAACATACCAATCTCACAACATTCCAAACTCGCATTATTTCCGATACGACAATGTGCACCAATGACAACAGATTCTTGAATAACGACATTTGGCCCAATATGGCACCCTGTACCGATCTCGACATTTGGGCCTATCCAAGCACCAGCGTCGATTTGACATCCAGTACTAATCTTCGCCGTTGGATCGACATAGGCTTGCTCTGAAATCGCATTTTTCACTTCGGGAAGTGGATAGAATTTTTGTGATAGCAAAGCAAAACTTAAATGAGGGTTTTTAGAAACAAGAGCTATGCATTTATTAGGAATTTTATCCGCGTATTCCTCTTTTAGAATAATAGCACCAGCTTTCGTATTTTCTAAATCTTTCACATATTTAGAATTATCAAGAAAGCTAACTTGATCATTCTCCGCTGTCGACAATGGTGCAACATCCGTAAACATTTTATCTGTCACAGAAGAAAAAGTTACCTTTATATCTTCTGCAAAGGAGTCGATAGAAAAAGGCCCTTCTGGTACGAAAAAGCGATTTCCAGTCATTATTGCTGTCCAGTGCTTAGATCAACAGTAGACACTTCTGCATTCAGTAACTTAAGAATGGCTTCGCTTATATCAAGCTTTTCAAGATTTGCAAAATATACAACTCCTTGAGTGCGCCCACGGCTTAATACTAAGTCAAGTTGATTATCGTTTGAATACTTAACTAAAACTTTATTCAATGCAGAACGAATTTGTTGTCGACCTTTGGCAAATGACTGATCCAGAATCTTTTTACGCTGATTAATTTGACGCTCTAAAGTAACGCGTTCTTGCAAAAAAGCCTGTTCCTTCTGAGCAAATACATCAGGAGATAAGATCGTGCGCTGCCCTTCAAGCTCCCTAGCTTTATTCTGTAATTCAGCTTGAATTGAACTAACTTCCTGTTGAAACGCAAGACGTTGTGCTTCAACTTGCTCGCTTAGCGACTTCCACGCATCACTACTTCTCTCAACACGTTCAATATTAATCACAGCAACTTTGGGATTCGACATTCCCTGCGCAAAGACAGAGGACGCAAATAGCACATAAAGGGAAAGTCCAATAAAGATATTTTTAACGATTTTAATCATGGGTAAACCATTTTTTCCTTAGAAGCGTGTACCAAAACTGAAGCGGAAGATTTCTGTATCATCATAATCTTCTTTCTGGATGGCTTGTGCAAAATCGAAACGCATAGGCCCAAGAGGAGATTCCCAGTTAAATCCAACGCCAACGGAACTACGAATAGATGTATCATCAGCCACGTTTGTACCACTTTCTTCCGTAGACCATACAGATCCAAAATCTGTAAAGACAGATGCGGTTAGCCCAAATTCTCTTGGAACACCAATAGGGAAATCCAACTCTGCCGTTGCAAGCCATCTATTTTTCCCGCCCAAAGCATCATCCGTTGCTGTATCTCTTGGACCAACACCTGCATTATCAAAACCTCGGAAATTTGAACCACCAGCATAAAAACGATCATTCAAACGTACATCTTGGTCATTCAGGCCAACAATATTAGAAGCAGATGCAGATAGTTCTAACACAAAATCTTCTTCCATAAAGGAAACGTAATTAGAAGCCTTTACTGTAGAGCTAAAATAATCTACATCGCCAGCTAATCCAGCAAAATCATTGCTAAAAGAGAAAATATAACCATCTGTTGGGCTAATTCTACTATTCAGTCGATCATAGGCAGTTGTATGCCCTATACTAACGACAGTACGTTCCCCTTCATCAGCTTTAACGTAAATAGACGCATCAGAAGCAACATTTGTTACTTCCTCATTGGCCACACGAAGATTAAGATTCTGACGCCAATATTGAGTTAAATCATAGCCTGTACGTAAACGGAAACCCTTTTCACTATTGTCAGAAGATGATGTATCTTGGTTATCTTCTTCGACCAAGAATAAATCGACGCCTGCCGCTAAACCTTCTCTATCAAGGAAATATGGTTCTGTAAAAGAAATATCAACCTTGGATTCGTCCTGTCCCAATTGTGTCGCGACACGCAAATGCTGACCTCTACCAAGGAGATTGCGTTCTTCTACGGCGACCTCAGCCAACAACCCTGCAGTCGTAGAAAAACCACCACCAAGGCTCAACTCGCCTGTAGATTGCTCTTCTACATCAACTTGAATTACTGTATGATTTGGTGATTGACCGGGAACATTGTTTACCTCAACGTTTTTAAAATACCCTAAGTCGGTTATACGCTGACGAGAGCGTCTCAATTTTGAAGTATTAAAGGCATCACCTTCAACTAAACGGAACTCTCTACGTATCACCTCATCTTTTGTACGTACATTGCCTCGAATTTCAATACGGTCTACATATACTTTCGGTGCTTCAGCAATTTTGAAATTAATATTGATGATATCGTCTTCTGTATTTCTGTTAATTTCAGGATATACATCTACGAATGCAAATCCTTGACGATTCAACTCTTCAGTAATTGCATCAACATTATCTTCAAGAATGTTAGCATTATACCAATCACCAACATCAATATCTACGAATTCGTATAACGATTCAACATCAACACCTTTTAAAGAAGATGAGATTTCATAATCACCGAAAGAGTAACGATCCCCCTCTTCAACAGTGAATGTAATAAAGAACCCTGTGCGATCTTCACTTAACTCGGCAACGGCAGATACAACACGGAAGTCAGCAAAACCACTTTTAAGATAATAACGACGAAGCAATTCACGATCGAAGGTTAACTTATCAGGATCATAAGTATCCGCATCGGATAAGAAGCTATACCAGCGTGTTTGCCTTGTTAATAACTCGCTTGCAAGCGCATCATCATCAAAGTAATCATTCCCAACAAAGCTAATTTTATGGACACCAGAATCTGGTCCTTCTTCAATCTCAAAAGCAAGATCGACACGATTTTGATCCAATTGGATAATTTTTGGTACGACTTTAGCAGCATAACGCCCACGACGGCGATACACATCCAATATACGTTTTACATCATTCTGAACCCGTGTTCTTGTATAGACGATGCGTGGGCGTAATTGAGTTTCAGATTCTAAGATTTCATCTTTAACACGTAAATTGCCTTCATAAGCCACACGGTTAATAATTGGGTTCTCAACAACTTTAATTTCTAAAGCATTTTGACCAATCTGAGAAATCGATACATCTGCAAACAAACCTGTTGCATATAGTTTTTTTAGTGATTGGTTGATTGTATTTGCTGTATAAGGCTTTCCTTCGCGCAGACTCAAGTAAGTAAGAATGGTTTCTTCTTCAATACGTTGAAGCCCAGAAATTACGATCTCTTGAAGAATCGGACCGCTCACGTTTTCTTCAACAACCTCATCCCCACCTTGAGAATTGGTGGGCGGAACCAAGGGCACCGACTGAGCATTAGCAAGCGTTGTCGTTAAAACAGTCCCACATAACAAAGACACAGATAAAACGGAGGATTTCAAAATTGATTTCATTTCAACCCAAATCTAACCAACCAAGATCTCATCGACGATAAGAATCTCACAGTTTCATTCAAAATAAAGCGATTTATACCAAAGGGATAGATACCCTATTTAGGGAGAAAGTCAAAGAGTAATATTCAGAATATCGTTCCCCATCACAAATACCATCAAAGATAATAGGAAAGCCAAGCCAAATCTTAAGCTTATCTCTTGGACTTTTTCAGATATTGGTCTACGTAAAACACCTTCAATTGCATAAAACAACAGATGTCCTCCATCTAGCATGGGAATCGGCAACAAATTTAGCAAACCAAGATTAATGGAAAGCAATGCAATAAAGTTAACTATTGCCAATGCTCCTAGATCACCAACTTCGCTAGACATTTGTGCTATCTTAATTGGTCCTCCAAGATTATCTACATCTCCTTGGCCAATAAACAATCGGCCGATTTCTTGGAATGTCATGACTGTGATATCCCATGTATAGGTAGTTGCTTCTATCAAAGAGCCCACAAAACCTAGAGAAACCATTTTCGCAGATACACCCATAATTCCAAGCCGATATGCTTTGATTTCTTCACCACCTTGTTCGCCGATTATCGTCTCTTGAGCTTCCGCAATCAGTTCCTTATTAAGTCCGTTACGAGAGATTGTATATGTTACGGGTGAACCTTCGCTTTCTTGTACAATTGACACAAGATCCCGAAATTCATTAATTTCAACCCCGTTTCCGGATAAAATGACATCACCTTTTTCAAAACCGGCTATATCAGCTGCAGACCCAACAACCACATCTCCGATACCATCAACCATAAAGTCTGATTGTACAGGTTTACCAATAAACATGAACAATCCGGCAAAGATAACAATTGCAAATGCAAAATTAATTAATGGTCCTGCAGCAACAATAGCCGCTCGTTGAGGTAAAGTTTTATAGGCAAAAGATACTTTCTTCTCTTCATCACTTAAGTTTGTTGAATGGCTTTCAGCATGATCACCAGGATTTGCACCTTCTTTTTCCCCGAACATTTTTACATATCCGCCGAGAGGAATCAGGGCGACTTTCCATCGTGTTCCTTGCTTATCTGTCCATCCGAAAATTTCTTTACCAAAACCAATAGAAAACGTTTCGATACGAACACCACACCACCTTGCAACAAGATAATGTCCCATTTCATGCACAAAAATTAGAACACCTAATACAATGATGAAATTACCATAACCTAACGAAGAAAAAAAAGAATCCATCTTTATGCCCTAATTCAAATATATATGGCTATTAACTAAGTTTTATGCAGAAAATTTCAAGAGATGTTCTTGAGCTAATCTGCGAGAATTTTGATCAAGTTCTATCACTTCTTCAATATTATTTAAAACATATCGAGAAGATTGAGTGAGCACCTCTTCCACCAGAGTTGCTATATCCAAAAAACCAATCTTATTTTTTAGAAACGCATCTACAGCCACTTCATTTGCTGCACTCAAAATTGTGGGAGCTCCTCTACCTTCGGATGCAGCATTACGAGCTAAGCGCAATGAAGGAAACTTGTCATAATCAGGTGCTTCAAAATCAAGACGAGATAGCTTTATAAAATCTAATTGTTCGACGGGTGCGTTCATACGATTTGGCCAGGACAGACAATAAGCAATAGGTGTACGCATATCAGGCGACCCAAGTTGGGCTAAAACCGAACCGTCACGATATTCAACCATGGAATGGATAACAGATTGAGGATGCACGAGAATATCGATCTTGTCTTCAGGCATATCAAATAAGTAACAAGCCTCAATTAACTCTAAACCCTTATTCATCATGGTTGCAGAATCCACAGAAATCTTTGCTCCCATCGACCAATTTGGATGATTTATAGCCTGTTTAGGTGTTGCATTCGTCATATCATCGGTAGACCAAGTTCTAAAAGGGCCTCCAGATCCAGTCAGATGTATCTTGTCGATAGCCTGTTTTTGATGATTTTCGAAAACTTGATAAATTGCATTATGTTCAGAATCTACGGGCAACAATTTGGCATCTGAACGATGAACTTCTTTCATCATTAAATCGCCGGCACATACCAGTGTCTCTTTATTTGCAAATGCAACTTGGGCTCCTCGTCGAATGGCGCAAAGAGTTGGTTCAAGCCCTGCGGCTCCCATAATAGAAGACATAACCCAATCTGATTGCAAGTTAGCTGCATGGATAACAGCATCGCGTCCTGCAGCAATTTCAATATTGGTGTTTGCAAGTGCTTCTTTTAATAAACTAAATTTGCTGTCGTCACCCAATGCCACGAATTGGGGCGAGAATTCGGTCGCAAGTTTAATTAATTCCTCGACATTAGAATTAGCCGTTAACGCAACTACTTTATAGAGATCGCGATTGCGACGAACTAAATCCATTGTGCTGGTACCAACAGATCCTGTTGCACCAAGGATGGTCACAGATTTTTTCATGCGAAATCCTAAAACAAACTAAATCAAAGATTTAATTAGCGTAAACACTGGCAATGCAGCTAAAAAACCATCTAAACGATCCAAGAACCCGCCATGCCCTGGAATAAGTGAACTCGAATCTTTAACATCTGCGCGACGTTTCATCCAAGATTCTAGAAAGTCGCCTGATTGAGCAACAATCGGGATGAGAACAGCTATACCATAACTATACAACACATCAACCAATGCATTACCTGTTTCGTAGAAGAAGATAGTAACGATAACGGAGGCAATAATGCCACCAACTAAGCCAGCCCATGTTTTTTTAGGGCTGATTTTAGGCGCAATTTTTGGTCCGCCAAATGTGCGGCCAGAAGCATAAGCACCGATATCAGTGGCAACCACCATCCCTACCAGCCATGCTAAATGCATAACACCGTTATAGGAGTCGCGAAGAATAAAGCAGGTTATAAATGCAAGGACCAAATATGGTACACCCATAGCAGCCATAATAGCATTACCTTTACCCCGATCCCAATTTCCAGCCAAAACAATCGCTGTAGATGCCGCGATCGCAATATAGCCTAAAAAACTATATTCACTTTCAAAGGTTAAAAAGCTTAATAAAATACCGAACCAAAAAACAAAGGTCGTGCGGACAGATACACCCAATCCAGAAATACGACACCATTCATATGCACAAAACAGTGATAATACTGTAAGGAAAATTAAAAAGACTTCCCCACCGACCCAAATACAGGCTAGGGAAACTGGCAAGATCACAAGCGCAGACACAATACGTGTCGGCAAATCCGCCCATCGATTATTTGGACTCGCTGGCGATTGCTCCATATCTGCGATCTCTCTTGTTAAATTCTTGAAACGCTTCGATAAGATCTTTCTTATCAAAATTTGGCCAAAGTGTGTCAGTAAAGTAAAACTCAGAATAAGCTAACTGCCATAGCAAGAAGTTACTAATACGTTTTTCACCACTTGATCTAATAACTAAATCAGGATCAGGGATTCCCGCGGTAGACAGATGTGCAGCAAATACATCTTCATCAATTGCATCTGGCTGGATTAATCCAAGCTTTGCAGATTTTGCAATTTTCTTCGCTGCTTCCGCTATTTCTGCACGTGCCCCATAACTTAAAGCCAGAATTAATGTCATTCCTGAATTTTGTTCGGTCATTCGTTCTGAATCCGAAATCAATCGTTGAATATTCTCTGGTAAACGTTCTCGGTCACCAATAACGCGAAAACGAATATTGTTTGAATGCAATTCAACGATTTCAGATTTCAGATATCTACCAAGCAACCCCATAAGGGCAGATACTTCATCTTCTGGTCTTTTCCAATTCTCAGAGGAAAAACTATAGAGTGTTAAAAACTTAACACCAAGCTCTGCAGAAGCCTTGATAACCTTCCGTACAGATTCTGCGCCCTTTTTATGCCCTGCCACACGTGGTAAGCCACGTTTTTTGGCCCATCGACCATTACCATCCATGATAATGGCCACATGAGTTGGACAATTTGAAAGCTGGGTATCCGACATAACTAAACCTAAAAGAGGCAAATTATTAAATTTGCATAATATCTTTTTCTTTAGCTACAAGCATGTCATCAACAGATTTTACGTGCTCATCAGTTACTTTTTGAATCTGGTCAGATAGACGACGAGAGTCATCCTCACTGATATCACCATCTTTTTCTGCTTTTTTAGCTTCATCCATACCATCACGACGTACGTTACGAATAGCTATACGTGCTTGTTCAGCATATTTACCTGCAACTTTAACCAACTCACCACGACGTTCTTCATTAAGTTCTGGAATAGGAATACGAATTACATTGCCTTCAGTCATCGGGTTTAGACCCAAATCAGATTCGCGAATAGCCTTCTCAACTGCTTTGATAACCGAACCGTCCCAAACGGTAACCGAAAGCATACGTGCTTCAGGAACAGAAACAGCAGCACATTGGTTTAAAGGCATCATGCTACCATATGCGTCAACTTGAATTGGATCCAATAAGTTTGCAGAGGCTCGACCTGTACGTAGGCCTGCAAATTCAGTTTTTAAAGCTTCCACAGCGCCATCCATACGGCGTTTTAAATCATTTACATCGACAGTCATCTGTTCTCTCCTAATGCCCCTTCGTAATAAGGCTCACATATTCTGTATTCTTTTAACCGGATTCGGACCAATTTTTTCAATAAGAAACTTCTTAATCACCTTCTACAACGGTGAATGTGCCATCACCTTGCATTACGCGCGCGAATTCACCTTGCTTATGAATAGAGAAAACAAGGATCGGAATTTGATTATCGCGACTCAAGGTGATGGCAGATGCATCCATAACCTTTAAATCATCGGTCAGAACACGACGGTAAGATAATGTATCATACCGTTTTGCATCAGGGTTTTTCACCGGATCACTGTCATAGACACCATCAACTTTGGTGCCTTTGATCATCGCATCACAATCCATTTCTGATGCACGAAGCGCTGCGGCGGTATCGGTTGTAAAAAACGGGTTGCCAGTACCAGCCGCAAAGATCACAACTCGTCCCTTTTCCATATGGCGCACAGCACGACGACGAATATATGGTTCGCAAACTGTTTGCATTGGGATCGCTGACATAACACGCGTATAAACACCCAATTCTTCCAATGCGCCCTGCATCGCCAATGCATTCATCACTGTGGCTAGCATCCCCATATAATCGGCGGTCGTGCGCTCCATACCTTGTGCAGCACCGGAAATACCCCGGAAAATATTACCCCCGCCAATAACAAGGCAGATTTCAGTCCCTTTATCGCGCGCTTCTTTTACTTCTGCGGCCACACGACTGATTGTTTCTGGGTCCAGACCAAAATCGCGGCTTCCCATCAGGGCTTCCCCCGAAATTTTTAATAAAACGCGTTTGTATTTTAGGTCGGATGCCTCGTTACTCATGTCTACATGCTCCTGACAATGGAAAATCTTATCTTAATCTTACAATCGGGCAAACAAAAGGCCGCTACCTTTATAGGTAGCGACCGCATTGCTTACAATCTTTTTTAGTCTTTAGTACTCAATTCCCAAGACTTGGAATTATTGCAAATCCAGTCGCAAAGGGCAGATTAACCAGCCATTGCCGCAACTTCAGCAGCGAAGTCGTCTTCTTTCTTTTCGATACCGTCGCCCAATTCGAAACGAGCAAAGCCTGTCAATTTGATGTCTGTACCTGCATCTTTTGCAGCATCAGCAACAACTTGACCAACTTTTTTATCTGTATCCATAACGAATGTTTGCTCAACCAAGCAAATCTCTTCGTAATATTTACGAATACGGCCTTCGACCATTTTCTCAATGATGTTTTCTGGCTTACCAGATTCACGCGCTGTTTCGATTTGTACTTGACGCTCACGATCCAAAACTTCTGGATCAACATCGTCTTTGCCCAAGAAGTCAGGGCGTGCAGCAGCAACATGCATTGCAATTTGCTTACCTAAACCTTCTAAAACAGCAGCATCAGCATCAGATTCTAATGCAACCAACACACCGATTTTGCCCAAGCCGGGCTTCAAAGCGGAGTGAACATAAGAAGACACAACACCGTTAGATACGGACAATACTTTTGCACGGCGGAAAGATTGGTTCTCACCGATTGTCGCAATATTGTCTGTCAATTGATCTTGAACAGAACGACCAGCACCTGGATAATCAGCAGCCATGATAGCTTCTTGATCCGCATCTTTATCTAGAGCGATTTTCGCAACTTCCTCAACGAAACCTTGGAATGTTTCGTTACGGGATACGAAGTCTGTCTCAGCGTTGATTTCTACAACAGCACCTTTTGTGCCGGCAGAAACAACAGCAACAAGACCTTCAGCCGCAACACGACCAGATTTTTTAGCAGCTTTGGACAAACCTTTTGTACGCAACCAATCAACAGCAGCGTCAATATCACCGTCTGTCTCAGACAAAGCTTTTTTGCAGTCCATCATACCTGCGCCAGATTTGTCGCGCAGCTCTTTAACCAATGCAGCAGTAATAGCCATTTTTAAAATCCTTTAGATTTTACTGTAGTAACTTTTAATCAAAGACGTGAAATACCTGTCCTTGATTTCATAAATATGACAGTGGGCGACATTTATTATAAATGCCGCCCCTGTCAATTAATTTCGGAAAAATCCGATTAGGAAGCAGCAGCTTCTGTAGCTTCTTCAGCAGGTAGCTCTTCAGCAACAGGCTCAACAGCTTCACCAACGTCTTCGCCGGCGTCCGTCATGGATTGTTGCAAACCAGCAAGTACAGAACCAACAATTAAGTCAGAGTACAAGTTGATTGCACGCATCGCATCATCGTTACCTGGAATTGGGAAATCAACGCCTTCAGGTGTAGAGTTAGAATCAAGAATAGCAACAACTGGAATACCCAATGTGTTCGCTTCTTGAATTGCAATTTGCTCTTTGTTTGTATCAACAACAAACAAAATGTCTGGCAAGTTACCCATTTCCTTAATACCGCCCAAAGACAGTTCAAGTTTGTTACGTTGACGTTCCATTGTAAGACGTTCTTTCTTGGTGATTACCAAGCTTTCGTCAGACAACTTTTCGTCCAAGTCTTTCAAGCGTTTGATGGAATTGGAAACAGTTTTCCAGTTTGTCATCATACCACCCAACCAACGATGGTTTACGTAGTATTGACCACAACGACCAGCAGCATCAGCCATGATGGATTGTGCTTGACGTTTTGTACCAACGAACAACACACGACCACCGCCAGCAGCAACGTTGCGAACAGCTTCAAGAGCTTGGTTCAACAATGGAACTGTTTGTTCTAGATCGATGATGTGAACGCCGTTACGAGCGCCAAACAAGAATGGTTTCATTTTTGGGTTCCAGCGACGTGTGCTGTGACCGAAGTGAACACCAGCTTCCAAAAGCTGACGCATTGTAAATGTAGGTGCGGACATAATATTTTCCCTTGTCTTTACCGGTTAAACCTCCACGAAACTCGCATCAATTAAATGACACCGGATCGAGTAGTTCCCATTGCTGATATCACCAACTATTTTGGCACAACAAAAGGACACCCGCAGGTTTCGCGTGTGTGATGGCGCGGCTTATACGCCTTTTAGTCCGCTTTTGCAAGGGGTTTCAGGATATTTTCTACAATTTCTTAGTTAGATAAGATAATTACAAATCCTGAACATCCGTAACGCCACTAACAGATTTAACAGCCTGCCTGAATTTGCCGTCAATTTGATAGGTTTTAGTATCTTCCATTTCAATCTCGCGACCATCCGGATAGATAAGATTAAACTCAACGCGCCCTCGCCCTGGTTTGCCATGCTGCGCAAAGATTTTTGCCAGATTATCTAACGGGCTATCATCCATAATGAATATCTTCATACCACGTGCGGCATTAGCAGCGGCATCTTCCAACGATGAGACACCTTGAGCGGTCAGACGCAGTTCAGCGTCTTCACCTTCCCCTCGCTTTTGAACCTCAACAGTGAACAATAGCGGAGATCCCGAATCCAAAAGCTCGCGAGACGCCATTAAAACTTCTTGGAAAAGTGTAACTTCATAAGAACCACTTGCATCCGATACCGAAACAAAGGCCATTTTCGAGCCTTTGGATGTGGTCATTATACGTTTCGCACCCACGATACCTGTCAGACGAACACCTTTTGAAATACGAATATTACCTGCCTGGACATCTGTCCATTTCACAACACCGAGCTTCCCACAAAGCTCTTTATAAGCATTTAATGGATGATCAGAGAGATAAAAACCAATTGCTGTGCGTTCGTTTTCAAGCTTTTCTGTCGTATTCCATTCCGGCACACGTTTCATACGTGGTTTCTCTGTTTCAACGCCACCGCCGCCAAATAAACTTACTTGGTCTGAAGCCTTCTCTTCCTGAACAGATTGACCATGACGAGTGAGAATTTCAATGCTATCAAAAGCTTCGCGTCGATTATTAACTAAACTATCAAAAGCACCTGATTTTATTAAATTTTCCATCACACGTTTATTGATTGATTTATAGTCAACACGCTCAACAAAATCATACATATTTTTGAATTTGCCGTTAGCCTTACGTTCACTAACTACGGCCTCCATTGCCGCCTCACCAACAGATTTAATTGCAGCAAGCGCATAACGAAGAGATCCTTCCCCCTCTTCATCATATTCAACAGAAAAATCAACCTCAGACATATTTACGTCCGGAGGCAAGATATCGATCTTTTGCGTCTCTAACTCTGCCTTAAAGATCGCTAACTTATCTGTATTGGTTTTATCAAGCGTCATGGACGCGGCTAAAAATTCAACCTGATAATTCGCTTTTAGCCAGGCTGTTTGATATGCAACAAGCGCATAAGCAGCCGCATGGGATTTGTTGAAACCATATCCCGCAAACGCATTAATCATATCAAAGATTTTATTGGCTTGATCAGCCTCAACATCAGAGTTTTCTTTTGAACCTTCAACAAAAATCTGGCGTTGCTTGTCCATCTCTGCCTGGATTTTCTTACCCATCGCACGACGTAATAAATCCGCACCACCAAGTGTATAGCCAGCAAGAACCTGTGCCATCTGCATCACTTGTTCCTGATAGATTGGAATACCAAAGGTTTCTTCTAGTACCGGTTCAAGTTTCTCATGTGGATATACCGGGACTTCACGACCATGTTTACGCTCAATATAAGTTGGAATATTCTCCATTGGTCCCGGACGATACAAGGCCACAACAGCAATCAAATCTTCCAATCTATCGGGTTTCAGATCGCGAAGTACGCTCCGCATACCGCTACTCTCCAACTGGAATACGCCTGTGGAATCAGCGCGACATAACATGTCGTAAGTTACAGGGTCCTCAAGTGAAATCTTTGAGATATCAATAGTTCCGACACCGCACGGGTTCTTCTCAATCAACTTAATTGCAGTTGAAATAACTGTGAGTGTTTTCAATCCTAAGAAGTCAAATTTCACAAGACCAGCTTGTTCCACAAACTTCATGTTGAATTGAGTAACAGGCATATCGGATCGCGGGTCGCGGTAAAGCGCAACCAACTCATGAAGTGGTCGATCACCAATTACAACCCCTGCGGCGTGGGTTGAAGCATGCCGGAATAATCCTTCAAGCTGAATACCAATTTCCAATAATCTTTCAACTGCTGGATCACTATCGCGTTCGTTACGAAGCGCTTCTTCTGATTCCAAAGCTTCTGGCAGAGACATAGGGTTGGCAGGATTGGCGGGGATAAGCTTGGAAATGCGATCAACTTGACCGTAAGGCATTTGTAATACGCGCCCAACATCACGCACTACCGCTTTCGCTTGCAGCTTACCAAAGGTAATAATCTGTGCCACACGATCACGTCCATATTCTTTCTGTACATACTGGATCACCTCTTCTCGGCGATCCTGACAGAAGTCAATATCGAAGTCGGGCATGGATACACGTTCAGGATTAAGGAAACGTTCGAAAAGCAAACTATAACGCAATGGATCAAGATCCGTTACCGTCAAAGCCCAGGCGACGACAGAACCCGCACCAGAACCACGGCCCGGTCCAACAGGGATATCATGGTCTTTCGCCCATTGAATAAAGTCCGCTACGATCAGGAAATACCCTGGGAACCCCATCTGGTTGATAATACTCAATTCAAATTCAAGGCGATCCCAATACTCTTTAGCGGTTTCTTCTTTTTCCGCGTCAGACATTCCATCTTTGAAGACTTCATTATCCAAACGTACCTGAAGTCCATCACGCGACAAATCGCGTAAAGCTTCCTCTGATGTACGACCATCTAGTTTTGTATATTGAGGTAAAAGCGGATCAATACCTTCAACACAAATAGCACAGCGTTTGGCGATAATGAGTGTGTTATCGATTGCTTCTGGCAGATCTGCAAACAATTCACGCATTTCAGCGGCAGATTTAAAATAATGCTGATCTGTGAGACGACGACGATCTGTTTCCATCACATAGGCGCCAGCTGCGATACAAATCAATGCGTCATGCGCCTCATACATGTCAGCTTTTGCATAATAACATTCATTTGTGGCGACAAGAGGGATATCCATTTCATAAGCGAAATCGATTAATTTATCTTCAATAGCATCTTCAGCCACTAGACCGTGGCGCTGAATTTCCACGTAAAGACGATCACCGAAAATACCAAATAACCGAGCTAGATTGTCTTTAGCTGCATCCTCTTGCTCTTCATGTAATAAACGACCGACTGGACCATGTAATCCCCCAGTCAAACAGATCAAGCCTGCGTTGATTTCTTCAATATCTTCCCAACGGATTTGAGGCTCTTCGCCACCATCAGTCGTCATAAAGGCACGACTTAACAGATCCATCAAATTCATATAACCGTCATAATTTTGAGCTAAGAGAACTAATTGATCCGGCGGTGGCGTGATAGGATTTTTTTGTGGCTCTAAAATAGGTCTGCGCAACCCAATCTGTGCACCAATAATAGGCTGCACACCTTTGCCTGTGGCCGCTTGGGAAAACTCCAAACTACCAAAAACATTATTCGTGTCAGTAATCGCCACAGCTGGCATATCGGCATCCGCAGCCATAGATACAAGATCTTTGACGCGAATAGCCCCTTCCGCCAAGGAATAGGCAGAATGTAAACGAAGATGTACGAAGTCGGCGCAGCTCATAATTATTTTGATATCACGTTAAATAAGAAAAGTCAGTTTTTGATTAATTAATCTTGCCATTGCCTAGAACCATCATCCGGTCCATGCGTTGAGCAAGTTCATGGTTATGAGTTGCAATCAAAGCCGAAAGGCCCTGATCACGTACCAAATCGATAAATAAATTAAAGACAATATCTGCAGTTTCCGGATCAAGATTACCTGTTGGTTCATCTGCTAATAACAAAGACGGAGAATTGGCAATTGCACGTGCGATTGCAACACGTTGCTGCTCCCCTCCCGACAATTTGGCAGGCCTATGATCAACGCGATCTGAAAGTCCAACCTTCTCCAATAACTCCATTGCCTTACGCTTTGCTTCATTCTTGGAAATACCTGCAATCAATTGCGGCATCACCACGTTCTCTAACGCTGTAAATTCGGGTAAAAGATGATGAAATTGATACACAAACCCAACATCAGAACGACGCAATAAAGTACGCTTTCTATCATTTAGATTGTTACAGTTAATACCGTTTAATTTAACATCCCCACCATCAGGACGTTCTAGAAGTCCGGCGACATGTAGCAGGGTTGATTTACCAGTTCCACTAGGGGCAACAAGTGCAACAAGCTCCCCTCTCCCAACCGTGAGATTTATATCTTTTAGAACTTCAAGTTTATCACCATCGCCTGTATTGTAATGACGCGCAACTTGTTGCAGTTCCAAAACATTATTCTCTGACATTCTCAAACCCTATTTAAAAACTTTATTTCATACGAAATAAAAAAAGCTGCCAGAGTTTGACAGCTTTTTATAACTTACCCCGTTTGCGGGAGAGTTTATGCATTTGCCTAGCGGCTTTCAACCGATCATATCGCTTGACGTCTATTATTTTTCGCCGCCACAGAATTTCTTGCAAATCAACCGATCTAAAGAAATCATTCCCGGGCCCTTGATAATGATAACAAGTAACAAGATCATCCAGTAATAATGCTCAATATTGTCATAGGCAGCGCTATTTGCACCTAACACAAACTGAATAACCAGAGACATTGCCAACAAAGGTATTGCCGAAAGACGCGTAAACAAACCAAAAACCAATAAGATAGGCATGCCTAACTCAAAAACAGTTGCGAAAAATGCAGCAATTTCCGGAGGAAGGATTGGCACAGCATATTCAAACTCAAATAGGAAAACTGTATTTTCCCAATCATTTATTTTTGTCAGGCCAGAATTAAAGAAAATTCGCGCGATCCAAAGGCGAATAATTAAGTCAATCAAAGGACTACCATAACAGCTTAAAAGCTGTCTGATTTTCATGGTAGGTCCTTTTATTAATTCGATGATATTCCCGCTCATAAACGAGGCTCCTATTCTATTTCAAGCTTATTTTACCCTATTTATCCCCTAATTTCATAAACACAGATTTGTGAAGAAACTGTGTTAATGAAGCTTGTAAATCGAAAAGTGGATCTTCCTCGATAATATCAAGGAACGTATCTCCCAAACTAAAACCCGCTTTCAATTTTTCAAGAAAATGAAAATCGGCTTCACTTAACCGATCTGTCATAATTTGTTCTGTATCACCAAGTCTATATACCATTATGTATTCTACTTCAGGTGATAACTGTTCAATTCCAAAGTCATCCATTTCATAAAAATGTGCGACTGGATAGTCGCTTTTTAACAATCTCACAGACGGACCAATATCTAATTTCGTCTCAAAAAGATTTTCTGGTGACATTTGCGCAAATAAGGAAGGATCTATTGGATCATAATTTCGTGCGAAATATACTTCCTGATATCCCCAGTCCAAACGTGCTAAATCCGGTAAATAAGGAATATCTGCAACCACTTGCTCCCATGAGGTTAAAAAATCTGGAAACTTTGAGCCATAATCGGAAAGTTGCGCTTCATCAGGCGGACGTTTTTCAACGAACTTCTTTGCAAGAACTTGAAAGTTATCTGCGCCTACAAGTTTTGATGTTTTTGGAAAGGCTGCGATTAATACATTCATGAGTGAAACAAAGATATTGTTTCTATAAATGGACATACGCGCCACATGTGCCTCGTCCTGAAGAAACTCAGACATTGACGAAGGTTGATTTTCCAGAACCGCCGTTTTGAAACCGGATTGAAACTCACGCAACATCTGATAAAGCTCCATATTCATCCAATATCTTTTGAGCTTTTTGCGCCTCTTCCAATAATCTATCAACGGCTGGGATATCAGTATCCCATTCCATCAATACAGGAATAACACCCAATTTAGAGATAACATTTTTCAGAATGTCCCAAACCGCATCGCAAACAACATCGCCATGCGTATCAATTAAAATAGTTTCTCCATTAATAATTTCTGGACTATGACCAGCAACATGAATCTCTTGGACGTTAGAAAAGCTAATAGTCTCTAGATATTCTTCAACTGATGATCCGGTATTTTGCGCCGATACATATATATTATTCACATCTAATAAAATTCCACATCCCGTTTCCTCAGCTAATGCATTCAGAAATTCAGGTTCAGAAATTTCATCACCATTTGTTGATAAATAAATTGAAGGATTTTCAACAAGAATTTGTTTTTCAAGATAACTTTGCGTCTCATTAATATTATTTACAAAAACGTTAAAACTCTCTTCATTCAATGGTAAAGGCAGTAAATCATTTAAATATGCCCCGCCAGAAACACTCCAGGACAGATGTTCCGATATCAATCCCGGTTTTATGGTATCGCATAGTTTTTTGAGTTTTTTGAGATGCGTTTTTGAGACACCTTCAGCAGTACCAAGAGATAGTCCCACTCCATGCACGCTGACAGGATAATGTTCTCTAGTCGCAAATAATGCGTCAAGCCGAGGCCCTCCATCACAGAAATAATTTTCTGCGTGAACCTCAACCCAAGAAATATCGGCAGCACCTAAGGCGAAATGTGCCATATGTTGGGTACGCAAACCGACCCCTGCCTTTGCAGGGATCAGCTCACGTTGAAAGTTAAAGGATGAATTACCTTGCCCCATGTGTAAATACCTTAAAGAGGTTTATTTTCACAGTCGTAATGAACATTCATCCTTAGGATTTAACAGGGTTAACGCCGTCAAATGGCTCTAACTTGCCACCCATTTCAGAACAAGCGGAATCAGATGCAGCTACTTTCCATTCGCCACCATCGAAATCAACTGTAGATTGACCAGCACAAGAATGTGTACCAGCTTTGTTAGCGCAATCATTTTCGCCAGCTTTTGCGATACCATAGCATTTTACTTTACCAGCATGTGCTTCTGTTGGAGCACCAATAATAGCAGCTGTAGAAACAGCACCTGCGAAAGCAGCAGCTACAGACAACATTGCAACGCGTTTAGACTTATCCATGGGGAAACTCCCTTTCTTCAAATGTTTAAATTTCATCTTAACCAAGAAACACCAGTTTTGTTAACACTAAAAAACAACCCCGTGTTTGATGATTAAGTTATGAACAATTTTTCACTCAAATGAAAATAACAAAGATGTTAACAGGACTTTATCAAGCAATCCCTTGATATCAAACGCGAAAAGCGACCAATCAGATGATCAGTCGCTAACAAAAAACATATACCTCTCATTTCTGTGAGGTACGTTTCATATAAAATTATTTATGACGGAAAATAATACGGCCTTTGGTCAGGTCATAAGGTGTCATTTCAACATCTACTTTATCACCAACCATCACGCGAATACGAAATTTACGCATTTTACCTGCTGTATGCGCAATAATTTCATGTCCGTTATCCAGTTCTACACGGAACATAGCGTTAGGTAATTTTTCAGTGACAGTGCCCTGAAACTCAATCAGATCTTCTTTAGCCATAGAGAAAAGTCTTCTTTTCGTTCAATAAATTAAATTAGAAAAAACCTGAAATCGAATGACTTCGGCATTGATTCCCATGATTTCGCCGCATCATATGCGACAATTCACCAGAAAAAGCAAGTATTGCACGTGATTTTTCACTTACTTTATGCAGTAAATGATAATTTCATAAAGAAATATGGGCGAAACAACCAATATGTGTCACCCATTTTCATGGACCTGAAGTGAGAGATTCGTTAATCTTTCAATTCAAAATCCGGTTTGTAAAAAGGTGCAGCGGACAAAATTTTATTTTCCATCTTTTGCAGACAAGGCAATCCTGCTGCTAGATATTTGCCCCATGCAGGGTCTGCGGCCAGCTTCGCACGTTTTTCAGCACGGTCCTGTAAATCTTTATATGCCCAAATATGTACAACCTGATGTAATTCACCAATATCCATGGAAGTATACCATCCAACCAAATTACCTAAATGCTTGGTTTGCACTTCAAAACCCAATTCTTCATAGATTTTCAGGAACTCTCCGAAGCGATGTGGATGAACTGTATATGTGCGATGATCGAATATCATAATTGACTCCCAAGAATATTTTCATGATTTAGAAATCTTAATAAGCAGAATTTTCTCAATAGTCCACCCAAAGCTTATATTTACCATGCCTATAAATACATTTTCCATAGTATATAATAAGTTGAATTTTATATGTAATTCAACTTAGATAAACACGAATTTTATTGCCGGAAAGATCAAAAAAGATACAATAAAAATTGAATTTTTTGATATTATTAAGCTTATATTATATTGAGCTTAAGGGGTGTAATATGACAAGCAAGGCACAAGTGCTAATCGGCGACAAAGATGAAACAGCAATTCTTCGTCTTTCTGCTAAACTTGCTTCTGATGGATATGACGTAATCAAATCATCCCAGTTTTCTGAATTTTCAATGCAAGTTGCACAAAATTGCCCGGATGCTGTGCTTTTGGGACAATTCGATGATATCAAGCAAGCAAATGCAGCAAAACAGATAAAAGAATTAACAGCACCGCGCCCTCTTCCAACTCTACTGTTTAACGCTTCATCTTCCAAAGAGGATAGATTGGAGGCTATTGAAGCTGAAGTACAGGATATGTTGGAAGGCGTCCCTAGTGATAATCTGTTAACTCGCAGAATTAGTTTGCTAACCAGACTTTCTACTATGCAACATGAATTAGAACGTAGAGTTCATACTGCAAGTGATTTTGACGTGTTCATCGACCCTTGGACGCATGATCGTTTTGCAGATAAAAAAAGTCAGGTTCTCATAATTGGGTCTGAAGGCGATAATGTCGAAGAGTTAAAAAAAGAACTTGTATCTATGGACCTCGCCATCGATTGCGAGAACGATTTTTATCGCGCTGCTGATAGATTGGACGCAGAGAGATTCGATGCATGTATCATTTCAATTACAAATGAACAGGCTGCCGACCAAGCACTCTATCTAAGCAGTCATCTTCGGAACAATCCTCGCCAATTTAATATGCCGGTAATTATATTAACGAAAACAGGCATGCTTTTAAACGTTGATGCCGGATATCGCGCAGGTGCAACAAATGTTATCGAAGATTGCCAAGATTTAAATTTAGTTGCAACACATTGTAAAATGCTGGTCAAAGGGCAACGGATGAAATGGAGTATGCGAGATCCTATGATAGCAACTCAAACAGATGCCACGACGGATAGTCTAAATGGTGTATATTCCAAAGATTTTTTTATTAACCATCTGACACGCCAAATTGATGATTACAAACAACGTAGTAGCAATCTATCTATGGCGATATTTGCGATCAGAAATGCGCCAGATGTACTTCAACGTTTTGGTCAAGAAGCCTGTGATATGCTTTTACAACAAATGGCGGATTGGATTCAGGGATTGTTGCGTATAGAAGATATGACTGCTCGTGTAGGTCCCTATGAATTTGCAGTCTTATTACCGGATACATCAGAAAAGCTTGCATCCATGGTTGCTAATAGAATTACTGGAATTCTGCATCATTCTGAATTTCGCCTGACGGATGAAATCATGGAAGCTATCAATGTTTGGGTCGACCTAGGTGTATGCGGACTTGCATCTGGAGATGATGCTGAGACCTTCCTTAAACGGACGCATAATTCAATTTTCTAGTCCCCCCCCTTGGAATGCCTTAACACCCTACCTATACTTATATTCAAATAACGATGGATTTAAGTTTATGAAAATCGAAATTGACATCTTTTCTGACCCGATCTGCCCATGGTGCTATATCGGTAAAAAGCGATTAGAAAAAGCCTTAGCAAACCGCCCAGATTTGAATATAGAGATTCGTTGGCGTGCCTTTCAACTCAACCCTTCTATGCCGGAACTAGGCATGGATCGCAAAACGTATCTTGAAAATAAGTTTGGGGGCCCTGGAGGTGCAGCACAGGTTTACGGGCATATAAAAACCACAGGTGAAACTGAAGGCATTGATTTCAAATTTGATGAAATCAAGCGGACACCGAATACAGTGAAAGCCCATCGTCTTATTCGGTTTGCACAAAGTCAGAATGCGCAGATTGCTTTTGACTTAAAAGAAGAACTTTTCCAAGCTTATTTTATGAATGGCAAAGATATAGGCGATAAAGAAACACTTATTGAAATCGCGTCAGCGGTAGGCATGAATGGGACTGATGTTACTGAGTTTCTTGATACCGAAATCTTTAAATCCGACATAGAGGAAGAAGATACAACAGCTAGGCGTCTTGGTATATCAGGTGTCCCATTCTTTATCGTAAATGGTCAGTATGCTCTGTCCGGCGCACAAGAGCCCTCTGCATTTGAACCAGTGTTCGATCTGGCTCTGCAAGCTGCGTCAGAAATCGAAAGCCAATAGCCTCAGGCTGCTTTTTGGGCAGCCAAAGCTATACGCGCTAATTTATCTGCAAATTTCATTGCACCAGACATACGTTTTTCTGCGTCTTCCCAAGGACGCATAACAACAAGTTTCTGATCCGGTCGTAACTTTACCGTGCCCATCTGTTGCTGCATAAAACCAATTAGACCAGTTGGATTGGCAAATTCATTATTTCTGAATGTTACAACAGCCCCTTTTGGTCCTGCGTCCATTTTTTCAATGCCAGCTTTCTTACATAGTAACTTAATTGTCACGACTTCAATCAAGTTTTTCACTTCTTGAGGTAACGGGCCAAACCGATCTGCCATTTCCACGGCAAAAGCGTTTAATTCCTTACGATTAGATAAATCTGACAATCGACGATAGAGCCCTAGACGAACGGAAAGATCCTGCACATAATTTTCAGGTATAAGTACTGCGGAACCAAGATTTATAACTGGCGACCAGGTTTCCTCATATTCTTCCTTGAAATCTTCACGTGCGGCTGCCACAGCTTCCTCAAGCATCCTTTGGTATAACTCCACGCCAACTTCTTTCACATGTCCAGATTGCTCATCCCCAAGCAGGTTCCCTGCCCCGCGAATATCCATGTCATGGCTTGCAAGAGAGAAACCTGCGCCCAAACTATCCAAGGTTTGCATCACTTCTAAGCGTTTGCGTGCCGTGGAACTAATAATCTTGTCCGTGGGTAAAGTCAGATAACAATAAGCACGTATCTTGGATCGCCCAATCCGACCACGTAATTGATACAATTGTGCTAGACCAAACATATCAGATCGATGAAGGATCATAGTATTTGCTGTCGCAATATCCAATCCGCTTTCCACAATATTCGTAGCAAGTAAAATATCGTATTTCCCATCCGTAAAATCACTCATTACGTCTTCAAGGTCTGATGGATTCAATTGTCCATGAGCAACGGCAATTTTTAGATCTGGCACAAGCTCAGTCAATTGTTTATGAACTTGATGTAAGTCTTTGATTCTAGGGCAAACATAATACACCTGCCCGCCACGGAAATGTTCGCGATAAATAGCCTCTTTTAAAACAACGGAATCATAAGGTGTGACGAAAGTTCGTACCGCCAAACGGTCCACAGGTGGGGTTGCGATGATACTCATTTCACGCACCCCAGATAATGCCATTTGCAAAGTACGCGGAATTGGTGTCGCCGTCAGCGTTAACACATGCACATTTGCACGGAACTCCTTTAACCGCTCTTTCTGTGTCACCCCAAAATGCTGCTCTTCATCGATGATTACAAGGCCAAGATTCTTGAAACTTGTATTCTTACTCAACAGTGCATGCGTACCAATCACAATATCAACAGTGCCGTCTGCTAATCCCTTCTTGGTATCATTTGCATCCTTTGTTGTTACCAGACGCGATAACTGACGTACCTGAACAGGTAAACCAGAAAAACGGCTTTCGAAGTTTTTAAAATGTTGGCGTGCAAGAATAGTTGTCGGTACAACTACGGCTACTTGCTGACCACTTAAGGCAGAAATAAAAGCTGCACGTAAGGCAACTTCTGTCTTACCGAAACCAACATCACCACAAACCAGCCGATCCATGGGACGTCCTGATCCCATATCCTCAATCACCTCGCCAATTGCACGGGCTTGATCATCTGTTTCTGAATAGGGGAAGCGTGCACAAAATTCATCATACGCCCCCTCAGGAGGTGCCACACGCTCTCCCTTACGTAACATACGTTCCGCTGCCACTTTGAGAAGCTTATCGGCAATAATCTTAATACGTTCTTTAATTTTAGCTTTACGTGCTTGCCAAGCGACACCACCAAGCTTATCCAACTGTGCCGCAGCATCTTCCGATCCAAATCGTGATAAAACTTCAATATTTTCCACGGGTACAAAGAGTTTATCATCCCCGGCATAGATCAATCGGACACAATCATGCGGAGCTCCCTCCACATTCACAGTTTCCAATCCGTCATATCGGCCAATGCCATGCTCCACATGGACAACCAGATCACTTACCTCTAGTGCAGACGCCTCGGTAATAAATTCTTCCCCGCGTCGTTTCTTACGCTTGGGTGGACGCGATAAACGCTCACCAAGGATATCCTGTTCGGTGTAAACAATAACATTACTATATTGAAAACCGCGATCAAGCTCAGCAACAATCAGTCCAACTTGCCCAGATGCTAATCCTTTGGCTTCTGCCCAGTTCGAAATTGTAGGTAAACCTGCTAGACCATGATCCTTTAGTAAGGCAGATAGCCGTTCCTTTGAACCTTCTGTATATGCAGAAATCAAAACTATTTTCTTTTTATGATCCTGTAATCGTTGCGTCACCGCGTCAAACACGTTTTGATCTGGATTATTTCGTGCAGATGCAAAGTCAGTTACGCGTTTTCCTTCAGCGTCCAACACAACTTTCCCGCCTAAATCATCAGGCATAGAGAAGCTGGTAAGTTCACAAACTGGACGCAAGTCGAGACGTTTAGCCCATTCTTCTTGCATCACAAATAAACTATCAACCGCTATAGGTTTATATACGGCGCCTTCACCTGCCTGTAAGGATTTATTTTTTGCGTGAGATTCCAACATATGTTGGCGTGCTTCAAAATAATCAAGAACCGCTTCCCATCTCGCAGATAATGCTTCTTGAACATGATCATCCATCAAAATAGGAGATGCAGGCAAGTAGTCCAAAATAGTTTCTAATTCTGTATGAAAAAACGGAAGCCAATGCTCCATACCAGCATACCGGCGTCCTGCACTTATCGCTTCATATAATGGATCATTTTCCGTATTTGCGCCAAAGCTTTCCCTATAGCGTTTTCTGAATAAAGCTACGCTTTCATCATGCAGAAGTACTTCACTTACAGGAATTAAATCTAACTCTTGCTTTTCACCAATGGTTCTTTGACTAACCGCATCAAAACTTCGAATGGTTTCTAGATCTTCATCAAAGAAATCAAGCCTTACCGGATTTTCATACCCGGCAGGAAATAGATCAATAATACCACCACGAACAGCATATTCACCCGGCTCTCTCACAGTACCTGTACGCTGATATCCATTCTGTTCAAGATAAGAAAAAAGCTTATCATGAGGTAATGGCTGATTAACTTTTGCCGATAGCGAAGCAGCTTCAAGCAACTTCTTTGGCAAGACACGTTGCAAGGCTGCATTTACAGTAACAAGTAAAAGGTCAACAACGCCCTCACCTTTATGTGCTAACTTACATAAAGTACTCAACCGTGAAGCAACAACATCTGAATTTGGAGAAACACGGTCATAAGGCAAACAATCCCATGCTGCTAAACTAAGAATCTTTACGCCCGGACGCATAAAAGAAACGAGCTGTGTTAATCGAGCAGCATGACTATCATCACGAACAATATAAATAATCGGTTCTTCTGACTTACCAATTGCCTCTGCCAAAATTAAGGCATCCACACCATCTGGTGTGTTACATATTGTAGTTAAACCTGGTGCCGTTAATTTTGCTTTCAGCAGTTCCATAACGCTGTATTACCTTCAAATTCTTGAGAGTTTAATTACCCTGTTCCGCTGTATAGGCGATTAATTTATCTAGAAGATCAGACTTCACATGTTCAGGCGCTTCAACATCACCGCGTAAAATTGAATAGAAAGTTTGATCCGGTACCGTCATTAAACATTCAAACTCGTACAAGTCTTCAGTACTTAATTCTCTCAGATGTTTACGAGCAAAACCACCAACAAGGATATCTAGTTCTTTTATGCCGCGATGTTGAGATCGGAATTCCAATTTTTTTAAACGTTTTTCATGCGCATCCATTTCGGATCCAACAGCTTCAGTCATGTTTATGCTCCTCACAAAACCAGTGGTTTTGTATACGTGTCCTGACAAGATAGGTAAATCCTGTTTTATGAAGTTCAACCCATTTAGATTTGGAAATTCTGACGAGTCATCTATATAGTCATATAAGAACGATTCATAAACACGTGACAATCATGCGACCTGAAAAATTATTCCCTTTATTTTCACCATTAGAAAGTCTGACTGGCATCGGTCCGCGCATTGCTGTGTTATTAGAAAAACTCACTGGACCACATGTCATTGATTTATTATGGCATTTACCGCGTGAAATCGTTGATCGTTCCTATATGCCGACTATTGAGAAATGTATTCCTGGTAAAGTTGCCACCTTAAAGGTGCAAGTGATGGGACATGAACCATCTAGCGATCGCCGACGTCCTTATAAAGTCATTTGTAAAGATGATACTGGTTTTTTAACCTTGGTATTTTTTAAAGGAAATAAAAAATACTTAGAAGCACAGCTGCCTATTGGTGAAACAAGATTAATAAGTGGTAAAACTGAGCGTTATCAAAATCGTCTACAAATGTCGCACCCGGATTTCATCGTTCCAGAAGATCAAGCAGATAGCTTACCGAAGATTGAACCAATCTATCCTCTTGCAGCAGGTTTAACAGCAAAAACCGTTTTCAAAGCGACACATCAAGCGCTTGAAAAAATACCGAATTTCGAAGAATGGCAAGACGAGGCCTATTTAAAGAAACAAGATTGGCCTAGCTGGAATGAGGCTTTGTCACAAGCTCACAATCCTAGTAGTAGCGTAAGCTTATTGCCAGAACATCCTATTCGACAACGCTTGGCATTTGATGAGTTACTTGCAAATCAACTTGCATTATCTATCATGCGTGCCAAAGCTAAACGTCAGAAAGGCTTTCCATACAAAGGAAATGGCCTTCTTCGCAAGTCAATTATTAATGTGCTTCCCTTTCAGCTCACAAAATCACAAGAAACTACACTACACGAAATTTATGAAGATATGGCCACAAATTCACGTATGTTGCGTTTGGTACAAGGAGATGTTGGGTCTGGAAAAACCGTCGTCGCACTTTTAGCGATGGCAAATATTGTTGAATGCGGTAAACAAGCAGCCCTAATGGCACCAACAGATATTTTAGCACGACAACATTATGAGTCACTCGAACCTTTAACAAAAGAAGCAGGAATTAAACTTGCTGTACTCACAGGCAGAGATAAAGGAAAATCACGCAAAGCGCTTCTTGAAAGACTTGAAGCTGGCGAAATTGATATCTTGATCGGAACACATGCCCTCTTTCAGGATGATGTTATTTATAAAGATTTAGCTCTCGCAGTGATTGATGAGCAGCATAGGTTTGGCGTGCATCAACGATTAGGATTAGCGTCTAAAGGAGCTGCAGTTGATATGCTGGTTATGACAGCTACACCTATTCCAAGAACATTGATGATGTCTGCTTACGGAGATTTAGATGTATCTCGGCTCGTCGATAAACCTCCAGGAAGACAACCAATTCAAACCATCGTTGTGAGTCAGGATCGTCTCAGTGAAGTCATAAATAGCTTAGGACGTAAAATTAAAGACGGTGCAAAAATATATTGGGTTTGCCCATTGGTAGAAGAATCAGAACTTCTTGACCTTCCTGCTGCTGAAGATCGTTATCGTGATTTATCTGCACATTTTGGTGAAGAACGTGTAGCAATAGTCCACGGTCAAATGAAAGCAAAAGATAAAGATGCTGCAATGCTGCGCTTTGTTGAAGGTGATTGCAATCTTCTTGTCGCAACAACAGTGATTGAAGTTGGGGTAAACGTGCCCGAAGCGACCGTTATGGTGATCGATCATGCGCAGCACTTTGGATTAGCACAATTGCATCAGTTACGTGGGCGTATTGGCCGTGGTGATAAAGCTTCTACCTGTATTTTACTTCGATCAAATAAATTAACAGATACTGCAAAACAGCGTCTCTCTGTCATGAGTGAAACAGAAGATGGTTTTATCATTGCAGAGAAAGATCTGGAGTTACGCGGTGCAGGTGAAGTTCTTGGCACACGTCAATCTGGATTACCAGAAATGAAACTTGCAGATTTAGCAGAACATGCCGACCTGATGCAGGCAGCTTATGATGATGCTAGAATCGTCATAAGTCGAGATCCAGAACTAACTAGCGATCGTGGAAAGAAATTACGTAACCTTTTATATCTATTCGAAAGAGACCAAGCTGTTGGAAATTTACGTTCAGGATAAATTAGGTTTTACCCTTTAAATGATTTCCTCACGATCTTCGCCATTTTATCCTTCTTATCAGATGGATTAACAATTCCAAGAGATATCAATAGCTTCAACGCATCCTCAACAGGCATGTCCAATGGTTTTAAATCTTCCTTTGGAACAAATAACAAAAAACCAGATGTTGGATTTGGTGTCGTCGGCACGTAGATGCTTACTTGTTCATTTTCAAGTTTTTGTTTCACTTCGCCTTGTGTATTTCCGGTCACAAAAGCGATCGTCCATGCACCACGACGCGGATATTCAACCAACACGGCCTGACGAAATGCTTCAGATTGATTCTTCAGTAAAGTTTCAAGAATTTGCTTGGAAGCAGAATAAACGCCACTGATAACAGGCATTCTATTCAAGACCACTTCCCAAGCATGAACAATATAACGCCCCACCAAGCCTGCAGTAAGCGCACCGATCAATGTAATCGCGACAAATAAGACAATTAATCCTAATCCAGGCAAACCAATTTGCAGTCCAAGAGTTTCACGCAAATATGTGTCAGGATTCAGATGATCGGGAATCAAATGCACGATTTGGTTGTCAACAAGTTCAATAAACCAAATAGCAACTGCAAAAGTAATTGCAATCGGCGCAGTTACTAGAACCCCAGCTAAAAAATACGCGCGGATACGCGCAAAAAAACCACCGCCAAATTTATGTTCTTTATCTGTGTTTTTATCTTGTGACATCCACTTTAATCCTGAAAGTAAAAAAGGATAGTTGATCAGACTATATATGGAAGCATTGCTATTGAATAAAGAGCAAATCCTCTCTAAACACAAAATAGTTACTTTTTTTTACATTCTTAGGCATTCCCTTGATCGAATCTTAAGTTTTTGAGGGACTTTTACAAAACATTTGTTTAAAATAATTCCATTCTCAATCGGGGAGAGATTAAGTTGTCTGCTGACATTAAGACTTTACGTACAATACCATTATTCAAGAATTTCTCAGATTCAGATCTTGATACTTGGAATAAAAGATGTGGTTGGCAGGAATTTGCTGCGAATGAGCAAATCATCGATCGTCAAAGTGATACCAGAGACATTTATTTTATCACCAAAGGATCTGCTCGAGTAGTCAACTATTCAATTTCTGGCCGTGAAATTTCATTCGATGACATACATGAAGGTACTTTTTTTGGTGAGTTATCCGCCCTTGATGGCGAGCCACGCTCAGCGAATGTCGTAGCCCTCACCCAAACAGAAGTGGCAACTTTATCCGAAACGGCTTTTAAGGATCTACTTATCAAACATCCTGATACTGCAATTACCCTCATGCAACGCATGTCAAAAATAATTCGTACCTCAGTCGACCGCATAATGGATTTAAGTACTCTTGGGGCAAACAACCGTGTTTATGCGGAAATATTACGTTTGGCACGAAACGGCCGTATATCAAATAATGAATCTCGTATCGATCCTGTTCCTAATCATAGTGATATAGCAAGCCGTGTTAGTACCACAAGAGAAACAGTAGCACGTGTTTTTAGTGAGCTGTCAAAAAAGCAACTTATTGAAAAATCAAAAAACACCCTAGTTGTAAGAGATTTATCTCGTCTTCAAGAAATGGTCGAAGAATTTAAAGGTGATTAGAATCTATCTTTTATTTATCGCATTATTTAATGAGGCAATATTGAATCATTAAATTCCGATCACCAGCCATATGATGAAACAATATTATTATTGGGCAATTTCTTACATCTTTTTGAAAAAAAAATTAAAAAAATTAAAAAAAGACATTGACCAAACAGGCAACCACCCCTATTTTCCGCCGCGTCGACAACGAAGATGTTTCGACAATGAAAATGGAACGGGCCGTTAGCTCAGCTGGTAGAGCACTCGACTTTTAATCGAATGGTCACAAGTTCGAATCTTGTACGGCCCACCATCTTCTTCTGAAAGACCTCCAAGGTCTTTTTTTATTTGAGAATGTTCTCAACATATAAGTGACAACGGGCCGTTAGCTCAGCTGGTAGAGCACTCGACTTTTAATCGAATGGTCACAAGTTCGAATCTTGTACGGCCCACCACTTATTTTCTCTCCTATTATTCTTCAGATAATTTAATCCACTTATTTCATAGTATATGTGCTATACTATTGCATTGATTATAATAATCGTGGTTATATTCCCCATATGGGAGCAACTGTTATTATACAGTTGAAAAATGACATTTAAATAAAATGCAAACTAATCAAACTTGTATTGATATTAGCTTCATGTCATTAGCCGATATATTACATACAAAACAAAAAAATATATTTGCAGGGAAATACCAGTGAAATTTACAAAGAAAAAATCGATAGCGTTAGGATTCTATGTCGCCGTATTTTTTATGGCCGCAGTAGCAGTTTCTATCGCAGCTCTATCCATTTATTCAAAAAACATCCTACAAAGTAACTCCACACGCATTATTGATGTGGAAGTCAAAAAGGAGATTTTGAGTAAAGATATTGCAACCTTCCTTTTTTTAATGTCACGCGCTGAAAAGAGTTTAATCCTTTCGCGCACAACAGCGTTAAAGGATAAATACATAGATCAAATTAATGATTTCGATTCCGAATTAGATTCGAAGCTTCAAGAATTAAAAGTCGTCTCTAACGAAATTGAATTGGAGAAAATTGCCCTTTTTGATCAGCATCTTGCGGATTATCGCGAAATTAGAACACGTGTAATCGCCGCAATTGATAAAAAGAAACAAAAGAAAGCAATTCGAATTTCTGATGGACGCGGCAGTAAAATTATTGATGCTGCGGAGCTTGTATTACAAGACATTATCAATGAAAGCCAAACAGCAATGACCTCTGCCAGAGAAGATATGGTTGAGAGTGGAAAACAATTAATAACATTGATTATAATTGTTGCTGCTATAGGCATATTGGTTAGTAGTATTGCTACCATTTTCTTGATTCGTCGTTCCGTAATTGCACCTATTAAAAGATTAACTCATGCGATGGGTGAAATCTCAAATGGTAAACTTGAAACTGAAATCCCAGGCCTCTCCCTGAGCAATGAACTTGGAGATATGGCAGGAACGGTCTCTATCTTTAAGGATAGCATGGTTGACAACGCCAAAATGGCTGAAGATCAAAAACAAGCAGCATTGCGTGGGGAACAACGCACAAAAAATCTTGTAAACATCACAGAAGAGTTTAAATCACGTATCGCAGGTTCTTTAGATGAATTACATAACGTATCTGAAGAAATGACAAATACCGCTGAACACACCTCCTCTATTGCCAACTCGGTAAATACTCAATCCCAAACAGCGAGCAATGCCGTGCGCGAAGCAAACCAAAGTACAACTGCAGTCGCATCCGCAACAGAAGAGATGTCCCATTCTATTCGTGAAATTGGTGCACAAGTACAGCGCAGCAGCGAAACGACTAGAAATGCAGTTGAAAAAACTGGAGAAGCTAAAGAAGTAATTGATGGCCTAAATGAATCTTCTCAACGTATCGGAGAAATTGTTGGGCTAATCGAAGATATCGCAGAACAAACAAATTTATTAGCGTTGAACGCAACAATTGAAGCTGCACGTGCCGGTGATGCAGGTAAAGGCTTTGCTGTAGTTGCGAATGAGGTTAAATCTCTCGCAAACCAAACGTCTAGTGCAACTGATGAGATTTCTCAACTGGTTCAACGTGTTCAACAGGAAACACAGCATGCTGTATCAGCTGTAACATCTATCGAAAGCAGTATTGCTGAAGTGGATGAAGTTTCATCCGGTGTCGCTGCATCAGTTCAACAGCAAGAAGCAGCAACACAGGAAATTTCTACAAATATCCAATTTGTTGCTTCAGAAACAGATAATGTTGCAACTGATATTTCTCAAGTCAATGCATCCAGTCAGGAAACAGTAGATAATATGAATAAGCTTCTCGATGCATCATCCACAGTGGATCGCCAACGCGAAGCTCTCGAAACCGAGATCAATGATTATCTAAAACGAGTAGAGGCCGTTTGATAACGGCCCCCTACACTTTTCTACATCCTAAAACTGAATACCTTATAAGCCCTGCTTGTCTTTGAGACTTTTCTCAACAGCAGGGCTTACAAATTTAGAAACATCCCCACCTAAAGCACTTACCTCTTTTACAAGACGGCTGGCAATAAACTGATGGCTTTCAGAAGCCATTAAGAAAACTGTTTCGATAGAAGAATTGATCTTAGCATTCATACCAGTCATCTGAAATTCATAGTCAAAATCTGAAACTGCACGCAATCCACGAACAATCATGTTCGCGCCGACTTCTTCGGCGTGATGCATTAAGAGCTTTTCAAAGGGCTGCACAAGTATCTTGCTTGGGACATCTAACTTTGCAATCTCTTGTTCAACTAATGCGACTCGTTCTTCTAAAGAAAAGAGTGGACCTTTACCGGCATTCACGGCAACAGATACAATCAACACATCAGTAAGATGTCTTGCTGCACGTTCAATGATATCTAAATGTCCCTTTGTAATCGGGTCAAATGTTCCCGGATAAATCCCCACTCTTTCCATGAGTTTAGCCTTCTTCACCGTCAGTTGGTGTTTCTTCTACTGCTTCTGCGGCAACGCCGTCTTCTACAGAAGGTGCCTCAGATGCAGTAACTTCGCCCTCCACACCTTCTTCATTCATGTTTTCCTCATCATCCCCCTCATCGCGAAGACGGGCGACAGAAACGACACGGTGATCTGCAGAAACGTTAAACAACCGAACACCTTTAGAATTACGGCTCACTCGACGTACACTATCCAATGGCATACGGATGATTTGACCGCCATTGGTTACGAGCATAATCTCATCAAGCCCTGGTTCAACACGGAAGGATGCAACAACAGTTGTATCATCACGTAAATCCATATTTCCAAGACCTTTACCACCGCGCCCTGTCACACGATAATCATAGGCCGAACACATCTGCCCCATACCGTTGGATGCAACGGTCAGAAGTAGCTCTTCACGCTCTTCCATATCCACATAATGCGGGTCGTTGAAGATCGCTGCTTTTTCCTCATCACGCGCTTTATCTTCCGCATTTGAATATTCATTCCCGGAATTCAAACGACGTTTCGCGTTAGAACCAGATAAATAATCACGACGTTGATCAGAAGTATCATCACTGTGACGAATGATAGACATGGAAATCACTTCATCTCCATCAGCTAAACGAATGCCGCGAACCCCCGTAGAATTACGTCCAGCGAATACGCGGATATCTGTCACTGCAAAACGCATTGCCATACTTTTCGCCGTCGCAAGCAACACGTCATCATTTTCAGTACAAACTGAAACGTTAACCAGCTTATCACCTTCATCCAATTTCATAGCAATCTTACCATTGGCTTTGATATTGGTGAAATCGCTTAACAAGTTACGACGTGCATTACCGCTTGCCGTTGCAAACATTACATGAAGATCAGCCCATGTGGTCTCATCTTCTGGCAATGGCATAACAGTTGTAATTACTTCATCTTCATCCAAAGGCAATAAGTTTACCATGGCTTTACCGCGCGCTTGCGGATTACCTAATGGCAAACGATATACCTTCATTTGATATACCATCCCTTTATTGGAGAAGAAGAGAACCGGAATATGGGTGTTTGTCACAAACACATTTACAACGAAATCATCATCCTTCGTTGACATACCGGAACGACCCTTACCACCACGACGTTGTGCACGATATGTTGAGAGAGGGACACGCTTGATATAACCACCATGCGTAACTGTAACCACCATATCTTCGCGTTGGATCAAATCTTCGATGTCATGTTCGAATTCGTTTTCTTCGATAGACGTACGGCGTGGAGTTGCAAACTGGTCACGAACCTCAACTAACTCACCGCGGATCACCTCAAAGCGACGAACACGATTTTGTAGAATTTCTAAGAATTCTTTAATTTTTGCAGCAAGTTCTTCGGTCTCAGCTTCTAGCTTCTCACGTTCCATACCTGTCAAACGTTGTAAGCGAAGTTCCAGAATGGCGCGTGCTTGTGCTTCAGAAAGACGATATTTACCATCGACAACTTCATGGCCCGGATCGTCAATCAAACGAATGAACCCTTCAACAGATCCTGCATTCCAATCACGTTCCATCAACTGCTCACGTGCTGTTGCCGGATCTGGCGCCTTACGGATCAATTCGATAACAGGATCAATATTCGTAATGGAAACAAGTAAGCCGGCCAAAATATGTGCACGCTCACGTGCTTTACGCAATTCATATGTCGTACGGCGAATAACAACTTCCTCGCGGAAATCGATGAATGCATCCAAGATTTCAGACAAGTTCATCTGTTGTGGACGCCCACCATTCAACGCAAGTGTGTTCACACCAAAACTTGTTTGAAGAGGTGTGTAACGGAATAACTGGTTCAGTACAACTTCACCGACCGCATCACGTTTTAATTCGATTACAACGCGCACACCGTCACGGTCTGACTCATCGCGAAGATCAGCAATGCCTTCAACAGTTTTGTCACGAACAACATCCGCGATTTTTTCAATCATGCGGGCCTTGTTCACCTGATACGGGATTTCGCTCACGATAATCGCATTACGTCCCGCGCGTACTTCTTCAAAGTCGGTACGGGCACGCATCACAACGGAGCCACGACCAGTAGTTAACGCAGAACGACTACCAGAACGACCAAGGATAATACCGCCTGTTGGGAAA
Organism: Curvivirga sp.; assembly: GCF_965219885.1. NCBI lineage: Bacteria > Pseudomonadati > Pseudomonadota > Alphaproteobacteria > Rhodospirillales > Aestuariispiraceae > Curvivirga > Curvivirga sp. Next base: position 191,654 of record NZ_CBDCOT010000008.1, read on the forward strand.
TCTGGCCCTGGAACAATCTCAATCAATTCTTCCATAGTGATGGTTGGTGTATCAATTTTAGCGATACAGGCATCAACCACCTCACCCAAATTATGTGGTGGAATATTTGTGGCCATACCAACCGCGATACCGCCTGCTCCATTCACTAAAAGATTGGGGAAACGTGCAGGTAAAACATTTGGTTCATTCGTAGATTCATCATAGTTTGGTACAAAATCGACAGTTTCTTTATCAATGTCATCCAGCAATGCTTCGGCGGATTTTTGTAGGCGAGCCTCGGTATAACGCATCGCAGCGGCCGGGTCACCATCCATAGAGCCAAAGTTACCTTGACCATCAATCAAAGGTAAACGTAAAGAGAAATCTTGCGCCATACGTACCATGGCATCGTAAATCGCACTATCACCATGAGGGTGATATTTACCCATTACATCCCCGACAATACGGGCAGATTTACGGAAAGGTTTGGAAGAATCGTATCCATTTTCTTTCATCGCATAGAGAATGCGACGATGCACCGGCTTCATTCCATCACGTACATCCGGCAATGCACGACTTACGATTACACTCATCGCATAATCGAGATAGGATTTTTTCATCTCAGATTCGATGGTAACCGTAGAAATATCAACTACTTCTGCTGTATTTGATGTGTCGCTCAACGTCTTCTCTCTTCCAAACTATCAAACTTATATAAAGTCATTAAAAAATAACATGAACTGAATCAGCCAGATTCTAGCCTAAAATCAAACAACTAATTTCTGCCAAATGTAAAAGAACCCAACCAACCCCTATATATTGTATTTTTTAGCATATCTATTCCCGTAACAGCAACAAAATATACGAAATTGAAACAGTTGATTATCGATATTTTTGCAAAAGCATTTGACAAAATTGCCTGTGAGATAAATTCTGCTAGAAAATACGCGTTTAATAGCTAAAAAGAACAAGATAGATGGCAACACAACCACAAAAGAAAAGAACAAGAGAACCACAAGAGGTTCGTCGTGCAGCTCTTATAAATGCTACCTTGGAAGTTGTGGCTGAACATGGTTTATCCAACGTCACCTCTCAAAAAGTTGCGGCTGCAGCCAATATGACCGCTGCAATGGTAAACTTTCATTTTTCTGGCAAGACCGCCCTGCTCCACGCCACCTTAAAGTTTGTTGCCGATGAATTTATTGAGACACATAAAAAGGCGTTGGATGAAGCAGGTAACTCTCCACAGGAACAACTCATATCATTAGTGAATACAAGTTTATCAGAGCTTTTATTTGATCATCGCAAGACCGCTTTATGGTATGCTTTTTATAGCGAATCTCGTTCTCGCGAAGATTACACTCGTATCTGTGAAGAACATGATGCAGCTTATTATGCCGCTTATTACGCCCCAATCGAGGCCTTATGTGCGGCTGAGGATCGCCCCATGAATCCCCGCGCCATCACTTTGGGCATCATTGGCATTATGGAACATGCAAGCCAAACCTTGCTGGTAAATCCAGATTATGATCGTGAAACCAGCATCGAAGAAAGTATGAATTTCTTAAGAAGCGTATTCTCAAAATGGTAATAAAATAAATCACTTACTGCATATTTTCTTAAATATAACTTTAAGATCATTTTTACGTTTTTGAGGGATATCATTCCAATGGATATCCATCAACGCACCTTCCAACGCATATAGATATACGGATGTAAACTTTAATTCATCTTGAAATCGAAAAAATACCCGCCGAAAAGCTTCCTCAATTCCGCATTCACGCAAGTCATATTCGGTGATGATATTTACCTCAAGCAGATATCTCGCCGTTTTGGGGCCTATATTTTTAAGTTCTTCTACTTTTCTCATTTGCTTAAGATAAAAAAGGCAGTCGATTTTTCAACTGCCTTGTAAAGTTTACAGGAAATTAGAGGCATCTACGCTTTTAAAACACCTTCTTTAATCAAATCATCTTGCGCACGCTCAATACCTTGACGAAGCATGCCAACCAAATCATCAATTTGATCTTTAGTGATTGTTAGTGGTGGTGACATCACGCAGGAAGAATAGATTGGTCTTACGATCAACCCTAATTCCTGACAATATTGATCAACAAGACTAGCCACTTTATACAAAGTGCCCATGTCGTCCTCGCCTTCAACGCGACATTCGACACTTGCCATTAACCCCATACCGCGTACTTCCGTTACGAGAGGCATTTCCAGTAATTCACGCAAACGAGATTGAAAATAAGGTGCGACTTCACGTACATGTGCCAACAATCCTTCGTTATCAATAATCTCCATATTCTTCAAACCAGCAGCACAGGCAACCGGATGACCTGAATATGTGTAGCCATTTGAATACATGGCATTATTGTCGCCCTCTTTAAACGCCTTGATAATGCGATCATGAACAACAACTGCACCACATGGCACATAACCAGAAGTTAGGCCTTTTGCAGTAGTAATAAAGTCTGGCACGATATCAAACACATCTTCAGATGCAAAATAATGCCCCAAACGGCCAAATGCGGTAACAACTTCATCAGAAATATAAAGCACGTCATATTTCTTACAAATTTCCCATGTGCGTTTATGATACCCCTCCGGCGGTACAATCACACCACCAGAAGCCATAATGGGCTCAGCGACAAAACAAGCAACATTATCAGCACCTAATTCAAGAATTTTATTTTCCAAATCTGCAATTTTCTCATCAAGAAAGTCTGCCATGCTCATAGCTTCTGGTTTAAGAGCAGGATTTGGACACGGAATATGATGCACCAGGCCCTCTGCAACCGTCATGCATTCTTCTTCGCGCGGTTTACCAGTGATCGCTGCGCCTAAGAAAGTAGATCCATGATACCCATAAGCCCGAGAAATAATCTGCGTTTTTGATTTCTTACCCTGAAATTGGAAATACAAATGCGCCATACGCACCGCGGAATCAACCGCAGTAGACCCACCTGTTGTAAAAAATACATGATTCATGTCAGTTGGGGCACGTTTTGCGATCTCGTCCGCAAAAACAGATGCAGGACCGTTAGTGATAGACCATGGTGACGCATAAGATAGCTGCATAACCTGTTCAGCGATCGCATCAGCCATTTCCTGACGGCGGTGGCCAATATTCACACACCACATACCACCAGGGCCGTCCATCAACTTGTTATTGTCTGAATCATAAATATAGATGCCATCACCTTCTGCAATAACTGTACGCTTATTATCGCCAACAGTATCCATCATTTCCCAAGGATGAATGAAAGCATTATCCTTTTCTTGAATTTCTTCTGTATCGTATAAACGGTTTTGCAAATTTTCAGTCATGTAACACCTATTAAATTATCATTTAAAAAGAATAATACATATGTTTTCGTGATCACAAATGCTTTTTAACGACAAAGGCTTGTCTAATTTCGGGAATTTTGACCCTTTTAGACAAGCCTTTGTCGCAAAATGTGAATTTATATTTACTAGAAATCTGCCGGTGGTGTAGCCGTTCGTCGTTTATTTCTAAAGAAAGGACGATCTGTCACTTTGAGTTTAGCCATGGTAACATCGTATTTCAGTTCTTTTTCAGTATAGATTTCTGTCCAAAGATCTTCTTGAACACTATCTCCATATGGAAGCTTTAAAAGTGCCATCCCAATATTCATCTTTAGAGTTGGCGACCACATGGCAGAGGTAAAATGTCCGATCTCCTGCTTTTTCTTGTAATAGATAAGCGAATGATCAGCAGGTTTATTCCCATCGATCTCAAATCCAACAAAGCAATACCGATCTGTTTTATCTTCCTGCGATTTTAAGAGGGCACGCCGACCATTGAATTGTCCTTTGTTAAAATCAACTTGCCATCCAAGGCCCATTTCAAACGGCGTACGTCCGCGAGTAGAACGTAGAACATGATCCGCGCTCAGAAAGTCAACATGCGGCGCCAAGAAACCAGCCTCTATACGTGCAAGATTTAACGCTCCACTACCAATTGCACGGATATGGCGTTCATCTTTCAACGCAAATAAAGCATCCCACAGATCAAGAGCTTTTTCATTCTCAATCCACAACTCATACCCCAGATCCCCTGTAAATCCGGTGCGAGATACAAGGAGTTTGCTCCCATTCCAATTAAAATACTTTAGGTCAAAAGTTTTGAGATTTTCAACACTTTCCAAACCTAATTGCTTTAAGAACCAGCATGTGGTGGGCCCCTGAAATTGAATAGCAGCAATCTGATCAGTTTCCTCTATTATCTCAACATCAAAACCAAGTTTTGCAGACATCAACCAATCCCATTGGCGTTCCTGACAACAAAGACGAAAATCATCATCACCAAAACGGAAAATTGTCCCGTCATCTAGTAAATGTCCCTCATCATTGCACCACACAACATAAGATACACGCCCGGGCTTTACCTTACGCACATCACGTGTGACCAATCGATTCATAAATTTCTCTGCATCAGGTCCTTGAATGCGATATTTACACATAGGTGAAATATCAAAGACTGTGGCATTTGAACGGATTGCAAAATACTCCAACTCAAGAGATTCTAATTCTGAAGGCGATAAATACCCACCCCAATGCTCCCAATGGGCTGTTGTGCTTAATTCCTTTAAACGTGGAAAGAAAGGTGTCTCTTTAATACCCAGTTTTGATCTTTCAATAGCAATAGACATGATCAACCTCCCCTATTTCTTTTGACTTAAGATACGTTTGGCCGCATTCATGCCTGGAACACCGGTCACATTGCCGCCCGGATGGGCACCGGCGCCACATAGATACAGCCCCTCAATTGGTGTATTATATTGTGCAGCTCCATGGATCGGACGGTTCATCAACATTTGATCAACTTGCATTTCCACATGATGCCAATGACCGCCGCTATTATTAAAGCGTTCAGCAATATCTGCTGGGCTTAAAGTTTCACTTACATCGATGCATTCCCGAATATCGGGGGCATATTGTTCTAAAACTTTGATAACACTTTCAAATAACTGATTACGTGTTTCCTCAGACCAACCGGCTTTTAACTTATAAGGTGCGTATTGTGCGACGATAGACATCACATGTTTTCCACCATTTGCAAGACTGCTATCAGAAACTGATGGAATTGTAATTTCAAGAGCCGGCTTTTCCGCCATTTCACCGTATTTACAATGGTTAAAGGCATGTTCAGCATAAAGGATGTCTGGACATACTAACAAGCGTGCTTTCAAATCTTCTTCGGAAAGCCCTTTGAAATTTGGTAATCTATCTAAAACCAAGTTCACTTTAGCTGTATCACCTTTATCTCTGATATTATTTACTCGACGTGTAAAATTAATATCTAGATGCTTTGCGCCAACCATATCCAACATTGTTCGGCGAGGATCAGCGTTTGAAGAGATATTTTTCGCCGTGATAATTTCACCACCTGCTAACTCAACACCCTTAACGCAATCATCTTCGATGACAATCTTGGAAACTTTGGCATTCGTTTGAACATTTACGCCAAGATCAGTACAAATCTTTTGAAGCTTATCAGTAATATTTCCCATGCCGCCTTTCACAATATGGGCAGAACCACGTGTTCCTTTCATATGACCAGTTTCACGATACATTGCTGTCAAAACTGATCCAGGTGATCGCGGTGCCAAATGCGTTCCCCAACACGCATCCATAGCAGCCGCACCAATGAGTTGTTTATTATCAATATTATCTTCCAGAAGGTCCGCGATATTAAGCAAAGCAATACGCAAAAATTCTTGCATATCTTGTTTACCTAACAAGCGTAGCTTCACTCCAAGTTTAATAAGGTTCCAGGTATCCTCTCGATCTCGATTTTTTAACCTAGGTGCTTTCGCCTCCATCATAGGACTAAGGAATTTTGCAAATCGTTGTAAATTCCGATGAACTGATTTGTATCCTTTGATATCTTCCGCAGATACTATCGCGCCGTTCATTCCACTAACCTGATTTCCTTTGAACTTTAGGTGCTGTCCATCAGTATCTAGCGCAATCATTGGGATATTAGCTTTGGCTATTTCCACATTTAATCCCAGATCTTTTATCACCGTCGGGTGCACAGCACGCGCAACATGTGCAATAGTCGGCACTTTAACACCACCAAGTTCACCGGTGATTGCCATACCGCCTACTTTTTCGTTCGCTTCAAGAACAATGACTTTTTGTCCTGCCTTTGCAAGATAAGCGGCACATACTAAACCGTTATGGCCACCGCCGATGACAATTGAATCATAATTTTTTGTCATGCCCTTATCCTCTCACAGTTTGTTTTGCGCCCATATCACGCAGGATTTCACGTGCGGCATTTGCCCCTGGTGCAGCCATCACTCCACCACCTGGATGGGTTGATGATCCACACATCCAAAGACCTTTAATCGGAGAGCGATATTGCGCATATCCCGGCACAGGACGGTTAAATAACAACTGATCAAAAGTTAATTCACCTTGGAAAATATTCCCTTCGGTAATACCCGCCTCCTGTTCAATATCCCAAGGTGTGCGGCATTCATAATGAAGGATGAGATCTTTGAAATTCGGACTGCGTTCTGCAATTTGATCGATAACGGATTGCGCTAGTCCATCACGAGCAGGCCCATCCCAACTTTCACCATTTGCCAGTTCATAAGGAGCATATTGTATAAACACAGTCATATAGTGCTTACCGGGTGGCGTCATCGTTGGGTCTGTACGGGTTGGTATCAACATATCGACATACGGATCCTTTGACCAAGTACCATTTTTCCAATCATCATACGCACGCTCCATGCGTTCCAAAGAATCAGTGAAATGCATATCACCATTTAGTATTGGATGATTATCTTCAACCCCTGCAAAAGTTGGCATACCATCGAGGGCAATATTCAGTTTTCCCGAAGAACCACGGATCTTAAAACGTTCCACTTTCCTAACGAAATCGTCGGGAAGTTGTTTACGTTCAACATGTTGCAAGAATGTACGCTTCACATCGGCATTCGAAACAATAGTGTCTGAGTAATATTCGTTACCATTTTCTAGAGCAACGCCAACGGCGCGACCGTTTTTCACAAGAATTTGGTCAACCCCACTCCCCATGACGATTTCACCACCATGATCTTTGAAACAAGCAGCTAAAGCTTTGGAAATGGCTCCCATACCGCCACGGGCGAATCCCCATGCACCGATATTGCCATCAACTTCCCCCATGTAATGATGTAGTAATACATAGGCTGTACCCGGTGACATTGGACCTAAAGCTGTACCGATAATTCCGGCTCCGGCAATAGTCGCCTTAACCACATCACTTTCAAAATATTCTTCAAGGAATTCGGCAACAGACATCGTCCAGAAACGGATAGTTTCATGCATATCAGCTTCGGAAAATTCATCAAATCTTTTCGCCAAAAACATCAATTCGTGTAAATCACGTGGATTAAATGATGTGGGGTCCGGTGCCATGCGCATTAATAACGGTTTAACAAAACGACATTGCTTTGACAGAAATGTCGAAAACCTCTCATAAGCTTCTGAATCCCGCTTGGAATGACGAGCCACTTCCTGGCGGTAAGCATCATGATCAGTATAATGCGCTAAGTGATCTCCATTTGCCATAAAAGTGCCACCACCAGAATATGGAACCACCTGTAAACCATAAGATGGCAAATTTAAATCACGTACAATTTCCGGCCGCAACAAACTACATACATAGGAACAATTTGAATATGTCCAATTCGGGTGCAATTCCAAACTACACGCAGCTCCACCGACATAATCGTTCTTCTCAACAACAAGAACATTTAGGCCCGCTTTGGCCATGAAACTGGCTGTGGTTAAGCCATTATGTCCTGCTCCGACGACAATAGCGTCATATTTTTTCATACTCACTCCCCTAGAAAATGTGGGTTCACCCACTCTCCGAGTTTCTTCAAACGACCATATGCTACACATAAAAATTTAATAATGTCCACTATTAACTGAGCGCTCATTTAATTATTACTTGTAATATACTGTATTTATTAAACAATATTTTTTAATTGACGAAAGTAAAAAAGAATCAGAAAATTTGATCACAATGAATACCATGACTATCAAACCAGAGGTTAAAAAACCTAGTCGCAGCCGGGCCGCAAATAAGGCCTTTCGGCGACAACAACTTATTGATGCGACATTAGATTGTATTGATGAAGTTGGTTTTGCGGGTACAACCCTTGCAAAGGTGGCAACAAAAGCAAGCTTGTCTCAAGGGATTGTAATCTTCCATTTCAAAAGTAAAGAGATACTTTTTGAGGAAACGTTGCGCTATATGACAAGCGAATATAGAAACACGTTACAATCCGCACTTTCAAAAGCACCAGATGAACCTATCGATCGCCTTTGTACAATGATACGAACAGATTTCGATCCCAAGATATGTAACGAAAAGAAAATCGGGATATGGCATGCTTTCTGGGGAGAAGCAAAAGCACACCCATTGTATAAAGAGCTATATAATGACGTAGATATAGAGTTCGGCAATATCATCGAGACAGAATGTGAAAAGCTAAGCGCCGCCTCTACTGCCAAGATGGATGGCCATAGTGCTATGCTGACAATTGAAAGTATGATTAACGGGTTATGGAATCGTTACCTTTTAACGCCACAAAGATTTGATCGAAAAAAATCGCTTAACGCGACACTGGATGTTGTATCATCAATCTATCCAGATTGTATGGATCAAGTTGAAATGTACAAACGCAGGCTAAAATAAGGGTTAGATGAATAAAGTTTTGCAAAGCTTGTATCTGCTTTGCCAAAACGGAAAAATAATGGCATTATATGCAAGTGTCTGTTTTTCCGGTATTTTCTGGAGATTTTGCAATCACCTAAAGTTTCCAGAAAGAGTAGAAGTCAAAATTTGGTCGTTTTTTTATATTGTGATCAAATCATATTTTGGCATCCTACTATTAAATAATTATTTAGATACAGCCATGCACAGGCTTAAAACGGGCAGAACAGGTCACTTTTAAAAAATTTGGGAGACTATCTAAATGAAGAAAGCAACATTAAAATCTGCGTTTGCAGGTGCAGCAACCGCCGCGATGACGTTTGCTGCGACTTCTGCTAGCGCGGAAGATTTACGCATTTATAACTGGGCTGAATATATTGGTGAGACAACAATTGAAGATTTCGCTAAAGAAACCGGTTACAATGTAGTTTATGATACATATGATTCAGTTGAAACTGTTGATGCAAAACTTTTAGCAGGTAAAACAGGCTATGACGTTGTAGACCACTCCTCTTCTACCTCTGCGAAGCTTGTTAAAGCAGGTATTTTACACGAAATCGATAAGAGCAAATTATCTAATTATGGAAATATTCGTACAGATATTTTGAAACTTATGGAAAAGTGGGATCCAGGTAACAAATACATGGTACCTTACACATGGGGCACAAATGGCGTTACTTTCGTTCCTTCCGAAGTTGAAAAAGTACTACCAAATGCACCATTGAATTTTGATATGATTTTCAAACCAGAAAATATGGAAAAACTGGCACAATGTGGCGTATCTTTCTTAGATTCCCCTGAAGATGTTATCCCAATGGCGCTTGGTTATCTTGGCTTAGATCCAAATTCGACAAATAAAAAAGATTACAAAAAAGCTGGCGAATTACTAGCATCCGTTCGCCCATATATTAAAACATTTGATAACTATGCTTACACACGCTTAGCAGAAAAAGAATTTTGCGTCATGGTTACATGGGGTCCGGATGGCCTATTAGCTCAAGATGCTGCAAATGAAGCAGGCTTAGATCTTAAGGTTGACTTCTTTACTCACCCTGGCGCATCAGCGCTTTGGGTAGACTCCTGGATGATTCCATCAGATGCAGGTAACGTAGATGGTGCCCATAAATTCATTGACTATATGAATCGCCCACAAGTTGCTGCTGATGCTTCTAATGCGGTTTGGTATGCAAATACTAACCATGCAGCCGATGAGCTTGTCGACGAAGTGGTAAGAAGCAGTAAGGCAGCTTACCCTCCAGCAGAAGAAGTTGCGACAATGTATACTGGTGAGACATTACCACAAAAAGTAAACCGTGTTCGCACACGCACATGGACAAACTTTAAGTCTGCCAACTAATTGTAACTTAATAAGAAAGGCGTTTTCCTAACTGGATTACGCCTTTCTTTTTCTACTTATTAAAATTGTGATCACATTAAAACTTTACATATTGTGATCACATTTTTAATATAGACGATCAAACTAAGTAACAATTAATCGGAGTAAGCAGGGTGCCATTAGATACTAAAATTGAAGATCGGCCTTGGCTTGATTCAAGCATAGAGCCTTTCATCAAGATCCAAAATGTAACCAAGAAATTTGGTGCATTCACAGCCGTCGACCGTATTGATCTAAACGTATATCAGGGTGAGTTATTCTCACTTTTAGGTGGGTCTGGCTGCGGTAAGACGACATTATTACGAATGCTCGCAGGATTTGAAGAAGTCACATCTGGTCATATATTTATTGATGGTCAGGACATGGCTGGTATTCCACCCTATGAACGTCCTGTGAATATGATGTTCCAATCTTATGCTCTCTTCCCGCATATGACTGTAGAGAAAAACGTGGCATATGGCTTAAAACGTGATGGTGTTCCAAAACTAGAAATTGCAAGCCGCGTTACCGAAATCCTTGATATGGTGGAATTAGGCCAATTTGCCTCTCGTAAACCACATCAATTATCTGGTGGTCAACGTCAACGTGTTGCTTTAGCACGCGCATTAGTAAAAAAACCAAAGCTGCTCCTTTTAGATGAACCATTAGGTGCCTTGGATAAACGTCTCCGTGAACAAACTCAATTTGAATTGATGGATTTGCAAGAACAGCTTGGTATTACTTTTATGGTCGTAACGCATGACCAAGAAGAAGCAATGACGCTCTCCACGCGAATCGCTGTGATGGATCAAGGTGATATCATTCAAATCGGTACGCCAACTGAAATTTACGAATATCCAGAAAGCCGCTTTACGGCTGGGTTTATCGGAAACGTAAATATGTTTGAAGGCCGTGTAACCGATAACAGTGCTGATCATGTAACTGTACAAGGCACAGACGGCACAGAATTCTACATCGATCATGGTCAGAATGTGAAAGAAGGGCAAAAAGTTTGGGTGGCAGTTCGCCCAGAGAAACTTGTTATAAATAAAGAAGAAGTAACCAAAGGTCCGAACCAACTACGTGGTTCTGTTGATGATATTGGATATATGGGAAATCACTCCATCTATCGTGTTAAATTGGACTCAGGTCGTATCGTTCAAACCACTGCACAAAATATTGTGCGTCCAAAAGATGCAGAATGGGCTGTGGACTGGGATGATAAAGTAACATTAACATGGGAGCCGTCCGCGACGGTATTGTTGACAAAATGAGTGATAATGCGATCTCAAATGAGTCATCAATACAGGAGCGATCTACGCTTTCCTGGTTGGATGACAAACTCCAACAGAGCTGGAAATTTCTTTTATTATTAATACCATATGCTTGGTTATTAATCTTCTTTCTAGCACCTTTCATCCTTGTTCTTAAAGTATCTCTGGCGGAACCGGCTTATGCAAGACCTCCTTATACGCCTCTATGGGAATGGGCCGAAGATGGATATTTAACTGTCACTTTGATCTTTGAGAACTTCTCATATCTCTGGGAAGATGAGCTCTATTATGAGACATATCTCAATTCAGTGGTCATTGCCTTTAACTCGACGATCATGTGTTTATTGATTGGTTATCCTATTGCATATGGCATTGTGCGATCTTCGACATCTGTCCGTAATATTTTACTATTACTTATTATCTTACCTTTCTGGACCTCTTTCCTGTTACGCGTTTATGCATGGATGGGCATCCTTGGCCAAGGTGGAGAGCTAAACGACATCCTGATTTTCCTCGGTATTTTGGATGAGCCTCATCAATTCCTATACACACAATTCGCTGTATATGTCGGGATCGTGTATTCATATTTGCCGTTCATGATTTTGCCTTTATATGCAAGTCTTGAAAAACTGGATATGACACTAAATGAAGCAGCTGCAGATCTAGGTGCAAAACCAATTACAACCTTCTTAACTGTTACTCTTCCACTATCAATTCCTGGAATTGTTGCAGGATCAATGTTGGTATTCATTCCTGCTACGGGTGAATATGTTATTCCCGATCTATTAGGTGGCGGTAATGTTGCTATGATCGGAAGGCAACTCTTTAACGAGTTTGGTGCCAATAAAGATTGGCCTGTTGCTTCTGCTGTTGCCATTGCTTTGCTGATCTTGCTGGTTGTTCCGATGATGATTTATCAGCATTACCAAGCAAAAGAGACGGAGGCAGCATAAAATGAGTAAAAATTCTAAATTTGTTACCACGTTAATGTGTATTGGATTTACCTTCCTTTACATTCCTATGGTGTTATTGGTTATCTATTCGTTCAATGACTCTAGATTCGTAACCGTATGGGGCGGATTCTCAACTAAGTGGTATGGTGAGTTACTTAACAATCAGTTGGTTATCGATTCTGCCATTTTGAGTTTACAAATTGCATTTGTCACTGCTTGTGCAGCTGTTGTCTTAGGAACTATGGCAGGTATTGCACTTGTACGTTTTGGTAAATTCAAAGGGCGCACCCTGTTTTCAGGAATGATTTCCGCACCATTGGTCATGCCTGAAGTAATTACGGGTCTTTCCTTACTGATGTTGTTCATCGCTTTGGAAAATGCCTTAGGAGTCCCAGAACGCGGATTCTGGACAATTACCATTGCCCATATCACTTTCTCCATGGCTTTTGTTGCAGTCATTATCCAAGCACGCTTGGCTGGGATGGATGAGTCTTTGGAAGAAGCAGCCATGGATTTAGGCGGTAAACCGCTTCGCGTATTGTTCGATATTACATTACCGTTGATTGCCCCGGGTATGATTTCTGGCTGGTTGCTGGCCTTTACCATGTCTCTTGATGATTTGGTTATCGCAAGTTTTACCGCAGGTCCCGGCGCAAATACATTGCCAATGTATATCTTCTCTAAAGTCAAAACGGGTTTACGCCCAGATATCAATGCACTTGCTACATTGATCATTCTGACTGTGGCTATAGGGGTATTCATCGCAGGTTGGCTGATGTTACGTCAGGATAAACAGCGTAAGGCCGATGAGCAAATGGCAGCAATGGAAGCAACAAAGGATGAGCAAGCAGCTTAATCTATTAATTTTGTTACGCTTTACGAAAAAGAGCTCAGTTTTTACTGAGCCCTTTTTCTATGTATTCTATCTAAAACTTATTCTTCATGTTTTGGTAAAATTAAGTTTAAGATCACAGCCAAGAATGCGGATGGTAACAATCCCGATGTCATCAATATTTTCATTGTCGATGGTAGATGCTGAAGTGCTTCAGGAACTGCTTGTAACCCTAAACCTGCGGACATTGAAACCGCTAAAATCAACATATTGCGACGGTTCCAATTCACTTCGCTTAGCATATTGATACCTGCTGAGGCGACCATACCAAACATAACGATAACACCGCCACCTAACACAGCTGTTGGCATAGAGGAAATAACAGCGCCAAATTTGGGGATCAAACCGCCAATAATAAGGAAAATTGCCCCAAACGAAACCACATGGCGACTCATAACACCTGTCATGGAAACAAGTCCTACATTCTGACTGAAAGATGTATTTGGCAAACCACCAAATAAACCAGCTAATGCAGTCCCAACACCGTCTGCCATGGTACCGCCTGCAATTTCTTTGTCCGTTGCTTCGCGGTTTGCACCACCTTTGGTGATACCAGAAATATCCCCAACAGTTTCAATGGCAGATACAATCCCCATCAAACACATGCCAATGATAGCGGCTGCATTAATCTCAAAACCAAACTGCAATGGGGATGGGACAGCAAACCATTCCGCGCCCCCTACTTTACCGAAATTCACCATTCCCATTGGAATAGCGACTAAATATCCGACAACTAACCCCACTAAAACTGCTGCCGTCGACAACATACCCTTACTAAAAAACTTCAATCCCAATGTGACAAGGATTACAATTAGAGCTAAAGACCAATGCTCCCATGTACCAAACTCTGGTTTTCCCATCAATGGCACACCACCTGCAGCATATTTAATACCAACAGGTATCAAGGAGAGGCCAATAGTTAAAACAACAATACCTGTAACTAGCGGAGGTAACGCATTTCTAATTCTACCAATTACAGTCCCCAAGAAGAAATGGAATATCCCGCCAATCACAACTCCACCAAAAAGCGCGGCCATCCCTGCAGTTTTAACTACAGGGATCATAACTGGAATAAAGGCAAAGCTTGTTCCCTGCACGATTGGAAGTTTAGCCCCAATTGGCCCAAGACCAACCGTTTGTATAAGTGTAGCAATACCTGCGAAAACCATGACCATCTGAATCATGTAAACCATCTCTGCAGATCCAAAAGCAAAACCTGCAGCTAAGCTAATGATAATAGCTGGCGTCACGTTACTGGCAAACATTGCCAGAACATGCTGGATTCCAAGTGGTACTGCTTGTTGTAAAGGGGGTGTATAGTCCGGATTTTGCAAATCCGACTTGCTTGTTCCCTCAATCATAATAGCCTCCTGTTCAAGAAAGGAAAATTTGATATAGAGGCTAATGATTATATTTAGTTTATGGCCCCTATCCCCAAATGTGTCACATTATGTAACACAAACGTAAAATAGGCTGATTCCAATTTCTTTGTGAAGACACAGTAATTTAGTGGGAATTAAGGTCACATAATGCAACGTTACAATTGCATACAATTCGCGTAATAAGTGGTTGTTTCTGGCCAATCTGAAAATACAGCTGAAACCCCGATATCTTGCGCAAGTACGTCTAGTAGTTCAAATACCTGACCATCATTGTCGATCAAATCAGAGATAGATTGATAGTACCAACCTCCACCATTTTTAAGAGATCCTGAACGTTCAACAGTCCATGCAATTATCTTAAGCCCTGCGGCCTTGGCTTCATTGGCATATGGGGAAGGTATAATTCTACCATCTTTTGATTGTACTAACATCCACAATGGAGGTGCTATAAAATTGAGACCAGTCTCTTTTAGTTCTTTCATAGTAGGTTCGAAAGACTTTGGATTTAAAAAGTTAAACCCTTCATCGCGATAACGTCCATCTAAGAATACAGCTTGCTTGGCATATTCTGGTTCATTTTTGAGCCAATACATTACATCGTCTAAGTTAAATGACTGAATAAAAACATCTTCTGCAGGGATACCTGCTTCTCGATATTCATCAACTAATTGTTGAGCATAATCTTCCTGAGAAAATCCATCATATGGCATATCAACAATAGGTCGTTTCAACTCCGGAATAAACTTAACGTTTAATGATTTAAACAGATCTATAGATTCTGAATGGGTAATAAGCCGACCTTCCCCACTATTCTCGGATAGATATTCATCAATTGTTTGGGCTTCCTTATTAACTTTCCCTATTTTACCTTTAAGTGAGCGAAATTCCGCTAAAGTGATATCACTTGTACGACATAACGCCTTGGCTTTTTCATCATCTTTTCCTGCCTCGAACGGAATGGCACATGTATCTGAAAGTGAGCTGGTCAAAATATCAGTTGTTTCATGTAAGTCGCTTTGTGAATGACGACATACCAGCACCTTATCCTTTGTGAAGGTAACATCACATTCAAGTATACCTGCCCCCATGTTAGCCGCGGCAATATATGACTCAATTGTATGTTCTGGAAAATTTAGAGGGGCGCCTCTATGTCCTATAGAGAAAGACGTTTTCGTAATCGGTTGGCTCTGACATGAAAGCAACTTGTCCTTTAAGGCACTGGGTTCCATTTGTTTTATAAGTTGTAATGGTCTTGTTGAAATATCTTCCGCAACGGCTTGATAACCTATAAGCGGCGTTGAGCATAATAACACCGCACTGAATAAAAGCGCTTTCATAACAAAACCATTCCTTTTAAAACTCATTATAATATCAACGAGGTCTCACATTCGAACCAATTTATGACATTAAAAACAAATTGTTAAGTTCATATGAAAGTCACATGCAATAAATAAAAAAGCTGCTCTGTTCAAAAGAACAGAGCAGCTTTAATTTTCTCTTTGATCTAGTCAATAGACACTAGAACGGAATCTCATCATCTAGGTCAGCACTACCGCCGAAACCACCACCGGAACCTGAGCCACCACCGTAGCCGCCACCGAAGCCGTCATCATAGCCGCCACCGCTAGACTGTTGGCCGCCACTGAAACCGCCACCGGCAGATGCACCGCCGCCTTCACCACGACTATCTAGCATAGTCATATTACCGCCGAAGCCAGATACAACAACTTCGGTTGAATAACGATCTGCACCACTTTGATCTTGCCATTTACGTGTTTGAAGTTTGCCTTCAATCAGTACCTTGGAACCTTTACGTAAATAACGCTCACATACGTCAGCAATTTTACCAAAGATCACCACACGATGCCATTCAGTACGATCTTGGTTATTACCATCACGATCGCGCCAGCGTTCAGTTGTCGCAATACGTAAATTCGCAACTTTATCCCCGTTTTGAGTGTTACGAATTTCCGGATCTGCGCCCAGATTACCAACGAGAATAACTTTATTTAAGCTGCCAGACATAAGGCCCCCAATAATTTAGTAGTGATCAATTTTATTCAATATACGAATAACTTCATTTAGGAGGCGTAGCATAATCAAGTGTTGCTTTAATCACAACACTTGACTTGCAAGGGTTTCTATTTTGCAGAAGGTTGTTGTTGGGTAATACAGTGTATTCCCCCGCCTCCCTGCGCAATATCATCTATTTGAATTTGCACAATTTTACGACTCGGATACAGCTTTTCATAAACCTTTCGGGCTCGTTCGTCGGTTGGTAAATTATATTTCGGCATAATCACCGCACCATTTGCGAGATAGGCATTAATATATGATAGGCAGAATCGATCTCCTTTTTCTTTTGCACCCCACGCATCCTCAATAAAGGTGATATCGATCTCTCGTCCTCTCGCGTCTGTTTGCCCTTTCATAGCGCGGATATTCTCGTTTAAGACATGATAGAATGGATGTTCTGAGGAAAACGCCTTTTCCATTAAAACGATACTAGGCCGAACAAAAGCTGCAATACCATCCACATGACCATTTGTTTCGTCTTCATCCACATTCCCTGGAATCCAGATAACTTTCTCAACTCCCAAACAGTATCTGAGTTCATCTTCGACTTCTTTTTTGGTCCAACCCGGGTTTCTATTCGGATTTAAAAAACACGATTCAGTTGTGATAACAGTTCCTTCTCCATCAACTGTGATTCCACCCCCCTCAGCTTTTAAGGACGACTGAATATATTGGAAACCTTCATGTTTCATAATGCGTTCAGCCATCTTCGCATCTTGATCGTACGGGAAATAGTTCTCTCCCCAACAATTAAAGGAAAAACATGAACCGGCGATATTTCCTTTATCGTCAATTAAGAAATTGGGACCGCTGTCACGTGCCCACGCATCATCGATAGGAATCTCTACAATTTCAGCGTGATTACCCAGCATTTGTTTAGCTTCATCAACATCATCTGGATGTGTTACCATCGACACAGTTTCAAATTCACTGATCGCTTTTGCAACTGTTGCATAATTCTTTTTAGTCGCTTTGCAATTAAACCCATTACGCCGCGGCCAAGCCATCCAACAACGATCATGTTTTTCCCACTCAGCGGGCATATGAAAACCATCACCTAATTCGTTTACTAAAGTCATTCTACCCTCCCAATTTTTAAATAGATGCATCCATCTTCAAAATATCTCCATATAAATCAGGGCGACGATCCCGAAAAACGCCCCAGGAATCACGCATCTCATGACAAATATCCAGATCAAACTCTGCGACTAAAACTGCCTCTTCATCGCGATTTGCATCTTTTATGATGTCGCCAAACTGATCTGCTATAAAGGAGGTGCCATAAAACGTCAGATGGTTATCACTATTTGTTGCAACTTCTTTTCCTACCCGGTTTGAGGCTACGACCGGTACCAAGTTAGCACCAGCATGCCCTTGCATTACACGGCGCCAATGACCACTACTATCGTGACCTTCCATTGAGAGTTCACTTCCAATTGCTGTAGGATAAAACAATATCTCTGCCCCTTTTAACGCCATAGAACGCGCTGCCTCTGGAAACCATTGATCCCAACAAATACCAACACCTATCTTCGCATAAGCTGTCTGTGTCACTTGAAATCCACTATCTCCTGGACTGAAATAAAACTTTTCCTGATATCCGGACCCGTGTGGAATGTGGCTTTTTCGATAATGACCTTTGATTTGCCCATCAACATCAATAACAGCAATTGAGTTGAACCGAGTATTCCCTGCGCGCTCAAAGTAAGAAATCGGCAGTACTACTTTCAGTTCTTTTGCTAATTTTTGGAAATGCGTTATAAGTTCACTTCCTGTTAAAGGTTCTGCCAGCTTATTGAACTTATAATCCTCTTCGATACAGAAATATGGAGTTTTAAAGAGCTCCTGTAGTAAGATAATTTGCGCTCCTTGTTGAGCTGCCTCTTTCACCAACTCTGTTGCTTTTCGGATATTATTATCAATATCCCAACTACATGCCATTTGCGTTGCTGCAACCTTTACCTTTGTCATTTTTAACTCCTAGATGTATTATTTATAATCATCTTATGGATAATATTTGCTAAAAATATACAATTACAGTAGTACTACCTTAATGGTAAATTTACGTAGATAGTTTCAAGAATGATCAGTAAAACAGACCAAGTTATTACGGCGTTAGCTAAGTTAACAAACGCACTTCATACCCCGAGTTTTGATCAGGTATATAAGCAGTTTTTAAAGGAAATGATCTATTTTGATCATGCGGTTACCCTTGCTTACTACCAAGAAAGACAACCTATAATTCTCCATAAAGTATATTCTGATGACATTACTGAGGAATCTTTGACCGAATATGTTAGGCGTGCGTATTTACTTGACCCTGTTTACACAGCGCATCTCAACCAGATTGAGCCTGGATGCTATAAATTATTAGATGAAATTGCACCGGATCGTTTCAAAAACACACCGTATTTTGAGTCATATTATCAAGAAACCGACATCAGTGATGAAGTGGTATTCATCACCTATACAGAAACAGGCTATACGCTTGTTCTATCTTTATTCAGGCTACTGGATTACGATGATCGCCTGACAAAAAAAGAATTTAATCACTTAAAACTTATTGCCCCAATGTTGCTGGCACTCATGAAGCAACAATGGAATAACTTCAGCGATTCTCGCCTACATCTGGAAGAAGAAAGTGATCCGTTAAAAATACGAATTCAAAGCGCAATTGAGAAAAAAGAAGGCTTGTCCCTAACAGATCGACAAGCGGAAATAATTGCACTTACCTTGCGAGGGCATTCAGCAACATCGATTGGCCTATTACTTGAAATAAGTTCAGATACCGTCAAAGTTCATAGAAGAAATATATACAACCGTCTCAGAATATCATCGCAAGCAGAATTATTTGCGCTCGTAATTTCTGCAATCGGCCCTTTAACAGAAACCAAGAAATAATAGTTATAAAACTTAATGTGTTAGATACTTATCTTCAGGCATAAAATCAGCCACGTTTACATTATCTATCTGATCAGGACGCAAGAATGTATCTGCATATCGTTTCCATACACCTGCCTCTAGAAATAGCTTAAAAAGATCAGGATCTATATGCTGATCTTTGACCATAAATGTCATAATCTTCAAGGATTCTGAAACAGTTTTAGCTTTCTTATATGGCCGGTCTGCAGCTGTTAGCGCTTCGAAAATATCTGCAATTGCCATCATTCTTGCGGGCAAGGACATATCTTCTTTTTTCAAGCCATTTGGATAACCGCTACCATCCATTTTTTCATGATGTCCTCCCGCATATTCGGGAACACGCTGCATCTTCTTTGGAAATGGTAACTGTTCCAACATCTTAATGGTCACAACAATATGGTCATTGATAGTTTCACGTTCTTCAGCGGTTAAGGTACCGCGTTGAATTGCCAGATTGTAAAGCTCACCCAAATTATATTTATCAACCTTGTGTTCAACCTTATCATCCAACAATTTTTCGATTGCAGGAGCTGCCGGAATATCCAACTCTTTAACACGCATACTTTCCATCGGGCTTAGCCCTAACGTGCTATCAAAGTTCCGTGTCCATTCCTGTACACCGATTTCTCTCAAGCGCACAATATCTTCTTCATCCATAAATTCGCCGCCGACATTGGCTTTCGCTACAAAAGCCCACTCTTCCTCAAGGCGCATTTTTTCTGCATCATAATCTGCTTTTGCTTGAACCTTATCTTCCCCGTCAAGACAACGTTTTAGATATGCTATTTCTGCATCTCTAAGAAGAACCTCAAATCGAGTACGGATTTCATGTACGCGGTTGTATATTGTTTCAAGCTTGGATGCTTTATCAACCACATATTCCGGTGTTGTGATCTTACCACAATCATGAAGCCAGCAAGCTACATGTAATTCATACCATTGATCTTCAGTTAGATCGAAATCGGCAAAAATTCCATAATCAGACTCGCAAGCAACACGCGCCAGATCTTTCGTTATTTCTGGAACTCGCTGACAATGACCACCTGTATAAGGAGATTTATCATCAATCGATGATGCGAGCATTTGCAAAAGGGAATCCCATAGTTTTCTCTGCGCCTGAATTAACTGCTGGTTTTCCAAAGCCACAGCTGCTTGAGATGTAAGAGCTTGAATAATTGGTTGTAAAGAACGACTGAATGGAACAGATTCACCATCTTCGTCTCTTGAGTTAATAAGCTGTAAGACCCCAATCACTTCATCATCATTATTGATCATTGGCACTGTTAGGAAGGATTTAGATCTAAACCCCATATTGGCATCAAATGCTTTTGTACCTGAAAAATCATATTCATGATCTTCATATGCATCAGGAATGTTGCTCGCTTTCTTGGCATGATATACAGCAGACGCAACGTTATTTAAATTTGGCTCACCATCTCGATAAAGCGGTACCGGTGGAAATGTAATATCAACACCCGTCGTGCCACCCATTGCGATATCGAGGCTATCTGTGCGCATAATTTCAAACGAAAGGCCATCGGCCTTATCGTTAACCAAATATAATGTACCACCATCGGCATATGTAATTTCTTTTGCTTCAAGCAAAATCATCTCTAAGAGACGGTTAAGGTTTTTCTCTGCTGAAAGTGCAATACCCAAATCAACAAGACGATAAAAGAATTTTTCACTGGATCTACGTCCGACATCCGTTTTACGGCGGTCGCCCCCTTCATCTCTATCGCTTTCTCTTCTATCGTAATACATTAATTTGGTTAACCTTGATTTATTTTTATATTTATAGATCGTTTATTTCAAACTCATTACACAACCGTAATTTTCATTTGTTCTCGTGCGACAATTGCACCATCCCATTCATTACGAGCGTTACGTTCAATTTGCTCCATCACATCATCCGTATGACTTGGATCATGGTGAAATATGGCCATCATTCGTGCATTTGCAAGTTTACAAAGCCGAATACCTTCCTCCCAAGTGGAATGTCCCCATCCAACCTTTGAAACAAATTCTTCTTCAGTATAGGTACAATCATAAATCACGAGATCTGCATCCCTAATCAACTCTACCACATTTTCATTGGTTTCGCCCGGGATATGTTCTGTGTCAGTCACATAACAAACCGCGCGTCCTTTATACTCCACTCGATAGCCTGTAGCACCATTTGGATGATGTAACGCTGCAGTTTTCACAATCACTTGATCACTGATAGCGATATCGTCACCAGAGGTAAAATCCTCAAAAACCATATCACTTTGCATCGCTTCCAAAGGAATCGGAAAGAAAGGTTGTGCCATTTGCCCTTTAAACAGTTTTAAAATCCCGCCCTGCTCACGGGCATGCCCCGCCATAACCTTTAGTTTAAAGTTCGGCATATAAGCAGGTGTAAAAAATGGAAAGCCATTAATATGATCCCAATGAGTATGGGATAATAAAATATAGGCACTCCCTCCCTCTTCTTGTACCATTGCTTCGCCAAGGCCTTTTAACCCGGTACCTGCATCAAAAATCAAACGCTCTCCACCAGCATTAACCTCTACACAACTAGTATTTCCACCGAAACCAATATGTTGTGGAGATGGGCATGCTATAGACCCTCTTACACCCCAGAATTTAACGTTAAACGACATTAAAAAAAGTTACCTTCCTGCGAACAGATATCCGTTAAAATGCTTCATTTGCAAAACCAGGGAAAAGACGAATTGAAACTCGTCGATTTTGAGCTTTGTTTTCCGGTAATGAATTACCCATTACATCTTTTTCCGGTACTTTCGGTTTTGTATCTGCATATCCGGATGCCTTCATACGATACGCGTCCATACCTTGTGAAATCAAGTATCTTACGACAGATGCAGCCCTGGCCGCAGACAACTCCCAATTAGACGGATAAATCGATGTATCTGCAATTGGGTCAGAATCTGTATGTCCCTCAATATCTACCATAAACAAATCATAAGGGGTTTCTTGAAGTTCACGCTTAATTTTCTTAAGTATCAATTTTGCCGGATCACTCAAATTCGCTGAACCGTCCTCAAAAAAAGAGCCACTCCCGAAATTAATAACAACACCAACATCATCAAACCCAACATCTACACTTTCGGGTGGCAAACTATCTTCTTCCTCAATCGATGTTGATAAAATAGATTGCAACTCGAATATTGGTGTTTTGGTCGGGTCGTCTTGACCACCTACATACTCTTTAATACCAGCCTGTACTTGTTCAAACATTGGAATATCAACTTTTGAGAAAGAAACAAGCATGACAAAGAAAGCCATAAGAAGTGTAATAGCATCAGCATAAGTCGCGAGCCAATCTTCTGAGTCTTCCTCTTCAACATCTTGCTTCTTACGTCTCATGCTTCACCCCCTCATTGACTCGCCATTTGCTTATCAATGTCATATTGAATAGCTGGATCAAGGAAACTATTCATCCGATCTTGAATCAAACGAGGATTTTTTCGATCAGATAATAAAGCCATACCTTCTGCCATCAATTCCATACGAAAACGAGAAATTTGATTTCTTTGTGTCATTTTATTCGCTGCAGGCATAAAAATCATTCGAGCAATAACAACGCCGTACAAAGTTGTATTTAAAGCCACAGCTAATCCAGGGCCAAGACTTTTGGGATCTCCCCCCATATTATCCAACATAATGATTAATCCCACCAATGTACCAATCATTCCAAATGCAGGCGCCGTTCCAGCCATTGTTTTCAAGATATTCGCAGGCACCATATTACGTTCAAAAGTTGTATCAACCATGCGCAACATATTTTCACGCACATCCTCGCCCGAATGCCCAGATAAAATCATCTCCAACCCAAATGAAATGAACGGATCGTTTTTAACTTTTTTTAATTCGTCATCCAAACCGACTATACCATTTTGTTGGGCGATATATCCCCATTTAATTACACGACCGACTTCTTGGTTCATAATACTACGCCCAATACGTTGAGGTGTAAAAATGCTCAACGCCGCCTTTAATGCAAGCATTACATATCGGGCTTCTTGCCCCAAAAAAGTAGCTGCTAAAGTACCGCCAAGTACCATAACTAAACTAGGCGCATCGACAAAAATATACGGATTATCTGTACTCAAAAAAATGGAGCCAATAAATAACCCAAATGCAGCTAAAAAGCCGATAAAACTGTTAATAGACATTTTGACCTGTCTTTACCTGTAACTTTCATTATATCAGACAAGTTGCTATTCCCATGGTTAGCGCGTAAAAACGGCTATGTCTGATACCCCTTTATAGATTACTATACGAATAAAGTACTAGAATCGCAGAAAAAGTTAAACAAAATAATGCCTTCAAATCATAATCGTCGGAATCGAAAGTCAAAAAAACCCCAATTCACCTCTCACCCTGTGGAAGTGGAAATCACCCGCCTTGGCGCTGGCGGAGATGGAATTGCTACAGATGATAAAGGTCGTACGATCTATATGCCTTATAGTTTACCCGGAGAGATTGCCGTTGGAAAAA
Source organism: Curvivirga sp. (assembly GCF_965219885.1). NCBI lineage: Bacteria > Pseudomonadati > Pseudomonadota > Alphaproteobacteria > Rhodospirillales > Aestuariispiraceae > Curvivirga > Curvivirga sp. Next base: position 215,762 of record NZ_CBDCOT010000008.1, read on the forward strand.
CTATTGCAAAACGCGGTGAAGGTATCGCTGCCAAACTTGAAAGCATTCAAAATCCATCAAAAAGCCGAGTGGAGCAGAAATGTGACTACTTCGGACGGTGCGGCGGTTGTTCCATGCAGCATATGGCGACTGATGCAATCGCAGATTGGAAAAGAGAAACTCTCACCAAAACATTACATCAAAAAGGCTTAGATGATTTCCCTGTAAACCCAACAAAATCGGTTCCAGCGGGAACACGCAGACGCGCACGTTTTGCCGTGAAACCAACGCAAAATAAATGTGTGTTCGGCTTTAATAGCCCGTTTAGTAAGCAAATCATCGATATTGAAACTTGCCCGCTTCTATCACCTAAACTTTCAGAAGCGTTATCAGTTTTACGTCATCTTAGTGGATCCATTGAAGGTTTTTCTATGGGCGGTGATGTGCAGGCAACCGAAACACAAAACGGTTTAGACATCTTATTTGTTCCCAACAATAATGGGGAATTAACACTTCAGGATCGGGAAAATCTGATCGAATTCGCTAATCAGCATCAGGTGGCTCGTATCGCTTGGGAAAATGACGGCTGGGTAGAACCTGTATGTGCTTTGTTACCGGCAGATATCAAATTTGCCCATACGGATGTTGCTGTTCCTATTGGTGCATTTTTACAACCAAGTCAGGCAGGACAAGATATTCTTGTCGAACTGGTTTGCAAGGCTGTTGGTGATGCAAAGAAAATCGCCGACCTATATTGTGGCTGCGGCACATTTACTCTTCCTCTAGCCGCTCTTCCCCAAAAACCAATTGTACATGCAGCGGACGGATTAGAAGATCAAGTATCAGCCATGCGTAAAGCTGTTGCAGGTCAAAAGATTACCGTTGAATCCGTTGATTTGGCGAAAACCCCACCCAGCAGTGAAGAACTAAATGCATTTGATGCAGTTGTATTCGACCCTCCTCGTGCGGGTGCACAACGTTTGGCAGAAAGTCTCGCTTGGTCAAATGTTGAAACAATTGTCGCTGTTTCATGTAATCCGGCAACGTTAGCCCGTGACCTGCGTATCCTTGTAGATGGCGGATATGAAATTATTGAAGTGACACCCGTGGATCAGTTTACTTGGTCAGCCCATCTGGAAGCCGTTGTGGTTTTGAAGCGTGAGTCATTTTAGATTCACGTTTCCTTCCTCATCGGGATTGAATCTCGTAATGCCGGATAATAATACCACTGGGTTAATCCACGTAACGTCATTAACACACACATTCCTGCCATAACACCATGTTCGTCAAAGGTTGGTACCAATATCTGCATAGATAGCAAATATCCTCCAACAGAAATTATCATGGCTTTACGGGTTTCAACCACATGCGTTGATCCAAAATATATCCCATCAAAAATGAAACACCACATGCCAAATAATGGCATCAACACCATCCAGATAAGATATTCCGAAGAAACCGCTATTAATTCCGGTAAATCTGTAAAAAAACCAATCCAATATTCGCCTGAAATATAATAAATTCCGGACATTCCGAGCGCCACAAGGAGGCCTAGCTCAAAACTTGCGCGGTTCACGGCGCTAAAAGTTTTCCGATCCTTTGCACCAACGGCTTGACCTACAAGTGTTTCATTTGCATGCGCGAAACCATCTAGCCCGAAAGAGCAAATATGGAATAAATGTCCTAAAATGACTGTTGCAGCTAAAAATGTATCTCCTATCTTTGCTGCTTCTGCGGTTTGATAAGCAAAAGCAAACATGAGTAACAAAGAGCGTATAAATAGCTCTCTATTCACAACGGTCATTCGTTTAACTTTTTGCCAATTCCATATAACCGATTTACTTAGTCCTGTTTCTGGCCATAAATCCCTGCGTCCAAAAATAAAGTAAAGTCCAACAATAACGCCTGCATATTCGGCAATAACCGTGGCAAGAGCAACGCCATCGACAGTCATCTCAAGACCTAAAACAAACCATAAATCCAATATAACATTCAAAATGTTAACTATGATCTGAAGAATCATCGGACGTTTTGAATCTTGTAATGCCAGTAACCATCCAACAAAAACGAAATTCAAAAACGATGCGGGTGCTCCCCAAATTCGAATGTAATAATATGTTTGAGCGTGTATTTCGACTTGCTCACTTGCCTCAAAAGCCCAAAAAGACAACCAAGCGATCGGTATTTGAATAACAATTAGTAAGATAGCTAAAAAGACAGCCATGCCAATTGCACGAAACAATACGGCCCATACTTCCTGCATATCTTTGGCGCCGTACGCTTGTGCACCAAGGCCAGTTGTGCCTTTTCGTAAAAAAGCTACTCCCCAATAAATGAAGGAATAGATAACAGCGCTAAGTGCAACCCCACCCAAGTAAGATTCATCATCTAGGCGCCCTAAAACTGCGGTATCAACAATACCTGGTAAGGGTATGAATAAATTGGATAAAATGATTGGATAAGAAAGCTTCCACACTTTCCTACGCCAAAACCATGCGTCATTAGTCGGAGACTGATACATTAATTTATTCGCTTAGGAATAATGATGGCTCTCACCACCTGGCAATGCCGGTCGAATTTGCATTGGGAAAGATGGATCCACACCCGCCCATTCTGCAAATTCAATTAAGTCCGGCTCATGCGCCAATAGGAAGTCTAAAATACCTCCCATAAATGCCGGATCGCCAACACGCTCACGAATTTCCGCAGGCCCTACTCCACATATTGCCAAGAATCGCCCTAACCTGTCCGGGTTTTGGGCAATCCAGCTAAGAGCGCTTGCAGCGAGTTGTTCTGCCTGTTCTTTTTCGCTTATCATAGTCTTGATCCTGATTATTTATTATTGAGGTACACCATGGAATGGGATCCGAATGTCTATTTATCCTTTGAACGAACCAGATTGCAACCCGCTCTTGACCTGATTAGCAGAATTCCAAACAGGAATTTCAATGAAATTGCTGATTTGGGTTGTGGTCCGGGTAATGTTACTCACCTTATCTCCCAAAAATGGATAAATGCAAACGTTACGGGATATGACTCTTCCGATGAAATGTTGGCAAAAGCAAAACGAACTTATTCCCATATAAATTGGATAAAACAAAACGCTAAGACATTTTCTCCGCATCAACCTCTGGACTTAATTTTCTCAAATGCTTGTCTTCAATGGCTTCCCGATCATAAAATCCTATTTCCCAATCTTATAAAACAGCTCTCAGATGGTGGTGTATTTGCGGTTCAAATGCCCAACAACTATCGAAGACCAACACATGAATATGTTAAAAAAGCAGCAAAAGAAGCAGGACTTTTCAATGAATTAAAGGACTTATTTAATCCTATACCTGTAAATAACCCTGATCATTATTATGAGATTTTATCTCCGCTATGCCGTCAGGTGGACATTTGGGAGACAGATTACTTACAAGAGTTAGAAGGCGACAACCCCGTAGCGGACTGGACCACCGGTTCATATTTAAGGCCGTTCTTACAGGCGTTAAATGATGAAAACAAAGTTCGTTTTGAAAAACATTATCGAGACCTCATTTTAACTGCTTATCCCAAGCAATTTAACGGCAAAACACTTTTGCCATTCAAGAGATTGTTTATTCTAGCCATTCATTAATATTCGTGTAGTAATACGCTCGTTCTTGATCGATGGTGCAGTCAGAAAAAAGTTGCATTCATGATTAAAGAATTTTAAGAAAATGTGATCACAAAAAATTTTTCTCAAAACATCACTGATAACCGCAGGGATAAAGGATAAATCAATGCAACTAAAAGATATGAGCTTGTTACGCACAGACGCCTATATCAACGGCGAATGGGTATCTTCCGATAATCAAACAACTTATCCAGTCTCTGATCCTGCAAATGGTCAGAAAATCGCTGATGTTGCAAAATGCGGTCAGGCAGAGACACGTCGTGCCATTGAAGCTGCTGATGCAGCCATGCCTGCTTGGCAAGCAAAGTCAGCAAAAGAACGTGGTGCCATTCTACGTAAGTGGTTTGATCTAATGTTGGCAAACAAAGAAGATCTTGCGATTATCATGACATCTGAATGTGGTAAACCTTTGGCAGAGTCTCAAGGCGAAGTTATGTATGCAGCTTCTTTCCTTGAGTGGTTTGCAGAAGAAGCAAAACGTGCCTATGGCGATACAATCCCAACCCATAATCCATCGCAACGTCTTGTTACAATCAAGCAAGGTATCGGGGTTTCCGCTGGCATTAATCCGTGGAACTTCCCTGCGGCAATGATCACACGTAAAGCAGCCCCTTCTATCGCAGCTGGATGCCCGCAAGTTGTAAAACCTGCGGAAGCAACACCATTGACAGCTTTGGCCCTTGCCGAACTTGCAGAACGCGCAGGCATCCCTGCTGGTGTCTTATCTATCATTCCAGGTGATCGTGATGATGCTGCCGCGATTGGCGGTGAGTTAACTAGCAACTCAATTGTTAAAAAAGTTAGCTTCACAGGTTCTACACCTGTGGGCAAATTATTGATGAGTCAAGCATCTTCAACCGTTAAGAAAGTTAGCTTGGAATTAGGCGGTAATGCTCCATTCATCGTATTTGACGATGCAGATCTTGACGCTGCTGTTCAAGGTGCTTTGGCTTGTAAATTCCGCAATGCAGGGCAAACATGCGTATGCGCCAATCGTATTCTGGTCCAAGAAGGTGTCTATGACAAATTCAGCGAAAAACTTGCAAAAGCTGTTGCTGAATTTAACGTAGGTCATGGCCTTGAAGCAGGTATTACAATGGGCCCTGTGATTAACGATGCAGCAATCGCAAAGATTGACAGCTTGGTGTCTTCTGCCAAAGCCGCTGGTGCGACACCATTGCTAGGTGGCGATCCTCACGAGTTGGGCGGAAACTTCTATACGCCATCCATTCTAACCAATGCGAGTTTGGATATGGAAATTGCCAATAATGAAATCTTTGGCCCTGTCGCAGTTCTTTACAAATTCAAAACTGAAGAAGAAGCAATTCAGATTGCTAATGACACACCATTTGGATTAGCATCCTATTTCTACAGTCGTGACATTGGTCGTGTATGGCGTGTAGGTGAAGGCCTTGAATATGGTATGGTTGGTATTAATACAGGTATCATTTCGGCTGAAACCGTACCATTTGGCGGTATTAAAGAATCCGGTATTGGTCGTGAAGGCGGTCATCAGGGATTAGATGAATATATGGAAGTCAAATATCTCTGCATGGGTGATATTTAAAGCTATAAATAAATACCTATTTGTAGAGGGCTCGCATAATATGCGAGCCCTTTTACATTGCATCAAAGGTGAAAAACCTTATAACCTGCAACAAAGATTTCAATGAGATAAGAGTTATCCAATGCTATTGCTTCGTTTTGCTTTATATGAAGACCGTATTAGTCCAGGTGGGGCTGTGGAATATCTAACACCGGGTTCCAGTCGTCTGTTATTCTGCCTGCAAGGTTCTGCCGGCCTTGGTGATGGGCGTTCAATTTCTGTTCAAGAAGCAGCACTTGCACATGGAAACACTTATGTGAATACAGGGCATGACGGCGCGCTTTTATGGCGTTGGGAATTATTTGAAGATGATCAGGAACCAGAAATGGATCCTATGGGTGTGACATCACGTTTAGTGAATGAGCAAACTGTCGGGTTTGAGGAAGGCGAAGATATTCTTTTTCGTTGTGAAAGTCTTGGTATGCCTCCGGCTGATGAAATTGAACAAATGCGCCTCTTTGGACCTGCTATCCATGTATGTATGGCAGGCGGTTTTCAAACCTTGCATGGAACAGATGTTGCGCAAATGAAACCGCAAGGTGCTTGGTTTATCAATGGTGGTGAAACTTTTGATCTTGAAGCCCATAATAAAGAACCAAGCATGCTGTTACGTGCTGTGATTTTACCGCCGGTTCTTGCAGGTGAAACTTCACAAATTATTCCAGAAGATCAAATCAAACCAAAAGATGGTAAAAAGCGATTTGAAAAAATCCATACTGAAGGAATCGTTGCTCTTTAAAGGAATTTACCATGCCTAACTCTTCTATTTCAAAACCGAAACAAAAAGAGTTAGGCCCCTGCCCGATTTGTGGACGCATGATGATCCTTGGTCCTTCAACAGACAGACATCATTGGATACCAAAATCTCAAAATGGAGAAGATTGGGATTACCTACATCGTGTCTGTCACAAGAAAATCCATTCTTTATACACGGAGAAATTCCTTGCTAAAGAAATGAATTCACCCGAAAAACTCCTTCAGGATGAAGACATTCAAAAGTTTGTTAAATGGGTAAGAAAACAGCCTATAGAATCTATAGGCCGTATCAAAAAAACTAAAAAAGGTAAGAAATATAAATAATATATCTTATAATTCTGCTTGTTGTTTTGCAGTAAAGCCAACCACAACACGATCGCCAAAATCAAAAATCGGCCGTTTCATCAAAGCCGGGCTTTCCAGCATAAGTGCTTTCACATTCGATGCATCAGTTGAGTTTTTAATCTCATCACTTAGCGCACGCCAAGTTGTACCGCGTTTATTTAACAAAATTTCCCAACCTGCTATCTCTAACCAACGAGATAAGTCATCTTCAGAAAAACCATCTACACGTAAATCTTTGAACTCATAAGGTTTATTTTGCTCATCAAGCCATTTCTTTGCTTTTTTGCAAGTGTCACAGTTTTTTAAACCATATACGATCAACGACATTATCTTAATCCTTATCCATGAAGTTCTAGATTGTTTGCCTTGGAATCTATAAAAAGAATCACATATCAAATTAATAAGATAAAATGAAACGGATTCGTTAAGGAAAGGAAAGCCCCATGCTGGCGCTTGTATCCCCTGCAAAAAAATTGAACATGGATGAAAATGTACCATTCGATACACATAGTCAGCCAGATTTTCTAAGTGATAGTCGTAAACTGGTCAAACAAGCAAAGACGCTTAGCGCAAATGACCTTTCCCGCATGATGAAAATATCTGCACCTCTCGCTGAATTAAACGTCGCACGCTTTAAGGATTTCAAGACGCCGTTTAATCTTGGCAATGCAAAACAAGCTGCGCTTGCTTTTGCTGGTGATACCTATGTTGGTCTTGAAGCTAGCAGCTTATCTGAAGATGACTTGGTATATGCACAAGATCATTTGCGTATTCTTTCAGGTTTATATGGCATGTTACGCCCATTGGATTTGATGCAAGCATATCGTCTTGAAATGGGAACTCGTTTTCAAAATGAACGTGGTAATGACCTATATGCTTTCTGGGGCGATAAACTTTCTAAAGAAATCAATAAAATCACTTCCGATCATAGTGACCCAACTGTCATTAACTGTGCCTCTAACGAATATTTCAAATCTGTTGATTTAAAGGCATTAAAGGTGAATGTGATTACCCCGGTCTTTAAAGAAATCAAAGACGGACAAGCTAAAATGTTGGGTATGTTTGCAAAACGTGCACGTGGTATGATGGCGCGTTATATGATTGAAAACAAAATTGAAACAGCAGACGGTTTACGTGAATTTAATTCTGGTGGGTATGAGTATCGTCCAGATTTATCTGATGATAAAAACTGGGTTTATACGCGCGAACAACCTGCGCCTAAAAAATAAAGTCAATCTATTCCGCTGCAGATCGATAGGAACATTTATGGGCAACATATTTGCCAATAACATCTATCATCTCGTTCAAATCCGCTTTTAGGTGTGAGAAATGGCGCGTAGGCTCTACGCGTCTTTCATTCATATATAATGCACGGTTCAATTCGATTTGAATAGAATGCCGATCATGTTCAGGACGACCATAGCGGCGCACCAATTCTGCGCCTTTATATGGATTATTGATGCGAACTTTATATCCCTTCTCTACAAACCAATCCCTCAGTAAATAGGTAAATTCCTGATCGCAACTTGATCCATTTCTGTCTCCAAGCACAACATCTGCACGTGCATTTCCGATCGCTCCGGGCATATAAGGGCTACTACTTGCAGGCATAGAATGACAATTCACATGCCAGACAGAACCAAACAAGCTGTAGAGGCGTTCTATCTCATTCTCTAAATAAGTATGATATGGCTTCCAGTATTTATCGATACGATGTTTAACTTCTAAGATACTTAAATTACGTGCATACATTTGGGGATGTCCTGGACAACTTTTCCAAATCAAACCATGCCCCATGACCGTTTTTTCAGTTGGCTGGACTTGAAATGGCCAATTGCCTTCAATCATCGAGATGTCAATATCATCATCTGAACGGTTGGGATCAATGTAACTTCTAGGATAGTGAGCTTTAAGAAAAGATCCCCCCTTGTTGACTACATCGGCATAAAGTTCATCCACAAAGGAATCTTCCATACCACGTAGGATCTCTTCAGGAACAACGGTATCAAAATCGGCCGGATAATCCATTCCACTATGTGGAGAATCAAGAACTATCGGTAACTGATCCTTATGATCCTCATCCGCGGATTGAAATGTAAGTACCCCTGGGAAATGTACAGCCATAAAAACCGTTCCATAAAACTAAAACCAAATATCTACGTATAATATGTTGGGAGTCGAAAAATTATCAACCAATAGAAACGGATATGACGCTAATCTTATCAAAAATAGCAATTATTTTCATTGAAAGCCGCTAAATATTGCTTATCTTCAAAGAACTATTCTAACGCCGTATCATCGGCCTTCAATTTAAAGGGAAAATTCCATGTCTGGAACTGTTGAAGCTAAACTACAAGAGCTTGGTATCGAACTTCCAAACGCACCGCAACCAGCTGGTTCTTATGTGCAACATTATCAATCCGGCAATCTTCTTTTCGTTGCAGGTCAAATTCCATTTTGGAACGGTGAATTAAAATTCCAAGGGAAAGTTGGTCAGGAATTTTCTATTGAAGAAGGCCAAGAGGCAGCAAAAACATGTGCGTTAAACATTATTGCACAAATTAAAGACGCTGTTGGTGACCTTGATAAAGTTGCACGTATTGTTCGCTTAAATGGTTTCGTTAACTGCCCAACTGATTTTGCAGACCATCCAAAAGTCATCAACGGTGCATCCGATCTGATGGGGGAAATCTTTGGCGAAAAAGGTAAACATACACGTATTGCTTTAGGCGCGGGTTCTTTACCATTAAACGTAGCGGTCGAAATCGACGCAGTTATCGAGATCGAAGCTTAATTAAATAGAAGGTCATATCATGCCTGACGGCGAAGCAGAATTTCAAATTTCCGTACATAAGTCGATTGCTGAGATCGGCAGGAAAGAATGGAATCAATGCGCGCGTCAGGCTGATGACCAAAACAACCCTTTTATCAGTTATGACTTCCTATATAGCCTTGAAAAAACTGGCTGTGTTTCCGCTGAAACGGGTTGGGTGCCACAGCATATAAAACTTATGAATATTGCTGGTAAAACCATCGGTGTTGCGCCTCTTTATTTAAAAAATCACTCACAAGGTGAGTATGTATTTGATTGGGGTTGGGCCGATGCCTACGAACGGGCGGGCGGCCAATATTATCCCAAACTACTTTCTGCGATTCCCTTCACACCGGTCACTGGCCCTCGCCTTCTTGTTCCAGATGGCCCCGATCGTCCAAGATATATTCAAGCAATAGCATCTGGTATGATCCAGCTTGCCGCCAGATACCAAATCGCAACTATTCATATAAATTTTCTGCCGGAAGATGATGCAAAGTCTTTAGAAGAACTGGGTTTTCTATTACGAAACGACATGCAGTTTCATTGGCAGAACAGTGACTTCTCCGATTTTGAAGACTCCTTATCTAATTTCGTTAGCCGTAAACGCAGAAGCATAAAAAAAGAACGCAAAAAACTTTCAGAAGCGGGCCTAGTTTTCAAAAAGCTAACCGGAGAGGATATCACACAAGATGCTTGGGATGATTTTTATCGTTTTTATAAGGATACGTATGATCGCAAATGGGGGGCGCCATATCTAAATCGAGAGTTCTTTGACGCAATTCATGATCAGATGAGCGATCGTATTCTTTTAGTAATGGCTTACGACGAGACTGATAAAGCTATTGCAGGTGCTCTTAACTTAATTGGCGATAAACGTCTGTATGGTCGAAACTGGGGATGTGATGAACAATATAAATTTCTTCATTTCGAAGCATGTTATTATCAGGCCATTGAATTTGCCATCGAGCGCGGCTTGAAATTCGTTGAAGCAGGCACGCAAGGCCAACATAAACTTCAAAGGGGTTATATGCCCATTATGACTTGGTCTGCGCATTACATCGGTGATCCGGGGTTTAAAACGGCTATTTCAAACTATTTGAACCACGAAAGAGGCGAAGTTAAACGCGGCATTGAAATTTTAAAGGAACAAGGGCCTTTTAAAAATTAATTTTAACATCTATACATATGGAATATATTTTTCCCAATATGCGCGTTATGTATAGGAGTTTTATCCATGTGCCGCTGGCTATCTTATCGTGGCTCTTCTATTTTCTTGGAAGAAATGCTTTATGCCCCAAGCCATTCTTTAATTGAGCAAAGCCTTCATGCATTAGAGGCTAAAACCCCCACCAATGGTGACGGGTTCGGTATTGGATGGTATGCTGAGAGACCTTCTCCTGGCACATATCATGAAATTCTACCAGCTTGGAATGATGCCAATCTGCGTAATATCGCGGCTCAAGTGCGTTCAGGAAACTTTTTTGCTCATGTGAGAGCTTCCACAGGTACCGCCACCAGCCGACAAAATTGTCATCCTTTTAGCTATAATAATTGGATGTTTATGCATAACGGTCAAATTGGTGATTACTGTGATTTACGTCGCAGATTAGAATCTGATATTTCGGATGAATTATATGCAGAACGTACTGGTACTACTGATAGCGAGTTATTATTTCTATTAATGCTGGATCGCGGTTTAGATGAAGATCCGATTAAAGCTACAAAAGATATGTTAAAATATCTAAATCAAGTTATGATAGAGAAAAATAGTAAAAAACCATTTCGTATGACAGCAGCCTTTACAGATGGCCCACGCTATTACGCGATGCGCTATTCCACTGATGATAAGCCGCCTACTCTCTATTACGCACAGATTAACAATCAATTGATTATTATGTCTGAACCATCAGAAGACGATGCTACAACCTGGGTAGAAGTACCACCGTCGACATTAATTGAGGCGACAGCGGATAACAAACTTATATTCCATGATTTGTAAGTAAGAAAAATTAAGCGTTTAATTGATCAATAAGTGCAGGTAATTCCGCCACGCTGGAAAGTATGTGATCGGCATGGCCATCAAGATCTTCTGCAAGCGAATTACCTGTCAAAACGCCAACAACTGTTGCAGCCCCGGCATTACGCCCCATTTCGGTGTCATGCGTGTTGTCACCGACTACCATTACTTCATCAGCGGATAGACCTGTTTTCTTAAAAAAGCCTTCAACCATACCTGCGGAAGGTTTTACACCATGCCCACTGTCGTAACCAACAACGTAAGATAATTGATCTTGAACACCTAACTTATCAAACAGCATATTGGCTGCGTTCTCAGAATCCATGGTCGCAACGCCAATCAAAAGGCCACGATCACGAAGATTGCTGAATAACTCAGTAAGATCAGTTGCAGGTACAACCTCCTCACAACTGGAATGAGTGAAGATAGCTTCTGCTTCTGCATGTAACTCATCGCGTTGAGAGTTCAATTCCGGCAGAATTTCCAAAAAACAATCAATCAGATCATTTATATCCCCTGCCCCTAGAATAGATCCCGAAGTAATACGATTTTCTTCAGGATCCCAACCACCGGCTACCATCAGTCTATGTTTTAAATCTTGATTATCGCCAGAAAACAATTCAACGGTTTTATGGATGGCAGGCATCCATGTTTCATGAAAGTTGGTTAAGGTGCCATCTTTGTCAAAAACGATGCCTTTTATCATGTCAAATTGCCTTTATTCTAGGTAAAAATTCGAAGCTGCTAAGCAGCTTCTTCCTGTCCTAGGCTAGTTTGCCTCAGGATACCAGCATAGATTTCGTCATCGCCGACCAATCCAACAATTTTCTCGCCATCTGACAATAAAATTGGATTACTTGTACGATGTCGAATTTCAATCATCCAACGCATTTTCATATCGGATGGCGCAACGACAATGCAATCATCGTTAAGTCCGGCGACATCATCTTCAGTTGAGATAGTCTTGATAGCTAAAGAACGTGCATCATCATATATCTGCGCGTCCACAGCATTGCCCTTTGAATCAATACCGAAAAACAAAGATGTTTTAAAGTTAGCAATATACTTATCACCTTCTTTATCAAGCTCATTCAACGGCGTCATAAAAGAAGCGCCTTGTAGCACATTTAACGGATTCATGTGGGCTACAAATTCCGCGACATACGCATTTGCAGGATTTAAAACGATATCTTCTGGCTCACCATATTGAACGATACGTCCCTCTTCCATAATCGCAATATGATTACCAAGCTTTAAAGCTTCATCCAGATCGTGGCTTACGAAGATAATAGTTTTGTTCAAATCTTTTTGTAAACCAAGCAAGAAATCTTGTAGCTGATTACGGATTAAGGGATCTAGCGCTGAGAATGGCTCATCCATCAGTAAAATATCCGCATCAGTCGCAAAAGCGCGTGCTAGACCTACACGTTGTTGCATCCCGCCTGAAAGCTCGTGTGCGTATTTATCTTTCCATTGAGCAAGACCAACAAGTTCTAATTTCTCAAGGACAATTTTTTCACGCTCAGCAGGAGACATACCAGCTAGTTCAAGACCCAGGCCAACATTCTCTTCAACCGTACGCCATGGCAACAAACCAAATTGTTGGAAAACCATCGCTACGCGTTCAGTACGCATGTGACGTAAGGTATCTTTATCACAAGTTGCTATATCTACTTGACGTTCACCATCTTGAACTAAAATAGAGCCACGACTGACTTTATTCAAACCGTTCACCGCACGTAACAATGTTGATTTACCTGAACCAGATAACCCCATTAAAACGCAAATCTCACCTTCCTTAATATCGATAGACGCATCAGCGGTGCCCAAAACACAGCCAGTTTCGTCTAAGATAGACTTACGTGTACCACCGGCATCTAGTAATTTAAGCGCCTCAGATTGTTCAGCTTTTTCGCCAAACATAATATCTACATTCTGGAAGGAAACAGCAGTTTTCTTATCTTCACTCATATCTCTTACTCCCCGCCTTTATGTGCTGGACGCTTACAAATTCGATCCATTAAAATAGCAACAATCACAATTGCCAGGCCTGCCTCAAACCCCTTAGCAATATTCACCGTGTTAAGAGCACGAAGAACAGGAATACCAAGGCCATCAGCACCAACCATAGAGGCAATCACCACCATGGAAAGAGATAACATGATACATTGTGTTAGACCTGCCATAATAGTTGGGAAAGCATGTGGAATTTCTACTTTGAATAAAAGCTGCTTCTTTGTTGCTCCAAAACTTTCTGCAGCCTCCACTAAAGGAGTAGGTACAGAAGAAATTCCCAAATAGGTCAGACGAATTGGTGCAGGAATGGCGAAAATTACGGTTGCAATCAATCCTGGCACCATACCTAGACCGAAGAATATCAATGCAGGGATCAAATAGACGAATGTAGGAATCGTTTGCATCATGTCTAGCACAGGACGCAAGAATAACCAGAATTTTGGTTTATGAGCAGCAACGACCCCTAAAGGTACACCAAAAAGCATACTTACAAAGGTAGCACAAATAACCAACGTCACAGTATAAATAGTTTCTTCCCAGTACCCTAGATTCACAATGAATAACAAGCTGAGCGCTGTGAATACACCTAGTTTCCAAGAACGATGAAGCCAAGTTGCAAATCCTGTTACAGCAGCGATAATGACCCAATCAGGAAACCATAATAAAGATTCCGCCACAGCAGTGGTAAAACCTTCTAAAACAATTGTAATATAATCAAAAAACCAGAAGAAATAATCTGTCAAGAAGTCGACAAAATTTGCCATCCACTTCCCTACTGGAATTTTATTCTCAGCAATCCACTCCACTTTCACTACTCCCCTGATTTCCTAATATAAGTATGAAAAGTTTTTAAAATTATAATGATTTTAAAGAAAAAGGTCAGACCCGTGAAGGCCTGACCATTTCCACTTAATATTCAGTATCTTACTCTGCAATTGCTGCTTTTACAGCTGCCAATGCATCACCACCATCAAATGTGGAGACACCGGCTAACCAGCCATCAAGAATTGCTGGATTAGCCTTCAACCAAGCTTTCGCAGCATCATTAGGCTCTTCACCATCATCAAGGATCGCGCCCATGATTTCATTTTCCATTGGCAATGTAAATTGCAGTTGAGAAACCAATTTACCAAGATTTGGACAATCAGCAGCTAAACCTTTACGGACATTTGTATAAACGTCTGCACCGCCAAAATTCGGACCGAACCAATCATCACCGCCAGATAGGTAATCCATATTGATATTTGCATTCATTGGATGCGGCGCCCAACCTAGGAAAACAACCATTTCATCACGCTTGGAAGCACGTGTTGCGGCAGCTAACATACCTTGTTCAGAACTTTCGACGACTTCAAACCCCTTTAAACCAAAAGCATCTGCATCAATCATATCTTGAATTAAACGGTTCCCGTCATTGCCTGGCTCGATACCATAAATTTTACCGTCTAAGTCATCAGAGAATTTCGCAATATCTGCAAAAGACTTCAAACCAGCTTCAAAAGCTTTACGGTTCACTGCCAATGTATATTTCGCACCTGTTAAGTTTGCAGGCTCAATTACTTCAACTGTACCAGCATCTTGATAAGGCTTAAGGTCAGCCGCCATAGAAGGCATCCAATTGCCCAGGAATACGTCGACATCACCAGATTCTAAAGATTTATAAGTTACAGGTACTGATAGAACTTTTGCTTCCGGCTCATACCCCATTGCGGAAAGAACAACACTAGCAGCTGCAGTTGTAGATGTAATATCTGTCCAACCAACATCAGCAAAAGTAACCGATTTACAAGATGCAGAATCTGCGGCCATTGCTTGCGCCGACAATGCAACTGTTGCAACGCCCGCTAGTGCAATTTTCTTTAATGAAGATTTAATCATAATTTTTAACTCCCTAGTTCTGAAATTATACTAAAAGGAACTGTATCACTTTTTCGATACAATTCTATCAATTTCATTCCAGTTAACATCTAACCCTAATAATTTTGATCCGTCCAGATTTTTTTTGCTTGGTCGATCAATAAAAAAAGAATTTATATATTAAAAAAGAGAGCAACTGAACATTACTCCCTTGTTTTTAAATACATTTTTAAAAATTGCTTAGAAATCTACATTTACACCAGAAAGGTTAAATTGTTCCTTCACGCGACCTTTCAGGTTTTCTAAACTCGATTCGTCTTCTGCTTCACAACGCACAACAAGTGCATTTTGTGTATTAGAAGCCCTTATAAGCCACCAACCGCCATTTTCGTTCACGCGAACCCCATCAATGTCATTTACATCGGCATCAGTTTGGGACAAGCGCTCTTTGATTTCTTCTACGATCGCGAATTTTCGACTTTCATCTACATCAATGCGGATTTCAGGAGTATTAACGACTTGCGGTAACTCATCACGTAATTCGTCGATACTTTGTCCGGAAACAACCAAATAATTAATCAAACGCACCGCTGTATATAATGCATCATCATATCCATAATATTTATCAGCAAAGAAAATATGACCACTCATCTCCCCTGCCAAAGGAGCTTCGCGCTTTGCCATTTCAGATTTAATGATTGAATGTCCCGTTGGAGCCATAACAGGATCACCTCCTAGACGAGCAACTTCATCAAATAACATTTGGCTCGCCTTCACATCAGCGATAATTGAAGCACCAGGCACATTCCTTAAAACATCACGAGATAAAATCGCGAGAAGCTGATCTCCCCATAATATCCGCCCCTGACTGTCAACGACCCCTATACGATCGCCGTCTCCGTCAAAAGCAATACCGATATCAGCTTCCGCTTCGGCAACAGCTTCTTGCAACTGCACCAGATTTTCAGGAACTGTCGGGTCTGGGTGATGATTAGGAAAAGTACCATCAACTTCGTCATTAATAATATAGTGTTCACCAGGCATTACTTTTGCCAAGGCTATAGTAGATGGCGCGGCTGATCCGTTGCCTGGATCCCAAACAATTTTAAGACCCTTACGAGAAGTATAATCTCGCATCATACGTGTTACATATCCAGAGACAATCGCGCCGATATCCATAACACCACCACGCGCTTCACGCCAAATCCCACGTAAGGCTAGTTCGCGTAAATCCTGAATCTGTTCACCATAAAATGGTCTATTTTCAACCATCATCTTAAAGCCATTATATTCGGACGGGTTATGAGAGCCTGTCACCATCACAGCAACATCAGCCTTCAACACTTTACTGGCAAAATACAACCCAGGACTAGGCACTAAACCAACGCGTAAAACATACATACCTGACGATGCGAGACCACGACAGAGCTCTTCTTCTAGAATTGGTGAACTATGTCGACCGTCATATCCGACGACAGCCAATTGGCCATTTCTACCTGCAGCTATAGTTCCAAGACTACGACCAAGTGCTAATGCATCTGCAGTTGTTAGATTTTTCCCAACAATGCCACGAATATCATATTCACGCATAATTGTTCGATCAAAGCGATGCCCAACTATCATTTCAAGCGATCCTCAAACTTTATAATGTTCTTCCCCATTGATACAAAAAAGTTGGTCCAAACTTATTTGCGTCCAATACTAATATAAGTGATTCCCAATTGTTTCATACGTTCAGGGTTATACATATTACGCAAATCAACAAGAACTGGCTTTGCCATAGCATCTTTCATTCTGGAAAGATCTATCATCCGAAATTCATTCCACTCGGTAATAATGACCGCACAATCGGCATTTTCAATTGCATCATAAGTACTTCTTTCCCAATTTACGTTGGATAGATAATCCTGTGCCTCTTCCATCCCTTTTGGGTCATAAGCATGAATTATAGCACCAGCTTTCTGTAAAGTCGGAACGATATCTAAAGATGGACTATCTCTCATATCATCAGTTTCAGCTTTGAATGTAACTCCTAGCACTGCGATCTTCTTACCAGAAACATTACCATCACAAGCATCAATAACCTTAGTGGCCATGGATTTCTTACGATTTGCATTAACTTCAACTACAGTTTCTACAATTTTTACAGGTGTACCCGCTTCTTCTGCGGTTCTGACAAGTGCCAATGTGTCCTTAGGGAAACACGAACCACCATACCCAGGGCCAGCCTGTAAAAAACGCGGCCCAATCCGGCTATCAGATCCCATTCCTTGTGCTACTGCTTCGATATCCGCACCCAATTTTTCACAAAGATCTGCAAGTTCATTAATGAAAGAAATCTTAACCGCTAAAAACGCATTTGCAGCATATTTAATTAGCTCCGCGGTTTCTAATCCAGTCATCATGACCTCTACATTGTTAGAAGAAAGCGGCTGATAAATATTAGCCATCACCTCTTTAGCACGATCTGATTCAACTCCCAACACAACGCGATCAGGTTTTGTAAAATCTTTAATCGCTGCACCTTCACGAAGGAATTCCGGATTTGAAACAACGTCAAAATCCGCATCTGGATTGGTTTCACGAATAATACGCGACACTTCCCGGGCTGTTCCCACAGGAACCGTCGATTTATCAACAATGACAGTATAGCTATCTATTGCACGGGCAATATCTTTTGCAGCAGCATACACATAACTTAAATCGGCATGTCCATCACCATGACGTGTCGGCGTCCCTACGGCAATAAATACAGCATCTGCGCCTCTTACTCCCTCCTCTAACGATGTTGTAAAATGCAATCGTCCCGCCTCAGCATTTTCCTTCACCATATCTTCAAGGCCAGGTTCATAAATCGGGATTATACCCTGCTTTAATTTATTGATTTTCGCTTCATCAAGATCAACGCATGTAACATCGATACCAAATTGAGAAAAGCAAGTACCAGATACCAAACCAACATAACCAGTACCAATCATTGTAATTTTCATCAGATTACTTTCTTCTTAAGGAGAAGCCTCAACGCTTATCGAATATATTTCTTTAACAAGGACTGAATGTCGTTATCTAAGTCTTGGTCTCCAGCGGCAAATGCTATATTTGCCTCAAGCCAACCTAACTTATTACCACAATCAAAATACGTTGCTTTATAACGCAAGCCATGAAATGGATGTATACCGATCATATTGGCCATAGCGTCTGTTAACTGGATCTCGCCTGACTTATCTGCACTTTGCTTTTCAAGCCATTCAAATATTTCGGGTAATAAAATGTAACGCCCGGTAATCGAAAGTGTACTAGGCGCGTCTTCAGGGTTTGGTTTTTCAACCAATCCTTGAATTATTGGCCGTTCAGAATCTTGGTTAGGTGTATCCAAAATCCCATACCGTTTGGTTTGTTCAAGTGGTACATCCATGACTGCGACAATATTTCCACCTGTGTCTTCATGTGCTTTTATCAATTGTTTAATACAAGGTTCTTGACCTTTATACATCATTAAGTCATCTGTGGACATGATAGCAAATGGCTCATCTCCAACTAAATCCTTCGCACATAACACTGCATGACCAAGACCTAAGGGTCGCATTTGTCGAACATATTTAATTCGACCTGGTTCTTGTAAGAACTCAGTTACCTGTTCCAACGCTTCACTTTTCCCACGTTTTCGCAAACTATCTTCTAATTCATATGAAATATCAAAGTGATCTTCAATAGCTTGCTTATTTCTACCAGTTACAAAAATGATTTCTTCAAGCCCTGCCTCTATTGCTTCTTCAACAGCATATTGTATCAGTGGCTTATCAACCACCGGCAACATTTCTTTTGGGATAGATTTGGTGGCCGGCAACATACGCGTGCCGAAACCGGCAACTGGAAAAACGGCTTTTGTAACTTTTGATGATGACATCTTGTATTCCATATTATGTAGTTCTAAGCGACTTTTATTGCCATATTCCACATTGTCAAACAAGTGACTTAAGTCACCTTTCTATTTAATATAATACCTCATATCGATGAAAGATTACGTTTTCTTAACAATTCTAAAAAAACACAGCTCTTGATTTATGTCTTCAATCAAAATATTAAGCGAACTAGTAAAATATTTTTATTCACACAAATGTTTAGGTATTTAATCTTATGACCACTTACGCTGCCCCCGAAATATTGATGAAAGAAGTGATAAAAATCATCCGTGAAGCAGGAAGTAAGGTCATGGAGGTATATGAAACTGACTTTGACATATATTCGAAATCAGATTCCTCTCCGGTAACTGAAGCCGACTTAAAAGCCGAAGAAATTATCACACCAGCTTTAGAAAAACTGACTCCCGGTGTCAAAGTTGTCGGCGAAGAAGCGGCTTCTAAGGGTAAAGCACCAAGTGTTGGTAATGATGACCCTTTTTGGCTTGTTGATCCGGTAGATGGCACAAAAGAGTTTCTAAACAAAAATGGTGAATTCACAGTAAACATAGCACTTATTGACAAAAGAAAACCTGTTCTAGGTGCTGTCCTCGTGCCAGCAAGAGATACTTTATATACAGGTATTGTCGGACAAGGTGCAACTAAGCAAGTCGGAAATGAGTCTCCTCAATCAATTTCGGTACGTGAGGAACAAGAAGATGGCGTTACCATTGTTGCAAGTCGTCGACATGGTGATCCAGAATTACTAGAGAAATTCCTAAATGGCAGACCATTGAAAGAAACAATCAATGCTGGTAGCAGCCTTAAATTTTGCTTGGTTGCTGAAGGTTCGGCGGATTTATATCCAAGATTCGGTCCTACATGCGAATGGGATGTGGGCGCAGCACATGCTGTATTAGAAGCCGCAGGCGGATTAATCACTCTTGAAGATGGAAAGACCCCATTTACATATGCAAAGCGTGAAGATTTCTTAAATCCTCACTTTATTGCTTGGGGTGGTATCCGTTAAATATGCCGTATGAATTGGCTATGACGCGGCTTCATATCCCATCATAGCCAGTTTTCTAGGTAATCCCCAACGATAACCGCCAAGATATCCCGTATTTCTTATAACCCGGTGACATGGAATAACCCATCCTACAGGATTAGAACCAATGGCAGTCCCAATTGCCCTTGCTGCGCCAGTCTTCATATCAAGTTTTTTGGCTATATCGCCATAAGTAACAAGCTGACCTTTAGGAATTTCCATCAAAGCTTGCCATACCTTTACTTGAAATTCGCTTCCTTTAATGAAAAGCTTTAAATTTGCATGTTTACTCGGATCTACTTGATCCGGATGATTGAAGATTTGTTCCATATATGGGTAAGTATAATCAAAATCTTCAATTAGTTGCGCTAATGGCCAACGCCTTGCCATATCATCAAAACATTCTTGTTTTCCACGACTATCGAGAAACGCCACCCCACATAACCCACGTTCAGTCGCAAGAATTAAAGTTTCTCCAAATATTCCACGGTGCCATGCATAACGTATCTTCAAGCCCTTTGCTTGTTGTTTATACTCTCCCGGCGTCATCGCTTCTACCGATACAAAAAGATCATGCAAACGGCTGGGACCAGACAAACCACTATCCAATGCTGCCCCTAAGACAGACTCATTATCAGCTAATGATTGTTTCGCATGTTCCAACGTTAAAACGCTAATGAATTTTTTAGGGCTAATACCTACCCATTCAGAAAATAACTTTTGAAAGTTGAATTCGTTCATACGCACTTGAGTAGCAATTTCTGAAAGTTCAGGCTGCTCATCCCAATGATCAGCGATAAACTCTAAAGCTTGAGCTACTTTATCATAAGAATTCTGAGTCATCTTTACACCTTTTGATCTATTGATATGTGCATAATGATAAAATTCTTCCTTATGCCCCACCCGTTTCTTGGTATATAAGAAATTTTAGCTATACTTATAAATAGTATTGATAAAACTCATAAACTTATAAGGGGTATTTTTATGTTACCGATCATACGTCACCCAAAGACGACGCAACGTGTACTTGATAGAATTGGACAAAATCAATTTCCTGATTTTAAAAAAATTATTGCAACTGGCTTTCAAGAATACGAACCTTTATACCCCCGTTTTCAAAAAATTGGCACACGAAAATATAATCGACTAAGAAATAAGATCGCACGGAAAGAAAAAACAATTAATCAAGGAAAACCGCCAAAAGAACAAATCAACCTTTATACGTCTCGCCATAAACGTATTGAAACCAAATGGTATCTAAATCTAACGGCTGACATCAAAGGCTTCAGGAACCAATGGCGCGATTCAATTAAAAGTCTAAAAGACATTGATCAACCTCAATCTATAGCGTGGCAAAATCCTGAAGATGGAGCTTTTGGTTCCGGGTACAATATGTTCCATCTACAATGTGATGCAATGATTGATGCCATTGGGTATCTATATAATGATGGTGATTCTACAGCCCCGGAGTATCCTTTAGATTTTCTTGCTCCAATCAACACTGGTGAGAAAATCACTGAATATCTTACGCCGTTAATTACGTCTAATTTGCGTAAAACTGGCATTAATCATCGCGATCAAATCGGCGCGATTACGGGTTCAATGTCACAGTTAGTATATAAATCTTACTTACGTGATTACGTTAATACGTATGTAGATGGCCTTGATATCACTGATGAATATAAAGAAGCATACACAAAGTTTTTAGATGGATGGCAAGATCCTACAACAGGTTTTTGGGGAGCTTGGTTTGATGTTGATGGCGAAATTTTGAAGTCACCAGATCTTAGCCTTACCTATCATACTGTCAAATATCGCAAAGGGAAAATTAATCACTGGGAAGAGTTGATCGATACTCTATTGGCCATAAAAACCCAACCCTATCCATTTGGTTGGTCCGTACAAGGTCATATGAATAATCATAACAGTATGGACGTGGTCCGAATTATGAAACTTGGTTGGGAACATATGACCGAAGATCAAAAAGAAAGTTCAGTCAAAGATATCGAAGAAATGCTGGATTGGTGTTTAAATGATTCTTTGGAACCAGATGGTACATTCCGCTACTTTAGTTTCTACAATAGTCAGGGGGATGCATTCTATTATGGCGTCGCTTTCCTTGATGCTGTTGGCTATATTAATCCTGATAATTTATTTTGGACTAATAAAACATTCCCTGAAGGTAAGGATTTATGCTTAAAGATCAAAAAACGCCTTATTGAAATGGGGCTAGATAATTCTGGCGCCCAAAATGCATTGGAAATTCTGAACCGGGATTGCCCCTGTAATCAGGAAGAAAAAGCAAAATCATAAAATCATAAGGGCTGCAAATTCGCAGCCCCTTTTCATTTAATATAATCAAGTGGTAGTTTCGTCGTATATTTGATTTGTTCCATTGAAAAATGAGAACTTACATCAAACATATCAGCAATTGAGATTAATCTTTTATATACTTTATCATATGCTGCAATATCCGGAACTTGCACTTTAAGCATGTAATCTACATCCCCACTCATGCGATATACTTCAACAACCTCATCGATTCTTTCCAAACCTTCTGCAAATTGTTTTAGCCAATCTGGATTATGCTGATTCGTTTTAATCGCCACAAATACAGTAACACCGACATTCAGCTTATCCGCGTCAAGTATCGCAACTCGCCCTTTTATAACGCCATTCTTCTCCATATTCTGGATACGGCGCCAGCAAGGAGTTGTCGACAAACCAACTTTATCAGCGATATCCGAAACAGATAATTCCGCATTTTCTTGTAACAACCCTAATATTTTCTTATCGATATTATCCATTTTTATACAATCTCATATTTGTAGAAATTATTTCTATTATAATGTATAATTTATAGAAAAAAAGAAATATATTTTCACCAATAATAGGCTATCTTTAATATAAGAAAATCAGGTATTTCGGAGATTAGAGATGTTAAAGAATCTTTTTACAGAACACCCTGCATCAGTAGGCGAATCTTACTTCCAACATATGGGCGTTGCACTATCATTTACAAGCTCATTAGCTTTTGCCACATTCGCTTGTTTAATGCATGCTTTTTTTCCATTTCTCTTTGTAAAAACCGGAAGTTTAAAGATCACAGAATTGCATGATAGAATGGTCGCTAACCGCCATGGACAAACACCAGAAGACAAAAAATTGTCTTCTCATATTAGCTCATCCAAAGCCGCGTAATCCAGTCTCTCTCTACGATTTTGAAAGCCTGCATCAATCTGCAGGCTTTTTTTATGAAAAAAAGATGCAGTTAATAATAATTCTTAGTTGCAAGCGCTAAAATGATAGTCTATATAATGAGACAGAAAGAATGAACAAAGTCAGATTAATCAGACGTTTACTCCGACTTGCTCCTCTCGTTCTTTCTGGGTCTCTTTAGGATATTTTTTGAATATTTTGAGACTTCGATCCTGATCACACTTCCCCACTCCTTTTATTAGGAGTGGGGCTTTTTTTTAAAAAAAAATTATTTTTTTTCCTTTTGCTTACGAATATGTTGAGAGGTTGTGAACTCATCAAGAAAAGCTTGCTCCTTAGCTTTTATTTCTTCACGCTCTTCTTCATCTTTTCGCTCCTTCGTGATTTCAACTTTTTTCTGTTCAGCAAATGCCTCTGAAAGTTGAGCACGTGCCTCTTCTAATTCCGGTTGAATATCTGCAATCGCTTGATCCAGACGCTCTCTTTCTATCTTTGCCCATGCGACAAATTGCCCATAGGCAAATGTACCTTCGGTCGACTGTTGAGCAGAAACTTTTTCAGTCTCCACGCGTTCTGCAAGTCTTACCTTTGCCTGAAGAAATACATCTTCCCTATCTTGAATTTCTTTTAGTTCACGCCTTCTTTCATCTACTGTAAATTCAGCCAGACGAATCAAAGTATCTAAAGTGGACTTCACTCTTCATCCATTCCTGGAACCATACCCAATATCTGGGCTAGTTCACCATAGCCTGTTTGCAAATCAGATCTTTCCTGACTTCTTTGACTTATGAAATTCTCAATATCAGGATAATAGTGTATAGCTTCATCAACTGCCGGATTGCTACCGGCTCGATAAGCGCCTAAACGAATCAATTCGGCCATATCTTCATAGGAAGAGAGGAACTCCTTGGCACGATTTACAATTTCATTTTCTTCCGGGCTATTACATCCTGGCATACTTCGGGAAACACTTCGCAGAATGTTTACAGCTGGATATCTATTTCGATGTGCAATTTCTCGATCCAAAACAATATGCCCATCCAAAATGCCGCGTACTGCATCTGAAATCGGCTCATTATGGTCATCGCCTTCCACCAATACTGTAAACAACCCCGTAATACTTCCCGCGCCCGTACCTGGGCCAGCACGCTCCAGCAATCTTGGCAGTTCTGAAAAGACTGTTGGTGTATAACCTTTTGTTGCGGGCGGTTCCCCCACGCTCAAGCCAATTTCACGCTGTGCCATAGCAAAACGCGTTACAGAGTCCATCAAACAAAGAACATCTTGTCCTTGATCACGAAAATATTCGGCAACAGCCAATGTCATATAGGCGGCCTCTCGTCGCATCAAGGCCGATTCGTCAGACGTCGCGACTACAACGACACTACGAGCAAGACCTTCTTCTCCAAGATCTTCTTGAATAAACTCCTGTACCTCACGGCCACGCTCACCAATTAAGCCGATAACAATAATCGGTGCACTGGAATAGCGCGCTAACATAGACATCAGCATAGATTTGCCAACACCTGATCCCGCAAAAATCCCCATACGTTGTCCGCTACAACAAGTCGTAAATGTATTTAGAGCACGCACGCCAAGATCTATTTTTCCACCAAGGCGATTACGCGTATGCGCCGGTGGTGGATTATTCCGGATCGTATACGGGTTATCGCCCTGCTTCAGCGGCCCAAGACCATCTACAGGATCCCCAAAAGCATTAATGACACGCCCTAACCATGTCGGGTCTGGACGGATAAGTGGCTCAGAATCCATCATTTCTGCCCGTGCACCAAGCCCGATACCATCTAAGCCGCCATACGGCATTGCAAGCGCAGCACCGGCACGAAAGCCGACAACCTCACAAGGAACTTTTCGCTTTCCTTTACCGATAAGGAAACATCGATCCCCGATTGAAAGCATGCTTTCAATGCCGCTAATTTCAATCAACATTCCCTGAATACCTGCAACCTTACCATAGATATGTTGCGGGTTAATTGTTTTTAGATCTGTTTCTAACTGCGATAGCAAACGGCTCATCGTTATACTCTTCATGTATTTATCTAGTGATTAATATAAATGACTCGCACTAAATTCGAAAGAGATGGAAGAAGATTAGTTTTCATTTAATTTCCCGTTAAAAGATACATTGATATTTCATAGGGATTTGTTAACCTTTATTAACAAAAAAATAACAACACGAATAATGAAATAACGGGGGTGGAAAATGCGTATCTTACTTATTGAAGATGATGCCACCACGGCACAAAGCATCCAGTTGTCATTGAAGTCAGAGAACTTCATTATTGATCTTGCACGTCTTGGCGAAGAAGGCCTAGAGATCGGCAAAATGTATGATTACGACCTTATTATCCTAGATATTATGTTACCGGATATTGATGGGTATGAAGTTCTGCGTCGTTTTAGAGATTCAAAGGTAGCAACACCTATCCTTATATTATCTGGCCTATCTGAAATGGATGATAAAATTAAAGGCTTAGGTATTGGCGCTGATGATTATCTCACCAAACCATTTGATAAACGTGAACTAATCGCCCGTATACAGGCAATCATTCGTCGCTCAAAAGGTCACTCTCATTCTATTGTTAAAGTTGGTGATCTCAGTATTAATCTGGACACTCAACTGGTGTCAGTGAACGGTAAAAATGTACATTTAACTGGGAAAGAATATTCCATATTGGAACTTCTTGCGCTGCGCTTAGGATCAACTCTTACAAAAGAAGTTTTCCTGAACCATTTATATGGCGGCATGGATGAGCCAGAAGCCAAGATTATTGATGTATTCGTATGTAAATTGCGAAAGAAAATTTCTAATGTTGCTGATGGAGCCAATTACATAGAAACCATATGGGGGCGAGGTTACGTTTTAAGAGACCCACATGCGGAATAGAAAAAAGCCCGGAACTAACTTCCGGACTTTTCTTTTAAATCAAATCAGGTTTTAGATGCCAACGTCTCCATCGCCACGTTGATAGAGTCCACGGCGTCCGGTAACAGGCTTGAAACTATCAGTAACTCCTAACACTGTTTCTGCCCCCCCTAAGAATAATGCACCATCTTTTGGCATCATCTTCGCAATATTGTCTAAAACCATTTTCTTAGTATCCTGATCGAAATAAATTAATACATT
The DNA here is from genome assembly GCF_965219885.1 of Curvivirga sp. Taxonomy (NCBI): domain Bacteria; kingdom Pseudomonadati; phylum Pseudomonadota; class Alphaproteobacteria; order Rhodospirillales; family Aestuariispiraceae; genus Curvivirga; species Curvivirga sp. Next base: position 242,125 of record NZ_CBDCOT010000008.1, read on the forward strand.
ACGACAGAAAACAATATCAAATTCACCTAAAGCACGTGGATTTTCCATCAAGTTAAATGGACGGAACTGGATCATAGAACGAATACTTGAATCCAGTTGCCATTTATCTCCATTCTGTTTGAAATACTTAACCAGCAAGGTGATTGGCAAGCCTCGCTGAACTTCAAACTGTGTATAAAGACCACTCTTCGCTTTATCCAACATTTCCACAGAAATATCAGTCGCCATGATTTCCACACGCCATCCTGATAACTTCGCTTGCATCTCTTTTAAGATCATCGCTAAAGAATATGGCTCCTGTCCACCAGAACACGCAGCACACCAAATACGAATTCGACGAGATGATTGTCTTTTTTCCAATAAGTTTGGAATTAAATGATCTCTGAACATATCAAATGGCCGCGTATCACGGAAGAACAGAGTCTCGTTAGTCGTCATCGCCTCAGTAATGTCGGAAATAACAGTTTCATCCCGCTTCACACGAACTACTTCACATAACTCTTCTAAGCCTTTTAAAGCATGCTTACGTGCGACCGGCATTAACCGAGTTTCAAGCAGATAAGATTTATCTTCACTCAAAACAAGACCTGAGCGTTTTTTCAACAGTGTGGAGAGTAATTCGAAATCCTGAACTCTCATACCAATCCTCCTGTAGCATATGATCTGATCTTTGGTCCAACTTCGTCAACAGGTAGAATAAAGGAACACAAACCTGCAGTGGCAACTGCACCAGGCATTCCCCAGACAACACTCGTTTCCTCATCTTGTGCGATGACCTGACCTCCGGCATTCACAACGTGCTCACACCCTTTTTTTCCGTCCGATCCCATACCAGTTAAAATAACTGTTAAGACATTTGCACCATAGACTTCAACAACGGAACGTAACATCGGATCAACAGCAGGACGGCAGAAATTTTCTTGAGGGCCATGATCCTTATGTAATGTTTTCTTTAAACCATTACTTTTCACGAGCATATGATAATCACCAGCCGCAATATAAATATGGCCCGGCAAAATCTCTTCACCATCTTCCGCCTCTTTCGTAGGACGGCCACTCGCTTTAGCAACATGCTCTGCAAGTATTGTTGTGAATGTCGGTGGCATATGTTGCGTAATTAAAATTGGCTGTTTCACATCAGGGCCAATATTTGACAAAACTTTAAATAATGCCTGCGGCCCTCCAGTTGAACTACCTATTGTAATAATATCAGGTTTCATTCGTTTCGCTTGGCGTAAACTTGCCGGCGTAGAATATAAGCTCTTGGATTCAGACTTCTGACTTTTTGTTGCTTCTGCGCGAAGACTGGAAGAAGGTCGCGCTGTTGGCGAAGGTGCATCTGAAGTTTGACGTGCAGTGAAAGGACGACGAGTATTGCTTTCACTCGCAGCTTTAAATGCATTTACAGATGTTAATTTTTCTTGTCGCGCATATGCACTTGTTCCACGTGCACCTGTAGGCACAGCACCACTACGTTCCCGTATGGCGCGACGACGTTGCCCTGTTTTTCCAAGTGCCCGTACTTTTCCTATAATTTCACGCTTAAAATCTTCTTTACCGCCAATCTCCGTGTTAGAAGTTGGCTTTGGCACATAATCAGCTGCACCTAAAGATAATGCCTTCAGTGAAACTTCCGCATTACGACGAGTTAACGTCGATGCCATAAGAACCTGCACGCCCGGCATTTTCTCAATAATTTTGGGTAAAGCAGTTAACCCATCCATGCGAGGCATCTCGATATCAAGAACAACGACATCGACAGGATGACGATCTAACGCTTGTAAAGCACGTTCCCCATCCCCAACAGAAGCGACGATTTCAATATCCCCCTCTGCTTCTAGAAAACGCGTGATCAGACCTCTAATAACAAGCGCATCATCAACAACCATTACCTTAATAGGTGTATTTGAAGATTCTGACGACGCATTTGTATTCATAGAAGATTGCCTACCATTATTTGTAGGATGTAGATTATTCATCCTGCTCTAACTCTCGAAACTTAAATCAAACCGACTTGAGTGAACTTGCTCTGGATAATTTCACTGTCAAATGGCTTCATAATATATTCATTTGCACCTGCTGCGACAGCTTCTTGAATATGATCCATATCGTTTTCAGTCGTACAGAATACCACAATCACATCTTGTCCCGTTGGTAATTTCCGCATTTCCAACATGAATTCTAAGCCATTCATATTAGGCATATTCCAATCAAGCAACACACATTCTGGCATGCTATCTTTACATGCATTCAACGCTTGTTGACCGTCTTCAGCTTCAACTACATTGAAATTGAGTTCTTCAAGAATTTTCCGCGCAACCATACGGATAACACGAGAATCATCCACCACTAGGCAGGTTTTCATTGTTCGATTCTCCAAAAATTAGACAAACAAGGGTTCTTTTTTTATTTTTGAATTCCTCTAAAAAGAGTAACTCTTCAATAGAGGAATTCAAACACTTATTTCTTCAAAACATCGATTAATTTGCAGCGCTCAGTGTTTCTGCTAAAGCTTGCAACAAACCATCGCGGTCATGTTTAGCAACATAATCAGTAAAACCAACTTCACGTCCGTGTTCCAGATCCCCAGGAGATGTATGCGATGTCATTGCAATGACCGGTGTCGCAGACCAACGGCTTTCTTGACGAAGCGTGCTACAGAATTCGAATCCATTTGTACCAGGCATTTCAATATCACTAACGATTACATCAAAATTTGCGCCAGATTCACACATATGCAAGGCATCATCTGCACTTTCTGCAGTTGTCACATCGTAACCGGCAACGGATAGAATAGGAGATAATAAATTACGGAAGAAAGCACTGTCGTCGACCAATAATACTCGACGTTTACTTGCCTCAACACCTAACGCTTCTGTTTCCGCACCGAACCAATCACTAAAGGCCTGTGTTAGATAATACCCCGTATCAATAACCTCACTTGCTTGGCCATTAATAATCGCACTGCCCACCATGCCTTCTTTTTCGGCACTCAATTCAACATTCAGACGATCTTCAACAATATCAAGAATCTCATCAACAACCAATCCCATAGAACGTTCACGATCGGAGAATACCAATGTCGGCTTCTTACCTGTCGTTGGCATCTCATAGTCACGTGAAATAGGTACTAACGGCATTAAATTACCGCGATATTGAACAAGAGCCTGTCCATTTGTAAATTCAACTTTATCAAAATCAATTTCTTCTAATCGAGCAATCAATGCGAGAGGCACAGCCTTTGGTGACTCAGAGCCCGCACGGAATACCAAGAGAGCAACACGATCATCTGCACCAGCACCACGCAACGCTTGAGCCTCCTCTGCAGCCATAGTATCAGCAGCAACAGCAGCAACATCACCTAGTTCTTTTGCGATGCCATTAAGATCCAAGATCATAATTACACTACCATCCCCAAGGATTGTATTACCTGAGAATGTCTCAATATGGCGTAAAATAGAGGAAACAGGTTTCACCACGATTTCTTCAGCATCATAAATTTTATCAACAATGATACCAAAAGAATTTGTACCTACTTGAGCAATAACAATCACTTGTTCACGTTGATCTAGCTGATCAAGGTTAGATTCTTCCATATTCAATAACTTACGTAAACTCACCAATGGTAAGAGCACATCACGAATACGAAGAACAGGCGTCCCATGAATATTTTCAATCGTATGCTCGGAGTTATCCCCAGAACGTACCAACTCAACAACACTGATTTGCGGGATCGCAAACTTCTCGTTTTCACATTCAACGATCAATGCAGAAACAATCGCCAATGTCAGCGGAATTTTAATGGCAAAAGTACTACCTTTACCTTCTTCTGATTTCAACTCGACATTACCGCCAATTTTATCAATGTTGGTTTTCACAACATCCATACCGACGCCACGACCAGAAACGGAAGTCACTTGTTGTGCCGTTGAGAAACCAGCGTTAAATACAAACTGATGAATTTGATGTTCAGTCATCGCATCTAATTCAGATTCAGTTGCCAAGCCATTTTCAATACATTTTTGACGAATACGCGCTGTATTCAAGCCCTTACCATCATCGCGGATTTCAATGATAATATGTCCACCTTCATGGAACGCATTCAGGGTAATAGTACCAGTCTCAGGCTTGCCTACGGCCACACGATCTTCGGGACCCTCAATACCATGATCCGCAGAATTACGAACCATATGTGTCAATGGATCTTTAATAATATCAAGAACTTGTCTATCAAGTTCTGTTTCTGCACCGATCATTTGCAGATCAATTTTCTTTTCCAATTCAATAGATAAATCACGAACAATACGTGGCAGTTTTGCCCATGCATTCCCAATCGGTTGCATACGTGTCTTCATCACACCTTCTTGCAATTCCGAAGTCACATGACTTAATCGCTGAAGTGGTGCATTGAACTCACTATCACCAGCACTACGCAAAATTTGAAGTAATTGGTTTCGTGTCAATACAAGCTCAGAAACCATTGTCATCAAGTTTTCTAGCAGATCAACATTCACGCGGATAGTTTGTACAACACCAGAACTTTCTTTCTTTTCCGCTGCCATGGTTGTTTTTGCTTCAGGCGCTTTTGCGGGTGCTGTTTCCTTAGCCGGCGCAGGTACTGAAGGCGCTGCAGGAGCATCATCCCCAGCAGCCGCATCGGCAGCTTTCTTAGCGGCCATTGGATCACCTGGACCATTGTAAGGTGTGGCATCGAATAAAGCTTGAAGTTCATCATTATCGTCTGCTGCTGGCGCATCCATATCCATCAAAGCATCCAAAGCAGCACTGCCACTACCAGAAGTTTCTTTTTCAGCAGATACATCCTCAGCAGGCGTCTCTTCAACAACAGCTTCAACCGCCTCAACAGCAGGCGCCGTGCCCTCACCTGGAACTTCACCTGTATCAGCTAAATGATTCAAACGTCCAATAAGATCAGAATCATCGCCTTCAGGTTCTACTTCAGTTTCCTCAAGAGTTTTCAATATTTCTTTAATACGATCAAGAGATTCGAGAATCAATGTCACAGCGCCTGCTGTCACCGTTAAACTACCGTCTCGGAAATGGCCTAAAACATTCTCAGATGCATGTGCTACTGATTCCAATCGAGGCAATCCAAGAAAACCACATGTACCTTTAATCGTATGTACCAAGCGGAAGATATTACCTAAGATCGCTTCGTCGTTTGGATCTTGCTCAAATTTAACAAGCTCTAAATCGAGCGTGTCCATACTTTCTGCAGTTTCTGTCAGAAATTCACTAAGCAGATCATCCATGATAATTCCTCACCCTTGTTATCTTTTAGTCAGAACGTCACGTTAAAATAAGTACTCACAAAACACGACGTTTCTTAGGACAAACATTTTACGTAACTTAAGTTCAAATTACGTTATATGCATTAAAGTCTGCAATTGCTTTTTTTTCAACTAAATATCATCAAAAAAATAAAAAAAGAGTCTTCTTCATTAGTTATTTAACCAAAATACTAATACCTAATCTTTTCAATTCACCATATCTCCTTAGCTCTTTTGGATACAAAAAAGGATCTGCGGAGTCTTCTCAGCCATACCAACCGATTGTGAAATCTTCATCCCTAATTGCGCCGCTAATTGACATGTTAAAAATTCATGAACATTTTTTGCGCTAAGATCGTCAATAGCCTTTTCTCCAGACGAAATACTAACAAACTCACCGTTTTCTTTTACGCCATCCCCTACTCCAGATATCACGATCTGATCATCATCCAAGCTCACATTAATATCACCTGCCAATCCAATAGATTGTCTGGCCAGTAAAATTACATTTAAAATTAACCGTCCTTCCCCTGCCGATAAATCCGGTGCTATTGGCGCCATCTGCCAAGTTAAAGAAACATCGGGATCAGCATCGTAAAAACGAAACGCTAACGATCTTAGCTCCGCAATATTGTCTATTGCATTTCCCGCAAAACCATAAGCGACGCGATAAAACTTCAATCTAGAAGTTAACTGGACCGAACTATTTGAAAGTAATGAAACGACTTCTGTATCAGCTATTTGCTCGGAATGTTCCTCTAGATACTCTATACCATTCCCTATCGCACCCGCGGCTCCCACTAATTCGTGACAAAGTCTTGAAATCAACAGTTCAGAAAATCGTAAATTTATTCTATCCATAAGAAATCTCCCCCATTTTGATTAAACATCCCTATACCAGAAAGATTGCTTCCTCCTTAAAGAATATGTATAGCAAGCATAGCAAATTTCTTTAATGATGTAATGCATTACTGTCATGACGAAATTGAATTTTGACAAGGAACATTGTTATGAATCTACAGGTCTCGTCTTATATTCCACGCTTAGGTGAATATGTTACTCTCTTGGGCGCAAACGAATGGGGAATTGGGCAAGTCCAATCTGTTGTAGGATTAAAAATTACAATAAATTTTGAGCATGCTGGTAAGCGTGTTATTGATTTGGCTAATGCACAACTCGTCGCGGCAGACATAGACAATGACGTTCACTGACAAGATACAACTTCACGACACCCTTTATAAGTAGCACAATCCATTGTTATATCTGCAAAAACCATCTTGGAAATTAATTACAGATATATACATCAAACATTATCATAATAATGCCAAGTTTTATTTTGGCATATGCAGGATCAGATACACCTTAATTTGAGGGAGCAAATCAATTATGGGTGAAACACATAAAAGCGACGAAAACGGAAAAGTAAATCGCTTCAGAAGCCCGGGGTTCGGTCGCCGGAAAGCCGTACCACATCCAAAAGGCCGCCAATTAAATTCAATCGCACATGAAGAAGTGCTTGAATTACTATCAGAAGACTCCCGTCAACGAGATATGTTGATCGAAAATTTACATTTGATCCAAGACAAGTTCGGACATCTGTCTGCAGCACATCTACATGCTTTAGCACATGAGATGAGATTGTCTCAGGCAGAAGTTTATGAAGTTGCTTCTTTTTACGCCCATTTTGATATCGTACTGGAAGATGAAATCGCTCCGCCTCCGCTAACCATTCGCGTATGTGATAGTTTGTCATGTGAAATGAAAGGTGCGCAAGACCTCTTGAAAAATCTGCCTAACGCGGCAGGACAAGAAGTCCGTGTATTACGTGCGCCTTGTATGGGACGTTGTCATCAAGCACCAGTTGCCGAAGTTGGGCATAACCATGTGACAGATGCAACTGTTGAGAAACTGGTTGAAGCTGCTCAAAAAGGCAATACGCATCATGCAAAACCAGATTACGAAGGTTTTGATCAATATAAATCAAATGGTGGCTATGCAATTCTTGCAAAATGCGTTTCAGGGGACCTTACTGTCGAGCAAGTGATCGAAACGATGGAAGGCTCTGGCCTTCGTGGTTTAGGTGGTGCTGGCTTCCCGACTGGTCGTAAGTGGAAATTTGTTCGTATGGAAGCAAAACCGCGATTGATGGCTGTGAATGGTGATGAAGGCGAACCCGGAACAATTAAAGATCATCACTATCTGACACGTAAACCACATCAATTCCTTGAAGGGATGTTAATTGGCGCTTGGGCGGTCGAAGCAGAAGCTGTCTATATTTATATCCGCGATGAATATCCCGATGTAATTGCATTATTAAAAGATGAAATCGCTAAAATTGAGGCAGCAGGTTTATCCAAACATACCAAGCTTCATTTGCGTCGCGGCGCAGGCGCATATATTTGTGGCGAAGAATCTGCAATGATCGAATCGATTGAAGGAAAAAAAGGCTTACCACGCCATCGTCCACCATTCGTAGCTCAAAAAGGTATTTTTGACAGACCAACATTGGTAAATAACGTTGAAAGCTTATATTGGGTTCCAGAAATCCTTGAGAAAGGTGGCGAATGGTTTGCATCCCATGGTGCAAATGATCGTAAAGGTTTGCGTAGCTTCTCTGTTTCTGGTCGTGTAAAAGAACCAGGAGTTAAACTGGCCCCAGCAGGGATTACAATCCAACAGCTTATCGACGATTATTGTGGCGGTATGTTAGATGGTCATGAACTGAAGGCGTATTTACCTGGAGGTCCATCTGGCGGAATCTTCCCAGCTAAAATGAATGACATCCCATTAGACTTTGATACTCTTCAACCATTTGGCGGGTTCATTGGATCCGCTGCTGTCATGGTATTATCCGATCAAGATAGCGTAAAAGATGCTGCGCTAAATTTGATGAAATTCTTTGAAGATGAATCTTGTGGCCAATGTACACCATGTAGAGTTGGTACAGAGAAAGCCGTTAAATTAATGGAAACCTCAAGTTGGGATACGGCATTGCTAGAACAGCTATGCGATACAATGGCTGATGCTTCAATCTGTGGATTGGGACAAGCTGCACCAAACCCAATTAGAAGCTTATTAAAATACTTCCCTGAAGAAGTTCCAAATTGATAAAAAAACGCCTGAAGTTAGCTTCAGGCGTTTTTTTTAATTATCTAGGTTTCGGCATTCAAACGATCGGAAAATAAAATCATCCGCTGCGAAATTAAACGCCATTTGTTCGATATCGTATTCGCAAACCTGAACACATAGAATTTGGACAATTTCCCCTTCTGTGTTTGCCAAAGGTAGTAAGATTAATTCTACTCTTTTTTCATCCAGAGAAATTGCCTTACCAACAGCAACTGAAGTATTGTTTCGAACAGTATCGAAATAACTTCCAAACAAAGCAGCAATTTCTGTTTCGAAAATTTCTTCTATTTTTTTTCCTGCAAGGCTTTTTTTATATGTTTTCTGCACTATATCACCTGCTAGGCGGCAAACATAAGTTTCTTCCTGAGGGATAAATTCAAAAATGGCAAGATGTGAGAAAACATCAGGGATTCTTGTTAAATCAATAGATGATCGAAAAGGAACCACGCGCGACGACTTACAATCACACCAGTGATTGTATAAATTACGTAATAAGCCGTTTTTAATTAGTTCACGCATAGCAACCAGCATTAATCATAACAGTATGAAAATACTATTTTATTATTTGCCGAGAAAATCAACAAGGAAGTATTCACTTTATTATATTTATTGTGATGAATTTCTTAAATGAAACTATCTGAATAGTGATAAGGTTGGACCTATATAAGGATTCACTATAACCTGTAGCTCATAAGATTCTCTAAATACTGCATACAAAAGACAGAGAGACATAACATTGGATCGTAGCCTTTTCAAATTTATATGGCGTTACAGTAAAGCACAGCAAATCACGACGCTTGCACTTATTCTCGCTTCTTTTCCGTTTCTCTATTTTTCTCTAGATCTTCCAAAAACAATTGTGAATGAAGCAATTGGTGGGGCTGCAGATTATTTTGTTCTGTTCAGTTTTAATCTATTTGGCTTTCAATTCGATGGCATAGAGATGGGTCAGCTAGAATACCTCTTCGCTCTTTGCCTAATTTTTCTGCTTATGGTCTGCATAAATGGCGGCTTTAAATTACGTATTAATACCTATAAAGGGGTTATGGCAGAGCGCTTGTTGCGTCGCATTCGTTATCTTTTATTAGAACGTACCTTACGCTTCCCTCTGTCACAGTTTCAAAAAACATCTGCTGGTGAAGTTGTAACGATGGTTACGGCTGAGGTGGAACCTCTTGGAGGTTTTTTTGGCGACGCCTATGCTTTGTTGGCTTTCCAAGGCGGAACCTTCATTACAATCATGACATTCATGTTCATACAGGATCCATTACTTGGACTCGCTGCCTTTATTTCCATTCCTGTCCAAGGATACGTTATTCCTAAACTGCAAAAGAAAGTTAATGCTTTAGGAAAGGAACGTGTGAAATATGTACGTTCCCTTTCTAATCGAATTAATGAAGTCGTGGCTGGTGTAGAAGATATTCATGCGCAAAATCATTCAAAGTTCATTTTGGCTGATATGTCTGATCGCTTAGGGAAAATCTTCTGGGTTAGATTTGATATCTATAAACGTAAGTTCTTTATGAAGTTCTTAAATAACTTCATTGGACAAATGACCCCCTTCTTCTTCTATTCTGTTGGCGGTTATCTCGTCATTACTGGAGATTTAACATTTGGCGCGCTTGTGGCGGCCCTCGCTGCATATAAAGATCTAGCGGCTCCTTGGAAGGAGTTGCTTAACTATTATCAACGCATGGCTGATTCCAAGATTAAATATGAACAAATTCATAGTCAATTTGTCCCTGAAGGAATGCTAGAAGCTGATAAATTTGATGGCCGCCCTGAACATGAAATCACCCTAAATGGCGATCTAAAAGCAACCTCTCTAACGGTTCAAGATGAAGATGTAATGCTAATAGATAATGCCACCTTTACCCTTAAAAAAGGCTCTGCCAATTTAGTCACAAGTAATTCTGGCTCCTCCCGAGATAGTTTGTCTAGATTATTAACTCGTTTACAATCACCATCGAAAGGTAGCATAACCGTTGATGGGAATGAGTTTTCTAGTCTACATGAAGAAACAATAGGGCAGAATATTGCTTATCTATCAGCAAGCCCTTCTTTCTTTGATCGTTCGATTGCCGATAATTTATTCATGGGCTTACAGCAACTACCACCAAAAGAAGAAAGCCATGACGAGGAGAGATTAAAAGGTATCGTAGAATCTATTGCGGCTGGTAATAGTAAAGATAACATCACTCTTGATTGGATCAATTATCCCTTGGCAAACTCTAACGATTATGAAGATTTACGTCACCAATCAGTTGAGATACTTGAACAAGTTGAACTTTCAAACGATTTATTCAACTTGGGCTTACGTCAGGTTATTGATGTGAATTGCAACCGGGATTTTGCTGATAACTTAATGAAAGCACGTCAAGCTCTTTGGCCCTACTTGGAAGAGAGGGGAATTTCAGACCTAGTTAAGCCATACAATTTCGACAGTTATAACGAATATACTACCGTTCATGAGAATATTCTATTTGGGCGACCAATTCATGAACGCTTTAATGACGTTAACTTCATGCAACAACCTGAAATAATAAAGCTTTTGGAAAAACATAATCTTTATAACATGTTCCTTACAATTGGCCTGCGTAGCGCAGAAATAATGGTGGATATGTTCAAAGACGTTACCCCAGGACATACCTTCTTTGAGCAGTTCAGTTTTGTTGATGAAGAGAATTTGCCTGTTCTTAAAAATATTGTAGCAAAAGCCAAAAACACCGAAATCGATGATTTAGGAAAAGAAGATAAAGATATTTTACTTTCCCTCCCCTTACGCTTGGTGCCTCAACGCCATCGTCTTGGCTTAATTGATAATAGATTTAGATCAAAATTGGTCGAATTAAGAAAAGATATTTGGGAAGAGTATCGTGAATTTTTTGTGCATGACATTCAAGGTTTCGATTCAGACCATTATAATGAGAATCTTTCGATTCAAGATAATATCCTCTTTGGTTCAATTGCATTTGGTCGCGCGGACGCAACCTCAAAAATTGAAGAAGCTTTAATTTCGATTACAGATCAATTAAATCTTCGTGAGCCTGTAATTAGAGCTGCTTTCGGATTTAACGTCGGTATTGGAGGTGCACGCTTAAGCGCTGCGCAACGACAGAAACTTGCCCTTGCCAGAAACATTCTGAAAAAACCAAATATTCTTGTGATTAATGATGGATTAAATGCGCTTGATGCCAAAACAAGAGAAAGAATTTGTAAGGAACTTCCGCAACTTACAGATAATGCAACAACTGTTTGGATTTCTACATCTGAACCAGAAGGTTTCGATTATGATACACATTACGAAATCAAAAACGGTAAAATTGCACTGATTGATGGCTCTACACCTCTTCAAGAAGAAGAAATTATACAAACTCAGAATATGGGGGAAGAGGCAATGGTTTTGCAAAGTTTACCTCTATTTTCTGAATTGGAGCCTTCACAATTAAAACTGCTAGCCTTTACAGCAGAGCGCAAACATTACCTTGAAGGTGAAAACCTATTCCGCCAGGGTGATGAAGGCGATACCGCATATGTTATCCTAGATGGTGCGGCAAATGTCATTCTAGAAGATGAAGACGGTTCTGAGTCTATCTTATTCTCGTTGGGTCGTAATAAACTTGTCGGCGAATTGGCTCTGCTTTGTGATACACGAAGAACAGCTACAGTTAGAGCAATCAAAGACTTAAATGCCTTGCAGTTAAATTCAGATGTATTCGCTGAACTTGCTCGTCAAGATGCCAACTTCTCTTATCAAATGACGCGTGACCTATCTCAAAGATTGGTAGATACCACTGCTGAACTGAATGCTAAATCCAACGGCGACTCAAATAAATAAAAAGGCTGGTTAAAAACCAGCCTTTTAATCGATCAGCTTATTTGCAATTAACCAATATCAACGGTCAATTTGAAGCCATCTTTTTTATGATCTTCGAAATTGCCATCTTGAACCGCATATAACCATGCAGCAGATTTCTTCAAGCCACCTAACGGATATAAATGACATTGGGAAATCTTAATATCTGAATCAGCTTTGCAAGCTTCTGCTAATTCCAACACCAAGTTATTTGGTTGGCGTACAGTCATTAATTTAGCAATATTTGCAGCCTGACGTGTCAATACACGCATAGACGGACCTACACCACAATGCTGAGCATGTTTGATTAATGTTTTAATTGTCGCTAAGCCTGGGATACCAATATGAATTGGAAGTTCATTTCCGTCTTCTTCTCGGATACGTTTTTCCCACTCCAAAATTGGCTTGGATTCGAAACAGAATTGAGTAGCTAAATAAAGCTGCATATCTGTCTCTTTTTGATACGAATTCTTATCACGAATTGCCTGTGCAACATCTGCTTCTGGAATATCCGGTGTGCCTTCGGGATGTGATGCTAAACCACATTTTTTGATTCCATATTTTTCAAACAATCCTGTTTGTAACACTTGCATAGAGCTATGGAACTCGCCCAATGGCTTATCAACAGCGCCACCAATCAACAATGCATGTTCAACTTCAACTTCTGCCTGAAGCATCTTCAAGTTTTCTTCAAGGAAATCTTTTGAAGGAATAGAACGTGCGGCAAAGTGAGGTACAGGGTTCATACCTTGATCACGTAATTTACGTACTGTTTTTACTGTATCAGCAAAATCAGAACCCGGTAGAAAAGTTACATAAACTGTTGTTCCTTCGCGAAGCATCTCACGAAAATCATCAACTTTTGCTGCCCCGCCCGGTGTAACTTCAACCGTACAGGTTTTCATAAATTCCTGAATTAGTTCTTTTTGTGCGCTCATTATGCCGCATCCATTTCTTAGAGGTTGGTCAATTTTGTTATCTTCCAGCCCCTAAGAATAGATGCTTACGAGATGAGTATTTTACCCGCGACGACGGCGTCTGCTCCGACGGCCACCACTTCCCTCATCTCCTTCCCCACTATCGCTCGCCGCGACCTTAGGTTCTGGTAGATTTACTACCTGCTTAAGGTTTTCATACGGCGCCGTCTTGTGTGGGAACGCCATTGCTTCGACAAAATGCGCCTGAAATTTCTCTTCCACTGCAGTTTCAATCTTTTCAATGTTTTGAACCAGAGTTTCAACCTCACGACGCGCATCTTTATTTAACAAGGCGATACGTGCACCAGTTCCAGCTGCGTTACCAACAGAGGCAACCATATCTAATTTACAATCAGGAATGAGGCCAAGAACCATCGCATATTTCGGGTCTATATGACTACCGAACGCGCCAGCAAGAACTACACGTTCCACAGGTTTACCTAATTTATCGACAAGAAGCTGTGCGCCTGCATAAAGTGCCGCTTTTGCTAATTGAATAGCACGAACATCGGCTTGAATAACTTTAATGTCATGATGTAATACGTAATCGAATGTCCGACCATTCTCAACAACGCGATCCGTCTTACTTTGCAAGGTACCGTCAATGATACCATCATGAGTAATAATACCCGCCAGATACATTTCTGCTAACACTTCAATGATCCCAGAGCCGCAGATTCCTGTAACTCCAGTTTTGCTCGTAGCTGCAGTAAAACCTTCTTCATCTGACCACAAGTCACATCCAATTACTTTGAAACGTGGTTCAAGTGTTTCTGGATTGATCCGAACACGTTCAATCGCACCAGCAGCAGCACGCTGGCCTGAAGAGATTTGGGCGCCTTCTAGAGCTGGTCCAGTTGGACTGGAACAGGCCAATAAACGATCTTTGTTACCGAGTACGATTTCAGCATTGGTACCAACATCCACCACCAAAGTGATTTCATCGCGGAATTGTGGTCCTTCTGCTAATGTAACAGCGGCGGCATCTGCACCAACATGCCCAGCCACACATGGCAAGATATAAGCACGTGCGCCTGGATTCACATTTAATTCAAGTTCATTTGCCCAGACTTTAACAGCGCTGTTGGTTGCAAGAGCAAATGGCGCCCAACCAAGCTCCACCGGATTCACACCAAGTAAAAGGTGATGCATGATCGGGTTGCCAACCATTACGATATCAAGGATATCCGATAGTTTTAAGCCAGCCTCAGTCACCGCCTGAGATGCTAGGAAGTTCAATGTTTCACGTACAGCACGTGTCATGTCTTCTTCGCCGCCAGGATTCATCATCACATAGGAAACACGTGACATCAAATCTTCACCAAAACGAATTTGTGGGTTCATCGCACCAACTGAAGACACCACTTCGCCAGTTTGTAGATTTGTTAAATGCGCAGACATCGTTGTCGAACCAACATCCACTGCCAAGCCGAAGGCTTTGTCGTGGAAACCCGGCCAAACATAGATAAGTTCACCATCATGACGAACAGCGGCTGTAATTTTCCAATCCCCGTCACGAAGTGCTTTTTGCAACAACTGTAAAACTTTCAGATCGGCATCTGTCACATCAACTTCCCATTGGGATTTCAATGCTTCTGCAATACGTTCAAAGTCACCTGTTGGCTTGTGCATATCAGGTTCTTCAACCTCAACATAGTACAAGCGAACAACAGGGTTTATTTCAATATCACGTACTTCCGCACGTTTACGCACGACCTGTTTATGTACCTGCGAGCTTTCAGGTACATCAATAACCAAATCACCCTGGATGGTAGTGGAGCAGCTCAAACGGCGGTCATCATCCATGCCGCGCTTTTCTTTATAGCGCTCCTCCTTTGCATTAAATTCAGAGATATTATCTTCAGCACTTTTCAAACCAAATTTCGGGAAATCACCAACAGATTGAACAACCTGACAACGACCGCAGATACCGCGACCACCACAAACGGAATCGATATCAACACCAAGATGTCTTGCTGCATCTAATACTTTGGTCCCAACAGGAAAAACGCCACGGCGACCTGATGGCGTAAATACGATTTTTGCTGTCTCCCCTTCAACATGGGAAGTTAACTGATCCGATGAAGCTCCCGAAACGGAAACGATTTCAGCCTGTCTTGTCTCTGTCATCTTTGTTCTTCTTTTCGACTTAAATCCAAAGGAATTTTATAGTTATTATTAATTTATTATTTAGTTGATAAAAATGAAAAAAAAGGCGTCTGAAGAAATCAGACGCCTTTTACAAATTTAATTATGCTGCAGAGCGACGACGGCGACCACCACTGCGACCACCACGACCACCTGCACCTTCCGGAGCTGGCTCACGGAATTTTTGGATCCAGCGTGTGCAATCTTTATCCACGCCATTAATTACGTCAGCACCCATGATCGCGTTCATGTCTTCGTCATGAAGCGGATTCATAATCGCTGTTGTCATACCGTAACCGGATGCCATCGCCAAGAAAGCACCGTTAATGCCACGACGGTTTGGCAAACCAAAGGAAATATTGGAAGCGCCACATGTTGTGTTCACTTTCAACTCTTCACGTAGACGACGGATCAATTCCAATGCACCACGGCCAGCAGTTCCCAAAGCACCAATTGGCATTACCAATGGGTCGATTACAACGTCATGCGCAGGAATGCCATAATCAGCAGCGCGATTTACGATTTTCTTCGCAACTTCGAAACGTACATTTGGATCTTCGGAGATACCTGTTTCGTCGTTGGAGATACCAACAACAGCGGCACCATATTTTTTCACCAACGGAAGAACCTGTTCCATTTGCTCGTCTTCACCTGTTACGGAGTTCAACAAAGCTTTACCTTTATATACAGACAAACCTTTTTCCAACGCAGCAACGATGGAAGAATCAATGCAAAGTGGTACATCTACCAAAGACTGAACCAACTCGATTGTATCAGCCAAAATTTGTGGCTCATCAGCCAAAGGAATACCTGCGTTTACGTCAAGTACATGTGCACCAGCGGCAACCTGAGCTAAAGCATCAGCCTTAACTGTTTCCATGTTGCCTTCTTTCATTTCCGCAGCAAGCTTTTTACGGCCTGTTGGGTTAATACGTTCGCCGATTACACAGAATGGTTGGTCAAAACCGATTACAACTTCTTTGGTTGCAGAGCTAATGACTGTACGTGTCATGTCGTCTTCCTCGCTTGTAGTAAAAATATTTATGCGGGGTATTAAACACACCAGCTGACCATACCCCCAGTCAGCCGAATTATTACTTCTGCTGTGTTTACGCCATCAAAAAGAATTGAGAAGCCTCAATCGCGCCCAATTCAATTCTGTGCGCGTCATCTTAATTTGAAAACTTGCGACATTTCACTTTGTCGCAAGCTTCAAATTATTTTTTGGCATTTAGGCTAATGCTAACTCTTTATCTTCATCATAATAGTTCCATGATGAAACAGGTTCAAAACGATCAACCGGTGCGATTTCCTTGGTCCAACTTTGTAAAGGACGTAATCTGTCTTCAGCCAGTCCACGTAAAATGCCATCCAATTGAACAATATCGGATACAGATGCTCCGCCACCGATCAAATTGACCTTTTCATGATCAATCCAGCCTTCAACATCCTTCGCATCTTTCGCAAATCCTGGACGATAACGTACCACGCCATCTACTTGCGATAAAACATGACTACTATAGTTCGTTCCGGCTTCTTCACGGTTTTGTTGCAGAAATAACGCAGCGCCATGATAACCATGTGCAGATAATGCTTTGCGAGCGCCAGTCACAATTGGCTGAATACGACCAATGCCTGGTAAGCAATCAAGAAGTAGCCCATCTACACCACCAGCAAGCAATGCTTCCGCCTGTAGGGAAATAGCCTCAACAACCTCTGCAGGCCCAGCGGTCCAACCTGTATCGCGAATAATACCCAATACAAAACGACGACGACCATTTCCAGCAACAGAATCCACAGCTTCAGATGCGATTTCAGCAGCTTTATAATTAAGAATAAAAGCTTCCTGCTCTAGCTCACTTCCTTTCAAACTTAACGGTGAGATATCCAAACTATTTGTTCGTACTATATCCGCACCTGCAAGAAGATGCTTCTGATGTGCTTTAAATACCAAGTTGGGGCGCGTGATGTTAAGTACAGCTAAAGTTGCTGTATTTCCATACAAATCACGTTCCACGTCCAAAGAGGACATATCAAGGCTGCGAGCCAAAGGTGCATCAGATAAAAGTACACGTTCGTCGAGAGCTTTAATAATATTGCGCATGATATTTCCTCCTCTATGCGGCAAGTTTCTGTTCAGGATAAATGCCTAATGAATGGCAAATGGCCAATGTTCTAGGCACATTATTTAATGTGTAAAGATGAAAATCCTTCACCCCTTCTTTGTTCAATCGTTCGACTAATTCAACGACTGTCGTAACTGCCACGGCTGCAGTCGCTTCTGGCTGATCTTCCAACCCAGAAAATCGGTCTATTATGAAGTCGGGCACTGTCGCTGCACATTGTTTTGCAAAGCGTTGAACTTGTACCAACGACGAGATCGGTAAAATTCCTGGTACAATTTTCACATCCATGCCCAGTGCGTCACACTTGTCTCGGTATTTGAGAAAAACATCTGCATCAAAAAAGAATTGCGTTAGCACCCTTGAAGCACCAGCCTCAACCTTACTTTTAAGATGTGTTAACTCAGCCTCCTGAGAGGCAGATTTTGGATGTATCTCAGGATATCCGGCGACCGAAATTTCAAAACTATTTACTTCTCGAATCGTAGCAACCACATCAGCTGCACATTTGATTTCACCTTTTCCAGCCTCGTCACCGCGTAAAGCCACGATATGACGGACATCATTATCCCACCATTCAGACACCAACGCCTTAATCCGCTCTTTATCCTGACCACCACCGGCCAAATGCGGGACAAATTGTCTCCCCCCAATACTTTGAGCTGATTTCGCAACGAGTTGTTCACTTCGACTACGATCAGAAGCCCCCGCCCCGTAAGTCATGGATTGGAACATTGGAGAATATTTCTGAAACGTGTTTAACATCTCAAGATATTTCCCATGCCCGGTTGCATGTTTAGGGGGAAAAGTTTCAAAACTTAGCCGAATGGCAGACATTGTTACGCCACCTCCTCAATCGAGTTTATATTTGCAGGTAAATCCGCGGTCCAAAGACATACGGTCAGCGGACCATCTTCAAAATTGATAGGGGCATTTAGACTCAGCCCGGCATTTTCACACCATCGGGTAATTTCATCATTAGAGAAACCTGACCAAAGATGCGCATGTTTCTTACGAAGCTCTTCATTTGAGTGAGGCGCAAAATCCACAATCACGATACGACCACCAGGTGCTAAAACACGTGATGCCTCGCGGATGGCAGCTTCAGGATCACTCGCATAGTGCAAAACCATATGAAAACATGCTGAATTAAATGCAGCTTTTTCGAATGGTAGATTATACATATCCGCTTGGCGCACCTGACATTTATCCAATTCTGTTTTTGCCAAAGCAGAACGTGCAATTGCAAGCATCTGGCCTGATGTATCAACACCAACAGCCGCTTCAACTTTATCAGAAAGAACGGATAAAATACGCCCTGTACCCGTACCGATATCAAGAAAATGTCCCATATCATGTTTATCGAAAGCTTTGATCAAAGCAGCTTCGACCTCAGCTTCATCGACATGCAAACTGCGAATTTTATCCCATTCAGATGCATTGACTGCAAAATACTCTGCTGCCTTTTGATCACGTGTTTCCTTAATGCGGTCAAGACGCTCTAAATCCTTAGTGATAATCGGGTCATCCAATGGCACAAGGTCTGTAATTTGCTCAACCAATGTTGCTAAAGATTGATTGGTGCGACGCCCTGCGGCCAACGAAGATGCATCACCAGTTGCTCGATACCACGCCCAGCTTCCTTCTTGTTGACGCTGAAGTACGCCGGCCTCCACCATCAATCGAAGATGTCGAGAAACACGTGGCTGACTTTGACCGAGAATGTCCACAAGCTCACTTACCGTTAGCTCGCCATGCGCACATAAAACCAGAATTCGAAATCTGGTCGGTTCCGCAATCGCCTTAAGGGCTTCCAATAATTCATCCATCGTCTAACTCCATCAATATAATGATATAAACATTTCTTTATATCATAGTCAATTCAAAATGTCGCATTTTCATATACAAACAGTCGCATAAATAAAAAAGGGTTGGAAAACCAACCCTTTACCTAGCAGATTCTTTTAGAATTAATTCACAATCAAGCTTCATTTCCGCCATTTGCGACCAATTCTTTTAATCTTTCATCATCGTAAGCTGCTTCAAGTTCGGCTGCTTTTTTATTTGCCTCTGCCTCAAGATCATCAGAAACCTCAACAGGCGCAGCCTTTTTCCATTCCGCTAAATAATCTTCAGTGCCACGTGCATCACCACGCATTGCAGCACGATCAATTGCTTTCTCAAAACGCTCATCTAAAACAACTTTCACTTGATCACGACGCCCCTTCTTACAAATCACCTGTGCAGGGATATCACGCCAATATACAACAATTAATTGAGCCATCTTAATTTCCTATTCCATCATTGTTTATGAGTATAGTCGCCCTTGGCGATAAAATCGGCAAGTTCACCATATCCTGTTTTTACAATTTTTAATTCCAGTTTCAGCTTGTCTGCTGCATCCTGAGCCATATCTAACAATTTACTGTCTTCTGTTTGGGCTAGATAAACAACACGCTTATAATTTCCAAACATTAATTCTAACATTTGCGGATATTTGTTTAACCCCATACCTTCCATAATCAACGCATCAAACTGACGAACTAGATAATCAGTTAGATAGAAGGTACCTAACTCTTCATCAGCCAGTTGTTCGAATGCGTCTTGCCCATAAAAAAAAGCATAACAATGCGCCCCTTGAATACGATCGACATTATATCGACGACAGATGTTATCCAACTGGCCACCAGTACCACAATCCGCATAACCAATCAGAATTCTTTCATATTGATCTTTATATTGGACAATCTTCTCTTCCAATCTTTCCGGTATAGCGTCCGGACGATTATGAAGATTCGCTGGTAAACAAGTAAGTGAGATATGGGTCAGATCATTTAATTTGATGATCGTCAAAATTTCTTTTGCCAATGCTCCACATGCAATAACAAGTGTTTTGGCATTTTCAAAAAAAATCTCCGGAGCCTCTTCAGACTCCGGAGATTTCAAATTGTCAGGCAAAGCAGACATAACGATTATTGGTTATGCTTACGAGCCATGTATTCTTTAGCTGTTTCAACGGCAACCGCAGCATCACGACAATAAGCATCAGCACCTACTTCACGTGCAAACTCTTCGTTCAATGGCGCGCCACCAACCAAAACAGTATAGTCATCACGGATACCTTGCTCTTTCAAAGTATCAATAACAACTTTCATGTACGGCATTGTTGTAGTCAACAAAGCAGACATACCCAAGATGTCAGGCTTATGCTCTTCTAACGCAGCTAGGTATTCTTCAACGGACTGGTTAATACCAATGTCGATAACTTCAAAACCTGCGCCTTCCATCATCATGGATACAAGGTTTTTACCAATATCGTGGATATCACCTTTTACAGTACCAATAACCATCTTACCTTGTTGCGGCGCACCAGATTCAGCAAGTAACGGGCGAAGAATTGCCATACCAGCTTTCATGGAGTTCGCAGACATCAATACTTCTGGTACGAATAGAATACCGTCGCGGAAGTCAACGCCAACGATGCGCATACCTTCAACAAGTGCTTCTGTTAGAACTTTATATGGCGCCCAGCCACGTTCCAAAAGAATTTCTGTACCTTCAGAGATCTCATCAGCAAGACCGTCGTAAAGGTCGTCCCACATTTGCTCAACAAGTTCCTGATCGTCCAGTTCACGCAGGTCGAGTTCTTCATCAGACATTGGCGTCATTCCTGTATCTTATATAAGTGATAAATTAATTTTCCTACGCCACAAATAATCCAAAAAGACAAAAGGCAGCAATAGAATTTCCGACTAATGGATATATATTTGCGGCAATAATCCAACTTTTTTACACGCGACAGGGTTTATACCCGCTGCGACAGTGTGAAAAAAATATAAAAAAAACGTTAAAAATCAAAGAAATAGTATTTTATTGATTTTGTTATTCTGATTTTTCGAAATTCTCATCAGCGTTTTTAAGCTGATTTAACAAAGAAATAGAAGTTTGATCACCAGCCTGCGCAGCTTTCTCTAACCATATTTTTGCAGAAGGAATATCAGGTTTTCCTCCCTCTCCTCGCCAATAAATCATTCCTAACTGTCGCATAGCGATTACCATTCCTGCTTCAGCGGCTTTTTGATAATATTTTTGAGCAAGCTTTAGATCTTTATTTAAACCATTTCCATATTCATGTGCGTAACCCAGATTATAGTTTGCCTCTGATGATCCTAGTAATGCTGCAATTTGATACATCTCATAGGCTTGCTCTAGTTTATTGTCAGCTCTAAATAGTCTGGCCGCGGCGATTGCACCATCAAGACTTCCTGCCTCCGCTGATTTTTTATACCAATGCATAGCATTTTGCAGTGAGGCTTCAGGTGCAACTCCTTTCTCATTAAGCAGACCAAGAAAAAACATAGCTTTATGGTCACCAGATTGTGCTTTTTCTACGTATCCGTTGTAAACAAAACTAGGTAACTCTTCATTCGCAGATACCAAATGCGTATAAGACACAAGCAACAGACCTGTCGCCATTCCAAGTTTCAATAGTCTATGCATCAACATATCCGCCCAATACTATTATTTATCAGGATTTAACTGATACTTCATATACAGATTGCGGGTCCTCAAAACCTTTGAGTTCAAATTGCCCGACAGATTTAAAGCCGAAAGGTTTACCACGGCACATTTCCATCACAATTCCTGAAACAGCAACTTGCTCAGCATCCGCCTTATCCATGACACGTGCCGCCATATTTACCGGTGTCCCAAATAAATCTCCATTTTCATGGATAGGTTCCCCGGCGCTAATTCCTATTCGAATCTGAAATCCCATAGCGGGCATTGCTTCGGCAAACTTTTGAACACCACGTTGCATAGCAAGGCCAGCTTCAACGGAATTCACAACAGCTGGAAAAGAAGCCATAATCCCGTCACCAGTATGTTTAATTTCCTGCCCTGCATATCTATTGATAGCTTCACGGATGATATCATTATG
Source organism: Curvivirga sp. (assembly GCF_965219885.1). Taxonomy (NCBI): domain Bacteria; kingdom Pseudomonadati; phylum Pseudomonadota; class Alphaproteobacteria; order Rhodospirillales; family Aestuariispiraceae; genus Curvivirga; species Curvivirga sp. Next base: position 264,588 of record NZ_CBDCOT010000008.1, read on the forward strand.
CGCACGAATTACTTGCATCATCCACTCCTCACCTTTTGTTTGTTGGTTAAGGGTAGAATTAACAATATCAGTAAATAATACCGCTACAAACTTACGTTCAGGATCAGCTTCAACTGGCTTTTCCGATTCTTGCTTTCGAGATTTCGTTTTTTTCTTTTGTTCTTTTAGTTCGGGGAAACGCCATGACTGTATTGCATCTTCAAGATTATTTTTACTTCCCGCCTTGCCTGACTTTTTGATCTGATTATTGCGACCAAGCGCATACATATCAAAATAATTTTCATCAAGAAGATACTCATCAATGTTGCTACAAAAACCTTTTGCTTGCTCAACAGGCAAATCCAATTTGGCAACATTTGACACCAATACCTCCAAACTAGGTTCTTTATCCAGATTATGAATATGCATGAGTTCTTCATTTACACCTGCCATATACAAAATTAGACCAAATCGAGTATACGCATCTGTCTTTGCCGTCTCTCCCACGATGGAAAGGGCATCGGTGATAATCGAAGCAAGTTCATTATCGCAAACTTCCAATGCATCCTTTGGACTTAATCCAGTTCTTTTACTCAAATCGCTGGATGCCGATAATGATGAAACATCTTCTTCATCGCCTCTATCTTCATTTATTATCGATGAACCTATAGATCTTTCTGCAATTGAGCGTGTATCCGCAATTGGAAATGGCTCATCATTATCCGGCAAATCATCGTCTATATCTGAAAAAGAGGTCGACTCTGTTATTATTTCTTCCGTTTGGTTGACACTATCGGAAGTCATTTCTTGCATCATCGATCTAGCTTCGACTTCCTTGTTAGCTTTAGCTGTTGTAGCTAACAATCTCTTCAATTTTGGAACAAAGAATAGCAGGAAAGTCGCTATAAAAATGAAGGCTAAAAGCCCCATTGTTGTATCTCGTCCAAGGAAAATATCCATAGAACTTAAAATCAAATAAACTGTTACAGATGCGAATGTACCAGCAAGTGTTGCAAAAAAGAACGCAATCATAATACCAAACATATTCAACTGCTCGTCTTTTTTTCTTTTCTTTACGGGAGCACTTCTCATAGGTGGCATCTTACTCTCAGTTTTTTTAGCAGGCATTGCTTTCGCACCACCACCGCCAATTGGCGCAGAAGGTTTGGGAGAACTTGGACGAGAAGATGCTTTCTTCGGAGCCGCCTTACCTCCGGATATAGCTGAAATCTGTGGTTTGGATTGCATGGAAGGAGTATGGTAAATAATACTCTCTGTCGCATCATTATCAGACGCACTAAACGCCTCACGTATAACTACAGCTCCGTCAACGTTAGAAAGCTTTTCGACAGTTTGAGCCTCTTCCAAAGCGGCCTCACGTCTATTTCCATCAAAATGCGCATGAAAATTCCAACGTGTACCCTGGAGAGTATAAACTTCGAAATTAATCGTTTTAACTGCCATCAGTTTATAACTACCTTCATTGCATTCGCGAAATGCAAAAATCCCGTGGATACATAGACTTAAAACATAAAAATACGTTCACGTAAATGTTAGATCGGGCTTATCGATAAAAATACACCAATAACACAAACCTCTAATAAAACTGATAGTCGAAACGAAACATTATCATTCTAGATTTTTTTAGACTGATGTAGAATTCTCTTCTTTTATCCAGCCAGGATATTCTATAAGGACTTCGGCTTCACCTACCATAAATGGCATTTGATCATTCTGCGCCTTTTCCATCCGATCTAGACGGATAAATGCCAGAGCTGTATTTTCAGAGACAGACCGAACATGACCAATGTCTTTATCTCCTGCTCGAATCATCTCTCCTGAACGAACCATATTACTCATAGCTCCAGATACAGGTTTAATTATCATCAATCGTTTTTTTATTAATGCACGATACTTTGTGCGGGCAGTTAACTCCTGCCCCATATAACATCCCTTGTTCCAATCAACTCCGTTGAGTTCATCAAAACCATACTCAAGTAATAGTCCTTTATTCTTTTCAATATCTTGACTACCGTCGGGAATACCTGCCTCTATTCTAACAGCTTCGTATACTTCTTTTGGTTTTTCGTCTATTGATTGATGATATTTTAAGAATGCATCACTGTTTCCAACAAAACGATAACCTAACTGCGAATTCCTTGGGTCAGAATAAACTACTCCACCCTCTGCCGGTAAAACACAACCATCTCCTTTAAACCCCCAATCTTCCATTAGTAAAACGCAGGATAGAGACTGATCTATGCCCAATTGGATATCAGATCTTAATTGATATTTACGTAGCAATTGCCCAAGAGGCATCATCTCATCCTTATGACAATCGATAACAAGTGTTTCTTGCTGAGGAAAAACAAAAAAATCGTATAAGAATTTTCCTTGAGGCGTTAGTAATGCAGCCCAGATGGCGTGCCCTTCGCGACATTTCTCAATATCATTTGAAATTAAACCCTGCAAAAATTCATATCTATCATCTCCAGAGACTGTAATGAATGCACGTGTCAAATCGTTAATATAGAAAGCCGTCATTTAAAATATGCCTTGTTGTTTTGAACATTATCCAGAGAATAAAACCATAAATCCAATTTACAGGTAAGTTCTCTCACCTGACTTGGCAAGATACAAATAGTGTATAAATAAACCATTTTTATTGACCTATGGCGCTTCGATGCCTAAATCTAAGCGTTGAAAATCATCAAATTTAATGGATTTATAAATGTCAGTCGAATTATCGGCGCTCGTAGTGGCGCATAATGAAGAAAAACAACTTGCCGCCTGTTTAGAATCCTTGATGTTTGCTGATCAATTAGTTGTTGTATTAGATAAGTGTACTGACCGAAGTAAAGAAATCGCTGAAAGTTTTAATGCAAAAACTGTTGAAGGAAGCTGGCCGATTGAAGGTGATCGCCGCAATGTTGGTTTAGACGCATGTGACGGTCAGTGGATTATTGAACTCGATGCCGATGAACGTGTTACATCTGAACTTGCGAATGAAATCAAAGTAACACTATCCAACACAACTGCAGGATATTTCCTTCTGCCTTTTGATAACTATGTTGGTGAAAGACTTGTCCGTTATGGCTGGGGATGCAGCTGGGGGGTCAGTGCCGCCCCACGACTACATAAAAAAGGAAATAAACGCTGGGGGCAACAACGTGTACACCCCTCAATTGAACTGATAGGCGAAAAACAGGAACTGAAAGGTCGTATTGATCATTATGTTGATCGCAATATTTCCGATATGATCAAACGACTGGATTCCTATACCAATGCGAAAGCCAAAGACTTACGAGAGCACCCAGATGGTGTTGGATATGCCCGCAATATCAGACGTTTCTTTTCACGTTTTATTAAATGTTATTATGGCCGCAAAGGGTATAGAGAAGGAAAATACGGTTTCTTAATCGCATTGATGGCCGGCCTTTATCCTATCCTTTCCTATCTTAAAGCCAATTTGGAAGACGAATGACCAAACTATTACAAATTATGGCTGGCGCGAAGGTTGGTGGCGCTGAAAAATTCTTTGAACGATTAGCTATTGCCTTTCACAACGCGGGTATTGAGCAACATATTGCTATTCGACAAAACCCTGAACGTGAAAACCTGCTAAGTTGTGCGGGTATCATGCCATCCACACATCGATTAGGTGGCTTTTTTGACTTTAAATCTCGACGTGAAATACAACAAATAGCCGAAAAACATAATCCTGACATTGTTCTAGCCTGGATGAGTCGTGGCGCTAGTTTTATGCCAAAAGGTAATTTTGTTAAAGTTGCGCGTTTGGGCGGTTACTATGATCTAAAGTATTTCAAAAAATGTGAATACCTAGTCGGCAACACAAAAGATATTTGCAAATATCTTAAAGAGAAAGGATGGCCAGAAGACAAAGTTTGGTATTTACCGAACTTCGTGGATGATACGATCATGCCCCCCCAAAGTCGTGCAGAATTAGATACACCCGAAGATGCTCCTTTGATGTTAGGGCTAGGTCGATTACATGAAAATAAAGCTTTTGATTTGGGTCTAGAAGTCGTAGCAAAACTTCCAAACACTTATTATTGGATCGCAGGTGCTGGGCCTAAAGAAGACGAATTAAAGCAGCAAGCAGAACAATTGGGTATCACAGATCGAGTACGGTTCTTAGGTTGGAGAACAGATATCGCTGCTCTTTTTGCAGCTGCTGATATCTTTTTATGCACATCACGCCATGAACCATTAGGTAACATGATGATTGAAGCTTGGGCACATGGCACACCTGTTATTGCAGCAGCGTCACAAGGCCCAACAGAACATATAACTCATGGCCATAATGGTTTGCTGAGCCCGATTGATAATGTGAATAAGATGGTTCAAAATGTTCAAACACTTTTGGATAATCAGGATCTATCTATTGAAATAGCAAGTAATGGGAATCAATCGTATAAAGAAGCTTATACTGAAGGTCAGGTTGTAGCTAAATATCAAGAATTCTTCGATAACATATTAAAAACAAAAAGTTAATTTAAGGACCCCATTTCATGTGTGGTATTGCTGGAATTATGATGCGTGATGGCTCTACGCCAAATATCGACATCTTGGATAAACTTGCAAATGCAATTTCCCATCGCGGTCCGGATGGTCAGGGTCGTCATATTTCCGGTGCTATAGGACTCGTGCAAACAAGATTAGCGATCATCGACCTTAATACAGGTGATCAACCCCTATACGATAAAGACGGTAGCGGTAGTGTTCTGGTAGGTAATGGGGAAATATATAATTACCTAGAGCTTCGAAAAGAGTTTGGTGAAGAAAAGTTCTCAACAAATTCTGATTGTGAAATTCCCCTGCAAACCTACTTGCGAGATGGCGTCACTTATGCAGATAACTTACGCGGAATGTATGCTCTTGCAATTCACGACCCCAACGAAAACAAATTGATCATCACACGTGATCCTTTTGGTATTAAACCGCTATATTATGTAGAGCAAGAAAACTACTTCGCATTCGCATCTGAAGCACAGGCCTTAATTAATGCCAATTTAGTAGACCCGATTGTCAGTGATCGGAAGCAACATGAATTACTTCAATTGCAATTCACTTGTGGCCAAAACACAATATATGAAAATATAAAACGTGTTTGGCCTGGCGAGACAATTGTGATCCAATCTGGCCGTATTGTTGAACGACATTTGCGCCCTGCGTTACCGCAACGAAAACCTAGAACCATCACCGACAAAGAAGCACTCTCTCAGTTAGATGAGATTCTTTATACGACAGTCGATATTCATCAACGTTCTGATGTTCCTTATGGGCTTTTTCTATCTGGTGGTATCGATTCTACAATTCTACTCTCCTTGATGGCAGAGTTAAATGACAAACCCGTAATAGCCTACACTGCTGGTTTTTCTGATACACAAGTGCATGATGAAAGAGATCATGCACGTATGCTCGCATCAGTCACTGGGGCAGATCATCATGAGATAAACTTTGGTGAGAAAGATTTTTGGCAAACTCTTCCTCAAATAGCGGCAGCAATGGATGACCCCGCTGCTGATTACGCTATCTTACCTACATGGAAGCTAGCAAAGGCTGCTGCCCAGGATCTAAAAGTCGTCCTATCGGGTGAAGGCGGAGATGAACTATTTGCCGGTTACGGCAGATATAGAAGTGTTATGCGTCCATGGTGGTTAGGAGGGCGAAATGTGCGCCATCGCGGTATTTTTGATAACATGAATATCCTACTCGATAACTCAACAAGTTGGAGAGACCGTATTACTAGCCATGAAGCAGTTTCTACAAATTCTGGGTGCAACAAACTACAAACCGCGCAGGCAATTGATTGCGCTGACTGGTTACCGAATGACTTACTAACTAAGCTAGATCGTTGTTTAATGGCACATGGCTTAGAGGGGCGTACACCATTCCTGGACCCGGTAGTGGCTGAATTTGCATATCTCTTACCAGATAAATTGAAGGTAAAGGGGCGTTTAGGGAAATGGTTACTACGTAGTTGGCTGGAAAAACGAATGCCAGAGGCAAAACCATTCGAAAAGAAGCGCGGCTTCACAGTGCCTGTTGGTGAGTGGATTATTAATAAGGGTAGAGTTCTTGGTGAGCTTGTTGCAAAGCAGGACTCCATTAAAGAGATTGCTGATGCTAAATCTGTAGAAAAACTCTTTATCACCGAAGGTAAAAGAGAATCTTTTGCAGCTTGGTCCCTACTCTTTTATGCCTTATGGCATAAAGCAAATATTGAACAAATAAATCCCAATAATAGAAATATACTAGACGTCCTAGAAGGATAATGATCATGGATAGCATTACCATCAAACGCCCAGATGACTGGCACCTTCACATCCGCGACGGTAAAATGATGGAAGCAGTATTACCGTACACCGCTAACGTATTTGGACGTGCGATCATTATGCCTAACTTAACGCCTCCTGTGATCACAGCCAAAGATGCCAAGGAGTATTATGCGCGAATTCAAACCGCTTTACCTAAGGATACTAAATTCAAACCTCTTATGACTGCCTATCTAACTGACAGTACCGACCCAGATGATATCGCTAAAGGTTATGAAGAAAACGCCTTTGTTGCAGTAAAGCTTTACCCTGCACATGCAACGACTAACTCTGCACATGGCGTTTCCGATATCGCCAATGTAGATGCTGTGGTTAAAAGGATGTCTGAAATTGGTATGCCATTACTAATACATGGGGAAGTTACCCGTTCAGAAGTTGATATTTATGATCGCGAAGCTGTCTTCATTCAAGAAACATTGATGCCTTTAAAAGAAAAATACCCTGACCTGAAAGTTGTATTAGAACATATCACTACATCCGAAGCCGTTGATTTTGTAAAATCAGCTGATGATACTGTCGCCGCGACGATCACGCCACAGCACATTATCATTAATAGAAGCGATATGTTTAAAGGCGGTATAAGACCACATTTATATTGTCTTCCAATTGCAAAAAGAGAAAAACATCGCCTGGCAGTACGAGAGGCGGCTGTTTCAGGACATAAAAGTTTCTTCTTAGGAACAGATTCTGCCCCTCATCCAATAGGTGCTAAAGAAAGCTCTTGTGGCTGCGCTGGTATTTTCAATGTACCTGCAGCAATTGAGACCTATCTGGAAGTATTTGAAGAAGAGGGAAAAATTGAAAACTTTGAAGCCTTCGCATCCCTTAATGGCCCCGCTTTTTATGAAATGCCAGTGAATGAGGATAGTATTACTCTCGCAAAGCAGAATTGGGAGATGGAAAATGAAATCGTTATTGATGACGTAACTTCACTGCATCCCTTTAAAGGCGGGAAGACAGTCCACTGGAAAGTGCAGTAACTTACTCTGCACTGAGATCCTCTGTTGCTTTTTTATCTAATTCCTGTTGCTCACGTAAGCGACGTTTCTCTGCTTGTCGCTTCTGAAAACCGCTTACAGCACCCGTAATTTGACTTGATAATGCTTCTGCATCTGAATCTGGATTAAACGCTAATAAAATCGCGTCCGATAAAGGTTTAATTAGCTTTATATCTTTTTCTGATGGATTCTCTAAGTCGCTCAACAAAGAGAGGGAGACCGTAGTAAGCGTTTCACATAATTCAGAAACATGTTCATACCCAGTACCATGTAATCGTGACGCTGTATCAGATGCAGATCTATGAAGGCGCCTAACGAAGTCTTCCACTTCTTGTGTTTTCTCACCTGCAATCAATTTTGGTTGTAGCATCTCAACCACAAATGAAATTTGGAACGCATTACGTTGCATTTTCAATTCATTTACCTGATTGTTTACCGATGCAATTGCACGAGATAACTCTAAATGAGAGATTTCCTTGCCTCTAACTTTAGCCTCTAATGTATTTGGGACAACCATGCTAGGAATTGCGCTATTTCGATTGGCATCTTTACGTCGGTCTGGCCCAATATAATCACTAGTAACAATAAATTCCTTGCGAGCGCTGATAAGGGCTTTAATACGATCCATAAGCCCATTAGGAGAAAATGGTTTTAGCAAAATATCGTCGGCCCCGGAATCAACAATACGTCCAATCAAATGAGAATCAGCGGACCATAATGTCGCAATAATTGGAATATAGGGATTCTTACCAAGCTTACCGTATCTAATATCGCGGACTAGTTGAATCGCATCACCTGAACGATCTTCCATTTCGGCATCAAGGATCAATAAATCCGGCATTTCCGACATAAGGGTTACACGCACAGGTTCAAGGCGCATAAAATCACGCGTTTGTGTTAAACCTTCCTGTGCCAAAACATTTCTAATCGTTGTTCTTATACTGGATTTATCTTCCACATATAGAACATTAACTTTATTCAAATGTTTTTGTGCGCCGACTTTTGACAGCCCAGCCATCAACATCCTCCAAAAGGGCTAAACTCGATTTTATAAGCAAAATAAAATGTTTAGCTACTTCGCATACTTATTTTTATATAGGAGTTTCTTTTGCCTCGCCACCTATTTTTAGCGGCAAAAGAAAAGGCAGCATGGGCATGCTGCCTTTTCCACAGATGATCCGATAAAGAATTATCCTTTATTTATAACTGCTTGAGCAGCAGCTAATCTTGCAATTGGCACACGGAAAGGTGAACAAGACACATATTCCAAGCCAACTTCTTCACAGAATTGAATGGAAGCCGGGTCACCACCATGTTCACCACAGATACCAAGCTTGATATCTGGGCGTGTCGCACGACCACGTTCAGAAGCAATTTCGATCAATTCCCCAACACCTTCTTGATCAAGTGTCGCAAAAGGATCAGCTTTTAAAATTCCACGCTGTTCATAAGAACCAAGGAAGCCTGCTGCATCATCACGAGACAAACCATAAGTTGTTTGCGTAAGATCATTTGTACCAAACGAGAAGAAGGCAGCTTCTTCTGCGATTTGCCCTGCACGTAACGCAGCACGTGGTAATTCAATCATTGTTCCTACAACATAATTCGGTTTAACACCTTTTTCAGAAGCAACTTCTTCACCAACGCGATCGATAACTGCGCGCATCAATTCAAGCTCTTTCTGGATACCAACCAACGGCACCATGATTTCGCATTGTGGTGCTTCGCCTGTTTCTTGTTGAACTTCAATCGCTGCTTCCAAAATAGCGCGCGCTTGCATCTCACAAATTTCTGGGTAGGTGTTCAACAAACGACATCCACGATGGCCAAGCATCGGATTGAACTCATGTAACTGAGACGCACGATGTTTAAGTTTATCAACAGATACGCCAACTTGTGCAGCAACCTGTTCAAACTCATTTTGCTCACGTGGCAAAAATTCATGCAATGGAGGATCCAATAAACGAACAGTTACAGGTAAGCCTTTCATAATTTTGAATAATTCAATAAAGTCGGCTCGTTGCATTGGTAAGATTTTTGCCAATGCAGCACGACGACCGTCTTCATCTTCGGCCAAAATCATTTCACGCATCGCAACGATACGCTCACCTTCAAAGAACATATGCTCTGTACGGCAAAGGCCGATACCTTGTGCACCGAAATTGGCAGCAGTACGCGCATCTTCAGGTGTTTCCGCATTTGCGCGTACTTTTAGACGACGAATACTGTCAGCCCATTCCATCACACGCCCAAAATCACCAGATAATTCAGGTTGAACAGTCGGCACTTCACCAAGGATAATGTCACCTGTGGAACCGTCGATAGTAATCCAGTCCCCAGCTTTCACTTCTGTACCACGAACAGAGAATACACCGGATTTATAGTCAACATTGATATCACCTGCACCAGCCACACAAGGGCGGCCCATACCACGTGCCACAACAGCTGCGTGAGATGTCATACCACCACGTGTTGTTAGAATGCCTTGTGCCGCATGCATACCATGGATGTCTTCTGGTGATGTTTCGATACGAACCAACATCATTTTTTGGCCTTCAAGTGCGCGTGCTTCCGCCTCATCAGCGGTAAACACAACCATACCACTTGCAGCCCCCGGGCTTGCAGGCAAACCTTTTGAGATGATGTTACGTGGCGCATCAGGATCAAGACGTGGATGAAGGATTTGATCCAGGCTTTGTGGCTCAATACGGCTCACAGCAGTTTTTGTATCAATCAATTCTTCATCGACCATATCACATGCAATTTTAATAGCCGCATGTGCAGTACGTTTGCCCGCACGTGTTTGCAGCATATATAATTTACCTTGTTGCACGGTAAATTCGATGTCCTGCATATCTGCATAATGTTTTTCAAGAATGATACGAACATCAGCCAATTGATTGAATACTTCCGGCATCACTTCTTCCATCGCAGGAAGCTTAGAACCATGTGCTTCTTTACCTGCAATTGTAAGATGTTGTGGTGTACGAATACCGGCAACAACATCTTCGCCTTGTGCGTTTACAAGATATTCACCATAGAAGATGTTTTCACCTGTAGATGGGTCACGTGTGAAGGCAACGCCTGTTGCACAATCATCCCCCATGTTACCGAATACCATTGCTTGGATGTTAACAGCTGTTCCCCATTCTTCGGGAATTTTGTTCAGTTTACGATAGACAACAGCGCGATGTGTCATCCAACTATTAAAGACGGCACCAATTGCACCCCAAAGCTGTTCTTTAGGGTCTTGCGGGAAGCCTTTACCAAGTTCTGTTTGAACAATACTCAGGTAATCAGTTACTAAGGCTTTCAAATCGTCCGCATCTAGGTCTGTATCCAGATAAACGCCTTTTTCTTCTTTTTTGATTTCCAACTGGTCTTCAAACAAATGATGATCCATATCCAAAACTACGTTGGAATACATTTGGATAAAACGACGATAACTGTCATATGCAAAACGCGCATCGCCTGATTTGGTAGCTAAACCTTCTGCGGTAGCGTCATTTAAACCAAGGTTCAAAACTGTATCCATCATCCCCGGCATAGAAGCACGGGCCCCAGAACGCACAGAAACCAGCAATGGGTTTGCTGGATCACCAAATTTCATATCACTTTCAGCTTCAAGCTTCGCGAGCGCCGCTTCGACTTGGTCTGTCAGATCGGATGGATAGTTACGTTCGTTTGCGTAATAATGTGTACAAACCTCAGTTGTTACAGTGAAACCTGGTGGCACAGGTAAACCAATATTACCCATTTCAGCAAGGTTTGCACCTTTACCACCAAGAAGATTACGCATATCGGCTTGGCCCTCTGCCTTGCCGCTTCCGAAGCTATATACCCATTTGGTCATAGTCTTTGATCCTTGTTCATCCAAGAATGGCTCTTTCAAGATTTCTCTATCCAGAAGGTTAATAAAAAGGTTTGAATTGGTACCCCAACCTATTTTGATATCGAGTTATCCCTCGATTTGTCCGAAATCAGCCACCTGCCCCATGACGGAACGAATATGGGAAAGCAGTTTTAATCGGTTTTCACGAACTGATGCATCATCCGCATTCACGGTAACGTCATCAAAGAATTTATCCAAAGGCGTACGAAGTTTTGCCAAACCAGACATTGCATCTTCAAACGCCTCATTATCAAGCGCCTTAGAAACAGCAGCTTCAGCAATATCCAATGCCTCTGCCAAATCTTTTTCTTCTGCTTGCGAAAGTAATCCAGCATCAACCGCCCCATTATAGTAACGATCATCTTTCTTTTCTTCCGCACGCAAAATATTAGCGGCCCGCTTATTCGCTGCCAGCAAGTTTGCGCCATCATCTGTTTTCAGGAAGTCACTCAAAGCTGAAACACGATCTAAAACCCGCACAAGATCATCTTCACCTTCAAGTGCAAAGACTGCCGCGATATGATCATGCGGTACACCATCCGCTTTTAAATGCACTTTCAAACGGTCAGCAAAGAAGGACATCAGATCTCTAACAATTTCATCTGAAGTTTCAGAATTAATTTGATCTGCAATTTTTTGCAACGCAACTTTGCTTAAATCAGCAAGATTAACGCGAAGCTTATTTTCCAATATCAAACGGATAACGCCTAAGGCTGCTCGACGTAAAGCAAATGGATCTTTGGAGCCTGTTGGTTTTTCATCAATTAACCAGAAACCAGCCAAGATATCGATTTTCTCTGCCAATGCCACAGCAACAGAAGTTGGGGCTGTTGGACAGTCATCACTAGGTCCTGCTGGGGAATAATGATCTGCAATAGCATCCGCAACGGCGACATCTTCACCTTGCTTCAAAGCATAATAACGCCCCATGGTACCTTGAACTTCCGGGAATTCAAATACCATATCAGATACAAGATCAGCCTTTGATAGCTCAGCCGCACGACGCGCCTTGGATTTATCCGCACCGGGTATACTCTCACATAACAACTCAGCAATATCAGCCATTCTAGATACGCGTTGTGCAACCGTACCTAGCTTCGCATGGAACACTACTTTTTCAAGCTTCGGCAAGTTGTCTTCAAGTTTATGCTTTAAGTCTTGATCCCAGAAGAATTTCGCATCCGCCAAACGAGCGCGTAACACACGTTCATTACCATTCACAATCGCCGCACCACCATCATTCGCCGTAATATTTGCGACAAGCGCAAAACGGCGTGACATGGAACCGTTAGCATCTTCCAAGGTGAAATATTTCTGATTGGTGCGCATAGAGGATGTTAATACCTCACGCGGGACTTCCATAAATTCTTCATCAATATCGCCAAGTAGTACAACCGGCCATTCAACAAGTCCGGCAACCTCTGCTAAAAGCGAAGGATCATCCTTAACTTTCAAACCTTCTTTGGCACAAGCCTCTTCCAATTGTTTTGCGATGATTTCTTTGCGTTCTTCATGACTTACGATTACGGATTTATCACGTAGACCAGAAACATATTCATCTGCATTTGTGAAGGAGACTGTACCTTCGGATAAGAAACGATGGCCTTCTGTCACATTACCAAATGTGATCTCGCCACCATTCATATCAATTGAACCAGAAAGAACCTGACCATTAAACACAGCATTCACACGACGCAATGGACGCACCCAACGTTGGCCTAAACGCGCAAAACGCATAGATTTGGACCAAGGCATCTTTGCTACTGCATCTTGTACGATGGAAACCAGCATATCTGCTGTCGGTAAGCCTTTACGTTCAATCACGGCGAACCAAACCGCACCTTTTGGTGTTTCACGTTGTTCACATTGATCGATACTATCAAGACCTGCACCGCGTAAGAAGCCAGCAATAGCCTGTTCCGGCGCCCCGACTTTTGGTCCTTTACGCTCATCTTTCACATCTGGTTGCTTTTCCGGCAAGCCATCAACAACCAAAGTTAGGCGACGCGGACCGCAATATTTTGTCACAGCAGAAAATTCTAGATTTTCTGCCTTCAATCGATCACAGACAATCTTTTCCAAAGAATCAACAGCAGGTGATTGCATGCCAGCTGGAATTTCTTCACAGAATAACTCAAGGATAAGTTCAGCCATTTTCTCTCTCCCTACCCTTATGCTGCATCTTCTGGATATTCACCGATCGACTTCAAATAAGCCCCGGCACATGCTTTTGCCAAATTGCGAACACGACCAATATAAGCTTGGCGTTCTGTAACAGAAATCACGCCACGTGCATCAAGCAAGTTGAATAAATGAGACGCTTTTAAACAATGATCATAAGCAGGTAACGCAACACCACCATCAACAAGACGTTGGCATTCTTTCTCAGAATCTTCAAAATGGCGGAATAACATTTCTGTATCAGCCAATTCAAAGTTATGTTTTGAATATTCAACTTCTGCAGTGTGATAAACATCGCCATAAGTGAAACGATCATTGAATTTCAGGTCGTATACATTATCAACGCCCTGAATATACATTGCCAAACGTTCCAAACCATATGTCAATTCAGTCGAAACAGGATTACAGTCGAAACCACCAACTTGTTGGAAATATGTGAACTGGCTTACTTCCATGCCATCACACCAGATTTCCCAACCAAGTCCCCAAGCACCAAGTGTCGGGCTTTCCCAGTCATCTTCTACAAAGCGGATATCATGTTTCTTTGTATCAATACCGATCGCCTCTAGACTACCAAGATACAATTCCTGTGAATTAGCAGGCGAAGGCTTCATCAATACTTGATATTGATAATAATGTTGTAGACGGTTGGGGTTTTCACCGTAACGACCATCCGTCGGACGTCGGCTTGGCTGTACATAAGCAGCCATCCACTCCTTGGAACCAAGTGAACGTAATGTCGTCGCCCAGTGGAATGTACCTGCGCCAACTTCCATGTCATATGGTTGAAGAATAACACAGCCCTGAGCGGACCAATAGTTATGAAGTTTCAAGATAATGGATTGAAAACTGTTATCTGTAGCAGCTGGAGAAGACATGAGACTTCTACGCCTTTCGCCTGATTTGAGTATTGTGAATTCACTTGGAAATCTTGCAAAAAAATCAACGCGTAATTTCCGCGGCGCAACATACAAACTGTTACGCCACGGGTCAATGAACGAATCCCCAAAAACTGCTATTTTTTGACAGTTTTATGAAAACCTTAGCAAATTAACTAAGTCCGGTTTTATCAAAGCCCATACCAGAATGGTGCAAAGAGGGAAAATGCAGCCCAACAAATGAGAATCAGTGGGCTGCCATATTTGATGAAATCGATGAATTTATAATGCCCGGGCGCCATCACCAATAAGTTGGTTTGATAACCAACCGGACTTGCGAAGGAACAGTTTGCTGCAAAGACAACTGCCACCGCGAAAGCCTCTGCAGGTACGCCAATTTCATGGGCAATAGAGACAGCAATTGGCGTAAACAAAACGGCCGTCGCCTTCGTTGAAAGCATATTTGCTAAACAAGCGACGAGTAAGAAAAATCCACTTAGCACAATGGATGGTGCCGCATCACCAAGCGCCACAACCAAGAGGTGGGACATAAAGGCAGCGCCGCCCGTCGCCTCCATAGAAACACCAAGCGCCAATGCAGCAGCGATCAATAATATAATTTGCAAATCCAAAGACTTAACAGCTTGCTCTAAAGTTAAGGCTCCAAATAAAATCATCAAAGCGGCCCCACTTAATGCTGCAACTTCCGTTGGTAAAATGCCAAAACCGGCACAGCCAACCACTGCGAAGAAAATACCGATAGCCCGCTTAGCATTATGAGGTCTGGTCACATCACTTTCAGACCATTCCATCAAAATGATATCTTTTGAAGTTCTCAGCTTATCTATCTCTTCACGGCCACCTTGAACCAGCAACACATCACCAGCCTCAAGTGGTGTCTCCGTCACACGATCACGGCGCATATTACTGCGTCGTTCAATCCCAATAACGGTGGCATGGTTCCGATAACGAAACCCAATTTGTTTTAAGCTTTTACCAACATAGGATGAATTAGGCTTCACCATACATTCAGTGAGGACCTGCTCACCCTTGCGCCATGCACTTGCTATCTCCTCTTTTCGATAAGCCGCCGCATTCGCAAGGTCTGGAAGCAATAATTCAGGTTCCAAAGAGATGAAATCACCTAATTTATCTCGTGCCGCCGATACAATAAGAATATCCCCTTCGGTAATGATTATATCATCATAAGGCGGGAGTAACTTTTCTTCGCCACGCATCAAAGTTAAAACATTAACCCCTTCCAAATCAGGAAAGAAGCCACTAACCGACTGTACCCCGGCAAGTTTGGAACCTTCGCCTACTTTAATCTGCGCCTGAAAATGCTTGCCGCCAGCAGAAGCCGCATTATTTCCATTGCTATCATAACCATCCCTATCCGGCAGGATACGTGGCATCACAAATAATACGTAAATTAATCCTGCACCAGCAACGACTAACCCCGGCACAGTGAAAGAGAAAAAGCTAAAACCTTCTTCGCCTAATTTAATTAAAGCACTAGAAACCAAAAGGTTTGTTGAGGAGCCAATCAAAGTGGTCATCCCGCCGAGGATAGCAGCAAAACTTAATGACATCATATAACGACTGGACGACTTACCAATTTTAATCGCCAGAGCCTGCATAATAGGCACAAAAATAACCACAACAGGAATGTTGTTTAACAGCGCGCTAATCACAACTACGACTAACAGAGCGACAACTATTGATAATGCAGGTCGCCCCTTTGAGACGCTGTGCACCATCACCGCAACGCCATCCAAAACACCTGTTCTAGCCAGCCCCTCGCCAAGTACGAGAAGCGCTAATACTGTTAGAAGAGCCGGATTTGCAAAGCCAGATAAAAGGTTTTTCGCGTTGAGTTTGTTCCCGCCAGCTCCGTCAGGAACAGGCATCACATAAAATAAAACCAATAAAACACATATTACCGCGAAAGAAGTTACTTCCAATGGTAACTTGTCAGTTGCATATAAGTAAAGTGTTCCGGCGATGATCAGGAAAACGCTGATCATCTGTATCGACGCAATGTCAAATCCAAGCATATCTTAGCCCAAGTTATTATTATTTTTATACCCCCTACCCCAATTCTTTGAGCTAGGAAACAATGAACCTTAACATGCTTATCGAAAAAATAAAAAGAAACAAGCAACTAGTGAACTTGTTTCTAAAAATATTTTATTATCAAAGACGAATATAAGACTAATTAGCTATTTTTCGACGTACCATCATCGTGCCTTCATTACTCATTACCAACTCATCTTTGGTATTATAGGTCAAAAACTCCCATGTCAGAATTCCACGATCAGGTTTTGAACTTGATGCCTTCATTTCGATAACTTTGCAGACAACATAAATACTTTCACCTGGATATAGAGGTTTCTTCCAACGAATCTTATCATATCCCAGACCAATAATATTTGTTTCTGCTACTAGTCCTAATTCGTAAAACAAGCGAAATGCAATGCACATGGTTTGAAATCCGCTAGCAATGATACCGCCAAATGGCCCAGCTTCACTTCTTTCATGATCTACATGCATATGTTGAGGGTCATACATCATAGCAAAGTCCATAATCTGACCTTCAGAAAGGCTCATGCAGCGGGTTCTATGTTCTTCACCTACTTCAAATTCATCGAAAAATTTTGATGTCATCTTTATCCCCTTATACCAATCCCTGTCATCGATGAAAATAATTCACATCTCTATTGGCTTTTCTTTTAAGTATAATTCTGGTTTAAACGGTTAAACCTATTTTCATAACAATACCATACAAATAAACGGATACATTAAGGCAATGGGCGAAAAGCTTATGACCGAAATTCATAAACTTGACGATAAAGGCATCGCAAAAGCAGCCAAGCTTTTACGTAAAGGTGAAACCGTGTCTTTCCCCACTGAAACCGTATATGGGTTAGGTGCGGATGCAACGTCGGATACCGCCGTTGCTAAAATTTATACCGCAAAAGGCAGGCCAAGCTTTAATCCTTTAATTGTGCATGTTCCCAATATTAAATCGATTGAGAGATATGCGACATTATCGCCAATGGGACAAAAGTTAGCTGATGCCTTTTGGCCCGGTGCCCTCACTTTAGTATTAAAGTTAAAATCCAATTCAAAAATATCTAAACTCGTAAGTGCAGGCCTTGATACCGTAGCCATACGCATGCCTGCTCATGGCGGGGCGCGGGATTTGTTACGAGTTTCCGACCTTCCTATTGCAGCTCCAAGTGCCAACGCTAGTGGTAAACTAAGCCCCAGTGAAGCATCACATGTAAAACAATCTCTAGATGGTAGAATTCCCTTAATTTTGGATGGCGGGTCATGTGCCGTTGGTCTTGAAAGCACAATTGTTGATGTAAGTGGTGATCAACCAACATTATTGAGACCTGGCGGCGTAGCTGCTGAATCAATAGAAGCTATACTCGGATGCAAATTACTTCGTTCAGATAGTGATGATACAGCTCCGAAATCCCCAGGGATGTTATCAAGCCACTATGCGCCAGTGAGTAAAATCCGTCTCAATGCAGAAGACGTAGAAGATAACGAAACTCTTATCGGTTTTGGAAATGTTCTAGATGCAAAATTTAATTTAAGCGAATCTGGTGACACAACGGAAGCGGCGGCTAATCTGTTTCGTATCCTTCATGAAGCAGATAAAGTTGCCTCAGGAAAAATAGCAATTTCCCCTATTCCAAATGATGGTTTAGGCCTTGCGATTAATGATCGCTTAAAACGCGCTGCAGCACCAAGACCAAACGAGTAAAAACGCAAGAAAAAGGAAAGCTCTAATCATCATGATCGAAACCAATCACATTGAATATTTGAAATCTCTCGTCGACGAAAATGGTTGGAAAGAGAATAATGGTGACGATCTCTCTCAGTGGCTGCTGGATTCGCGCGGTCGCATAGAAGGTAAGACAAGTCTTATACTTTTCCCGTCGAACACTGAATCTGTATCAAAAATCATGACTTATTGTCATGAACATCGGATTGTTGTTGTTCCACAAGGTGGCAATACCAGCCGCGTTGGTGGTGCAACCCCAGATCAATCAGGAAACTCTATTATAATTTGTTTATCTCGTATGAATAACATCCGAGTAATAGACAAAGAAAATTATTCGATGATTGTGGAAGCTGGCACCATTTTACAAACCATACAATCAAAAGCGGAGGATTCTGATCGCCTCTTCCCCTTAAGTTTGGGTGCTGAAGGTTCTTGTATGATCGGAGGTAATTTGGCCAGCAATGCAGGTGGTATCAACGTCTTACGCTATGGCAATACCAGAGATTTGGTTTTAGGTATCGAAGCTGTTATGCCCAATGGTGAAATCTGGAATGGCTTGCGTAGCTTACGCAAAGATAACACTGGCTATGACTTGAAGCACCTGCTGATAGGATCCGAGGGGACTTTAGGTATTATTACCGCAGCAAGTCTTCGATTATTTCCGCTTCCAAAAGAACGTGCAACTGCCTTTTGTGCACTATCGGATCTTGATAGCTGCCTAAAACTTCTCGCAATCGCACGCGAATTAAGTGGGGATTCGGTTAGTTCTTTTGAACTCATTCCAGATATTGCTTTAGATATGGCATGCGAACATATTGATAATACGCGATTACCTTATGCAGAAGGTCCCGCACCAGAATGGTCGGTTTTATTAGAAATTAGTGGTTTTACCAAAGATCAAATGCAAACAACGATGGAAAGCCTTCTAGAAACTGCATTTGAAGAGGGCATCATTATGGATGCAAGTATCGCACAAAATGACACACAAAGAACCGACTTTTGGGGTATGAGAGAAGCAATTGTTGAGGCTCAAGTTCGTGAAGCAGCTTCTATCAAACATGATATCGCGGTACCCGTCAGTTCCGTGCCCACCTTTATTCGTAAAGCTGGTGAAGCAGTTAAAGAAATTTGTGAAGGTATACGTCCCTATCCCTTTGGGCATGTCGGTGATGGCAATATTCACTATAACCTCAGTCAACCCAAAGACATGGATAAAGTTGCTTTTCTGGAAAAAGAAGAAGATTTACATAAAGCAGTTCATGACGTGGTCGCAAATCTGAACGGATCATTTTCTGCTGAACATGGTGTTGGACAGATAAAAACCGAAGAAATGAAATCGTACAAAAGTTCAGTTGAGCTTGCCCTGATGAAGCAAATCAAACAGGCTTTTGATCCTAATAATATTATGAATCCGGGCAAAATACTTTCGTAACTTGGAAAAGCTTGGTATCTAAAAAGCAAAGATAAACATGATAAGAACTGGGGACCACTTATAATGACTGAATATAATGCGCCTTTAAAAGATATGAACTTCTTACTCAACGACATGGGGTTATTGAAAGAATTATCTGAAATGCCAGCTACTGCAGAAGCTACACCTGACTTGGTATCGGCGATTTTAGATGAAGGTGCAAAACTAGCAAAAGATTTTGTTGGTGCATGTAACATCAAAGGTGATGAAGAAGGCGCCCTTTTAAATGATGGTCATGTCAAGCTACCCGCTGGTTTCAAAGAGGCATATGATGCCTATAAAGAAGGTGCCTGGCATTCTCTTACCTTCCCTGAAGAACACGGCGGACAAGGTTTACCAAACACAGTTGGAAACGCAATTCATGAAATGTTGGAATCTGCCAATATGGCATGGTCCTTATGTCCCCTTTTGAGCCAAGGCGCGATTAAAGCTATCATGACACATGGTTCACAAGAACTTATCGATACATATGTTCCTAAAATGATATCCGGTGAGTGGACCGGTACAATGAATTTGACAGAAGCCAGTGCAGGATCTGATCTTTCCCAAGTTCGTACAAAAGCCACACCTAACGGTGATCATTATCTTATCAGTGGTCAAAAGATTTTCATTACCTACGGAGACCATGATCAGGCAGATAATATCGTCCATCTTGTTTTGGCGCGTTTACCAGATGCACCTGAAGGTACGCGTGGTATTTCTCTATTTTTGGTACCAAAATTCACATTGAATGAGGATGGCACACCAGGTGAACGCAATGACGCATGGCCAATCAAAGTAGAACATAAACTTGGCATTCATGGCAGCCCAACTTGTGTAATGTCATATGGCGAAAATGGTGGGGCCGTTGGATATCTGATTGGCAACGAAAATGAAGGTCTAAAATGCATGTTCACAATGATGAATGATGCACGCCTTGCCGTTGGTACGCAGGGTCTGAGTATCGCAGAAATGGCCTATCAGCGTGCTGTTGCCTATGCAAAAGACCGTAAGCAGGGCCGTTCAGAACTAGATGGTTCTAAAAATACTGCCATTATCAATCATGCGGATATTCGCCGTACGCTAATGACAATGCGTGCATATATCGAAGCTATGCGTGCGTTAAACTTCCGAACCATGGTTGATTTAGATATTGCAGAAAATCATAGCGACCCTGAATGGACCGAATGGGCAGATCGACGAATTGGACTTATCACCCCGGTTGTAAAGGCATGGTTCACCGATTTGGGTGTAGAAATAGCGTCCATGGGGGTCCAAATTCATGGCGGTATGGGCTTTATTGAGGAAACGGGCGCAGCACAATATTACCGCGACGCGCGAATTCTTCCCATTTACGAAGGCACAAATGGTATTCAAGCTGCCGATTTGGTTGGACGGAAAATTATCCACGATGGTGGATCTGCAGTTCGTGAATATTTGGATGAAGCCGATTCCCTTATAAACCACCTAAACGGCATTGAAGGCGAAGATATGAGTGCAATGCGCGCACATCTTGCAGCCGGGATTGATACCCTTGATCGTGCTGTCGATTGGCTGATGTCTAATAGCAATAACACGACTGCCGTTGGTGCTTCTTCTACGTATATTTTAAAGATATTTGGCCTTGTTGCCGGTGGCATTGGCCTTGCGCGTTCTATGGATGTCGCGTTAAGTAAAATCAATTCTGGCGAAGGCGATCAAGAATTCTATAAAGCCAAAGTTTTCACTGCACGTTTCTATGCTGAGAATCTACTTTCGCAAGCTCCTTCTATACTTTCAGCTGTGCGTGAAGGACATAACACGATCCGTAGTATCCCAGACGAAATGTTCTAGGCACGTATACACATAACCAAGATGTGAATGGGCGGCTTTTATGCCGCCCATTGCTTTTTAAAGCTACTTATTCCACAATGACATGGTCGTAAGTGAATGAGTATGCGTTTGAAGTTTAAAGAGTTTATATTAATCCTTCCTGTTTTTTTAGGAATTCATTTCCTAACATCTACCTTTGCTTATGGAGAGGAAGATCGAAATAAATGTGAAAAAACGGATATCGTTTTTGCCATTGATACAACCTACAGCCTTAGCAGTACAATTTATGATATCAAAGTAGAATTAGAAGATATTCTTGATCGACTTGATTATCTTTCAGACGGCAAGTTACGTCTTGGGCTTATTACTTTTAAAGATGAAATATATATTCAAGAAGATCTTAATGACTTTCCCAATCTAAGGCAAAAAAAGGAAAGCATCTTCGAAAAAATCTACGAAATCCGCGCAGAAGGAGGTGGAGGCGGCCCTGAAGCTTCAGATGAAACTTTAAATACAATTCTGAATAGCCTACCTGCACAAAATCGATCACAAGATTCTGATTTTACGGGAAAATTCGAAGCAGATACAAAAATCATTATACTTATTACAGATAACTTACCTGGTGGTTTTGACGATCAGTTCAAACAAGGTATCGATGATAAAAATGCTGCATCTCATGCACTTTTAGCTGCTGAACAAGGTGTTTTAATCTCTGCGATCTATACTCCCACCAGTTACTTTAGCAATGACGAAATTACTGAAAATATCATGCGCGACTATGCATTAATTACAGGTGGATTATACATAAAAATAAGCTCATCAGGTCAAGGGGCAGCGCAAGCAATCATGGATATCATAAATGCTTGCGGAAGACGCCCAATGGTTTAACTCAATTAGTCATCCAGCCGAATTAACCCACGTGTATCGAGAAGCGCCTCTGTCATCTCTCTCACGGTTTTACCAGTGCGCACATCTATGCGATCTGGACAAATATCCATTAAAGGAAGAAGCACAAATTCACGTTCCTGAACACTGATATGCGGGATCGAAAGACGCTCGGTCGTCATCAAGCAATCGCCGTGATAAAGAATATCCAAATCGATAACTCGTGGTCCATTTCGGAAAGTTGGACGTCGACCAATTTCTTCTTCCAAGTCTTTCAAACGATCTAACAAAGCTAAAGGTTCCAGCTCCGTGTTACCGCCAACCACCATATTTACAAAACTTGGCTGATCTTCCACATACATAGGTGCGGATTCGTAAAAAGCAGATGGACGAATGTCTAAGACAAATTCGGAAAGGCAATCAATTGCCATTTTTAAATTTGCTTTTTTATCACCCAAATTTGTGCCAAGAGCCAAATAAACTTCGTACATTTTATCTTACCTCACTGACCCGCACGCAACATTGCATCCGTCATTCGAACGATACGATCCATAACTTTTACATCGTGAACGCGCACCACATCCGCACCACGTGCCACCCCCAGTGATACTGTCGCAGCAGTTCCTTCGACGCGTTCATCTGCTGGTACGTCCAATGTCAAACCAATAAAGCTTTTCCTACTTGAACCTAATAAAATCGGATAACCAAGTGCTTCCTTAATAACATCAAGGCGATTTATCAGTTCCATATTCTGGGCAGCCGTTTTGCCAAAACCTACTCCGGGATCAATCATAATATTTTCAGGTTTTACGCCTGCTTCAATCGCGCCTTCTATCAACTCTCTTATTTCTTCAACGACTTCATTGAGGAAGTCATTATATTTGGGAGCAATATAAGCACCACCTAGGCGTGCATCAATTTCTGCATGCCCCGGTTTTGATCGATTATGCATAAGAATTACAGGCACCTCATGCTTAACTGCAACCTTTGACATATCTGGGTCAGCCTTAAACCCCCAAACGTCATTTATAATATGTGCCCCGGCATTTAAAGCGGCATCAGCAACTGAAGCTTTATACGTGTCAACGGATAACACAGCATTAGGAAATGCTTTGGCGATCGCCTTTACCGCTGGTTCAACGCGTTTCAGCTCTTCTTCCTCACCTACAAGCTCGGCCCCCGGGCGTGTGCTTTCTCCTCCGATATCAAGAATATCAGCACCGTTAGATAAAAAGAACTCAGCCTGTTTTAAAATCTTTGCTTCTAGATCTGTATCTTCACTTCTTAATCCATCACCGGAAAATGAATCCGGTGTGACATTCATAATGCCCATAAGAAGACATCTATCACCGAGCTGAAATCCTTTATCGTTATCAGCTGAATTAAACAAGTCGTGGAAAGCCATAATGAAGTCGTCCTACCGCTTGAGTTCCTGAAAAAATCGTATATTTTACGCTGCAATTAAAACTAATGGCTGCGAATATCCCAGCTAAAGGCAGATGCCAAGTTAAAAATCATCCTGATTGGAAAAAACATGTCCGCAAACCTTTCCACCGAGAGAACATATTCCGGCAATGAAATTCAAGTTGTATCCGGCAAGCAACACAGTCTTGTACAACCTGTAAACTACACGGAAGAAACCAGCACACCAATTTATAAAATTTTGGTGCGTGATCTGGATGTAGCGTGGAATATTGGGGTATTTGATCATGAATATGATCGCGTTCAAATCGTCCGCATTAACTTGGAACTCATGGCAAAAGAACCAGAAGATCCATTATGCGATGATTATGAGCAAGTTGTTTGTTATGCAACAATATCTGAACGCATTGCTGAACTAGCACGTGAGGGTCATATTCAATTGGTTGAGACTCTGGGGCATCGGATTGCTTTGCTTTGCCTAGATGATGAACGTGTTATTGAAGCAACTGTACGTATTGAAAAACCAGAAGCTCTAAAAAACGCTCATACGGTCGGTATCGAAGTTACTCGTCGTCGTGCGTAACAAAATCATATAAGCCTTTGTGATAGAACAAAATATACTTCACTTTCTTCTCAATATAGGTTAGCTTCTCTATGGATTTTAGAGGGGTGGTATGTTGTCATGCATCAAGAAGATGAAGCTGACATCAGCGATATAATGTTCCATACGAATAACGCATCTTCGTTTAAAGATGAATCATCATCTATGGGCAAAGACAAATCCATATGGTCAAATCTTGCTGCGTGGTCTTTATTCGGTGGAGGTTGCGCTGCTATAGTTATTAGCGTTTCCGGCTATCCCATCCGCGAAAAAGTTGAAACCTTCTATGATGAGTTATTCGTTGATCAGAAAGGTTATACTTCAATCATAAAGGATCAAGATAAAGAAAACCCTGTAAATGTCCGTGAAATTTTAGGTAGTTTGGGTGACAATTACTCACCTAACCTTCTCTTAAAGTTAACTAGGGAAGAATTGCATAACACTCAAAATACTCAAGTTAACATTCAGGAACCAATCCTGACTGAGCCTCCTCAAGGTCCAGTGAAAGACAAAATTCGAGATTTCATCGCCCCTCCTCCTACAGCTGAGATTGCATATAGAAAAGCAAATGCGGCAAATTCATCTAAGAAAAAAGCAGCGATTGAAACGGTTGAGATCGAAAATACAGCAGCACCTACTACCGAAAAAATTGAGGTCGAGAATACAACAACCCCCACCGCATTCGGGAATGAAGTCTTTTATATTCCTGCTGAGGCCAAAGCACCTCTTCGTCCAACACAGGAACCTGAAATCAAAAATCCCAAAGAATATAGTAAAGCAATTAAAACCTCTTTATCAGATACTCCAACAACAAAAACAGTAGTAAACGATCCGATAAAACTGGAAGATCTCATCTATGGCATGAACTGGAATAGTTCCAAGGCTACGATAAAAGGGAAAATTATAAAATGTATCGCGGTGACAGAAAGTATTGATGGTTGTCGCCTTGAATTTGAAAGTTGGTTACCAAATACTCGTCATATCATTGGACTTTTCGATAAGAAGGACAACGATAATCTTATTGCAATTCAAGTTGATAGCTTTCCATTTGATAGCGGCCCAAATGTATTGGAAAGCTTTGATAGCGCCACTAAGATTATAAACGGTAAGTTGTCAAATTCCGATGCAATATTCAAAGAGCAATTAATCACAGATCCAACCAATATTTTTGTTATTCTTAATTCAAACGGGAAAGAAAGACATTTTAGGCATTGGTCTTTAACGCCTATGCAAATACCAGCGTATATTCACACCAGTATCAGACCTTTAAATAGTGCAAGTGCCTTTCACAGGACATTGTTCATAGAAACGAACTCTAGACAAGAATGACAAATGTAAACCTCTCAAACGCTAACATTGGCGCAACTATCTTAATTGTATTTTCTGCATTCTTCTTCAGTTTAAACACTCCTTTCGCACCGCTTTTCTTTGACGCAGGTGGGAATGCTGCGACCCTTAACTTCATTCGTATGTTTTCCAGTAGTATTCTTTCTGTCGGTGTTCTGCTGCTCTTTCGTGATAAGTTAGATTTATCATTAAAAACGTTAAAGATTTCTGCCTTTATTGGGCTTTTAGTTATGGGTCAAGGCCTATGTTATCTTGCATCTGTAAGGTATATCCCTGTTGGTCTTGCAGCTCTCATTTTCTTCACATGGCCAATGACAGTTGCAATATTAGCTCCCTTTTTTGGTGAAAAGGCGGTTTCTCCCAAAGGGTTCTTATTTTTTATCGGCGGCTTTTTAGGAATAGCACTTTCTCTTGGTCCATCCTTTGATAGTTTGGATTGGCGGGGAGTCTCTCTTGCTTTTGCCGGCGGAAGTTTAATCGCGGCGATGATGATTAGTATTCGTAGAGCAGTTATTAAAACGTCGCCCTTATCTCTCGCCGTAACCAACAACTTTTTTGCCAGTTTATCTTTACTAACAATAATGCCATTTATTGGGGGCTGGTCATTACCAAACACTTATGATGGGTTGTTACCTGTTGTGATTGTTAGCGCAGTCTTCTTCGCTGCTGTTCTTTGCCAAAACATTGGATTACGACGTGTTAATGCTCAGTCTGCTGCAATTATTTTTAAACTAGAGCCAATTTTTTCAATCTTTGCTGCCTTTGTCTTACTCAATGAAAGACTGGAAATACTGCAGTATTTTGGCGCCTTTATCGTATTCCTTTCTCTATGTGGATATCAAATATATGAAAGAAAAAAGGCATCCTAGTTTTTCTAGAATGCCCTATAATTAAAAATTTATGCAGATGATAAATTTATTTGTTTATTGGATAACCAGCTGCAATCCATGCTTCAATTCCGCCATCAACTAAAATAACCTCATCAAATCCAGCTTGAGTGGCCAATGCATTAGCTAATTCTGCTGTTTTAGGATTACTAGCAGAACCAATGACATATAATGGTGTAGAACGATCTCCATAAGCATTAATTGCTGTTACGAAATCCTGAAGGAAACGACCATTCTCATCAAAAGCCGTCATTTCTTCTACGCCTTCAATAACACCTTGATTAGCAAATTGAGTTTCATGTCGGATATCGATCGCTTTAGGTGCAGTTTTCAAAGCTTCTTTAAACTCTTCAACAGTTGCGCTCTTCATAGGACCTGGTTCAACATCAAGAAGCTCAACTTCAAACTTCAATGTTGCTCCTGGTGGAATAGAAGCGCCTGCACCACGATCTCCGTAACCTAGATGTGCGGGGATTATAAGCTCACGCTTTTCACCAATTTTCATTCCTTTAACGCCTTGGTCCCAGCCTTTAATCACCTGACCAGCACCAAGCGTAAAACTAAATGGCTGACCGCGATCAACACTTGAATCAAATTTCGTACCGTCTAGTAACCAGCCAGTATAATGTACAAAAACCTTAGAAAAATCTGTTGCGGTAACATCCCCGCTTCCATCTTGAAGAACACTGATTTGTAATTCTTCTGCCTTAACGAAACTCGAAAAACCAGCAGCAATAACGACTGCCACAACAAAACTAGAAAATAACTTACGCATGAATATGCCTTTATAGAATAGATAACCTAAATCAAATGTGGACAAGTCCACTACAAATTACAACCAGTTATATAAATTATTGTGTTGTTCTAAATGGCGTTGCCTGAATAACCATCACCGCGAAGACAGGAATAATAATGATGATTACGGCAACGGTAATAAGTAACATCCCTAACTCACTATAATCCGCCTGAATTGTTATCTCTCCAGTTGTACGGTCCTTCACCTCACGGGTTACCGTATATATCTGGTTCATATATTTGGTCATCAAGTTGCTGGCGGAGAGCGCTAGATTTGTAAAGGATGCCATCACCGCAAAAAAAGTCGCCTTAAGATGCACAGGCGCATTTCGTGCGATCCATGCAAGCATCGGGATCATCGCTATTTGCCCTAAAGGTGATTCCAACGCCGTATCAAAAATGGCAATAAATCGTGCATCAACAACACCGTTCGTAAGTGCAGACGTCCATTCTTGAATGCCATAATAAAGCCCAATATTCGGCAAGGATACGATCCCCCCAATGATACTCAATATAATCAAAATTTCGGCTATGGACCTCTTAACAATTATTGGGCGTAAAACCACTAAACCCGCCAGCGTCAAACCATAGGTTAAAAAACTTAAAACCGATAAAAACTGCTGATCAAATCCCAACACATCGATTTCAAACCAGGTAGATCCGGCTCCGGAGCTTGGCGTTGCCCTGTATATAAAGATTATAATAGCTGTGCCTATAAGCATTTTTGCTTGTGACGGTTCTAACTCCTTTAACAGTCTTGTCATTAAGAATAATATAATGGAGATTGAAACAAAAAAGGTCATTTCCTGTGCCGCTGGAACTTCATTCAATCCTACAAATAATGTAAATAAAACAAAGGCAAAACTTCCACCGAATATCATCCAGTTTGGCTTCGTTTGAACCTCCGGTTTGAAAAGCATGTCATGAATCACATCAGATGGAACCCCCTTCAGAGTCAGTTTGTTAGCCTTCTGACGCAATAACATTCCGCCTAAAATCACACCGCTTATAGAAATTAAAGGTACAGCTAGAGCACCAAGATAAATACCAGCGTAAATTTTAATTTTTTCGGCTTCGTTTAAAGCATCTACACCATCAAAAACATAGACATTAATTGCTGATACACATACAACACCGCCAATAATTGCTACCCGTCCGAGTGTTTGCATCGTTGTATGCATGGCCTTTTCTATCGCATCAGAAAATTTAACTCCGTTATCGTCGACGGCAGGCACCGCTTCTACGGTCATTGCATCAGCAACAACATCTTGTAACACATATCCAATTGGTGAAAGAAGAGCACTTAAAATATACCATGCTTCAATCGGCATGATCATCGCCATCATATCAGTCTGACTAATCAGCATATACATAATGATAAGGCTAATCGCCATTAAGCTGGCACCGAAGAAAACTAAAGAAGACTTCCAACGCCAAATGATATCAACAAGATGACCAATAGGCATTTTTAATGCCCAAGGTAGGCCTGCCCAAAATGCTAACCCCGCAAGAAACTCTGCAGACAGGTTCAAGTATTCTTTGATAAAAAATGTCCCTACGATTGACGTAAGGCCTGACACCCCTGCAGCGAAATATACCATTAGTGGTGGTAAATAAGACCATCGAAAATTTCGGCCTAGTTCCAGAACGACATCATCAAAGAAATTATAAACCTTGGAAAACATTCTCTATCCCATCCACTGTTTCATACCTTTGATAGATAAGATATCCGATTCTGATTTTCCAAACTAAATAAGACGTTATGATTTAAAGAGTTCAATATCACCGTCAGAAATATCAATATCTTCAAGTATCCCCTGCTCCACTAAATCTTCGTATAAATGAAACTGGTTGCGTCCATGTTGCTTTGAGTAATACAGAGATTTATCTGCCTTGGCTAAAATTTCCACCGTGCTTTTATCTCCCGTAATTTGAATGGCACCAACACTGATTGTAACATTGCCGACTTGAGGGAATCTTTGACTTTCAATCGCTTGACGAAATCTTTCGAATGCAGCTCTTGCATTCTCTTTATTATCTGCCCGTAACAACACGAGGAATTCTTCACCACCAAAGCGATATACAGTGTCAAAACGACGTGTAAGACGTTTCAGAGATTGAGCAACTAAGATCAAAACCTCATCCCCAAACACATGACCATAGCTATCATTTACCGATTTGAAATTATCAATATCAATCAGCCCTAACCAATAGCTCTCGCCACTGTCAGTGCGGTTTGGATCATCTTTTAAAACTTTAGGCTCAGAAGCAAATAATGAAATACGCTTTATCTCTTGATTGAAGGTATTCCGATTCAACAACCCAGTAAGTTCATCCGTTTGTGCATACACCAACAAACTATAATAGTTATTAAAAACCTCTATAGACCGGGTCATACTCTCAGCCGAAAGCTCTAAAGCACCTTCTTTTGCAACAATTTCAAGGACTGTATCTTCTTTAGAAATTGACGCGAGATGGTAATAAAAATACTCATAACCACCATCACAAATACAATCACAAACCGTGCTCTTGCTTGCCACTACCCGATTTATGAGTTCAGCATGATCTGCATCTAATTCAATTTCTTTATGCAGAATATCATATCCGGTTTCTGATAAAGTCACCTTATCCCAGATTTTGCCCGCATCAGTTTTGAGTATTGAAATATTTTCAATCGGGAGATTCATATAAACAGTTTGAAGTAAACTTTGTTCCAACAGCTTTGTATCACGAAGACTTGTGATATCGCGTAACTCATCTAATAGTTCTCTGCTTTTTGCCAAGTTTCTTACCTAATAAACCAGTTATATCCCCCCTATTTTCTATATACTATACGTGAACTCCGATCAGGATCAAGATTCACAAGTCACTCAAAAGTCTTCATTCTCAATAATCTTTCACCATATGTGTCAACGAAGCACCGGTCTCGTAATATAATTCCTTCATAGAATTAAAACCTTGCTGATAGCTTGTGGTTGGCTGAATAGGTAGGACAGAAGGGTCACCATGCACAAAATATTTCGCAATCGCGGTTCCCATACAGGTTCCTGGACTAATCCCTCTTCCGTTATATCCCATCATGGAAATTCCACTATCGCCTATTTGAATGAGACGCGGCAAATGATCATCTGTCATTGCAATACGACCATGCCACGAATATTCGAATTCAATACCTTTAAGTTGAGGGAAAAGTTTATGTAACTTTCGTTTAATCCAAGAAGTATGAACACCCTTCCCCATTTTCTCTAAGGATCCAATAGATCCCATTATCAAACGACCTGCAGCATCAAGCCTAAAGGAAGACATAACCGTACCTGTATCCCAACATCCATGTTTTTCAGGTAAAGTAATATTTAAAAATTCATCATCCAGTGGTTTTGTGGCAAATTGAAAATAATAAACAGGTGTAAAGCTTGATGAATAATGTTCAATATTTCCCTGCATATAGGCATTTGTTGCATTCAGTAGGTAGGAGGCTTTTACAGTTCCTCTTGCTGTTTTCACAGACCACACACCATCTTTAAAAGACGTATGGATTGCAGGGCTATTTTCATAAACCTTGACACCCAACTGTTGTGCAGCCCTTGCCAATCCTTTTGCATAGGCTAATGGTTGTACTGTCCCTGCACGTCGATCGAGCAAGGCACCAAACACACCGGAGGCCCCGGTCAGTATCGTGGCCTCTTTTGCCGACAACAACTCTACAGGCGCTTGCCTTTTTTCTTGCTGTGCAAATCGGTTCTGAAGATCGGTAAATCCTTTTGGTGAATGCGCACAATGTAAAGTACCGTTGCAGGTGGCTTCGCATTTAATATCAAATTCTTCGATGAGCTTGAAAACTTCGCTGGGACCAGCTGCCAAGGTTTTATTTAGCTTTTCACCCGCTTCAGGACCTAGAATAGACATAACATCATCAGGTGGTGTCCATAATCCTGCATTCACAAGCCCAACATTTCTACCTGACCCGCCATGGCCAATATTGTTCGACTCTAACAAACAAACAGACATTCCTTGTTTTTGCGCTTCTATAGCAGCTGAGCAACCTGTGAAACCACCACCAATAATCACTAAATCAACTTTTAAGTCTTCAGTCAGGCTGTCCGCGTAAAATGTTTCCGCAGCCGTTGCCTGCCACAGATTATTCTCTGAAATCCGTGCCATCTTTATTCCCTGTCTTTGAGATTCATTCCCAAGATATACTGTTTAATTACTTTCCCCTAACTTGCCGTATTCATATACAGGTTCGCAACTTTTATATCTGATATATCTCCAACTTTTTTGGACAAACTCTATTTCACATATAGATAGTTGCTTTCTTCTTATATTCAGTTAAAACAAATTTCAGTTAACTGAATATATAAACATAATAAGGGGGTTCCATGTCGGAATTAGCGAGTCGTAGCGGTAATGTGCATTGGTTAGGTGCAGGCCTTTCAACAGGTACAGGCCTTAACAAGGTAGCTGACGCAGCAAACAAAGTAATATTGTGGAACCGTACAGTTTCAAAAGCAGAAGCCTTAGCAGAACGTCTTTCTCTTACAGGAAAAATTGAAACGAAAGCTTATGACCTAGATAAGCTTAAAGCTGAGTTAAATGAGGGTGATATTGTTGTTTGTATGTTACCTGTGGCAGAACACGGAACGATCCTAGATACCGCAATTGCACATGGCGCCCATTATGTATCAAGTAGTTATGTTAGCGATATCATCTTAGGCAAGGTAGAAGCAGCAAAAGCTAAAAACCTCGCCGTTGTTGTAGAAGCAGGCCTAGACCCCGGCATTGATCATCTTGCCTCCCATCTACTTGTTGATGATGCAGAAAAAGCGCTTACAGAACTTGGTTCTACAGCTGATGAGGTTGACGCTCAGTTTTTCTCTTATTGTGGTGGTTTTCCAGAAGTTCCAAATGATTTCAAATATCGTTTTAGCTGGGCGCCTGCAGGTGTATTACTAGCGTTGCGTTCTCCTGCGAAATTCATGAAAAATGGACAAGAAGCAACAGCACCACGTCCTTGGGAAGAAACGGAAATTTATAAAACAAGTGCCGGTGATTTTGAAGCCTACCCAAACCGTGACAGCGTACCATTCATTGATCAATATCATTTTCCAAAAAGCTGGAATGTAAAGGATTTTATCCGTGGAACATTGCGTCTTCCCGGGTGGTTAGATGCATGGAAAGATGTGTTTGAAGCAGTAAAAACTGGCACAGATGACGACATACGCGCATTAGGTGCAAAATTAGCGGATGAGCACTTCTATGGGCCAAATGATAAAGATCGCGTTGTTCTAACAGTAGGGCTGATTTTATCTAAAGGTGGAAAAGAAATCTTTAATAGTCGTTATGAAATGGATATTTGTGGCGATGATGCAGATTCTGCTATGGCACTAACTGTTTCCAACGGGGTTGCTTGTGGCATTATTGACTTGCTACAAGGTCATTCAAATGTTGGTTTAAACAAGGCAGCAGAAGATATCGAAAGCGTGAAACGCTGGATTGATCGCTTAGGCGACTGGGGTATTCACTTAACCCAAAAATAAGATTAAAATAAAAAGAGGTGCTAAATAGCACCTCTTTTTTTGCCTTGGAATTGGTACTATACGCCCATCGCAAATATCATCTCATTAAAAGTCATCTTGCGTTCCAACAAAAGCCTTTCTAAATGGTTAATTCCATCTAGTAATCCTTGCTTAGGGCTACTCGCTTGTTCTTCCAGCGCTTTTAGTTCTTGATAAAGCGGATAAATCTTTTCATCAATTAACTGACGGTTAGGTGCACTTCTATTACTGTGATACCCAACAATATTCCCGCCACTATCACGACTTGGCGTCACATGTGCAAGCACCCAATAATGATCCCCATTTTTTGCGCGATTTACCACATATGCGAAGATCTCTTCACCAGACTTAATACACTGCCACAAATATTCAAAAACGGTTCTAGGCATGTCAGGATGGCGCACCACATTGTGTTGCACATTCAAACAATCCTTTTCCGTCATATCTGCTAAATCATAAAAAGTATTATTTCCATAAGTAATTTTGCCAGTAAGATCAGTCTTGGAAACAATTATATCGCGCCGATCAAACTTACGCTCTACGCCTGTCAACTTTGCATTACCATAAAGCATAGCGACTACTCCTCTTCACGCATATAGCGAATAGGCTAAGCCGGAAGCTTTTTAGTTTCGAGACAAACTAATATGCTAGTAATAACTTATTCCGGCAGCCAACCGTCCTTCTTTTTTATGATAACACAAAGACATAAATATACCTAGAATACAAATGAAAGAGTCAAAATATCGTATAAGTTCAAAATTTTAATAACAATATTTTAATAATTCTTCCTAAATAGTAATAGAAATATCACATATAATATATTCCTAAAATACAAATTCAGAATCAGCCAAATGTGAATTCCAAACTTGTTTCACGCATCCATTTCCATAAATAATCCAATAAGCTAATATCTAAGAGAAGATGATATTTATTAACGTCAATGTGATTGAAAACAACATTAGCTTGCCCCAATAAACTGCGTGCACTATGGCCAACGGGGAAAGTATTTTTTCGAAAATCGAGCGAGCACCCTTTAGAAAAAAACTCTATTGCTCTCGTGCCAGATACTTCTAGACATACAATTTGGTCTGACATATTTGTGGCAATTATTGAGCGATCGTGACCTAACGTATTTATCTGCTGTATATAGCTATTGATCTTCTCATAATCCGTCTGGACAAACCACATAGTAGGACTGATAGAGCATATTTCTCCTCCTTGCTCATCCTTAACAACCCGGCAGCTCTGTAACGGTAGGGAAAAACTCGCTTCTTTATTAAATGCGATCACTTGATCATCAGATACAGGTTGAGATTTTTGTACCATCCCAATTCCTGTATTTTTTCGAAGAGAAATAGATAACTCAGGTAAATTAAGAGATAAGTCACCATGACAATCACGTCTTTCAAGCCTCAACATATCAGCCATGTACAAGCTCCCCTTCTTTATCATAGAAGCAAGTAGATGTTATTCTTGCTTCATAGAAACCTTCAAAATCATAAATCTTTATTATTTCCCCCATACGCTCAAATCCATTTAACACCAATCCCAGCGCGACAGGCTTCTTAAGTGTCGGACTGAACACACTTGATGTCACACGCCCTTCTATAGGAGCAGTCGGCGCCGAATAGCCACTTGCTATAACAATCCCACCAACAGGTAAAACATTGTCTCCGATTACTTCGAGCCCAACCAGTTGTTCCCTATTTTCTTGCAAGGCAGCTTCGCGTGTCAAAGATCTTTGACCAATGAAATCATCTTTCTTACGATCTACCATCGCACCAAATCCAATATCATGTGGGATTGTGGCAGAATCTGTATCCCCCCCTACATGAACATATCCTTTCTCTGTCCGCATAACGAGTAAAGCTTCCACCCCGAATGGCTGCGCTTTCAATTCCTTTCCACGATCTAACATAGCGTCCCACATAGACTGCATATAGCTTGATGGCATAGAAACTTCATATCCCAATTCCCCTGTAAAACTGGTTCTCAAGATTCTAATTTCTACGTCCCCTAATTTGGTGCAACGCACAGTCATATGCGGAAATACCTCATTAGCGAAATCAATATCCAATCCTAATGTTTCAAGAAGCTTTCTTGAATTTGGCCCTTGTATACTAATAGTTCCCCATCCAGTGGTCATAGGCGTTACAATCACATCCATATGCGACCATTCACATTGACGCCATTCATCTAACCATCCAGCAACCATTGCCGCATTCCCACTGGTTGTGGTGAGCCAAAAGTGATCTTCTGCTAGACGAGAAAAAACACCATCTTCCATAACTGTGGCTTGTTCATTCAACATGAGTCCATATCGTGCCACACCGACTTTCATAGCCTTCACATTGTTTATGTAAAACTTATGGAGAAATTCCGCGGCATCCTTGCCACGTACATCAATTTTGCCCAATGGCGAATAATCTAGAATACCAACAGCACTACGCACATGTAATACTTCCCGTTCAATAGCGGCTTGAGCTGTTTCATCACCTTGTTTGTAATATGCAGGTCGTGTCCATATACCATATTCGTCAAATACAGCCTTATGAGATTCATGCCAGCTATTAAGAGCCAAATAACGAATTGGCTTAAATAGTTTTCCTCTTCTACGGCCTGCAAATGCACCCATTGTCACAGGTGTATAAGGCGGACGAAACTTGGTCGTTCCAACTTCTGGTATTTCTCGATTTGTTACTTGGCCAAGGATTGCCAGCGCATTGATATTACTTGTCTTGCCCTGATCCATCGCCATACCTGTTGTTGTATAGCGTTTAAAATGTTCTACAGAGGTATAATTCTCTCTCGCCGCCAGATTTACATCAGATGCCGTTACATCATGTTGGAAATCCACCCAGCGCTTTGTATGTCGGATATCTTCACGATCTGTTGGCAAATCCCATAAAGCTTCAATAGATGAAACATGTATTGGCTCAACATCACTCAAAATAGTCGACAATTCAAATTCGCCACTTGCTGCACCTATACATTCATTATCTTGAACATATACACTTGGCACAAATGCGAGTCTGTTATCGTCAAATCGAAGTTTTCCACCTGATTGTGAATGTAAATGCACGACCGGAGAATATCCACCGGATATACCTAATGAATCACATTCCAAATTCATTTGTATCGTACTTAATACATTCTCTTCCAAATCAATGGGCGATACAATCACTGACGATAAACGTTTTTTACCTCTAGCCTCTGTAACGGCATGCCCCTTTAATATCTCGATACCCGCATCTTCCACTGCATGAACAAGATCCCCATCTGGTGATTGCCTTGCATCTACTAATGCAACAACTTGCACACCCGCCTTCTGCAAGCACAATGCTGTTCGATAAGCATCATCGTTATTTGTTGCTATCACAACTTTATGACCGGGAGACACCTCATATCTATTCACATAAGTTCTGATAGCTGACGCTAGCATAACCCCCGGTACATCATTATTGGCAAAAACCAATGGGCGTTCTATAGCCCCTGTTGCAATGACAACCTTCTGCGCACGAATATGCCATAGTTTCTCTCTTGGCATATCCATCACCTTATTCACATCAATATGGTCAGTTAGGCGTTCTGAAATTGTGATTAGATTGTCATCATAATATCCAACAGCCGTAGATCGTGTCATCACTGTTACATTTGGATGCCTTAGCAATTTTTCTTTTTGTACATTAATCCATTCTAACCCGGATAAAGCAGAAATTTGAGCATCTTCAAATAATAAAGCTCCTCCAATTTCGTGATCCTGCTCTACTAATAAAACTTGTTTATCCGCTTCTGCATGTTCAAAAGCTGCACTAATCCCCGCAGGCCCGGCTCCAACAACGAGCACGTCCACATATTTGTGTTGATGATCATATGCAGATGGATCATTTTCTTTAGGAATTGTTCCCAATCCGGCCATTTGACGTACCATGGGACTCCAGAATTTCCATCCCGGCCATTTAAAAACCTTGTAGTAAAACCCCGCTACAAAGAAACGTTTTAAAACACCAGTTACTGCCAATAAATCGTGTTTAGCATTGGGCCAACAATTAACAGATTTTAACGTAAGTCCTTCTTGTATAGCTGTCGTTGTCATTCTGACATTGGGTTCTTCAAAAGGTGGCGTACCTAACTGCGCAATTGCATTTGCTTCTTCAGCACCTGCCGCCATAATGCCACGCGGGCGATGGTATTTAAAACTACGCCCCACAACCGATACATCATTTGCCATTAAAGCAGAGGCAATTGTATCTCCCTCATATCCAAAATAGGTTTTTCCATCAAAATTGAATGAGATCGGCTTCTCACGATTTAACCGTCCTTTGGAAGGCAAACGAAATGATGTCATTTTTTTTCTCCCAATTTCTGCCAACCTTTAGGTGGTTGTTCTCCCATTTTATAGCATCCATAAATTTCATGGGTCACGGTATTGCGGATCACATTAAAATATTGACTGCATCCATGTATATGTCCCCAACGTTCCAAAGAAATACCTTTCACGTTATCTCTCATAAACAGGTATTCTGCCCATTGGCTATCTGTGACCTCTGATGCAGGTATTGACCTCTCCAGATGAGATGGACCCGCATATTTAAATTCTTCTTCACTTCTTTCCCCACAATAAGGGCATGTAATCTTTTGCATTTCTTTTCCCCTTAATGCGCGATACCCGCCGCACCCATCTCATCAATGAAAGCACCGGTTTCAAATCTGTTTAATCCAAAGGCTTCCGTCATCTTATGAGGTTGATCGGTCGCGATTGTATGGGCCAATGTATATCCCCCTGCTGGAATAGCTTTAAAACCGCCTGTCCCAAACCCACAATTGACATACATGTTCTTTATGGGGGTATGTCCTATAATGGGTGAAGAATCATAAACGATATCAACAATACCCGCCCATTGGCGCATCAATTTCACACGCCGCAATTTCGGGAATATCTCAACAATACCTGCAACAATATTTTCAAGGGTATGCACGTTACCTCTTTGGGCATAGGAAGGATAAAGATCGAGCCCTCCACCCATAACAACTTCCCCCTTGTCTGATTGGCTCACATAGACACCAGCATCTGGTGATAAGACCACCGTATCAATAAAAGGCTTTAAAGGTTCGGAAACACAAGCTTGAAGTGCCATGGATGTAACAGGTAATCGGAAACCAGCCATTTCTGCTAACACGCTGGAATGACCGGCAACACAAAGAGCAACCTTCTTGGCTTTTACAGTCCCTTTCTGGGTTACTACTCGATGAGAACCATCCGCAGCCTTCTCAAAACCAGTTACTGCGCATTGTTGAACAATATCAACGCCGCGGTCATCTGCCGCACGGGCATAGCCCCAAGCAACACCGTCATGACGGGCAACACCACCTCTTGGTTGGTTCACACCGCCGAATATCGGAAAACGAGCCTCCTCACTCACATTCACGCCTGGCGCAAGTTCAATAATTTCTTCCCGCGTTAACCATTCCGCATCTACACCATTCATATGCATGGCATTAATAGCACGTCGGGACATCTCCACATCATGATGGCTATGACTTAAACGTAACAAACCTGCTTGCCTTAGCATCACATTAAAATTCAACTCACGACTTAGGCTTTCATATTGCTTTAAGGAGAAATCGTAAAATTCTGCACTTTCTGGATAGAGGTAGTTAGATCGTACCGTTATGGTATTACGCCCTGTATTACCGCCACCAAGCCATCCAGCCTCAATCACAGCAACATCAGTGATGTTATGTTCTTTTGCTAAATAATATGCTGTGGCAAGACCATGCCCACCACCGCCAACAATCACAACCTCATACTCCTCCTTAAGCGGCGGACTACGCCATGCTTTATGCCAATCTTCGTGATGCTTCATGGCGTTTCGGGCAAGTGAGAAAACTGAATAGTGCTGCATTTCTATCCCCTAGATATCTTTATGACAGGCAATTCTAGACAATCGCCCAAACACAAACTATACAGTTCTGTATATTTCATATTTTCACCCGTCAAGAGAATTATCAAAATGACTGAGCAAAACGATATTCGCGGCAACACCAAAACAACCAAGCAAGAATGGCTTAAAGCAGCACAGTTAATGTTGATCAACGATGGTGTAGAACGGGTAAAAATCGATCGTTTAGCAAAAGTACTAGATGTCACCAGAGGTGGCTTTTATTGGTTCTTTAAAAGTCGGCAGGATCTTTTAGATCAGCTTGTGGATGATTGGGCGGATAAAGATAGCGACCCGCTCATTGGTGCTTTGGAAGAATCGACCCCAGCTATGGACCGCTTAATCACTTTTGCAAAAATCATCATAGATGAAGATGAATATAACCCTGCCCTAGACATGGCGATCCGTGAATGGGCCAGAACGAATGAGAATATCCAAAAGAAGGTCACTTTAATTGATCAACTAAGAATGACGGCCTTAGGAAATATCTTTAAGGAACTTGGCGAAGATACGGATTCTGCTTTGATCCGGGCACGCATCTATTACTTTCATCAGATCGGTTACTACGCTATGGGCATTAAAGAGACATCAGATCAACGAAAAAAAAATCTTCCGATTTATTTTAAACAATTAACAGGTTATGATCTGCCGAAAGATTTTATGACCAAGTAAGACCATCATGTCCGATCAAAACCTTCCTATCCTTTACAGTTTTCGTCGTTGTCCTTATGCCATGCGCGGTCGCCTTGCCCTTTATGCCCGCGGCATCAATTGTGAAATACGTGAGATTGAATTAAAAAACAAACCTGATGAGATGCTAAACATCTCACCTAAAGGAACTGTGCCCGTCCTGCAATTAATCGATGGTACAGTTTTGGAAGAAAGCCTGGATGTGATGTTATGGGCAGTCTCACAAGATAAAAACACAACCAAGATACCATCCATCCAGCATCCTACTGATGACATGCTTGCGTTGATTGAGAAAATTGATGGTCCATTTAAACATCATCTGGATCGTTACAAATACGAGAATCGCTATGAAGCCGAAGGCGTTGTTTCCAGCGAACATCGCGATGCTAATGTGGAAATATTACTGGAACTTAATGAACGCCTAAGCCAATCCCAATATCTTTTTGGAAATGATATTTCTTTTGCTGATTTCGCCATTGCACCTTTTATCCGTCAATTCGCCAATACGGACCGCAATTGGTTTGATCAACAAACCTTTCCAAATCTTATCAACTGGCTAGATAGCTTCTGCAATTCCGCACCATTCCTGACCATTATGAAAAAACGTAAACCTTGGTTAGATACTGATAAAGCGTTTGAGATATTTCCGTAACTTAAACTTACTCTTCACGATTCTTTCTAAAACATTGCATCGAAGTAAATTCTGGCAACCAGTCTTCGCGGTGCTTCGTCCATAATTCATAAGTCGGGGTAAATTGATTTGGTTCATCCATGCTACCAAGATGAATTTCTATCTCATTATCGCTTTTTGCATAAACTGATGAACCACAATTTGGACAGAAAAAACGCCCTTTATATTCCTTTGCATCCCCTGAAATCTTAACTGCATCTTTAGGAAACACAGCCGCAGCATAAAAGATGGCTCCATGATGTTTCCGGCAATCCATACAATGGCATATACCAACCCTATCAGGTTCACTTGTGGCAGTAAGCCTTACATCACCACATCGACATCCAGCATTATATTCAGACATTTATTGAAACTCATACATCGTTTTAAAACCATGTATATAAATATAACCACTCTTAAAAAGTAATAAAGGGTTAGAGCGTTTCAGCATCTAACCCTTTATCAAAACTGGCGGAGAGGCCAGGATGCGACACCCGATCTTCCGAACAATAACGATAACAACAGGTTATAGAACCCACGTCTCCTTGTTAATTTCAATTGTGTACCACCAGCTTGACATATCAGTATTTTTGTTCTATTTATGTTCTTATTAAAATTTTACATTACGCTCATGAATAACCTTAAGACTGCCCGATCTATATAGCTATGCCTATCATACAGAGGCTGGATAACAGTCACATCCCCACCCAACAATTTTCAAATGATGGAAACTCTTTCCGTATGCAGGAGTAATTATGAGTCCCCCTTATAAGCTTAAAGGGCCAATTGGCCCGAACTACGTAACAGATCCCGATGATGTCTGGGTTACCAAAAGGAACCTAAACTCAATCGGATATTACAAGAAACCCAGTTATGGCATGACTGATATGCCTGACAACAAACTGATCAACTCAATCGAAAAGTTTCAAAAAGATAATGACCTAAAAGTAGATGGTATTATGAAGCCGGGAGGCGAGACAGAGGTCAAAATT
Source organism: Curvivirga sp. (assembly GCF_965219885.1). Taxonomy (NCBI): domain Bacteria; kingdom Pseudomonadati; phylum Pseudomonadota; class Alphaproteobacteria; order Rhodospirillales; family Aestuariispiraceae; genus Curvivirga; species Curvivirga sp. The sequence continues at coordinate 305,722 of NZ_CBDCOT010000008.1, forward strand.
TCCCAATTTACCGAGTCACCTACAATGTGGTGTACTGATTGCGATGGACCTCATGGAGGTATCCATTATCCACCATTCAATATCTGTCCTCCATGCTGGAGTAAAGGTTACGAATAAGAGATTGGCTAGGGGAGTTAAGATCTCTCACTCGCCTTTTTACTTTCATTGATCCAATCAATATAGATTTCAACATCGTCTTTCTTATACCCGAGAAGACTACCAATTTCTCGCTCATCATCATCTGTAGAAGGTCTTATGCCTTCCATAGTTTCTTTAGTGATTGTGTGCAATGCCTCGATCCGCCAAGCTTCCGTGGGTAAAGCATAATAGAGGTAACGCATCTTATAGCCACCTTTCGCCAGAACAATTTGAAATTCTTGTTTAACGAATTGGCCTGTTTGAACATAAGGTTCAAAATCATCTTCCGGTAGCTTAATACTCGCCGGGATAACATCATAAAACATAGACAATGGTTTGCTGCCCTTAAGCATCAATTCTAATTCTCTAGTTTCATGAGGCCCCACCCCTGAAGGTCTTTCGATCATATTAATTTCTTCCCCTTACCCGAACATTACCTGAAGACAAATCTAACAACTTATTCAACTTCTGCAAGGAGATCATTTGACAAAGCAAACCAACTTAAAACCATGGAAAACACCACTTCGACGGATCAGATATTTCACTTGATATAGGCCCATTTCAGCCCCTCTCTGTACCAGTGTTCTGTACCAGAGGCTCTCCAGCCATGTTTTCGGCTGTTTATGTGAGAAAGGGCCCGAACCTATTATCCAATAATAATAAAGGGTTAGAGCGTTTCAGCATCTAACCCTTTATCAAAACTGGCGGAGAGACCGGGACTTGAACCCGGGCATGAGTATTACCCCATGACGGATTAGCAATCCGCTGCATTACCGCTCTGCCACCTCTCCTTAAAAGTGGATAGTGAAGATTTGAGACTTCATCTATCGGCGGGTGAGTAAGTACTAATCGTCGCGCTTATTGTCAATGCAAATAATCACTACTTTTTACAATATTGTCATTTTTCACAACTTTTCAAAAAAAAGCTTGGTTGCGAGCGCTTTCTCTGGTTAATGAAATCAGAATGTATTTTATCTTCCTATGCAGGAGAAACCAATGACTGCCTATATTATCGGTGAATTAGACGTCCACAATCCAGAACGCTACGCAGATTATACTGCCCATACACCAAAGACGATTGCAGATCATGGAGGAAAATTCATTGTACGCGGCGGTAATCCCAAGTCACTTGAAGGTGGTAAGGCAGCTCCAAGATTCGTTGTAGTAGAATTCCCAAGCATGGATAAACTAATGGAATGGTATCATTCAGATGCTTATCAAGCGATCATACCTATTCGTCAGGAAGCTGCACAAGGTAGAATCATCGCTGTTGAAGGCGCTGATACGATCCCCCTTGCCTGATCGTAAACGAAATGCTTTTAAAAACCTACTCGTCCATTATCCCGATTGCGCTGAGCAGTGCACTTACAGCTATGGCAAATGGCTTTTTGGCTAGTTATCTTCCTTCGCGTATGGGAATCAATGCCATCGACCCATCTCGTACCAGTGACTTTGTCGCCGCATTTGCGATTGGCATGTTATGTTCATGCCTGTTTTCTGCCCAGATTGTAAAACGGGTTGGCCATATCCGAGCCTTCTCAGTATTTGCATGTTTATCAGGTATCGGCGCCCTACTTCTTCCAACTTTGGAAAGTTACGCTGCCTGGATCGTCATCAGATTTATCAATGGATATTGTGGAAATTCAATTTTCCTTGTTGCGCAAGGATGGTTGAATGATCAAACTGAAAGCAAGTATCGGGGTCAGATTCTGACCACCTTTTATATTATTTATCTGATTGGATTGGGCGGCGGTGCTTATTCTGTAACTTTCTTTGATTTAAACAGCTTGCAACCGTTCATGTTTGCAACCGTATTATATATGCTATCCGTTTTCCCTGTTGCCCTAACCAAATTGCCAGCCCCACCGCCGCCAATGGTGACAAGGATTATGATTAGGCGTCTTTGGCAAATGTCGCCCGTAGCCCTCATCGGATGCTTTATCGGTGGGGCAACCGCGATGACCATGCAAGGACTTGGTGCGGTCATCGGACAAAATATTGGATTGGACTACACACAAATTGGTTTCATGATGGCTATTGCACAGGCAGGCAACTTGATGCAATTCCCTCTGGGATATCTTTCCGACAAAGTAGATCGGCGTTATGTTCTCTTCATTTGTGGAACTGGGTTAAGTATCTTCGGTTTTATCTTTGGCAACCTAGATGCAAATTCCTTTTTATTCCTAGTTATCACAATTGCCTTCTTCATTGGATTGGGTGAAGCAACACTGACCATTGCTCTTGCGAACGCCAATGACCGCGCTGCGCCTGATGAATATACTTCAATAGCAGGTACAGCATCTTTATCTTGGTGTTTAGGCGCAATTCTAGGTCCGATCTTTGGCTCTCTTACAATCGGCACAATGGGACCCAAGGGGGTTAGTCTGTTCTTTGTTATTATCTCCGCGTCCTTTGCCGTATTTACGCTTTGGCGTTGCTTAAGACGGGAAACCGTTTCCGAAGAAGATCATGGGGACTTTTATGCTGCCCCGGCAGAGATTGCCACGTCAGAAGTGTATATGACTGAAGATCCTGAAGAGATTCAGGAAGCAAAAAATTAAAGCAAAGTTACCGGATAAGAAAAAGGCGGTTGAGAATTTCTCAACCGCCTTTAATTTACACTTTAGGCAGGGGACCTAAAGGCCATCACTTTTCTCAACCAAGAAAAGGAGGACTTATTTGTTTTTACCGAATGCAACACGTGCAATGTCGTTACGGTAAATACCAATGTCACGCAATTGTGCGTCTGTCAAAGCGTTCAATTCGTTGTATGTGCGTGCAGCCACAACGGATTCTGCCAATTTATTAACAAGACGGCCAACGATGCCTGTTTTTTCAGAAGCAGCTTGACCCAAGTTTACGAATTCTGTGCTCAATGTAGCCATTGTCTTAGTCCTTCAAAAAAACGTCCATCTAAACTCTATGATGGACGTAACAAAAAATCTCTCTGTAGTTAATCAGACAGCAGGGCCGATAAGGGGGAGTGGGAGGAAGTTGGCCCCGCCGTCTTGATGAGTTAAATTTATTCATTTCGAAAAAAAAATCACGCGCAATTACTGCATTTTTGCATTGCAAAAAATGCATAGCTTATCACGACAACACATTACCCCTTGAAATCAATTAATATTTTCAAGAACTATAAATATTGCGACGCAACATATCCATAATAATTATACTTGATAATATCCTCAAACAATTCAGTCGAAACAATAAAATGAAAAGAAAATATATCATTTTGATATATGTCATAACGATATTTAGTTGACATTGAAAACTAGCTGGGTAATTGTGCTGCATTATTGGCACGAAATATGTGGGGAAAAATATATTTCTTTTATAAGACACATCACATGATGTGAAACTTAATTGCATAAAGCTGGATTCAAAAATGGATATTAGAACATCATGCCTTGGCGTACTGGCATTAAATAATGCGAGTGGCTATGAAATTCGAAAAATGTTTGAAGACGGCCCTTTCAGTATCTTTGCTGAAGGCGGCTTTGGTTCAATCTACCCTGCCCTCAAAAAACTGGAACAGGATGGATTGGTTACCAGTGAGACATTAGACCAAGACAATCGCCCACAAAAGAACGTATACAAGATTACAACAAAAGGTCGATTAGAGCTTATCGAGGCACTTTCAAATAACCCTGTTCCAGACAAATTCAAATCTGATTTCCTATTTTCCATGTTCTTTGCAGAATACCTTTCCCCTGCATTCGTTGAAAATACGATCGATCAGCGAATCAAATCTTTGAAAGATAAAATTAACACTCTTGAAGCTGAACGTTCACCAAACGGTTCCCTCACTAAAGGGCAAGCTTTTGTTCATGCGTTTGGCCTCCATATGAGTCAGGCTGCAAAAGAATTTCTCGAAGAAAATAAACATATCGCCATTGCTGCTGCGTTGACCGGCAGCCCGGCAAACAAGCAAGATGCTGCGGAGTAATATCATGCTAAGATCACGATTAAATATCAAACCTTCCGTCTTAATCGCTGTTGGATTGGCAACAGGTATCGGCCTTTGGTTATGGTCTGGCCAAGATCTAAATGCAAATACTGAAAATCCGGCGGACGAGGTTAGCCAGGAAGAGAAATTGCCTTCCTATAAGACCTCTGTTCGCTATGTAGACTCAACTGCAATTAATCATCAGGCCTCTATACAAATTACTGCGCAAACACAATATGACCGCGTCGCTACAATTCGCGCTGAAACCTATGGCAAAATTGTAAAGCTGGATATGGAAGAAACTTATCCAGTTGAAAAGAACGCCTTAATTACCCAGTTGGCAATTCAAGATCGTGGATCTCAGATCAAGCGTGCAGAAGCCATTCTGGAACAACGTGAAATCGAATTTGAAGCTGCGACCAAACTTGCGAAGAAGGGATTCAACTCCCAAATCCGCAAAGCTGAGGCTTTAGCGAATCTAGAATCCGCTAAATCCGACTTACATGTGGCGCGGACTAACTATGCAAATACGAGTGTTCGAAGCCCATTTGATGGTATCATCCAAACACAAAGCGTTGAACTAGGTGACTATGTACAAGAAGGAGATCCGATTGCCACAATTGTTGACATGAACCCTATGTATATTGTGGCGTATGTTTCTGAAAAAGAAATCAATGCGATTTCATTAGACTCAGAAGCAACAGGCACCCTCATCAATGGTGAACAAATCACAGGCTTGGTAAGTCATATATCCCCTACAGCCCTGGAAAGCACACGTAGTTTTGAAGTGAAGGTAGAAGTGCCCAATCCTGATGGTAAAATTCTATCCGGCTTAACAGCAAGTGTGACATTGCCACTCGGTCAAACAAAGGCACATCTGCTTTCCCCCGCTCTTCTTACATTAAATAATGCCGGAAATATCGGGGTTAAAACCCTTTCTGACGATGACATTGTTGAGTTTAATCTGGTCAATATTATTGAAGATACTGAAAAAGGTGTCTGGGTAAGTGGCTTACCTGACAATATCCGTATCATTGCTGTCGGTCAGGAATTTGTAGCCGCAGGCGCGCAAGTAACTGCAACACCATTAAATGTAAGCAATGCTTCAAACTCTTAAGATCGATTAAGTCGGAGAAAACACATGTCTATAATCAGTGCCGCGTTCAATCGATCAAGAACAGCCTTATCCTTATTGTTGTTCATTTTGATTGCTGGTGCCCTTGCCTATATCAATATTCCAAAAGAATCTGATCCGGATATCGATATTCCAATTATTTATGTCTCTCTTCATCATGAAGGTATCTCCCCAGAAGATGCTGAGCGATTGCTTGTCCGCCCTATTGAAAAGGAAGTACGCAGTATCGAAGGCATTAAAGAAATGCGGTCTACTGCTTATGAAGGTGGTGCTAACGTTGTTTTGGAATTCGATGCCGGTTTCGATGCAGATACCGCATTGGATGATGTACGCGAGAAAGTAGATACCGCAAAGCCGGAATTACCAGATGACACCGATGAACCGTCTGTTCATGAAGTCAATCTTAGTCAATTCCCTGTTTTGGTTGTCACACTAGCAGGACAAGTACCTGAAAGAACATTACTTCGTATTGCTGATGAATTGAAAGACGATATCGAAGCGTTACCAGCTGTACTTGAAGTCAATATCATTGGCGATCGTGATGAAGCTGTCGAAGTGATCATTGATCCAATGAAAATGGAAAGCTATAATATCAATCCTGATGAAGTTTTCACGTCATTAAGTCGCTCAAATATTTTGATTGCTGCGGGTGCGATGGATACAGGCCAAGGACGTTTCTCTGTTAAAGTTCCTGGTCTGTTTGAAAGTGCAAAAGATATTTTAGACATGCCTCTTAAGGTGGATGGGGATTCCTTGATCCGTATAGGCGATATTGCTGAGTTACGTAAAACATTTAAAGATCCAACCAATTTTGCGCGTGTGAATGGTAAACCAGCCGTGACATTGGAAGTTTCCAAGCGTACAGGCGAAAATATCATCGACACAATTGCAAAAGTACGTGAAGTTGTAACAGCAGAGTCAGAACGCTTCCCGCCAGGTGTCCAGTTCGGGTTTAGCCAAGATAAATCCAACAATATCAAAGACATGCTAACAGATCTTCAGAATAACATTACAAGTGCAATCTTGCTTGTAATGATTGTAATTGTTGGCGCTCTTGGTTTACGTGGCGGCTTGCTTGTAGGACTAGCTATTCCTGGCTCTTTCCTAGCAGGTGTATTATTCCTCTATATCGTTGGTTTTACAGTTAACGTGGTGGTACTTTTCGCCCTTATTTTATCAGTTGGTATGCTGGTTGATGGTGCGATTGTTGTTACTGAATATGCTGATAGAAAACTTGCTGAAGGTGAGCCAAAAGAGGTTGCTTATGGATTAGCTGCCAAACGAATGGCTTGGCCGATTATCGCATCAACTGCAACAACATTGGCTGCATTCTTACCATTGTTATTCTGGCCAGATATTGTTGGTGAATTTATGAAATATATGCCAATCACCCTGATTGCGACATTAACCGCATCTTTGGCCATGGCATTAGTATTCATCCCAGTTTTAGGCGCGAATTTAGCAGGTGTGTTACGTCTTGTGATTTCAATCGCCCTTGCTGTTGCTTTCGGTGCTATTGGTATGGGATTAACTGAATCTTTCCTTGGTGGTGCAGCTGCTTTAGTTGCCGTTTTATTAGCTATCCTTGGTATCTTCTTGGGGGCGAAGCTTGGCAAATTATTGGGACGTCTGTTAGAGCAAACCAATGTAGAGCCTGCGATTGCGCAAGAATTAAGTGCTGGGCATGGTGAGCAAGGTTTATCAAATGTGAAAGGTCCATCGGCCGTTTACATCAAGATGCTTCGCGGTGCATTACGTTTTCCAGGCACTTGCCTCACAGTAGGTGTCGGTATTTTGATTGGCACATACATGCTATATGGCGCAATTGGTAAAGGCGTTGAATTCTTTCCGGAAATTGAACCTGAGCTTGGAATCATTAATATCCATGCCCGCGGTAATATGTCTGTACAAGAAAAGAATTATCTTGCCGAAGAAGTTGAACGTCGTGTTCTTCAGTTGCAGGAAGAAAAAGACGAATTCAAAACAATCTATTCTTCCGCAGGTAATTTTGAGGCGCGTGACGATACCGCCGAAGATATCATTGGTAAAATACAATTAGAATTCCGTACATGGGATGAACGTCGTCCTTATACGGAAATCACTGCAGATCTTCGTGAAAGAACAGAAGATCTCACTGGTATCTGGATTGAACATCAACAACAACGAGAAGGTCCACAACAAGGTAAACCTATCCATCTGGAATTTTCTTCCTGGAGTCCAGAACTGATTGAACCTGTTTTAGATCAGGCACGTGCCTATCTTGAGACAGTTGATGGCCTTGTCGAAATTGAAGATAGTCGCCCTATTCCTGGGATCGAATGGGAATTGGATGTTGATCGCGCACAAGCCGCCAAATTTGGTGCAGATGTGGTCACCATCGGCAACGTAATTCAGCTGGTAACTAAGGGGATGAAAATCAGCGATTATCGTCCTGATAGCAGCGATGATGAAGTAGATATCCTTGCACGCTATCCTGTTGAATATCGTACTTTGAACCAATTAGATAATATTCGTATTCAAACAAGTGTAGGTTTGGTTCCTGTATCAAACTTCATCACACGTACGCCAAAGCAAAAAACTGGCTTGTTACGTCGCACAGATGCAAAGCGTATCATGTTCCTGAAAGCTGACGTCGCAGAAGGTGTTCTCGCGGACACCAAAGTGAAAGAAATCCAAGCTGCCATGGAGCATTTCGAATTGCCTGACGGTGTCGATGTGACCTTCAAGGGTGATAATGAAGATCAACAAAGATCACAGGACTTCTTGGTGTCCGCTTTTGCAGTCGCCCTCTTCTTGATGGCGTTGATTTTGGTAACGCAGTTTAACAGTTTCTATTCAGCTTTCTTGATCTTGTTTGCAGTTATTATGTCAACTGCGGGCGTCTTCATCGGTTTAATGGTAATAGGCCAACCATTTGGTATTGTGATGTCAGGTGTTGGCGTTATTGCTTTGGCCGGTATCGTTGTAAACAATAATATCGTGTTGATCGATACCTATGACCGTTTGGTTCAAACTGAAAAAGATATACGTACAGCAATCCTGTTAACTGGTGCACAACGTTTACGTCCGGTTATGTTGACCACAATCACAACCATCCTTGGTTTGATGCCTATGGTATTGCAGGTCAATATCAACTTCGTTTCTCGTGAAATTTCACAAGGGGCGCCCTCCACACAATGGTGGGTTCAGCTTTCAACTGCCATCGCATTTGGGTTGGCTTTTGCGACTGTATTGACGTTGGTTCTAACCCCATGTGCCTTGATGTTACGTGGTAATATCAAAGATTGGTATGAAAAACGTAAAGCAAAGAAGCTTGGAAATCCTGACACTCCTGCCCCTAATGTCGAAGTAGAAGCAGCTGAATAATACATGTCCCCTCTTATTTCCAAAAATAAGAGGGGATTTTTTTTGAGTTAAAACGAGATGTTAAAAAAACTGACCCTAATCTTTATATCTCTTTCTGTCTTGTCCGCACCTGCATATGCATCGGAAAAGGTGAACCCAGCTTTATGGTTAATATCTGATCATGATAGTAAGATTTGGCTTTTTGGAACAATTCACGCCCTAGATAAAAAAATCAAATGGCGTACACCAAAAATTACGAAGGCATTAACGGAAACAGATACTCTTTATTTAGAAGTTTCACTTGATGAAATGTCCGGTCAGAAAGCGATCGCTCTGATATCCGAATATGGTTTAAACAAAAATGGGCAAAGTTTATTTGATTTATTAACCCCCGAAACAAATACTGCGCTTCAGCAATTAATCATAAAATACAATTTACCTGAAAATTTCAAACAACAACTGACACCGATGCGCCCTTGGTTAGCAGCGCTCACCTTTCTCAACATACAGATGATGAGCGAACAAATTGATCCTCAATCAGGTGTCGACCAGTCTTTAGAGAATGAAGCCAAGTTGTTCAAAAAAGAAATACGATATCTTGAAACAATTGAGCAGCAACTAGGATTATTCGGAAATTTATCACCAGAAGATGACTTACGTTTCTTTGAGGATTCTATTACCCAGATGGCGGATTCACCCGAAATGCTACATACGATGTTAGATTTATGGAAAACTGGTGATACGGAAGGGCTAGCGGACTTTATGAATGTGACATTTAGTCAATTCCCCAACCTTCAGAAGTCATTTTTATTCAATCGAAATAAGAACTGGGCCAACCAAATTGATAAAATGATGAAAGGTTCAGGTAATATTTTTATTGCTGTTGGTGCAGGTCATCTAGGAGGCGAAAAATCTGTTCAATGGTATCTTGAACAAAAGGGTTATCATATTACTCGCGTTCAATAGATATGCAGGAAGCTGATTGCTGATTACTCATCAATGGCCATGCTGTTGCTACATGCCCATTATCACGACGGAAGTAGCCATTGATAACTAAAGCCTCTCCATTCGAGCCATAACAATATTTCCCTTCATTCCTTATTGGTGCAGAGAGCCCTCCCCATTTTCCATTCTTGTAACGACAACGAACATGAGTTGCAGCATAGACAATACTATTCATCACTTGCCTTGCTGAGCAATGATCTGGAAAAAATGTAGAGCCGCGTCTTTTTATAAACCATTCCCCCTCGTCCCAAACATAAAGTGGTGCGGCTTCATATACGCCTGTTTCACTATTCTTTCGGTCAATATCTTCTATATAGGCTGTATTGCTATCCTCCCCATTTGGGCGGTGATGATAGCCAGTACCCTTGGTTTTCTTACGATTTACATCACCACAGAAGATATGCCCCCAATCCACCTGAATGGCATGTTCCGTTTTTAATCCCTCATATTCACAAGAATGTGATACCTCTCCTGCCATAAGGCTGTCAGTAGGAACCGACGAAACTATGGACAAAAACGTGAACATCACTATGTTTCTTGACAGATGGCTTCGCATGTTGTGATTCATCCAGATATACATATTTTGCCGTATAAGATTATTGATAAGATCAACCTAGATATTTGATCTCTTATTTCAGCATAAACCCGATTTGTTTAAGGCTAAAGACATGAATAATGAAACTCCTGTAGCTGCCAATAAAAACGTGATCAGCGTACGTGGCGCACGTGAGCATAACCTGAAAGATGTAAGTGTGGATTTACCACGAGATCAGCTTGTGGTGATTACAGGTCTATCAGGTTCAGGTAAGTCTTCTCTCGCCTTTGATACGATTTATGCAGATGGGCAGCGCCGTTATGTTGAATCCCTCTCCGCTTATGCGCGTCAATTCCTTGAAATGATGCAAAAACCCGATGTTGATCTTATTGAGGGTTTAAGCCCTGCTATTTCTATTGAGCAAAAGACGACGTCTAAAAATCCGCGTTCGACAGTCGGCACAGTCACAGAAATTTATGATTATATGCGTTTGTTATGGGCACGTATTGGGATTCCATATTCCCCGACCACAGGCCTTCCAATTCAAAGCCAAACAGTCACCCAAATGGTTGACCGTATTATGGATATGGAAGAAGGAACAAAACTTTACCTTCTTGCTCCCATCGTGCGAGGTCGCAAAGGGGAATATCGTAAAGAATTCGCAGATCTACAGAAACGTGGTTTCCAACGTGCCAAAGTTGATGGTGAGTTTTATTTAATCGAAGATGTGCCTGCACTAGATAAAAAACTTAAACATAACATTGATGTGGTTGTTGATCGTGTTGTGGTGCGTGAAGGTCTAGCAACACGTTTAGCAGACTCCATAGAGACTGCACTGGATATCTCCGAAGGCCTTCTCTTTGCTGAAGATGCGACTACGGGACAGCAAACTGTCTTTTCCGCGAATTTTGCATGTCCTGAAAGTGGCTTTACAATTGAAGAAATTGAACCTCGTCTCTTTTCTTTCAACAACCCATTTGGCGCTTGTCCTGTATGTGACGGTCTAGGCACCCATATGGAGTTTGATGAAGAACTTGTTATTCCTGATAAAGATAAGCCATTAGATAATGGAGCTATCGCGCCGTGGTCTAAGACCAGTTCACCTTACTATCGCCAAACCCTACAAGCAGTTGCCAAACATTTTGGCGAAAAACCAAACACTGCCTTTAGTAAGTTACCTAAGAAAGTTCAAAATGCTGTGCTTTACGGTACAGGCAAGGCTGAAGTTGAATTTTACTATGATGATGGATCACGCACCTATAAAACAAAGAAACCATTTGAAGGTGTGATCAATAATATGGAACGACGTTTCCGTGAAACAGATAGTAACTGGTCACGTGATGAATTATCCAAATACCAATCTGTTCATGCTTGCGGCCATTGCCTAGGCTACAGGCTGAAAGAAGAAGCTCTTGCAGTCAAAATTGACGATAAACATATTGCCAATGTTGCTGAAATGTCGATTGCCGAAGCGGGTAAATGGTTTGATGCTGTTGGTGAAAAACTATCCGAAAAAGATCAAGAAATCGCATATCGCATTTTGAAAGAGATCAACGAACGTCTCGGATTCCTAAATAATGTGGGATTACAGTACCTTACACTCTCACGCAACTCTGGTACATTATCCGGTGGCGAAAGTCAGCGTATTCGTTTGGCAAGCCAAATCGGTTCCGGATTAACAGGCGTCTTATATGTATTGGATGAGCCCTCTATCGGCCTACATCAGCGTGACAATGATCGCCTATTAGCCACATTGAAACGTCTTCGTGATCTTGGAAATACAGTGATCGTCGTAGAACATGATGAAGATGCCATCCGTGCGGCTGATTATCTGGTTGATATGGGACCAGGCGCAGGTGTGAACGGTGGTACCGTTGTTGCGGCGGGTACACCTGATCAAGTCTTCCAATGTCCAGATAGTGTCACAGGACAATATATTACTGGCATGATGCAAGTTCCAATTCCTGCGAAACGTCGCAAAGCCAAGAATAACAAAAAATTGGTTCTATCTGGCGCGCGCAGTAATAACCTTAAAAAGGTCACTGCAGAAATACCATTAGGCACATTCACTTGTATCACTGGTGTGTCTGGCAGTGGGAAGTCAACATTAACCATCGAAACCTTATGGAAAGCCCTAAGTCGTGACCTAATGGGTTCACGTGAACAGCCGGGACTTTATGATGAGTTAAAAGGTATTCAACATCTGGATAAGGTGATTGATATTGACCAATCCCCTATTGGTCGAACACCGCGCTCAAACCCGGCGACATATACAGGTGCCTTCACACCAATTCGTGAATGGTTTGCTGGATTACCGGAAGCCAAAACACGCGGATATGCCGCAGGACGTTTTTCTTTCAATGTAAAAGGTGGTCGTTGTGAGGCGTGCCAAGGGGATGGTGTTATCAAGATCGAAATGCATTTCCTACCCGATGTTTATGTCCAATGTGACCAATGTAAAGGCCATCGCTATAATCGCGAAACATTGGAAGTTAAATATAAAGACAAGTCCATTTCTGACGTTTTGGATATGACAGTAGACGAAGCTGCTGAATTCTTTAAGGCTGTACCATCCATCCGCGATAAGATGATCACTCTTCAACAAGTTGGACTTGGCTATATTAAAGTCGGTCAACAAGCTACCACTCTATCTGGTGGTGAAGCACAACGGGTGAAACTTGCTAAGGAATTAAGCCGTCGTGCGACCGGTAAAACTTTATACATCCTTGATGAGCCAACCACTGGCCTACATTTCGAGGATGTTCGCAAGTTATTAGAAGTTCTACAAACCCTTGTTGATACTGGTAATACAGTTGTTGTTATTGAGCATAACCTTGAAGTGATCAAGACAGCTGATTGGATCATCGATATTGGACCGGACGGCGGCGATAAAGGTGGTGAAATTGTTGCTATGGGCACACCTGAAGATGTGGCCGCGGTATCTGGAAGTTATACGGGTCACTATTTGCAGCCATATCTCAGTAAACAGGCTGCTGAATAGTTCCAATACCCCTTGAAGAACTGGCTTCGGGGGCTTGACTTCAACCTCAGAAAGCGTCATGACCTGCCTCAAGATTTCTTGAGTTAGGATTATGATTATGAGTGATATAAAACCTGTTCACGTAATTGGTGGTGGCCTTGCAGGGTCTGAAGCAACTTGGCAGTTGATTAGTCAGGGTGTGCCTGTTGTGTTGCATGAAATGCGCCCGACCAGAGACACATTCGCTCACCAAACACATGATTTGGCTGAATTGGTCTGTTCCAACTCCTTCCGTTCTGACGATCATGAATATAACGCAGTAGGTTTAATCCATCATGAGATGCGCCAATTAGATTCCATCATCATGAAATTTGGCGATGAATGCTCGGTACCTGCAGGTGGTGCTTTGGCTGTCGATCGCCATGAGTTTTCGGGCAAAGTAACCAAGACGTTAGAAGATCATCCTCTCGTTACAATTGAACGTGAAGAAATCACGGAAATTCCTGATGAATGGGACCGTATCATTGTTGCATCTGGCCCCTTAACGTCCCCTGCCCTGACAGAGAAAATTCTTAAAATCACTGATGAGGCTCAACTGTCTTTCTTCGATGCAATCGCCCCAATCGTGCATAAAGACAGTATCGATATGTCAAAAGCTTGGTTCCAATCCCGTTACGATAAAGGAACAGGCACGGATTATATCAACTGCCCGATGACAGAAGAACAATATAATAATTTCATTGATGCTATTCTTGATGCGGAGAAAACAGAGTTCAAAGAATGGGAAAAAGATACGCCCTATTTTGAAGGCTGCTTGCCAATCGAAGTTATGGCTGAACGTGGTCGCGAAACATTACGTTTTGGTCCCATGAAACCTGTTGGCCTTACCAATCCACATGCGGAAGAAAAACAATATGCCGTTGTTCAATTGCGTATGGATAACAAGCTGGGAACATTATGGAATATTGTTGGTTTCCAAACCAAAATGAAATATGGCGCACAGGTAGAAGTTTTACGTAATATCCCGGGGCTTGAGAAAGCGGAATTCGCACGCCTTGGCGGTATTCACCGTAATACATTTATCAATAGCCCTCGCCTATTGGATGATCAATTACGCCTAAAAGCGGATCCGCGTATTCGTTTCGCAGGTCAAATTACAGGTGTGGAAGGCTATATCGAAAGTTCTGCTATTGGCTTAATAACAGGACGTATGGCTGCAGCCGAATGTCATGGTGAAACCTTTACGCCACCGCCTGCAACCACAGCCCTAGGTGCATTGCTTTCGCATCTAACAGAGAATGCCGAAGAAGAAACATTCCAGCCAATGAATGTGAATTTCGGCCTCTTCCCACCGCCAGAAGTGCCAAAAGGCAAACGCAAGATCAAAGGCCGTGATCGCAAGCTGGCCTTGAGTACACGTGCAAAAGAAGATATGACTAAATGGTTAGAAAGCGAAATTAACGCATAAACCATTCATGAAATTGATTTTCTAAGGTTAGCTTATGTTTGAAACAGCCCTTGTTTCCTTTACTACATTCTTCGCCGTTATTGGTCCATTTGACGTTGCAGCTTTGTTTGCGGCCTTAACCGCCAATGCAACGGGTAAAGAAAGACGGTCCATGGCGATTAAGGGTGTGTTGATTGCAACGGGTGTCCTTTTGCTTTTCGCTGTTTTTGGTAAAGCGACATTAAATCTATTTGGTATTTCTTTACCCGCATTAAAAATCGCGGGTGGTATTTTACTTCTTTTAATTTCTATCGATTTGGTTTTTGCACGTCATTCCGGTGCAAATTCCACCACCAAAGAAGAAAATAAAGAAGCGGAAAAGAAACAGGATATTTCAGTCTTCCCATTAGCGACGCCTTTGATCGCCGGCCCTGGATCTATTGGTGCAGTTATCCTTCTCATGGCTGAAACACACGGGGATTATCAACTAGGCTCTATGGTTGTTTTGGGGATGGTTGGTATTTTAATCATGACCTTGGTTTTGTTGCTTGTTGCAACCCAAGTTCAAAAATTACTAGGTGTCACCGGATTACAAGTAGTATCCCGTGTTGTAGGTGTATTACTTGCCGCACTCGCTGTTCAATTCGTCCTAGATGGCGTTGAAGCCAGCAATCTGCTTTCCAGCATCCCTGGTATATCCAGCCGTTAAAACCTACCTAACAAGTTCTTCCAAAGAAGCTTAAACATACGTAAACCTGACGGATGTGCCAACGAACTATCATATGGATTGTATTCAGCCTTTTTCAGTTGAAATACATAGCTTTCAGCCAAAGTCGCAAGATGTAAAAGAGGTTTTACTTTTTTGGGGATTGAAACTTCATTGTTGCGTGCTTCTTGCAAGAGGTTACTTACAATTCCACAAATCTCTTTAACAGCTAAATTAAGTTCTAAACTTTCATTCAAGTCACGCATACGACGGCCATCGATCTTGTGACGTTTCACTAATTCTTCGGGTAACCATTGCTTTTTAGCCCGTAAATGAAACGGCAGTGCGCGCATCAAACCTATAAGGGCCCAAGCAGTCCCTATTTGTCCTGCAACTTGCATTACATCTTCAGCTTTTACTCCCAAAGCGGTTACAGCAAGTTTTAGGCAATTACCACCTGTTGCATTTGCATATTCCATTAACTCTGAAAGCGTTTGTATAGCTTCTTCTTCCAAATCCTTTTCACGAGCGTCAATCAATTGGTCAAACAAATCCTTCGGAAGCTCTACACGCGCTAATAAATCTGCAAGAGGTTTAGTAATTTCATGACGACGCGGCTTATTTGCGTAACATTCCTCAATTGCCTCCCGCCACCATTGCAGACGAATACGACCGAGCATAGGTTCACTTACCGCAGATGATGTTTTCGCAATTTCATAATTAAAAGCATAAAGACACAAAACATCTTCACGAAATTCAGGTGAAAGCATCATTGTTGTAATAAAGCGATCTTTGTCCTTATCATGAACAATATTACCAATCGCAGATAAATCAGAAATAGATTTATTTTCAGTCATTAAGGATCTTCTTTAGGACGCATTTAACAGATCATCTTGTTGGCGTAATTTTTCTTCAAATCCATCATCAAGCATCGCTAATGGATCGGCTTTCATCTTCTCAAACATGGTCATATACAATCCAAGGAGAGATTTAAAGATGGCTAGGTTTCGCAATGACATATGTGGTTGTAACTCATCTCGACAAACATCAATTTCATCGATGTAACTCTCTGCTTGCTTTAAAATTTCACAAATAAGATACCGGATATCTTCTTGTGTAAATGTTTCACCAAGATCATTTAGTAGTTCCTGCGGCAAAGTCAGTAATTGGTCAGCTTTAACTGCATCTTTTACCAGATCACGTGCGATATGAACCAAATAACAGAACAGGCCCATACCTTTTGCTTTGCCCATTAAATCCAGACCATTTATACCTGTATATCTACCGGATTGATAATCAGCCGTAAGAATATACAAATAAACCGCTGTTGGAGAAACAGTTGCCCCCCAACTATAGTCTTCAAAGTCGTTCCAACCCTGAATAGGAATCTCATTAACATCACGGGACATTGCAGATGCCATTGCCTGCCAAGGCAAAGCTCCCAAATTACTTTGTCCCGCCGTTTGACTTAACAGACGAAATATTGAAATCGCCTCACCTTCAGGAAGTTTAAAGGCAAAGTCAGGTTTAAAGAATTCGCCATTTGCGGCCTTGATACAAGTTTCTTCCCAAGCAGAAATTCTGTCTAGATAAGCTTGCCGTTGAATATCACGATCTTCTACCGGTAACGTCAAAAAATCTTCATCTACCAAATCATCAATCAGACGCATCGATGCATATGTTGGTGCAAAAAGCATTTGTAGTGGTTTCGCTAAAGTACGACTAACCAATGCCAAATTTGAACCTCCCTGTCGGGTGATTTTTTGGCAAATAGCAAAATCTTCTTTAGCAAGAGACATGGAAATTCCTATTCAGCAGGCATTGCAATTAAAGCGGCAGCAACCCGACGTCCTTCGCCTAAAAGAATATTGTAAGTGCGACAAGCAGCCCCTGTATCCATAAAATCTGGTGGAGTTCCTTTTTCACGTAAAGCTTGACGAAGGCTAGAAGGAATTAGCATCATTTTCTCACCACAGCCTAATAACAAAAGTTCAACCGTTGGATCAGCATCAAATACAGCTTGGAAACTCTCAACAGTTAGCTCAGCCACATCAGTTACATCCCATGACACAACTTTATCCGGAAAAACAATGACAGAACCTTCGAACACTTCATCAGTGATCTTGAAACGATTAGGGCCATAAGAATCAATAAATTTAGCACCTGCTTCTAGTGGCGGCGTTACATCAACTGCCATCTTCAATCCAATCTTAATTTTTGTTTCTTATATTAAAAGGGCCGCATAATTGCGACCCCTTGTTTATAACAGATTATGCACTGGCATCATCTTTTTTTGAACCGGGATATTCTTCTTCATCTGTACCGCGATTTGGTTCCATATAGGTTAATATAGGTCCAGCCAAAGCGATAGAGGAATAAGTACCAATAATCACACCCCAAATCAGTGCAATAGAGAAACCACGAATAACTTCTCCACCAAAGACAAACAGTGCCAACAACGCTATGAGAGTTGTTACAGATGTCATCACCGTACGTGATAAAGTTTGGTTAATGGACAGATTATATAATTCAATGAAATCCATCACCTTGAATTTACGCATATTCTCCCGGATACGGTCATAGACAACAACGGTATCGTTAATCGAATAACCTGCAATGGTCAAAATCGCCGCAACAGTTGCAAGATTGAATTCCAAACCAAGTAACGAGAATAACCCAATCGTGGTAATTACGTCATGACTTAAGGCTATCACAGCACCAACACCGAATTGCCATTCAAACCGGAACCAGATGTAAATTAAAATTGCGCCAACAGCCGATAAAACGGCCCATAAGGCAGCTTCCTGTAGCTCTGCCCCAACAGTTGGTCCTACAAGTTCCGTACGGCGATATTCAGCTACCTGTGTCGCCAACGTCTCTTTTACCAAAGTAACAGCAGCTTGTTGAGCTTCGGCATTACCTTCTTGACGTTGAACTTTAATCAAGACCGTATTGTCATCACCGAACTCTTGGATTGATACATCGCCCAAACCAAGACCACCTAGCTGACGACGCATGGAGGTTACATCTGCAGGACCATTTGTCTCTGCCTCAATCAGGATACCACCTAAGAAATCAATACCTAGATTTAAACCATTAACAGCAAAAGAACCAATAGAAGCCACAATCAAAAATGCAGAAAACACGAATGCAGCAATACGCTTTGAAGCAAAATTAAAGCTCGGTGTTTCAGGGATAAGTTTCAATAATCTCATTTTCTTTCTCCCTTTCATTACAATGGCAATGTCTTAGGTTTCTTTTTTGTGTACCAAGTCACAACTAAGAAACGTGTTACCATAATCGCTGTGAACATTGAGGTTAAGATACCTATACTTAATGTTACAGCGAAACCTTTAATCGGGCCTGCACCAAATGCGAATAGAAGAATCGCTGCTATCAATGTTGTTAGGTTAGAATCAACAATTGTTGTCAATGCACGTTTATAACCCGCCTCAATAGCCGCACCGATCTTCTGGCCAGATTTGAACTCTTCGCGAATACGTTCAAAGATCAATACATTGGCATCAACTGCCATACCAATGGTCAATACGATCCCCGCAATACCCGGTAAAGTCAGCGTTGCCTGCAAAGTAGACAAGGCCGCAATGATCAAAGAAATATTGAACACGAGTGCCACATTTGCCAATAAGCCAAACAACCCGTAACTTGCCGCCATATAGATAATCACACCAATCAAACCAATGATTGACGCAATAGTTCCCGCATCAATAGAATCTTGTCCAAGACCAGGCCCGACAGAACGTTCCTCAAGAATAGTTAATGGCGCAGGCAAAGCCCCTGCACGTAACAGCAATGACAGTTCATTGGTTTCTGTAACAGTAAAGTTACCTGTAATAATACCGCTACCACCTGGGATAGGGCTTTGAATTTCCGGAGCAGAGATCACTTTCCCATCTAGAACAATTGCGAATGGGAAACCTACATTTTCCGCAGTAACCTGCGCAAATTTACGACCACCTACAGCATCAAATTGAAAACTCACAGCTGGACGATTAGCCTGATCAAAGGACGGAGACGCATTCGTTAAATGTTCACCGCTTACACGGACACGTTTTTCAACCAAATACATCTGTACAGGATTTCCGTTCTCATCTTCTTCGATAGAAGGTAACAAAACAGATCCTGGAGGAACGCGGCCTGCAATGGCGTCTGATAAAGAATTACGCACATCTACCATTTGGAAGGTCATCTTGGCTGTCTTACCAACCTTTCGTTTAACTTCTTCTGTATCTTCGGCGCCTGGCACCTGAACCAAAATACGATCTTCACCTTGGCGTTGGATCACCGGTTCTTTGGTACCATCTTCATCAATACGGCGGCGAATAACTTCAATGGACTGCGAAACGGCATTATCAACTTCAGCCTTCAAATCTTGCTCGGATAAGCTAAGAGCAAAACTTCCTTCGGAAACCTCATCAATCAATAAACGATTGTCAATCTCACGGATCAATTCGCGAAAACGATCTGATTGTGTTGCATCACGCAATGTTACCATTGCACTGTTATTTCTTACACCCAATCCGCTATAACGCAAACGCTCCTGACGTAATGTTACGCGCATTTCTGCCACAACATTTTCCATGCGTTCTTTCAAAACCTGTTCAGTTTCTACTTTGAATAACAGATGCGCCCCACCTTGAAGATCAAGGCCAAGGTTTACAGTTTTGCCTGGTAACCAGCTTGGAACACCAGCAAATGTGCCTGCAGGCATAAAGTTTGGAACTGCGTAAAGCACACTTAATAGGCATACAATACCAACCAGTGCTTTTTTCCAAAGAGGGAAATTTAACATGCGAATATTTCCGTATTATTTTCGCCAAATCAATGATCAGATCATACTTTAATGCTGACCAGAAAGAAAAACAGGGCAGATATTATATCTACCCTGTTTCAGAATGAAGACAGATTAGTCTTTCTTTTTACCGAACAAGCCGCCCAAGCCGCTCTTTTTCTCTTCGGCTGCTGGTGCAGCATCATTTGCTGGCTCAGTTTTAGAAAGAACGTCCATGATTGTCGCAGAAGCAACTTTCACTTTTACACCTTCTGCAATCTCAACTTGAATTTCGGTATCACTGATAATTTTTGTTACCGTACCGTAAAAACCACCACCTGTGATAATTTTGTCGCCACGACGTACTGCAGATAATTTTTGTTGATGAGCTTTTTGTTTCTTTTGTTGAGGACGAATCAACAAGAAATAGAAAACAACAAAAATCAAAATCAATGGCAAAAAGGCGCCAAACATGTCGCCGCCAGCTGCACCACCCGCTGCCTGTGCGTATGCAGAAGAAATCATACTCATTACTCCAAAGAGATATTATTTATAGCTATTTAATCTGGTAAATCTTCTGTTAATTTCAATCCCAAAACCTGAATGATTGAATCATCAAAAAAAACCAGAACCGCCGGACTATACAACCCCGATACGATTATGCAATCTTTCAAGCAGAAATATCTGTGTAAAAGTGCCGTTTTCTGCCTTATGAGGTCAATTTCCCAGCTTTTTCCAGCAAGGAATGACTTATATCCGACCTCTACCTCTTGTCTTGGAATGTTACCCGTTTTAACTTGCCTGCCAATAAAACAACGCCATCAAGGAAAGAATCATGGGTGTATCAAAACTTTTACCGACCTTAACACGCATCGCTGAGGCTTTGGATCGTCTGGCCCCTACAGCTGTAAAAGTTTCTGATCTAAAAGAGACAGATGCATATGTTTGGCATGCGGACCCAATGGGGCTTGAACCAGTTGAGCGAGTGAATCGAGTAGATTTTGATCTTCTATGCGGTATTCACTCACAAAAAGAACAGCTTTTGGAAAATACCAAACGTTTCGCAAATGGATTACCTGCTAATAATGCCTTACTATGGGGAGCCAAAGGTACTGGAAAAAGTTCAATTGTGAAGGCAGTTCATGATCGCATCAACACAGAAATGCCGGGCAGCCTCAAACTTGTAGAAATCCATCGTGAAGATATCCCTACTCTGCCCAGCTTACTTTCAATTCTTAAAAAATCCAAAAAACAATGCATCCTATTCTGCGATGACCTTTCTTTTGATGCCCAAGACGATGCCTATAAATCCCTGAAGGCTGTGTTAGAGGGAGGTATTGAAGGTCGGCCAGATAACGTTATTTTTTATGCAACCTCCAATCGACGTCATTTAATGGCACGTGACATGATTGAAAATGAACGTTCAACAGCAATCAATCCTTCCGAAGCTATTGAGGAAAACGTCTCTTTATCAGATCGCTTTGGATTATGGTTAGGCTTCCACAATTGTAATCAAGATACATATTTCGAAATGATCCGTGGGTATGTTGAAGCATATAATTTAGGCGTCAATGAAGAAGAGTGGAAACCCAAGGCCATTGAATGGACAGTCACCCGCGGTGCGCGTTCAGGCCGTGTTGCATGGCAATTCGTTCAGGATTTAGCAGGATCCTTAGGTAAACATTTACGGTAACGCTAACTTAAAAACTTCATTGGATTTAAAGTTTTACGACCTTTACGAATTTGAAAATGTAATTGAGGACGGTCAACGCTACCGGTACTTCCAACTTTTGCGATGACTTGACCTCGACGCACTTTATCACCACGTTTCACCAGCATATCGCCAGTATGGGCATAAGCACTAATATAACCATCAGCATGCTTCACAAGAATAAGGTTGCCGAACCCTCCTTGCTGGTTTCCTGTATAGGCGACAACGCCGTTTTCAGCAGCTTTTACGGAAGTTCCCCGAGGCGCAGCAATATTAATCCCATCATTAAACAGACCTTTCGCTTTCGGTCCATAACTTGATATCACCCGGCCGCGAACCGGCATTAAGAACTTAGAGCTAGATCTTGGTGTCGGCTGGGAAATTTGATTATGGCTAGCAGTACGTGTTGTAATGCGAGGTTCGGACGGTTTGGCTGTCGGTCTAGGCCACCCACCGGATGTTTGTGTAACTTTAGCAGCAGGCGTTTCAGGAACAATCACAGCCGATTTAGGTTGATCTGTCTTAACTTCAGCCTGCTTAGGTATACCACTTCTTGGAATAGCTAAACGTTGTCCCACATAAATTGTATAGGGTTCAGCTAAATTGTTCGCCCTTACAATACTTGAAGCAGAGACATTCTGGCTTTTGGCAATTTTCCAAACGGAATCACCTTTTTTAACAACGTAAAATCCGCCTGCAGGAATAATTAATTTCTGTCCATTTGATAGCTTATAAGGCGGACGTAAATTATTACGCTTTACGATTGTCTGGATGTCCACCCCATAAGCGCGAGATATTGAATAGAGTGTCTCACCTTTTGTTACTGTATGGGTGCCATATTGTGGTGCCTGTGATGATCCACCAGAACTACCGGTTCCTCTATCACCGCCATAGATAGTAATATCGCGTCCAGGATCAGCTGCACAGGCTGTTAAAAACAACCCTACAAGCAGAATAAGACCACGAATCTGGCATTTCTGAAAAAATGTGCGATCAACCATCATAACAATATTTTACGCTAACCTGTTATTTCTACAAGTTAATTAAAATTTAGAACTAGCCGCCAGTAGGCAACCCTCCGACCAGAGGTACAAAACGAACAGGTCCCATGTCTTCCACATCAATACCTGATTCGGTTTTAGTGACTTTCAATAAATCTTGATGATCTTCAACGGCTCCGATTGGCACAATCATAATCCCACCTACAGTTAGCTGATCAATTAAGACTGGTGGAATATCTTCCGCCGCCGCCGTTACCATAATTCGTTCAAACGGTGCTTGTTCTGGCCATCCACGCCCGCCATCTCCACGCATCGTAGTAATGTTATACGCCCGAAGAGATTGAAATCTCTTTTCTGCCTGTTGCATCAATAACCTATGTCGTTCGATCGTAAACAAACGACGACAAAGTTTAGATAAGATATACGCCTGATAACCGGATCCTGTCCCGATTTCCAGAACCTTATGGCGGCTATGAACTTCTAAGGCTTCCGTCATCTTAGCAACGACTAGTGGTTGACTGATTGTTTGGCCACGATCAATTGGCAAAGCGGAATTTTCATAAGCATGATTTTTAAAGGTCTCAGGAATGAACAATTCCCGAGGTGTTTCCGCAATCGCAGAAAGTACGGTTTCGTCAATGATACCGCCTTCCCGCAATGCTTCAATGAGTTTTGACTTTTCTGCCCTAAAGTCTGTCATTCGTCTTACTTGATAACCGTTAATCCACCCATATATGGGATAAGTGCATCTGGTACAGTAATTGAACCATCTTCATTTTGATAATTTTCAAGTACTGCGATTAATGTACGACCAACAGCCAAACCAGATCCATTCAATGTGTGAACAAATTGTGTCCCCTTTTCACCATTTGGACGGAAACGCGCCGCCATACGACGTGCTTGGAAATCGCCACAGTTGGAACAACTGGAAATTTCGCGATATTTGTCCTGCCCTGGCAACCAAACTTCAATATCGTAAGTTTTACGTGCGCCAAAGCCCATATCACCAACACAAAGAATAACTGTACGGTATGGTAAATTAAGACGTTTGAGAACCTCTTCCGCACATCCAGTCATACGTTCCAATTCTTCTTCAGACTTATCTGGATGAACAACTGAAACCATCTCAACTTTTGAGAATTGGTGTTGACGAATCATGCCACGCGTATCACGCCCTGCTGCGCCTGCTTCCGAACGAAAACATTGTGTCCAGGCAGTCATACGCTTTGGCAAATCATCTTCAGCCAAAATCTCGCCAGCCACCGTATTAGTCAAAGTGACCTCGGCTGTCGGGATCATATAGAAACCTTCTTCAGTTCGGAATAAATCCTCTGAGAATTTAGGCAACTGACCGGTGCCATAAAGTGCATCTTCACGTACTAAAACAGGCGTGATTGTTTCCTGAAGACCATGTTCATCGGCATGGAGATCAAGCATAAAGGTTGCTAAAGCACGTTCTAGGCGCGCTAGAGGACCTTTTAAATGTACAAAACGCGCACCAGATTGTTTTGCGGCACCCTCGAAATCCATATAGCCAAGATCTTCACCAAGATCAAAATGCTGTTTTGGTTCAAAATCAAAGCCGCGTGGTGTTCCCCATTGACGCACTTCCACATTGTCATCTTCATCCACACCAGGAGGCACATCGTCAAATGGCATATTTGGCAAAGTTTCCAAAACAGACTTTAGCTTAGCAGCGGCTTCACGTTCTGCATCTTCAGCTTTCGCCAAATCATCTTTTAAGGCTGTAACTTCTGCTTTTAATGCTTCGGCTTTATCCTTGTCACCCGCTTTCATCGCATCACCAATCTCCTTGGATGCGGAATTACGGCGTGCTTGCATTTCCTGCATTGAAGTTTGATGCGAACGACGGGTTTCATCCATGTCTAAAATTGATTGCGACTGCGCCTCGAGGCTGCGTGCAGCCATTGCTTTGTCAAAAGCTTCGGGGTTCTCGCGAATAAATTTTAAGTCATGCATGATAGAATTCCTTTATTCTTTACATGTATTAGA
This sequence comes from Curvivirga sp., assembly GCF_965219885.1. Taxonomy (NCBI): domain Bacteria; kingdom Pseudomonadati; phylum Pseudomonadota; class Alphaproteobacteria; order Rhodospirillales; family Aestuariispiraceae; genus Curvivirga; species Curvivirga sp. Next base: position 330,479 of record NZ_CBDCOT010000008.1, read on the forward strand.
AGGTTTTCGCCTGATTATAGCGAATCAAACCATGTTAGAAACGTCTTGGTTATAGGCAAGCACCGCCTTTGAGACAACCTTCAATCCCCACATAAATCACGTTTTTCCGAAAGTGATGCAAAGGCGCATCAGCACAATATTGTTCATATACAGTGTAGACACTCTGTTTGGTATTTTATCTGCCAATAATCTCACACTCTCTCATACAAAAAAAGCGTAGCAAAAATGCTACGCTCTTATCTGTTTTTTGAAACTAAGCCTTCTATTTTATGGCCCCTCAGCCTCATCATGGGCTTTTATACGGGCTTCACGATCCAGAATTTCTTCAGGTTGTTCCCATTCTGGCCCGGTTTCTTCCGGAGTGCTTTCCTGTAAATCCTCATCATCGTCATCATCATCAAGACCAAGTTCTTTTTCCCGCTCCGCCTTTTGCTTGTATACAAGCACAGCAGATAAAATAGAAATCTCGTATAAAATGATAATTGGAATGGCCAAACCAATTTGGCTTAATGGATCAGGTGGTGTCAAAACCGCAGCAGCGACAAATGCCAATAGAATAGCATAACGACGTTTTTTGCGAAGGCCATCGGGTGTCGCTAAACCGATACGTGCTAACAACGTAAGCACGACTGGCAGTTCAAAACTAAAACCAAAAGCAAAAATCAAACGCATTACCAGCGAAAGATACTCGTTTGCCTTAGGTTCCAATTGAATATTCAACTCTCCAGCCTTACTAAGCTGTTCAAAACTAACGAAAAATTCCCATGCGGCAGGCAAAACAACGTAATAAACAAAAGCTGATCCCATCAAGAAGAGGATCGGCGTAGCGATCAAAAACGGTAAAAAGGCTGCTTTTTCATGCTTATAAAGGCCGGGTGCCATAAACATCCACACCTGCCCGGCAATAATTGGGAAAGAGACAAAGAAGCCTGCAAAAAAGGCAATTTTGATATCTACAAAGAACTTTTCATGCAATGCAGTATAAATGACACGACGACCTTCTTGCTGTACCCAAATCTGATTCAATGGTTCCAACAAAAAATTAAATATGTAGCCTGAGAAAGGGAACATCACGAAGAAGGATAACAGAAGAAAAACAACTGAAATCATCAGACGTTTTCTAAGTTCAGTTAAATGTTCTACCAATGGGGCTTTATCGCCTAAAGTATCGCTCATAATTTTTTCTTTTTCGCAATATTCAGTGTCAAGTTATCTATGAAGTTTTAGCTTTTGAGGGTTCTGTTTTAGCCGCTTCTTCGGTATCCGCCTGCGCTTTACGCACATCTTGTTCCATATCTTTCATAGCTTTGTTGACGCTACCATCTGGATCCATCAGCTTTTCCATTTTTGCAGACACAGTTTCACTTTGTGCTTGCTCAACCTGTTTTTTGATATCTGCTAGATCAGCTTCACGGGCAATGTCTTCCATACTACTTTGAAAATCACCAGCCATCATACGTACTTTACGAATCAATCCCATGACTGTTCGCATCACACGTGGTAATTCTTTCGGGCCCACAACAATAATTGTTAAAACCCCAATAACCATCATTTCAGGCCAACCGATATCAAACATAATAAATGCTTTCCAAGATCTTCTTCAACGCAGAATCATATAAATCCAAATGACAAAGGCCCAATAAATTGGGCCTTAATCAAACTGTTAACCTTGTGCAGATTTATCTTTGGATTCTGTTGTATCAGCCGCTTCGCTTTTTTCAGAAATTTGTTTTGCGTCATCGCTATCAGAAGAAGCTGTCTCTTCCTTGATGTTCTTCTTGAAAGATTTCAAACCTTTACCGAAATCACCCATAATACCGGAAATTTTGCCTTTTCCGCCGAAAAGAACAAGTACAACAACAAGAACAATAACCCAGTGCCAAATACTAAACGCACCCATATTTAAAAACCTCCAAGAAGGATTTTCGAAAAGAGATATTCGAAAAATCTAAACTTAATTTCTTACAATACAAAAGGTCGAAACCTTCTTTCTCCCTACTTGCAGGGATCATTACAGAAGCGACCGGACCTCGCAATGCCTGATATAGTAAAAAGAGGAAAAATTTCAATTTTTTTAGAGGAACGCACTCAATCAAGGTTGGATTTAACCTGACTCGATCTCAGATAGATCAAAATAGCAGAATTAGGTCACTGTTTTTGGATAAACGAAAACCTGACTTTGATTGATTTCCATCTTTTGAATGCTACCTTCTTCTGGCAGGTATTCCCCGGCCACACGTGCATGTAAATGGATATCGTTACCTGTCGTAGTACAAGTACATAAATGAATCAAACTCGCACGACCTAATAATCTCGACGCTAATACTTTCGCATATCCAATCCCTACACTATCCGGATCAGCAGGTATTAGATTGATCGCTTCAGGTCTAATGATAACTTCGGCGGTGCCTGTTTCCATTGGCAAATCTACTTTAAAGTTACCTAGAGCAGTATGAACTTCATTATCGTAGATATCACACATTAAGCGGTTCACATCGCCAAAGAATTCAGCAACGAACGAATTTACAGGTTGATTATAGAGTTCTGATGGTGTGCCCATCTGAACAATTTCACCCTGATACATAACAGCAATACGATCCGCCATATACATGGCCTCTTCTGCATCATGTGTCACCATCAAAGCTGCGGCGCCAGCATTTTTTAAAACATGTAACGTACGATCCCTTACCTGATCACGCAAACGCGCATCAAGACCGGAAAATGGCTCATCCAACAATATCAATTCAGGTTTACGGGCCATAGCACGTGCAAGAGCCACGCGTTGTTGTTGCCCGCCAGACAACATATGAGGATAAGAATTGACATAATCTGCCATTCCAACTTGTTCTAGGCTCTCAGAGACTCTTTGTTCTTGTTCAGGTTTCGATAGCTTATCAATACCAAAAGCAACATTTTTCCCAACAGTTAAATGTGGAAATAAGGCGTAATCTTGAAACACCAAACCTACATTACGTTCTTCAGGCGGTTTACAATTTTGTGCGTCTGCAACCAGCTTACCACCAACAAAAACGGTACCATCAACGGGTTGTTCAAGGCCCGCTGCTAAACGTAAAGCAGTTGTTTTACCACATCCGCTTGGTCCAAGAAGGCATACAACTTCGCCAGCTTCTATAGTTAAAGAAACATCACGTACTGCAGTCACATTACCATAAGAATGACGTAAGTTTTTAAAACTCAACGCGAGCTTGTCGGAATTTAGATTTGTCATAGGTATTTTATATTGCGAAGCATTTGCAGATACAAGTCACGATTAAAATTTAATCTTCAATGGCGATATCTTCTTCTAACTCAACAGCTTCATAATCATCTTCAAGTTCAAAGAGTTCATCTTGAAGATCTTGAAAATCTTCTTCCTCGTCCTCAGAACCATCAAAAGCAGCTTCACTTTGTTGCATCGCAATTGTGCCTAGTCCCGGTCGTGATTCTAACAATCCAGATGCGCGTAACTCTTCCATTCCAGGTAAATCACGTACCGTTTCCAAACCAAAGTGATCCAGGAAATTACCTGTTGTTCCCCAAGTTACTGGCCGTCCGGGCGTTTGACGCCGTCCTTTTGGCTTAATCCAATTGGCCTCAAGCAGAATATCCATTGTCCCCTTGGACAAGGCGACGCCGCGAATATCTTCAATTTCTGCGCGGGTAACGGGCTGATGATAGGCAATAATAGATAATGTCTCAATCGCTGCACGACTTAACTTTTTCTCAACTTCACGATTGATGCTCATATAGCTGGAAAGATCATCCGCGGTTCGAAATGCCCATGCGCTTTCATTTTTTGAAATCTCAATGCGACGCAATTGTACACCACGATTGGCATACATAGATTGTAACTCTTGTAACAATCCATTCAAATCCGCATCAGATGGCATACGTTCCGCAAGTTGTTTCTCGCGAATTGGTTCTTGCGCAGCGAAAAGTAATGCCTCTAGCAGGCGAATTTGTTCAAAACGATCCAAAGATTAGTCCACTTCCAAATCCGCTAACAACGAATCAACTCGTGCCAGATTTTCTTCTTCAATATCATCAACTTCCGGCTCAGGCGCATCTGGATTTGATCGAAAGAAAATCGGTGCAAAAATACCGTTTTGACGAATTTCCAACAACCCTTCCCTCGCTAATTCAAGAGATGCGGCAAATGTTGCAGCTGTCGCTGAACGTACGACAAGTGTATCCTTCAAGTCGTCTGGCAAAAATGTTTCAAGGCTGGACCAATTCGGTACGCGCCTACCACCCAGCATATCCCGAAGACGCTCAATCGCATCATCCATAGAATACAGTTCTGTCGGCATAATACGAAGCGTGCTCGCCGTCATTTTATCGCGAATACTGCCATAGGCTTTTAGAAGGTCATAAAGGGAAAGATCAAATGTGGATGTGTTTTCCACCTTAATCGCTTCGGGATCGCCGCGACGATAGAAATCTTGGCCAATTTGCGGAATTGCCATCAATTCTTTCGACGCTTTTTGCATAGCTTCTAAACGACGCAATTGAAATGCAAGACGCGCAGCTAAATCTTCAGGACTCTCTTCATCTTCATCCGATGGCTGTTCAGGTAAAAGGAGACGCGATTTTAAATAAGCAAGCCAAGCGGCCATCACTAAATAATCAGCGGCAATTTCTAGGCGTAACTGGCGTACGCGTGAAATGAACTCTAAATATTGATCAGCTAAAGCAACAATAGAAATCTTCGCAAGATCAACCTTTTGATCCCTCGCCAAGCTGAGCAAAAGATCAATCGGGCCTTCATAACCATCCAAAGCAAGGAAAAGTAAATCCGCAGGCGAACGACCAGCAGGCGCATCATCTTCCTCAAATTCAGAATTAAAGTCTTCTTGTAGATCCATCTTCTACCTAATTACGGCTTATTATCTAAACCACGCCAAAATCCATAAAATACAGTTAACTGCAAACGCAGTTTAATATATTTATCAAAATATGGCTAGTTAAAAATACATATCTACAAGATATAGTGATAACTACAACAATAACTCTCTAAGTTTCTCGCTAGCTGTTTCCTCTTCGTAACGAGTTAACAGCTTAAATCCATCCCCGAGACGCGATTTGGCGCTTTCCCAACGAGACCAGGACAAACTATCCATTACGTTCAATGACTTAGAGATATCTTTCATTTCTGACATATCCCCATTGCAGTGAAGAATCAGATCGCAACCAGCATCCAGACAAAACCTTGTTTTTTCAGTAAAATCACCACTTAGCGCCTTCATGGATAGATCATCCGTCATAATTAAACCATCAAAGCCTATTTCTTTGCGAATCACGTCTTCAATAAAAGTGGATGACATAGTCGCACAATTGTCCTTATCAAAAACGGGATACAAGATATGCGCCGTCATCGCCATAGGTGCATCTTTAACTGATATAAATGGTTTGAAATCTATATCACGTAAAGATTGGGCTGAAGCTTCAACAACAGGCAATTCAAGGTGACTATCTGCATAGGCTCTTCCATGGCCAGGAATATGCTTAATGATTGAATATACACCGTTTTTCATGAATTGATCAGATGCAATTTTACCTAATAGACCTACGATTTCCGGATCGGTAGAAAAGGATCGATCTCCAATAATATCATGTGCATCCTTAAATCTTATATCTAAACATGGTGCACAGGTTACATTGATACCCGCAGTCAGAAGTTGACTTGATTGCAAGTCACATTGCAATTTAAGTGCCTCTATTGCAGTCTCTTTATCTCTCTCATAAAGGTTACCAAAAGGCTCCATCGGAAAGCTATCAACCCAATGTGGCGGTCTTAGGCGACGTACGCGACCTCCCTCTTGGTCAATAAGAATTGGCGCATCCGGATCCTTCACAATATCACGTAAAGAATCGCATAACGCTTTGACCTGTTCAGGCGTATCCACGTTTCGCGCAAAAAGGATAAAACCGAATGGTTGCATATCTTTAAAGAAAGAAATCTCTTCAGTCGTTAAAGTTAAACCTTCACATCCAAAAATTGCAGCGTTACGCATTCTCTATTCCCTGAACTTGAATCAAATATGGCTACAACATCACATCGTAGCCATACCGAAATTAATTGATTCGACGGAAACTAAAAGATCGAAATCACTTCCCAGGCGCCACAGCAATGCAATCCGTACCACGTTTTTTAAGGTCACCACATAAGCCTTTCGCATCTTTCTGAGATGCAAGCGGCCCTAGCCTCAAACGAAAGTAATCTTTTTCATTCACTTTTACTTGTTGGACTTCCAATGCCAGTTTGCCAAGTAAATCACCATTCTTTTTTTGCTGACGTGCATATTCTTCTTGTGCCTTACGATGAGACGACATCGCGCCTAACTGAATACGCCAATCCTTTGCTTTATTAATGACAGCAGTCGCAGCAGTTTGGAGAGGCTCGGCTTTAGGTTTAGGAGCCTCCTCAACCTTAGGTGCCACCGGCTTCGTTTCAGGTGCGGAAACAGTTACTTCCGGCTTTTTCGGTGTCTCAACTTTTGATGTCTGAACAACAGCCTTAGGAACCTCTGTGGCTTTTGTAACCGCCTCTTCTTCCGCATCCGGATTAATCAACAGCGGCTCGCTGTTTTTTTCCTTGGGTTTAATAGGTGCAGTAATACTTGGGATAGGAGGTGTATCACTTTCCACCGCCTCAACAATAGGTTTCGCTGCAGGAGGCTTGATCGGTTGTTCGGGTGGTGGCAACAAACGTTCCACCTGTGAATCATCCACCTCAGGTTCCATCTGATTATAAACTAGCTTATCTTGATGAGGGACTTTCAAACCACCTGGATCGTCCGGCAATACCTTTGCGGCATGTTCAGGTGTCAGCAAAGGTACATCTCCCGCATTAGTAGAAGACACACCTGTTGAATAAGCGTAACCAACAATGCCTGCGAAAGCTAATAGCGCAACACCAGCAATAGAAATTGGAAGAATACGCAACGTCTCTTTTGTATGTGTAATTGGCTCCCCTGCTTCCAAACCACGCGCACGTAATTCTTTATCAAGGTCATCCATTTTACCCAGATCTTTAAGTTCTGAAAACTCTTCTTCAAGATCGCGCATGTCTGCTGGCATGCCTTACCCTCTTACAAAATAAATAATCAATATCGATTAGGTTAATGTAGTTCGCGAACTGGTTCCACCCCGAAGATATCTAAACCAGCGGCAATTGTTGAACGTACTGCTTCTAGAAGCGCTAAATTTGCCATTGTTTGCTCTCTATTATCAGGCGCAACAAAACGTAGATGTGTGTTTTCTTTCCCTTTTGCCCATAAACCATGGAAAGCTGCGGCCACATCCATCATGTAAAATGCAACGCGATGCGGCTCATGTGCTTCTGCAGCAGCTTCAATCAAACGCGGCATACTTGCTAGAAGTTTCACCACTTCTTCAATTGCTGGATCATTTAACAATGTTAAATCAGCTTTGGATAGCGCTTCTTTCGAAAGATCAATGCCATTAAAGGCCTCTGCAGCTTGGCGGAAAACAGAACAACAACGTGCATGCGCATATTGTACATACCAAACCGGATTATCACGGGATTGCTCTTTCACAGCTGATAAATCGAAATCTAAAGGTGCATCATTCTTACGAGTAAGCAGGAAGAAACGTACAACGTCCTTACCAACCTCATCTACCAAATCACGCAAAGTTACAAATGTACCTGCACGTTTGGACATTTTGATCGGCTCACCTTTGTCCATCAATTTAACCAGCTGACAAAGTTTGATATCTAATTCCGCTTTACCTTCAGTTACCGCAGATGTTGCCGCCAACATACGTTTCACATATCCACCATGATCCGCGCCAAAAATATCAATCTGCTGTGTAAAACCACGTTGATATTTATCTAGATGATTTGCGATATCATTTGCAAAATAAGTCCAACTGCCATCAGATTTCTTCAATGGACGATCGACATCATCTCCATGATCTGTGGCTTTAAACAATGTTTGTGGGCGTGGCTCCCAGTCATCAGGTTTCTTGCCTTTTGGCGGCTCTAGCACGCCTGTGTATAAATAGCCATTTGCATCTAAACTATCATAGACATCCTGTACACGATTAGCATCCACCAAAGCACGCTCGGATGTAAAGACATCTTGGTTAATACCAAGCTCTTTTAAATCTTCCTTCACGCCATCCATCATCATGGAAACTGCAGTTGAACGACAGATCGGCAACCATTCTGATTCATCCATAGACATCAATGCTTCACCATGCTCATCTTTAAGAGCTTGACCAACAGCTTTTAGATAATCTCCAGGATACAACCCTTCAGGAATTTCAATAGTTTCACCATGCGCTTCTTTATAACGCAGATACGAAGAGCGGCCCAACACATCAACTTGAGCACCAGCATCATTCACATAATATTCTTTAGTCACATCATAACCGGCAAATAAAAGAAGTTCCGCTAGAATATCACCAAATACAGCCCCCCGTGCATGACCAATATGTAAAGGTCCGGTAGGGTTTGCAGAAACATATTCAACGTTTACCTTTTCACTTTTCCCCATATCAGAACGGGCAAAGTCAGATCCTTTTTCAAGGATAGCAGCAACAACTTTTTGCCAGATTGAATGATCCAAGCGCAGGTTAATAAAACCTGGCCCTGCAATCTCAGCAGAAGAAACCAAAGGTAAATCCTGCAACTTAGTAACTAACATCTCGGCAATATCGCGTGGTTTCATTTTTGCAGGCTTGGCCAATAACATTGCTGCATTGGTCGCCATATCACCATGACTTGCATCGCGTGGTGGTTCAATTGTAATGCGATCAGTCGCTGCATCTGCTGGCAAAGCGCCATCCGCTTTCAATTGATCCAGAATGTTTTCCAATTCATTGCGAATTTCTTTAAAGATATTCATCGTCTTACCTAGTCATCTAAGGGGAAATCCCCTCTTCCATAAAATTTATGCCGCTTCAAAAAGCCTTTGGTGCAATTTCAACGCAAAGCGATCTGTCATGCCAGCGATATAATCTGCAATAATTCGCGCGTTTTCTTGTGCTAATAAGCCAGAACACTGGTCCTTCCATTCTTCAGGAAGCAAATCAGGCTTTTCCATATAGTAATTAAAAAGCTCTGTCATTTGTTGGGATGCTCTCACCCGTTCCTGATTTACAGAAGGTGCACGATACATTGCCTTAAACATAAAGGTCTTTAGGGCGCGCTCCTTTTGACGCATTTCGTCGGAGAAGGCAACCATTGGACGTCTCAAATGGCGTAATTCTTTTGCATTTTTTGGTTTATCTTCTTCAAGTCGTCGATTTGTTTCAGCTAAAACATCTTCAACCATCTCACCAATTAAAGAGCGTACAACTTCCGCACGCGCCAAATGATCTGGCGCATCAGGATATTCACGATACACATTGTTAAAGGCTTCACGCACATGATCAACTTCTGCGCAAACATCCTTAATACTAAACAAGCTTGCCCGTAAACCATCATCCATATCGTGATGATTATAAGCCACATCATCTGCGATCGCAGCAATCTGTGCCTCAATCCCACTATGCGTATCAAGTTCAAGATCATGTCGTTGATTGTAACTTGCAAGAGTCTTTGGGAGTTGATTGACTGTCTTATTACCATCTAGTAGCGGGCCATTGTGTTTCACAACGCCTTCCAGCGTTTCCCAAGTCAGATTCAAACCTTTATAATCCATATATTTACTTTCAAGCAGGATTAGCACACGCAATGCTTGATCGTTATGATCAAACCCTTCATACGGTTCCATCAAGTCATGCAAAGTATCTTCGCCAGAATGACCAAATGGTGTATGCCCAAGATCATGTGCTAACGAAATCGCCTCGGTTAAATCTTCATCCACATTTAATGCTCTGGCGATAGCGCGTGCAATTTGCGCAACTTCCAACGAATGCGTCAAACGAGTCCTGAAGTGATCGCCTTCTGGTGATATAAACACTTGTGTCTTATGCATTAATCGACGAAAAGCAGCCGAATGTACAATGCGATCTCTATCACGCTGAAATGGGCTGCGCATTGAAGATTCATTTTCCGGGTGTAATCGCCCGCGTGTTTCTTGCCATTTCGTCGCATAGGGCGCTAATTCAAAATTCATGGATATCTCTTTATCTCTTATGAATCCTAGTAAAATCTACAAATTGATGGGTAAAGAAGGTTCGTATATATGGCAAGCTCAAGTTGCGACTTTTTCTTAAAATCTTTCCTTTTTGATGCCATTAAGGAAATTCTGTTATCTATTAAGCAATATCCTTAATCAGGGAATTGACTTTAAGTTAGGAATTCCTAGATAATAGAGATGATGTCAAAAGAGCTGAAAACAGCCGACAAACTGATGGAGTTTTTGAAATGTCTGATGCAGATCCATTTGCATTACCTACAAGTGACGTTGACCGCGTGCTGACAATCTCAGATTCAGCAGTAAAACGCATCACTAAACTACGTGATATGGAAGGTGATGATCAACTTATGTTACGCATCACAGTGTCTGGTGGCGGTTGTTCTGGTTTCCAATATGCATTTGACTTTGACAAAGATACCAAAGCTCAAGACATGCTTTTTGAAAAAAATGGGGTGACAGTTGTAACCGATGAAACATCTATGGATCTTTTAGCGGGTTCCGAAGTGGATTTTGTTGACGACTTGATGGGGGCCTATTTCCAGATCAATAACCCGAATGCAACAGCAAGCTGTGGATGCGGCACATCATTTTCAGTTTAAGATCTGTTAATTACAAATCTGTTCTGGTTAAAAACCGAATCCTAAACCATTATCCTAATTCAAACCTCTTTTGATTTCGGGAGCTTTCTCCATGCGCATCGCAACTTTTAACGTCAACTCAGTAAGAGCACGTATTGCTAACATTCTGGAATGGCTAGATGAAGCTCAACCAGATGTAGTTTTATTACAAGAAATCAAAACGATAAACGACGATTTTCCTGAATTTGACTTTCAGGCTAAAGGTTACCATTGCGCTATCCACGGTCAAAAAAGCTACAACGGCGTTGCCATTCTTTCCAAACATCCTATAGAAGATATACTGATAGGATTGCCTGGTGAAGATGGCCGGACCAGCGACAAATGGCAAGAGGGTGATGAAAATCAGGCACGCTATATAGAAGCGACTATCCAAGGTATACGTGTTGCTTCAATCTATCTTCCAAATGGTAATCCGGTTGATACAGTCAAATACCCGTTCAAGCTTCGCTGGATGGATCGCCTTTACGCTCACATCAAAGATAATTTATTACCCTTGGAAATGCCGATAGCTTTAGGTGGCGATTATAATATTTGTCCAGATGATCGTGATGTTTACGACCCACCGCGTTGGGCAAATGATGCGCTATGTAAACCCGAAAGTCGCGCAAAATTCCGCGCGTTAATTAATCTGGGCCTAACCGAAGCATGGCGCAGTTTACATCCACATGCTGAACAACAATATAGTTATTGGGATTATGTAAAGGGTCGCTATCAAAAAGATGAAGGCTTACGTATTGATCACTTCCTTCTATCTCCACAAGCGACAGATATTTTAGAAGCATGTGAAATTGACAAAACACCACGCGCTAAAGAAAAAGCGTCAGATCACACACCGGTTATTCTGACACTTAAAGACATTGCATAAAATCGATATCAGCCTGTCAATTTTTTGTAGAGAGCTTGCTTACTGTCAAGGTTAACTGGTGCAAGTTCTTCAACAAAATCGACAGGATTTTCTCCCTGCCCGGCAGCAATACTAATCAAACTACCGACGCGCGCCAGACGACTTAATGCACTATTTGCGGCCAGACCTTTCAAGGCATGAGCTTCCTTCTTTAAGGCATCCAAATTTTCAGCTTGAGAGAGCTCTTTAATATTAGCCGCATATTTATCTAACTCATCTGGCACTTCAACCATTAGATTAACCAACGTATCTTCACCGATAGCTTGGCTGGTTTCATTCCACTGCACCTCATCTAACAACGGCAGTCCCATTGCATCTTGGATTTCCCGAATGATTGCTTCTGCCTTTTGTTCATCTTCATCGAGGTTTTTCCCAGAAATTTCTTCGCGATGAGCAACTTCAGCAATAATTTTTTCTGCAGTAATACCGCCTTCACCACATAATTTGGCCATCACAGAAAGTAATGCTTGTGGATTAACTGGTTTACCAATGAACCCATCAAATCCCTCTTCGGTATATCTTTCTATATCTTTATCAAGCGTATTAGCTGTTACTGCGACAACTGGAATTTTCCCTTTCGCCCCTTCAATCGTTCGAATGAGACGATGTGCAGTAAGTCCATCCATTTCTGGCATTTGAATATCCATCAATACGATATCAAAAAGATCATTCCTTACCGCATGAACAGCTTCCTTGCCATTCGCTGTTGCGAAAACTTTATGTCCAGCTTGTTCAAGAATCTTCAATAAAAGCATCTGATTGACCGGATTATCCTCTGCGACAAGAACATTTAGCTTTCTGTTCATAGAAGCTTCTGATGCTTTTTCCACAACAACATCATCTGTCTTATTATCAGCCTGAACATTGCTTAGATCCAACGGCAGTATAACTGTAAAAGTAGACCCTTTACCTTTTTCGCTTTGAACAGAAATCTTGCCGTCCATCATTTCAACCAGAGAAGATACCAAAGCAAGACCAGTTCCCATACCGGCAAAACGGCGAGTTAAATCCCCCTCAACCTGCATAAAATGATCAAACAATTTATCCTGATCTTCTTGGGAAATACCAATGCCAGTATCTTCCACTGTCATTGTTAATGACCATCCGCGTTCAGGTATATTATTCATGGAGACCGTTACTGCGATTTTACCATCTTGCGTAAACTTGATAGCATTTGAAATCAGTGCAAAAAGAACTTGTTTAATACGGCGCAGATCACCTTTGAACCAATTTTCCTCAGAAAAATCATTTCTAACGATAAGCTCGCTTTTTGAAATAGATAGACTCTCTGCGAAGTTTCGACGTAAGCCAGTCGTAATATTTGTAAGCTGAAAAGGGGCTTTTTTAAGTTCTAAAGTCTTCTTTTCAAGCTGTGCCATATCCAACAAATCACCAATCAGAACCAACAGAGCATCACCAGAATTCACAATTAGATCTGTGTATTCTTTTTGGCTTTTATCCAAGTTAGTGGACTTTAATAACTCAGCCATGCCAAGTACAGCATTCAAAGGTGTACGAAGCTCATGCGTCACATTAGCTAAAAAATTGGATTTCGCTTCAGAGGCAGCCTCTGCAAGGTCGCGAGCTTCCAATAATTCATGCGTTTGCTCATTAACCTTACTTTCCAAATTTGATCGTAAATCTAATAGTTCCACACTATGCAAACGAATACGTTCTAGTGAACGTGCTAATTGCCCAATTTCATTTTGTTCGGATTGATAAGGAATCACCAATTCCTTCACATGACCCGCACTGCGATTACTACCAATATAACGTAAATAACCAGCCATTTGCTCCAACGGGCCAGTCAGCTTATGAACAAAGGCCCAAAATACGGCCATTAGAACGATCATAATTACTGAATAAGAAATAATTGTATTCCATATGGCAGCTGATAGATATTCATCTGCCTGTGTTAATGCAATCTCCATAGTTAAATCAGCTAAATGGGTTTTCTTTACCTGACCGTTCTCATCATTTTCTTCCCAATAAAGTTTTTCGGTAAGAACTTGATAGGAATCCGCATTAATCACTGCTGCGGAGCGAACATTTTCACGAATAACGTTTAAACCATCATTGCCGACCAAGATGATACGCTTCACATCTCTCAACTCAATTGCTGAATCTATCGCACGTTCAACGCTTTGATTATTCAAATACCATAAAGGTGTCGTGATTGTTTCCGACAATGTATTTAAAGCTAGTTCAGCACGTTCCAATAGAAAAGTACGACGGGTTTCATACCCTTCAGAGATGCGAAGATAAGCAGTACCATTAAAGCCTGCGAGTAAGATCACAAACACAAAGAGCAACAAACGCCATTTCAAACCCAAACGGGTCCGACGAGGCATATCACGTTCATCACTATATTCTTTTACGTCACTACTATCGATGGACACAGGTTGCTCCAGTTTAAACTATATGAATCTCGTCACCCCCATAGCCTGATTCATTTTTTGGCTCAGCCTTTTCTATTAATAAACTGACTTTAAACAGAAAACTACCGTTTTTTAAATTTTTCTCGTGAAGCGTCATAAAAACGAAAATTAAAAATGTGAGATTTACAGAACATGCTCGAAAAGCGGCCTTTTCAATTTTCGCGTTTATCGACAAAGGTTCTTTTCAGGATTCGTAAAATAAAAACACTCCCTAAACTTACTTTCGCGCCCTACCTGCACCCAAAAAATCTACAAAAGCTCTTTTTTATGCATTTTATGCAGCCACACCTCCATCAAACACCGTTTTAACATCGATAAATACAGTCAATATTTTTTAAACTTGAAAAATGATCCAATTTAAGTATATTCAGAAAAAATCAACTTCTTCTACAAGGAAATATCGGTATGACTATTCGTGAAGCGCTCACCTTCGACGACGTTTTGTTGCAACCAGCTCATTCAGAAGTTCTACCTCATCAGGTAAACACAGCAACACGATTTACGCGTGAAGTGAATCTAAATATCCCGATGGTTTCTGCAGCAATGGATACTGTTACCGAAGGTCGTCTTGCGATCGCAATGGCACAACAAGGTGGTATCGGTGTTGTTCACAAAAATCTGGATATTGAACAACAAGCCGAAGAAGTTCGTAAAGTTAAACGTTTTGAATCTGGTATGGTCGTAAACCCAATTACTATTACGCCGGAACGCACATTAGGTGATGCGTTAGATGTTATGCGTTTTCATAATATCTCCGGTATTCCTGTTGTTTCAAAACGAAAAAAACACTTAGTTGGTATTTTAACAAACCGTGATGTTCGTTTTGCAGATGACATGAATACACCTGTCAAAGAACTGATGACACGTAAAGGACTAGTTACAGTCAAAGAAGGCGTTGATCACGAAGAAGCAAAACGTCTTTTGCACTCGCACCGTATTGAAAAACTATTAGTCGTTGATGACCAACGCCATTGCGTTGGGTTAATCACAGTCAAGGATATGGAAAAATCCCAAAATTACCCCCATGCCTGTAAAGATGATCAAGGACGTCTTCGTGTTGCTGCTGCCACAGGAACTGGCACTTCTGGTATTGAACGATCTGAAGCATTAATTGATGCAGGTGTGGATGTGGTGATTGTGGATACTGCCCATGGTCATTCCCAAGGGGTTATCGATCAGGTAGCTGCGGTTAAAAAGCTTTCAAATTCTGTACAAGTTATTGCAGGTAACATTGCGACACCTGCGGCGGCACAAGCGTTGATTGATGCTGGCGCGGACGCCGTCAAAATCGGTATTGGACCTGGTTCTATCTGCACAACACGTATTGTTGCTGGTGTTGGAGTTCCGCAATTAACAGCTGTCATGGAATGTGCTGAAGTATGTCATAAACATGGTGTACCTGCGATTGCGGATGGTGGCATTAAGTTTTCAGGTGATATCGCAAAGGCGATTGCAGCAGGGGCAGACTGCGTGATGGTAGGCTCTCTTCTTGCTGGAACAGAAGAAGCACCGGGTGAAACATTCTTGTATCAAGGTCGTTCCTATAAATCCTATCGTGGTATGGGCTCTGCTGGCGCAATGGCACGTGGATCAGCAGATCGTTACTTTCAGGAATCTGTGAATGAAAGCAATAAATTTGTACCAGAAGGCGTAGAAGGACGTGTACCTTATAAAGGCCCTGTTGGTGGTGTTATTCATCAATTGAATGGAGGCTTAAAAGCCGCTATGGGTTATACAGGCAATGCAACTATTGCCGACATGCAAAAGAAATGTGAATTCCGTAAAATCACCTCTGCAGGCCTACGTGAATCACATGTACATGACATCACAGTAACAAAGGAAGCACCTAACTACCAAGGTCGCTAAGGAGATATGACAAATCGCCGCCTAGAAACAGAACGATTGATCCTCAGACCTATTGAAGAGGCTGATATCGACCTTGCCCTGGAAATGAATACTGATCCAGAGGTAACAAAGCATCTGGGCGGCCCTTTGTCTGTTGAAGAGAATCAGAAGCGCATGAATAAGTGGCTTAATCTTCAAAAGGAAGGCCCACATTTTGGTATCTGGCTTATGGTTCGCAAAGAGGATAACCGCAAATTAGGTACAATTGGCATGTTTAAAATGCCCGTTGACGAAGAAGAAACGACCTTCACCGATTATATAGAAATCGGATATCGTTCTATCCCAGAAGCATGGGGTAAAGGCTATATGACGGAAGGTGCCAAAGAAGTTATCCGCTATATCTTTACGCAAACAGAACTGGAAGAGATAGCCGGTTGCGCAGATCACGAAAATTTCGCATCTCAAACTGTGCTACAAAAAATTGGCTTGGAACCAAAAGGAACCTTTTATTGCTATAGCGATGATCTTCCCTTCTTCTTGGCACAAAAAGATAAATGGTTAGCAGCATATGACTAAACCGATCCTAATAACTGACCGCCTTATCTTACAGCCTCTAGAACATAATGATCTCGACTTGATCATTTCGCTCTTCACCGACGAAGAAATCATGAAATATGCAGGTGGCGCCGTTAATGCGGAAAGTTGTGAAAAAGAATTGCCGGATTATGCTGGTCTTGGGCATAAAGTCGCCCATCAAGGTGTTTGGACCATAGGGTTAAGAGAAACAGGTGAGAAATTTGGCACTTTCTCGCTCTTCCCGATGCCAAAGGATAAAGAAGAAACAATCCCGACCGGACATACCGAAATTGGGTATTTTATTTTGAAAGACTATTGGGGAAAAGGATATGTCACCGAAGCCGCTATACACATGATCAAATTTGCATTTACCGAGACGGATTTGGAACAACTTACTGCATGTGTTGATGACGAGAATACCGCCTCACGCAATATTTTACAAAAGGTTGGCATGATTGAAGATGGTACAATTGAAGCGTATGGAACCACCCTGCCTTTCTTCACATTGAATAAACAAGATTGGCTTACGAAGAATGGCTGAAGTTATTGAAACAGACCGCCTTATCCTGCGACCAATTGATGAAGATGATAAGGAATTCATCTTTTCAATGAATGAAAATGCACAAATGATGGAGACCTTGCCAGAAATCCCTTTCACCAGTGCTGAGCTACGAAAAAGAGAGGATTGGCTATTTCAAAGCGAAGGTAAAATCCACGGTGGTGCTTGGATCATGCTGACAAAAGAAGACAATGCACCAATCGGCAGTATCATCTTTTGTAAAATGCCACTTAGCGAATATGGCATTGCCCCTGTCACCTATACCGATCATGTTGAAATCGGATATCGTTGCCTCCCGGAAACATGGGGGAAAGGCTATACAACCGAAGCAGGTAAAGCTGTTATTTCCTACGTTTTTGAGAACAATATTCTCAATCAAGTTACGGCCTGTACGGATGACGATAATCTGGCGTCTCAAGCGGTTTTAAAGAAGATCGGATTAAAACCAGCAGGACGCACAGATTGCTATGGTGGAAATTTCCCGTTTTTCGCAATTTCCAAGGAGGATTGGCTTGCCTCTTAAGGCGTTTTCTCTTAAATCACTGCTTTACAGAATTTTTACCTCAAAAGACTGAATTATTGAGGTTAGTTAGGATAATTGAATGACCCCAGGCGCACAAATTGCAGCCGCTATTGATCTTCTAGATCAAATGGATCGCCCAGACGCTCCTCCTGCAGATAAAGTATTAAGTGATTGGAACCGTGCAAATCGTTATGCAGGGTCAAAGGACCGTAATGCAATTGCCTCCCTCTTCTATGCCGTTCTGCGTTATCGTGGACAACTAGATTGGTGGATTAAACGTTGTCAGGGTGGCGATGGCCAAAACCGCCATCGCATGGTGATCTGGCTTACACTTGGCGAAGGTTTCTCAATGGAGGAGATCAAACCTTTCTTCGATGGGGAGCGTTACAATCCAAAACCACTCACCCCAGCTGAGGAGCGTATCCTAATTGAACTTAGCCAAGAAAAATTGGATAAATCTTGTCAACCAGACATGACCCAAGCCAATGCACCTTTGTGGTTGGAAGAAAATTTTAAAACAGTATTTGGTGAAAATATTAAACAAGAGCTTTCAGCTTTCTGCGAAGAAGCACCTGTGGATCTGCGTGTAAATACGCTTAAAGCATCAAAAGAAGAAGCTAAACAAGCCCTGAAAGAAGAAGGCATAGAGACAGCTGACTGTGATTACTCTCCCTTTGGGTTACGTTTGGAACGTCGTCGCCCCCTATCAGGCACAAAAGCCTTCAAAGACGGGTTAGTTGAGGTACAAGATGAAGGCTCGCAATTAGCAGCTATTCTGGCTGATACAAAACCGGGACATAAAGTTGTTGATTTCTGCGCTGGTGCTGGCGGTAAGTCACTAGCCATGGGAGCTGCAATGAATAACACAGGCCGCATTATTGCCTGTGATGTATCCGAAGGTCGTTTAAAACGTGCAGCTATTCGGTTTAAGCGCGCAGGCCTTTATATGATTGAGCGTCGTACGTTAACAAGTGAACGTGATAAATGGGTGAAACGTCGTTCAGGTCGCATGGATGGTGGATTTGATCGTGTATTTGTAGATGCACCCTGCACAGGTACAGGTACATGGCGTCGTAACCCTGATCAAAAATGGAAACTCACCCAAAAAGATGTTGAGGAATTAGCAACTCTGCAATCTTCAATTCTGGACTCTGCCTGTCGTTTGGTTGTGCCGGGTGGACGCTTGATTTACGTAACCTGCTCTATCCTTCAAGAGGAAAATGAAGCGCAAGTTGAACGTTTCTTGAAAGAAAATGATAACTTCTTCATCCATCCAATTAAAGATGTTTGGAAAGATACGTTGGGCAGTGACTGTCCAACAGACAAAGATTATTTACGCCTGACACCGCATGCACACGGAACCGATGGTTTCTTTGTCGCGGTAATGGGTCGAAAACTGTAATTTTATAAGTGTGAACGGTAAGGATAAAACATATGAGCGAACGTATACTCATTATTGACTTTGGATCGCAAGTCACCCAACTAATTGCGCGCCGTGCTCGTGAAGCTGGTGTGTATAGTGAAATTCATCCTTTCAACAAAGTAACCGTTGAAACAGTTAAAGACTTCGATCCAAAGGGTATTATCCTTTCTGGTGGCCCGGCAAGTGTGACAGAGATCGACTCCCCACGTGCCCCACAAGAAATTTTTGATCTCGGCCTTCCAATCCTAGGTATCTGCTACGGCCAACAAACCATGTGTGAACAACTTGGTGGTAAAGTTGAGAATTCCGATCACCAAGAATTTGGTCGTGCTGAGATTGATATCGTTGAAGATTGTGACCTTTTCCATGGTGCATGGAATGTAGGTACACAAGAAGTTGTTTGGATGAGCCATGGTGACAAAGTTGGTAAACTTCCAGAAGGTTTCCGTATTGTCGCAAAAACAGGTGGCGCACCTTATGCAGCTATCGCAAATGATGAAAAACGTTTCTATGGTGTTCAGTTTCACCCCGAAGTTGCCCATACACCGCATGGTGCACAACTAATCAATAACTTCATCCACGGTGTTTGTGGGTGTAAGGGCGACTGGACAATGGCAGCTTATAAACAGCAGGCAATCGAAGCCATCCGCCGTCAAGTTGGTGACAAGAAAGTGATCTGCGGCCTCTCCGGTGGTGTTGATTCTTCAGTCGCAGCTGTATTGATCCATGAGGCAATTGGCGACCAACTCACATGTATCTTTGTTGATCATGGCCTACTTCGCCTAAACGAAGCAGAACAAGTCGTTGATTTATTCTCTAAACATTACAATATTCCTTTGGTTCATCGTAATGCAGAGGATTTATTCCTTGGCAAGCTTGAAGGTCAAAGTGATCCAGAAACAAAACGCAAAATCATTGGTGGTTTGTTTATCGACGTATTCGAAGAAGAAGCAAATAAAATCGGTGGCGCTGATTTCTTGGCCCAAGGCACCCTTTATCCAGATGTGATTGAATCTGTATCTTTCACAGGTGGTCCTTCACAAACTATTAAATCCCATCATAACGTGGGTGGTTTACCGGAACGCATGAATATGGATTTGGTTGAACCTCTTCGTGAATTATTTAAAGATGAAGTACGTGCCCTTGGCCGTGAACTGGGGATTCCAGAAAGCCTTCTTGGTCGTCACCCATTCCCTGGACCGGGTTTAGCAATCCGCATTCCGGGTGATCTCACCAAAGAAAAATGCGATATTCTTCGTAAAGCTGACGCCATCTATTTAGATGAAATTCGTAAAGCAGGTCTTTATGACGAAATCTGGCAAGCATTTATGGTTCTATTACCAGTGAAAACCGTAGGTGTTATGGGTGACGCCCGTACCTATGAATATGTGGCTGCGATGCGTGCGGTGACGTCGACAGATGGTATGACAGCTGATGTTTATCCGTTTGAGCCAGCTTTCCTTACAGCAACAGCAACCCGCATTGTAAATGAGGTTCGTGGAATTAACCGCGTTTGTTACGATTACACATCGAAACCTCCTGGAACAATTGAGTGGGAATAAAGAACACTCGGTTTATTCAAGCCAGCATCTATATCAGATGCTGGCTTTTTTTGTGTTCTATAAAAAAAGCACTAACATATTATGATTAAAGGAAAATCTATCGCCAAATATGTTTAGTAAACATTTAAACTTCAAGTAAAGATAGATTGAAAGCATGAATAATTTATATCATATCTATATTTTATTGAAATTTATCTAAAATACTATATATTCGGATCATAACGATTTTAAATGGTGATTCATATGAGTATTATTGTAAACAACAGTAACAAGGTTATCATCCTTCATTACGAAGCTCTTGCTGAACAAAGCTTGTTTGAATATGTACCGGGTTATTCGGTACTTACTGACTTCGATCCAGAAATGGCAATTATAACCGTATCTGGCGATAATATTGTATTCACCTTTGCAGATGGCACGACTTTTACTTTAACAAAAATTGTGAACTATCTTGTGGAAGAAGGCGTTCCAGAGACCGACTTCAGTGACATACCATCTTTGAATAATCTCTTTGATTACATCTTCGATGAAGACTTTATGCTTGAAGAATTAAACGAAATTGCGCCGGCTGCAAATTCAGAGAATCAAACCTCACATATATTTACGCAACAAAGAGAAGAAGTTATTGAAAACGCAGATGTCATCTCAGTGAAGCCACGAAATATTCAAACGCTAGATAATACTGAAGAAGTGAGGCTCGCAGTAAATCCTCTGCCAATCATCAAAGGAAAACCATTCTCTCAAAATCTTCAAAACGAAACAAGAGATGAAAAAGCGTCGGCAAATCAAATACCTGGTGACAATTTTGAAGGTACAGCAAGAAAAGATGTTTATAACGGTTCTGCCGGAGATGATCTAATTTATGGTTATGAACATAATGACACTCTAAGTGGCGCTGAAGGCAATGACAGGATTCTTGGCGGTACAGGTAGAGATAAGCTTTATGGGAATTCAGGTAATGACATCCTATCTGGAGAAGAAGGGAATGATCGTCTCTATGGTGGTACTGGACAAGATACACTAAATGGTGGTTCTGGTAGAGATCTTCTTTATGGCAATGAAGGACAGGATACACTTTCAGGTGGCGCAGGGCATGATGTCCTGCGCGGAGGTGCAGATAATGACCTCTTAAATGGCAATGAAGGGAATGATCGCCTCTATGGTGGAGATGGAAATGATATCCTGACAGATACGTCAGGCAGAAACCGCCTTTATGGTGAAGACGGTAATGATCAACTCACAACTGGTGATAATAACGACCGCCTCTATGGTGGCTCTGGTAATGATACACTCGTCGCAGGCGGCGGAGCAGATCGTCTTTATGGTGGTGAAGGTAATGATAGTCTAGATGGTGGTTCTGGTAATGACAGACTCACAGGCGGTTCCGGCGAAGATATACTCTCTGGTGGCCTAGGAAATGACATATTGCGTGGTGGCGCTGATAATGACCAGTTAAATGGCAATGAAGGTAATGACCGCCTTTATGGCGGAGATGGAAATGATATCCTGACAGATACGTCAGGCAAAAACCGCCTTTATGGTGAAGACGGAGATGATCAACTCACAACTGGCGATAATAACGACCGCCTCTATGGAGGCTCAGGTAATGATATACTCCTAGCAGGCGGTGGAGCAGATCGTCTTTATGGTGGTGAAGGAAATGATAGTCTAGATGGTGGCTCTGGTAATGACAGACTAACAGGTGGTTCCGGCGAAGACATACTCTCTGGTGGCCTAGGAAATGACATATTGCGTGGTGGCGCTGATAATGATCAGCTAAATGGCAATGAAGGTAATGACCGCCTTTATGGCGGAGATGGAAATGATATCCTGACAGATACGTCAGGCAGAAACCGCCTTTACGGTGAAGACGGCAATGATCAACTCACAACTGGCGATAATAACGACCGCCTCTATGGCGGAGCAGGTAATGATACACTCGTCGCAGGCGGCGGAGCGGATCGCCTATATGGTGGATCAGGTAACGATACGCTCATTGCAGGCGGTGGTGCGGATCGCCTATTTGCTGGCGAAGGCATAGATATTTTAGATGCCGGGTCTGGAAATGATCGCCTAACTGGTGGCCTCAATGATACCATGATAGGCGGTGCAGGTAATGATAGATTTTATCTAACAGATGTAGACGGCACACCGACAAAAGCAGGAATAATTGATGGTGGAGAGGGCAATAAAGATCGTCTCTATCTTGATGACTTAGTCGATGAAAACTGGGAAATCAAGGTCGGTGATGAGACCTTTGATTCTTCTTCCAGTAAAAAAGACGTAAACGCAGCTATCAAAGCTGAAGCTGGTACGTTTAGTATCTCAATAAACGATATAGATATTGACGTGAAAGATGTAGAACGGGTCGATTGGTAAAAAATCGTTTTGTCCCTACCCCTCCATAGGGATTGTGATCGGACCATCATTTACCAAAGACACCTGCATATCGGCTGCGAACTGGCCTGTCTGAACTGGCAGGCCTTCTTCTTTTATCTTTTGAACAAAGTATTCGTATAATCGACACCCCTCATCAGGTGAAGCAGCTTTAGAAAAACCTGGACGGTTTCCTTTCTTCCAGTCAGCAGCAAGAGTAAACTGACTTACAACAAGTATCGACCCATTAATATCCTTAACGGATTTATTCATCTTTCCATTTTCGTCAGAAAAGATACGCATGGCTGCAATTTTGCGGGCAAAATAGTCCGCCTGACTATCTTCGTCCCCCTCTTCTGCACAGATTAATACGAGCAAACCTTGATTAATTTTCCCAACGATCTCGCCTTCAACACGCACCGCTGCTTCTTTAACACGTTGAACAACAGCGCGCATAATTATGTTACATCCATCGGATTATATTCATCATAATTTGGTAAATCCGGACGTTCACCGGAAAATCCTTGAGCAACCAAGAACATCTCAGCAGAATCTTTGCGACTTGATGCAGGTTTATTATGGGCCACTTTCTTGAAATGTTTCTTCAATAACGAAAGTAATTCACTTTCAGTTCCACCAGCGAATACCTTGGCAACAAAAATTCCGCCAGGTTTTAAAACTTCCATTGCAAAATACGCTGCTGCCTCTACAAGGCCAACAATGCGTAAATGATCGGTTTGAGCATGCCCTGTAGTAAACGGTGCCATATCAGACAATACCGCATCAACTTCAGCACCTTTTAAAAGGGCTTTCAACTTATCTGGTGCATCATCTTCCATAAAGTCGCCCTGAATCAGATCAGCACCGGGAATAGGCTCAACTTCCTGGAGGTCAATCCCAACAACCTTACCTTCTTTACCAATGCGTTCTTGTGCAACTTGGACCCAACCGCCCGGTGCACAACCTAAATCAACAATGACCTGCCCTGGATGCAGAAAATCATATTTATCATCTAATTCAGCGAGCTTAAATGCAGCACGACCACGATACCCTAAACGACGTGCTTCTGCGACATATGGGTCATTCAATTGTCGTTCTAACCAGCGCGTAGAAGAAATCTTACGACGTTTCGCGGTTTTCACACGCACACGTTGCTGACGGCCATCAGTCACATTTCTAATATTTCCAGATCCTTTCGAACCTGTTTTTTTCCCGCCACCAGAACGGTTACGTCCATTAGCTGCCATGGCTCCAATTCTCCTCAGCTTCCTGATCGGCCGCAGCCATTAAATCAATTAACACACCTTCACGAATACCACGATCGGCTACACAAAGTCGACCAACTTGCCAAACCTGACAAATCGCTTCCAGAATAATACATCCCGCTAAAACAAGGTCCGCTCGTTCCTTGCCCACACATGGACAATCTTCACGTTCTTGTAATGTCATAGATCGTAGACGAGAGGCAATATCCTCTGCGGACTTAAAACTCAAGACCGCACCGTCAACTTTTGATCGAATATAATGAGGTAGCCCTAAATCAATGCCCGTTACTGTCGTAACTGTGCCTGAAGTACCAAGCATCTGTACAGAGCCTTTTGCTACTTCACTGGATATGCCATACTGTTGATCAAAGTCCTGAAATAAAGATGCAATTTTTTCCACCCAGAGTTCGAAATCTGGTCCTGCCAATTTTGACAGCCCAACTTGTTCGCCAAGCGTAACGACACCATAAGGAATTGAAATGCAATCAATTACCTCTGGTCCCTGCTTATTACCTGCATTTGTACGAACCCAAATAACTTGTGTGCTTCCGCCGCCGATATCAAATACCAGAGCATACTTTTTGCTTTCTTCCATCAAAGGAACACAGCCAGCAATCGCAAGATGCGCTTCTTCTCTCGCACCGATCACTTCCAGTAAAACGCCAGTTTCACTCATAACTCTTGCAATAAATTGATCAGCGTTAATAGCTTGACGACAGGCTTCTGTTGTAATCGCCCGAATACGCGTAGCTTTACGAAAACGTACTTTTTCCATACATGCCTGTAGAGCTTGAATAGCTCTTCTTTGTGCAGCTTCGTTTAGTCGTCCTGTTGATGCAATCCCCTCACCTAAACGTACAATACGGGAAAATGAATCGATAACTCGAAAGCCGTTTTTGGAGGGACGAGCTACAAGTAAACGACAATTATGAGTGCCTAGATCAATAGCGCCATAAGTATGTGCCCAACGTCCAGTAGACGGCATAAACCGACTACGAGGAGTCATACGTCTACTTTTAAAATGTCTAGCCATCGAAACCCTGATTCTTTTTGTTATGATGGGTACTATAAGTTTCGCCATTCAACCTATAAACAATAATGCTATATAAGCTGGCGTTAGATGTAACCCTTTAATTACGATAATAGCTAAATATTATGACGATTCTTTGGTATTCGCGTCCGCCTTTTTCGTCCAAGCTCCCTGTTCGGTTTGTTGCCAGTAGGTTAACGCTCGGCCTGCTTCATTTTCCGTTTTCCATGCAAGACGCGCTTGTTGGACTGCATGATCATCATTTCCATTAAAAATACGGCAAACACGTGTATATGAGTTCAGATTCTGACTTTCAGCCGAATCCACGAGGAAAAGCACTTCTGCCTGATTCGGGTTTTCATCCTGATCCGTAAACCAGATCGGCTGCAATTCGGCATTCCCATCCTTGGCATTCCCATGAGGAAGAAAACTATCCTCCTCATAGGACCAAAGATGCTCTGTTAAAGCTTCCACACGCCCAGTTTCACCAGTCATTACCACTGCTTTCCAACCACGCTTAAGGGTTGCTGCCAATAATTGAGGCAATGCTTGCTCCAAAGGTTTGGTCTGCAAATGATAATACATGGTTTCAGACATGATATGGATACTTATCCTTCGTAATGTTCAGACACAAAACGATCTAGAAGTTTAACACCAAAGCCGGTGGCACCTTTTGGCGCAGTCGCTGTACTTTTTGCAGACCAAGTTACACCAGCGATATCTAAATGTGCCCATTTGGTGCCATTCACATATCGTTGTAAGAATTGAGCTGCGGTTATAGAGCCGCCATATTTCCCGCCAATATTTTTCATGTCTGCGACACTGGATTTAATTTGCTTGTCATAAGCATCCCCTAACGGCATGCGCCAAACTTTATCATCAGTCGCTAAACCAGCTGCGGTTAAGCGCTCCGCCAATTGGTCATCATTTGAGAACAGGCCTGCATGTTCCTGCCCCAGGCTCACCATGATTGCACCAGTCAGTGTCGCCAGATCGATCATGATCTGTGGTTTGTATTTATCTTGTGTATACCAAAGCGCATCAGCTAGAACCAAACGACCTTCCGCATCAGTATTCAAAATCTCAATCGTTTGACCAGACATGGACGTTACGATGTCACCTGGGCGTTGCGCATTACCGTCTGGCATATTTTCAACAAGGCCAATAACGCCAATGGCGTTTACCTTCGCTTGGCGCCCAGCTAAGACCTTCATAAGGCCGAGGACAACACCGGATCCCCCCATATCCCATTTCATTTCGTCCATGCCAGGACCTGGTTTCAATGAAATACCACCAGTATCGAAAGTCACACCTTTACCAACAAATGCAACAGGTGCTTCGGATTTGGTTCCGCCCTTCCATTCCATTACAACAAGCTTGCTTTCACGGGCAGACCCTTGCCCAACACCTAAAAGAGCTCCCATACCTAGTTCGGTCATTTCTGCCTCGCCCAGTACAGTTACTTTAACACCAAGTTCGCTCAGTTTTTCTGCTTCATTTGCCATTGTTTCTGGATACAGAACGTTAGGTGGTTCGGAAATCACATCTCGTGTCAGATATACACCTTCCGCAACTGCATTTAATTTGTCATATTTCTGGTCAGCAGATGTCGCTGCTTTCGTAACAATTGTGATTTCTGAAACTTCCGCAGAATCACCTTCATCTTTCTTGGTAATGTATTTTTCAAATTTATAAGCGCCAAGTTTGATACCAAAAGCAATTTGCGCTGCAACTTCTGCGTCATCAGCTGCATCGACATAAATAGTAGCAGTTTTTGAACCCGCCCCCATCAAACGCCCAATAATCGTTCCGCCAAGCTTTTGAGCTGAAAGTTGATCGAATTCCTTGCCAAAACCTAATAAATAAATGCGATCAGCTTCTAAGCCCGCAGGTGCTAAAACTTCTGCTACCTGTGCTGTCTTCCCGTTAAACTTACCTGTTTTTGCCGCACGTGATACCATACCAGATGTAACATCATCCAACTCTTGTGCAGATGCGGTTAATTTACGCCCTTCTTCCACGCCAACCAGAATTGAGTCCGCTTTTTTGGGTGCTTTTGTTGAAAAAGTAATTTTCATAATAGCAATCTCTTTTCAAAATAATTACAGGCAATTCCGCCTGTTCTTTTATATAGCTAAGGTAAAGTGATAAACATCCAAGCCCTTACGTCAAGTATTGTAGGAAAAAAAGCATCAGATTCACCTCCATCGGACTAGACATGGACAGTGTAAGATATTAGTTACACATACAAAGATATTTTTACTTACAATAAGAATCCGACTATTTTTTATTGTTTGAATAACAATTGAATTCATTCATCTATCTACACATGGGAAATAACAACCTTCATGTTGTCTCGAATCACAAGCTATATCGCTAAGCAAATTGGCAGTGTGACGTTTGTCGCGACAATTTCCATGTGTCTACTGGTAACCCTAGTACAATCTATAAAATTCATCGATATGATTATTACAAATGGATTACCGATCGAAGAATTTTTTCGCATGTCGCTTCTCGCGACTCCACGTTATTTGAGCTATCTTTTACCTATTGTTTTATTTGGTGCAACACTGTTCACATATAACCGCATGACTTCAGATAGTGAAATTGTTGTCATGCGGGCCGCAGGCTTAAGCCGCGGAAAACTAACACGTGGTGGCTTCGTTGCCGGTTTTTTGGGTATGCTAATATGTTATAGTCTAACATTATATCTTATGCCTGCTTCACAGATTGAATTTCGAAGTATTATTACTCAAGCGCGCTCACAAATCGGGTCAGCTGTTTTACGTGAAGGACAATTCACAAATATTACAGGTGATACGACAATTTATATCCGTGAAAAACAAGGGGAGAATACGCTGTTAGGTATCATTTATCATAACGGCGCCGATAATCTCACCATTATAGCTGAACGTGGAAATATTGTTGAAACAATTGAAGGTCCGCGCGTGGTTGTTTTTAATGGTAATAAACAAGTTAAGAAAGACGGTGAGCTGCATCTGTTAGAATTCCAAAAATCCACATTGGATATTGGTTTAACAAAAGATCAAAAACTATTGCGTTGGAGAGAAGCAAACGAACGGTATTTACCTGACCTGTTATTTCCGAATCCAAATGATCCAAATGATGTACAGAACTTTGATAAATTAATTGCACAAGGGCATGCGCGTATTCTATTGCCTATCTTTTGTTTATGCCTACCTCTCATCGCAATTGCATCTCTCCTATCGGGACAACATAGCCGTAGAGGACAATTTAAACAGGTGAGTACCGCTATTGTAGGCATGTTAATAAATTTGATCCTACATATCTGGTTAACTAATGCAGCAGGAAAAAACCCTGTTTTACTTTATGTAATGTATGCGAATGTGGTTATGCCTATGCTTGTCTGTGTTTATGTGATCCACGGAAGACGTAAATTAAAAGCACCTAAAACCCGTCTTCATAGAAGCGAGGCTTAAGATAATGTTTCGCACACTAACAGGTACTATGCCTCGCTATATATCCAGACAATTTCTTTTTTGGATTATATTTGTATTCTTTGCTCTTAGTTTTCTCTTTGCATTATTTGATTTTGTTGAACTGATGCGTCGGGCATCTGGCAAGGCAGATGCGAGTTTCAGTATTATTTTGCAAATGAGTTTAACAAAACTCCCTCATTTACTGCAGGACATCTTTCCCTTTGTTATGTTATTTGGCTCAATCGTCGCATTTTGGCGACTGTCAAAAACTTCAGAACTAGTCATTGCACGTGCCGCAGGTTTTTCTGCTTGGCAGATATTACGATTACCTATTGTTTTAGCATTTGGTATTGGTGTTTTACAGATCACGTCTTTTGGACCATTTGCAGCTCAGATGTATAACCAGTTTGAACAACTGGAAAACGAATATCTAAAACGCGGTGGTGAACGCCTGTCTTTGTCTGGTACAGGACTTTGGTTAAGACAAGGTAATAAGAATCACCAAGAGGTTATTCATGCGCAAATCGCCTTGGAAGGTGGCAAACGTTTGCAACATGTAACAGTTTACCAGTTTGAAGGCGACAATAACTATGTTGGAAGAATTGATGCACAAGTAGCCATTCTATTTGATGGGCATTGGACTTTAAGGAATGCAACTATATTCAAACCAAATACACCGTTGCAGCTTAAAAGCATTTATCGAATTCCAACGACATTAACGAGTAAGAAAATCGAAGATAGCTATAATTCAGAAGATACACTTTCCTTCTGGGTTCTGCCTGATTTCATTAAAACTTTAGAAGATTCAGGTTTTGATGCAAGTAATCATAAGATGCGGTTGCATAGCTTGCTATCTACGCCTTTTCTTCTTGTTGCAATGGTTTTAATTGCAGCCACATTTGCGATGCGAACCAGTAACCGCAGAGGGGCTGCCTTTACAATTCTTTCAGGGATTGGATGTGGTTTTGTCTTGTATTTCTTTACAAATGTTGTGCAAGCTCTGGGATTGTCAACAACGATTCCTGTATGGATTGCTGCATGGATTCCTGCAATCGTTAGCTTGATGTTGGGTATAACGGCTTTACTTCACACAGAAGATGGATAAATAAGGACCGTAAAATGACTAAGAACTGGATTAAAAAAATCCTATCCTCTTCTACGGCAATTGGGACAGGCTTTCTTGTTTCAATTGCACCATCAGGTAGTTTTGCGCAGATAACTTCTGATGAGTTAATGCCGACAAAACCACAAGAACAAACACCTGACTTAAAACGCAGAATTCCAGCAATGGCGGGACAGTTAGATAGTTCGCCTCAAAATGAAGAAAGCCCTGTTCTCCTAAGTGCAGACGAAGTCAATTATGATGAAACACTAAATATCATTACGGCACGTGGCAATGTTGAACTTGTTCAGGAAGGCCGTGTTCTTTTAGCTGATACCCTTAGTTACAATCAAACGGATGACACTATTACTGCGTCAGGCGATGTAAAATTGCTGGAGACAACCGGTGATGTCATGTTTGCTGAATATATGGAGCTAACAGACAAAATGACCAAGGGCACGTTGCGTCAAATCCGTTTTCTTATGAGTGACAATGCGCGTCTCGCAGCTAATGGAGCAAGACGGTTCAGTGAAACTAAAACCGAACTGGCACGTGCAGTTTATACTCCTTGTGATGTATGCAAAGAAACCCCTGAAAAAGATCCTTTATGGCAATTGAAAGCTGATAAAGTTGTTCATGATGGAGACTCAAAAACCATAGAGTATTATAACAGTTGGATGGAAATTTTTGGTCTTCCAGTTGCATATTTTCCTTATTTTCAACATCCTGATCCAAGTGTAGATCGTGCATCAGGAATACTTCCTCCGAGCTTCGGTAACGATAATAATATCGGTACATTTTTCAGATTACCGTATTATTGGGCGATATCTGAGGATAAAGATTTTACATTTGATCCAATTTATACTTCAAAAAGCGGCTTAGTAGCATCTGGGGAATATCGCCAAGCTTTCGAATCTGGGGATTTATACTTACAAGGCAGTATCGTTAACGATAGTGAGTATTTCGAAAATAGTAGCAGTAATAAAGGTCATACCCGTTGGCATATCGCCAGTAGAGGTTCATTTGATCTTGATGAGACTTGGAGTTGGGGCTTTGATGGGAACAAACAAAGTGACCGACTTTACATGGATCAATTCTCATTTTGGGGTGATCCAGGCAATACTCTTGACAGCCAGATTAATATTGAAGGTATCAAAGGACGTAACTACTTTCGTGCAGAAGGCCTTTATTGGCAGGAATTACGTTCGTCTGTTTCTACAAAGCAATCCACAATCTTTCCAAATATAACATATGCAGGTGTCGGCCCAGCTGATAAATTTGGAGGGCATTGGACTTTAGATGGAAATATTCGTGGCCTAAAACAAGGAGCTAAATCTGAAAGTTTAAGAAATAGTTTAAAGGCTGGCTATGATCTATTTAATACGACAAGCTTTGGTTTGGCGACTGTGTCTAGCCTCTCTCTACAAGGTGATTTATATGATACAAATCATCTAGATAATACTGATTTAAGTGAAGACATTCAAACCAGATTGACTCCAAGAATTTCCACGACAGCACGAATGCCTTTTTATCGTAGCGTAGAGTCTGGTTCACAGGTAATTGAACCTATTGCGGGGATTTATGCTTCACCCAATAGTGGGTATGATCGAGATATTCGAAATGATGATAGCTTAGTCGTTGAGCAAGATGAAACCAGTTTGTTTCAGGATGACATGACACCAGGCATTGATCGTATGGAAACAGGAACACGTACTTCATACGGGTTCCGGATGGGACATTATTTCGATGATGGACTGGCAATTGAATCTACCGTTGCTCAATATTATCGTTTTAGTGAAGATCAAACATTATTTGAAGAGACAGGCATTGATGAAGGTGCATCGGATTACTTTGGTGCATTAACGATTAAACCAGTTGACTATTTTAATGTCACTTACCGCTTTAGAGCTGATCGGGAAAATTTAAGCTTAAATCGGAATGAAGCTCAGTTCCGCTTGGGCACTGACGACACTTATTTCAATGCGCGTTACACGGATATTGATCAAACTCAAGATCCTAGCTCTACAGCTATTGAAGAAAGTTATCTAAGTGCTTCTGTAGGTATTGACGATTATTGGCGTACAACCGGATATTGGTTATATGATTTGTTAGGCAGCGATTCGCGATATGCTGGATTATCACTTATTTACGAAGACGAATGCTTCATTTTTAATACCAGCTATGTACGTGATTTTACCAATGACGGGGTGGATGGACCATCAGATACCGTTATGCTAAAGCTTACATTCAAAACACTTGGAGAAATTAACCAAGACATTTCCGGTTACGTTCCTAACTAACTTAGTAAATTAGAAAATATCATGCGAAAAATTCTATCATTATTTATTATCTCTCTGTTTATTTTACCATTTTCATTAAAGGATAGTGATGCACAATCTTTGAAAATTGCGGCAATCGTTAATGAAGATGTAATTACAGTTTATGATCTGCAAAATCGCATGCGTTTCTTAATTTTCTCTACTCAGGCTCAGCCAGACCAAGCAGCATTGAAACGAATCCGAAGTCAGGCATTACGTGCACTTATTGACGAAAAACTTAAAATTCAATCTGCGAAAGAGAGCAACATAACCATTGCTCCCTCTCAAATCGATAAAGAAATCAGCAAATTAGAAGCACGCAACAACCTACCAAAAGGTCAGTTGCCTGTTTTGCTAAAAACAAATAACATTGATGCGCAAACTTTAAGAGATCGTGTTACGGCAGATTTATCCTGGGGACGTTTTGTTTCTCGAAATCTGAGACGTAATGTTCGGATTACAGAAGATTTAGTGGACGATGAACTTGATAATATCGCTACTCAACAAAATCAGTCACAAAAGCGTATTTTCGAAATTTACTTACCGTTCGATGGCGCTGAATTGGAATCAGATACAAGAGCATTAGCGCTAGAACTGAAGAAAGAGCTGGAAGAAGGGTCTACATTTACCACAATTGCACGTAACTATTCCAAATCCAATTCCGCGCAATTAGGTGGAGATAGAGGCTGGTTAAGCCCGGGCCAGCTTCCAGAAGAACTTGATTCAAAGGTACAAGCTTTAAAAATTGGCCAGATTTCAGACCCTATAGAAACCTTAACTGGATTATTTCTTTTTCAAGTTACCGATGAACGTAATTTAGCAGGTGACATTGGCAAGACAGAGCTAGGACTTGTGCAGTTAGGTGCGCCAACTACGTCTACGTCACGTGATGTAGTTCTTGGTCAGATGAACGCTTTAAAATCCCAAATCAATTCATGTGAAGCAGCAGTTAAATTAGCTGAAAGTAACGCAGATATTAGCAGTACACAGACAAGTAAAATTCTCTTACGTGATTTATCCGAAACAGTACAAGCTCAAGTGAAAGATTTGAAAGTTAATCAATCCACCTCACCTATTCCTGTGCAAAATGCTGTTATCCTTTTGACTGTATGTACCCGAAAGGAACCACAATCAAACTTACCGTCACGTCGGGATATTCGTAAACAGCTCTTCAATGCGAAACTAGATATTCTAGCTCGCCAGCGTTTGCGTGATCTTCGCAATGCTGCGTTTATTGATATCCGAAACTAAGAGATCTCTGATGCGTCCAATAGCCATAACAATGGGAGACCCTTCTGGTATCAGCGGAGAGTTAAGTCTCAAAGCTTGGCTCAAATTGAAAGACCAACCAACACCTTTTTATTGTTTGGATAATATTAATCGCCTTCGGAACGTTAATGATTATATTGACTTAGATGTGCCAATTCATCCTATTCAAGATCCGAGTGAAGCAATTGATCTTTTTAAAAACGCTCTTCCTGTTTTGGATATACCTCTAAAAGAAGAAGCTATCTTTGGTAAGTTAAATTCGGCCAATGGACAGACCGTTTTGGATTCAATTTCTATTGCAGTTCAACATACCATTCAGGGAAAAGCTGCTGCGGTAGTCACCAATCCTATTCACAAGGCAGCACTATATGAAGTCGGGTTTGCATACCCCGGTCATACTGAATATTTAGCGGCGCTAGGTGGTGAAAATAAACCATCTATTATGATGTTAGCTTGTGACAGTTTACGTGTTATTCCTGTCACTATTCATCAATCCTTAAAAACAGCTATTGATGACCTAACAACAGAGAAAATTATCTATACAGCTGAAATTGCTCACAAAGCGCTGAAGGACCTGTATGATATCAACGAGCCGCGCCTAGCAATATCAGGCCTCAATCCACATGCAGGTGAAAGTGGGAAAATGGGCCATGAGGATGAGGAAATAATCGCACCTGCAATTACCTCACTTAAAAACAAAGGCATTAATGCTTTTGGCCCTCTTCCCGCTGATACAATGTTCCATGCAGAAGCTCGCGCAAACTATGACCTTGCGATCTGTATGTATCATGACCAAGCGCTTATACCTATTAAAACGCTCGATTTTCATGGTGGTGTAAATGTGACACTTGGACTTCCATTTATCCGCACGTCACCAGATCATGGAACCGCACTGGATATCGCAGGGAAAGGCATTGCCAATCCATCTAGCTTTATTAATGCAATCAAGATGGCCTATACTATGGCCAAAGCTCAACAGAAATAAGAAATAACAATATGACTGACACAGTTGATGATCTTCCTCCTCTACGAGAGGTAATTTCTAATCACGGGCTATCTGCGCAAAAAAAGTTTGGTCAAAATTTCCTGTTTGATCTGAATTTAACACGTAAAATTGCCCGTTGTGCAGCTCCTCTTAATGAAGGGTGTGTCATTGAGGTAGGACCCGGTCCCGGCGGTTTAACACGTGCATTACTCCTTGAGGGAACACAAAATCTTTATGCGATAGAAAAAGATGACCGTACACGCGATATCTTGTCAGAAATTAATAAGGCATCTGGTGGTCGTTTACACGTCATCGAAGGAGATGCTCTTGAAGTAGATATTCCAAGTTTAGGCGAAGCACCGCGACGTATTGTTGCAAATCTTCCTTATAATGTTGCAACACCTTTACTTATTAGCTGGTTGAAAAATGCCCATGCCTTTAAGCAAATGACCCTTATGTTCCAAAAGGAAGTGGCAGAACGTATTGTCGCAACTGAGAATGATAAAAACTATTCACGTTTAGCAGTACTCGCCAATTGGTGTTGTGATACTCGTTTAGAATTTATTTTACCTGCGCGCGCCTTTACGCCACCGCCGAAAGTGGAATCTGCTGTCGTTAGCTTACGATCACTTGCAGAGCCAAGATATCCCTGCACAATTGATACATTGGAGACGGTCACAGCCGCAGCCTTCAATCAACGCCGTAAAATGCTACGTCGTTCTTTAAAGTTATTAAATATCGATGTAGAAGCCTTGCTAACAGAAGCAGGAATTGATCCGACAATTCGTGCTGAGAACGTATCGCTTGAAGAATTTTGCACGCTTGCAAGAATTTATGAGGAAATGAAAAAGGCCTGAGATTATCTCAGGCCTGAATTCTTTCTATACTTCGTGGCGTAGACGTTTCACGAAATCCCCAAGTCCGACTTGGCGAGTACGTTTTAAACGTTCCGATGTTAAAATAGAACGCACCTGTGTAATACTTTCCGGTAAATTGTAATTTACAATCACCCAATCATATTCAGGATAATGGCTCATTTCATCAGATGCTTTTGCCATACGCTTAGCTACAACTTCAGCAGTATCTTGGGCGCGAGAATGAAGGCGACGTTCCAACTCTTGTACAGATGGTGGAAGAATAAAAATTCTAACTAAATCTTTTTCCGCATGATCTGACAATTGCTGGGTTCCTTGCCAATCGATATCAAACATCACGTCTTTGCCAGCTTCTAAAGCATCCATAACTGGTTTTTTAGGAGTGCCATAGTAATTGTCGAACACTTTTGCATGCTCTAACAATTCACCACGATTTGCCATCAAGTTAAATTCCGTTTTATCGACAAAATGATAATCCGTACCGGCCACTTCACCTGGACGTTTTGCGCGTGTTGTTGCAGAGACAGATAACTGAATATCTGGATCCGTTGCTAGAATCTCACGTGCAATTGTTGATTTTCCCGCTCCTGATGGCGAAGATAATACTAACATCAAGCCACGGCGATTAATTTTCATAGCGTCGTTACTCATATTTTCCTCTATCCAAAGTTTGTGTTTTTATTCAACATTTGCTGCTTGTTCGCGCAATTGATCAATCGTTGCTTTTAATTCCAAACCTGTTTGAGTTAGTTGTATATCTGCAGATTTTGAACATAGAGTGTTCGCTTCGCGATTAAACTCTTGGCATAGAAAGTCTAATTTACGGCCAATAACGGCTCCTTGTGATAAAAGATCACCACATGCCTTAATATGCGCGTTTAAACGATCAATCTCTTCACGTACATCGGCCTTTACCGCTAATAACGCAGCTTCCTGTGACAATCGTTCTTCTGTTATATCATCTCGTTTAGAAAGCAATTCAGTGATTTGTCCATCTATCTTTTGACGGATCGCATCAGGTTGTGCCCCCGCCGAAGCTGTCGCGTCCAAAACCAACTGAGAAATACGTTCTAAATGGGTTTCAAGCATATCCTTAGTGCGAGCTCCCTCTTCCAAGCGATGTGCTTTCAAAGATTGTAATGCTTCATTTAATGACTGAATAATTTCCTGTTGAAGAGTTTTATCATTAGCAGCATCAGACTTTTCATCAGATTGCTCCAATACGCCACGTACGTTTAACAAACGATCAACACGCGGTTCTTCACCCAGTTCCTTACATGTTTCTACCAACTGAGTTAATAGTGTTTTATTAATCTCAACCAACTGTTGTCCAGCAACAGGCTTTAAATCCAAATTTACCGAAACAGATCCGCGTTTGAATGTTTTTTGTACAGCTGCACGTACGATCGGATCTAATCGTTCCCAGCCTGATGGGATACGAAGGCGTAAATCCAACCCCTTACTATTTACAGAACGTAATTCCCACGCCCATTGAAACTTATCATTTTGCCCGGATATACGAGCAAAGCCTGTCATGCTTTGTAAGCCCATAAGACGGCCTTTCTTTTAATTTCAGTAGCATCATGTATAAACAAGCTTGCGAATGACAACAACCGCCTTACTTGGATAGCAGATGAAAAATCCTAAAAAACATATCCTGATTACCGGTGCAAGCAGTGGTATAGGGGCTGCGATTGCCCAAAATTATGCCAAAGATGGTCACATCCTTTATCTATCAGGTAGAAACAAAGATCGTTTATCTGAAATCGGAGAGATTTGCGAATCATTAGGGGCATACGTGAATACAAAAGTCATCGACGTGACGGATCAAATGCAAATGCGAGGCTGGATATCCTCCCTCTCACATCTAGATATTGTTATCGCAAATGCAGGCATTGCTATCGGGGACATATCCCCCCGTGATCATGACTATGAGGATACAGCCCGAACAATTTTTGATGTAAATTTAAATGGTGTATTAAACACCATACACCCTGCGATAGATCTGATGAGAGCAAAAGGTGGATCAATATCTGTCGTAAGTTCCCTTGCAGGATATAGAGGCCTCCCCACCGCCCCTGCTTATTCTGCTTCTAAGGCAGCTGTTAAGGCCTATGCAGAAGCTCTATCACCAAGTTTAAAGTCAATCGATATTCATTTATCCGTAGTTTTTCCGGGTTTTGTAAAATCACGAATTACCGATCGAAACAAATTTCCGATGCCTTTCTTTATGACGGCCGAAAAGGCTTCTGACATTATAACAAGCAGAATTGAAGCTAAGAAAACGATCATTGCATTTCCATGGCAGATGCGCTTGATCAGCTGGTTCTTCCGCACCTTGCCAAGCGGTTGGGCATTAAAGATATTGAGCCTATCCAAAGAAGAGAAAGGGTAACTTTAGTTCTGTTGTTGTTTTTTGAATTTCCGCCATGCTGCAACATTTCGGTTATGCTCTTTCAAAGTCTTAGCAAAAGCATGGCCGCCAGATCCATCAGCAACAAAGTATAAATAGTCCGTTTGTAACGGGTTCAAAACAGCCTTAATCGAATCCAAACCGGGGTTCCCAATAGGGCCTGGAGGTAAACCCTTAATAACATATGTATTATAAGGATGATCCACCTTCCAATCCTGTCGTGTCAGACTGCGTCCTAAAGGTTTTAAACCTTCGGTCAGGGCATAGATAACCGTTGGATCGGATTGTAATCGCATTCCTTTTTTAAGGCGATTGACGAAAACTGATGCGACTTGTGGGCGTTCTGCGCCAACAGCTGTTTCTTTTTCAACGATAGAAGCGAGTATCAAAACCTCATCCCATGTTTTATAGGGTAGTTCATGAAGGCGAGCAGACTGCATCAATTTAGCACGAGATTGTTCCAAAGATATCCGCATACGCCCAAGAATGTCTTCACGTGTATCCCCTAAGTTATAATGATATGTTTCAGGTAGCAGGCTTCCCTGCTTTGGCATTTCTGAGACATCACCTTTAAGCGCCTCTTCAGCATATAAAAGATCAACGATTTCCCGACTAGTAAGCCCTTCCGGGATTGTAATTGATCTGACAACCGTATCATTACTGCTCAAATGCGCTAGAATGTCAGGAATATTCATTCCTGGTGTAAATCTATACTCCCCGGCTTTTAGAAGCTTATGGGCGCCACTAAGACGAGCCTGTAAGGTAAAATATCTTTCGTCATGGATTACGTTTGCTTCTTGCAAAGCTTGCCCAATAGCACGAACGCCTTGTCCACGTGGCACAATAACGGTCACGTCTTCCATCAAAGGACCGACTTCATGGATTTTTGCATCCACATAAAGATAGACGCCACCGAGCCCTAGCCCGATAGCGCCTAATAAAATAGTTAAAAGGATCAGGAGTTTCTTTTTCATTAAAACTCGATCCTCAAATGCACTTATACTTTACCCATAACGAGAGACGCATTGGTGCCACCGAAACCAAAGCTATTGGAAATCGCTACATCCACATCACGTTCTTGTGCTGTATGTGGCACAAGGTTCATATCACAACCTTCCGAAGGATTATGTAGGTTCAATGTCGGAGGGCAAACACCAGTTTCAATTGCTTTTAAGGCAAATATCGCTTCAACCGCACCAGCGGCACCTAACAAGTGACCAATAGAAGATTTGGTAGAAGACATGGCTGCATTCATAGCATGATCACCAAGTAAACGTTTCACTGCACCATGTTCAATTTCATCGCCTAATGGTGTGGATGTTCCATGTGCATTGATGTAATCGATGCTGTCTGCGTTTTTACCAGCATTGCGAAGTGCCGCTTCCATCGCACGATACCCACCGTTACCGTCGGATGCAGGTGCTGTTACATGATAAGCGTCACCAGACATACCATAACCAAGTACTTCACCGTAAATTTTTGCACCACGTGCTTTGGCATGTTCGTATTCTTCCAGAACAACAACACCTGCACCTTCACCCATCACGAAACCATCACGGCCTTGATCCCAAGGGCGAGACCCTTCTTCAGGCGAATCGTTATAACTTGTGGATAATGCGCGTGCAGAAGCAAAACCAGCAATACCAATACGACTAATTGCAGATTCAGCACCACCAGCGATCATTACATCAGCATCGCCATATTCGATCATACGAGATGCATCACCGATTGCATGTGTACCTGTTGCACAAGCTGTCACTACAGAATGGTTCGGACCACGGA
The DNA here is from genome assembly GCF_965219885.1 of Curvivirga sp. Taxonomy (NCBI): domain Bacteria; kingdom Pseudomonadati; phylum Pseudomonadota; class Alphaproteobacteria; order Rhodospirillales; family Aestuariispiraceae; genus Curvivirga; species Curvivirga sp. The sequence continues at coordinate 369,935 of NZ_CBDCOT010000008.1, forward strand.
AGCCATATTTAATTGATAGATATCCACTTACCAAGTTAATCAGGTTAGCAGGAATAAAAAACGGACTAATACGACGCGGGCCACGTTCGTTCAATAGAGTTGTACCATCAGCAATACCAGGTAAGCCACCAATACCGGAACCAATCATAACGCCTGTACGATTAAGATCTTCTTCTTCTGTTGGCATCCATCCAGAATCTTGCACAGCCTGAATACCCGCAGCCATACCAAAGGTGATGAATGTATCCATTTTGCGTTGTTCTTTTTTATCAACAAAAGAATCAACATCAAATGTACCATTGCTTCCATCACCACGTGGAACTACGCCTGCGATCTGACATGGCATGTCAGAGAGGTCCATATGTTCTACTTTGCGTAAGCCTGACTTACCATTGGTAATAGAATTCCATACATGATCGATACCACTGCCAAGCGGAGAAACAATCCCTAAACCAGTTACAACAACGCGTCTTTTCATTTTCGCTTCACTTTATTGATCTTTAAATAGTCTGAAACATGATTTTATAGAATAATCATCTTAAAGGGAAAAGTATAGAAACAGCCCTTTTTGATGAAATTTTTGTGATATTGACCTGATTCCTGTCTAGAATCAAATCTGCCAATCAAACCATATTACATCACAAAAATATATTTAGAAAACTGAAACGGCGCGTCAAGGTTTTCACCGACGCGCCGTTTAAACAGTATCGAAAACGATTAGGTCAAATTAACCTTGGTTTTCGGAGATGAATTTAACTGCATCACCAACTGTTTGGATGTTCTCAGCAGCATCATCAGGAATCTCGCAACCGAATTCTTCTTCGAAAGCCATTACCAATTCAACTGTGTCCAAGCTGTCTGCACCCAAGTCGTCGATGAAGCTAGCAGCTTCTGTAACCTTGGCTTCATCTGCGCCCAAGTGATCAACTACGATTTTCTTTACGCGTTCTGCAACGTCGCTCATGAACCTAATCCTTACTCTTCTATAGTTTGGGCAAAATCCCAAGGTGATAAAATTAATTCCGTCTGCCTTACAATGTTTCAAATTCATGAAACTGCAGTCGACAGCGCGGGTGTTTAGCATAGAAGATCGAAACTGACCAGACCTTTAAGACAAAAAAATTCAGCCAGCTTCAATCACCTAATACCTAGATCATCGCCATGCCACCATTCACATGTAATGTTTGACCTGTCATATATGCAGCTTCTTCAGAAGCAAGATATACAACGGAAGATGCGATTTCATCTACAGTACCCATACGGCCCGCAGGAATCTGCGCATTAATCTTCGCTTGTTGGTCTTCATTCAATGCATCTGTCATTGGTGTGGCAATGAAACCAGGCGCGACGCAGTTTACAGTGATTCCCCGTGTTGCAACCTCTTGTGCCAAAGATTTTGACATACCAATCATACCAGCTTTAGATGCAGCATAGTTTGTTTGGCCTGGGTTACCTGTGACCCCAACGATAGAAGTAATACCAACGATTCGGCCATAACGGCGTTTCATCATGCCTCGAAGACAAGCTTGTGATAGCTTGAAAGCGGCTTTCAAATTGACATCCAATACAGAATCCCAATCTTCATCTTTAAGACGCATTGCAAGGTTGTCACGAGTTAAACCTGCATTATTTACCAAGATATCGATAGCGCCCATTGCTTCTTCGGCATCTTTTGCCAATTGCACAACGGATTCCATGTCAGACAAGTTCGCAGGTGTGACAAAAGCGCGTTCACCCAACTCAGCTTTCAATGCTTCTAATGGCTCCACACGTGTACCGGACAAAGCAACAGTTGCTCCTTGTGCATGAAGGGCTTTAGCGATGGAATTACCAATACCACCGGATGCACCTGTTACAAGGGCACATTTACCTTTTAAATCAAACATATTCTTTCCCCTATTCTTAAGGTTCAAAGGTAATTACAAAATTATAAACTATTTAAAAACGCTTCAACGTCAGCAGGTGTTCCAACATTCACACCAGTCATATCGCGCTCAATACGGCGAACAAGGCCGCTTAGGACTTTACCTGCCCCAACTTCGACCAACTGCTCAACACCTTGATTTTTCATATAAGATACTGATTCACGCCAACGCACACGACCACAGACCTGCTCTACAAGTAAGTCGCGAATACGAGACGGATCAATGATTTTTTCTGCAACGACATTGGCAACCAATGGGACAGAAGGCGCTTGAATATCTGCAGATGCCAATGCCTCTGCCATCTTGTCTGCCGCAGGTTGCATCATTGCACAATGGAATGGTGCAGATACAGGTAATAAAACAGCGCGTTTTGCGCCTTTTTCCTTGGCAATCACCAAAGCACGCTCGATCGCGGCTTTCGCACCACTGAGAACAACCTGCCCCGGTGCATTATCATTTGCAGCTGTACAAACTTCACCTTGCGCAGCTTCAGCTGCAACAGCTTCAGCAGCATCTAAATCAAGACCAAGAACAGCTGCCATCGCACCTTCACCTACAGGCACAGCTGCCTGCATGGATTGCCCGCGAAGCTTCAATAATTTCGCAGCGTCACTGATTGTCAAAGAACGTGCGGCTGCCAATGCAGAATATTCACCTAAAGAATGTCCAGCCACCAAAGAACACATATCTGAAAGAGATTTACCACTTTCACTTTCCAAAACACGCAACGCAGCCAAACTAACAGACATCAATGCAGGTTGAGCATTCTCAGTTAAAGTTAAATCTTCCCCGGGGCCTTCCCACATCAAACGAGAAAGATTTTGCTCCAAAGCCTCATCAATTTCTTGGAAAACTTCACGTGCTGCCGGGAAAGCGTCTGCAAGTTCTTTACCCATTCCAACCGCTTGAGATCCCTGACCGGGAAATACAAATGCAGATGTCATTTATACAAATCCTTTAATGGTAAATTTATTATTTAGATAACGTATTTCAATTGCTATCAACGCCTGACAAAGTGACAGGCCAATCTAGCCCGAAAGGACCATGTGACAAGAGAAAAGTCAAGATTTCTGAGGGATTATCGAGATGATCCGTATTTAAAATAAGAAAACTGCGCTTCCTAACCTTCAGATTCGTCAATTCGACGCATTGCCCGACGTAAAAAGAAGTCGGCCTGTTCCGAATCAACAAGAAATTCCATAAGATGAGCAATCATAATCACATGATCACGCGCACGTTTCTTATAATCTGCGGGCACTGTATGAATATCTTCTAATAATTGATCTGAAAACTTTTCTAATTGGTCAACCATTCCATTTGCCACAGAACGTGCATTACTCATCATTCCAATTTTATCAGCAATACGAAGGCTTTCTTTCATAGAGCGCGCAGCACTTCGTGCCATGCGATATGCTTCCGGATCTAAATCAGCACGTAAATCACTTATAGTTCGTTTTGTACGCCCAGCTTTCACACTACGTTGTTTCAACGCTGTTTTCAGTTTTTCAGGAGCTTGTGCCAGAATAGTTCGGGTCAAAGCATCGGATACGACTTTTCGGGTTGTAAATAACCTTTGTCCCCAGGCTCCGTCACGACGAATATTTAGATTCATCGTAATTGCTTCAAAAGTTTTCACATATTCCTTAATCAAACCAAGTAAAGTTTCTTCAGTACCGCCTTCTGATGCCATAGCGTCAATCTGTTGTACCAATTCTTCTAAATCACCAATTACAACGTCTCCGACTTTGGCAAGATCACTAATCGCCACAATCGAATCATCACCATCAGGGCTGATACTTTTCACAACTTTCAAAATATCGGCTTGTTTCAGCAAGCGACGCATCGCTGCAACAATAATCCAGCTTTCCTCACCTGGCTGACTATCTGCGGTATCATTATAACAATTTTTTACGGACGTAATGTGACCATCCAAAAACTTGGAAATTGGCTTAACTGGTAATTTCTTCTTTAACGTTTCCAGTTCTGGCGCAACAGAAAGAACATGGCTCATTTCTTCCATATCTTCCAGTCGCGTCGCACCGCCAAGTTTCTTCAAAAGTTCATTGGCGTTAGCAGCACTTTCATCTGCCTTTTTTAGTGCATTTCTCATTAACTCAACAGCTGCCTGCCAAAGCTTAACTTGTGCGTCCCAACGTTTATCAAGATCCTCTTTCGTTAATGCCTTTTCACATTTTTCACATATATCTTGAAAAGCTGTTCCACCCTCAATTTGAAGCCACTCCCACACGGGCTGCAATGAGGCACGGGCAATCATTGTTTCCTTTTTTACTTTCGGGTCACGCGGTATCAACAAATCTTCAAATGGATTACATAAAATTCGCTGAGCCGTGCCATTACGTGGAGGACGAATTCTAAAAAGAGTTGGTCGCAAGACCGACAAGATAAATTCATAAGGAATATCTTCGGCTCCATGGCTGCGTGCGTAATCCATAGCGGATACAAGCAAAACCAATTGACTTTCACCTAATTGAGATAAAAATGCCCGAAGTGCATCTTTTTTATCCTGACTGATTTCCATCAATCACATACCCCTTAATTCTTTAATATTATTATGATTTTCAATGCAATCCTTATACCAAGCATTGAGATGGATCAGGTCCAGGCAGATTGTGGCTGCATAAACTCTTCGATATCCCCCTCAACTTCATCAAAATCTTCAAAATCAACAGCTCCATTTTCCGTTAAGAGGCGATTTTGCTCAGATGTGATTTTTTGCCAGATCACTTGCTGATTCATATTCAAAACTTCCGCCGGTAATAGCGGCAAATGTTGTACTGCTTCACCAACCATATCGCGTTGCTGATGGCGGAATCCCTCTTTCACATGATCCCATTTTTGAGTAACACGGTCCCAACCATCCAAAATACTGGCAATTTTAGCAACTGAATCTTGCAAGCGTCGTAAATTCATATTCCAACTGGATAAAACTGTAGACATGGAGGAAGCTTGCTGCTGCATGCTTTCAATTTCTTCATAGGCCAATCGTCCTGCCATTTCAGCCGCATCTATAATTTGCTGAACCAAAATAACAGTTTCCGGCATTTCTTCTTCCGCCCAATCAGACATTTCCGCGCTCATACGCGCAAGATCAGAGACCGTTCGCATCAAATATCCTGGATGATCCCCACCTGGTGATCCTACGGCTGCACTTGTATCTGCCCACGTCGTCAAAATATCCATCATATCTTGCGTCGACATTCCTAACTTATCAGCATAGTTTTTGACAGACGCACGTGCTTTTTTCATATTTTCTTCGTCGATGAGATCCATAGGCGTGTATTCAACACCGTCACCAACTTGTCGAACAGCTTCGGAAACCAAAGTGAAATTGGTCATCAAACTGATTTCATGATCTTTTTGAATGGCATTAGTGGCTGCTTCAGCTACATCAGGTCCATCATATCCATCTTGTTGTACTTCCAGTGCGGTTTGGCGAATTCTATCAGGGGTATGCGAAGACAGTTCATTCATTTTTTTATATAATGATCGGTCATGTAAACTCATGGAGATAACATCAGGTAAGTCAGACCAAGGGATAATATAGGTACCTTTACCACCGGAAAGACCTGGTAATAATGCCTCCAGCCCCCCTTCTCTTCCTACGCGAACGCGTAAATGTTCCAAGACAGATGTTGTAAAGGGTACGGAATATCCGCGTTCAGCAAAGGTTTCAGGTAAACTGCCACCGATCCCTGACTTACTATTCATAGATTTTTATCCCAAAATGTAGCACCTTTACGATGCATTATTATTTCCTGCCATAATTTTTATTTATTAGCATATTCGAGTATTTTCACTTAGGTGGCAACAGCCATCAACATTTTTTCCCATAAAAAATTAGATAGCCATCAAAGGGTTAATTTGAACTGGATAAATTTGAGTCATTTCGTTACCGTGAGATCAAATTTAAACATAAACTAAAAGATTATCGGATTTCAGGAGAATTCATAAAATGTCTATGAAATTATACGAACTTGCAGGTGCAGATAGCAATCGACGCTTTAGCCCTTATTGCTGGCGGGTAAAATATGCAATTGCCCATAAAGGGATCACACCAGAAACTGACTTTATCCGGTTCACCGAAAAATCAGCGATTGCACATTCTGGTTCACCCACAGTTCCAGTCATTGACGACGGTGATACTTCAGTATCTGACAGCTTTGAAATCGCCAAATATCTGGACGAAGCTTATCCAGATGCTCCCAAATTAATGGGATCAGATGTTGCGATCGGTCAAGCACGCCTCATTGAATCATGGGCAAACACCCAGATTATGGCTGTAATATTTCGTATGATTATACTTGATATCTTTGAAGGATTAGATGAAGGCGACAAAGAGTACTTCCGTGAAACACGAGAAAAACGTGTCGGCAGTAAACTGGAAGAATTTCAAAAATATGATGATGAACAAATTCAAACATTGTTCAATAATCTTACCCCAGTAAGAATGATGCTCAAAACACAACCATTTTTATCTGGTGACACACCGGGTTATGCAGATTATATCCTGATGGGATGTTTCATGTTTGCACGTGCTTCTTCTACTAAGAAGTTCTTAAAAGATGATGATAGTGTGAATGAATGGTACGAAAATATGCTTGATATGTATGACGGCTTGGGTCGCAAAGTTAAAGTATCATAAAATAACGATTAAGGCCGGAAATTCCGGCCTTTTCATTTATATACCTAATGTTTCTTTCCAATGTTTTCGACACATGGATACATATCGATCATTACCACCAATCTCTACTTGATCTCCGGCTTTTACAGGGTTGCCCTTGTCATCATAGCGCACAACCATAGTTGCCTTGCTTCCGCAGTGGCAAATCGTTTTCACTTCACGCATCTCATCCGCAAGACCTAATAAAGCCTCACTTCCCGGAAATAGTTGACCTTGAAAATCTGTACGTAATCCATAACAAATCACTGGAATGCCCATATGGTCTGCAACATCGGATAACTGCAATACCTGTTGCCTAGTTAAAAACTGGGCCTCATCCACCAGAACACAGGAAAGTGGCGTATCTGAATGACGTTCTTTGGTAATCGATAATAGATCATCCACAGTTTTAAAGATCACAGCGTCCGCTTCTAACCCAATCCGCGATGTTACTTTTCCGATTCCATATCGATCATCTAGCGCAGCTGTAAAAATTAACGTATTCATGCCGCGCTCTTGGTAATTATAACTTGATTGTAGCAAGATCGTACTTTTACCAGCATTCATTGCTGAAAAATAAAAATGCAGTTTTGCCATTCTTTTTCCTCTATAGAAATCCGATCCGGCATTATATGGTCAGGATTCCGAGTGGAATACAAGTCAGCATATTCACACTTCAAAGTAATTAACATTTCAGATTTTTCAACTAACTCAAATACAAGTTGAATATCGGAATACGTAAATTAGATAAAATTTGAAATGATTTTTTATTCATTTATTTGCAATTAGCAAATAAACGTCTCATAATTGTCGTAATAATAAAAATTTTTGACATATAAATTCACAGGAAACTCAGGGTGAAAAAATTACTTTTTGCGGGCAGCCTTCTATGTATTGGTGGGCTATCTACCATATCACAGGCCGCGGATCTCAATTCCGTTGCTCAACTCACATCAAAAATCTCTGCGCATATCAATCAATTACAACAAGCAGATTACATACAATTCGTAAATACAGAATTTCAAGTTCAACCACGCAGTTTGAGACATGTTTATGTGCAAGCAAGAACGAATTCTGCGCATATTAATCTGTTAAGAATTATCAATGGCTTACCTATAAAAGACATGTCCCCGCTTGAGTTAAAAGCATGGAACGAAGCTGATATTGAAAATATCCTGAATGCTCAGATGGAGAGTCTAGATGAACTAAATGTTGTTTATAATATAAAAAGTAAGCCTGATGAACTTATGACCGTTGACGGATCAACGGACAGTATCTACGTGGCCCTTTTAAAGATCGAACAACAGTTGAAATCTCTAGGCCTGCCGGGTCAAGAACCAGGCGATAGTTATCAATATGCGACTCTATTGTTGAGTATCGTAAAACAGATAGCAAAGCATCAAAAAGTCTTACTACCACGTCCCAATACAGAAGTAGAAAAAGATAAACGTCCAAATGATAATTATCTTTATGCTTTATCTGTAGCCGCAGAACTTCAATATTATCAAACCGAATATCTTAAGAAGGATATTCCAGGTGGTGTTGCTGTACCAGATCCAAAAGATGGGAAAGCTACAAGCGATGATACAATTGCGGTTTTAAAAACTATTATTGCAGATCTTGTTGCGCTCAAAATTGCCGTAGGTGACAAGGCCCCCCTCGTAATTCCTGAAGTTGATAGCAATCGTACACCGGCTGATGTGTATAAACAGCTAGTCTTCGCATATGACATCATCTTCGCCATGGAAGATGCCGCAGCTGAAGCATCTTAAGGGGGCGATATGACTGAAAACACAAATGAGAAACACTGGTATCAAAGTATCACCACCAAGCTTGGTGGGCTTATTATTTTGGTAATTCTATTGACCGGCGCAGCAACTGCTGTCTCCAATTTATGGAACGGAAACATCATTGATGATCTCTTCCAATCCAAACGTGACAATCTTGCAGCAACAGCTAAACAGACTCAAATTATCACTCAGCTTGAAGGCCAAATGACCAAAACGTTAGGTGTGTTAAATGGATTTCTAGGCGAACATCAAAATACACTTGTTCTGCGAGATAGCGAAAACGCTAAAACAATTAAGGCCAATAGAGTAAAACTACAAGATGGCATTAAGGAGTTATCAACTAAGATTGATGCTTTAACTGAACTTCCTATCATTCTGGATGCACTCTACGGGGACAATACAGATAGTGAGTTAGCAAAATCTGTTTATTATATCCAACGCAGCCTTGTCACCATTCCTGCTCTCTTCGCTCAATATGAATCTGCCAACGATCGTACGCTTGATTTATTGGGTGTTTATCGTTTTGAAGAAGCAAATAGTAGCTTCCTTTATAACGAAACTCCTGTTTTGAATGCGATGGTTGATCGCATTAATAAAACCGCAGAGATCCTAGAAATCGCAATTGAACAGATATTAATGGTCAGTAACGAAACCAATATGACCTATATCGAAGAAGAAAGTGCAAAAGCATCTGAACTTCAAAATATGATCATCATTACTGCTTCTGTCGTTTCTTTGGTTTTACTGGTGTTGTCTCTATTACTTGCGCGTCTGCAAATCGTTAAGCCGTTAATAAACTTAACAGCGATTAGTGAACGTTTAAGTCAAGACCAAACAGATATCGAAATACCAAAACCAAGCAAAGATGAAATCGGTGATATCACACGCGCTTTACATGTTTTCCGTCAAGGTATTGAAGACCGTCAACGTCTTCAAGCGGAGCAAGTGGAACGTGAAAAGCTAGCCGAGGAAGAAAAGCGACAGGCAATGCATGCCTTGGCAGATAACTTCGAAGAAAGCGTAAAAGGTATTGTTGAAGCCGTGTCAGCGGCAGCCACAGAAATGTCCAGTCAGGCAAGTAGTATGTCCCATACGGCTGATGATACAAATTCGCAAAGTGTTGAGGTATCAGCAGCTTCCGAACAAGCCACCCAAAATGCACAACAGGTTGAAGCAGAAACAGGTGAATTAAATGCCTCGATTGAAAATATCAATACACAGGTTTCACGCTCCCAACAAATTGCCCATGATGCCGTAAACAAGGCTGAACAAGCTAATACAATGGTCCAAAAACTATCGACAACGGCACAAGATATTGAGCAAGTTGTTGATTTAATCAGTGAGATCGCAGATCAAACAAACCTACTTGCCCTTAACGCAACTATCGAAGCCGCACGTGCGGGTGATGCGGGCAAAGGTTTTGCTGTGGTGGCGAATGAAGTGAAATCGCTTGCTAATCAAACAACTAATGCGACGGATCAAATCGGTGCACAGGTCAAAGAAATGCAGGAAGCAACAAGTGCAACGGTTCGCAGTATCGAAGAAATTCACAGCACAATTGATGAGATTGATCAAATTTCAAGCGACGTGTCTGTTGCAGTGGATGATCAACGAAATATCACTTCTTCGATTACAGGTAAGGTACAGCTGTCTTCTGCAAGTACGCAGGATGTATCAATGCGCATGCAAAGCATTCAAACTGGGTCTAATGAAACAGGCAGCGCAGCACGTGATGTGAAACATGCTTCAGACGAACTCTCTGAACAGGCATCCAATATGATGCGCGAAGTTGACCGTTTCCTGAATAACATCCGTAACAGTTAATTATATTTAGATAAGTTAGGTATATAATACGAAAAGCCCGAGAATTTCTTCTCGGGCTTTTTGCTTCCTGCGACCTCTTAGATGGGTCTTGGTTTTTATTCTTAGTTTTTAATAATATTATGTTCCGGACCGAATGGGAATTTGGTGATGTTTTCTGCACCATCTTCGCCCACAACCAGAATGTCATGTTCACGGTAACCACCCGCACCCGGATTACCTTCCGGGATCATGATCATTGGCTCCATTGAAACAACCATATTCGGTTCCAGAACAGTATCGATGTCTTCACGAAGCTCCACACCTGCCTCACGACCATAATAATGGCTTAACACACCAAAAGAATGTCCATAACCGAAGGAGCGATATTGAAGCAAATCCCACTCACGATACATTTCGTTAAGCTCAGCTGCGATTTCAGAACATTTTGCACCAGGCTTGATCAATTCCAAACCACGTTCATGCACTTTTACGTTCTTTTCCCAAAGATCCAAATGCGCATCAGATACGTAGTCACAGAATAGCGTGCGCTCCAACGCGGTATAATAACCAAAGATCATCGGGAATGTATTCAAGCTTAGAATATCACCGGATTCGATCTTTTTATTTGTAACCGGGTTATGCGCGCCATCTGTATTGATGCCGGATTGGAACCATGTCCAAGTATCCATCAATTCAACAGATGGGAAACTACCTGCTATTTCACGGATCATAGCATTGGTTGTTGCGATGGCAACCTCATGTTCTGGCACGCCAGCTGCGACTGCTTTTGCACAAGCGAAACCACCAACATCTGCAACTCGTGCACCTTCTTTGATATGTTTAATTTCTTCTGCAGATTTGATAGAGCGCATCCACATGGATGGCTGACCAACATCAACAAATTCAACACCTGGTAATGCATCTTTTAACTGCTGTAAGTAATCAAGATGTACATGGTCATATTCAATACCAATACGTTTAGCACCTTTTACAAGGCCTTGCACCGCATAGAAGAAATTGTCTTTGCGCCAGTCAGTATAGGTAATATTGTCACCAAATGTACGACGCCATGGTTGGCCGCCGTCGATACCTGCGGAAATAGATGTCGCGTTATTTTGATCCACAACAAAGCCGTATTTACGACCAAAGTAACAATACGTGAAACCAGAATAATAATTGACGCAATGGTAAGATGTGAACAGACAAGCATCTACATCATTTTCAGACATCCATTTACGAACATCATTTTGACGACGTTCCATTTCTGCATCGGAAAAAGGGGAATATTCTTTTTCACCATTATGCCACTTTACAAGGCGAGCCATATCATCAGACATAAGGAATCCTTCCTAATTATCAATAGGTTATCGTTAGTAAAGCGCGCTATTACTTGAATGAATTATCTCGTTAACTGACGCTTACGCTAATGGAGCTCGCCCGAAGCTCTGCGACAATTTGCGCCCACTTTAATCAAATTTGCGACATAAAAGTTAACAAAATACGTTTTTTAGATATTTTTGTTATTTTTCAATAGAAAAGAAAAAGGCGTTATAGAAATTAATCTATAACGCCTTTGATAGATTTTCTTTTAAAAGAAATTACATCGCCGCGACGATTTTCTCCAAAGAAGCTTTTAACTTGTCACAAGCATCTTGTTCAGCCGCCAAACGAGCTTTGTTTTCTTCAACAACAGCTTCCGGGGCATTTGCCAAGAATTTCTCATTAGACAATTTACCAGAGATTTTCTTCAATTCCCCTTCAACCTTTTTAATTGCCTTTTCAAGACGTGTTTTTTCCTGGCCAAGGTCAATCACATCAGCAATCGGCAAGGCAACTGTTGCGCCGTCATGAACCATTTCGAGCGCACCTTTTGGCGCTTCTGCATCGACAGAAGATTCAGAGACGCGTGCAAGACGGCTCAACAATACCCAATGTGTCTCCAGCCAACCTTTAGCTTGATCAGATGCGCCATTCAAGATCATTGGTACTTGTGCAGATGGCGGTACATTCATTTCTGAGCGTACAGAACGGATACCTGTGATCATACCGATCACCCATTCCATTTCTTTCACAACATCTTCGTTGATCAAGTCTTCGCCATATTGTGGCCATTCAGACGTAATCAAAAGTTCTTCAGGCTTATCGCCTAATTTTTCCCAAATCTCTTCCGTCACAAATGGGGTGAATGGATGCATTAGTTTTAGGATTTGTGCCAAAGCCCAACCCGCAACTTTGCGAGTTTCTGCTTTTGCAGCTTCATCATCACTGTTTAGCAACGGTTTCGCTAATTCCAGATACCAGTCACAGAAAGTGCCCCATACGAATTGATAAACAACGCTTGCTGCATCGTTAAATCGATAAGAAGAAAGAGCACGGTCGATTTCGATACGAGTCTTTGCCACCTCACCTACGATCCAACGGTTTACAGTTGCTTTCGCATCCTTTGGATCAAAATCGTTGGTTACAACGCATTCATTCATTTCACAGAAACGTGCTGCATTCCAAAGCTTGGTAGTAAAGTTACGATACCCTTCTACGCGGGAAGTCGCCAACTTAATGTCACGGCCCGGTGCTGCCATAGATGTCAATGTGAAACGAAGCGCATCTGCACCATATTGTTCCACCAATTCCAACGGATCGATCACGTTGCCTTTGGATTTAGACATCTTCTGGCCATGTTCGTCACGTACAAGCGCGTGAACGTAAACAGTATGGAATGGTTCGGTATCCATAAACTTCAAGCCCATCATCATCATACGGGCAACCCAGAAGAAGATAATGTCAAACCCCGTTACCAACACATCTGTTGGATAATGCTTTGCCACCAATTCCGGCGTATCATTTGGCCAACCCAATGTGGAGAAAGGCCAAAGCGCGGAAGAGAACCACGTATCTAAAACGTCTTCATCACGGGTAAGCTCAACTGTCTTACCGTAATGTTTTTCCGCAGCAGCAATAGCTTCTGCTTCTGTTTTCTCAACAAATGTTTCACCATCTGGGCCATACCATGCCGGGATTTGGTGCCCCCACCAAAGCTGACGGGAAATACACCAAGGCTGGATGTTACGCATCCATTCGTAATATGTCTTTGTCCAGTTTTCAGGAACGAATTTTGTTCGCCCTTCTTCAACGGATTTAATTGCTGGTTCCGCCAAGGTTTTCGCATCAACGAACCATTGATCTGTCAAATAAGGCTCAATCGGCACACCACCACGGTCCCCATAAGGCACCATATGCACGTGATCTTCTTTACCTGCATAGAAACCAAGCTCATCCATATCTGCGATAACAGCGTCACGGCATTCAAAACGATCCATGCCACGGTATTTTTCTGGCACGTCATCATTCATATGCGCAGTTGGTGTCATCACGTTGATCATTTCAAGGTTATGACGACGGCCCACTTCGAAATCGTTAAAGTCATGAGCAGGCGTCATTTTCACCGCACCAGTACCTTGTTCTGGATCTGCATAATCATCACCAACAATTTTAAGCTTAAAGCCTGTCAAAGGATGGATACAGTTTTTACCGATCAAATGCTTATAACGCTCATCTTCTGGATGAACAGCAACACCGGAGTCACCCAACATGGTTTCCGGACGTGTTGTTGCGACAGTCAGGAATACACCGTCTTCACCCTCTACAGGATATTTGAAGTGCCACATATTGCCCTGCACTTCTTTCTGGATTACTTCCAGATCAGAAATCGCAGTCTCAAAGGCAGGATCCCAGTTCACGAGACGCTTGTCTTTATAAATCAAACCTTCTTTATGAAGACGTACAAATACATCCAATACGGCAGCACTTAAACCTTCATCCATGGTGAAACGCTCACGGCTCCAATCACAAGATGCACCAAGACGGCGTAACTGATTAATGATTGTACCGCCAGATTCGTCTTTCCATTCCCATACTTTTTCAAGGAATTTCTCACGTCCCAAATCACGACGTTTGATGCCTTCCGCGCCAAGCTTACGTTCCACAACCATTTGCGTTGCAATACCCGCATGGTCAGTACCTGGTTGCCAAAGCACATCAAGTCCCTGCATACGCTTATGGCGGATCATCACATCTTGTAATGTGTTGTTCAACGCATGGCCCATATGCAGACTACCTGTGACATTTGGTGGCGGGATGACGATGGTGAATGCATCTTCGGATGTATTCTGTCCATGTTTAAAACTGCCAGTCTGTTCCCATTTGGCGTAATGTTTATCCTCTGCCGTCGCAGGTTCGTATGTTTTATCCAGCATTTTGGCCTTCAATCCAATTAATCAATTACAAATACAAAACGCCCCGCTAAGAGAACTCCCAGCGGGGCGTGCTAACTCTCAACGGTGCAAAATCAGTAGTCGTCTCTATCGGAGACTCGACGTGCACCGGAAGCCATACGGTCAATTTCTCTTTGAACCATGCGCTCTACCATCTCAGGCAGGTTCTCGTCCAGCCAAACTTTCAGCATTGGACGTAAAAGACCTTTTACAATTTCTTCCAGTGTTTCCCCTGAATGCCCCATTCGAATGGAATTTTCAAGATGCGCAAGCGATGCAACCCCAACTTCTTCCGTATAATTAGAGATAATTCGCTCATCCTCTAGAACAAGAGGCTCTTCTTCATACTCTTCCATGAGTTCCAAAGGCTCCTCTTCTTCGTATTCTTCATACTCTTCCATAAGCTCAAGTGGTTCTGGTTCCGGCTCAGGTTCTGGTTCCGGCTCCATTTCCATGACGGGTTCAGGCTCTGGCTCCGGTTCCATCTCCATGACTGGTTCTGGTTCCGGCTCAGGCTCCGGTTCTGGCATTGGCTCTGGTTCCGGTTCTGGCTCAGGCATTGGTTCTGGCTCTGGTTCCGGTTCTGGCTTTGGCTCAGGCTCTTCAGCAGCGGGTTCTTCCACTACTTCAGGCTCTTCTGGATCTTCCGAGATAATCTTACGGATAGACGCCAGAATTTCTTCCATTGAGGGTTGTTCTTCGTTATCGCTCATTTGTACCCAGCCCTTTGTCCGGCAAATCAATTACTTCTTTATACTTCGTAGGAAATTCTGAATTCTTTCAGACTCCGACCAAAAGCCAAAGCAATTACCATGCCAAACATTTAGCTTTCCCCTTGAATATAAAGATATATTTCTTCACATACTATAACATCGGGATTCTAGCAAAGTAAAACTGATTTGTTTAGCGATTTCTTACAATTTATTAAAAAAATAAGGGAAAGTGCTGTATTTACACTTTCCCTTACTTGGTTTTATTCAGTTTTACTTACTGAAAAGAATAGAATTTACCACTTACTTATTCAGCAGGTGCATCCTTTTCAATATCAGGGCCAATACCCCACCATTTATCATGAACTTCATCATAATGAGCGGTCGCATCATAAATATCTGCACCCAAACCAAGCTCAGACATAGTCAACCCACCAATTGCCGCAAGTAGTGCAAACTGAGCAACATTCTCATCACGTTGGGAACGTACAAGACTTACTTTTGCATCTAACAATTCTTGCTCCGCGTCCAATACATCCAATACTGTACGAGAACCAACAATTGCTTCTTGCTCAACACCTTCAAAAGCGATGGTTGTTGCACGAACTTCATCTTGTTGCGCTTCAATTTGTGCGCGGGTGGTTTTTAAGTTTTCCCAGGAAGACGTTGCTGTCTCAATCACACTACGGCGCTGCTCTTCAATTTGTACACGCGCAAGCGAAGCAGATTCTTTAGCCTGACGAACTTGCGAGCTTACCAAACCTTGCTGATAAATCGGCACGGAAAGATTCAAACGAATAGACGCATCTTTGGTTGTTAAATCTTCACCAGACACATCATTGTTATAATTTGTCGCACCGACCAAATCCAAAGAAGGATACAGAGATGCCTCAGCAGAATCTACATCCAAAACCGACGCATCATAAGAATGACGTGCAGCAACCACTAACGGGTTTTTATCAGAAGATAAAGTAATTGCTTCATCACGGCTTAATGGCAAACCAAGGTTTAAAACAGGGGTCGCCATCTGACCGTCAATCGGCTCACCCACGATTTGCTCATAACTGGCCTTGCTTGTTTCCAAAGAACCTGCGGCAGAAATTGTATCTGCGCGTGCGCGAGACAAACGCGATTCAGCTTGTGCAACGTCTGTGCGTGTTACCTCACCCACATCAAAACGATCTTGTGTTGCCTCAAGTTGTTTTTGTAGGCGTTTTTCATTTTGTTGGTTCAAATCCAGAACAGCAATATCACGCAATACATCAAGATAGGCTGTTGCAGCTTCAAGCAAGATAGATTGCTCTGTCGCGGCCAAAGAAGCACGTGCAGATAACACATTTGCTTCGGCAGAGGCGATACCAGCTTCGGTACCACCGCCTGCATAAAGGTTTTGAGTAACAGATAAGGCCGCAGAATAGAATGAACGATCACTATCTGTATCAACACCATTATTATCTGTATCAGAATTAATTGCCCCTAAGGACCCTGTACCTGTGACAGTCGGGCGCCAGCCAGATACAGCTTGTGCCACACCTTCATTGGTCACACGTAAGGAAGCACGCTGCGCAAGTAACGTAGGGTTATTATCATAGGCGGCTAATAGCGCCTCTTCCAAAGATGCAGACCAGGCCGCACTCGAAGATAAAGTCGCAGTTGCCAATCCGGCAGCAGCCACACCCAATTTCAAGAAAGCTTTAATATTCACAATAGTAAACCCCAATATTTTCTAGAACATACGCAATCCACGACATATGTAGTCATTTAGATCATAATAAAAAGATGTAAAAAGTAAAATAACTCTTTTTTTTATTTAAAAACTAAAGGCCAATGCATCAAACATTGGCCTTTTAACTTTAATTCCAATATTCAGATATTTTAGAATACGAAACCTTTTTCCCTTGCAAAGCCCGGCAATGGTTGAACATTCGCATCAAAAATAGCTTTGGAAGACGCCACACCATTTGCTTTCACATATAAATGTGCGACGCCATTTGTTTCACTCGCAGAATCTGCAAGCACAACTGCCAAACGACCACCTTCTGCCAACTGCGCTAAAATCTCTGCCGGTACCTCTTCCACAGATCCGTCAAACAAGATTACATTATAAGGCCCTTGCTTAGCTAAGCCATCAGTCAAAGCACCATCCAGAACAACCACATTATCCATAGCAAGGTCCGTTAATGTTTTGCCTGTGCTTTCTGCAAGTTCCTTGTCAGATTCAACCGCAAAAACTGTTTCCGCCATACAACCTGCAACCGCTGCCATATAACCAGCCCCAACAACCAAGACAGTATCTTTTTCCTGGATTTGTGTCAGCTGAACCAAACGCGCTGCGATCATCGGCTCCATCAAGAAGCGATCATTGGCGATTTCCAAGTCTTCATCAATATAGGCAAGATGGCGATTCTGTGTTGGTACAAATTCTTCACGTGGCAAACCACGCATTGCTTCCAACACACCTTCGTCTGTGATTTTATTTGTACGAAGTTGACCTTCAACCATGTTGAAACGTGCAGCAGCGTAATCCATAGAAATTCTCCGAAACCCTGATCGGTTTAAAACGCGTTTTTTAATCTTTCTGCTTTATAAAGCGATAGATAGCTTCTTTCAACCATATGTTAGTGTAATTCACGATCTACAAATCGCTTTTTTTTCAGAAAAGTTTCACTTTCATGTGGAAACTCCCTTGACCCACCGTCTCCACACAAGTATATGACCTTCCAGCAAATGACTTCGATCTAGAAGTCAACTTCGAACCTGCTTCTTTTAGAAGACTACCACTTGGTTCAGATGAAGTTTTGCCTATGAAGGCGCGGTGGCGGAGTGGTGACGCAGCGGATTGCAAATCCGTGTACACCGGTTCGATTCCGGTCCGCGCCTCCATTTATTTTCCAAATATATCCTGTATACCTTTTAATACATTCGATGAGATAGCTCTTCGTTATCCATATTCTTTAAATTTACGTCCCTCTTCCTGTGCATGTGAATCACGATTCATGAAAATGAGCCGGATTACCGATCAAATTCGATGACTATGAGGTATTAAGTTAGGCTTATGCCATTTTTCTTTCATTTTTTCATATGCTTACACATAAGGAAAACTGCGGATCTTCGGAATTAATTTCAAGAAAATGTAAAAAAAATGCAACTGAATGAAAAAACACTATTGCAGACCCCATAATGAGTTGTTATATACCCGTCCGTCGGCAGGGAACACACCCTACGACACAAACAAAACATACTGATCCTGAGTAGCTCAGCGGTAGAGCAATCGGCTGTTAACCGATCGGTCCGGGGTTCGAATCCCTGCTCAGGAGCCAATTTAAAAGGCGTTAGATTTTATCTAACGCCTTTTTTGTTTTTTTCTCAACTCATTCAAAGTTTATACTTACTGATAAAATATTGAAACCGTCACAAATACGGGAATGATAAAAATTATAGCAAAACTCATCAACTTATGAATTCTAATAGAATTAGCTGGCGATAAAATCTTTTGGTCATGAAAATATACAAACATCTTCGAGCTCCATAAATGAAACGTGGAAGATGCTATAAAGACATACCATGCAAAAAAAGAAACTATAGCCAACAATACAATAACTAAAGAAAACGATAAATTTGAGACGTCATGAAGAGGAAAAGCGTTATCATTTAAAATCAAGCAAAGACTCGCAGAAGAAACAAAGACTGTAGATATAACCACTTGCCGCCACCGTCGTTCTTTTTTTATGGAGAAAGACACGACCTTGCTAAATGCATTCTCATCTTGTTCCTTAAGTTTTGAAAACTCCTTTAGGGCATCAAAATCATACTCAGGAGTTGGTATGTACTTTAATATTTCTGTTACATGTACACATGCCGCAAGCCCAACTAAAACTAACACTAAAATATGATAAAACTCATTCTCCAAAGGAACAGTTATAATATCAATAACCACCTCTATAAAAAAAAGAATCGGTAAAAACGACAATAACAGAATTGAGAAAAATACTATAAGACAATAAAATACAACAATAGTAAATCTAATTGGATGAGGATTACTACCTATATAAGGTCCCACAAAATTATCAGCTAAACTAAATACTTTTGATCTACGTATCATCCTTGCGACAAGGCTTGGATGTTTATGATTAGTAATCACTTCCAAAATAAGATTTAAATATTGATGCTCATTACTGATAACGGTTGTAATAATACTCAGTATAGAAACTAAAAAAATAATTATTCCTTTATTTTCATATACCTTATCAATTGCGAATCCAAAAAACTCCACATCAAGCGAATGATTAGTCAGTGCAGAATAAATTAATAAAAGCAATAGATAATAAGCGACATAAAGTTTCGCAGTAAGCCTCCCCATAGCACCGCACTGTTTAGCTAATTGATCTATATAGCTAACATCTAATATATCTTTACTGTTTTCAGAATCTTTTAGTAAATCTTTAACTTCTCTTTTTTGTCTCGAAACATATGAAGACCATTTAATATACTGATATTTCGAGAAATTCTTACTATCACTCATTTTCACCAATCCTCCATAATTATTCTCTATAAAAGATTCGTTCATGCACTTCAGTATTAGAATTTAGCTATACGAATTCAATCACAATTAAGCGAGCACCGTCTAGAACATTCCAATATCCATCGTATAAGTGGGCTAGAGCAATCGGCTAACCAATACTCAAGAGCCAATTTGAAAGGCATTAGATTTTATCTAACGCCTTTTCTTATTCTATCCCAGCAAGTTCTTTCATTGCGATTTCCGCACGTTCTTTATAGTCATGGCGCGGGGTATATAATTCCTCAATTCGATCAATGCGCTTTCCCATCCCAAAGCCATGGGCGATTTGGATGGCAAGGCCCGGGCGGGCATTCAGTTCAATGATCATGGGTCCGCGATGTTTGTCCAAAATCACATCTACACCAAGATAGCCAAGTTGGCTCATTTCATAACAGCGGCTGGCAAGTTCAATGATTTCCGGCCAGTTGCTAACTTGTAACTCAGAAAGGTCTGTCCCTGTATCAGGATGATGGGTAACGGCCTTATCAAATTGAACCGCGCGCAAAGCTTTACCAGTTGCGATATCCAAACCAACACCAACCGCGCCTTGATGTAGATTCGCTTTGCCATCAGACACTTCGGTTGAGAGTCGCGTCATGGCAAATGCGGGATAACCTTTATAACAAATGATCCGAACATCCGGTACACCTTCATAGGTAAAGCCATCAAAGATATCTGAAAATTCAACAAGCTCTTCAAGCACACCTACATCAGGCGTGCCGCCTAAACTATAAAGACCGCTTAAAATATTTGATCCGTGTTTTTGGATCTCATCATCGGACACTTCTTTACCACTGGTCTTGAAAAATTTGCCATCTTCTTGGTGAGAGATAATTAAAATCCCCTTCCCGCCACTGCCGCGGGCAGGCTTAATCACGAATCCCGCCCCGATTTCGCGAAGAAAATCAGGGAGTTGCCTTACATGTTTCTGACATTCGATGACCCCAAGCAATTTCGGGGATGGAATTTGAAATTCTTCTGCCTGCAGTTTCGTCTTTAATTTGTCATCCACAATCGGATAAAGCCGCCTTGGATTATTACGGGCAATATAATCAATATTGCGTTTATTCATCCCCACAACACCTCGCGCCTTTAGGGAGAATGGATTTGCAATATTAAAAATCATCTATGCACCATTGGCTTAAATCGATACAGCTCGCTTAAGCGATAGCCTGTATATTGCCCAAGCAACAAAATCACGGCCAAAACCACCAATAACAATTCCGGGAATAGGAAGGTTAAATGTTTAATAAGGACACTGCTCATCATAAAATAGGCAATGGAGGCAACGAATAAACTGCCAAAAGTTTGCACGAAGACTTCTTTTGCGCCTGATTCATCCCATAAAACAGACATGCGTTCGATGGTCCAACTCACAATGATCATCGGGAAGAAGGTCACCGCAAGACTATTTTCCATCCCAAGCTTAAAGCCCAGAATACTGATCATCGCAAAGATCAGAGTAACAACGATCAAAACCGCTGAAATTCTTGGGACAAGTAGTAAGTTCAAATGCGTTAGGTAAGAACGTAATAACAAGCCAATCCCTACAACAATCACGAATAAAGCCAACCCAACCGTTAAGGTCGTTTGCAAAAAGGTCAGCGCAATTAGAATTGGCATAAAGGTGCCGGAAGTTTTAAGGCCAACAATATTCCTAAAGAACACCACGACCAAGGCCCCTATTGGCATCAATAGAAGTAGCTTAAAGGTTTTTTGTTGTTCTGCAGGCAGGGAATAAATGGAAAAATCTACCAAGATATCTTTATCAACTTGCGCATGATACGTCGTAAGACTTTGGGCAGAACGGCTATCACTAATAGATGTGACTTCTACTTTGGAATTATCGCCCCCTTCCACAACCAATACGCCATCAGATGTATTACCAAAAGGCAGGAAGTTACTTGGCACACCAAATTCTCCGCTTATCACATCAAATGGCGCCCATTTTCCATCTACGAAAACGCCAAGAATGGAACGGATTTTTTCTTTTTCCCGCCCTTTGGATAAGAATATGCCTCTGATTTCTTTCACATGGATACCTGCAAGAATCAAAATCTCTTTAGCAAGATCAACAGTATCTTTGTCAGATGAAATACTTTTGCGAAGATAAGCCACACTATCCGGTAATGTTTCCGTACGG
This sequence comes from Curvivirga sp., assembly GCF_965219885.1. Taxonomy (NCBI): domain Bacteria; kingdom Pseudomonadati; phylum Pseudomonadota; class Alphaproteobacteria; order Rhodospirillales; family Aestuariispiraceae; genus Curvivirga; species Curvivirga sp. Next base: position 391,819 of record NZ_CBDCOT010000008.1, read on the forward strand.
AAAATTTTGACCATCTGCGTTACAAGACTACGTTCATCTGTTGATCTTTGCTTGGCAAAATCAATAATTTCTGATGCCGCAGCTTTTTGAGAACTATCCAATCTTGCAGTCCGAACGCTTCCTTTGGGTTTACTGGCAAAAAAAGAATTAATTGTGGCATCTTCATCTTCTTGTTGATGGACAATCGCTTGAAAATAAAGGCTTTGCTCTCCTTCAGCCTGCCTTTTTGTCCAAATGCCCTGTCCGTCTTTTTCTTCATAGCCATAGCCAGATGAAACTGCATGGGTAGAGATCACCCGTAAATGAGAAGTCGAAATTGGCTTCGCATAGGTGACTTTGGCTTCTTCGCCATCCGCATCAAAGGTGATCTTGGATTCCACAGTCCAGGATACAGCTTGTCCACCGGGAAATAACGGAAAATCTAAACTTACAACTTTGTATATGGTTGCACTTAATCCCAATATGCAAAGCAAAAGGATAATAAAATAGGATTGAAACTTCTTTTCCATAATCGCAGCCTTAAGAAACTAATTCATTTCTTTAACGGGGATATGGATAAATTTTTCATCCACATTCACATAAAATGCATTGCGTAATACATTCCGTCCAATCAAAATCGGATATTCATAATGATCCCGACTGGCCAACGTAAATTCACGCTTCATTACCTGATCCCCTAAAGACATGGTCAGCAATACAACCGGACGTTCAAGTGGATCACGCCCATGTTGTTTGATGGCCGCAATACGTTCAATTTTAGTGCGAATAGTCGTGACCTTATCTGTTTTACGATCCCGTAGATCAAACTTTACCCAATCTTCGCCGTCTTTCTCATAACGTTTGATAGCTTCCGCTCCTATCGATGAGGTTGTTGCCCCTGTATCAATACGGGCTTCACCTGAAAAACCAGCTTCAAAAATATACACATGTTCCGCTTCACCAATTAACAGAACGTCTTGCTCTTCAAGTAAGGTATCAAGATCCCCACATTGTTTGGTCTCAATAATTTCCGGCTTTGGTGCAGGTGCAGGAATAGGACAATTTTTCTCAACAATTTTGGGAGTTTCCACTTCTTGAGATGTAGTACCCTGAGTTGTTGCCGCACAACCTGCCAGACCAATTGCTAATGACAAAAGTAAATAATTTGAAGCTTTAAGCATCTGAATATTTGTTCCCCAAAATGAGTAGAATAGATTCTTTTATTTAAACCTCTACTAATATTATAGAAGCCTAAATTGAAAGGCTCAATAATTTTAAAGCGTAGATTCGCGGAGAAAAAACATAACATTGAGGCATTTAGATGGCAGCCTAGCATCTTTCGTATGATAACTAGAAATTGACGTTAAATATCTCACTTGATGCGATCTGGTGATTCAGCCATTATTTAGTTTCATTAAAACTGGAGGCATGAGATGGCACTTGTGGGTAATTACAAATATCCGGCACGCATTTGGGAAGATGAGAATGGTATCTTTCAAATCCGTTTCGATGATTTACCAGAAATACAAGAACAAGCGGAAAACCTTGATGCTGCATTAGAAAAAGCCAAATCCTGTTTGGGTGATGCTGTTGCAGATCGTATTCAGAATGGACAATCCCTTCCGTCCCCATCCGTTATGGAAGAAAATTAACTTTTTCTTATGCTCACAAAAAAGTGAGAATCAATATTCTTTCCCTTACCATAAATAGATTATTCCATCTAAAGGTTGAGAATCAAAAACTAAATTCATATTGGAGTTATTCTAATCGAATTGTTAAGAGGCTCTAATTAAACATATATATAATTTTAAATAGATTTTAACCTTAATTTAACCTCTAAAATAGTATAGTATATCTTAAGATGACTTTTGTCCTCTAGATTGGCTGTATAATAATGTTAAAATCATGCGAAATGCTTCTTAGAAAAGCCGAATTTCGCCTTGCCAAAGGCGATTTTGCCGGCGCAAATGTAATCCTTAGATCCATTGAAGATTGTGGTGCAGATGAACGAGATTGCCCCTTTAAATGTCAATGTCTTGCAAATACTAAAAAGGTCCTGACGGCAAGGATCATGCGATCGACAAAAGCACAATTTCAGGCGATCAACCCTAAGAAAAACTAAGATAAATTCAGGCCTGAAAGCTATAACTATCTATAAAAATTGAAAATTTCATATAGCTTTCACACGTTCATTGATGACTCTTATTCAACTTCGGTATATAAATACTGTTAAAGATGGATTTTCACCCTGTAAAAAACAGATGAAGATGAAGAGGGAAATATGATGTCAGGGCATGAACCACGGGATGTATATTCTGTAGAAAAAAAAGGACATGTAGACTTATCAGCAGCACCAAATACAAGTGCTGCGTCTTTTGGGGGCGGTGCAGCACACGAAATCATTAGTGCTATTTCAGAGCTTCGCGAAGAAGTTGCTGAAATGAAATCACTGATGGAAATGTCCAGCATGGAAAATGCGATACCTAGCGAAGATAACGGGAATTTCATGGATCCGGAAGAAGGCCATGATCTGGAGCTTCGTTTGGAAGTCGCACAAATGGTGCGTACCATTGCAAAAGCAAAAAATGAATTAGCACAAATTAAACATCCAAGTGCTGAAGATGACCGCCTAGAGCAGGCTTCTTCTGAACTCGATGCGATTGTGATGGCAACAGAAACTGCCACGAACAACATTTTGGAAGCAACAGAAAGCATCGAAAAAGAATTAACTCAAATTGCTGCTCTGGCCCATGAAGATGAAGATATTGTGACTTTGTCAGATAAAATCGCATCTCACACAACAGCAATTATGGAAGCCTGTAACTTCCAGGATATTACCGGACAGCGTATCACCAAAGTTGTCACAACAATGCAGTTTGTTGAAGAGCGTATTCGTTCAATGATTGATATTTGGGGGTTTGAAGCCTTTTCCGAATTACCAGTTCCTGCAGATGAAAGTGGCGAAGATGCAGATCCAGATGCAGATCTATTGGCAGGACCACAGATGGAAGGCCAAGGCATTAGTCAGGCAGAAATTGACGCTTTATTTGATTAACTTCAAATATCTCCAAGAAAAAGCCCGGGATTTTCCCGGGCTTTTTTATTCCTCTGACGTATCTTTCTTTAAAGGCCGATCATCGTCGTCAAATAAAATACGATGTGCTGCGCCATCCAAATCATCATACTGATCCGATTTTAACGTCCATAAAAATGCCAAAAGCCCTAAAAAGCCAAGAGCTAACGCAATAGGTATCAAATAGAGTAAGCCACTCATGTTTCTGATTTACCTTTTGAAATCGTCCATCCCAAACGTAATGCGTTTACAATCACGACAATTGATGAGCTGGACATTGCTACAGATGCAATTAACGGGGTTACAAATCCCATCACTGCTAATGGGATTGTAAAGATGTTATATCCCAAAGCCAAAGCAAAGTTTTGCTTAACCAAAATATCGCTCTTCTTTGATACATATAAAGCTTCAAATACTGGTTTCAATAAACGTCCTTGAAAAACGACATCTGCAGCGTTTTGACTAATGTCAGCGGCAGTGCTTGGAGATAAAGATACTGTTGCTGCTGTTAGTGCAGGTGCATCATTCAAACCATCCCCGACCATCGCAACATTAAGGCCTTCAGCACGTTTTTCTTCCAAGAATCTAAGCTTTTCTGTTGGGTTACAAGACGCCTTCCAGTCCTTAATACCTAGTTGCTGTGCCACCAAGGAAACATTGCTTTCGCGATCTCCTGAGAGCAAAACAATTTCATATCCTTGCTTTTTCAGTTTTCCGACCACTTCCTTTGCGTCTTCACGCAATTGATCAGAAAAATTAAAACAAGCGGTGCGTCCGCTTGGATACTGCAACCATAACTCTGGCCCTACAGAATTGCCATCTTCTTCCAGTTCTAACCATTTCCGTGATCCGAGACGATATGTGCCGCCCTCACCTTCCCAAATCAAGCCACATCCGGTTTCTTCGCGCACATCTTCAACAACAGGCTTAACAATAGATCCTGCTGCTTTATGTAACGCTTTGGCTAATGGGTGACGGCTAAATCCGGCAGCTGCAGCTGCAATAGCCAAATCTTTATCATTCCAGCTATCTTGTTTCAAAAGCTCAAGATTACCTTCGGTCAAAGTTCCCGTCTTATCAAAGACAATTAGGTCTATCTTTGCCAAGCGTTCAAGAGCAGACCCGGTTTTAAGCAACACACCATTTTTTAACAAGCGACCAGCTGCAACCACCTGAACCACAGGCACCGCAAGACCAAGCGCACATGGGCAAGTAATAATCAACACGGCAACCGATGTTAACAATGCCTGCTGCCAGTCCATGTTAAAGAACAAAGTCCAACCGAAGAAAGTTAAAGCTGCCAATGTATGAACAACTGGCGCATAAGCTTTTGCAATGCGATCTGCAAGTGTCACATAATCTGCGCGACGTTGTTCTGCATGTTCCATTAAACGACAGATTTCTGCCAATAAAGTGGATTCACCAACTTGTACAACTTCTAAAGTCAAAGGTTGTCCTAAATTCATACTACCGGCAAAAACGCGATCACCAATAGTCATACTTTCTGGTAGGCTTTCACCTGTGATCACACTACTATCAACATCCGAAGTACCTGAAACGATACGTCCGTCCACTGAAATACGTTCACCAGCTGCAACAAGTACGCGATCACCCTCCTGAACCTGATCAGGGGTAACAACCTTAATACCACCATCAGCTTGAATAACTGAGACTGCAGTCGCATTCAAAGACAGCATATGTTCTGCAACCGCACGTGCTTTACCACGTGCACGATGGTCCAGATAACGCCCAACCAACAGGAAAAACATTAAGGTAATAGCAGAGTCAAAATAAGCATGATCTGCGCCACGCATGGTCTCAGATAAACTCATGCCCGTTGCTAAGACAACAGCCAGTGAAATTGGCACATCCATATTGGTACGTCCCTGCTTTAAGGCAGAGATTGCCGAATCAAAAAACACACGGCCAGAATATATAATCGCAGGGATCGCAATAAGCGCAGATAGCCAATGCATTAAACTACGCGTATGCGGCCCCATGTCAGAAAAATGCCCTGACCAGATAGAAACGGAAAGCAGCATTACATTTGAGGCCGCAAATCCCGCAACAGCCATTGCTTTTAACAATGCCTTATCGCGATCGTCTTTTCCTTTTTCAAGCATCGCAGCACTATAAGGAACACCACGATATCCTTTTTTTGCAAGTACAGTCAGGATCGCATAGACATCTGTCTGTGTTTCGTCCCATTCAACAACCAGACGATTGGTTGAAAAATTAACTCGTGAAGATCTAATACCTTCATGTTGTTTTAATGCCGTTTCGATAGTTTGGATACAAGCACCACAATGAATACCATCCACCAAAAAACGCATACGGATTACTGTTTCATCCACACGTTCCTCAAATGGGGTTAAATCACTTGGTATTTGGCTTGTAATATCGATGTCTTGTCCGTCGATAGTCACAACGGGGCAACAGGCACCACCGATCATTTCAGACATTTATTGACGAATTCCTTCTTCATCTACGAAAAAGCGATTCACTTCCTGATAATCTGCATCATTTGTACGAATATCCTGACGGATATCCCACTGACCAGGAAGTGGAAACTCCAGAGCAGCTTCATACTGCCCCGGCGTTGTTTCCTGAAGTTTCACAACCTGATCATAACCATGATGGGTTGGACGAATAGCAGTCACTTGAACATCAGCAAATCGAATAGCGTCGCCATTATGGTCTTTCAAATTCAAGCTAACTTTTGCCAAGAAGCCGGCAATCGGTACAAGTTTTAAGTCTTTTTGCCAACCTAAGGCTTGCATGGCCTCAGCCCCATCTAAATTGTCGTTATAAGACAGGCCTTTCAGATAATGGTTCTTGGTCTCCAAACCGGTCCATGTAGATAGAGCAACAAAGACCATCGTGCCATTCGCAGCCAAGACAACCGCAAAAAAAGCAAAAAAGTAATATGGAATAATACTCTTCTTTTTCTTTGGTTCGTTATCATTACTCATGACGCTATCCACCATTGTTATTATCCTTAATTCGTTATGAAACTTATAGCTTATTTCTTGGGTCCATTAAAGGTTGTCTGATGTTTCTGGTTCTCTCGAAGTTCATTCAAGATATCCAGACTTCCATCAGAATAACCCGGGTCCATTTCCACAAAACTGAATGTGATTTCAGTTTTATCAGATTTTAGTTCTTCTCTTGGTACAGCAATAAAAACATGCACTGCTTTCACGTCATCAGGTTGTACTTCGATCACAATTGATCTTGTTTGTTCGGTTGCACCAGATAACTTCATGGATGGATTTTGAAGCCCTTCGATATTCAATAGGAAGCTACGAAGATGCTGTGTCTTATTTAATATTTTTACTTCATATCCATTTCGAATAGATCCATCCTTCAAGGTCACAAATACCGGCTGACGATCCTTTAGAATATTCACTTCAAGATGCTGACGTGTGCCGAAGGTATATAGAATTATTCCCGTAACCAAGGTTAGTAAAATTGCATAAAAAATAGTTCTAGGACGTACCAATTTACGTTTTACGGCCTTCCCATCAGAACGTGCGATCTGCCTATTCACAGAATCATACGCAATCAAGCCTTTAGGCAGTTTCAGTTTCTCCATAATATTGTCGCAGGCATCAATACATAATCCACAACCAATACATTCTAACTGATTGCCATCGCGGATATCGATTCCCATAGGACAAACCACCACACAGTTACCGCAGTCAATACAATGACCACGTTCACTGTAATCGCCATCACGCGCCGGTTTTGCACGCGGCTCACCACGCCATGTCTCATATGTCACAATCATGGAATCTTCATCAGTCATAGATCCCTGAATACGTGGCCAAGGGCACATATATGTACAAACTTGTTCCCGACCAAAACCAGCTAGTAAATAAGTAGTCACCGTAAACATGCCAATAAAGAACAAGGAATTAGCAGTAATTTCACCTTTAAAGAATAAATCACTGATAAAGGTCGGTGCATCGACAAAATACATGATCCAGGCACCACCTGTTAACAAAGCGATATACAACCAGATAAAATGCTTAATCACGCGTTTAAAAATTTTGTCTTTTGAATATGGTGCCTTATCAAGTCGAATACGCGCAGCGCGGTCCCCTTCAATAATACGTTCAACCCATACATAGAGGTCAGTCCAAACGGTTTGTGGGCAAGCAAAGCCACACCAGACACGACCAAATAGTGCAGTCGCAAGAAACAAACCTAGAGCGGCAAGGATCAAAATCCCGGTTATATAATAAACTTCCTGTGGCCAAATCTCGATCCAAAGGAAATAGGCACGCTGTGCTGAAATATCGATTAATAATGCTTGATCAGGTATACCCGGACCACGGTCCCAACGGAACCAAGGCGCAATATAATAAAAGCCCAATAGAGCAATCATTGCGACCCACTTTAATTTACGAAATACACCCCATACACGTTTGGGATGGATCTTGATCTGCTTCGCATATAGAGGAGCAGGTTTTTCTTTCTCTACGGCCGCACCAGCTTTATCAGCGGGTGCATATACCGCTTTAGTTTTATTATTTAGATTCCTGATCATTTCTTAAATCCGTTAAAAAAAATGGCCCTGCCCTCGAAAGGCTTCGAGAACAGGGCTCATTTCATTGGATATGAAGCCGGTAAATACTTACCGACGGTGGTATTTACTCACCACCACCCTGTGCATGAACATAAACTGTCAGCATTTTGATTGTAGCTTCATCGAGGCGTCCGCCCCAAGCTGGCATCACACCATGTTGTGGTCGATGAATTTGTGCTCTAACAGAGTCAAAATCACTACCATATAACCAAACTTGGTCATTCAGTGCTGGTGCACCTTGCTCACGATCACCAGATCCGTCAACCGCATGACAAGATGCACAGTTATCTGCAAATATTGTCGCACCAGCTTTTGCTGAAGCCGCGGATGTTGGTTCCTGACCGGAAAGCGTTAGAACATAATCTGTTACTTCTGTAATCTGAGCTGGTTCCAGAAGTTCATCTGTACCAAATGCAGACATTTCAGAATAACGAGAATCTTCATCTTGATCCCAGCGAATACCATGAACAATGGTTTCGTGAATGGCTTCCAAATCACCGCCCCATAACCAATCATCATCGATTAGGTTTGGATAACCTGGACCACCAACACCGCCACCACCGTGACATGGCACACAGTTTTCTTTAAATGCAGCGCCACCACCAACGACGGAGAAGCTTAACAAATCAGCATCATTACGAATTGCTTCCAAAGAGGATGTTTCGATACGATCCAGATATTCTTTTTTCGCGTCTTTAGCAGCCGCAATTTCCTTAGCAACATTTATCCGATCAGAATAACCGACTGTGCCGCTGAAATATGTGTCACCCAACGGAATAGATGGATAAACCACCATGTAACCGATTGAATATGCAATACATGCGTAGAACACCCATAACCACCAACGTGGCAGCGGGTTGTTCAATTCCGCGATTCCGTCCCATTCGTGACCAGTGGTTTCAACACCGGCAATGGGATCAATTTTCTTTTCCTCTGCCATGATCACGCTCCTTTGCTATGGTTAGGTTCGTCTTCCATTAAAGGAATATTGGCGGCTTCATTCATCTCTTTGTCGCGCTTCTTAGAAGGCCACAAAGTTACGATCACGATGCCAATGAACAAAAGTCCAAGCCATAAATTCCAATAATCATTTGCTAACTTTACTAGAGTATCCATTGGAAAACCTCCTTACTGAACAAGGTCTTCAGGTTGATATTGTGTAAAATCAACAAGCGTACCCAACATTTGCATGTAAGCGATCAAAGCATCTAACTCAGTCAAACGAGTTGGATCTCCATCAAAATCACCTACAACAGCTTTTGGATAACGTGCCAACAAACCATCCCAATCCGCATCTGGATCAGCTTGCGCTAACAAGTCAGCTTGTGCTTCAGCAATCATTTCTTCGGTGTATGGAACACCTGTATATGTCAATGCTGTCAAATGATCCGCCGCATTGTCCATATCCAGATCACGCTCAGCCATAAATGGATAGCCAGGCATAATGGATTCTGGAACAACATCACGTGGATTGATCATATGAAGCACATGCCAATTGTTGGAATATTTACCACCAACACGTGCCAAGTCAGGACCTGTACGTTTAGACCCCCATTGGAATGGGTGATCATACATAGATTCAGCCGCTAAACTGTAATGACCATAACGCTCAACCTCATCACGGAACGGACGAATTTGTTGAGAGTGACAGTTATAACAACCTTCACGGATGTAGATGTTACGCCCAGCAAGTTCCAAAGGTGAATAAGGACGCACACCTTTTACTTTCTCAATTGTGCTTTCAATTGTGAACAATGGAAGCACTTCTACGAGACCACCAATTGCAACTGTAATCAAAATACATACAGTCATAATTGCTGCGTTTTTCTCGATAATTTTATGGTTAAAAATCATTGATCAAGCCCTCCTTATTCAGCCGCTACAGCAACAGCTGCATATGGCTTTTCTGAACGAAGGTCACCACGGATTGTACGGAAAATGTTATATGCCATTAAAATACCGCCCAACAGGAAGAGAACCCCACCGATACCACGAATTACATAGTAAGGATGCATTGCCTCCACTGTCTCAACGAAACTGTATTGCAAGAAGCCCAAGCTATCATAAGAACGCCACATCAGACCTTGCATGATACCGCTTACCCACATCGCACAGATGTATAGCAAGATACCAACAGTTGATAACCAGAAATGGTAAGAAACAAGACGGATGGAATATAGACGTTCACGATTCCACAATACTGGTACCATATAATATAAAGCACCGAAGGAAATCATCGCAACCCAACCCAAGGCGCCAGAATGTACGTGACCAACAGTCCAGTCTGTGTAATGGCTTAACGCGTTAACCGCACGAACAGACATCAATGGGCCTTCAAATGTAGACATACCGTAGAAAGCAATGGATGTAACCATCAAACGCAAGATTGGATCAGTACGTAATTTTTCCCACGCACCGGACAAAGTCATCAAACCGTTAATCATACCACCCCAGGATGGCATCCATAACATGACAGAGAAAACCATACCAAGTGTTTGGGACCATTCAGGTAATGCTGTGTAATGCAAATGGTGAGGACCAGCCCAGATATATAAGAAAATCAATGCCCAGAAGTGAATGATAGACAAACGATAAGAATAAACCGGACGTTCAGCTTGCTTTGGTACAATGTAATACATCATCCCCAAGAAGCCCGCTGTCAGGAAGAAACCAACTGCATTATGACCATACCACCACTGAGTCAAAGCATCCTGTACACCAGCAAATAGGGAATAGGACTTTGAACCAAAGAAAGATACAGGAACTGCTAGGTTATTCACCACATGCAATAAGGCAACGGTTACAATAAAAGCGAGGAAGAACCAGTTGGCAACATAGATGTGCTTTTCTTCACGGCGCATCAATGTACCAAGGAAGGATGTCAAATAAACAACCCATACCAAGGTCAACCAAAGGTCAACATACCATTCAGGTTCCGCATATTCCTTACCAGATGTAACGCCGGTAACGTAACCAACAGCCGCCATAACAATAAAGAATTGATATCCCCAGAAGATGAAACGGCCAGTAGCTCGTCCACCCCACAAAGGTGCGCGACATGTTTTTTGAACGACAAGAAGGGAAGTACCGATTAACGCGGACCCCCCGAAAGCGAAAATGGCTGCACTTGTGTGCAACGGACGTAAACGTCCGAATGACAACCATTCCAAGTCAAAGTTAAGAGCGGGAAACGCCAGCTCAAATGCAATATAAACACCTGCGGCAAAAGCTACGACCCCCCAAATGGTTGCTGCGATTGCGAAAAGCTTCACAACATCCAAATCATAGGGAATAGCTCCAACACCTGTGCTTGCATTATTATTAGCAACCACTGCCTGGCTCATATTCGATCCTCCAGGTTATAAATTATTGTCCTGATATTATCCCAGTATCAGGGCATACTATTAATCGGACACACTAATAGTCCAAGATTCCGCTTTGCAACATTGACCCATGTCAAAGTCATGAAAGAAAGATGCTGTTAAATGTGCAAAAGATTTAACCAATCAAGACTACCTTTGTGTGATCACACTTATATTTTGCAACGCAATGACAGTGACTTTACTGTTTGCCTAAAATTGCGTAAAATTATGATGAATTTGCACTGCGGTATGTAAGTGACATTTAATTTAAAGGATATTCAAAATGTCTAACTGGATCGTCGGAATTCTTATGGCCCTACTTTCATTCCTGGGCCTTGTTACAGCTAGCCAAGCGATTGATGCGACAATGGCTTGGAGTGGAATGTTCGTCTTTGTTGCCTGCCTATTATTTGTCTATGGGCATATTGCGACAGCAAAATAAATCTAGCCAAATTTTGCATATAAAAGCTCGGAATTTTCCGGGCTTTTTTGTTTCTAACTGTTTTTCTCTTTTTCCAAAAAAATTTCCACTGCTTGTGCAAGTGCATTTACCACAGCTTGTGCCGTCTGGTCTCCTTCCCCTTTTCTATTTTCCTTATAAACCAATTTAATTGCTTCTAAATGCTGAAGAATGAGAGGGAATGAATAATTTTCCTTATCTTTACGATTAGCAGCATATTTACAGAACGACGTACCAATTGCGCTGATCAGTGGAAAATCGAAAGACCCTCCCTGCCCACGCATGTTATGAACAATAGAATATACAGAGTCTAAATGACTTATATTATTATCTTCCCTAAAAAGTGACGTTAATCTTTCTATTTCTAATATGTCTTCGCCCAGTTTATCCGCATATTCATCTTTTAGTTCGAGGAAAATTTCATCAATTTCTGCAAAAGCTTTTTCTGGGTCGACGCCGCCAAAATCCGGTACAATATCTCGTAAATTTCGAAGATTATCTGTCGAAATAGAAGACACATCATCAATTTTATCAGGGATTTGAGTTTTTATTGACATATTCACTTCTTACTATTGGACGCTGTTTCTACATATCGACGCTCATCGCCACTATACATTGATCTTAATCGCCTACGATCCGGACCAAAAAAATTATTTGAGCGAACATAACTTCGTGGATTCTCAATTACCGAAACTAATCTAGAATATAGTACTCGTGCCGAAACCGGTTTTGCTACAAATTCGGTTACACCAAAATCCCTAGCCGCTAAAACACGTCGCTTTTCTGTATAAGCGGTCAGCATAATAACGGGAATCAAAGGATCTGGTGAGGTCTCATCATTCCGTAATTTTTCTACAAATTCTTCCCCATCCATCGGAGACATTTCCCAATCAGAAATGACGATGTCAGGTTTAAAATTATAGCATTCATGGAGACCATCATACCCATCTTTTGCGAAACCTACATGTTCCACACCCAATACTCGCAACATTCTATCCATGACTTTGCGCATAAACTTACAGTCATCAATAACTAGAATACGCAGTTTTCTAAAGTCATACCTCTTTGTATTCATTGAATTACTCATTCCCCCATTCGCAATTGAAGTCATGATTTTCTATACTAACATAGAATAAAGCATTTTATATAATAATATTATATTATATTAATATTTATAATTTTTATTTCACGTATCAGATAGCTTATTTTTTTCTTCCGGTTTCCTATATCTATCTATATTTTAGGTGCGGTTGGTTGTTTTATATTTTTTACACATTTAAGTACTTAAACTACTACAATTCCAAGAAAGTGTGGAAAGGGGGGATTTTCGTGACTATCCACGATGACCCAGCATTAGGGCGAATATTAAATAGGCGAACCTTTGCTCAGGGCGATATCATTTTTCATGAGGGAGATAAAGGTTCCCAAGCATATGTCGTCCAACGTGGTCGTGTTCGCATCATCAAAAATATGTCCAGTGGCAACAAGGGAACTCTTGGTTTTGTTGAAACTGGAGGTATCTTTGGCGAAATGGCTTTAATGGATAATTCGCCAAGAATGGCAACTGCTGTTGCTGATGAGCCAACAGTTGTTATCTCAATTCCAGAAGAAACAGTGAAAAAAAAATTAAGTAAATCAAATCCTGTGACAAAAATGATGCTTATGGTCATGATTCGTATGTTGCGTAGTATGTCTCATGATGTGGAATTAAAACCTATTAAGGTGGATAATATCCCTCACCTTAAAAATCATCTATTCAATGAATGATATCCATCATGTCAGACGCACGTACGCTCATTAAAAACACATTCCAGCCAAATGAACTGATTTTCAAAGCAGGCGATAGCTCAAATGAAATATTTCTCATACATGATGGAACTGTTGAATTATTTGAAATTGATGAAAGAGAGCATGAAAAACGGATAAAACTCTTAAGTGCAGGATATGCCTTTGGTGAACAGGCTCTGATATCATCTGAAAAAAGAAAATACTATGCAAGAGCAATGACTTCAGTAACATGTGTGGCCGTTAATAAACGCAATTTATTCAAACAACTGAATAATGAAGATCCATTTATTGCTGCGTTATTTCGTATCTTACAAGGTAACATGCAATCCATTGACAAGATGAGCCGTTCCTCAAAAAAAGAAGAATTAGATTCACTTACCGATGCCTTATCATTGGAAGATAAATAATATTTAAATAAACAGTTACATATAGAAATGAATAGACATGCCCAATACACCTGCCTTTTCCCCTAGTTTCACACGAAAAGATGTAACGCTTCACAAGAAAGAAACTCTGTTTAAAGAGTATTTTCAGGTAGATAGATATACATTCAGCCATAAATCTTTTGATGGACAAGATGTCGGCCCGTTCACGCGAGAAATATTTGAACGTGGACATGCAGCTGTGTGTCTACCATATGACCCCGTTAGAAATGAAATCATTTTAATAGAACAATTCCGCCCCGGCCCTTTTGCCGCAGAGGATGAGAATTGCTGGTGTATAGAAACTGTCGCCGGTATCATCGATGAAGGTGAAACAGGGCAAGATGTCGCTATTCGTGAAAGCATTGAAGAGGCAGGTTGTAAAATCACTAAACTCTTCAAAACTGGTTTATTTTACCCCACAGGTGGCGGTAGTTCTGAAACAATGGAATGTTTTGTGGGGATATGTTCCACTGAAAATGCCGGTGGTATCCATGGGGTGGAGCATGAAGCGGAGAATATACGCGCTTTTGCTGTTGATTTTGATCATGCCTTACAAGCCGCACTTGATGGAAAATTTTCCAACCTCGCCCTCGTCGCAACAATCCAATGGTTGGCTTTAAAAAAATCGAGTCTGGACTTGTAATTTTATTTCTTTTTTATTATTTAAGTGTAGTTAAATGTAAAGGACACAAAAATAATGGATTATAGAGCTGATTTTCTTGATGCGGTAGGAAATACCCCTCTTATCAAACTAAAAGGTCCGTCCGATGCGACTGGATGTACAATTCTTGGTAAAGCTGAGTTCTTAAACCCGGGTGGTTCTGTAAAGGACCGCGCAGCCAAGGCCATCATCCAAGACGCCGAGAAAAAAGGTTTGCTAAAGCCAGGTGGTGTTATTGTTGAAGGCACCGCAGGTAATACAGGTATTGGCCTTGCACTCGTCGGTAATGCATTAGGATATCGCACTGTGATCGTTATTCCTGAAACACAATCTCAGGAAAAGAAAGATATGTTGCGCCTTGCGGGCGCTGATTTACGTGAAGTCCCAGCAGTTCCATATAAAGATCCAAATAATTATGTGAAATATTCAGGCCGTTTGGCTGAAGAAATTGCAGCAAGTGAAGAGAATGGCGCTATTTGGGCAAACCAATTTGACAATGTAGCCAATCGCCAAGGCCATTTTGAAACAACTGGTCCTGAAATCTGGTCACAAACTGATGGTAAAGTAGATGGCTTTATCTGCGCAGTTGGGACAGGTGGTACACTCGCAGGTACGGCTGACGCGTTACGTGAACGCAATAAGGACATTCAAATTGGCATTGCTGATCCAGGAGGAGCTGCTTTGTATGAATATTATAAAAACGGCGAATTAAAAGCTGAAGGTACATCAATCACTGAAGGTATTGGTCAAGGTCGTATTACAGCCAATCTTGACGGTTTAGAGGTCGACCATCCTTTCCGTGTAACTGATGCGGAAGCTCTTCCTATCGTATTTGATCTTTTGAAAAAAGAAGGTCTATGTCTTGGTGGCTCTTCCGCAGTTAATGTGGCTGGCGCAATGAAACTAGCAAAAGAACTGGGCCCAGGAAAAACCATTGTAACGATCTTATGCGATTATGGCACACGATACCAATCAAAGCTTTACAATCCAGAATTCTTAAAGGAACAAGGCCTTCCTTATCCGGAATGGTTATAATCCTTAAAAATTAAGTTAATGTTTACCAGCGGTCACAAACACTGTGACCGCTTTTTTTTATTCTGGTTCATATTCAAGTTGACCTTGTTGGCGCAATTTTAAACAATGCAATCCAACATAAAAAATAATATGACATGGATCTGAATCTGGGAGACATTAGAATGACAAAAGATCTTTTTCGTGAAGATTCGTATTTAAAAAGCTGTGACGCGACTATTACGGAAATCAATGAGTTAAATGGTATCATCCTTGATCAAACCGTGTTTTATCCAACAGGTGGTGGTCAACCTGGTGATGCTGGCGTTTTAAGAACTGCTGACGGAAAAGAAATTATAATCGCAACTACTGTGAAATCTAAAGAAAATAGCGACATCATTCATGTCCCTGCCGAAGGACAAGACTTACCTTCTATCGGCACAAAAGTGAGTGCCGAGATTGATTGGGAAACCCGTTACAAATATATGCGTATGCATTCCGCCATGCATCTGATGTGTTCTGTTGTTCCTTGTGGTGTGACTGGTGGTCAGGTCGGTGCAGAAAAAAGCCGTCTGGATTTTGATATCGGCGAACATACGCTAGACAAAGAAGAAATTACAAAAGCAATGAATGCCTTAATTGAGGCTGATCATGAGACAGGCACAATGCATATCACCACAGATGAATTGGATGCTAACCCTGATTTAGTCCGTACCATGTCTGTTCAACCACCACGTATTGGAGGACAAATACGTCTTGTCAAAGTTGGCGAAGATGTAGACCTTCAACCTTGCGGTGGCACACATATTAAAAGAACCAGCGAAATTGGTCGAATTCTAGTGTCAAAAATTGAAAACAAAGGCAAACGTAATCGTCGCGTGAATATTGTCTTTGATCCGGCTTAATTTAAGGGGAAAGAAATTAATGCCATATGTAAACGCACATGCTTTAGTCGAAGCAGACTGGCTTGAAGCACATATTGATAATCCAAAAATCACAATTCTGGATGCCAGCTGGCATATGCCGAATCTGAACCGTGATGCAAAAGCAGAATATAAAGAAAAACATATTCCAGGTGCGATCTTCTTCGATATTGATGTGGTATCAGATGGAAAAAGCGATCTTCCACATATGCTACCTTCTTCTGATGACTTTGCCAGCGCGCTTGGCAAGATGGGGATTAGCAACGAAGACCTGATCGTTGTTTATGATTCTTACGGTTTATTCTCTGCAGCCCGCGTTTGGTGGATGTTTAGATGCTTTGGACATGACAATGTTGCGATTTTAAATGGCGGCTCTTTAAAATGGGAATCTGAAAACCGACCAATGGATAATAAAGTTCCCACACGTCAAACAACAAATTATACGGCAAATTTTAAATCTGGACTGATTAAATCTCTATCTGATGTTCAGGTGAATTTAGAAAGTATGCAAGCGCAAGTGATTGATGCCCGCGCACGAAATCGTTTTAATGCAGAAGTGCCAGAACCAAGACCCGGTCTTCGCGGCGGACATATTCCGGGTTCTCTAAATTTACCATTTGCGGACATTTTGACCGAAGCGAAAACAATAAAAGATGAAGCTTCAATTCGATCATTATTTGAGGCTGAGAGATTGGACTTTAATAAGCCCGTTATAACCAGCTGCGGTACAGGTGTGACTGCATGTGTTCTCTCTTTTGCTCTTTATCTTATCGGCAAAGAAGACGCAGCTGTTTATGATGGCAGTTGGACTGAATGGGGTGGTCATCGCGAAACCCCGATCGAACCTTAATTTTGAGTTTCAAATCTCATGACCAATCTTTCTATACGTTCTTATAATGATGATGATCTAACAGATATTCTGCATTTATGGGAGAAATGTGACCTTACGCGTCCATGGAATGATCCAGCGGCCGATATTGAAACTGCAGTAAATGCCAAGGAGAGTGACATCCTCGTCGCTGTAGACAATAACAAGGTTATTGCTTCAGTCATGCTTGGCTTTGATGGTCATCGTGGTTGGGTATATTATTTAGCCGTTAATCCAAACCATCAAGGTAAGGGTATTGGTCATCAAATATCTATAGAAGCGGAGCGTGTATTAAAGGACAAAGGCTGTGCCAAAGTTATGCTAATGATCCGCCCGGAAAACCAACGGGTCAAGTCGATCTATGAAAGCTGGGGTTATCACAGCGAAGATCGTACTTTGATGGTGAAATGGTTAAAAGAACCGCCAGCGCTACCTTCAGAGAACGATACGGATAATCAAATCCCTGTGGTCATAAGTTATCTGGAAATGACTGAGAGACCTAAAGGATCAGCTCGCCCTCTTCCAAAGCAGGGCGTTCCTGTTACTTTGATCAAACTTCATGACTGCACGGTCAATTTTTATAGATATCTCTATAACAGCATCGGTGAAAAATGGCTTTGGTGGGAAAAACGCCTCTCAGAAGATAGTGAAATTGAACAAATCGTCACACGCGAAACGACTGATCAATATTTGCTATCTGTTGGAGGCATTCCCGCGGGTTGGGTGCAACTAGATAATCTAGGGAACCATGAGGATAGAGGGCAAACGATGGAAATCGGTTATTTTGGTCTCTTTCCTGATTTCATTGGGAAAGGTTTAGGACCTTATCTACTAGACTTTGCGGTCCGGACCGCTTGGGATCATCCAAGCAAACCCGTCCGTGTGCAATTAAACACCTGTACGTTAGATCACCCTTCTGCCTTGCCTACTTATCAAAAAGCTGGCTTCAGCGTGTATCAACGCGAAACACAAGTGATTACAGACCCAAGAACAATTGGCGTCATTCCAAAAGATATAGAGTTGGCACAACCGATGCCAGCTTTCCCGTAAAATTAAAATTTAAGAGTAAATCATAAGGATAATAAAATGATTGTTGGTATCCCTAAGGAAATCAAACCACAAGAAGGCCGTGTTGCCCAAATGCCTGAACAGGTAAAACAACTTACTGATGCAGGTGTTAAGGTATTGGTCGAAACCAATGCAGGTATTCTGTCCGGTGTAACCGATGAAGAATATAAAGCAGCTGGTGCGGAAATCATGCCGGATGCGGCATCCGTTTATGGTGGTGCAACATTGATTGTAAAAGTGAAAGAATTTTTAGAAGCTGAATATCCACTTCTTCGCGAAGACCATATCTTATTTACAAATATTCACCCTGCTGCCCTACCGGGACAAGTTGATGCTTTGTTAGAAAAGGGACTTACAGCCATTGCCGCAGAGGATTGTCATGAATTCGGCTCCCCAAATTGTGCTTTGGCTGGTGAGGTTGGCGCGTTTGAAGGCATCCGCTATTGCTTTGCACCACATGGTGGATCTGGTCGTCACTTCTATGGTCATTATGGATCACAACCAATCAAAGCAGCTGTGATTGGCCTTGGTAATGTGGGGCGTGGTGCTTTACGTGTGCTTTTATCTTTAGGTATCGAAGTTGTCGGCTATGACATTTCCGATGGTATTCGTTACCGTACGGAACAAGATTGGGACCATAGTAATTTCTCAACCGCACATATTGACGATTTTAACACTGATATGGGTGATTATGATTTGATCGTGAATTGCGTGTTATGGCCAAAGCATCGCGATGATCATCTCATTTCCCGTGCAGATTTGAAACGCTTGAAGCCGACCGCTGTTATTTCCGATATTTCCTGTGATCCGGGTGGTGCTGTTGAAACATGTCGTGCAACAAAATGGGAAGACCCAACTTATCGTGAAGAAGGTATTTTGCATTTCTGTGTAGATAACATCCCAGGGTCTGTTCCAGTAGCAGCAAGTGCGGGATATAGCCGTGCGCTTTACATCCATATCAAAAGCATGATCGAAAATGGATGGAAAGAAGCCTGCAAGAAAAATGCGTATCTTGCACGCGGTTTAGTATGTGCTGAAGGTACTCTAACACATGCTGAAACAGCACGTGTTCAAGGACGTGACCGTGTTGAAACCAATGTGTTCTTGAGTTCATAAAATAATTTTCAAGACGACTTGGTATTCGTTGACGGTTATAAACTCTATGCGACAACGTTACATGAAGTCGGACAATGGATATACTTTCAATTTTACATGCAACTGTCACAATATTAGTAATCGTAATTATATTAATAACGATAATATATTTACCGACTTTTGCTGTTAAAAATGAAAACTCTAACAAAAGAACAACCAGGTTAAATTTTTTAGCTTGGGTATTGGGATATTATAGCCTTCCAGTATTCATTAAATTTAATGAGCTGGAAGGCGCTTCTGGGGTCGTAACAATCCTATTATGTTATTTAGGGATGTTTGTTCTTTTATATCCCTTTATGCAACAGTACGTTAGACGCGCACGAGATGCTGGTTGGGGAAAACGAATTGCTTTTCTTTCTACAATACCAATAGTAAATTTGGTCACTACGTTGATCTTACTTTTGAAACGAAGTGAACAAGCCAAAAGCGTTAGAGATTAAACACTACTATCCCTTAAGCAAACTTTCTACATAGTCAGCAATCGCCATAGAGGATGTTAATCCCGGTGATTCAATACCAAATAGATTGACAAGCCCCGGAATGTTATGCGTTTCGGGGCCATCTATTTTAAAATCACCAGCCGCGTCCCCCGCCCCAACTAACTTCGGACGCATACCGGAATAGCCCGCTTGTAAGGCGCCATCTTCCAAATCAGGCCAATAGCTACGCACCGCCTCATAAAAACTTTCACCACGTAAAGGATTGACCGGATAGTCATCTAATTCTGGCAAGTCTTTATCTAACCATTCCGTGTCAGGCCCAAACTTCGCCTGACCTCCTAGGTCAACCGTAATATGGACGCCTAAGCCAGCTTCATTTGGCATTGGATAAATCAAGCGACTAAACGGGCTTTTCCCCGCTAAAGTAAAATAATTGCCCTTACAAATATAAGCCTTTGGTTTAAAAGCCTCATCAAGGCCATCCATATTGGCCGCCAGCATTGGGGCAAACAACCCTGCTGAATTCACCACCTGTCGGGCTTTGATTTTCATAGGGGCGTCACCACCTATATTTAAAACAATACCATCCGCTTGAATTTCTGAGGAAATCAATGGTGCGTTAAAGGCAATCATAGCCCCATGATCTTCTGCTTCTCCTTGGAAGGCCAACATCAATCCATGACTATCCACGATCCCTGTTGATGGAGATAACAAAGCCCCTGCCGTCGATAAATTTGGCTCTAACGCCTTTGCCTGATCCGATGTGAGAAACTCTAGATCATCAACACCATTTTCTTCTGCCTTTTGTTTAATGGCAGGTAAACCGTTCAATTGCCTCTCATCTGTTGCGACGATTAGTTTTTGACAATTCTTGAACTCAACACCTCGGCTTTCACAAAACTCATATAATTTCCTTTTACCCTCAACACAGAATTTCGCTTTCAAACTGCCTTTAGGATAATAAATACCGGCATGGATCACTTCTGAATTTCGGGCAGATGTCCCTGTTCCAATCGCAGACTCGGATTCAAGGACCAACACGTCGTTTCCTGCTAACGCTAGTTTGCGTGCAATTGCCAACCCAACAACACCAGCGCCAATAACCACTGTATCCATATGTTCCATGATTGATTTAGTCCTGTGCTTTTCAAAATATGCTTGTTTACTTGCCAGTTATGTAAGGCACTGCTATCACGATTTTAGCGAATGAAACAATTGATTGTTAAGGTAAAGGGTTCGGAAATGGCTAGCAATACAAAGAACAGACATGATGATACAGTTTTGACACATGCAGGACGTAAGCCTTTTGAAAATAAAGGTATTGTTAATCCGCCTGTTTATCATGCCTCCACAATCTTGTTTCCAACCCTTGAGGTCTATAACAACCCTGCGGCTCATACAGATGTTTTCTATGG
The DNA here is from genome assembly GCF_965219885.1 of Curvivirga sp. NCBI lineage: Bacteria > Pseudomonadati > Pseudomonadota > Alphaproteobacteria > Rhodospirillales > Aestuariispiraceae > Curvivirga > Curvivirga sp. Next base: position 413,038 of record NZ_CBDCOT010000008.1, read on the forward strand.
CCGTCGCGGCACACCAACTACTTTTGCTTTTGCTGATGCCGTTACCGAACTTGAACGTGCCCATGGTACGGTTTTAACCTCTTGCGGACTATCAGCTGTAACCACAGCTGTTCTTTCAGTGACCGAAGCTGGATCGCATGTTTTGATGACTGATAGTGTTTATGGTCCTAGCCGTAACTTTATGTCCAAATTCCTAAGCCGTTTTGGTGTAGAAGTTGAATATTACGATCCGACAATTGGCTCTGAGATTTCTTCCCTCATCCGCGACACAACCAAAGTTATCTTCATGGAAGCTCCGGGAAGTTGGACATTTGAAATGCAAGACATCCCTGCCATCATTACAAAAGCAAAAAAACACAATATTGTCACCATTGTCGATAACACATGGGCAGGCGGATATTTCTTTAAACCACTTGAGCATGGTGCCGATATGTCTGTGCAAGCGGCAACTAAATATATCGTTGGCCATTCTGATGCATTAATGGGCACAATTGCCTGTAACGAAGCAACATATAAAAAAGTAGATGAAGCAGCCTATTTACTTGGCAATAATGTTGGGCCTGACGATGTTTACCTAGCTGCACGTGGCATGCGCAGTATGGGAACACGTTTACGCCAACATCAGGAAAATGGTATCAAGGTTGCCAATTGGTTAAAGTCCCGTCCAGAGGTAAAACAAGTCCTGCATCCTGCCTTGCCAGAAGATCCGGGGCATGAGATTTGGAAACGTGATTTCACAGGCGCATCTGGTCTATTCGGATTTATTATGGAACAGCCATCCACCAACGCCTTGGCGAATATGATGGATCATATGGATTATTTCGGTATGGGCTTTAGTTGGGGTGGCTTTGAAAGTTTGCTTATTCCAGTTGACCCACGTCCAATTCGCACTGCAACGAATTGGGAAGTAGAAGGTCAGACCATGCGTATTCATATCGGCCTTGAAGATGTGGATGATCTTATTGCTGATCTAGAGGCTGGTTTTGAGCGTTTAAAACAGGCTTAATGATGAAACTATTCAACAGCAAAATCATCGCTGTTATCAGTTCTTTAATCGGGGGCATTTCTGTGGCTAAAGCAGAAACGCCTCCAACTGTTTTTGCAGCTGCAAGTCTCACAGCTGCATTAGATGAAATTGCACAAAGCAAAAAAATCAAACCTCAGTTTTCATTTGCAAGTAGCGGTGCCCTTGCAAGGCAAATCGCATCAGGTGCCCCAGCTGATATATTTATTTCAGCAAATACTAAATGGGCAGATTGGCTCAAAACCGCCATATCAGACATTATAGTAAATGAGAAAACGTTCTTAAGTAATAGTTTAGTTGTAGTCAGCTACCGACCACAGACACAAACCATTAAAGAGCTCTTTCAACGTGACAATGATTTCTTTGTAACAATTGGCGATCCTACTCATACACCAGCTGGTATCTATGCAAAACAAAGTCTGGAATATCTTAATCTCTGGGAAGGGTTAGCAGATAAACTAGCGCCAAGTTCAAATGTACGTGCGGCTCTTTATCTGGTTCAATCAGGCGCTGCTGATTATGGAATCGTATACAAAAGTGATGCATTAAACGCACAAAATATACATCAGGTTGATGTCTTACCCCAAAACAGCCATGAACCTATTCTTTATCAAGCCCTTCTGCTTACTCAGGAAAACCAGATAAATTCAGAAGCAAAATCTCTTTTCGATAATTTATCCGATACAGATGCCATAAGAACCTGGAAGAAATATGGCTTTCAACCCCTTCAAAATTAAGCAATACTTGCAAAATGTTTGGACTTTCTGAATTTGAATTGGCTGCACTTGGCTTAAGTTTAAAGATCGCCTTGATTGCGACTCTTTTAACCTTGCCTCTTGCTCTATTCCTGGCCTGGCTTTTCGCACGCTGCCAATTTAAAGGACGCAACCTTCTACTTGGTATCGTTCATCTACCATTGGTGATGCCTCCTGTCGTCATAGGCTTATTTCTACTCACTGCATTTGGCAAACAAGGTTATATTGGTAGTTGGCTGCATGATCTATTTGGGATCAGTTTTGCCTTCAATTGGAAGGGAGCTGCACTCGCAGCTGCCGTGATGGCCCTACCACTGATGGTTCGATCTATCCAGTTAGCAATTGAAAATGTACCAACAAAGCTGGAGAAAGCGGCGCGCAGTTTAGGCAGTTCCAGTTTAAAAACCTTCTTTACTATCACTCTTCCTCTTTCCATATCCGGGATTGTTGGTGCGACGATCTTGGGCTTTGCACGTAGTTTGGGTGAGTTTGGTGCAACGATCACTTTCGTCTCAAACATTCCCGGCAAGACACAAACTCTTCCTCTGGCCCTTTATACAATGACACAAGTACCAGATGGAGAAGCAAGCGCGTATCGATTAGCAATCATCTCTGCCGTTCTGGCTTTAGCGGCGATAACTTTTTCCGAAATTATGGCGCGCAAAGCTCGCCAACAATTAGGGAAGTCATGAGATGTTAGATGTTACAATAAAATCTGTACGCCAAGGTATTGAAATTGATGCTGTTTTTAAGTGTGCTCCAGAAGGTATCACGACCCTGTTCGGTCCTTCTGGTTCGGGCAAATCTTCTATCCTCAACGTCATCGCGGGTTTGGATACATCTGATTCCTCACAGATCATTCTAAATGATATAGATATTACACACCGCCACGCAGAGGGCCGCAGATTTGGATATGTCTTTCAAGATAGTTGCCTATTTCCCCATATGACCGTGGAAAAAAACTTATCTTATGGATCACATCCTGCACGGTTTGACGCACCTGATCGCAATGAAATTATAGACCTCTTAAATATTGGACATTTACTTAATCGAAAACCATCCAACCTATCAGGCGGCGAAGCTCAACGCGTAGCGATTGCGCGTGCAGTACTTTCCAATGCAGAGATGTTGTTGATGGATGAACCTCTCTCCTCGCTTGATAACAAGCTTAAGAAAGAAATCATGCCCTTATTGCGGCGCATCGCAACTGATTTTAAATGTCCTATCCTTTATGTTAGCCATTCCTTCGATGAAGTATGTCAGCTGTCTGATAAACTCATATTGATAAATAATGGCAAGATTTTAGGGGCTGGTTCTCCCCAAGACATGATGACCAACCCAAAATATGCCGACCAGTTAGACGGATTTGATGCTGGTAACTTATTAAACGTGATTGTAAAAAGTCACGATCATGAATTTGGATTAACAGATCTTGAATTTTCAGGTGGTATCATTCCTGTCCCACTCATTAAAGATGAGATAGGATCACCTATCCGCCTTCGTGTGAGAGCCCGCGATATAACTCTCGCGACATCCATTCCTGAAGGCATCTCAACACTTATTAGATTATCTGCTACCATCTCAAAAATTACTGATGTAAATCAGACACATAGTTATGTTCACGTAAATTGTGGTGACGAGATAATGATTGTACGTCTTACAAGAAAATCTATTCAAGCCCTTGGAATTGAAAAGAATAAACCTATATTCTGTCTTGTGAAATCGGTCACACTTGAAAACTAAGTTACAAGCCAAGACCCCTTTCCTAAAATTTATATTTAACTATTTCATTCCCCTGAATTATTCTCTGCGCTATGCTGATAGCAAAGGATTACTATCATGCTTGATACCGAAAATACTGATCAGTTCGAAGAAATTGCCCTAGAAGATCAAGCCCGCCTAGTTCTTGGTGGCTGTGAGGGTTGGCCTTTGGCACCTGTGATTGACTGGCTTATTTCAAAGGATTCCCGTTTCACTGACCCTGCAGAATTTCTCAAAGCGCTTTGTAATAGTCTTTTGAATGTGGGGGCACCACTTGATCGTATCCGACTATCGTTCAGGACAATCCATCCACAAGTCGCAGCTTTGTCCTATATCTGGGAAAGTAATCGAACTGAAATTGAAACCATGCAGATTGGGCATGGATTTAAAGATACAGAAGCTTTCAAAGGAAGCCCTGCGGATACCATGATGTCTACAGGTGAACCTGTGCGCTTTAAAATTGCAGATATAGATGTATCCAAGGAACATGAAGCTATCCAAGATGTTGCCGATACAGGTGCAACTGACTATCTAGGTCTACCTATGCTGACCAGTACTGGTGATGTTCATAATATGTTTATCAGCACCAATCGCGAAGCAGGCTTTACTGATTGCGATATTCAAAAATTGAAACGCTTGTCCCAGCATATTCAGGCAAAAGTTGAATTATTAGCCACACAACGTTTGGCTATCGCCTTGCTTGATACATATGTCGGAAAACGTACGGGGCAACGCGTCCTTGATGGTCAAATCAAGCGTGGTCAAGGAGAAGAAATTCAAGCGGCTCTTTGGTTTTCTGATTTACGTGATTTCACATTACTCACAGAAACCTTACCGCCGGAAGACTTGCTGGAACTTTTAAATGAATATTTTGAACTCGTTTACAATTCTGTGACTAAATATGGTGGTGAAGTTCTACGTTTTATCGGTGATGCTATGTTAATTGTCTTCACTGCGGAAAATTCCTCAACCGGATGTTTATACGGTGCGTCAGAAGGTGCTTTCAGTGCTTCTGAAATGGCCTATAAGGAACTTGAAGAAATCAATGCACGCCGAAAAGAAGAAGGCAAACCAGTTTTCAACTTTGGCGTAGGCTTACATGAAGGCACTGTTACCTATGGCAATGTAGGTGCACCAGATCGACTTGATTTCACAGTTATGGGTCCCGCTGTGAATCGAACAGCACGACTTGAAAGTAAGACAAAGGAACTAGGTCGTCGTCGTCTAATGTCGCGTGAATTTGCAGAAAAATTATCTAAACCTATCGAATCCTTAGGTTTCTTTAACCTTAAGGGAATTGGTGAAAAACAAGAGATTTGCGCCGTTGCGCGTTAGTTTCCACTTTTCGTTGAAACTGTTTCATAGAAATTTAATGCGATCCGCCTATTGTCTATAGGCGGATTTCCTTTTTATATTAGCATCATAACAATAATAAAAAGAAAGATTATACTTATGGAACATAAACCAGAAAACTTTATGGATAACCCCTGTGCTTTTGACGATCCCGTTAAAGCAGTCGATCGTCTTGTCGAAATTTACGAAGATGGCAAACAGCTTCTTCAAAAGCATTTTGATCGTTTTGTTGCAGGCAAAGAAGACCTAGAACGTGCAGATGCGCGTTATCCCTATCTATGGATCAATATTCCCAGTCTCGCGAATAAAGAGAAATCTGCACTTGCCTATGGTACCGTGCCAAATACAGGCTCTTTCGGTACAACGATCACTAACCCACAACTGTATAGAAGCTATCTGCAAGAACAAATTGCCTTACTTATTCAAAATCACGGCGGCCCTGTTTGGGTCGGGATTTCAGATCGGCAAATTCCACTTACCTTTGCACTTGAAAGTTTAACAGCGGATTTGCGTCAGGAACAAATTCCACAAATGTTGGAAAAGTTCCACATGCCTGATTTGGCAAAGATTGATGATGATATTCCCAATGGAACATTTCGCGCGGAAAACGGTAAGCCTTATCCACTTTCTCTTTTTGGTGCCGAACGAGTGGACTATTCTTTGTCACGCCTTGCGCACTATTCCGGCACCTCACCACATCACTTTCAACGCTTTGTGCTATTTACCAACTATCAGCGCTATGTCGATGAATTCATTGAATATGGCATGCGGGAAGTTACAGAAGGCGATACATTCCGTGCCTTTGTACAACCAGGAAATTGCGTCACCAACAATCCAAATTTATTGGATGAAGAATCCTATGGTGAAGTGGCTACCAAAATGCCACAAATGCCTGCCTACCACTTAGTCAAAGATGGTCATATGGGCGTCACGCTTGTGAATATAGGTGTGGGCCCTTCCAATGCAAAAACAATCACAGATCATATCGCGGTTTTACGTCCTCATTGTTGGATCATGGTGGGACATTGTGGTGGCCTAAGACAAACACAACAATTAGGGGACTATGTTCTTGCCCATGCTTATGCTCGACTAGATCATGTGCTGGATAACGACTTACCGCTTGAGGTTCCTGTCCCGGCGATTGCAGAAGTTCAGGTAGCTCTTACGAACGCTGTTAATCAGGTTACCGATTTATCAGGTACAGCAATGAAGCAACATGTGCGTACAGGCACTGTGGTTTCGACTGATGATCGAAACTGGGAATTGCGTTATGACGAATTGGCAACTTTCTTTAACCAATCTCGTGCGATTGCAGTTGATATGGAATCCGCCACGATTTCAGCTAATGGTTTCCGTCTACGGGTACCTTATGGGACCTTGTTATGTGTTTCAGACAAACCATTACACGGTGAAATCAAATTGCCGGGTATGGCGAATGCTTTTTATGCGGAACGCGTTAGTCAACATCTGGAGATTTGCCTAAAAGCTTTAGATGATATGCGTGACGGTGTCACCCATGAGGCGTTACATTCACGGAAATTGCGAAGTTTCGACGAGCCACCATTTAGATAAGTATAAAAAAGGGTAATTTGAAATTTCGAATTACCCTTTTTTGTTGAGGCAAAAATTTCCTTACAATCTTGGTACAACTCTTGCTTAGCTTTTCGTACTAATTTTACGTATGGGAAGATAAAATGGATATCCAAAGCCCTTCATTAGCAATTTTGCTTTCAAATGGTTCCTCCAATCCGCTATTTGGAGCAATGCAAAACAAGCCGGTTGTTCCTGCAAAAGCAACGCATACTTCCATGGCAGCAAAGCAGATGGAGGAACGGCAGGAACTTGAAAGTCGCCATGGCATCGACCGTAAGATGGAGGCTTTTAAAACAGCCGCTGCGAATGCAAAAACGTTAGAAGAGGCTTTGGCAGACCCTACAATTCACAAAGCGTTAACTGACGTATATGAAATTAAAATTCTTTCCGCTAATGCAAATCGCTTTGCTGATGTTGCTGCATCCGATCCGGAAAAACCCGGATCAGCAGTATTACAAAGTGGTGATCGTGGCCTTATAAAACTTGCACAAGATCTATCAAAATCCAGCGATGGTTTAGCATTCCTGCAAGACCCGGAATACCAACAATCAATCAAAGATATTTTGGTTTCTATCGAATTTGAGGAAAAGGCCGCTACATCTAATCCAGCAGCAGGTAATGCTTTTTATTTTGAACGTCAATCTCTCACTATTGAGAGCGGTATGGATATTCTTGCAAGTGCTCGTATTCGTGACGTTGTGTACGGTGCTCTTAAAATCCCAAATAGTATGAAGTCACGACCAATTGCTGAACAACAAGCGGCCCTTGATGCCAAACTCAATTATGACGATTTTCAAGATGCAGGTTATGTACGTGATCTGGCTACCAAATATTTGGACAATACAGATATTGCAAGTCCAATCCAAAAACCAAACGCCATGTCTATTCTCTATGGCGGAGGATCAGGAACCGGTGCAATCTTTAATTTGCTTTCTTAAACATAAAAAAGGCGGGATCAACTCCCGCCCTTTCTTTTTAAGTAAATTTATTATTTCTAGGGAAACCCGGTGGCGGCATACGACCAGCTTGTGCACGCTTGCCGAACCATTCTGTTAAATCAGTCACGGTGCGAGTTCGTTCACCAGATGCCCAGGTCAAACCATCTTCCATTTTAAAGACTTTCAGATCAGCAATACCACCATCTCTATATTTCTGGAGGATCACACCCTTGCCACGCCCCATTTCCGGCATATCAGCCACTGGGAAGACCAGAAGCTTACGGTTTTGTCCGATTACAGCTACATGATCTCCATGCACAGGCACACAAAGTTTGGCTTCAACATTACCACCAACATTTAGGACCTGCTTACCATTACGGGTTTGCGCAATCACATCTTTTTCATTCACAACAAAACCACGACCATCATCGCTTGCGACAAGAAGCTTACGGCTTTCGTTGTAGATCAACAATTGAACGATGTCGTCCTCGTTACCGAGATCAACCATCAAACGTAACGGCTCGCCATGACCACGACCACCAGGCAGCTTATCTGCACCCAAGGTGTAGAAACGTCCATTTGTTGCGAAAACCAACAACTTGTCAGTTGTTTGCGCGTGGATAGCAAAGCGTGGCCCGTCACCTTCTTTATACTTAATATCACTAAAGTCGGTGAGATGACCTTTCATGCCACGCACCCACCCTTTTTGTGAACACACAACGGTGATAGGCTCTTTTTCAATCAAGGCATCAAGTGGTACTACAACCGCACTTGGGGCATCCCCAATGTCTGTACGGCGCATACCAAGTTCAGTTTTCTCACCATATGTCTTACGGATTTCAGAAATTTCTGCCGCAACGGATTTCCAACGAAGGCTTTCATCCGCTAACAACTCTTTCAAGCCATTCAATTCAGATGTGAGTTTCTCATGCTCATTACGGATTTCCATTTCTTCCAATTTACGCAAGCTGCGCAAACGCATATTCAAAATGGATTCTGCTTGAAGTTCAGTTAGATTAAACGCTTTGATCAACTCTTTTTTAGCTTCATCTTCTTCCCGGATGATGCGGATCACTTCATCCAAGTTCAGATAACAGATCAAATATCCTTCAAGGATTTCAAGACGACGTTCGATCTGTTCTTTACGGAAAGTCGAACGGCGGATCAAAACATCATGACGGTGATCAAGGAAGGCTTGTAAGGCTTCACGAAGGTTCATAACCTTCGGTACTTTTCCGTTTTCAGCCAACACATTCAAGTTTAGCGAAACGCGGCTTTCCAGATCTGTTTGACGGTATAATGATTCCATCAACATATCTGGTTCGACATTACGAGATTTCGGTTCCAGCACAATACGGATATCTTCCGCAGATTCATCGCGAATATCATCAAGGATCGCGATTTTCTTGCTGTTAATCAATTCAGCAATTTTTTCAATCAATTTTGCTTTTTGAACTTGATAGGGAATTTCCGTAACAACCAATTGCCATGTGCCAGCTTTCAGTTTTTCAACTTCATATTTCGCACGAACACGAAAGCTACCTTTACCAGTTGCATAAGCTTCCTGAATGGTTTCACGGGATTCACACAAAATACCGCCAGTTGGGAAATCCGGTCCCTTCACCATATCAATTAATTTATCAAAACCCGCATTGGGGAATTTGATTAGATGCAACAACGCTTCACATAATTCTGCAACGTTATGTGGTGGAATACTGGTCGCCATACCAACAGCGATACCTGTTGCGCCATTGGCCAATAGATTTGGAAACGCTGCAGGTAAAACAACGGGTTCAGAGCCTTCGCCATCATATGTGGAACGAAAATCAACTGCATCTTCATCAATGCCCTGTAACAACGCTTGGGCGACGGCTGTCATACGTGCCTCAGTATAACGCATCGCAGCGGCGTTATCACCATCAACGTTACCAAAGTTACCTTGTCCATCAACAAGGGGATAGCGTACTGCAAATTCCTGCGCTAATCGAACCATCGCGTCATAAATTGCGGCATCACCATGTGGGTGATATTTACCCATCACATCCCCGACAATACGTGCGCATTTCTTGAAGCCTGATTCGGGGTTCAATTTCAGTTCACGCATGGCATGAAGTAAGCGACGGTGCACTGGTTTTAACCCATCACGTACATCCGGCAGAGAACGCGAGGTGATAGTAGACATAGCATAAGCAAGATATCGCTCACTTAATGCATCTGCCAATGGGGTTACACGAATTTCTGCCGCTGCAGTCGTTTCTTCAGACATAGAATTCCATTTATCCTATTTATTGATGAATACCAGATATTGTATAGAGGCCGCCAAGAGGACGTCAATATCTACCCTATAGATTCCTGTGTGAATCAGAAATTATTCTGTGGATAACATTTCACATGCGATTTTCAACAACCTTTGGCGTGTATCGGGCATCTCTTTATTGCGGACGGCAAACATATGCCGATCAAAGAAATACCATGTGAGTCGCAACGCCTGATGATAAGACACATCATTCATTTCCCCTTTCCCGATTAGGAATTGAGGTAATGGTAATAATTTATCCTTATAAGGTTCCCCTGCCTCACGGCTAACAGCACGCCCGGATTTTGGAGAGACAAAATGAAGATCATCCAACTGCCCCGTTGCGGCACATTCTGAAAAGTTCAATCCAAATCCAAGCTCCGATAACAGCGCAACCTCCCATTTCACGTAAATTAAGGGCCAATTATCATGATCAAGAGCTACAGCTAGAGACGCCAAAGTATCAAATAATTCAGGATGAGGTTCCCGTTCTGGAAAGCCAAACTCTACCATAGTACATGCGGTGGATAGAGCCGCCAATTTCCCAGGGTCAGTAATGAGATGAGCAGCATTGCTCTCAAGTAATTCGACCTGAAAATTACCCAAATGTTCTTCCAAACGTCCGCGCCAGACCACCGATAGCTTATTACCAGCCTGAAGAGCTCCACGATTTTTCTTTGAAAATGCCCCGCGGACGAGGCCAGAATGGCGCCCGCGTTCACGTGTAAAAAGGCTGAGAATTACCGAATTCTCACCATGCTTTCTTGTCCCAAGGACGATTGCGTCATCTCTCCACTCCATATGAAACTATTTAAGCGATTCAAAGATACTTGACCAGTCTATCCATTCAAGATTAACCCTGTGCCGACAACAACCAGTAAAGCACCACCCCACGCTGCCATACTTGGGAATTCTTTGGTCTTTAACCAAATCAAAGGTAACATCAATACAGGCGATGTTGCAGCCAATGTCGCAACTACCCCGCTATCTCCATGTTGTAGAGCAACCATCAAAAATGTCATACCTAAGCCCATTCCCAATGTGCCGCTTAGCAATACATATCCAGCTAGTTTTTTAGAGAGAGGTGTTTGCGCTCTAAATTGTTTCATTGGAGTAAGTAACATCAGTGATAATGCCAAAGCCGAAACTGCGACACGAATTGCAGACGCTGCCACCGGATCCACACCAGAATCCATGACAGGTTTTGAAATTATAATACCTACCGCCTGACAAGTAGCCGCCCAAATACCGAATACGATACCGATCGCCAGACTACCTTTTACTTCTTCCCAATGATGTTGCTGAGATTTCTTTTTACCAAAGATAATCGCCAACACGACCCCTGCCATTACTGCAGCGCATCCCAAGAAAATTGACAGTGTTAATTCTTCACCTAAAATTGCCAGACCCAAGACAGTGGTAATGGGGGCATTCATTGCAAAAAGAATCGCTGTACGGCGCGGTCCCATTCGACGCATCGTTGCAAATAAAGCTGTATCGCCAAGAAAAATACCAATTAAACCACTTATGATCAGTTCAATCATATAGGTTTGGCTTAAACTTTCCCAAACGCCCATAACGCTACCGGCGGCAAATAACATAATGGAAACAAAGATCATCCGATAACGGGTAAAGGCTGGCGCCCCCAATGCAGTTGCAGGATAAACAGACACCAAACTACCAACCGCCCAACATGAAGCAGCTGCCAAAGACATAACAATTGCAAAAACCATCAACCAACCCCGCGTTGTTTTAGCTTGTGATTATAATTTCACGTTATTTTTCTGTAAGACCATGAGTTCAAAAAACAAGCAAGGAACAAATTATCTCAACAGTTATTCCTAAATTAGCTCTATACAGATGAAAAATTATGGTTTTAAGTATTTCAACATACTAAAAAAATATATATAACCTCTGACGTTACATATAGAATTAAAATATTTCGCAATTTGAATGCATAAAAACGCGGGAAGGAAATGCGGGATGCAAGAATATAGCAGTGATTTTGAAAATCGTGTTTTAGACGATGATGAGATCGAAGAACTACCGGAGCGTTCTAAAAAACAAGCTATGAAACGTGGCGTTATGATGCGCTGTCCATGTTGCGGTGAAGGTAAAATTTATCGCAAATATCTTAAAATTGTAGATCGTTGCGGTAAATGCGACGAAGAACTAGGTCATATTCGTACAGATGATTTTGCACCTTGGGCAACAATTTTGATCCTTGGCCATTTACTTGCGCCATTTATTATTGATGTGGAACGCAATATCGCCCCCCCACTTTGGGTGAGCTTGTCTATTTTCTTACCAATCATTGTTGTTGCAACACTCGTAATGTTACCGCCAATCAAAGGTGCTTGCCTTGGTTTGATGTGGGCATTGCGCATGCGTGGCGACGAACAACACTAAAACGCTACGACGTTCCCATAATTTTCTGAGCAGCTGGAGATAGCTCTATTTTGAGCGGAAAACTCCAGCTGTTTTCGTTCCAGCCATAACGATCTGTATAAGTATCAGTTACGTCGATTTCCAAACAATTAGCACGTTCCTCCAACGCCTTACGATAATTACGTTTTGTAATTTCATAAAGAACACTAAAGTTTAGCGGCCAATAATCGCCAACCGTAATCGTCCATGCGTGAACCACATAAGGCTTACCCGCAGAAAGTGGAATGGAATTTTTGACAAGATAAAGTTCTAAAGCCAATCTTTCACCTTCAGACATAAGCCCTAAAGGTGAACTATGTGTCATCGCTCCCCTCCACATTGATGCCAAGTTTCATCATCCGTTCAGCCAGATCAGATAACTTCACTTCTACATCTTTTTCCCATTCTTCAGCAGCGACTTTAACCTTCACACCATCAACTTCGGAATCCACCAAAGGCGCAGGGTTAAAGATTGCATCAAGATGTTTGCCATAGGCAGTGTTCTCAATATTTGCCAGGGAAAAGCTACTATTTTGCGAGTTAACACCATAGGTGTTAAGCACCTCACTAAGATTAGTCAGGCCGTTCGTAGCATTTGTGGAATTGGATTGAACATTAAAATTGGAACTTTGTTTTTGTTCCCCATAACGGTCTAAGAAGCGTTGCAATTGCTGCCGCTGTCCTGCCGTTATCTCACCGGATATTTTGCTAACCATAATAAATTACGCCTTCTGGCGTCTCTCTCAATTTTCTCTCTCAGGCTTTCTGCCTGTGATAAGTATAGCAAAAATCGTTTTAAGAGTCATCAAACAAAAAAGGCAACCAAAACTGGTTGCCTTTTCATACAAAGATTTAAAATCTTATGCAGTGCGTTGGATCAAGTGATAGCCAAAAGCTGTTTCAACAACATCGCTTAGACCACCTACTTCCATATTAAACGCAGCTTCTTCGAATTCAGGAACCATTTGACCACGACCAAATGTACCTAAAGAACCACCAGATTGACCTGATGGGCAATCAGAAAATTCTTGCGCCAAAGCTGCGAATTCTTCGCCACCTTCGATACGTGTTTTTAAATCGTTGATTAATGCGATTGCTTCGTCTTGAGAACGAGAAGCTGTGGAACGCATGGAACCAGCATACATCAATAAAATATGGGAAGCAGCAACTTGCATCTTATTATCCTTAATATGTTCAGATTTAAACTGAGGCGCACCCTATCATAAATGCAGGTTCAAACAACTCCTGTTCTATGTTTTTAACCAATTAATTTATGCTATCCAATAAGTCTTGAATATAGGTTTCAATACGATCGGCTGGCACAATTGCCGCACGGATCAATCGATCAAAATGCTGACTGATTGCCTTGATATGATCCACAGAATTCACGACCAGATACATGTTCCCTAAATAGACCGCAGCCCGTAAAGGTCCGAATAATGTGTAAGGTGAAGAATAGATATCTTGTTGATCATAGATAAACATTCGGAAGGTTGGATAAAATTCATCTAACTGCTTAATCATAGATTCCAGTTGTTTACGGCGAATAGAGGCATCCAACCCCTTCCATATCCCTTCTCCATGGGCAAATAGTTCCAATGTTTGTTTAGGGATACAGACTTCCACATCTGTTTCTAATCGTGGAGTGCCTGATAGCAACTGTCTTGCCTCGTGATCTTGAGCTTCACGGAAATCGAGGCTATGGGCGCGAAACTCAAATTCGCTCACATCTTCTATGCGCAAAATATCCGGGATCGTACATGGCACATATCGAATTTTATACCCAACCGCTTCACGGTGCCATTCTGCAATTTTTTCCTGTGCTTCTGCGCCACTTAGGTGAAGAGCTTCGGTCGACGGGACAATATCACCATCTAATCCATCCGCAGCAATTAGTCCCATCAACCAATCAAGAGAAACACCACATGAAATCGCAATGGCACAGAGTGTCTCTGCCCGCGGTAAACGAGTAGAATCAGGGGCCAAAAACTGACTTAGGGCCGACCGATCGATGCCAATTGACTTCGAAAACTGACTAAGATTAAAACCACGTTGGGCAATCAACATCGCCATGCGATCGCGAAAAACATGCGCAACATCCCGTTTATCAGCAGAATAATCATTAGATTGATGTGAATTCACAACAAATATTACCTTTATAACAAATTTATAAGTTCATATCGAATTATAATATTAATGTTTGAATTGTATGATTGTCCACAAAAACCTTTTTGTCCTATCACTATAGCACAGGGTTAAGACGCTTCCTTGCGTCTTGGGGAAAAGGCCCTAACCGCCTTCCATAAAGGCTTGCCTTACTTGGGTTTCGTATATTTTAACACTGGGGGTTATAACAGTGCTATTGAAAGAGTTTGCAGAAATGCGGACGCTCCTATTGCTGGGCGTTTGTTATGCGACAGTCGCATATTTGGTAATCAATCCGATGGCTTATCCATTATGGATTTGCGTGCTGATTTTGATTCCCTTCATTACTTTGCATTCATCCCTACAACATGAATTCCTGCATGGTCATCCCTTTAGATCACAATTATTGAATGATCTATTAGTTGTTGTTTCACTTGGTGTTTTCATCCCCTATTTCCGTTTTAAGGAAACCCATTTGAAACATCATGATAACAGTATTGTTTCGGACCCTATTGAAGATCCTGAAAGTTGGTATCTGTTAGAAGAAGATTGGAATAAAATCAGTAAGTTCCAACAAAAACTTCTTACCTTAAACAATACCTTATTTGGGCGTATCTTGTTTGGACCGGCCTTAAGTTTAACCAAGTTTACCCTATGCGAACTTATTCATGGTGATCGTCGTATTCGTCTCACATGGCTTATTCATACCCTTCTTATGACAGGTTATTTATGGGTATTATCTGTATACGCATCCATGCCAATTTGGGCCTATCTGATTTGTTGTTATTTTGGCTTATCCTTACTTGGAATTCGTACTTTCCTTGAACATCAGGCGCATGAGAATATCACAGCACGTACAGTTATCATTGAACGTAAAGGTTTCTTTAGCTTCTTATTCTTAAACAATAACTTCCACTCTGTTCATCACGGATACCCTAATGTTGCCTGGTATCGAATCCCTGCTCTTTTTGAAAGAAACCGGGATCGTTTCCTTGGCAAAAACAATAGTTACTATTTCGAAAGCTATAGTGAGATTTTCGTAAAATACTTCTTTAAAGCGAAAGAGCCTGTTATTTATCCTATTAAGCGAAAATTATAAGAGAAAGTATCTACATGGCATCTCTTGCAATTCTGCCAATGTATGACTGGCCCGAAGTCCGACCATATACTGACAGATATTATATGAACTTAAAAGAAGCCATATCTAGAGCAGGCTTTACTGTACCAGATGGTCTTCTTCATGATCAGGATGATTTAAAAGCTATTTGGCGATCATCTGATCTTATAATCGGGCAAACTTGCGGACTACCCTTTATGCGTTTTTTACAAGGTGATGTCGCACATCTTGGATCACCTATATATAATAATGACTGTACCGCTGGTTTTTATAATAGTGTCATCATTGCCCGTGATACATATGAACTTGATGAATTATATAAAATGAAATTTGGCTGCAATGGATTTGACTCTCAATCCGGTTACGCCTGCTTACAAAATCATTTTGTAAAACACGGATATAGTTATCTAGATCCCAAAGAAATCACGATCACAGGAAGCCATCGTAATTCAGTTAATGCTGTTTATTCTGGCGAAATCGATTATGCCGTGATCGATAACGTGTCTTGGAAATTGGCGCTTAATCATGAACCAGCTGCTAGCAAAGTCAAAATTGTCGGACATACTCAAGAACGTGCCTCTTTACCTTATATTTCTTCATTAAAGAATAAGAAGCGATTAGATGCATTAGTCGGCGCCATTCAGCTCGGCATCCAGACTTTGGATCAAGACATCAAGGACAACCTATTTATCGAAGGCTTTCTTGCAAATACCGAAAATCATTATCAGATCATCAAAAACGATTATCAGGACATAATAGAAGCCTTAAATATAGAAAAATCGGATGGAGAAAAATAAATGACTGAAAGATCCAGACGAACAGGGCGAAAAAGACAAACAGGATCAAACCGCATTTCAAAAAAAATCAACCAACTCCCATGGAAACAATTTAAAAATCCATATGCTCTAATGCAGGTGGTTTCCGAAGATCAAATCGCGTCGATCCATAATGCAGCCTTGGAAATTTTGGAAGATATTGGCATCGATATTCTACATGAAGAAGCCAAGGAAATCTTGAAAAGGGCTGGCGCACGTATCGTTGACGGAAATGATAGAGTTAAAATTGATCGTGAAATTATAGAAAAAGCCATAAAGACTGCACCTGCAGAATATACTCTACACGCAAGAAATCCTGCACATAATTTAGAAGTTACCAATGGGTCTATTGCTATTGGGTCGGTCGCCTCGGCCCCCAATGCTAGTGATCTGGAAAAAGGACGTCGCTCGGGTAACCATGAAGACTATCAAAACTTTCTAAAACTTTGTCAGTCCCTTAACATTATTCAGTTTGTGGCCGGCTATCCAGTCGAACCCGTGGATTTACCATCGCGCACACGCCACTTAAATTGTATCGCCGATATGGCAACGCTCACTGACAAGTTTTATCACGCCTATTCCTTGGGACAGGAACGTATCACCGACGCCTTGGAGATCACCCGCCTAGCACATGGTTGCGAAACCTGGGATGAGTTCGATCAAAAAATCCGCTTATTCACCATCATAAACACCTCTTCGCCCCTTCGTATTGACGGTGTTATGGTTGATGGTGCTTTTGAAATGGCACGACATAATCAATTATGTATTATCACACCATTCACTCTGTCCGGCGCTATGGCTCCAGTAACAATCGCAGGTGCACTTGCCCAACAACATGCTGAAGCTTTAGCTGGTATTGCCCTTTTACAATTATTCAATCCCGGCACACCTGTTGCCTATGGTGGCTTCACCTCAAATGTGGACATGAAATCCGGGGCACCAGCCTTTGGTACACCAGAAAATACACAAGCTGCCATGATTGGCGGGCAGTTGGCACGCTATATCAACATTCCTTACAGATCATCAAACGCGAATGCATCCAACGCCGTTGATGCACAAGCAACCTATGAAAGCCAGATGTCGATCTGGGGTGCGATGATGGGACATGCAAATTTTATCATGCATGGATGTGGCTGGATTGAGGGAGGTTTATCAGCCTCATTTGAGAAAGTGATTTTGGATGCTGAAATGATGCAAATGATGTCAAAGTTCATGCAACCGCCTGAAATCACAACTGATAGCCTTGCCATTGAAGCTATAAAAGATGTTGGACCAGGTGGTCATTTCTTTGGCACACAACATACCATAGATCGATATGAAACCGCCTTTTATTCACCCATGCTTTCCGATTGGAATAATTTCGAAACATGGACTGAAAATGGGGGCAAGACCGCTACCGAACGCGCCCATCATATCTATAAACAATTTCTGACTGAATATACTGCGCCAACGCTTGAACAAAGCCAGCATGACGCAATCAATGAATTTGTCGCCCGTCGAATTTCCGAAGGCGGCGTAACAGGCGATTTTTAAAAGGGAAAATTAAGAATGAAATCTCATACCAAAGTAGCCGTAATTGGCGGCGGTGTTGTCGGTTGCTCCGTCCTTTACCATCTCACCAAATTAGGTTGGACAGATATCATGTTGATTGAACGGTCTGAATTAACTTCAGGCTCTACATGGCATGCGGCAGGTGGTTTCCATACGTTAAATGCCGATACAAATATGGCTGCGTTACAGGGCTATACCATTCGCCTGTATAAGGAATTGGAAGAAATTACCGGACTAAGTTGCGGCCTCCACCATGTGGGTGGTGTTACTTTGGCGACCACCCCGGAACGAATGGATTATCTAAAAGCGGAACGCGCTAAACATCGTTATATGGGTTTGGATACAGAAATCGTAGGCCCTGAAGAAATCAAAAAATTATCCCCTATTACAAATGTAGAAGGCGTAATCGGAGCACTATATGATCCGCTTGATGGTCATCTAGATCCATCTGGTACAACGCATGCCTATGCGAAAGCTGCCCGAATGGCTGGTGCTGAAATTGTGCTTCGTAATCCGGTTAAGGAGCTTAATCAACGTCCAGATAACTCTTGGGAAGTGGTAACCGAACAAGGTACTATTATAGCTGAGCATATCGTCAATGCAGGTGGATTATGGGCCCGTGAAGTTGGCTATATGGCGGGCGTTTACTTGCCCTTACATCCAATGGAACATCAATATCTGATCACCGAAGAAACACCAGAAGTTGCCGACCTTGGATATGAGTTACCCCATGTTATGGATCCAGAAGGCGAAAGTTACCTACGTCAGGAAGGCAAAGGCATTTGTATCGGTTTTTATGAGCAGGATTGTGACCCATGGGCCGAACGTGGAACCCCATGGGATTTTGGACATGAATTGTTAAATGATAATTTGGACCGTATCGGCGATGCCTTGGAATTCGCATTTAGACGCTTCCCTGTTCTGGAACGTGCAGGGATTAAAAAGGTGATCAATGGCCCCTTCACTTTTGCCCCTGATGGCAATCCGCTAGTCGGTCCTGTCCCGGGATTGAAAAATTATTGGTCAGCTTGTGGCGTTATGGCCGGTTTTTCTCAGGGAGGTGGTGTCGGCCTGACACTGGCAGAATGGATGGTATCTGGTGAACCACAACGTGATGTTTTCGCGATGGATGTGGCCCGTTTCGGGAACTGGATTACGCCTGGTTACACGCGTGCGAAAGTAAAAGAAAACTATCAACGTCGTTTCTCTGTTTCTTATCCAAATGAAGAATTACCAGCAGCACGTCCGCAACAAACCACACCTGCCTATGGTATCTGGAAAGAGCAACGCGCTGTATTCGGGGCTCAATATGGTATGGAAGTTGTCAATTATTTTGCGCCGGAAAATGAGCCACTGGAAGAAACACCAACTTTCCGCCGAAGCAATGCCTTTGCAGCTGCAGCAGCAGAATGTAAGGTTGTTCGTGAAGCTGTTGGCATTAACGAAATTCATAATTTCGGAAAATATACAGTTAAAGGCAAAGATGCCCGCAACTGGCTTGATTGGATTATGGCAGGTCGCATTCCTAAACCGGGTCGCCTATCCCTCACCCCAATGCTCAGCCCTGCTGGTAAGATTATTGGTGATCTGACAGTTTCCTGTCTCAATGACGAAGAATTCATGGTAACGGGTTCTTTCGGGATGCAAGCCTATACTATGCGTTGGTTTGAACAGCACTTGCCAGAAGATGGATCAGTAACTGTAGAGAATATCTCAACGCGCCGTATCGGTTTTCAAATCGCTGGTCCAAAATCAAGAGAGCTTCTTTCCCGTGTCGCTTTTGAAGATGTATCTGCCGATGCGTTCAAGTTTCTTGATGTCAAACAAATGGATGTTGGTACCTGTCATGCAATTATCCAACGCGTCACATATACGGGGGATTTAGGATACGAAATCTATGTGCCTGCAGAGGAACAAATCGCACTATATCATATCTTGGCAAAAGCAGGACAAGATTTAGGCCTGAAACCGTTTGGTATGCGTGCAATGATGAGTCTGCGTTTGGAAAAAAGCTTCGGCTCTTGGGGGCGCGAGTTCCGTCCAGATTATATGCCCGCAGAAACAGGCATGGATCGCTTTACACTTTATAAAAAAGAAGCCGATTTTATTGGTAAAGCAGCTGCCTTGAAGGAAAAGCAAGAAGGACCAAAGCGAAAACTATGCACCTTCATTGTTGATAGCGATGATGCGGATGTTTGGGCGGATGAGCCTATCTGGCATGGTGACGAAGTCATTGGTTTCGTTACATCTGGTGGCTATGCTCATTATAGCCAAAAATCAGTTGCTTATGGTTTTGTACCCACAAAGCTTGCCAAAGAAGGTTTGGAAGTTGAAATAGAAATTCTAGGGCAGAAACGTAAAGCAACATTATTTACAGAAACCTTGTTTGATCCTAGCAATGAACGCCTGACAAATTAAGATTTCGGAATAAAGAAATAAAAAAAGGCTGGAATATTTTATTCCAGCCTTTTCTTTTTTGAAGTAACGGTCACTTATCCTTCGCGAATTTGTTGAAGGAAGCTTCTCATTTGTGCATCTAAGTGATCAGATTGCTCTTTCAGTTCTGTAGATGCCTGATTTACCTGATTAGCGGCTGCACCTGTGTTTTCGGCAGTATTTCGCATGCCCTCCACATTTGCAGATACTTCTGCAGTACCTGAAGCTGCCTGTTGTACACTATGTGAAATCTCACGTGTTGCCGCTTCTTGCTCTTCGACAGCAGCTGCAATTGTTGTTGCCACATCATGGATATTATTAATGGTTTCACCAATACCACCGATCGCTTTTACAGTATTTTTGGTTTCCCCTTGAATAGCCGTGATCTGTTGGACAATCTCATCCGTCGCATTTGCTGTTTGGTTGGCAAGAGATTTCACCTCATTCGCCACAACCGCAAAGCCTTTACCTGCATCACCAGCTCGGGCAGCCTCAATTGTCGCATTCAAAGCCAATAGATTTGTTTGATCAGCAATATCATTAATCAAACCAACGACTTCACCGATACGATCAGCTGCTTCTGCCAATACTTTCACCATATCATTGGTTTTATCAACTTCTTCAACCGCACTGCTTGCAACGGTTGCAGAACGTGCAACTTGTTGAGAAATTTCATTAATAGATGCAGATAACTCTTCCGTAGAAGCCGCAACGGTTTGTACATTTACTGATGCTTCTTCAGCGGCGCTTGCCACAGCAACCGTCTGGTCTTGTGATGTTTGGACAGCAGAATTCATATCATTAGCCGCACCAGAAAGATGATTAGAAGACGTTGTTACAGCTTGGACAATTTGCCCAACAGAAGATTCAAAATCATCTGCCATACTTAACTGCGCTTGGCGACGTTCAGCTTCGGTACGTTTTTCAGCTTCAACACGCTCAGCTTCCAAATCACGCATGCGTTTTGCATTTTCTTTAAATTGTTCAAGCGCGTTGCTCACCTGACCAATTTCATCCTGACGATCCGCACCTGTGATTTCAACGTTATAATCCCCTTCTTCAAGAGCAGTAATAACATTAACAGTGGAGGCCATAGGACGCTTAATCACAACATTACCAATGATCATTAAGACTATTGAAACAACAATCACGAGGATAATTCCGCCAATGATCATAACGTTACGTTGTTGATCCGCGGCTTCTGTTACCTTTGATGCTGGTACATTCACAACCACGGACCATGGTGTATCCGTACGTGAAATATTCACGGGAATAAACAAATGGTAAAAATCGCCTTCAGCAACAGTTAACTTTTCACCTCTTTGAATAGAAGGAAGAGCATCCTTATAGAAATCATCAATTTCTTCAACCGACTTACCAAATAGTTCTGCGTTTTGATTTGCGACCCATAACCCCTTATTGGAAATCAAATCTACGCTACCACCTTCAAATGGTTCAAGCTTACCAATACGTTCTGACATCGCATTCACAGTCATGTCCACACCAGCAACACCAATAGATTTTCCGTTCTCATCCAAAATCGGCACAGTGAAAGATGGCAATAAAACATCAACACCTTCGATATCGTATAATACAGGATCAACGACAGCAGGTTTCTTAGATGTATAAGGTTGATTAAAGTAATTATTCCCCGGGTCACTTGTGTCTAAAATATCATTCAGACCTGTCAATTGATAAGGAACGATACCGTTACCAAAATTATAATAGTAACCAGCATAACGACCTTGTGCATCATTTTGGCCACCAACGTCTACATAATCCGCGTCTTTACCATCTAAGGAATCGTTAAGGAAACCTGTCCAAGCCCCTGCAAGATAAGGGAATTCAATCATGGTTTGATTGAGAACATTATTATACGCGTCACGACCTTCTGGTTTGGATTGACGAATCCCTCTAAAGCTACTGGCGATAGAGCTGGCAGCTAGCATCGCACGATCTAGGTCACGGGCTATTTGTTCCGCGTGATATTGACCAACTGCTTCGGCTTCAGACAAAGTTAGTTCAGAAATGGTTGTCGTACTTGATCGAGTCTGTAGGGCAATACCTATAATCAAACATGTAGAGACAAGTAAGGCACTAAATAATGTCAATTTAGCGCTAAGTGAAAGTCGATTTAGCATTCTGCATCCCCTATTAATTTACTTAGCCGTCCAATAATACAGCCTGACCAAGTATTCAATTAGATAGCATAAATGTAACAGAATGGTGATAGAAAAACTATAAATATTTGATAATGTTTCAAAAAATCATTTAAAATACAAAACCTTAAGTTGTATTTTTTTAAAATATAGAGATATAAACTGACATATTTTCACCGATTAAAACCTTACTCTCCTCAAAATAGAATTCTTCAAAATTACGCTATTATAGCACTTGATTTATTTATCAGTTCGTCTTATATGGCCCATACGCAATTAATAATCATTCTTAATTAACCCTAATTATTTATCGGCACGAGGGGCTAATCTCATGAAAATCGCCGCGAAGTTATCAATCTTTTCTACCGTTATACTCTTTCTGGCTACCCTATGTGTAGGAGGTGTATCCATTCTTACCTTGAAAAATGAGCTTGATCACGCAGCGATTGAGCAACAAGCACAATCTCTGCGTACTGCAGCATTAGGTATGAAAATGCATTATCCCACCCTAACATATCAAATCAATCACGATGGTATGGTGAGAAATCTGAAGATCGCCGAACTACCTGAATTTGATAATAATAAGATGATTGATAGCATTACCGAGGCAACCGGTGACACTGCGACCATCTTTGCATGGGATGAAGAAACGCAAGACTTTTGGCGTAAAACCACCAACATCATCAAAGATAACGGTAAACGGGCCGTTGGTACGCCACTTGGTCAGAATGGGCGTGTATATCCAATCGTTACAAAAGGACAAACTTATTTAGGCGAAGCAACTATTCTGGGGAAAGATTACTTCACAGAATATAGCCCAATTAAAAATAATAGCGGCAAAGTTATCGGCATTCTCTATGTGGGGATTGAAAAACAAAAATCCGACAAATTTTTCTATAGCATTGCAACAAATATCGTCATCACTGCTATTATTGTTCTTGTAATCTTCTTGGCTGCCACCCTTATAATTTCAAACAAAAGTATCGTCCCAATTAAACGATTAACTATTGCAATGCGTGAACTCGCGGCAGGTAAACTTGATCAAATGGTTGAAGGTACCGAACGTGATGACGAGGTTGGCGATATGGCTAATGCGGTTCAAATCTTCAAAGAAAATGCTATTGAACGTCAGCGCCTGCGCGCGGAACAACGACAAGAGCAAGAAAAACAACTACAACGTGCTCAGCAAGTAACTCAACTCACATCTGACTTTGATACCGAAGTAAATGTGATGTTGGCGAATGTCTCAAACGCGGTTGAAACATTGCAATCAGCTTCTCTTGCTCTCAATGATAATGCGGCAACTGCTAGTATGCAGGCTGCTAACGTATCTGCAGCGACACATCAATCCGCACAGAATGTCGAATCTGTATCTGCCGCAAGTGAAGAGTTTTCCGCATCTATTCGGGAAATCACAAACCAAGTTCAACAAACAACTAACCTGCTTGCTGAATCCGTAGAGAAAACTGAAACAGCCTCTGCGAAAATCGAAATTTTATCTGAAGCCTCAGATCGTATCAGCGAAGTTGTAGGCTTAATTAGCGATATCTCTGATCAAACTAATCTTCTGGCATTAAATGCAACAATTGAGGCCGCACGTGCAGGTGACGCGGGTAAAGGCTTTGCCGTGGTTGCAAATGAAGTAAAATCACTTGCTGCTCAAACCAGTAAGGCAACCGAAGAAATCGGCAGCCAGATCAGCAATATCCAATCGGAAATGGGAGGCGCAGTAACTGCAATCCGCGAAATTTCGGAGATTATTGAGAATATTAACCATATGTCTTCTACTGTTGCGGCGTCCATTGAAGAGCAAAGTGCAACTATTGAAGAAATCAGTAGAAATGTAGCACAGGCAGCGGATGGCACTCAGGAAGTTGCGCGCAACATTACCCATGTGACCACGGCTGCAAATGATACAGGAAATCGGGCTCAAGCTGTTTCTGGATCGGCTGACAGTCTTGCGGATATCTCAAATAATCTCAAAGGATATGTGCAACAATTCCTATCTGACGTCAGACTAAAGAATTAAGCTAAATAAGGTCTTCAGCCCCCTCTTCTCTTAAAGAGGGGGTTTTCTTTATTCAATTGCAAGTTAAGATATTCTCTATCTTTATTTAAAGAGGCGTTAAAACATGACAGCCCACATGAAATATCTTTCGACAGTTATTCTTTTGTTGATTTTGTCAGCTTGCACAACACCTAATCGCGATTTCACCGCCGCAGCTCCACATAATTACGCAAAAGCGCAAATCCCTGACCTACCTAAGATCCGCTATTGGGGAGATGATGTCGCACCTTATATGCATGAAGCTGTCGATAAGCTTAAAATGATTGTGCAAACATACCCACATACAAAAGAGCATATTGATATTCTGGCCTTATCCGGTGGTGGTGAAGATGGTGCTTATGGTGCGGGCTTCCTGAAAGGATGGACAGAAAGCGGAGATCGGCCAGTCTTTGCAATGGTAACAGGCATTTCCACAGGCGCAATTATCGCCCCCTTTGCTTTTCTTGGATCTGAATATGATGATCGTCTTGAAGAATTTTATACTAAAACTACCGATGAAAAAATCTTTGACTTCACATTGCTGAAAGCATTGTTTGGTGGTTCCTCTCTTAGCGATAATCAACCTCTTGTTGATATCATTGAACGGGAAATTACAGATGAAATCGTTGAAGCAATTGCACAAGAAAGCCGCAAAGGCCGATTTTTACAAATAGGCACGACTAACCTAGACGCACAGCGCCCAATGATTTGGGATATAGGGCGCATAGCGGAATCAGGTCACCCAAAAGCAACTCAGCTTATCCGGGATATCATCACCGCGTCTGCAGCAATACCAGGCGTTTTCCCACCTGTCTTATTTGAAGTCGAAGTCGACGGAAAAAAGTTTCAAGAACTTCATGTGGATGGCGGTGTGACCCACCAAATCTTTGTTTATCCGCGTAAGTTAAATGTACGTGGATTAGAGGAATATATGAATGCATACCCAAAGAAAAACTTTTGGTTGATCCGAAACACAAAAATTGCCCCTGAATATAGTTCAACAGAAATGGATATCGCCTCTCTATCTGGACGGTCCATAAGTACCTTAATCAAATATCAGGGTTGGGGAGATTTAATCAGTATTGAAGATATTGCCCATAGAGATGGGTTTAACTTTAACCTTACAACTGTACCGGAAGGTTTTTCTGCCCCGATCAATGGTATTTTTGATCCTGCATATATGTCAGCTTTATTTGAAGTTGGCTATCAACAAGGTCGAAGTGGATATGCCTGGCAAACAAGCCTGACCGATGAGAAAAGTTTTAAAATATTAGAAGCTGAAGAAAAGAAAAATCGCCTCAATGAATAAATTCACAAAATCATTGTAATTTAATTTCTCATTCAAGTAATATTATTACGCAACAAAATTACCATTATTGTGAAAGTTCCATTTCTCAATAAAAATTAATAATAATTCCTCAAAAATGCATTGACGTATCTTATTAACAAGGTCAGTATCCCTGACATATTAATAAGAGGAATATACCATGTCTTGGGATGATAAGTTTTCCAAAGATGCAGGATCAATTGATGCATCTGAAATTCGTGAGTTATTAAAAATTCTGGCTGATCCGCAAATCCTGTCTTTTGCAGGTGGTATCCCGGATCCTGACTTATTTCCAATGGATAAAGTCCGTGCTTTTCGTGAACGTATGGCAGATGCACCAAACCAAGATCGAAAGTTAATGCAATATTCCCAAACTGAAGGTTATGAACCTTTACGTCTTTGGGTTGCTGAGAAAAATTCTACCGACATGCTTTCCCTTACTAAGAATAACGTCTTGGTGACTAATGGTGCACAACAATCCTTAAGCCTTCTTGCCGCAGCTATGATTGATGCAGATACGCCTATTGCAGTTGCAAACCCTACCTATCTAGGGGCTTTGCAAGTATTCGGCAGCCGACGTCCTGAATATTTTGCTGTGGAAACGGATGAACATGGCTTGATTGTAGATGCTGTTGAGGATGCCTTTAAACAAGGCGCCAAATTTCTATATACCATTCCAGATTTCCAAAATCCGGGCGGCATGACAATTCCTCTGGACCGTCGTCAGAAAATCATCGAATTAGCACATCAATATGACGTGGCTATCATTGAAGATACTGCCTATCGAGAGTTATATTTTGATGCCCCTCCTCCGGCTTCCTTATTAGAAATCGAAGCTGAGTTCCTCGGTAAAGATCAATGGAATGAAAAGGGCTTGGTGATTCAACTTGGTACGGCCTCAAAAACATTGATGCCTGCCCTGCGTGTAGGATGGTCAATCGCACCAACTGCTTTATTGGATAAACTGGTTTTAATGAAACAAGCGAATGACCTTCATACATCTACGGTGAATCAGATTCTGGCATATGAACTAGCTGCTGAAATTATGGACACTCACCTAGAGAAATTACGTAATGTATATGGCCAACGTCGTACAGCAATGGTCGAGGCGCTTACACAAAACCTGCCAAATAGCGTAAACTTTACAGTTCCTAAAGGTGGTATGTTTGTTTGGCTCAATCTGCCAGAAGGCATGAATGCACGTAAGCTTCTTGAAAAATCCTTGGAAAGCGAAAAAATTGCCTTTGTCCCCGGCGCAGCTTTCCATGCCAATGGTGGTGGCGAAAACACCATGCGCCTCTCCTTCTCAACCTGTGCCCCTGAAGTCATACATGATGGCATGAAACGACTGGCCAATTTAATACGTTCAGAAATATAAAGAAAAAGAAAGGCGACTATTTAGTCGCCTTCTTATTAATATAATATACAGGGTAGTAATGCTATGTTGCGTGGGCGAGTTTCATCGCCGCCAACAGATGTTTCCGGGTAGTTATTATTTACAAAACCATTATGTCCCGGCCCTGGATGTCCACCGTTATCCGACACGCGAGATTCATTTAATCCATTCTGATGAGAATGACTTTTAAACTGATCTGGTTGAAAGCTTCCAAGTTCACGGTTCATATCAACACCGCGATCGACATCAAGGTTTCGAATAAATTCACCTCTAAAGTCACCAAGAGTAAAGGTCGACGTACCGTTCCCGGTTCCAAATTTACTCATAAGATTGACATCAGCATCCTTTGATGATTGCTCGACAAGCATACCACTTGATTGAGCGTGTATCCAAAGAGCAGGATAATCGACACGAGCAATTTCGGATCCATCAAGAATTAAGGCACCTTCAGGAGCAGCCTCTCCTGTAAAATAGAAAAAAGTACCTACAGGCATCCTTGCCTTAGCGATTGCCGTTTCAATAATTTGACCAATATCATTCAATGTACATGATGTACTCATATCACCTCACATGTTTATGTTATGTTCCAATATATTTATCTAGACTCTGACATCATTCAGGAAACCGATTTTAGTTAATCGGTGCGTCAAAATTTGAATGAGAGAAGAGATAATTTTCAAGTTCAATTCTCATTGAACTGATATCAATATACATTTATTTACTTAAATGTAAAGAACAAAATAAGAACAAATTATTTAGAAATAAAATCGATAAAATCTCTTATCCGTTGTGGTAATAATCTTCTTGATGGATACACCACAAACATCTCACGCGTTTCAGGTATCATCTGGCGAATAGATAGTTTCTTTAGATTTCCGGTAACCATATCATCAGGTAACAAGGAAACACCTAGTCCCTTTGATGTGGTCATTTGTATCATCTCAAGATCATCAAAACTATGAACAGTGCTCGGTGGATGAAATATGCCTTCACCTGAAATACGCCAACCGCTTCTATGGGCAATCGCTGGGAGGGCGAGAAACTGTTCACGGTCCAATTCCAAAGTTAACCCATATTCGTGAATCAAATCATCACTTGCACAAAAACTAAAAGATATAGGCCAAAGTTTCTTTGCAATAAGGTTTTCGTCAGCTAGAGGGCCAATTCGAAAAGCTAGATCAATGTTGTCGCGAACAAAATCCAGATACTGGTTAGATGAGATTAGCTCTATTTTAATCAAAGGATGTGCGACCATATACTTAAGGAGTTTTGGGGCAATAGTCACCCTTGCGGCCAAGGATGGAGCTGTCATGCGAATGTTTTGAGCTTGAGTGAGGTTAAGGCCGCCGCTCAGTTCCTCTAGTTCTTCAATAGGTGCCTGACAGCGGTCCAGCAACAAGCGTCCCTCTTCTGTAAGACGAACCTGTCGAGTTGTTCGCTCAAATAACTTATTTCCGAGTTGCTGTTCCAAATCTGCAATTCGACGGCTCATACGGCTCGGCGTGATGTTTAATTCTTCAGCCGCTTTGGAGAAGCTCTGGCATCGGGCAACAGTCATAAAAAGGGCAAGATCATTAAAAATCATTATTCTATTTTTGCAATAATTAATTATAAAAATAGCTATTATCACATAAATTGAATTCTGTCATTTTCCTATCAACCAATACCATAGGAGAAAAAAGATGGCATACGCCTATACGATCACTAAAACAGGCAACCCTGACGTTATTCAAAAGAAATCTATCGAGCGACCAGTCCCTAACAATGACCAAGTCCTCATTGAAAACCATGCTACAGCAGTGAATTTTATTGATACGATCATTCGGCGCGGTGATATGCCGGAAAGTATGATGCCTACACTCCCTCATGTACCAGGTGTGGAAGGCGCCGGCAAAGCGATAGCAATCGGTGATAACATAACTAATGTTACTAAAGATGATCATGTGGCATGGATGGGACCTATTGGGGCTGGTGGATATGGGAAGTTCACAATAATCGATAAGCATTACCTCACGAAAATTCCGAAGAACTTAACCTTTGAACAAGCCGCCTCCCTACCCGTCAATGCGATAACCGCGTGGCATATGATGGTGAATTTAGGGCAAGTTAAGAAAGGACAAAAAATTCTAGTGCACGCGGCTGCAGGTGGTGTCGGAACAATGATCTTACATATTGCAAAATATTTGGGCCTAGAAACCATCGCTTCCGTTAGCACAGACAAAATCGACTATGCAAAACAACAAGGTGCAACACATGCAGTTGATTACAAGACAGAAAACCTCGCTGGAAGGGTAAATGAAATTACCAAAGGGAAAGGTGTAAATCTAACTCTTAACCCGGTCGCAGGTGATAGCATAAAATCCGATTTAGAGATGTTAGCACCTCTTGGAACAGCGGTTGTTTTTGGTTTCCTATCAGGTCCACCGACAGGCACATTTGAAAGTGATTTAACACAATATTTCAATAAGTCTATCGCTATCAGAGTCTCTGATATCTATACCTATTTCTTCAATTGTCCTGAAGAGTTCCAAAAAGATATGACCACCGTCTTTCAGTTACTCAAAGATGGTATATTACGTCCAAATATTCAGACATTACCAATAGAGGATGTTGCAGAAGCGCATCGCATGTTGGAAGCTGGTGAAGTAAAAGGGAAACTGGTTCTAAATCTATCGTAAAATAAAAGTTCAAAAGCGGGAGAATAGGTCCTAAGCCCTTTTCTCCCGCTTATTCGCTTTACCTGCAGCCTTCATTAAACGTTGAAACTTAGGACATTCAAGGTGGCTTGGCGCATCACAATTTGCGGCATGCCGCAAACCATCACGTACTGCTTTTAATTCCTTTATTTGCTTATCGACCTCATCTGCTTTGGACATCAATTGAGAACGATCAATTTGCAAAATGCCTTGATGGGTAAACATATCCGCAATTTCATCGAGGCTAAAACCAGCCCGTTGCCCCAGAGCAATAAAATTTAACTTGTTTAATATAGAAGTATCAAAAAGGCGCTTCATACCACGTCTACCAATAGATTGAACCAAGCCTTTTTCCTCATAATATCGAAGCGTTGAAGCCGGAATACCTGCTTGTTTCGACACTTCACTTATATCAATTGATTTATACATAACTTCTTCATTGACCTAAAGTTAACTTGAACTTGTATGATAACTGAAAGTTACATTTTAAAGCAAATAAGGATTTTAAAAATGGATGTAGATTTTTGGCAGGATAGATGGGAAAGTAATCAAATTGCCTTCCATCAGGATGAAATAAATAGATTTCTAGTATCTCATATTGGGTTACTGAATCTCTACAAAGGAGATCGTGTTTTCGTACCCTTATGCGGAAAAACACTGGATATTCACTGGTTATTAAAACAAGGCTTTCGCGTGATTGGGGCCGAATTAAGTTTGATCGCAGTAGAACAACTCTTTGACGAATTGCAACTATCCGCAGAACGAATACAAATTGGATCACTCATCAAGTTTTCTGCAGAAAACATAGAGGTATTTGTTGGAGATATCTTTGATCTTGCTGACAAAGAATTAGGGCAGATTGATGCCATATATGATCGCGCAGCTCTCGTTGCCTTACCTGAGGAAATGCGCAAAGATTATAGCCAACATCTTATCAAGATTACCGCAACTGCACCACAACTTCTACTGACCTTTGAATATGATCAGGAAAAGTTAGCTGGTCCTCCATTTTCTATTCCGGAAGATTTTATAACTAACTATTACGAAAATGATTATTCCATTAAAGAAATAGATCGAGCACAGCTTGATGAAGGCATAAGAGATTTCAAAGCGGTTCAAGAAATTTGCTGGTTACTAAAATAACCTAGAGTTAGCTTCGCGGACCTAACATGCATATATCCGCGATGCATCTCTTAAGGCACTCTTGCTTCAACAATTGCATTCAATCGACTTAATAGGTCGCCTTTGAACTTATCCATATTTAGCAGGAAGTGGATGTCACCTATGGAGTATCTTATACGATTGTAATACCCAATCGCATTTCGATACTTCTCAGACGCCTGCATTCTTGCAATACCCGTCTCATGATCAATCAAAAAACCGTCCACCCGGCCCATGATAATCATTTCCAGCGACTCGCCACCGGTACGCTCGAATATTTGATTTTCATATTGTTGGGCTTCACGAATTTCAGTTAACTCAGGCCCCAAATAGCTGCTGCGGGGAATTCCCAAGCGAAAGTCCGTTTGAAACAATTCTTCAAAGCTATCAAAATTGAATGTCGGTATATCAGCTTTCCTTACAAAAAGTGAAAGCTCTTCGGTCCTATAGGCGCTTGAATAAAGGAACTTCTCTGCGCGCTCTTCCGTATAAGAAATGCCGGGTAAAACATGAATTTGCCCTGCTTCCAGCTCAACGAATAATCGCTTCCAGGGTTTATGCACAAATACAATATTACAGCCTAATTCAGTGAAAACATCTTGGCTGATGTCAATATCTATACCTTCGGGAAAATGATCAGAATGATCGGAAGACTTATATTGATAAGGGGGCCAATCAATCCAGCCTATCCGTACATCTCCGCAATTTTGGTCAGCCTGTGCCTCAAATCGCAAGAATAGTACAACCAACAAATAGCTTAATAGAAACACGCCCCCCTGCTTCATCTGTTTATTCATATTTATATCCTCATTAAATTAGGACTAACTAATACCAATATAAATCTATTTTTTTCTCAACATAACAACACCTTCCCCCTAAAAGATCGGTCCATTTGTCAGGCCATTTGACAAGAAGTAGATTTGGAATTACTAAACATACAGGTTAAAGACACCTGCCGCTCGCAAGCGAATGCTATGGTGAAGTCTTATAATATAGAAGATCTAAACATATTTGATTGAGTATGTTGATTGGTAATGCGAGCCCCATTCATTGAAACATACTCCTTTCTAGTAAGAGAAATATTATGAATGGATCAAAATCTATACCACCTCTCACCTATCTCAAATATAAAGCGAAATTGTTGAGAGATGAATCCCAAATCAATGAAAAGCCGATTAGCCATAGTAAGTCACTTGAATTACTTGCCCATCAATATGGCTGTCGTGATTGGAACGCTTTAAGCGCAATTGCGAAGAAACAAATGAGCATTGTTTCGATTGGACAAAAAGTCGAAGGTAGTTATCTAGGGCAAAAGTTTAAGGGTATGATTAAAGGGGTTCGACTTACCGAGAACCTTGATAGAACCCATATCACTATTGTCTTTGATAAAGCTGTCGATGTTGTTTGCTTTGAAAGCTTCTCAAATTTCAGGAAACAAGTTTCATGTTGTGTAAGTCAACATGCAACAACCTTTGAAAAAACTTCAAATGGTGAACCTCAACTTGCTCTTTATCTTTAAGCTAATTGCTTAGCTAATATGCTTTTCCATCGTGAAGTTAATTAATATCTGCCCTTTAAGCGGTATTTCATTTTTCTGAATGATGGAAAAGCCCTTTGATTTGAAGAATGGCACTGCGATATGAGACGCCTCAACATATAAACGTTTAAGATCAGTAGAATTAGCTTTTGTTTCTATATGTTTATAAAGGGCAGAGGCGACACCTTTCCCTTGAAAATCTGGATGGGTATAAGTGCAGTTAATATGGCCATCATCTTCCAATTCAATGAAACCCGCTACTTGACCTTCAATGATCCCAAGATATGGTTTCTTTTCATCCAATCTTTTTTCCCAAGATATATAATCCGGTGGTGTTGAAGCCCAAGCTTCTTTTTCATCTTCTGTATAGATGGAAGGATCAATTGCATGAACAGAAGCATGGTATAGATCTGCAATTTCTTTCGCATAACTGGATGAATAATTTATTATTTGCATTACCCTAAAATCCTAATTTCATGTCCAATTCACACTCTCTAACTCAGCAAGTTTTGCCAAATTGTTGAGTTCTGTTTCCAATTTCTCTTTTTGCTTCACCTTTAATTTCTGTCCCGGTTCTAGCCAGAAATTATTAACATTCAAGCATTTCTTCTTACGATCAGCTTTGGCTTCTATTCGACCAATAAAATTATCACCTTCCAGGATTGGGTATACATAATATCCCCATTTCCTTTTCGCTTCAGGTACAAAGACTTCCAATCGATATTCAAATCCAAAAATATTTTCCAAACGAGTGCGATTTCTTACTGCTGGATCAAAAGGATTAATAATACGAATTTCTGGCGAAACGTCGGGAAGTTGAGCTATTTTTTCTTCTATATCTTTAAAGGCATAGGCTGACATCCAGGTACCATTGGCGCTTTCCCATTCGATCTGAACAAGTTTGTCTGAATTTCGTTCAATCCAGTCATGGACCTCTTTAATGTCCTTGGCATCCCAAAATTCTTTAATCTCTTTCTCTGTCGCAATAGTTAACCTTTTTAGGGCCGCCTCACATAGCCAATCAACTTGTTCCCGTTCCGATAACAGGTTTTCCATATGTACTTTTGGAATAATACGTTCTGCCAAATCATAGAATTTGGTAAATTTTACACGATGAGAAGTGGTTAACACACCCGTATACCAAAGATAATCCAATACTCGCTTATGTGGCGGACGTGCCCAAGCCTCTTTCTTTCCCGTAATTTTACTTTCAAAATCTTTTGTTGAAAGCGATCCCTCAGCGGAAATACGTTCAATAAGCGTATCTTTCCAATCCTTTACATTTTGTGGATTATGATAAGATGACTTTTCAATCCTAACCTTGAACCGATCAAAATTACGTCGCCACATAGGGTAAAATTCCATCGGCAAAATTGAGGCATCATGGGTAAAATGTTCAAATACCCCCTCTTCTTTACCAATCAAATCATCCAGCATATATTCGCGGTAATCCGAATGGCGGCTCCAGATGATATGGTGATGAGCCCGTGAGATATTCTGGATTGTATCAAGCTGCACAAATCCCAGTTTTTTGATGATATCCATGATATCCAATTTGGCATTTTGAGATGTCAGTAAACCATTCACATCCAACCAAAGCTGTCTCATCACACGGTTATCAATTTTCACAGCCACGATACGCTCTCATAAATTTAGAATTGAGTTTTATTCGAAATGAATCAACAAGAACATAACGTAAACTTATATCAGATATTACACAACACAGATTTTTTAAATTCTTTAGAATAGAGCATCCAAATGTTCGACAAGCCGATCAAAAACAAATCTAATTCTTTTGTTTGTTCTTAACTCTCTGTGGGAAATCACCCAAGTATCAATGGGAAAACCAGGTATATCTTCACACACCTTTTGGACATCATGATCATCTTTAACAACCACTTCGGGCATAACGCCAATAGCTATCCCTTGTTTAATAATATTCCAATGCACTAGATGGCTCTGCGTGATTATAGGAAAGTTCCCTTCATCAACATCAATTCCGTGTTCGTTTAATGCCTTCATCCATATAGAATTATCGACCATACCAATAAACGGCATATCACCTAGAGCCTCTTTAGTTTTAAAAGGACCGTGTCTTTCGATAAATTTTTTGCTCGCATATAAATACGCCTTGGTGGTTTTGGCTTTTTTTGCAATTAAATCCAATTGATCTGTCAGCCGATTTCTTATTGCAATATCTGCTTCTCTTCGCATCAAGTCTTTTATCTCGTTAGATGAAATAATCTCAATGATAATTCCCGGCTGTTCTTTTCTTATGTCTTCAATAAATCCCGGCATGATAAATGCGGAAAAAACTTCGCTGCAGGTTATGACAACGCGCCCACTTAAATCTGTGGATTTACCACTGGCCGCAAAAGAAAGCTTGTTAGCCGCATCGGCCATATCTTTCACATATTCAACCAGATCCAATCCAGAAGGTGTGATTTCTACCCCACGCCCGACACGCTCAAAAAGCACCACGCCCAGTTCTTCTTCCAAGGCAGCGATCTGCCGTCCAAGTGTTGACTGAGTAACATTTAAAGCACTCGCTGCGGCAGAAAAGGACTTCTCTTCAGTAGCTACTAAGAAAGCCTTAGCTTTATTCCAATCAAAATTTATGGCTTTCCAGTCCAATATTTGCACTTTCCTAGATATAAAATAATTGCATAAATGCATACATGAAATGCAAAATTTATCATTTATATATCATTTTTGCATCAATATATTGTTTCCAACACTTAAAACCTTATATCTTGGAAAATATTTCTGATGGAAAAAAACGCTAAATTCTGGAACCGTATTGCTGATAAATATGCGGCCTCCCCTGTACCAGACGAAGAAATCTATAAGAACAAGTTACGTAAAACACAGGAATATTTACGACCAGAAATGAAAGTTCTTGAATTTGGTTGTGGAACAGGCTCGACAGCTCTTTATCTTGCCAGTGACGTCAAACAGATTCTAGCAACAGATATTTCTGAAAGAATGATAGAGATTGCCAAACAAAAAGCGGATGAACAAAACATCAGCAATATCGATTTCCAACAATCTTCTATCGAAGAATTAACTATTGCTGACCAGTCTATCGATGCAGCCTTAGGTCATAGTATTTTGCATCTTCTTGAAAATAGAGATCAAGTTATCGATCAGATTTACGCAATGTTGAAGCCGGGCGGTATATTTGTATCAAGCACTGCATGTATCAAAGATTTCTTTATTTTCCATAAATTGCTGGAATGGGTTGGTCCACTAGGAAGATTTATTGGCTTACTTCCTCTAGTGAAAGTCTTTGGCAGTGATGAATTAAAGTCGGCCATGACAAAATCAGGTTTTCAGATCGAATATGATTGGCAACCAACAGGAAATGGCAAACAAAGAGCTATCTTCATTATTGCCAGAAAACCTGAAGCCACGTAGATGAGTAAAAAAAGCCTCTCAAATATTCTAAGAGAGGCTTTCTCATTAGCTATCAATCTGGATTAATTCACTAGTTTTGTAACCAACTCAATATTCCCACGTGTAGCATTTGAATATGGGCAAACCTGATGTGCGTCTTCAATTAGTTTTTCAGCAACATCTGTTTCCATACCGTTCAATGCAACTTCCATATCGACTTTGATTGCAAAACCAACTCCTTTAGGGTTTTCGCCAATACCAACAGTTGCAGTTACCTTCACATCTGCTGGTAAGGATAATTTCTGCTGCGCAGCCACAAATTTCAAAGCGCCGATATAGCATGCAGAATAACCTGCACCGAATAATTGCTCTGGATTTGTGCCATCAGCCCCATCTCCACCAAGTTCCTTTGGTGTACTTAAGTTTACAGATAAACGTCCATCTTCCGAATTTGATTGTCCTTCACGCCCACCCGTAGAAGACACAGTTGTAGTATAAATTGCTTTCATGATCTTATCCTTATTAAGTTTAGCTCCAATAATAGTTATCGCGATAACTATTATATTAAAAAAATAGCCGTCCGTTCAATTTAGATATCGCAATAACTATTTTTGCGCAAGCGTTTTTTGCTTCAAGTTTTCACGAAGCTCTGTAAGTTGGGAGCGAAGATCAATTAATTTATCAACAGAAATACCGCATGATTCTGCAACACATTCACTTATAACTAAGATATCTTCGCGAAGTTTCTGGCCCTTTTCGGTTAAAAGGATGTTGAGTTGCCGATCGTCTTCTACACCGCGTTGACGGATTAAAATCTCTTCCGCTTCCATTCGCTTAATAACAGGTGTGAGAGAGCCAGATTTCTGCCCTAATTTATCAGCAATTTCTTTAAGAGTAATACCATCTTTTTCAAACAAGATGAGTAAGATTGTGTATTGAGTATATGTTAAACCCAATTTATCCAGATGTTCTTTATAAAGCTGCGTCATCGCCAATGATGTGGAATATAAGGCAAAACAAAGTTGGTTATCTAAAAGAATCTTATCGCTGTCTTTCATATTCTGTTTGAGCCTTTTCATATTCTAGCTATCGACACCCAATTTATTAACCATATGTGATTGGGAAATAAAAAGAAAGATGAACTGCTAACCTATTGCAATCGCAACCTAGTTAAATCAACGCTCTAGAATCACAATTGTGGTTAAGTAGAATATTTATGTTATTCAGATAAAAAAGCCCGCTTTATAAAATTCAGCGGGCTACACGTGTTCTACAAGCAGTTTAAATGTATGAAATAAAATTATTCATCATAAAAGTAGCTGCCATATGTTTGGTAAACTATCTCTGATTTATATGGCATAAAATTCCCTGTATTCTTCCATTGAATACTGTGTTTCGTTGCAAGCAACCCACACTCTGAACCTGCATCGCGTTGACATTCATATGCGGCCGTGTTTTTAAGAGTAGCTGTACATCTTGTTTCACGACAATAATAATAAACGCTATAAGCACCATAATCGTCTACAAAGAACAAACTAGTATCTTTTCTCTCCAGAAATTCTTCAAAATGTTGAGCTGCATTAAAATTAAGTGTAAGCGGTTCATCTTTAAGAAAAGAAGCAGTCTGACATGCTGTAACCGCGAATAATAAAGTGCAAAAAACTGAAAGTTTAACCAAAATGGTTTTCATGAGATCCCCCTATTAGAATTTATAATTTTCAACTACTTTATAAATCAAACTTTATCAAGTAGTTAGAAAAACATCTTCAGGGAAGGCACTCAAAACATTGTTTTTCAATAACTTTTTCAACATTTAAGTAAAAAGTTAACTTCACCCGACAAGATCCAGTCTCTCTCTAGTCGGCAGTTTTCCATATTTATCCTGATAACATTTTGAAAAATGAGATCCCGAGTTGAAGCCGCAAGCAAAAGCAATCTCAGTAATCGACAAGGAAGTCTGGGTAAGTAAACTTTTGGCCTTACCAAGTCGAAGATTTAAATAATATCGAACAGGTGTTGTTCCCAGATATTTTTGAAACAACCGTTCCAGCTGCCGCATACTAAGACCGACACGCGTGGCAATTTCGGGACGTTCTAGCACTTCCTCAATATTTTTCTCCATTTCCTGCACCGCCTTAATAACCTTTGGATGACTTCTTCTCAAACGCGTATGCAATGGAAGGCGTAGTGATTCACCACCTTCCATCATACGTTCATGCATGAAATGCTTAGAAACAAGGTCGGCAAGATCAGAACCATGACGTTGTTCAATTTCCTTCAACATCATATCAAGCGCTGCGGTCCCTCCCCCACATGTGAATCTCTTTCGATCAAACGTGAATAAATTGGTTTCAACATTAATATTGGGGAATTTTTCGTAGAAACTATCCAAGTCTGTCCAGTGTATCGTACAACTATATCCTGCAAGTAATCCTGCATGGGCAAGTAAATAAGAACCAGTACCTAGTGCTCCCATATGCGCACCATTACGTTCCCAACGGCGCAGCGAACTAAATAGAATATCATTTTTATATAGATATGCGTCCATTCCAGAACAAACTACAATATTTGACGGACTTTCGACATCGCCCACAGACATATCTGCTTGAATTAAAAGACCATTTGAAGCTCTTACTGGTTCCTCATTCGTGCTAACAACATCCCATTTATAAAGAGTTTCGCCGGCTTCTTGGTTAGCAAAACGCATAGATTCAACAAAAACACTAAAGGAAGTGATACAAAAATCTGGAACTAAAACTATGGTGATGTGATCTGGTGTATGCACACCAACTTCTTTAAATATTGAAGACATAACTATAGATCTCCCTTCTATATTGTGTCTAATCCGTTATCTTTTTTATTTATTCTTGGCATAATAATAATGCCCAGATTGTTACTTGCGAACGGAATGTAGAGAACTTCATCCTGCTAATTCTTTCGGAAATATTAGCTATGTAACGAAAATAAATATGTTACAAACGCGCAATTTGCATGGTATGATTGCGTCAAAATCGCTATTAAACTGGCCTTGAAAGTTACCCAGATGAAATCCACTTATGACAAGCAAAACACCAAAGCGAGGCTTTCCGTCGGCTTCATCCTTGCCAATCAATTCACACTAAATGCATTTTCAAATTTCATCGATGTACTGCGTTTATCAGCAGATGATAGCGATGGTAGCCAACCAATTCTTTGTCATTGGAAAGTCATTTCCACCTCTATGGATTTAATTACATCAAGTGCAGGCATTCCTGTTAAACCCGATGAAACATTGGGTGATCCGGCTAGGTTCGATTACATCGCAGTCGTCGGTGGATTGCTTGGTGAAAAAAACAACCTAGATCGTAGATATGTAGATTTTCTTCATCAGACAGTAAAAGCTGGCGTCCCGCTTATTGGCGTGTGCACAGGTGGCTTTATACTTCACAGGGCTGGCCTTATGAGCGGTAGAAAATGTTGTGTAGGATGGTTACATAGAGATGATTTTTTGGAAGAATTTGATGATCTAGAAATTATAACCGATCAAATTTTTATCGTAGATGGGGATCGCCTTACTTGTTCGGGCGGTATCAGCGCGGCACATCTGGCCGCCTATCTTGTCGATAAACATGTGGGTGTCAATGAAGCAAGAAAAAGCTTACATATTATGATTATTGATGAGGCAAAATCTGGAAGCAAGCCTCAGCCCGGCATCCCTTTAACACTTGAAACTTCAGACGATACTGTCAAACACGCTTTACTCTTAATGCAGCAAAATATGGAAAGCCGTGTCACTATCAGCAATATTTCCAAGCGCTTACAGATTAGCCGCAGAAAACTAGAAAGAAAATTCCAACAATCCTTAAATATGACACCTGCCCAAGCCGAAAAAACAATCCGCATTGAGACGGCCAAACATCTAATGTTAACCACTCATAATTCTATTTCCGAAATCGCTATCCAGACTGGTTTTTGTGATGCATCACATTTCATACGGGTCTTTAGAACCAAAAACGGGATGACACCAGATCAATATCGTAACGAAAGCATATAAAATAATGCCGCCAATTTTTAAAAATTGGCGGCACCAAATGCAATATTTGTTTCATTCACAAATTATAGTTTTGTTATCTCTTCGTTATTTTCTACCCATTCAGCCTTTTCCATATCCGAAGCTTTAGGTGAGAAAATACCTGTCACTGCATATAGAATACCGAAGACCGGGGATAACCAACATGCAAAGGCCAAAGGAATATAGAGAAGGTTCTCAAAATTACCGTCGCCAACACCTAACGCTAACGCGCTGACAACAAATGCACCTCCAGCATTCCAAGGGATAAGTGGTGAAACCAATGTGCCTCCCTCTTCAATTGCACGAGACAAGTTCAATGTTGAATATCCCATTCCTCTATATACGGGTGCAAACATCCGACCAGGCAATGCGATTGATAAATACGGATCACCAGCCACCAAGTTTGTTGCAACGGAGGCAGCTGTGGCTGACGCTTGAATACCTGCGAAACTCTTAACACGTGAAATAATCGCGGCAATGATAGTTTGAAGGCACCTTGTTCTTTCCAATGCACCACCAAATCCAAGAGCAAGCAATACAAGCGAAATTGTCCACATCATTGACTGAATACCGCCGCGATTCAGCAAACTATCAATCTCTGATACACCCGTATCAATTTTGTATCCACCATTCGCAAAAGAGAAGACATCATGAATTCCCGCTCCTTGCACCACCATAGCAAGTATCCCGCCTGCAACAGCACCGGCAAACAAGGATGGAATAGGAGGCTGCTTCGTAACAGCAAGCAAAATAACAAGCGCTGCAGGTAACAGCATCAACGGAGAGATCACAAAATTCTCTTGAAGTGCAGACGTAATACTTTCAATACGTTCAAAAGAAACTTGATCTGTTTCGATTAATGTAAAACCGACAACAGTATAAATGATCAACGCAATCAACATTGCCGGGATAGTTGTTGGTAACATATTACGTATATGATCGAATAACTTTGTGCCAGTTACAGCTGGTGCAAGATTTGTTGTATCTGATAACGGTGAGATTTTATCGCCAAAAAAAGCCCCGGAAACAACAGCACCCGCCGTCCAATAAACCGGAATATCAAAGCCAGCACCAATACCCATCAAGGCAAGACCAACGGTACCTACGGTTCCCCAAGATGTACCTAATGATACTGACACGATGGAGCATAGTAGCATACCCGCAGCCAGAAAAATTTCAGGAGAAAGAATTATTAGACCATAATAGATTAGAGTTGGAACAGTACCACTTGCAATCCATACCCCAATAATAATCCCAACTGTAATTAAAATGGAAACAGATGGTAAAGATACATTAATAACCCGGAATATACCTTCTTCTGTGCGAGACCATTTATGGCCAATGCTTAATCCTACAATCGCGGTAATAGCAATGCCAATGGCTAATGGAATATGCGGCGTAAAGTCTCCAAAGTAAAAAAGTTGGATACCTAATACAGCTAAAGTTAAAATAATTGGAACCAATGCTAATCCCAACAATGGTTGTCGCACTCCTTCTACAACAGTCCCTTTTGAGTAATGCTCAACGTTTGACATGCTATCTCCCTATGTCAGCTAATTCAGAACATTCTGAATGTTCATTCCATTCAATTGCAGAGCAATTTTGAAATCTGGGAGCGGAAACTGTCAGAAACGAGAGAGTTTTTATAGAATTTATGCGACGTTATAATGGAATTTTTACGCACAATTATATTCAACTTAGACAAAAAACAAATTTTGCCGATTATGTAAGTATAAAATATGCAAGAACATACGACCGACGAGAACTCATTAGATAAATACGTCTATACCATTTTATTAAGTAACTAGAAATGCAGCAATAAACTACATTACACCCCTTACAGCGGAAATATAGTTCAAATCACTTATCAGCAAATTCTAGTTATTGCTATGGACCGCTATATAGCGGCCCATAGTTAAAAATTATCTTACTTTGCTATTTCTTCTTTGTTTGCAGTACTTTGTATGCCCGCAGCTTGGCGTTTGCTGTCTTTATAGATCGCCTTTAAAACGGAAATACCCATCAGCACCATCACCACACTAAATGGCAATGCACCAATCACCATTGCTGTTTGTATGGCTGATAAGCCCCCAGCGATAATAAGACCGCCGACAACCAATGCCATGGCAATTCCCCAAAATAGAATATGTGGGCGCGCCTTTGGACCTTCATCACCAGCCGCATTAATCGTGTTAATAATCAACACACCTGAATCTGCAGTTGTTACAAGATAGGTAAGTAACAACACCATAACAACCAAAGACATAACCCAAGCAAGGTTCTCGCTTAGCATGACGTTTAACATGGCAAATAACTGATCCGCTTGCCCTGCGTCTAAGATAGCGCGATTAGCGTCACCATTCAGTTCCAGATCAATAGCGGTCCCGCCGACCATAGCAAACCAAACAAAACACATCAGACCAGGAATGAACATTGCGCCAATAACATATTCGCGAACAGTACGACCGCGTGATACACGCGCTAGGAACAAGCCTACGAAGGGTGCAAATGCAATCCACCAAGCCCAATAGAAAATATTCCAGCCTCCCTGCCAACTAGCCAGTTGAGTCGCAACAGAACCTTCGACACCATCACTGGTCCAAACATTAAACAAAATCCATGGCAAGTTTATGATGTAATCATAAATACCAACGAATAAAGCCTGTAAGCCAAAGAATGTTGACCCAAAAATCAGGAAGAATGTAAGCAAGAAGAAGCTAAGTCCCATATTCAAATTGGACAGCCACTTGATCCCCTTGCCAACACCAGATAGCGCTGACAAGGTGGATGCGCCCATGATAACAATTAATGAAACAATAATAGCTGCCGTAGAAACAGAACGTGTGCCTTCTGCATCAACAGTATAAAGCCAATCGCCAAACCCAATTCTGGATAGACCAGACACAAACTGATCAACACCAAAGCCTAAAGTTTGAGCCATACCAAGGATTGTTGCAACAACTGCCACCACATCAATAATATGCCCTACGGTGCCTGATAATGATTTACCAAATAAGGGTGTAAGTCCTGAACGCACAGTTAAAGGAAGCCCACGGCGATATGAGAAATATGCTAACGATAAACCTACGACCGCGTATGATGCCCAAGCAGCAACACCCCAATGCGTGAAGGACCAGATATAAGCATCACGGACATTTCCAAGTGTCTCACCTTCCGTTAACCCCATAATAGTCGATGGGTTGGACTTAAAATGATAAATTGGTTCTGCTGTTGCAAAGGTCAACATGCCGATACCAATCCCAGCACCGAACATCATCGAAAACCATGAGAAATTTGAGAATTCCGGTTTATCGTCTTCTAAACCCAGCTTAAGTCGCCCTGACGCAGGCCAAACCGCTAATGCAAGACAGGTCAATACGTAAAACGCCATCGCATAAACGTACCAATAATTAAATGTCGAAAGGATAAAAGAATTAACCCCTCCTAAAAAAGAAGCTGCACTTTCTGGAAAGGCCACAGCCCAAATAATGATAATACCTACAATTAGCTTCGCAGATATCGTAACATTCTTTGTAAACCCTTTATAAAAGCCTTTCTCCGTGACTTTTATCTGTAAATCCATAAGGGGTGGTTTCATTTCTTTCTTCCTCCTGTTGATATTATTTTCGTTTCTTTTTTTATTTTTTTGAATTCGTTGATTTTCCATAACTATCCACCTCCAGCTCGGAAGTTTTAGCTATCTCTATCTCTTAAAGTTTCTTCAAATTTGTTGCAGGATCCGCAATGGACACAGGATCGATTAGCTTGTTTGCTTCTATTATTTTCTTTGCGAGCATATAGGTTTTAGGATCATTGAAGACCTCAACGGCTTGCAGTTTTCTCTCTCGGAAATACCAATATGACAGGCTTTCGTCTTTCTTACCTGGGCGCATCACACATTGATTATGGCTGTCTTGTAATCCAACAATCTGTAGACGGCTGTCATATTGTTCGGTCCAAAACCATGGAACGGGTTTATAAGGCAAATTTTGTCCCATAATGTTCCTAGCTACGACCTCGCCCTGATCCACAGCATTTTGCACAGATTCAAGACGGATAAAGTCATCAGATAATGGGAAAGATGTACAATCTCCTGCAGCCCAGATATTCCCGACTGAAGTTTGTCCGAATTCATTCACTCGAATACCGTTATCAAGCAACAATCCCGCATTTGCTGCCAGTCTTGTTTCCGGGCTAGCACCAATCCCTACGATCACTGCATCTGTAGAAATTTCTTTGCCATCTGATAGAATTGCCTTACAGACGTGACCAGCAACATCCCCTACAAGCTGTTGTAAACTTGTGCATTCAAGAATACTTACGCCATGATCTTGATGTATCTTACGAATGCAATCCGATGCTGAAGAGCCTATAGCTCGCTGCAGAATACGATCTCCCATCTCCACAACAGTAACGGATAAACCTTGTTCAGCGGCTACGGCTGCGATCTCTAGACCAATAAAACCACCACCAATTACCAACAGATTTTTTATATCTGACAGTTTAGTTTTTAGTGCCTTCGCATCTTTTAAATGACGAAGATAAAACAAACCATCTAGCGCCCCGCCAAGACTATCTGGCAGCGTTTTCGGATTTGATCCGGTTGCAAGCACCAGATGATCGTAATGCACCCAATCATCCTGATATTTGAAACGATTGGCACCAACCTCAATTTTATCAATTTCCGCCTCTAGGAATAGATCAATATTCTGTTCCTGATAGAAAGCATCATCTCGAAATAACAAACCATCAGAATCAATATTCCCCATCAGGAAATTCTTTGATAATGGTGGACGTTCATAAGGAGCTGCATCTTCCGCCCCGTAAATCGAAATTTTACCGTCAAAGCCATGGTTTCGCAGATTGGTTGCGACACTATAGCCTGC
Organism: Curvivirga sp.; assembly: GCF_965219885.1. Taxonomy (NCBI): domain Bacteria; kingdom Pseudomonadati; phylum Pseudomonadota; class Alphaproteobacteria; order Rhodospirillales; family Aestuariispiraceae; genus Curvivirga; species Curvivirga sp. Next base: position 457,905 of record NZ_CBDCOT010000008.1, read on the forward strand.
CTGTCCGGCACCGATGATTGCAATATGATCCATGGTGATGCCTATAATCCGATATAGATTTTGTCGTCTTCGATTTTCAATTGATACGTTTTCAAATCCACGCAAGCCGGCGCGGATAAAGCTTTACCTGTTGGGATATCAAACCGTCCACCATGTAGAGGACATTCAATCACTTTACCGACCACAAGACCTTCATCCAGACTTTGCACTTCATGAGTGCACATACCATCCGTGGCAAAAAAACCTTCTTCGGTATTATAGATGGCATAAACATGCCCTTCATGATCCCAGCTAATTAGATCTTCTTCATCCACGTCATCGGTTTCGCAAACATATGTCCAATTCATTTTTCTATCCTGATTTATCTAATGTTATTATTGAATAAGAAGGGAATCTTCGAATGGATAGGTGGACATCACAATTGGGCCACCTTCCGTGATCAATACTTGGTCTTCCAGTTTCACGCCTTCTACACCGCCAATTTGCCCCACATAACTTTCTACACAAATAGTCATGCCGACTTCCAATTCCCCATCAAAGAATTGAGGATGGTCCGGTGATTGCAAAATTACAGGCCATTCATCAGCCATACCGATCCCATGGGCCATACACGGATAAGGTTGATCTCCATACCCACCTATATGCTTGTAACGACGTTCGGATAATTCAGTGAAAGATGTCCCCGCCTGCATCAACTGTGTGTTATGCATCAACTCATTCCAAGCCATGGTATACATCTTACGTTGCTCTTCACGTGGACGCCCAGGCCCACAATGGAAGGCACGACTAATATCGGCACCATAGCTGAACGGGCCGATCATACCACAGTCAAACACAACCAAATCACCCGCGCGGATCATGCGGCTAGAAGCTTCTTGTTGCCATGGATTGGTGCGTTCACCAGAAGCTAGCAAACGATAGTCCAACCATTCACCGCCATTTTCGATCAAGGCTTGCCACATCAAGGCCCATAATTCTTGTTCCATGATACCGTTGGTTAATCCGTCACGCATACGGGTCATGCCATCTTCTGCCACCGCAATGGTTAGATTCATGGCAAGGATTTCTTCCGGGCTTTTAATCTTTCGTGCCTGGGCCAATACAGGCCCTACATCATGGACATCATGTCCTAAGGACAACATGGCTTGTTCCGCATGGAACCCTACACGATCCATGGCAATTTTCTTTTTGCCTACACCGCAATGTGCCTTGATCAGATCATCCATCTGTTTGGCCCAATTCTGGCACCATTCATTATGACGATATCCAGCAAACATATATGAAAGCGGTAAGATATCATCACGAATTTCATCAATGGTTTCCAACTGCGATCCGGTTTCACGGCCCGGTTCACTATCAAAATAAACCACCGGACCTTCTGCAGGAATAAAAAGATATCCCGCCTGAATATGCATTTGGAACAAGGTACAATTACGAACACCAGTGGCATAACGAATACCCAAAGGTTCCGCCAAGATAACCGCATCAAATCCTTGTGCCTTAATCTGTTCACGAAGACGATTTTGGCGATAGGCCCGCATACGAGGCACATCGATCATGCCTTCGGTATCTACAGCCTGCGTTGGCGGCGTAATTTGTGCGGCCTGTTCTAATGTAAGAGGTTGCGGTTTCGCTGGAAACTTTTCATTATAATCGGTAGCTTTATTCATTGATGAAGCGGGCTCCATTTATCTAGTAATTCGCAGAATTTTTCATGTTCTTGTTGAGGCATCGCAACGGAATGAGCCTTATCCGGGAAACTGCCATCCTTCACAGCATCACGGAAACCAGTCAGACCTTTTTCCCGTTCGGCAGATAAAGCCTTTCGGATCGTCAACATATCAGCCCAAGCCTTTGCATGGCGGGGTGGGCTTTCAACATCCCCGCAGATATCTTCCATGAAGGAAAAAATGATATCACCGCCGGAACCCGCCCCAATGGAATGGGTCACAAGGGAAGTTTTCTTATTGATTTCAACAAGGGCTTCGGTTGCAACACATTCAACTTCCGCCGCCACAGCCCCAGCATCTTCCAATCGTTTAAAATCTTCGAATAGGCGCATAGCTTCATCCGCGGTTTTACCAATGATGCGCAACCCGCCTACACGAGTAGAAAGACGCGGTACCAAGCCTAAATGACCCTGCACACATAATCCTTCTGCAGAGAGACGTTCCACGGTTTTCAAACCACGCGGTGTATAAATGGCATCCGCACCTTGTTCTGCACATTTAATAGCTGCGGCCAGAGCCTCATCTTCGTTCATATATTGGACCATAGTCTGACTGCCTGTCACGAAGGTGGTCGGAGCGGCCTGACGCACAGCTACGATATCCACATCAGCGATGGTAATCATATCAATCCCGAGACGCTCTAAAACTTCGGCTTCTTCTAGATTTGCGGCAGATACCTGTGTCATTTTGATGCCTGCTGCCTTATTGGCTTGCATACAAGCAACTGTCAGGTTTCGTTTCGCAGGCTGTCCGCCATAGGTATATATATTCTTCATCAGCCCCAGCCCTTACATTGTACGCTTTGCAACACGTTCAATCGGGCCACCATCACTAATCATATGTGGTGCCTGACGGATAGTTGGGGCTTTGGTAGAAAGACCAAGACTGCGACGTAACGTAACAACAAAAACTTCCCAATTCACACGAATGAAACCACGATCCGGCGCAGGCACCTGATCCTTAATTTCAACCGCAGTAGCATCCAGCGCATGGAAAGGGATTTGTGGGTATAGATGATGTTCCACATGATTGTTCATATTCATATACAGGAACTGCGCCACGGCATTCGTTGTGAAGGAACGGGTGCTATCAATAATGGATTGGGAATTTTCCTGTAATTCCACATGTTGTATCAAGGTGAATAACAACATGATCGGTGCGCCCATCAAACGTGGGATCACAAGGAACCAAAGTAATTCTGTATAACCAGCATAAATGCCATAACCAATTGCGGCATAGGCAGCAAAGAACACCCAGGAATTACGGGTCATCTTGCCAAATTCGCCATCCGGTGTCACCGCACGCATGGTCGGGGTAAAACGACCGAACATAATACGAAGCAACACACCAATATGGAAACGCAACAAGCCAATGCCGGAAAATTCTAATAACCAGCCACCAAAACCCATAGGGGTATCAAATGGCATTTGGCTATCTTTCCCTACGAACCATGTAAAGGTGTGATGATTAGTATGGGTATAACGACGGTGAAGCGGTTCTTCCATATACAGAATGGAGGTAATCCATAACACCGTTTCATTTAACCAACGGGATTTAAAAGCTGTTCCATGGGCTGTTTCATGGCTCATCGCGTAACTCGGCACTGTCAGGAAAACACCATAAATAAACATGGCTGGCCAGACATAAACCGTATCCATCAAATACCAAATTGGAAGACCTGTAATCATCAACGAGGCAATCCATTTCGCCAGATAAATCAGACCTGGCGCATCAGAACGGCGCATCAATTCTTTCAAGCGTTTCTTTTCAATTTTCACGTCGCTGGACGCCGCGTTGGTTGGCTTATAATCAGGCATAGCTGTCCCTCTGCAAAACAAGTTTGCTAAAAAATCTTTTCTTTGGATTAGTTGATTAGCAGCTTAGCTGCGATATTCTGGTTCTTCTTCGTCCAAAATATCTTTCAATGCTGCAAAATGCTTTTCTGCGAAATTTGGATATTCCATCCATTGACGCATTGTTTTATCGGCAATCTCATCAGAAACCACATTTAATTCACGACCACTCGAAAGCGCAGTGATCAATGTCTCACAAGCACGTTCAAAATAGTAAAGATCGTCATAAGCTTGCGCGATTGTCTCGCCTGTCACCATTACTCCGTGGTTCCCCATCAACAATATAGATTTGTTTCCCATAGTCGTGGTTAAACGTTCCGCTTCACCTTCCAATCCCATCCCATCAAAACCAAAATCAATTGCGACCCGGTTGAAGAAACGCATAGTATTTTGATCAATCGGTGGCATTTCCGGATCTTTCAGGCAAGAAAGCGCTGTTGCATATTTGGAATGCACATGAAGTATGCAACGGACATGAGGCAAGTTTCGATGCATCGCGGAATGAATGGCCCAAGCGGTCGGGTCCACTTTATCCCCAATTGTATCTGGTTCGTCATTGGCATCCAAAACGAGGACATCGCTTGCGCGCATTTTGGACCAATGACGCCCATAGGAGTTCATGATAAATTGAGAACCATCACCAGAGACAGCAAAACTAAAATGATTTGCAATCGCCTCATGCCAGTTATTACGGGCCGCCCAACGTAAAGCGGCGGCTAAATCGATACGTTCTTGTTCAAAACTAATCGCACAGGATTGATTTTCCATATTGGGGGATAAAGCAATTTTATCATCCATTTTTTGATCCTTGATCCCAGTCTTCAAAACCGGATTTATAGTGTTTCTAATTTCTGCGGCAGAGAATGAGGGGAGGAGAAAAATTTTACAAACGATAATTTATAAGTTATGACATTATAAAAATTAATGCATATTTATTTGCTATAATTGGACTTTACAATATGTCGTCGACTGACCTTCCACCACTCACTTGGCTTCGTGCTTTTGAAGCAGCCGCCCGTCACTTATCTTTTACTATGGCGGCTGAAGAGCTCAACTTAACTCAATCTGCCGTAAGTCAACATATCCGCCGCCTGGAAGGATATTTGGGGCGTGAGTTATTTATTCGTAAAATACGTTCGATTCAACTTAGTGAAGCAGGTGCAAACTACCTTCCCATCGTTCGAGAAGCATTTGAAATTTTATCTACAGGGACACGAAATTTCACCAACAAAGGTAAAAAGCAATCCATAATAATTCAATGTAATCTTGCTTATTCGACTTTTTGGTTAACCCCAAGATTAGCCAATTTCCATAAAAGTTTTCCAGATACGACTCTAAATATCGTTACACCTATATGGGATCCTGAACGACATGCAGACGCCGCCTCAATTGAAGTAAGGTTTGGACGGGAAACAGACATGCCAGCCCATGCCCAAAAACTGATGGATAACAATTTTTATCCTGTTTGCCATCCTGATTATCTAGCTCAATATTCATCATTATCCGAAATGCAATTTTATGATTGTTCCGGAGTTGCTAGTAACTGGAATAGTTGGACGCAGGATCATAATCTAACACTACCAGATAACCATCCAATGCATATGGTTTCAACTTATGTAATTGCCATGCATACTGCTTTAAATAAGGCATCCATGACCATGACTCATGACATGTTGGCAGCGGATTTGATTCAACAAGGACGCCTTATACGACCTTATCCCTACCAAAGTATATTGTCTGAAGGCTATTTTCTGCTTATGCCACCGCAACTTTCAACATCCCCCTTAATAGAAAAAATAGGAGCATGGATCGTTGAAGAAACCAGAATTTTTCAACAAAAAATGATCAACCTGCCCTATCAACAAAACTCATGGAATTTCGACGGTTGAACCATGAGGTTAATGTTGCAAAATTCACATTAGAAACGGCCGCATATTGCGGCCGTTTCCTTACATCCATAAATATAAATATTAAGTCCACGTTGCTGCAATCACATTTTGTGCATCATCGTGATCTGAATTGCTTTCAATCGTATCATTAGTGATTTGATCCACGGTAAAGCTAGACATCGCATCTACAAGAGATTGCACATTTGATGCCGTTAAAACAGATCCGTCAGAAACTTCAAATTGATCAATAGCTTGATAATTCACACTAGAGTTATCAAACCAATCAGAAATGGTCAGCTGATCATCCGTGCCTAATATCTGTGCGATTAGATCATCTCCATCTTGACGGAACCAGATATCCGCTTCGTCAATGTCAGTCCCGAAAACGATTTTATCAGTTGAGCTTGCCGCATTCACATCATCATTGTCGATAATGTCGTGATCATCTCCCTTGGAGAACTGATAGATATCGTCCCCTGTACCACCAGATAACAGATCATTACCTGCGCCACCGGCTATTTGATCATTGAAATCGCTTCCAACTAAAACATCATCGCCTGAACTTCCATCAATATGAATAAAGTTGCCATCAGCACCCAAGATACGGGTAACAACTTGCTGATCCGTACCTGAGGCATTTTCAGAATAACGCATCGCAACAACCAGTCGACCATCATCCAACAGATCTGCGCCAGTTACACGTTGATCATAGATAGTAGTTTCATTGACTTGCAATGGGTCACCCATAGTCGCCATATTACTATCAAAACGTTGAACAAAGACACCTTGGCCATCGCCATCCAAATCTCCGTCAGAACTGTAGATCACGAAGAAACCGCCATCATCTGTTGCGACAATCAAACCGTCATTTTGATTATCGGCAAGATGATCTGGTGTTAAGTCAAAGTTGCTACCGATCTTTGCGCCACTACTATCATATAGCTGCCCAATCATGTCACGATCTGTTGCTGTGCTACTATTACTAAAGAAACTAACAATGAAACGGCCGTCCGATAGAACAGTAACATCTCTCATTACCTGATTATCATCCGTTGCATCATTCACCAATTGCGTCGCTGTCAACGCAACACCTGATGCATCAAATATACGGATATAAGCCCCATGCCCGGAACCATCCGTTCCCGAATTATGCCATCCAAAGACAATATTACCATTGGCAAGTTCTGCTACACGCGCAGAACCACTATCACCGGCAATAACTTCATTGACGATAATTTCTGACGAAACTGAAGTACCATCTGCGTTAAAGATTCTTGCTCGCATCCCGTCGGATCCATCGCTATCATCATAGTGATCTTTCCACAGCACTACATATCCACCAGATGAAAGGGCAACGACTTCACTTTGTACTTGTGGTGAAGAGTTTCCTTCACTTCCAGAAACAATTTGTTCCGTGCCGAGTTTATTACCTTGCGCATCAAAACGCTGGCTATAAATATGACTTACATTTGAATTATAACTGGCCTGCCATGTTATAACAAAACTTCCATCAGAAAGTGTTGTTACAGATGGGTCCATTTCCTTTTGTGAAGTTGTGGAATTCACCGATAGAACAGTAGATGTAGCTTCCCCATTTCTGTCAAATATCTGTGCGACAACACCCGTATCACTGCCATCAGCAACCGTATCCCATACCAGGACATAACCACCATTATCCAGAGCAGACACTACAGGTGTCACTCGGTCAGAACTTGTAATGCTATCAACAATTTCTTCTGTACCATCAGAAACAAAAACACTAATAACACCTTCCTGACTTACAGCCCCAAATTCATCAACGGCTCTAACCACAAAGCTGTCATACCCAGAGAAAGAATTAGGTGTATAAGTATATGTGCCATCACTGTTAAATATAAGGGTTCCATTCGTCGGTCCGCTGACCAATTCAAAGGTAAAGTTATCCCCTTCGATATCATAAGCAGACACAAAATGACTTACGGATTGGGCGGTGTTTAATTTAATCTCACCATCACTCACAATCGGTGCGTCATTCACTGGGGTTACTGTCAAATCTAAGCCACCAGAAACCGTATCAGTGCCATCACTCACGTCATAACTAATGGAAACATCACCATTATAGTTTTCTGCAGGCGTAATGATCCAAGTTCCGTCCCCGTTATCAACAACGATCGCATCTGAACCAGAAACTACGAGATTGGAGATATTTAATGCATCACCGTCAACATCTATGGCATTTGCAAGTAATTCTGCCGATGTCACCGTAATCGCTGTATCTTCATCAGTTTCCAGTGAAACAGGTGCTGTGATAATTGGAGCATTATTGACGTCATTCAATTCAACAATTGTTCCATCCCCAAAACGAAGTTCTTCTACGTTGGAAATTATATCAGTACCCTCGTCTCCATCTTCGCTATTAGTATCTTCGATTATTAAGGAACCATCTGCATTTTTGGTAAAATTAAAGTCAGTAATGGCGCCATCATAAACTGCAACATCGTCACCTGCACCACCATCGATGATATCGTCACCAGCTTGGCCTTTCAGAAGATCGTCACCAAGATTTCCGGCCATATTATCATGCCCAATATCACCTTCTAAGACATCATTGCCATTTGTCCCGTCAAGCAAAAGATTAGAAGAGAAAATCTTTTGCTTAATATCAAATGTTCCATCGGCACTAACGGAACTCCAAGTCAAGACATAGCTACCATCTGTAGTAACCGTAACATCGGGATACATTTGGGTTCCAACAGTAATATCATTTACTAAAAACTCACCTCCTATAGCATTACCTGATGTATCATATAATTGTGCATAAACACCATTTCCATCGCCATCTTGACCACTTGAATGCCAAGTCACAATAAAGCTACCATCCTTAAAACTAGAAACGCGTGTATATTGTTGGTCTCCAGCTGATGTTGTATTCACACGAAATTCATTACCTAATTTGTTATTCGATGAATCAAAGCGTTGGCCATAAATTCCATATGCACTTCCATCTTGGTATTTTGACCGCCAAACAATAACATATTCACCATTATCTAGAAGAGCGATATCACTATCCGACTGGGTATCCGAAGTATATGTATTCACGAGAATTTCAGGTGTAACGGCATTACCATCTGCGTCATATTTCTTGTGATATACACCATGCATAGAACCATCTTGATTTCTTGAACGCCATACTAGAATATATCCGCCATCTTCAGTAGCAATCCCCCCTTCTGGCGTTTGGTGTAAGGCCTCATAGTCATTCACCGTGAAATGATCACTTACAACATCACCTGTTATATCTAATAATTCCCCAGATGGATGAACAGGCTCTCCTGAATCATTAAATCTCTGAGCATAAACACCGGAAATATCACTGTCAGCGTTATTATCATTCCACGTTGCGATAAAACCACCTTCTGACAACGGCACAATATTCAAATATTGCTGAATATTTGATGTACTGAAAGCATTTATCATGAACTCATCAACAACAATCTGCCCTTCTGCATCATAAATTTTAGCAAAAACATCCAAGGAACCGCCATTCTGTTCAGAGGACGTCCATCCTACTACGTAGTTCCCATTGGCAAGCGTCTTTACAGTAGCATTATACTGATTTTGGCTGGTGACAGAATTAACCAGTTGCTCTAAGCCTTTCGGATTTCCATATGCATCATAACGTTGCATATATATTTCATGACTATTTCCATCAGCTTCTTCAGATTGCCAAACGATAACATAATCACCATTAGACAATGGAGCTATTTTACTTCTCAACTGATCGTTTAATGTTAAAGAATTCACCAATTCTTCAGAGCGCGGGGTGTTGGAATCAATCGAGATTTGCATAATCGATGTATTTGATAATCCATGTTCATCTGTTACTTGATAGGTAAAACTATCCTCTCCTTTATATCCACTAGCAGCCTGATAGGAATAGGTTCCATCAGCATTTATTGTAACGGCACCACCGTTTTCTGTTGTAAAACTGGCACCTTCAACAACAGTCACACCTGTTTCATCAATACCAGAAAAAGTCAGATTATCTCCGTCAACATCATGACCATGCAGCTTCCAACTTGCAGCTTCACTACCATTTAGAACAATCTTACCGCCTTCAGCTGTTGGTGCATCATTCACAGGCGTTACTGTCAGATCCAATGCCCTAACCACAGTTTCCGTGCCATCGCTCACATCATAACTGATAGAGATATCACCATTATAATCAAGCGCAGGCGTAATGGTCCAAGTGCCATCCCCATTATCGACAATAGTTGCATCAGAACTAGCGACAACTAGGTTACTGACAGATAATGCATCACCTTCAACATCTGTGGCATTAGCCAAAAGTTCTGCCGATGTCACTGTGACGGATGTATCTTCATTAGTTGTGGCGGAGATCGGACCAGAGATAACAGGTGCATCATTCACAGGCGTAACAGTTAGATCAAGAGAGCCTGCAACTGTATCCGTGCCATCACTAACATCATAACTGATAGAGATATCACCATTATAATCAGTGGCAGGCGTAATGGTCCAAGTCCCATCCCCATTATCAACAATTGTTGCATCAGAACCAGAAACAACAAGGTTACTAACAGATAATGTATCACCTTCAACATCTGTTGCATTGGCAAGTAACTCTACTGTGGTTACCGTAATCGATACATCTTCATCCGTGCTTAACTCAACAGGGCCAGAGATAATCGGGAAGTCATTCAATCCAACAATCTTATGATAGATACCACCTTGATCTCCATCTTGACCTGCTGACTCCCAAGTCACAACAAGACGACCATCTTCCAATGTGGAGATTTCTGGTAAGGTTTGATCATTAACGGTGACATCATTAACACGTAAAACACTGCTTCGCGCAGTCCCATCACCGTTAAAGAGTTGTACATAGATATCACTATCACTCTCACCTGATGCAACACCGGACCAAACAGCTGCAAAGCCACCATCTTCAATCGCTGTTAAACGAGGCTTATGCCATGCCCCATCACTGTCGGGAATAAGCTCGAAAGCTTGTCCTTGTAACGCACCATTTGCATCAAAGCGATGTGCATAAAGACTTGGCGTTCCTTCGCCAGTCAATTGGCCTTCAACAACTGCGATAAAACCACCATCTGTTAAAGCAACAACATCCATATTCGCAATGGCATTGTTACTATCACCAGAAAAATCACCATTCAAAGAAGTTGTGAATGCTGTCTCCCCTGTAAGGGCTGTCCCATCTGTATTAAAAACACGTATTAAAGATTCAAATTCACCACTGGCATCGCTGCCCCAACCAACAACAAATCCACCTGTTGCAAGAGAGGTCACATTCACCCGGTTCTGGTTTGCAGACGTGGTTTGGGCAATCGCAGTTTCCCCACCAAGTTTCGTACCATCAGCACTATAACGTTGCATATAAATGTCGAATTTACTGCTTTGTGCGTCCTCGCCATTCAACCAGACAACCACGTAACTGCCATCATCTAAAACTGTAACATCACCAGGTACCTGATTATAAATCGTGGTTTCATTCACCTGCACATCCTGCGCATCAAGTGCTTGCCCTGACGCATCAAATCTGCGGGTAAATACGCCAAACCCAGAACCATCCAGGTCGCCATGATTACCATAAGTAATCACAAAACCACCATCACTGGTCGCGTCAATCCCCATATATTCATCACGGTTCACGCGATAAACATTTAGAAGAGTTTCCCCTCCTACTTTATCTCCATTTGCATCATATACTTGGAAATATCCGTCAGTATCATTCACACCATCCGCATCTGATGTCCACGCAATCACGTAACCACCCCCGACAAGCTCTGTGACTTTAGGGCGTATCTGACGGTTTAGCGTTGTGCTATTAACTTGCTCTTCATCATGCGCATTTAACTGACCAAGAACCGTGAGGTCCAATGAGCCGGCAACTGTATCTGTTCCATCACTTACATCATAACTGATAGAGATATCACCATTATAATCAAGCGCCGGCGTAATGGTCCAAGTGCCATCCCCATTATCAACAATTGTTGCATCAGAACCAACGACAACAAGGTTACTCACAGATAATGCGTCGCCTTCAACATCTGAGGCATTAGCCAAAAGTTGTGCCGATGTCACTGTGATAGATGTATCTTCATTAGTTGTGGCGGAGATCGAACCAGAGATAACAGGTGCATCATTCACAGGCGTAACAGTTAGATCAAGAGAGCCTGCAACTGTATCCGTGCCATCACTCACATCATAACTGATAGAGATATCACCATTATAATTTTCTGTAGGTGTTATGGTCCAAGTCCCATCCCCATTATCAACGATAGTCGCATCAGAACCAGCGACAACAAGATTATCTACAGATAATGTATCGCCCTCAACATCTGTCGTATTAGCAAGTAATTCTGCTGTTGTAACCGTAATCGATACATCTTCATCCGTGCTTAATTCAACAGGACCAGAGACAATCGGGAAGTCATTCAACCCAACGATCTTGTGATGAATATTCCCTTCGCTACCATCGCCTTGATCTGATACCCAAGTTACCACAAGGCGTCCATCTTCCAATGTAGAAATTACTGGTGCCGTTTGATCCCCAACCGTAATGTCATTAACACGTAGTCGGGTACTTGTTGCTTCTCCAGAGGCATTAAAAATTTGTACATAAATATCAAGGTCAGATGCACCATCCATATCGCCTTGCCAAACCAAAGCGTAACCGCCATCTGACGTTCTTGTGAGGCTTGGCTTACTTGACGTGGAATTAGCATATAGAAGTTCCAGAGGTGTTTGGGCTACACCGTTAGCATCATAATGTTGCACATAGACACCTTGATCTCCACTCACATCACCAGCAACGGCAACAACAAAGCCACCATCAGGCAAACTCAATATGGAACTATCGGTGAAAACGCCATTTATTGGTGCCGTATATTCAATTTCTGGTGTTAACGCTGTACCATCATCAGAGAATATCATTAAAGAATTATGACCTGTCTCGTGAGTGTTCCAGGCGACCACATATCCACCATTTGCTAGTGCTGTCGCGGATAAACGATGTTGCGTTCCTTCTTTGCCAAAAAGAAGCGTCTCACCCCCAACAGGATCACCATTCACATCATAACGTTGCCCATAAAGATCCCATGCAGTTGTATTTTGGTCACGTGAATGCCACACGATAACATAACCACCACTTTCCAAGTTAACTGGAGTTGGGTCATTTTGATCCCAATATGTATAAGTATTTACCAATTCTTCTGTAGAATCTTGAGCAACACCTTGTGCATCAAAGCTCCGTTTAAAGACACCCCATCCACTTCCATCAGGAGCTTGATTAACAGACATCCATGTAACTTCAAAACCTCCATCAGGTAAAGCTGTAACATCAGCATGTACTTGATCATTATTCTGATAATTACTTAAGAGAAATTCTGATCCTATGGCTTGGCCATTCGCATCATATACCCGGCCATAAACATCACTATCACCAGAAGCATCAGATTCCCAAGTAACAACATATCCTCCTCCGACAAGAGAAGTGATATCGGGTTTTTGTTGATGTCCTGCAATCAGATTACTATTTACAATATCTTCATCATGCGCATTCAACTGGCCAAGAACGGTTAAATCCAAACTACCCGCAACTGTGTCCGTCCCATCACTTACATCATAACTGATAGAGATATCACCATTATAATCAAGCGCCGGCGTAATGGTCCAAGTGCCATCCCCATTATCAACAATTGTTGCATCAGAACCAACGACAACAAGGTTACTCACAGATAATGCGTCGCCTTCAACATCTGAGGCATTAGCCAAAAGTTGTGCCGATGTCACTGTGATAGATGTATCTTCATTAGTTGTGGCGGAGATCGAACCAGAGATAACAGGTGCATCATTCACAGGCGTAACAGTTAGATCAAGAGAGCCTGCAACTGTATCCGTGCCATCACTCACATCATAACTGATAGAGATATCACCATTATAATTTTCTGTAGGTGTTATGGTCCAAGTCCCATCCCCATTATCAACGATAGTCGCATCAGAACCAGCGACAACAAGATTATCTACAGATAATGTATCGCCCTCAACATCTGTCGTATTAGCAAGTAATTCTGCTGTTGTAACCGTAATCGATACATCTTCATCCGTGCTTAATTCAACAGGACCAGAGACAATCGGGAAGTCATTCAACCCAACGATCTTGTGATGAATATTCCCTTCGCTACCATCGCCTTGATCTGATACCCAAGTTACCACAAGGCGTCCATCTTCCAATGTAGAAATTACTGGTGCCGTTTGATCCCCAACCGTAATGTCATTAACACGTAGTCGGGTACTTGTTGCTTCTCCAGAGGCATTAAAAATTTGTACATAAATATCAAGGTCAGATGCACCATCCATATCGCCTTGCCAAACCAAAGCGTAACCGCCATCTGACGTTCTTGTGAGGCTTGGCTTACTTGACGTGGAATTAGCATATAGAAGTTCCAGAGGTGTTTGGGCTACACCGTTAGCATCATAATGTTGCACATAGACACCTTGATCTCCACTCACATCACCAGCAACGGCAACAACAAAGCCACCATCAGGCAAACTCAATATGGAACTATCGGTGAAAACGCCATTTATTGGTGCCGTATATTCAATTTCTGGTGTTAACGCTGTACCATCATCAGAGAATATCATTAAAGAATTATGACCTGTCTCGTGAGTGTTCCAGGCGACCACATATCCACCATTTGCTAGTGCTGTCGCGGATAAACGATGTTGCGTTCCTTCTTTGCCAAAAAGAAGCGTCTCACCCCCAACAGGATCACCATTCACATCATAACGTTGCCCATAAAGATCCCATGCAGTTGTATTTTGGTCACGTGAATGCCACACGATAACATAACCACCACTTTCCAAGTTAACTGGAGTTGGGTCATTTTGATCCCAATATGTATAAGTATTTACCAATTCTTCTGTAGAATCTTGAGCAACACCTTGTGCATCAAAGCTCCGTTTAAAGACACCCCATCCACTTCCATCAGGAGCTTGATTAACAGACATCCATGTAACTTCAAAACCTCCATCAGGTAAAGCTGTAACATCAGCATGTACTTGATCATTATTCTGATAATTACTTAAGAGAAATTCTGATCCTATGGCTTGGCCATTCGCATCATATACCCGGCCATAAACATCACTATCACCAGAAGCATCAGATTCCCAAGTAACAACATATCCTCCTCCGACAAGAGAAGTGATATCGGGTTTTTGTTGATGTCCTGCAATCAGATTACTATTTACAATATCTTCATCATGCGCATTCAACTGGCCAAGAACGGTTAAATCCAAACTACCCGCAACTGTGTCCGTCCCATCACTTACATCATAACTGATAGAGATATCACCATTATAATCAAGCGCCGGCGTAATGGTCCAAGTGCCATCCCCATTATCAACAATTGTTGCATCAGAACCAACGACAACAAGGTTACTCACAGATAATGCGTCGCCTTCAACATCTGAGGCATTAGCCAAAAGTTGTGCCGATGTCACTGTGATAGATGTATCTTCATTAGTTGTGGCGGAGATCGAACCAGAGATAACAGGTGCATCATTCACAGGCGTAACAGTTAGATCAAGAGAGCCTGCAACTGTATCCGTGCCATCACTCACATCATAACTGATAGAGATATCACCATTATAATCAGTGGCAGGCGTAATCGTCCAAGTCCCATCCCCATTATCAACGATAGTAGCATCAGAACCAGCGACAACAAGATTATCTACAGATAAAGCATCGCCTTCAACATCTGTGGCATTGGCAAGTAATTCTGCTGTCGTGACCGTAATCGAAGTATCTTCATCCGTGCTTAACTCAACAGGGCCAGAGATAATCGGAAAGTCATTCAATCCAACAATCTTATGATAAATACCTCCCTGATCTCCATCTTGTCCTGCTGACTCCCAAGTCACAACAAGTCGACCATCTTCCAATGTGGAGATTTCTGGTAAGGTTTGATCATTAACGGTGACATCATTAACACGTAAAACACTGCTTCGCGCAGTCCCATCGCCGTTAAAGAGTTGTACATAGATATCACTATCACTCTCACCTGATGCAACACCAGACCAAACAGCTGCAAAGCCACCATCTTCAATCGCTGTTAAACGAGGCTTATGCCAAGCCCCATCACTGTCGGGAATAAGCTCGAAGGCTTGTCCTTGTAATGCACCATTTGCATCAAAGCGATGCGCATAAAGACTTGGGGTTCCTTCACCAGTCAATTGTCCTTCAACAACTGCGATAAAACCACCATCGCTTAAAGCAACCACATCCATATTCGCAATGACATTGTTACTATCACCAGAAAAATCACCATTCAAAGAAGTTGTGAATGCTGTCTCTCCTGTAAGGGCGGTCCCATCTGTATTAAAAACACGTATTAAAGATTCAAATTCACCACTGGCATCGCTGCCCCAACCAACAACAAACCCACCTGTCGCAAGAGAGGTCACATTCACCCGGTTCTGGTTTGCAGACGTGGTTTGGGCAATCGCAGTTTCCCCACCAAGTTTCGTGCCATCAGAACTATAACGTTGCATATAAATGTCGAATTTACTGCTTTGTGCGTCCTCGCCATTCAACCAGACAACCACGTAACTGCCATCATCTAAAACTGTAACATCACCAGGTACCTGATTATAAATCGTGGTTTCATTCACCTGCACATCCTGCGCATCAAGTGCTTGCCCTGACGCATCAAATCTGCGGGTAAATACGCCAAACCCAGAACCATCCAGGTCGCCATGATTACCATAAGTAATCACAAAACCACCATCACTGGTCGCGTCAATCCCCATATATTCATCACGGTTCACGCGATAAACATTCAGGAGTGTCTCCCCTCCGACTTTATCTCCATTTGCATCATATACTTGGAAATATCCATCAGTATCATTCACACCATCCGCATCTGATGTCCACGCAATCACGTAACCACCCCCGACAAGCTCTGTGACTTTAGGGCGTATCTGACGGTTTAGCGTTGTGCTATTAACTTGCTCTTCATCATGCGCATTTAGCTGGCCAAGAACAGTGAGATCCAAACTACCTGTAACTGTGTCCGCCCCATCACTGACATCATAACTGATTGAGATGTCGCCATTATAATCAAGCGCGGGCGTGATTGTCCAAGTGCCATCCCCATTATCGACAATAGTTGCATCTGAACCAGAGACAACAAGGTTGCTGACAGATAATGCATCACCTTCAACATCTGTGGCGTTAGCCAAAAGTTCTGCCGATGTCACTGTGATGGATGTATCCTCATCGGTTGTGGCGGAGATCGGACCAGAGATAACAGGTGCATCATTCACAGGCGTAACAGTTAGATCAAGAGAGCCTGCAACTGTATCCGTGCCATCACTAACATCATAACTGATAGAGATATCACCATTATAATTTTCTGTAGGTGTAATCGTCCAAGTGCCATCACCATTATCAGCGATAGTCGCATCAGAACCAGAAACCACTAGATTACTAACAGATAATGTATCACCATCAATATCCGACGCATTTGCCAATAATTCTGCTTGCGTAACTGTTATCGCAACATCTTCATCTGTTGAGGCTGTCACGGGTCCCGAATTAATAGGTGTATAATTATCACGGCCATCCAGAGCAATATCATGATCTGCAAATATAATTTGCTCAATATTGGTTAATGTATCCGTACCATCATCACCATTACTTGGGTCAATATCTTGGAGTGTATAGGTTCCATCGCCGTTGTTGGTAAGTTGATAACCATCAATGGTGCCATCATAGGCAGCGATGTCGGTCCCATCACCCCCATCCAGATTATCAGCACCCGCACCACCTTTAAGTAGATCATTTCCTGCATTACCATTGATTGCATCATCACCTGTACCACCAGTCAGGATGTCATTTCCTTCCACCCCATCAATCTGGTGACTACTGAAAAAGACATCTTCACCAATAATTCTATGGCGTACTTCTTGTGACCCATCCGCATTCATATGGCGCCACACGACCGCGATACGTCCATCGTCAAGAACAGTTACATCCGTTGCTCCTTGAAATTCAGCATGATCCATATTGATCTGGATTTCGTCACCAATAGGCTGCCCATTTGCTGAGAAAACACGTCCGTAAACTTCGTAATCACCATCTTCATCACTGATCCAGACAGCAACAAATCCACCCGAAGATAATTCAGCAAGCTCAATACCTTGTTGCGAACCTGAAAGCGTTTCATGAACTGGAATAGCATCGCCTGTGGCATTGCCTGATGCATCATAATGACGGATGAAAGAATCTCTTTGCGTTGTCGCGGTATCTTCAAATCCGGCAATCACATAACTGCCATCTTGAAGTGCCAAGATATTACGGACATAAGCCGGACCAGTAGACGATTGGTCTACCTGCTCAGCAGCCCCCATGCTGCCATTACTCTGCAAACGACGTGAATAAACATGGTTTCCGTTTGCTTCATCCGACGTCCAGGAGAAAATAATATCGCCATTGCTCAACTCAGCTGCTTTTGGTTGCTGCTGAGTGCCGCTTGTGTTCGAAGCAATAGAGATTTGGGACCCAACAGCTGTTCCAGTACTATCATATCTTTGTGCAAAAACATCATAACCTGTATTCATCCAAGTAATGATATATCCACCATCTGATAATGCTTCTGATGAGGAATGAAGCGCATTTGAAGAAACTGTATTTTCAGAACCAATCTTATTCCCCGAAAAATCAAACTTTTGTGTCTTAACCTGAAAGACGTTCGATTGATCCATCGACTGCCAGACCGCAATATACCCATCATCAATCAATCTTAGTTCTGGCCGGAAAATATCCGATGTGGAATGAGTTGTATTGGCGACGATTTGCCCGCCTGTTGCATTGCCATCAACGTCATAATGCTGCAATCTCAAACTATAATTACCAGCCGTTTCTTCAATGCCGGTCCATAAAATCGTATAGCCACCATCTGGTAGATTAAGGATGCTGGTTTGCACACGGCTATCGCCATCCCCAACATAAACCTCACCAGTATCCGAAGTATTAGCAATATTTATTGAAACAGAAGCTTCAGATACGCCACCATGTTCATCCGTCACACGATATGTAAAGCTATCCGTACCCACAAAGCCTTCTGGATCGTAACTGTAAGTACCATCACTATTTAAGGTGACGGTGCCATTAGCTGGACCAGATGCAAGTTCAAAAGTCAAATTGTCACCGTCTACATCATGGGCTGAGAAATAATGACTTACAGTTTGAGCAGATGGAAGGTTAATCACACTATCTGATAATTCAGGTGCATTATTAATCCCTGTGTCGAAGATTTTGGTAACAACGTCATAGTTTGCACCATCACTCAAAGCCTCAGTTTGCCAGGTAAAGACAAGTCGACCATCAGATAGAACATCCACGACAGAGCCCGCCTGATTATGTTCAGTTAATCCAGGAACAAGAAACTCATCTCCCATTTTAAGACCGGCACTATCAAAACGTTGCGCATAAATCCCGCGTACTGAACCATCCTGACCATCATTCGTTGTCCAAGATACAACAAAGCCACCATCCGGCAGACCAACAACAGAAGAACGACGCTGACTGTAGATATTATCCTCATTAGCAGTCATAACACCGCCTACAGCATTACCGTTTTGATCATAACGTTGAACAAGAATATCCCATTTACCACCAGCTGCTTCCTCACTGCTCCACGAGACAACAAAACCACCGTCAGTAAGAGAAGCAACTCTGGCTTCCCCTTGCCCACCAGCTGTATCAGTATTTACAACAAACTCTGAACCAACCTCATTTCCAGAAGCATCAAAGCGTTGACCATATACTTCAATATTCGACGTATTAATGGCTAATGTAGACCAAATAACGACAACACCACCATCTGTAGTCTCGGTGATAGATGTTTCATAAGTACCGTCATTTGTTAGACCGCTATCAATTGTAAATTGTGATCCACTCGTGGTGCCATCAGCGCTATAACGTTGACCATATATGCTATTGGTATCTGACCATGTAACCATAAAGCCACCATCAGACAAACTGGTAATATCCGTATAACGTTGATCGTCTGAAGTTGTAGTATTAACGAGAAACTCACTACCCAGTGCAGTACCATCCGCTGCAAAACGACGGGCATAAATATCAAAATTACCACTATGATCAGAGGACCAACTAACAACAATTTCACCATTTTCCAAACTGGAGACCATAACATTACGCTGGTCCCCAACGGTTGTTTCATTCACACGAAACTCAGTTCCAACTTTACTACCTGATGCATCATAAATCTGGGCGTAGCCTCCCCAACCCGAACCATCTTGATCTTGGCTCCACCAAACAACTACATAACCACCATTCTCCAGTGTAGTAATATCTGGATTAAGCTGCTGACCAGATTGATATACGTTAACTTCTGTTTCACTTGGTATAGTGTCAGACATGACTTCCCCCAAAAAGATAATTACTTGTACATAATTCAACTAATAAGGAAAGTGAGGTAGTTTGCGAATGAGTTCAAGAAATAAAACTTAAAGTTTTATCTATTTTTAATGAAGAGTAATAACTTAAACTAACTATATTCAGTTATTTCATATAAAATCATTATTTTACCGCCTTTACCTGCAATAATTCATATAGGTGGACAGGACTTGAAAAACCCTGTGGTATGACACTGCCCATAGGTTTGAAATCGAATTCACGCTGGACAGCCTTATAAACTTCTTCGCTTGTTATAATCTGACTACCGTAATCTTTGTTCAAAGATTCAAGACGAGAAGCGAGATTAACGGTCGCGCCAAATGCGGTGTAATTTAATCGATCATTGGAACCCACATTACCAATAATACAATTCCCGGTATGTATTCCAAATCTGGTATGAAATTCCGGTAAACCTTTTTCTCTCATTCGGTAATTAAAAACATCTAATTTATCTTTACAGCATAGTGCTGCCAAACAAGCATTTTTAATATGATCAGGATCGTCATTCGGTGTATTCCACAAGGCCATGACAGAATCTCCGATATACTTATCAACGATACCTTGATGAATATTAATGATATCCGAAATAATAGTAAAATAATCTGACGTCACATTCAATAAATGTACAGGCGTCAGTTGTTCGGCATAAACACTGAAATTAGCAATATCGGTAAAGAGAACCGTTACATTTTTTGAACGACCTCCTACCTCAATTGGAAGTGGAGATTGTAAAATTTTCTGAACTAGTTGCTTGGGAACATATTGACCAAATGCTTGTAAACTTAAACGCATTCTTTCTAATGAATGTGCAAGCTGTTTTATCTCAATAATACGTGAATTGATTACAACAGGATAATTAAGGTTCAAGGCTCGAATTTCGTCTGAGACTGCGGTTAATTCAATAATCGGCTTAGATATTCTTTTACCGATAATGCGAATAAAAACCACTCCCCCAAAAATAATCAACATCGATAGAAGTATCGTTTCAATTAAAATCACATCCGCATCGGCATTTAATTCATCTATTGGCGCCGCTAATCCCAAATATATCCCATATGTATCAAGCGTTATAATTTCTGAAAGGTAAGTCATATATTCACGATCATCAATCGTATGAATACGCGGAATTTCAATTGAGCCCTTATCAAATCTCATTTGGATTTTCGACAAAATGGGGTCATCATGATCATGAAGTGAATTCGGCGTTATAGAACCATCTTGTCCAAGAGATGTAATTGGAATGGAGGGATGTGAGATAATTTGTCCATTAGATGTAAAGATAAAGGGTACTGTGTCCGGTGTTATTTTTAGTTGCTTTACCGCATTAGCAATTCGGTCCAAAGAAACGTCAAAACCTATAACACCTTGATTATCTTTCAAAGGTGTTGAGATGTTCAAGGTTAAGTGATTTGTGAAAATGTTAGGTCGAGGTTTGTTAAAAACAGTATCGTTTACTTCAACAACATCTAAATACCAATCTTCAAACTGTGTCGTGTCTAAATCGAGCTTTTCTTTGGTTTGCCAAACAACATTTAAATCATCATCAATAAAGTACCAATGACGAAAATCCTCATCATGGAATTTGTCTGTAAAAACCAAAACATGTTTAGCTTCCGCAGGCGCACGTCCCCTTGCCAAAGATCCCAGCGCGGTAAACGTTGAACCTCAACAATATGCAGCTTTTCACCATTTCCTGACCCAATATGCCCACTTATCAAAGAGTTATATTCATGAAGAATTGATAAAAAATTCGATAAAATTACCTTTGAAATTGGTAATTCACCATCTGGAAAAAAATCAATATCAGCATAATCACGGATCGTATGTTCTATGACGGCTACGCTATCTAACTGCTGACGCATATTCGCCGCAATATTCTCATCGGTTTGAAATATCAGTTTTTGAGTTTGCCCAAGACGCGCGCGCATATTGTTGGCATAATTTGTTAAGATTAATACGGACGACAAAATAAGCGCTAGAAAGATGAATATCGTTGCAATCTTAACATGAAATGGATAATCAATATTTTTGAGAAAAGAGGACACAGATATAGCTCTCGTTCATGCTGAAGTATATTTAGTAACATGAAAAATTGATCAAGCCGAAAACCTTCGGGGAAAGGCATCTTCGACTTGATCAACAATATGATGGATTAGTTCCCCGGAATAGGAACGTTATTGTCATTTTGGTTCGCAACCGGACAGGTGCTCACCTTACCTCTTTGTAAAGCACCGGGTGCCTTACGGGTATCTGTGACAACAAGAGTGTCTCCATCACGTACTTTAGCATGAGCTTTGTATTTCTTATCAAAATTAGTCCATGCTGTTTTAAAGGTAATTTGACATAGGCCTTTGCCCTGACCTTTACATTTGAAACTTTTGACATTTCCGGATTTTACATCCTTCTTATTATAGGCGACGGCCATCACTTTATCTTTTGCATTAAACGATTTTACGTCGACCTTCTTTTCCGTGCAGTTCAACACATATACTTTTGTTTTTGCCTGTGCAGTATTTGTAAATACTGAGACAGATAATGTCATTGCAACCGCAGTGAATAGAATTTTAAGTTTAGTATTCATTGTCATATTTCCTAATTTTTGTGATGAGTTCTATTGAACTGCTTTAACCAATTGTTTTGCGATTAACTTGGCGATGCCATTGGCAAGTTTGTTGAAATCTTTTGCATCTGGTGCGATTGATTGACGGAACACGCTGTTTTTTCCTGCGATATCAACATCAACAATCAAAACAGGTTGTTCACCAGATTTACCACCAGAAGTGATACCTTGAAGGCTGCCTGCAGCCCCTAGCGAATTGATTTTAAAGGATGATGATGCAGCTGCCTTAATAGCTTTTTCGACACCTGAATTTGCAGCACGCAAGCCTTTAAGAACACCTTCTGCTGTTTCCAAAGCTGCTTTTTCAGTGACCATTTCAGCTTGTAACGCAATTACTTTTGGTGACGTGTTTGGCGCATTTTTGGCAGCTTTCTTAGCTGCTGCTAAAGCCCAATCTGCAGATTTCTTGGCGACGCGAAGGCTTTTTTCCTTTGCTTCATATTTCGCCAAGTTTTTGGTCGCTTTTTTAGCCTTTTTAGCTTTAGCCTTTTTCAAAGCTTTTTTCAGATCTTTCTTTGCATCATGTGCTTTTTTCTTAGCTTCATCAATTTCACGCTTCAAGCTGGCAACTTTGCGCTCAGCTGACTTGATAGAACTAACAGCTTTTTCTTTAGCTTTTTTGGCTTCAGCTACGGCACGGTCAATCTTCACATTAAGGTCATTTACCTTGGCCTGCGCATTTTGAACATCTTCCTCCGCTTTCTTAAGCTCTTTACCGGTTTTCTTTAATCCTTTTAATGATGCATTAAGCAAGGCTTGAAACGCTTTTGTATAATTCGCTGCAAGAACAGCTTCAAAAGCAAAATCATTGCTAGGATCAAATTTCAATCCGCCGGATTGTGCATATAAAGAAGATTGGAATGCACCACCAAAATTTGTTTCAGATTGAAACTCAAAATTGCTTGGCGACAAAGAAACAAGATAACTTTCATTGAAACCTTTAAACAGTTCCATCGCACCACTTAGTTGAAACTTTTGATCAACCTTAGGTCCTGCCTCAATCAATAAAGTTGCATCTTCTAACTTTAACGGTCCTAGTTTGAATGGACTGATAGCACTATTGACCTGCAAGCCCTTCGTACTTGCATAACCTTTGACCAAGCCAAGGCTGTTTCCTTGAACCCATAAGGAACCATTCAAAGCCATCCCTGCGCCATCAATAGCAAATTTTTCTTTCAAATCAGGTGGTAAATCTGCACCTGGTGTCATAAAAGCAAATTCTAGATCTCGAAATTCAACCTTTGCCTTTTTCAGGTCACCACTTTTAAGTTTCACAACTTTTCCCGCCTGAACCATCAAGTCTGAAATAGGTAGTTTGTCTAACAACCCTGCAAAGGCCATAGATTCAGGCACAAAGGCAGCACCAGGTTGTAAAACCATATCAGCTGCAACTCGTACGTCACGTTTCCCCATTTTATAGGTACCATCCATTAAAATATCGAAGGCACCAGTTTCTGTAAGGCCAACAGACATAAACGGATTAATAATATCAAACCCTTTGATACCTGCTGCATTTTTCCAGGCACCGCGCATCGCACCAGCAGCTTGAACAACCAAACCTGCATCGGATGTGCGATATTCGAAATCCACGTCAAAGATCATAGGGTTTTTACCGCCCTTTAACTGAACGGCGGATGAAATACCAATACCGGAATGATCGGAAGAACTATCAATAAAGAAATTGGTTTCAGCATCAGGCATTTTCTTTAGAAAACTAAAGCTGTTTCCTGCAGTCGTTTTCAACGGAGCAGAGATTTCGATATCTTTTGGTCCGCCAAACACACCACCGATAGATCCTGATAGATTTACGGTTTCTTTCATACCAATAGTTTTCAGAGCACTTTTAATCTCTTTTGGCATGGAAGACGGATTAAAGACGGTTTCTAAAGTAACGCCATCAACCAATTCCAGCTTTTCTTCACCAAACGCCCCTTCTTCCAAAAATTGTTGAAGCGCTAATGGTAAATCATCTACAGATGCTTCGAATTCCTCATTGGATGAAAACAAGGTCGCGCGTGGAAGCGCAATTTCATTTAACAAACCTTTCTTTATGCCGATCAAACTTCCCAATCTCAGAGGTTTATCTAATCGTAAGGCAACGATCCAATTCTTGGGATCATCATTGTTGAAAACAACAGCATCAACAACTTGCCCCTGAAACTGAACTTGTCCACCAATAGAGTTTTTGGAAATTGTAGGTTGCGCTACTTTGAACGTCTTAACACCCGGAATTTTCTTCATCTCAGGAATGGAAGAAAGGGCCAAGGTACTGTCAGGTGCAGATAATGTGAAATCAGTGATTTTCTTGTCTTCTATCGCCAAATCAATAATGACATTTTTAGGCTGATTTCCGAAAGCGCCACGCACCATACCATCAAGTGAAATAGCATATTCACCTTTGGCAAAGTTCATATTCATGGAAACATCTTCCAGGTCCAAGAATGGTATACCAAAAGCATTATCCCATTTTAACTTACCTTCTTCTGAAGATGTGAAGATAAAGCGTTTTTCCTGAAGCGCGTCTGCATCAATGGTGCCTCCAAATTTAAGTTTTCCTCCGCCTAATACTTTTGGAAACTTAATGGTGATATCTTCTGTAGCTGCATCAAGGAAAATAGGTAAAGTCGATAATCCCGCTTCTTTTAGCGACGCCTTAACATCAAGTTTTTCTTCCTCTGAAGTAGTTGTTTCCTGTGCAAAAGCAACAGGGTAAGGTGATGTGATTGATATAGTCATCCCGATAGCAGCAGCGGTAAATAGCCGCGCGCACTGTTTTCTAAGTGGATGTTTCCCTTCAATTTTCATTAAAAAATCTACCCTCTGTAAAATCTGTTTTTATCCATGCCCTATTTCACCTAAGTCAGATCAGGGAAAGAAATCAAATGGCAAAAGTGCCAGTAGACGGGTCAGGTAAAGGTCGGTACAGATTTTCTTCGATACCTTCAAAAACTTGGGTTATGCGTGGTTGGTATCTGAGGGACGCATATGTCAAATTTGGTTTTAAGGATGTCTTTAAAGTGATGGTGGATAAAGGCAGCTTATTTGCTGTGGTATTTTTTGTATTTGGCGCTGTGGGTTGCACATCCACAAATATTGGTAAAGAGGAAGAAAGAATTTCTTTAACTCAATTGATTGAGGAAAAAGATATATCCTCAGAGACAGATCAATTTTCGGCCAATGGTATCAAGTATATCGAAGAAAACGACTACAATGCAGCTCTTGATCAATTTAATAATGCGTTACGACTAGCTCCTAGAAATTCATCACTAAATTTCTTTGCTGGCCTAAGTTATCACCTGTTAGCTTTAGAGGGTGATGAAGCAAAGTTTGTAATGGCAAAGCAAGGTTATCAACGTGCTATTTCACTTGATCCATCAAATTGGATCGCTCGTTTTCATGCAGGTTTGTTAGAACTAGATCAACGTAACTACCGTGATGCGCAAATTCTCTTTGCTGAAACATTGATTTATACACCAGATGAAGCTGATGTTTTATTCTATATGGCGAGTGCTTCCTATTATCTTGGAGATTTGGAAATAGCTGACGGTGTATTAAACCAGCTTTCAAAAATTGAAGCGAATAGTGAACGATATTTGCAAGCAGCTGCACTCGTAAAAGCTGCCTTAAATGACGAAGTTGCAGCTGAAGAGTTAAAGAAGCGCTTAGACCATATTATTAAGGACAAATATCAATCAGGAAAGCTTCAACGTCGCATAAAAGATTGGCAACGTTTCTACGATAGAAACCATCAAACGATCGCAAATCTAAAGCCGAACACCAGCCTTTCCGGTGAAGGCCAAACTTTCATCAATTCCTCAAATAATCAGATTGAAGCAGAAATTAGGGCCGCAGAAGTTCTTCCTGTTGTTGAGACGGCGGTAGAAACTGAGGAACTCGAATCAGAAAATACCAATGAGGAAGCACAAGCATCATCCCCCTCACCTCTGTTAGAAAAGCAGATGGTAATTGTAGATGTTGTGATCATTCGTACCGAAGAAGATTCATCTACATCTCAAGGAATCAATTTGTTAAATGGTTTAACTGTTGAACTAGGGAGTAACAATCAGTCTACAGCAGGCTTATCATGGGGGGATAGTCGTTCAAAAACTGTCGGCAGTTTTACAAAAACCATCACAAAAGCCTTAAATATTCCTTCCATTACTTATTCACTGAATATTGCCAATTCGGCAAATTCCAGAAATGAAATCCTCGCGCGCCCAACGTTAACTGCTTTAAATGGCGCCCAATCTGAATTCTTTTCCGGCGTAACTATTCAAGCACAAACCTTACCATCCACCGCAGGCGGTACAGGTGAAGCGGTTTCTATTGAACAGGATGTGGGCGTAAAGCTGGGCGTTACACCCGAAATTCAGGAAACTGGTCAGGTAAAGATGCAAGTATCAGCCGAACGTACATTTTTAAACACACCAAATAGTAATATTGTTGGTTACACTTCAAAGGTAGAAACAAGCCGTACAACTGTAAATGCAACAGTGATGATGAATTTCGGTGAAACGTTGATTTTAAGTGGATTAAGCGAAAAAGAAACCGAAGTTACCAGAGATGGCGTTCCTGTCTTACAAGAAATCCCGATCGTGCAATATTTGTTCAGTCAAAAAACCACAAAAGATTTTAATAAATCTGTTTTGTTACTGATTACCCCTAGATTGCCGGAATATGTCTATCGTTCGTCCATTGCCGGAGCAAAAGGCGAAGCAAATGACAGCAATGATGCCTTGGATGAGTTTCGCTCTCGATATGCAGATTGGTTCAAACCATATCCAAGCTGGGCTTCTATTTTCTATCAACTACAAAACAACTCACTATATCGCGAATTTAGAACCGGTGATGTCACCATGGAAAACTGGAAAACCAGTGAAAAATTCGAAGACAGATTATCTGAGATGGTTAACTTTCTTTATTATTGAGGCGAATTATGAGAGTCACAGATACATTTAAGACTCAAAAACCTTATAGAATAACTTTGCTATCTGGATTTTTGATCATATTAGCATTCGAAAGTTCATTTGCATGGGATCGTAAAGCGAATGACACCATCTTATCCGGCAATGATTGTCCCCAATGCGATCTCAGATATTTCGAAGCAACAGAGAAGACTTTTATGAATATGAACCTCTCAGGTTCATATCTTTTTGCTGCTGAATTTCATGACGTCACCTTCTCAAATACCGATCTTAGCAGCGCTCAACTATCATTAATGGATCTAAGAGATGGCGTAATTGAAGATAGTGATCTAGAAAAAACAAATCTGGAGAAATCCAAAATCGTCAATACCAGTATCACAAATAGTCGATTTGGTTTTGCTTTCGCTCCCGAAATTCATATTGCACATTCTCGTATAACATCAAGTTCCTTTGACGAAATAACTTTGGACAAAGCAGTTCTGGAAAACTTACAAATACACCAGTCGGATTTCCGTGGTGCAGTTTTGTCAAACACCTCAATTTCTAACGTATCCTTTAGTGAAGGAACTATAGAAGATGCTGACTTTTCCAATTCAATACTGGAAAATGTAGATTTCACAAAAATCAACCTCGTCAAAGCCAACTTCAAAAATACAACGTTAAAAAATGTTATCTTTTCAGATGTGGACCTACAGGATTCAAAATTCGAAGATGCTAATTGCATTAGATGTGGTTTCTTAAATACAAACTTAATGCAATCGAACTTTTCGAACGCAAACTTAAGTGGGGTAATACTTCTAAACACAGCCACGGAAGATATAAATACATGTCGTGCACGTATGCCCAATGGTCAAGTTAACGAATGCTGACATAATAACTACTTTTCAAATTCCGATTAATATCTTGTATATTTTTCTCCTTTATTATACCCAAAGAATAGATTGCGAATAGAATAATGTGGATCGATTTGATGGTAATGGGCGATTATGACGAGGTTGACCACGTCTTAAATTCTTCAAATGAAGAAGAAGCTCGTACTGCTTTGTTATTTTTGGCAAAGCGTATGCAGAGCCCCGGTGCAGCCCTCTCAATCATCACCGATGTAAAAGAACATAATACAGAAGATTTTGTTGTTTGGGCGGATGCGAGACATCATCAAAAAACACCAAAAGCCGATTTTGATCCATTAACAGCTGCGCGTTTCATTTATCAAGCAGCTCCTAAATCACTTGTAAAAAAACTCTTCACAAAAGATGGACCATTCCGTATTTCTCGGTCAGCTTTAATGTTTCCCCGCATTTTTCAAATGATAAGAAAAGTTGAAAACCGTTTTAACTTACGTCCTCTACATGATGTTTTGATCATTCCTTATTGGTTAAACAACGAGCTATTATTGCTCACTATTGGTTTTACAAAAGTACCAACCAAAGAAGAAGTCTCAAATATTATAACCCTTGGCATGCTTTATCTCAGAAAATGGGGCGGTAGTTTAATTGAAAAGTCGAGTGAATCTAAAACGGAAGAAGACATCGTAAAGCTTTCACATGATGAACTTGAAGTAATCAAATGGACTGCAGCTGGAAAAAGTATGCGTGACGTATCTGACATCACAGGTATCAAATATCGGACCGTACGTTACCATTTAGAAAACGCACGTGATAAATATGATTACGCAACTGTACAACAAGCCGTTGTAAGAGCCGCCGTCGACTATGGCTTGTCCCCTACAGGTGAGATGTAATATCTGCACTTTTACAACATCTTAATTACGCTCTAATACTCATAAATACCTATATTGAGTAGCTAGAATCTAGTATCTTCAGAGGGTCCTAGATTCATTCTTCATAGCAAGTCATATTCAATAAGTATGAAGCCTCAAATTTCAAATATCATAAAAAACTATCTGCTCATCTAAGACATAAAGCTTGCACTAAACCATGACCATAAATGTTATCTTTGCCCGTCTCACCCAAATCTATACTCACACGTTTCATTAGGCCTAACATAACGGATGAAGGCATTTTTTGATTTTTAGAAAGCAACAAAGCCGCTGAAGCAACGGCGTAAGGAACGGCATATGATGTTCCAGATACATAAGAAGAACCACCGTTTGAATTCGCAGCCCAAATATCAACACCCGGGGCAGCAAAATCAATATATCCACCTATATTTGCCGCGGAAAAATTACGTTTACCTGCGTCAATAGCCGTAACAGCAACAACCCCTTCAATGTTAGCCGGATAGGACGGTGGCGCTGAGGCACCTTCATTTCCAGCAGCAGCAAAGATAAGATAGCCTTGTTTAATTGATAATGAAAAAGCATCTACAAGCACCTCATTTGCTCTTGGGCTTGCCAATGACACATTAATCAATCGGACTTGATTTGCCATCAACCAATTCAATCCGCGTATAGTTTCCTCAACACCAGCTAGAATTTGTCCTCCACTTGTCTGTCGAAGAGAAATCGCATTGAATATCTTAATATTATTCATCAATCCTAGTTGCCCATTTTGATCGTCTTTAGAGCTCAAAATTGAGGCAATAGCGGTTGCATGACTTAAGTCGGGTTTAGATTGATCTAGAAAGTTGCGACTAATAACTTCCACTTTTTTCAACGCAGAATGATCAGTTTTAATTGCTCCGTCCAATATACCAATAGCCAATCCTTCTATACGTTTTAAACAAATATCCGAATTGATTATATCTTTGCCCGATTGCGGCCAATTGATTTGCTTCGCAGCGTATAATCTAGGCTTTGCAGTTTGCTGAATATCATTTGATGCATTCAAATCGCTATTAAAATCTATCGTGAGATCAGGAAAACTTCTACGTAAATCAGCTATCAACTGTATGTTGTTACTGCTGCGCACAGATAACATGACACGTTGCAATGCTTCTAAGTTACTTTCTCTGACAATTTCTGCAGACAATTTTTCAAGTTCTGAGATAATTTCCGAGCGTCTTTTTCTATCAAAAAAAATCAACACGTTTCGCTTCACATCTAGATCAGAATATATCAAATCATGTCCAGCGCATGTTTTTATATTTATACCAGTCCTGACAAAATGTGAGGCATTACTCCTCTCAGCTAATACCAAGTTATACTGATGGCCGGATTTCACAATATCCTTAGGTAAGCGAATAGATATATGTGTTTTCTTTATACGTATAACCGGAAGCAAAACGGCTTTATGATTTACTTCAACAGCCACTTTCTGTGGATCTAATCGATCAAGGTTGCGGCCTGATATGGAAAATACATTCCCAACATTAATACATGCTCCCACATATTGATTTAAGACTGGCTTAAAGCTTTGGTTACCCCAATTTGGAAGCAGTTCATGTGTCTCTAAACCTCTAACCGGTAAATCTGGTTTGATAGGTCGGCCTGTTGGATCTTTAGGCCATTTCTCGCGATATTCTTCTCGATCCTCCTGAGAAGAATATCCCCTATCAAACGTAGAAATATTACTGTCTCTATCGCCCACAGCAGGGTCAAATGGACGTTCTTCTCTATCATCTGTTTCGTTTATAGTTTGACTATGACCAGTAGCCATTATCGAACTAAGCCCTAAATAGATCAGGATCGTCAAAAGAAAGTAAAAATAGCGTATCATGAGACTAATTTCGTGTATCGATCTGAACCGATTCAATCAAACTCTTATATGCCTCTAACTTTTGCACGATTTCATCTACATCACCTGTTACGGCCAATTGATACACACCCAAAGCAGATGGTCCATCTACAATATGCGCATCAACCGACAATAATAAATCGCGTATACTTTCTTCACGCGCAGTAGGGTTGAAAGTCACTGATAATATCGTGCCTTTAATGAAAATAGCCGAGGCACCAGCCGCACTCAAGTCATCCTGCTGCAGTAGTTTTGGTGCAAATACCGATGTTTGTATGGCAAGCATCAAACATGCTGCAACGGCGACAAATTTCCATTTCCGATTATTTTGTTCCGGTGCAACTTTTGATCTCGCCTCTTCAACAATTGAGCTAGAAACCTGATCTTTATGTATCTGCTGCTGTAACTTTTCCAATCCTAAAGATCCTGGAGATTCTTCAGCATCAACGGCCTTCATTGAATCATATAACTTTTGCAGATATGATAGCTCTGATTGCAATCTTTTATCCTTTGAGAGCGCGTCTTCTATTTCAGCTCTCTCTTGTCCAGACAAAGTTCCGTTTACGTAAAAAGGCAGCAATTCTTCAATCCTCTTCGTCATTTTCCTTCTCCCATACGACCAGCAAGACAACGTTTCATTGCTTGCTTTGCATGGAACATGCGGGTTTTGACGGTATTTTCAGGACAATCGACAATTTTTGCAATTTCTCCGTATGATAGATCTTCAAAGAATGCCAGCTGCATCACCATACGTTGTGCCACTTTCAATGTCTCTAGACAATATGTGACATGCCTGTTTTTTTCCTGACTAAGTAAACATGCCATTGCATCTGGGTTAGTATCCTCAAGCTCTGGCATATCTTCGTCCGACATGGGCACAGGTGTTCTTTTACGTAACCTATCTACCGTCTTATAATACGCTATTCCAAATAGCCATGTTGAGACCTTTGAACGGCCTTCAAAGCTATCAGCTTTCCGCCATACTTCCATAAAAGTCTCATGTAGTATGTCGGAAGCTTCAGAGGAATCGTTCAATTTTGACTTAATAAAACGATAGAGTCGATTTTCATACATCATATAAAAATCGGCAAAGGCTTTCTCATCGCCTTCGCCAATTTTTTTCAATAAAACCTTAGAATCTTCATTCATGAGAATAGGTCTTAAGGTACAAACAATGTTTGAGTTTCAGAAATAGCGAGAACACGCCCTTCCCTCCCAAATGCACGGATATACCAATCATAGCGTTCACCTGATTGAAGATTATCCAATGATAGATTTGTCAGGTTCATCTTCACATCTGTACCAGGTACAAGTCTCCCTGTGATCCTTTGTCCAGTTTGCACAGAAAATACTTCTAGTTGATATGCAAGAGCACCGTTGACAGGTTGCCAGCTAAAAGTTGTCTCCTTTGTCAGATCAGCATTATTGGCAGGGCCGTTCATCTCCATTGTTTCACGATATTTACCATCTGTACTTTCAAGTACGAAATAACGTAATTCTGGTGCAGAAACATTTGCGTCAGTATCTTCAATGATTAAAACTACCTTATGCAAGCCATTTAAATCGCTTGGTAAAGGTGGGCTTACGATTTGTGTCTCCCCCTCTCCGGTGCTTACCAATTGCTGACGAATACGTTTCAACAATCGGCCATTGCTACCACCAAGACTGCCCGTTGGGTCAACGACGCGCCATTCACCACGAAATAAACCGCTACTACGGAATTTTACTTTTGCAACAGCGCGAATTTGATCATCTTTATTAATAACAGCTGTATGGCTATTATTGGAAAAAACCAGTTCAATACGTCTTAAAGAAAGCTGACCTGCAGGATCAGCCCCTAACGCCACATTGGCACTGCCTGTGCTATTACCTTCCCGATCTTCAAAAGTACGTGAAATTCTGACACTGCCAGCGCTTGCTTTTGCAATCCGTGCTGCAATTGCGGGACTAATTGTAAATGTATCACTAAAAGTAAACGTGCGTGTCTCATTTGCAGCTAACGTTGTATTAAGACTGAGAGATGATCCAACTGTATCTACACTCACCCCATTAATCGTTAATGATGCATTATTGGAAAGAATAGTATCTGTAGCTGACCCGCCACCAGCAGGATCAAAAAAACGTGTTACAGCCCAAGTGATTGTCACCCGGCTACTACCTTTTAAATTGACCTGCACGACAGACGGCGATGCATTAACAGCAGTTACATCCGCCAATGCAGAATTTTGAAACAATAATATTATTGCAAATAAGCTGAAAAAATACTTAGTCATTGCTATATGCCGATGTAATACGGAGCTGCACAAAAACCTGATAAACTTTCTCATCTGTTGTACTGCTTGAATTTCCAATTTTATCCTCCATCGACCCTTTAGTAACAAAGCTAATATTTGGTCGGTTTACCTGAGCTTGGGTAAGCTTCCATTCCAGCTCACCACTTAAATAGTGTTCATCAGGTCTGTCGTCTGAACCACTTGCAAGGTTCAAGTTATAATCAAAATTAAAATCTAGCTGATCTTCTATCAGTTCAGAATCACTACCAAATCTAAAATTCGTATCATAGAAATTATTATTTGTTGTTTCGTCTCTATAATTACTTAGCTCAATTCCACCATTAACTTCCCAAGTATCTGATATCGTCCAACCGGAATCAAAACCCAAAATATGGTTCACAGTATCTGATGAAGCATTCGTATAATCTTCAAACTGTTGATAACTATATTCACTAGACCAATACCATTGGTCATAATTGGATCCGCCCCCAAACGAAATAACCTCAGTATTATTGTTTGTATCCCCACCTGAATAATTAGCAGGCGTTTTCTTACGCGACATATCTGCAATAAATGTAGATAGAGTTAAGTAAGGTGTCCCAAGCCAATCTAGATCACCTGTTTGCTCATCAAATCCGTAACTAAAATTAGCTTCAAATGTTGCTAGCGCATCGGTTGGCATGCTCTCCAAACCATCGACATTATTTGTTTCATAGATTGCTAAAAGGTTAGTCGCAAACGCCCCCCAATAAAGGTTTGATTTCAAACTTGTTGCCTCTCGATCAGAGACACTATTTTGATTTGCAAGGCTTTCGAAGTAAGTGCTGATTCTTTCATGACTCACCCCCCAGGTAATATCGGCGTTTTCGCCCAACCATTGCGGACTTTCCTCAAATAATCTTGCATCATATTCAACAGACCAAGCATCACCATCTTCTTCTTCAGCAGCTAAATCACCATCAGCATCAAATTTTGACTGGCTATATTCCATACGCAGATTAGCATTTAGAGTATCAAAACCTTTTTCTAATACGCCTGCCCATCCAGAACCTTCAGTTATGATGTCTTCGCCAGATGTCCCAATACCACCATCTGCACCTTTGCCTTCATAAAGCATAGTCGTAATTTTCAACGCATTATAATCAGATGAAAATGGCTTAAAGGAAGCAGCAATACCTTGTACACGATCAGTTGCATCGTTTAAGCCTGTAATATTATCTGCCCCAGAAAGTGCCTCTGGACTGAAAGCAAAGCCTTGCGCCTCAAGACGACTATTAGCTGATCCAATTTTCGCAGAAATGCCACGTTGATAAAAGTCATTGATTAATTGGCTCTCAAGACCTGTATCATGATGCCCCACCTTAACTCCGCCATTGATCAGCTCATTTCCATAGTTCAAATCTAGACTATATTCACCAACGTCAAAAATATTCTCCGTTTGCGCGAAGTTCTTATCCGATTGTAATAGATAATTACTCCGGAAATTCATCCCCCAATTTCCGCTGTTAACACCCGTTGCAATATCTCCTCCGCCTGACGCAATCATACGTTTTGGTGCAGTATCTTCCTCCAGATGTTGAAAAGCGCGGTAACTCAGCTCAACAAGATTGTCGCTTCTTAAGTAACTCTCCAATGCGCTTTGTTCATTAGATACAGGCTCGTTCGCTTCACCGACAGTAATTTCAAATTCCCACTTTGCCTGCTCAACAACAGAACCATCATCCTGAAACTGAACTAATCGCAATATATGTGAATCTTTTTCTAGCGGTGTCACAGGTGTAAATACAAAATCCATACCGTCCAGAGACATATAAGACGTAATATCAACGCCATCTAATTCGACACCTAGTGTCGTTAACACCAAAAAATCCAAATCGTCAGGTAGATCAATACGCAGATTTGACGTACCACTTGACGGAGGTGAAAAGTTCGCCTCTATGTCGGCATTGGCAGGTTGATACCAAATGCATGACATAAGTAACACCATTCCTAGAATGGATTTCTTCATGATTTTTCCCCGTTCATATATCGCATTCTTTTCCCCAAAAGATGACCAACTTTTGCTGTTTCACTCCATGAAATGCAAAATATCAATTTCTTGCGATCTAATTGCTTAATTCTTCAAGCACTTCCTGACACTCAGATAATGCTAATATAAGAATTTCGTTAGATTGCAAAGCTTTTCCTGTTCTTAACCCTACTTAAACAGCAAAACGGTCGCCCTTAAAAAAGGGAAACCGTATGCTGAGAAATGTTATTTCCTTACTGTCTTGTCGTGCATTCTGTATTGCTCGCACATTTCTTTAATGTTGTCGTACCTGCACGGGTTGGTTTTGTTGTAGTCGTTGATTGTCTTTCCGGTTTTACCTGCGGCTTTGGCTTCAACATAACCTTGTTTTTCTTAGACTGAGCTGTCCCACGTGCTTCATTACCATTTTGATAATTAATACTATCTTTACCATTCGAACCAATTGGTGCGACAACAACCGGAGTACAACGGTGATTGAAGGTCACATTATCAAAATCTTTCCAATCTCCCCAAGTATCACTACCGTCATTCTTGACCTGTGCTCTCACTGTTAACTGATGACCGAAAGTCTTATTAATGGTTTTCCATTCTTTGAATTGATATTGGTTCATCTTAGCGATAAGCGGATATTCAAAATCAAAATGTCGATTTAACTGATTAGATGAATCATAACTAATTTCATTGGAATTATGGACGACGAAGTTAGGAGCATCGCCGATTTTAAAACGAATTTTTCCTTTACCTGCACCGCGATAATTCACTCGAATTGTTGGGTTCTGATCCGGAATACATTTTCCGATATAATGAGGTATATTATTTTGAAAATCTGCCTTATTCAAAATCAAAGGTTGATTGTTATTAATGGTTGGGTTTTGACCTAATTGACCAAGTTGTACATTCACTGCTGGTCCATCATTCAAGCTCTTATCACCAATATATTTAATCTTAACGGGTGCTAGCTTAAGAGATTGTTTTTGTTGCTTTTTACTATAGTTACTATTTTTCCAACAGCCACCTAATAGAGAAATCGGAACCTGAACGGTATAGGTATGATCTTGTTTATAAAAATCAATTTCTTTACCACCACCATTAACATATTGATTAGCTTTACTTTCCAGATATGCAACAGGATCTAACTTAACGGATGGATGACCATTTTTAATCTTATTCAATGGCACATTAAAATGTGTCGCCGGTGCGTTTTCGATTATCCCGCCATGCTCGCCATTTGATACAGCAACCTCATCACCATGAAGCGTCAAAGAAACATTCACATTATCTTGAACTATTGAGACAAGACCATAGTAAATGAATGACATATAAGCCGTATGGTTTTTCTTACATGTAATAAGCCCATCCACCTTAATATTCATTGATGAACTTGTTGGCTTCACATCCAGCTTTGAAATATGTTTGTTATTACTTTTATTTTCTAAAGTAATAATCGGTGCGGGATTCAATATATTCAAGTTAACCGTCTTAACTCGTTCGACTGCATGGCTAACACTTGCACCGCCAACAGCAAACAACAATGCAGCACCAAGAAATTTACTCGCTCGTTTCTTCAACTTTCCAATCCTTCTTCATATCAGGAAGCACACTATGTGGCTTTAATTAACCCCGCCTCTGCATTTTATGTCGTAACCATGTTCACAATGGTTCAAAAAAAATTAACCCCGCAAAATATTATATTATTCTAATTTAAAATCATAGGTATCATGCTGCCGACCAGTAAGACCGCCATTGTGAGGTTGAAGATAGTTGTACGGTTTCCGTAAGACAGGAACCGATGCAACACAACGCCGGAAAGCGCCCATATACTTATTGTGGGAATATTTACGATCGCAAATAGGACTATAAGAAAAATTAGATTGCCAATGTAATCTTCAGGGACAGTGTAGGAAACCGTCACAATTAACGCGACCGCCCATGCCTTGGGATTTAACAATTGAAAAAATGCAGCCTGCATGAATGAAATTGGTTTGGAAAGTTCAGACTTGCCGTCACCAATAGATCGGCATGTCGCGATACGAAAAGCAATCCAAAAAACATATAAGCCACATATGATACGAAGAACCGTATAAATAAATGGATATTTTTCAAGTATTTGACCTAAGCCTAACCCCACACCTAAAACCATAGAGAGAAAGCCAACTGAAATACCAAAAATAAGAGGTAACGATTTAAAAAAACCAAAATTCACCCCTGAGGCCAATAACATAAAATTTCCTGGACCCGGCGAAATCGACATTACAAATGCAAACCCCATTAAAGCGAAAATCATCTCAACAGTCATAAATTTAACCCATATCAAAACTTGAATCTTGATCCATATTGCTGAAATTAGGTTTCATTGTTAATTTCCGAATGTCTGTATTTTTTATCCGAACGTCTAAAGAGCTATATTTTGCAAAAAACTGATCTCCTATCCGAAGTATTTTCAACTTTAAGAATCTCAAGTGATATTTATTTTCGCACTAGGTTTTCAGGCTCTTACGCTGTTGCGATCCCGGAAGAAAAACGACGTATTCGTTTTCACATAGTCCTTAAAGGAACATGTTGGCTCTGTATGCCAAATGGGACAAATATTCTACTTAGCGAAGGTGATATTGCTCTCGTTCCAAATGGTGTTAGTCAAAAAATACAAGCGATACCTGAATTAAAAGCGATCAATCTATCTGAGTTACTTTCTAATGGTTCACTAGATAACGGCATGTTAAAGATCGGTTCGGGTGAAGATGCGACGTCTCTATTATGCGGCTTTTGTCAATTCGATGAAACATTAGATCATCCGATTGTATCTGTCTTACCCGACTTTATCCATTTAAGGCATGAAGACTTACAATCATCCCCCTGGCTTATAACGGCAATGAAGCTAATATCTCTTGAGGCCAATTTGAACAACCAAGGTTCAACTGCTGTTATAAACAGATTAATCGAAATAATCCTTATTCAAACCATCCGGCAAATGGCGAATGATAACAAGCAACCGTATAATGGTTTTCTGAATGCCTTGCTGGATAGCTCACTATCGAAAGCTATTTTCGCAATTCACGCCCATCCAGAGGAAAAGTGGCGCGTAGAGGATCTTGCTAAATTAGCTGGGATGTCACGTGCTAGCTTTGCTAAGAAGTTTCAATCCGAAATAGGAAAACCACCAATTGATTATCTAAGAGATTGGCGTTTATTACATGCAAGGCAATTGCTTAATAACACCAGCGATTCTTTGGATGAGATTGCCACTAAATGTGGATATGAATCCCTACCTTCTTTCTCAAAACTTTTTAAACGTAAGTTTAAAATAGGGCCCAGCGCCTATCGGAAGCTTGATACAAACAGTCAAATGAACTTAGATTAACGTATACAAACAGTTTATTTACAGCCTGATCTAAAGAGCTTTTTCTCTTCTTCTTTTGTTAAAGTCCTCAATTCTTGCTTACCTTCGGCCCAAAGAAGCTGTGCAAGCTCTAGCTCTTTCTCACCTAGTGCATCTAGTTTTTCATCGCAGTAAGGTAAGTTCTTCAATGCAAGATCGAAACTATACTGCGGTATCAGGGGTGTTAGCTCCGCCTTATTAATTTTCTTGGCAATAGATACAAATTCATCCTCGCCAACCCATTTCTTCATTTCTTTACGTTTCTGTATAAGAAGCTGTGCCATGAAGATATCGGCATTATTAACCGCGAATATATTCAACACGTATGGAGAGGGCACTAGCCCCTCTCGTATCACAAACTTTAGAATTTTCCGTCTCTCTGCCTCAGGTATCTGAACTGGCTGTGTCTCTTCTATATGCGGAGGAGACAAAATAAATGCCAGTTGTTCTACAAATGCAAAATCTGGTTTTTCTAACTTGGACTGTATCTCACTAATTAAGATCAATCTTTCTTGTAAACGGGTCGTTCTTTCAAATCGATCAACAAAATGTCTGGCAGAATTCTCCACTTGATTCTGCCAAATAATATTAAACAGCATGGTGCAGGAAAATAAAATTATACCTCCGCTAATCAACGCATACGGTATTGTGGATACAGATATGCCGTCGCGGATAACGACCCAGCCACTATACCCCCCAATGGCAAGTCCCCATAACCCGATGAGAGGTACAATTAGTAAACCCCATCCTAAAGCAGTCCAACCATTATCGCTCACCTCTGACTGACAATAGATCCAGCAAGCAATGACCAGACAGATTATCGTTATAACAATCAAAACTTTTAAATCTTTGGACATGTATCTCTTTAAATCCATCAACTTTCAAATAACACATCCTATGTCTTTAACTTATTAAAAATAAACAATTTTTTTAAAAAAATTTTTGAACCTTTTCCAAACTCTGCCCGACCTAATTCGATACAGCCTATTACGCTGTGTTGAAATTTGTTTTGGAGAGATATGAATGCGAAACGTTTTTTTTACTACATTTCCTCAACGCCTCTTATGTGGCGCGTCTGTCATTATTCTGTCTCTTACGCAATTTGCCTGGGCCCTTCCTCAAAACGGTAACGTAAAAGATGGGGATATCAATATCCAAACCCCAGCGGCTGCTCAGATGACCGTCAAACAAACAACGGATAAAGGTATTATTCACTGGGATAGCTTTAATATTAATAAAAATGAAACTGTTACCTTCATTCAACCAAACGCAAATTCCTTAACTGTCAACAAAGTTATCGGTAATGATCCAAGCTTAATCTTTGGTTCGCTTAATGCGAATGGCAAAATAATGCTTCTTAATCAAAATGGCATTCTTTTTGGCCCTGATTCAAAAGTTGATGTGGGTGGTTTGGTTGCAAGTACTCTTGATCTCAACGAAGCCTCATTAGGTGATTTATCTAATGTTGAATTCAATCCCGGGTCCAAGAGTGATGCAGCAATTGTGAATGCTGGCAGTATCACGGCAGCGGATGGTGGTTTAGTCGCTTTGGTCGCGCCCGGGGTTGCTAATATGGGAATTATCAAGGCTAATCTGGGCAATGTTAACCTATTATCAGGGAAATCAACTGTATTAGATTTAAATGGTGATGGTCTGATATCTATTGAAATGGCCGACCTTAATCTAACAGATGCCGAAGCATCTCTAAATGACACAAAACTTCCCATGGGGATTTACACTTCCAAAGATTCCTTAATTGATGCTGAAGGAGGTCAGGTATACGTCACTGCTGCCTTTGCCAAACAAGTGATCAATTCAGCAATCAACATCTCTGCACTAACGGAAAACAAACCTGTTATTGACTTAGATGGCACGATAAAAGCTGAAAATAACGGGCGAATTATTATTCATGCAGGTAGCTCAAAAAACGGGTTTGATGAAAGTTTAGATCCATCCTTGAACGGTCTTGAATATGGAGATGAAAAAATCGCTAATGAAGTCAAGATTAGCGGTCATATATCAACCAAGGGCAGTAACGCCGCAACAAATGGCGGAAAAATTGTAGTTTCTGGTCAGCATATTCATCTTGAAAACGGATCAACATTAGATGCAAGAGGAACTGCCGATAGCGGATACATTGCCATCGGAAGTAACGACAATTTTGTCTCCTCGATCAGTGGGTCCGCCCATCCAATTGATGGTACTGTTGGGGTTAATATTACTCAATCTCCTATTGCAACATCGGTTCTGATAGGTGCTGAGGCAGAGCAAATTGTAAATGCAGGTGATGAAGATAATAATATTGCAATCACAGCATATGTAGAAGCCTATGAAGGTAACGTTCCCTTAGTCATGCTATCAGGTCATGACGGCGCTTTCGCTCCGGGACATTACGGTGGATCAAATGGTCCCGAAAATGCTGTTCTTGCAAATGATGAAAAACTGGGGCCCAGTATCATCGGCGGCAAAGGTCGTGATACGTTCACTCATGATATTGCTATGGCCGCTTATGATGATCTAGCAAATGCAGCAGGCATGCCGACAGATGCCAAACCATACCTCTTCAAGTTCAATATTATGCGGTCGCATGTGGATGTGAATAGATCTTATTTAAAGGCCTCTGAAAAAAATCAGGCCATGCATGCTGAGAACTGGACATCATATGAAAATGGAAATTACAACCTTGGTGTAGATGCATACAAAAGCTGGCATATTCTGATTGACCAAGCAACAAAGGATATTACTCAAACTCACGGTGAGGGTTATTTGCTGGATATTCATGGTTTCGCCTCAGATGACGATCCACAAGTTGTAGGTGGCTTAGATAACCCAGATGATGATCATATCGATAACTTTGATTCAGCAAATGCAGTCGAAATTTTACTTGGTTTTGGTGCCTTAGATTATAATGATATTCTCGGCCTCAATTCCAAAGCAAAAGGACTGCTTCCTGGAGATCCAGGTTATTTCGCATCCGGTAAATCTGCATTCCAATATGCGGTTGAATCAACAATCTACAATCAATATGCAAGTCTTAGCACGGGATTAACAGAACAAGAAAAATACGAATTGATCTATGATCTCATCATGGGCGAAAAATCCTTTGTTCATGCCTTAAAATCAACAACAGACACTGTTGATTTTGACAGCGATACTGACGGAATTGATATCTTTTACACGCCCCTACCTAATAATTTACCCAAACCAGATAACAGCGGTTTTGATGCACCAGAAGCAAATATCGAACATTTCTATCAAGGTGGCTTTAACGTGGACGCCCATGGCTCAGGTATTTATGGCGTTTCTCCTGAACCATATGATGGAGGAACTGTGAGTGGTCTACAAATTGAGTTGCCGTCACATTTACGTAAAACCACAGGCGCACCAGAATTATTTGGATCTGCGCTTGCCACAGCGGGAAGTGCTTACCTACAAAATGCCAATGCCTTCCCTACAATAAACGGTACGGTTTCATCTGTTGTTAAAGACAATCAAACAGATGTGCAAACAGCATCTTCCAGCTTTCAAAATAACCTTCTGTCGAATTTACCAACCATAGACAACATTGTAGATGCGCCACCGGCACTCGCACCCGTTGCACCACTAAAAAATGAATCATTATCATCAAGTGATACCAATGAGATGATGACAGAACTTGCGGATCATTCCAGTACGGAAGAAGAGCAAATGGTGCTGGAATCTGAAGAAGCCTCAAACCGGGAAGTTGAATATTCAACCGTCCGAGTACGGGCATCTCTTGCAAAAGTAGCGCAATGTCTAGGAACACAGCAGCAAGTCACAGGCCAAAGCATCAATAATGAAAACTTGCAGGCCCAGTCATCCGACCAAGGATGCAGCGCAAATATAAACGTTCAAAACGCCCAATAATTTTATTTTCTCATTTTTCTACCGTTTGGATTTAAATTCCGAGTGGTAGAATTTGGAGTATTTTATGTATATTCTTAAAAATATTTTACCTCTGAATTTGGTCCTTTCTCTCTTCGTAACAACCTCGACATTTGCACAAACAGTGCAACAAACACCGTCATCTCTGCTAAATGAATTAGACAAACCAGATATCCCTGTTGATACCCCTTTAAAATTAGAATTTAAAAATAAGAATCAAAAACAGCCCTATAACGCAGATGACCAAACAATTTTGAATATTCAAAAAGTTATTATTGATGGAAATAGCGTCTTTACGGACACATATTTGGCGAAGTATTTCCAGACTATCACCAAAGGGCCTTCGACGGTTAAGGAGATCAATCAATTAATATCGGAACTTACTGCAGATTATAGGAATAAAGGGTATTTTCTCGCCTCAATTTCACCTGTTATTTCCAACCAAAATGATACAACAACTCTTTCTCTTAGAATTGTAGAAGGTTTTATAGATGAAATCATTTTGGAACCCATCAAAGAAACTATACTTGGTGGCCCAGATGAGGAACGAATTTTATCTTATGCGCGCCTAATAACTGAGAGTCATCCCTTACATATAGACGATATTGAGCGCGGTTTACTTTTAATCAACGACATGCCTGGCGTTAAAGTAAAATCGGTTATTAAACCATCACCAAACACGATTGGCGCTGCAAACTTACATCTTTTGATCGAACATGAAGAATTTACAGGCGTCCTCACAACAAATAACAGAGGTACTAAAACGCTGGGTCGTAATCGACTTCACGGATTGCTTTCTATCAATTCTCTAACAGGTACTTCTAACGAAACTCAAATTCATGTGTCTACCATTGCGCCAATCAACTCTGAAGGTAAACTCTTACATCTAGGCCTCACCCATAAAGAATTAATTGGTGACGATGGCTTATCATTAACCGTCAATACATCTGGTTTATATTCAGAAGAAGGCG
Organism: Curvivirga sp.; assembly: GCF_965219885.1. Lineage (NCBI taxonomy): Bacteria > Pseudomonadati > Pseudomonadota > Alphaproteobacteria > Rhodospirillales > Aestuariispiraceae > Curvivirga > Curvivirga sp. The sequence goes on from NZ_CBDCOT010000008.1 coordinate 501,615, forward strand.
GTAATCTAGAACAATATGAAATCATCGGCACATCACGAAGCACCTCCGTTTCAATAGACTATCCCGTTTTGCGAACCCGAAATGAAAACTTATACGCTTCCGCTCAGCTGAACTACGCCAAACAGGAAACCACTTTATTGGATGAACCTATTCTTGAAGACCGAGTATGGTCTATTGAAGCCTCTGGCAAATATGAATTGGCAGGAGATGGATGTTTATCCCGTTTGACTGTTGGTATTAGCAAAGGGCTTAATATTTTCGACGCATCAAATAAAAATGATCAATATCTTTCCAGAAATAAAGGGCGTCCTGATTTTTTAAAAACAACCGCAAGTTTTTCACATGACCAATTATTATCTCAGCAGGTCGTGGGCAGTTTCAAACTAGCAACGCAGATTTCACCTCACTCTTTACTCTCATCTCAAGAATTCACACTTGGTGGGTCCCAATATGGTAAAGCTTATCAAGGATCAAGCTTATCCGGCGACCAAGGACTCGCCACAGCTGTTGAGTTTAAAAAGAATTATTCTTTTAATACTGATATCACACTTCAGCCTTTTACATATATTGATGGTGGTCGCGTATGGAACCACAATGATCAGGAAGATGGATATCTGGCGTCTACTGGGGTGGGTTTAAGGCTACATTATAATACTGGCGCTTGGTGGGACATTTCACTAAATGCTCCACTTACAAACAAGACACTTAATGATCGGTCCAATGATCTACATGTATTTTTCTCAGGAGGTATTAGTTTCTAAATCAGTTCATACAACCGAACATAAACAGACTTACTGGCGCAAAAATCGCGATGCAAAGGGTAGAAGAAAAGCAAGGGGTGTCTACAGGTCCTGTCTACAATTTAGTAGGACAACATTCAACACACGAGAAAGGATCGTGAATAAATCAAGTTTTCTGCGGAGTGTAAAAATAGGGTAAATGGTGCTCGGAGGCAGATTTGAACTGCCGACACGCGGATTTTCAATCCGCTGCTCTACCAACTGAGCTATCCGAGCATAACCACTTATCAGGTCCAGTGTTTGGTTCGAAGCAATGTTGTGCTCCCCTCTGGACGGCCTTTGATTTACAGAGGTTCACCGGACCTGTAAAGCACCAATTTCATTTTTTATGAACTTTTTTTTAATTCTTTTTCTTTTCCTAGGAAAACTCAGAAAAAAAGAGGAGCTCAATACTCCTCTTCTCCATAAGGATCATTTGCAATACCTGGCTCATCTGTGGGAATTCTATAATTTCCACCAAGCCAACGATTCAGATCGACATCTGCACAACGTTTTGAACAAAAAGGTTTATATTTTTGATCACTTGGCTTACCGCAGATATTACACTTGCCACTCTTTTTGTCATTAGCCGCATTCAATGGAGTTACAGTCGACATAATTTTTACTCCATTCCCACTTGAGGTGGGATTTGATCTTCCCCTACGTAGAGATGTAAAGGGCGACCTAGACGTTTCGTGCATTCTTCCATAGCATCACTTAAAACGCCGCCTTTTAACGCATCAATCACTTCTGGGGATGCATAGGCTGTTGGGCGTCCAGCCCCTTTTAGACGGGTTGCAGCACGCAACACAGCGCATCCTTGTGCAACCGGATTTAAAGTAGAAGATTGAACAGGTTTTGCCTTTAACATTAAGTCGTCAAGCGATACACCTTCACGTTGACGGGTAATTTCCATCAAACCTGCCGAAGTTAGACCTAATACATCCGTATGACGCGTGTCCTTAAGGAATTTGCTGCGTAAAGCCTCAATCAAACGTTTCAAACGGCCTTTATTTTTCATGGAAATAAAATCAATTACAATCAAACCAGAAAGATTACGCAACATGATCTGGCGTGCGGCTTCTTCCGCGGCCGCCTTATTCACCTGAAAGATAGCGTCATCTCCCTTGGCAGTAGCAGAACCCATATTCACATCAATAACAATCAAAGCTTCTGTTTTGTCAAACGCCAAACTACCGCCATTTTTCAAATGAACTTCACGTTCCAAAGCTTCTTCAATCTGTTCTTCCACACCAGTGTCTTCAAAAATCGAAATTTCTGAATCATGATAAAGAAGACCCTGAGACAAATCTGGGTACAGTTTTTTAATTGTTTTTTCCGCTTCCAGATATGCCGAACGATCATCCATGGCGATCCGTGTCTCGCCTTCTAGATCACGTAAAAGCCGTTCAATCATTTTTGGCGCTTTTTCAAGTAGGCGCGGCTTGCGATCTTCACGTACCATTTCGCGCAATACGTCCCATTTCTGACGCAAACGATCTACAGATTCTTCCAAAATTGGCTCACCGACAGCAACTGCGGGACCACGTACACTAAAGCCGTCTGTTTTCTCACCTAGAATTTGTGGTAATACAGCTTCTAAATGGGCACGATCACGCCCTTTACCCACGGCACGAGCCCAGTTCACGCCTTTACGGCCTGGCGTGAAGGCGAAGTAACGATCCATCAGAACAGGGTGGCGGGTCAAGGCAGGCCCTTTACCATCACGGGCATCACGGATCACCTGCACGATCAAGGTTTTACCTTCTTCCAAGCCTTTCGCCCGATTAATCAAACCCGGCTCTTCCGTACCGATATCTACGAATACGGCATCCATACCCTTTTCAACACGTGTTACCTTACCTAAATAGAAATTACCTACCAAACTTTCCTGTCCAGCACGTTCCACTTGTAATTCATACAATACACCATCTTCATCAATACGAGCTGCACGTGTTTCCCCAAGGGAAATTTCGATAAGTGTATCCAGACCTTTTTTACTCATTGGGACTTCAATCCTTTATACCCGATACCTTGTAGCATCTGGGAAGTTTCAAACAGCGGCAAACCTACTACATTAGTATAAGAGCCACTCAAAAATTTAACATATGCTGCAGCCATTCCCTGCACGCCATAACCACCCGCTTTTCCATCCCATTCACCTGAACGGATATAAGCTTCAATTTCATTCTGGGTCAGGCGTTTAAAGCCAACTTGTGATTTTACCACTCGGCTAACCATTTCTCCATCAGGTGAAACAATCGCAACACCGGAATAAACCTGATTACGGCGGCCAGACATCAAACCAAGACAGTCACGCGCAGTTTTCTCATCTTCAGCTTTTGGCAAGATACGATGACCAAGACCAACAACAGTATCTGCAGCAAGGATAAAATGTCCTTTCGCTTCATCGCGATCATGAACAGCTTTTGCTTTGCTTTCAGCTAATCGCAACGCTAATTCACGCGGACTTTCACGATCCTGCGGTGTTTCATCAATATCCGCTGGAAGAATCCCGTCAATTTCCACACCGATCTGAGCCAACAATTCTTTTCTGCGTGGACTGGCAGAAGCTAAAATAAATTTGGACATAAAAAATCCTGTTTTCTAATGGATCATTTCATACACGAATAAGATTAATCATCTTTCGGGAAACGTTGCTTAATCTTGCGGATCAGTTGATCGCGCACTTGACGGTATGCGTCAAGCTTTTGCTCTCGTCCCCCTTCCACAACCATAGACGGATCAAAGGTATTCCAGAACTCAACATCACAAGCCATCGTGCGTGTCATTTCAACCGCATGGTGTTGCGCCTCTGGGGACAGTGCAATAATCAAATCAAAATATCCATCTTCCAATTCATCAAAATCTTTTGGTTCATGGTTCATTATATCTATGCCGATTTCATTCAGCACTGCCACAGCAAAACCATCGACCTCACCATTTGGACGTACTCCAACCGAATCCACATAAACACGCGTGCCAATATGATGACGCAATAATGCTTCTGCCATGGGCGAGCGGATCGCATTCATGGTACAGCAGAACAAGACTGCGTCTGGCATTTCGTTTTCGAAGAAAGGTCCATCCATCAGATAATCAAATCACCCAGTTCACATGCATTTTATCAGGCCCGAATATGCAATACGCAAATCAAGGTGAAGAGACGGCGTGCTGTCTGCAAATCCATCTCCAACTTTCCATCAAGACGTTCACGTAATAAATCTGACCCCTCATTATGTAGGCCACGACGTGCCATATCGATGGTTTCAATCTGTGACGGTGACAATCGCTTGATCGCGTCATAATAGCTTTCACAAATTTGGAAATAATCTTTGATCAATCTACGAAACGGCGACAAAGGCAAGTTTATCCAAGTCAGTTCTTCCACCTCTTCGGTACCTAATGTAAAGACAAGGCGTGAACCATCTTCAATACTGAGATCCAGTTTAAACGGACCTGAATCAGCAAATTCCCCCACTGGACGAAATCGGTTCATATCTAACAAATCATAGATCGCTACTGACCGTTCATGCTCCACTTCCGGACTGCGGCGTATGACGGTCTTCTCATCAAGATTAATCTTAATGATTTTGTGTTTTTCTGTGTCCCAATCGGACATGACATGTCTCCCCTTTTCGAGCTGTCTATGTCATTATTCTAGTCATTAGAACAATCTTACACAGCCCGAATAGGAAAGAGCAATCCAGAGATTTAAAAATCTCACTTTTTCATAGATGAACTTAATCGACGACTGGCAAATTCAAACGAATAGCCACAGAACGCGCATGGGCCCCTAAGCCTTCTGATTGAGCCAAAGACACTGCCGCCGGACCAATTTTTGCCAGACTATCAGAATCACATTGTAAAAATGTACTGCGTTTCATGAAATCCAACACACCTAGCCCGCTCGAAAAACGTGCAGACCGCGCTGTTGGCAATACGTGATTTGGACCTGCCACATAATCACCTACAGCTTCTGGCGTATAGCGTCCCATAAAGATGGATCCAGCATTGGTAATCTTATCGGTAAGTTCTTGCGGGTCTTCCACAGAAAGTTCCAGATGTTCCGGTGCAACACGATCCACAAGTGGGACGGCTTGATCCATATTTTCAACAACGATCACCGCACCATGATTATCCCAGCTTTCGCGTGCGATCTCTGAACGCGGTAAAGTTTTCAATGCAGCATCAACCGCTTCGATCACTTGATCCGCATAAGCCGCATCATCAGTAATCAAGATAGATTGCGCAGATGTGTCATGCTCAGCCTGACTGAGTAAATCCATTGCAACCCAAGCTGGATCATTTTGATTATCTGCAACAACCAAAATTTCAGACGGCCCTGCAATCATATCAATCCCGACTTGCCCAAATACGCGACGCTTTGCAGCGGCAACAAAGGCATTACCAGGGCCTGTGATCTTATCGACAGGCTTGATGGTCTCAGTACCGTAAGCCAAAGCGGCAACGGCTTGTGCACCACCAATGGAGTAAACTTCATCTACGCCCGCAAAGTAAGCCGCGGCAAATACCAATGGGTTTTTAGTACCATCAGGTGTAGGCACCACCATCACTAAACGCTTAACTCCTGCAACCTTTGCAGGGATGGCATTCATCAATACAGAAGACGGATAACTTGCGGTACCACCCGGCACATAGATACCAGCCGCTTGTACGGCCGTCCATTTTGCCCCAAGGCGCACGCCTGCATCATCCTTATAATCCAGACCTTCTGGAAGTGTTTTCGCATGGAATGAACGAATACGTTCAGCTGCCAGTTTCAATGCCTCAACCGTTTCAGGATCACATTCATCGATCGATGCTTTTAACTGCTCCTTGGAAATCACCATGGTTTCAGCAGTTAAATTCAACTGATCGAACTTATTCGTATATTCCAGAACAGCTTCGTCGCCACGTTTACGAACATCTGCGATGATGTCGGCAACTATAGCGTCAACATCTTCATCCATTTCACGCTTACTATTCAGTAAGTCCTGAAACTGTGCTTCGAAATCAACATCAGTAATATTTAATTTACGCAGCATCTTTTGCCCCTCTGAAGGCTTCAATCCAGCGACCAACCTCTTCCGGGCGTGTTTTCAACGCGGCACGGTTTACAATCAAACGGCTGGTTACCTCAGCAATTGTTTCAATTTCAACCAAACCATTTTCTTTCAAGGTTTGACCGGAAGAAACCAAATCCACAATACGACGACATAATCCCATATTAGGTGCCAATTCCATTGCACCGTTTAATTTGATACATTCTGCTTGCACACCACGGTCTGCAAAATACTTGCGGGTTACATCCGGATATTTGGTTGCAACGCGAATATGGCTCCAACGTTCCGGGTCGTCTTCTTCGGATAAATCTTTTGGTTCCGCAACTGACACACGACAATGGCCGATATCCAAATCAACAGGCGCATAGATTTCTGGGTAATCAAATTCCATCAATACATCATTGCCTGCCACACCTAATTGTGCAGCACCGAAAGCAACAAATGTTGCCACATCAAAACTTCTGACACGGATCAAGCTTAGATGGGGAATGTTAGTCGCAAAGCTTAGCTGACGTGCGGATGGATCATCGAATGCTGGTTCCGGCACGATACCGGCAGCTTCCATCAACGGACGCAATTCCTTTAAAATTCGGCCTTTCGGCACGGCTAATACCAATGGATCAGATTCACTCACCTGAGTATCTCCTAGATTGCAGCTTCTCTAAACTGCGCGACTAAATACAAACATTGCTGCATCGCAAGATGCGAACGGCTCTTTATCTGGCATAGAAGGACTTAGTTTTCCAGTAGTTTCCATAAAAAATATCTGAAAAACTTACTTTTTCCTAAGCGGCGTCTTCTTGGACCTCTTCGTCTTCCAAATATGTAAAGGTATCTGTCAAACGGGATAACAGATAAGGTCCCGCAAGAACCGGTTCATATTTTGGTGGATTTTCATCGCTATAACAGGTTTCCAGACATTTAATTTCCGCATCCCAATTAGGTTCAAAGAAAAACGGGATCGAATATCGTTCTTCGCCGGATACATTAATCACCCGATGATGAGTTGCCTTAAATAGTCCATTTGTCCAACGGGCCATTTGATCGCCGATATTTATCACTAAACCGCCTTCAATCACAGGTACGGAAATCCAGTCACCATTCGCATTTCTAACCTGCAAACCACTCACATCTTTTTGTGCAAGAATTGTAAACGCCCCATAATCTGTATGATCCCCACAGCCAATTGTTTCTTCTTCTACATACCCTTTTTGCGGTGGGTAATGCAGCATCCGTAACAAGGCCAAGGGATCATTAAACTTATCATCGAAATATGTTTCTTCTAATCCCAGCGCGATTGCAAACGCATGCAACAAGTGACTGCTCAGTTTATACATTTCTTCCTGATACGATTCAGAAACACGTTTAAAATCAGGATCATTGATAGGCCAGGGATTTGGGCCATAAAGACTATGCCCCTCAGCCACCTTCGGATGGTTTGCATCCAGATCACGACCAAGATCAAAACCTTCCTTTAAATCAGCTGTTTTATCTGGGTCCGTATTTTCATCGAACAAAGCAAAATAGCCTCTATGATTGGCTGACTTACTCACATGATCTTCCATCTTCACATCATGTGGTTTATCAAAATGTCGCTTGGCGAGATCAAAAATATGTCGATAAGCATCTTCATCTACCCCATGATTGATGAGATATAAAAAACCAACATCACGACAGGCGCGGCCGAGCTTATTCGCAACGCCTTGCTTATCCTTACCAGAAATAAAATCCGCCATATCAATGACGGGTAATTCTTCAAACGCAACTAAAGGCGCATCCAGCCCCTTTTCCAAGGTAACATTAGACATCTAACTGCTTCATCCGTATAAAAGAGAGATTAAGAAATTGTCCTGATCCTGCTTTTCATAGGCTTTCCCCTTGCGAAATACAAGGAAAAGCCCTATATCGCGCCCTAGAAATGAGATAGGACAAAGGTTATGAGCACTGAATCTACAAATTTAAATTCTTTAGGACTCCCGAAAGAGCCGAAAGATACCCGCGTGGTTGTGGCCATGTCGGGCGGTGTGGATTCGTCTGTAACTGCGGCTATGCTGCATGAAGAAGGCTATGATGTTGTTGGTATCACCTTACAACTTTATGATCATGGCGAAATCATTGCCCGTACAGGTGCATGTTGTGCCGGACAGGATATTTATGATGCCCGCACAGTGGCAGACACGTTTGGTTTCCCGCATTATGTGCTGGATTATGAAAGCAAGTTTAAAGAAAGCGTGATCGAAGATTTCGCAGATTCCTATGCGCGCGGTGAGACCCCTATTCCATGTGTACGTTGCAATCAGACTGTAAAGTTCAAAGATCTACTGGATACAGCAAAAGATCTTGGTGCTGATGTTTTGGCGACAGGTCATTATGTGCAACGCAATGGTGATGAAACTGATGCGCAAATGTTAAAAGGCGCTGATCCTAAAAAAGATCAAAGCTACTTCCTTTTTGCGACCACACAGGAACAACTGGACTTCTTGCGCTTTCCATTAGGACATATGGATAAAACAGAAACCCGCGCCTTGGCAGATAAATTTAATCTAACAGTTGCTGACAAACCAGACAGTCAGGATATCTGTTTTGTGCCAGACGGTAATTATGCATCCATCGTTGAGAAATTCCGCCCGGAAGCGGTGGAAGCTGGCGATATCGTTCATATTGATGGCGAAGTGCTTGGCACACATAAGGGCATCATCCACTATACCGTTGGTCAACGCCGTGGCCTTGGCATTGGTGGACGTGGTGCCAATAGCGGTACAGACCCACTTTATGTGGTCAAAATTGATCCTGAAAACCGTCAAGTTATCGTGGGACCAAAATCCGCATTGGCAACGCCGCGCATTCGTTTAAGCGATGTAAACTGGCTTGGGGATACAAAACTAAGCCAAGGGCCTGTTGAAATTGGTGTGAAGGTACGTTCCACCATGCAACCTGTCGCAGCAACAGTTGAGGCAACTGAACTTGGTGATGTCGAAGTTACCTTTGCAGAGCCAATGAATGGCGTATCGCCGGGTCAAGCATGCGTCTTCTATCAAGGGGATCGCGTTTTGGGTGGTGGCTGGATTCAACGCCGCATCAGTTAAACAGAATCAAATCTGTTAAATCTGACCAGATTTAACATTAAGGATTGGATCATTTCACGCTGATTTCCATTAGCACGGAATGATCCATGGCCTTTGACTTAAGAATTTCCAAGCCGATTTATAAAAAGATAATTTTTCTGCAAAAAAATTGAAATGTCCGCTTGACAGTAAGGCCCGAAACTCATATTTATCCGCCCGCAAGATGATAAAACATCAAGCCTCTGGTGAATAACCAGTAACCCATATATACGTCAGTTATATATACAGTGGCGGATTAGCTCAGGGGTTAGAGCAGAGGAATCATAATCCTTGTGTCCGGGGTTCAAATCCCTGATCCGCCACCATCTTTCTAAAGTCAAAAATGTCAGCACGGTTATTTAACCGTGTTTTTTTATTTAGAGATAATTAATCATACCTGATTATAGGCCCTGCCTGATCACCCAATCTTTATACCATCCTCCCAACTCTTCAGGACGCATCGGTTTGGCAATCCAGTATCCTTGGCCTTCTTCGCATCCAAGTGCGCGTAAATGATTCCAGATATTTTCATTTTCGATCCCTTCCGCAACCACATACATATTGAGCTTGTGCGCTAACATAGAGGAAATTTCTGTGATCACCTGACATTCCTGCTCGGTTTCAATATCACGGATAAAGGTTTGATCAATTTTCAACTCATTAAAGGACACCCGGATCAATTGCTGTAAGGAGGAATAACCCGTTCCAAAATCATCAATAGAAAGGCCAAATCCTTTCATGCGTAATCGTGTTAACACGTCGATATAACGTGACACATCAACCATAAGGGCTGTCTCTGTCACTTCAATCATGATCTTGTCAACATCAGCCCCGGCAAATTGTGCCAAAGTTGCCAATTTCTCAGGTAAGTCCAAGTCCTGAAAATTCTTTGGCGACATATTAATAGACAGGCGCAAGTCATATCCTTGCTTGCGCCATTCCCCTGCTTGCATCAAAGCTTCATGCGCGACAAACCAGGTAATTTCCTGAATAAGGTTATACTCTTCAGCCATGGGAATAAAGACATCTGGTGAAATAGATCCTTTCACTGGATGGTTCCATCGGATCAATGCTTCTACGCCTGAAAAAGTATAGTCTTTCAAACTAACTTGTGGTTGGTAAACCAAATGGAATTGCTTCTTCTCTATAGCCTCACGTAGCTCATCAATTGTCGGTGCTTCATGTTTCGGTGAAACTAACGAATCCGCAGCGGGCGGGGAATATCCTTCAAGAATCTCTTCCAAATCAGCGGCCCGAAAAGGTTTTTGAATAGAGCCTAACACATTGATTTCTAAACTTTTTGCCAATTCCTGCGCAGCTTTTAACACAGATTTATCTTTACCACTCATAAAGATAACCGATGCATTACTTCTGCTTTCTGCCAAGAAGCGCAATAACTCAATACCATCGATACCGGGCATAAATAGATCAAAAACAAATACGCCAATATCTATAGAATAATGTTCTGCAAAGTCATGAGGATCGCTCAGGAATGTCGCATCAAACCCCACGCCATCCGCAACATCTGCGACGAATTCGGCGAGATCTTCTTCATCATCTACAACAACAAGCTTAGTAGTTGTCTTTAACATTTCTGATCACTTTTCCATTTTCTTTTTATCAATCAGCATTCGTATACGATGCACCATATCTTCTGTGCGATAGGGTTTGGTAATTAGATAAGGGCTCCACTTCTTACCAATTTCGGTGTCCTTCATATCTTTTGTAAAACCCGATGCCAAGAGTACTGAAATATTAGTATTAACTGATTTCGCATACTCAGCCAGCTCAAAACCTGAGGTTTTCCCAGGCATCACAACATCTGTGAAGATAACTTGTATATCGGGATTTATATTTAAATATGCAATAGCCTCATCACCTGTTGAGGCCGTTAGAACGTTATAACCATGCCCTTCCAAAACATCCTTTGCCACCTCGACCAATTCGTCTTCATCATCCACAACCAAAATGGTTTCGTTGCCATCAGTGGCATTATAAGTCGAGTTTTCCTCCTCCACCTTCTCACTGATATCTTTTGAAGAACGTGGTAGATAAATTTTAAAGGCTGTCCCCATTCCCAATTCTGAATATACCGAAATGTAGCCATTGGACCTTTGAACAAATCCATAAACCATTGAAAGGCCAAGACCAGTCCCTTTGCCTTGCTCTTTGGTTGTAAAGAATGGCTCAAAAACCTTCTCTCGTAATTGGGATGGCATCCCTTGCCCGTTATCAGAAACAACGATCTCCACATATTCACCGGGCTCAATACGGCTTTTATGACTTAGATATGTTTTATCAAAGGTAATATTACGCGTGGAAACTATGATCTCCCCACCTTCTGGCATCGCATCGCGCGCATTCACAGATAGATTGATAATTGCATCTTCGAAATCACTAGTGTCCACATCCACATGCCATAAAGCAGGCGCAAGTTTGGTTTCCATCTTAACTTTTGAGGTTAAGGAACGACTAACCAGCTCGTTAAGATCAACGATAAGCTGGTTCAGTTCAACCGTCTTAACTTCATGTGCGGCTCGACGGGAAAAACCTAATAAGCGACGCGTGAGGCTAGCCCCTCTTAACGCAGCTTTTTGCGCTTTATCTAACAAACGACGAGCTTTTGTCCCTTCTTCCAAATGACGCATCATCAAATCATGATTTCCGACAATAATTCCCAGTAAATTATTGAAATCATGGGCAATACCGCCTGTTAACTCCCCAACAGCCTCCATTTTTTGGCTATGACGTAAAGCTTCTTCCGTACGTTTTGATTCTGTAATATCCGTTCGAACCGAAATATAGCCAGTAATCATTGTACTATTTGACCCGCGATATAGGGGCATCACAGTTGAAGAAACCCAATATAGAGATCCATCTTTCGCTTTATTACAGACTTCTCCCTGCCAAACCTTTCCTGAAGTAATTGTTTCCCAGAATACTTTAAAAAACTCGTCGGAATGGTGATCAGATTTTAAGATGCGATGATTTTGACCAATTAGTTCTTCACGATCATATTTTGAAATCTCACAAAACTTGTCATTCACATATGTAATACGACCTGCTTGATCCGTTTCCGCCACGATCGCATGTTCATCTAAAATTCTTTGATGTTCCTTTAAGCGATCCATTGTCGATAGCAATTCTTTATCTTGCGCTAACAACTGTTCCGACATAAGACGCCTTGCTTGCATGTCACGCAAAATCACCCCGACCAATGCCAACACCGGACTAAACAGGAAAAACATAGGTAGGCCGATTTGTACAAATACTTTCATCCATATTTGCAATGGCAAACTAAATAAAAGCAGGAAAATCATACCATGGATTGCTGCCCCCAATATCAGTAGATTTTGTCCAGATAACTTAATTCTTCCACTATGGCTTAAATGTTGAAACGCCCAAGCAAAACCAAAACTAATCCAAATAGCTAACGTACCAAACAAAGCGCCGTCGCCACCCAGTGCAAGACGATAAATAGAGGTAAAGAACGCCACAATCGCGCCGGACAAAGGTCCTCCGAATAGGGTAGTAATTGCGATAACCACAGAGCGCGCATCAAGAAGGTAACCGGGCGACATCAAAATCGGCGTGCTCATGCACAAGATCGCGATCGTCCCCAATCCAATGCCGAAACAGAGATTTCGATATACTTCTAGCTTTCCGATAAATTTCTTATCGATAAACCCAAAAAATATCACGAGGACAAAAAGAAAAGAACTCTGTTGTGTCAGCTCCAGCAAAATGCGCGTGACATCATCAGTATCAGCCAAGACTGCGAATACGGATTCCACCGTTTTCTCCTAAAAAAGATCAGACGTCACCATCCCTTACATCGATCTTTTCGGTTCGGTATTTTTGAAATAGGAGCGCCAGCTTTATCTGGCGCTTTTTATATATTTTATACGACTTTCTTAACTTCAACTAAGAAGTCATCTACAATATTAGAAAGACTTTGCGATTGATCTTTCAAATCAGAAGACGATTGGCTCACTTCACCCGCGGCCTGCCCTGTTTCTTGAGCAGCCTTAGTCACCATAGAAATATTCGTTGTCACTTCCGCCGTACCCGCCGAGGCTTCTTCGATATTTCTGGTAATTTCATTTGTCGCTGCTGATTGCTGTTCAACAGCGGCTGAAATTGATGAGTTCGCAGAATTAATCAAACTTACTTTTTCGGAAATATTATGTATCCCATCAACAGTGATATCGGTAGCTTCCTGAATGTTTTTCACGTAGTTTCCAATATCCGCAGTCGCCTGCCCTGTTTGATTAGCGAGGTTTTTCACCTCATTCGCAACCACCGCAAATCCCTTACCAGCTTCTCCTGCACGCGCAGCCTCAATAGTTGCATTCAACGCCAACAGGTTTGTTTGGTCTGCGATATCATTAATAATGCTCACTGCATTTACAATTTGATCTGCCGCTTGTTTCAGATCATCCACCTGGTTAGCGACTTTTGATGAAACCTCAGCAGCTTCATTCGCCACATTCGACGCATTCATAACCTGACCGGAAATTTCGTTGATCGCGCTTGTTAATTCGTCAGAAGCCGCAGCCACCGTTTGAACATTTACCGCAGCTTCTTCTGCAGCGGCGGCCACTGCAGTTGCCTGCTGACTTGTCGAATTAGCAATATTCTGCATAGAAGATGCTGAATTATCCAGTTCTGATGAAGCAGACGAAACAGTCGAAACAACGCCACCGACATTATTTTCAAAATGTTCTAGCGCAACTTCAAAACTATCAACACGTGATTTCATACTATCCAACGCATTATTTACGGTACGGCTCGCATTCAAAAAAGCACCATCCATACTTGTTTCAACAATCTTCCGGTAATATTGAGAATTGCTGACATGCTCCATAGCGGCTGCACTTTCACGCAGATAGGCATCTGAACGGTCAATGAGATCATTAATTCGATGCAAAAGAATTCCCATATCTCCTTTCGCATCAATATTTGTCAAACGCGCCTCAAAATCACCATTAATTGCACGCTCTAACACCGCAATTGCGCGTTTTATATCCCGATTATTTCCAAACATCATTTATCTCCCCAATGAAAGCATCAACTCGTTGAAGCCCATTCCCGTTTGATCCAATAAATCCAATACCGCTTGCACTGCATTTTCCATCCCTTCCTTGGGGCTGGAGGCTGCTTTCTCAACAGCTAACAGATCTTTATATAATGGAATGATTTTTTCTTCGATCAATGATCTGTTTGGTTTGCGACGACTACTGTGATACCCGACCAACTTACCTGAAGTATCAAAACTTGGAGTTATATGTGCAAATACCCAATAATGATCGCCATTTTTTGAACGATTATTTACATAGGCAAACACTTCTTCTCCTGCAGCCAAAGTATCCCAAACTAACTTAAAAGCTGCACGTGGCATTTCGGGATGCCTAATAATATTATGCTGCTTGCCTAGAGATTCTTTCTCGGAAAAACCAGCCATCTTGTAAAAGGTATCGTTACCATATGTAATTTTACCGGCTAGGTCCGTCTTTGTAACTATGATTTCATTTTCATCAAAGGTGCGTTCCACACCTGTAAGATGAGGATTGCCGTATAACACGTAATTGCCCCCACTAAATCTTTAAAACAAATTCGATGGATTAATAACTATCGAAATTATTTATCGCTTTCGAGATATTAGATCAGAACTACAAAAAGAACAGCCTAAAATAAAAAAAATATTTTATATCAGCAGTTTATCATAAACAAAGAAAAGCCCCGAAACATCCCAATCTTTCGTGAAAGATAACATAATGTTTCGAGGCTGTATAGATTATTGGTTACTTTTCACAACCAAAAGTAATTTATTTTGTCGCGGATCTACCAACGGATCCAAGATCCGCAAATGCTTCATCCAAACGTTCAGCCATACCTTTTTCACCAGCGCGTAACCATTTACGTGGATCATAAAATTTCTTCTGAGGGTTACCCGTTTCAGGATCAATTTGATGATGGAAAGCCACATTATTTTCTTCTACATAAGCGCCAACGGCTTCGGAAAATGCGAATTGTGTATCCGTATCAATATTCATCTTAAACACACCATATTCGATAGCAGCAGCAATCTTGTCTTTTTCAGAACCTGATCCACCGTGGAATACCAAATCCAACGGATTGTGATCGGTACCTTTTTCTTTCGCTACTAATTCTTGTGATGCCTTCAAGATCTCTGGACGAAGTTTCACATTACCAGGCTTATAGACGCCATGCACGTTACCAAAAGAAGCAGCAACTGTGAAATGACCTAAATGATTCAATCGATTATAGGCTTCTAAAACGTCTTCAGGCTGCGTATATAATTTTGCATTATCCATCTGATCTTCATCGATATCAGACCCAACACCATCTTCTTCACCACCAGTTACACCTAGTTCAATTTCCAAACTCATACCAATCTTAGCCATGCGTTCAAGAACACGTGCGCTTTCAGAAAGATTGAATTCCAGATCATCTTCAGACAAATCAAGCATATGGGAAGTAAATAATGGCTTACCATGTTTTTCATAATAAGCTTCACCATGATCTAGTAATGCTTCGATCCATGGGATCAAAGAACGGTTCGCATGATCTGTGTGAAGAACGACTGCCACACCATAATGTTCCGCTAACAAATGAACATGCTGTGCAGCAGAAACTGCGCCAAGGACTTTCGCCTGAAAACTATCTTCTAAAGCCGCCCCAGCGTAGAATTGCGCTCCACCATTCGATAATTGAATGATCACATCTGATTCGTTTTTTGCCGCTGCTTCTAAAACAGCATTTAAGGAACTGGTACCGACAATATTCACCGCGGGTAATGCAAAACCACCTGCCTTACAGTGATCAACCAAAGCTTTATAATCTTCACCATAAACAACACCCGGCTTTAATTTTAAGCTCATCGCCCATTCCTTTCACGTCTGATCGACTTTATTGACCCCAATCGCCACACATATAATCTATGCGTAAAATCTGCCTTCATATGCCCTAAAACATACCAATAAAGCAAGATTCAAATCGCAAATTGGCCCTGATCTGAAATTAAAACTCTGTTAAAGCAATGAAATAATAGAATTCGTTGTCTAATCGCTGAAAAAAGCTAAAATAGAAGCAAGACATTCAACGAGATTTTAGAGCGAATCGAAACAATATGACTGAGATTCATTTTGACCAAAGCAAATCACAAAACACAGATCGTGTTTCAGTGACATTCGATTTGCACTATCATACAAATATCTATCGTTATTCTCCGTCCAAACGAGATCAACGTTTAGCCTTACATCGCCAATGTTTAAAAGAGACAAATGTAGATTTTGTTGCGTCCACCGAACACGGCTATAAATCGCCATTAGATGCTTATCTGTTTCTAAGAGACGCAACAGAGGGTCTTCATACGACAATTTTACCTGCCGTTGAGGCTGTTTCATCTGAAGGGGTTGATATTATTTATATCTTCCGTGATGAAGCAGATTTACGACGTGGATTAGATAAGCTCCCCCCTTTTGAATGGTCTGTGAACAATATGAACCGACTACGTGATGATTTAGGCGCAATCACAAGTATTCCACACCCCTTCACGCCAGGAAAAACGGGCCTAGCCAACGCAGTAGGCGATAAACGTTTTATGGAGCTACAAGAAGAAAGCGATTATGTGGAAATTCACAATGGGCTTAGTCTACACTTCCTAGAAAACGGTATTAAAGACGGCCAGTTGGTTGCACCACCTGCACTAAAACGCAAAGTTAATTATACGTATCGCTTACCCAATGAATTTCGCCTAGATCATGTGGGCTGGTCTGTAAGTTCTGATGCACATTTTCCAACGCACCAAATGATTGTCGGTACTGTCGATTTACCAGAAAACCATCAAACTATTCCAAATGACTGGTTTTCCTTCCTTCAACAGCGCCATAAATTTCGTAAAAAAGAAGTTCGTGAAAGCAATAAAAAACAATGGATGAATGTGTGGCATATGTTGCAAAGTGGCTATTGTACAATGGAAGAAGCTATCGAAAAAAGAGCACAAAAAAGTGGCTTAATTAAAGTTGCAGCTGATCGACATCCTGATGCCGCATAAACTTTCCGTGAAACTTTGATAAAATGGATGAGAAATTATTGTTTCATCCCTTCTGATCAGATAAAAGCCCTATAATAGTTTTTCATATCAGGGCCTCATTTATCCATGGATTACTTCAACGAAGATGAAAGAAAGAAGCAAAAGGAATTTGCAGCATGGCGCGATCGTGCGCTCAATCCTGTGATCAAGTTATTTCTTACTCTTCGATTAAGCCCAAATCACATCACAATTATTGCTATTTTATGTCTGATCACAGGCGTCACCCTACCAACACAATTTGAATATTGGTGGGTTATTAGTATCTTACTATTTTCTTATTGTGTTCTGGATGGTTTTGATGGGCCGCTGGCGCGCCGAATGGGTAAAGCCCATGAAGGCGGTGCAATGGTGGATATGGCCGCAGATCAAATCGGTGTTCCCTTAGTTGCTGCTGCAGGTGCATGGCATTGGGGGGTAGACCCTTGGAGTGCAGTTATTTTTTCTGCCTCTTATATTTCCTTTATTATGCTGGCTGTCTATGCAAACCAACACCAGATCCAGCTCTGGACTTTTCTGCGTGTGAAATATTTCTATTATTTCCTCTATTGCAGCTCTGCCCTGATCCAATTCGAAATTTTAGTTTATGCAACATCGGCATTCGCTATTTACTACAGCTTCTTCTGTATTCATGCCTTGCAGCGTATATACAAGCATTTCGATCAATTACATGAGGCGAGTAAATCGGCTAATTCTGTAGAAGGAACAACCAAATGAGTTCCAATACACCAAAAGGTGTTTTGAAGAGGTTAAGACATCGTAAAAATAAAGAATTTTGGTGGTCGAAAGCTTTTCGATATCTTCACTATAAACTCATTATTCCGATTCAACGCGAAAAAGACTCACCACATCTTATTGCCTATAGTGTGATGATTGGACTTTTTGTCGGTTTCACACCAAGCGTTGGCATTCAAATGCCCGCTTTGTTTGTGATCTGGTGGATCGCCAAAAAGATCTTTAAGTTTAACTTTAGTCTTCTTATTGCAATTGCTTGGTCATGGTTTTCCAATGCAGCAACCATGATTCCCCTCTATTATCTGTTTTACGCGACAGGTCGATTGATATTGCCAACTGATGAAGATGATTTTTCTTTTGAAGATTTCTCAAGCTATATCAGCAGTAATTTAAGCGCAGATGCAGGAATCGCAGAATCTTTTGAGTTTCTGATAGATTTAATAGAACTAGTTGGTTCAAGCCTGTTGATAGGCAGCCTTCCATGGGCAGTTGGATTGAGTTTACTGGGATATTGGTTATCACTTCGGGCGACACTAAGCTATCAAAGATTTCGCCAAGAACGTATGCTTAAAAAGCTCCATGAAAAAAGCGATCAATAATTGATCGCTTTATTTCTTATCGTTTCCAATTTCTAAGAGCCTCAATAGCCCCTAAGATTTCATCATGCCCTGCAGCAAATGAGAAACGCATGGTATGATGACCATTAAATGGATCAAAGTCTAACCCCGGTGTTACAGCCACCCCCGTCTCATTTAAGATACGTTGGCAGAAAGTAACCGAGTCATCTGTTAAATCAGATACATCCGCATATATATAAAAGGCACCATCTGAGGGAGCCAATTTATCAAATCCTAATTCTGGCAATGCGTTTAACAAAACTTCACGGTTTTTTGCATAATTACGAATATTCAGATCTAACTCTTCCTTTGCATCAAAAGCAGCAACAGCGGCAACCTGACTTAAAGTGGGTGCGGAAATGAATAAATTTTGTGCCATAGACTCAATTTGGCGTTTTAAATCCTGCGGCATAACCAACCAACCAAGACGCCATCCAGTCATAGAAAAATACTTAGAAAAACTATTAATAATCAAAGCATCTTTTGTATATGACAAGGCAGTTTGAAAACCACGCCCGTAACTAATACCTTGATAGATTTCGTCAGATACCAAACGAATATCATGTTCTTCACAGAAATCAATTAACGCCTTTAACTCGGCATCTTCCAACATGGTGCCACTTGGATTAGATGGACTTGCCAATATCAAACCATCTAACTTGCCATTTTGCAGAGCTTTATTAAGTAATTCTGGACTGGGTTGATATCTATCTTCTGGCCCAGTTTCTAACAATACTGGCTCAACACCTAACATATTCAAGATATGACGATAACAGGGATATCCCGGAGCTGCGAGCGCAACTCTATCCCCTGGATCAAAAGCAGATAAGAAAGATAATAAAAATCCCGTTGATGATCCTGTCGTAATAATAATATCTTCCGAAGAGACATCAACACCATAATCTTCCATGTAGTGAGACGCTATAGCGCTTCGTAATTCAGGAATTCCTAAGGCAACGGTGTAGCCTATCTTATTAGTGTCCAAAGCATATTTAGCAGCCTCAATAACTTTCTTTGGGGCCCCTGTTCCAGGTTGTCCTACTTCTAAATGATAAACAGCTTGTTGACTTGCTTCTCGTTCGGCAGCCGCGCGCATAACTTCCATAACAATAAAAGCAGGCACATTGGAACGGCCAGATTGCTTTAACGCCATTTTCGTATCCTTAGAAAATAAGTAAATATAATTTGTCTAGACTAAGAATTGTTTATTCAGAAGTCATCAAGCTCAGGCCATGCCCACGAGGGTCCGTGAATGTCAAACATCCTGCACCAACATCTTCACGTGGCAAACCATTCTTGCAATATACCGCATTCAAACGACTGGAGAGCTCAGCGCGATCAATACGATATCCCTTCTCTTTTAATCGTGAGATCACTTCAGGATCAAAACTATCCTCAACTAATACAGTTCCAAGGTCAGGTGATAATCCCATACGTGGTTCTACCAGTGCATCAATTAAATTTTTCTCATTCACTGCGACATCAAGCATTACATTCATTGCACTTAATTTCTTTACGGAACCACCTGCACCTGCAATAGCCCCATGAAAACTATTTGCACCGGTACTAATCACCGCCATTGGCGCTAAATTCAATGGATTACGCGTTTTTTTATCAGGACTCGCGGCAATCATGAAACCTAAGCCTTCTGCCATTCGTCCCGTGCCAAAGAGGTTGTTAAGACTAATATCACAAATGGCTGCATTGCCACTTCTATCAACAACAACAAATCCTGTATTGTAGGAGTTTTCGCTAAACTTCACATTAGCTAGGCGATTTGTAGATACTTTAGAGATGTCAAATCCACTCATAACTTGTTCTGCATGTTCTGAACCAGACAACTGATCAACAGGAATGGCGATCTCCCAGCCGGCTTTCACATATTCTTGCTGATGTGCGTATGCGCGTTTGGAAGCTTCTAACAACAAGTGTAATCGATCTACCCCGGACAAATCTTCATAGCGTTCATCTGCATTAGCTAAGGCGAGTGCCTCAGCCATAACGGCACCTCCTCCAGCAGGAGCTTCTGGCGTATAAAAAGTATAATTGCCGGCCTGTACACCATAAACACCACGCCATTCTGGGAGGTAATTACGTAAATCTTCTTCCGATACATTACCGCCTGCAGCTTGAATACCTTCAGCAACTTGACGGGCAAAAGGCCCTTGATAGAAAGCACCGGCCCCTTTTGCACGAATTTGTGCTAATGTTGCTGCTAAATCTACTTGATCGAACCGATATCCTTCGGAATGAATCCACCCTTCTTCATTTACAAAAATTTCTTTTACATTTGCGTCTTTCATTAATGGCCCTTCAGCCAAAGTAACGTCAGCGCGTGCCGCCCGAGAGAATCGATGACCATATCTCGCATATTGTTCAGCAGGTAAAACAAGTTGACGCCAATCCATTGTTCCATATCGTGCATGCATGACCGCCATGCCACGCACCATTCCCGGAATCGCAGCCGCGCGGTCACCTGTTTTCAAGCTACCCTCACCGCCCGTAAAATCCAGCGTTTCTGTCAAGCCAATCGCACCATCATGCATAAGACAAACTCCACCAGCTCCAAGTCCAGCGCGTCCAGGATAAGTTGCTGCCATTGTGAAGGACATTGCAATAGCGGCATCGGCTGCAGTTCCGCCAGCGGTCAACACGTCACGCCCAACAAGCACGGATGTTGGTTCGTCTCCAGATATCGCACCATAGAAGCCCTGTACATAACCAATCTGGCCTAATGGTACTTCCTCGTCTTGAGCGCAAGCAGACAATAGCAATCCGGAAGCAATTGCCAAAGAAGTTACTGCTCGTTTCGTGAAAAATGAAAACTGGGGTTTGCGTGTTTCGCAATTCATCCCTACATTAGATTTTTCTGCGACAAGATTGAGCTTTTGAAAATGCATCGACTTAAAACCCTATATAAATGGATATGTTCTTTTATCGTTGTATGGTTAATGGCGCATAGCCTAATCACATCTGCGGCGAGTGCAAGCTCTATCAGTTATATTCGTGATACAGAAATTGAAAATGCAATCCGATATTATTGCCAACCAATCTTTGAAGTTGCAGGACTGGATGCAGCCTCAGTAAATATTCACATCATTAATGATAAGCGTCTAAACGCCTTTGTGGCCCAAGGACAGCAGATATTTATCAATACAGGAACAATCGCTGCAGCAGAAAAACCTGAAGAAGTTATTGGCGTTCTAGCACATGAAACTGGGCATATTACGGGCGGGCATTTATCACAACTTTATGCCAATTATGAACGTGCACAAGATATCAATATCGCCGCTGCAGTACTTGGGATACCTTTGGCGATTCTCTCCGGGCAGCCTGAAGTCGCAATTGCTGCTCTTGGCTTAGGGTCTCAGGTCGCAACCCGCGGCTTCCTAAAATACACACGCGCAAATGAAGAAGCAGCCGACCAAGCAGCTCTGACTTTTCTTGATGCTGCCGGAATCACCAGCGAAGGTATGCTAACCTTTTTAAATAAAATTCATAAACAAAGCCAAATCTATTCCGACGCGCAAAATCCTTATTCTCAAACACATCCACTAACACAGTCACGTGTTAACTTTGTTGAACATCATACTCAACGTTCAAGTTATACCGGCAAAAAAATGTCCGAAGAATTCTATCGAATTCATGATCGCATTCGGGCAAAAATAATCGGCTATGTGGATGGCTTGGAAACAGTAAATAAAGTTTATCCAGAATCGGATAATTCAATCCCGGCACAATATGCACGTGCAATTGCACATAAAGAAAACGGGAATTACGATCTTTCATTAGAAATTGTAAGAAGTTTACAAGCTCAAGTACCTGAAGACCCCTTTTTTATTGAACTAGAGGGCGATATTTTGTTGGATGCTGCTAGAATTGAAGAATCTATTGAGGCTTATGATCGTGCGCTTGCTATTATCCCATGGGCTGCCTTAATTCATCAAAATGCTGGACGTGCACGGATAGAAACTCAGGACCCTGAACTCTTACCAGCCGCGCTGAAGAACTTAAAAACGGCAGCCCGTCTTGAACCTAATGTATCCTCTAATTGGCGTTTATTGGCTACCGTATACGGACGAATGGGTGACCAGGCAAATACAGCGCTTGCTCTTGCAGAAGAAGCTTTGCTCAGAAATAGATTACCAAATGCAGTTACTCAATCCAACAAGGCATTAGATCTATTACCTCGTGGTAGTGCCGGTTGGTTACGTGCGGAAGATATTAATCTTCGTGCAAAAGATTTACAAAAAGACAAAAAATCTTAACTTGTCGATCAACTGCTCATCATAAGTTTGTGAAGTGATATAAAATGCATCACCAAGCCCTTGCAACTCTGCCATCAAATAGCCACTATCAACAGTAATAAAACGTCAATTATCTATCTGCATACGGGACTTCGTTATGGGATCAATTAAATCCAGACTTTTTAATTTAACAGCAGCTTCTGCGATTCTGCTATCTTCAACAGCCTTCGCAATGACGGCACACGCACAAGATATTTCCAATATCACAAAAGAACAATTGGAAGAGATCATTCATAACTATTTGATGGAGAATCCTGAAGTTATGATCCGCTCTCTTGATGCCTATTATCAAGAACAAGAAAAGCTGGCTGAGGCAGAATCAGCAAAAACGTTAGAAGGTCTTTTGCCTGCAATCAAAGAAAGTGACGAATATCCTGTTGCAGGTAATCCTGAAGGTAAAGTGACCATGGTTGAGTTTTTTGACTATAACTGTGGATATTGTAAACGCGTGTTACCGCAGGTGAACAATATCATTGAAGATGATGAGGATGTGCGCGTTCTATTTATTGAGCTCCCAATTCTTAGCCCAACTTCTGTTATTGCCGCAAAAGCAGCCCTAGCGGCGGATATGCAAGGCAAGTATATGGATTTCCATGTCGCTATGATGAGTGCCCGCGGCGGTATTACTGAAAAACGTGTTTTCCAAGTAGCAGATTCCGTTGGTTTGGATGTCGACAAGTTAAAAGTCGATATGGAATCAGAAGAAGTAACTGGGAAAATCAGCCGTAATCGTCAAGTTGCGCAAATGTTAAACCTTTCAGGCACCCCTGCTTTCATCATCGGTGATGAAATCGTCCGCGGGGCGATTGGTGAAGATGCTATGCGTGGCCTGGTGGAAAAGGCCAAAGAGGAAAGCTAAGAGGTTTTTCTAATCATGAAATTCGACAATCCCCTTACCAAAGGGAAATTGATTAAACGCTACAAACGTTTCTTGGCAGATGTAGAACTGGCGGATGGGTCTGTTGTTACAGCCCATTGCGCCAATTCTGGTTCTATGATGGGTCTAAAAGACGAAGGTTCGGGTGTATGGTTGTCGCCTAACACCAATCCAAAAGCAAAATTGGATTGGCGATGGGAACTTGCAAGTCAGGATGGTATCCCTGTTGGCATAAATACATCTCGCCCCAATGCAATTGTCGAACAGGCAATTATTGATGGAAAGATCACCGAACTTTCTGGTTATGCAAACACCAAGCGCGAGGTAAAATATGGCAAAAACAGCCGAATTGATATTTTGCTTTCCGATGACAATAAACCAGATTGTTACGTCGAAGTTAAGAACGTAACCTTACGTCGTCTGGATGGCGCTTATCCCGATGCTGCAGAATTTCCTGATGCAGTTACCGCGCGTGGGGCGAAACATCTAGATGAAATGTCTGATATGGTCGCCCAAGGTCATCGTGCTGTTATGGTCTATCTGGTTCAACGCCCAGATTGTAATGAATTTAGACTAGCGAGTGATATTGACCCCACATACAAAGCAGCTTTCCTGAAAGCACGAGAAGCAGGTGTAGAAGCTGTTTGTTATGATTGTGACATTACGGAAACAGAAATCACCATTCGAAATCCACTTAAAATTTCTATAGATTGACATTTTCTACTATAGATTACCGATAGTTTCACACCACCCCCTTGGCGAATGGCCGAGTTCGAGGTAAAAGAAGCAAATGCAAGATATTCATATATTGAATATTGCTGATAAAAAGATTTGATGTGATTAAGAAAGATTTGTCTGATGGACGACTATAACGACCCTGATTCTGGCCGTATTAAAATTCATACACCTGAAGATTTTGAAGGTATGCGCAAAGCTGGCCATCTTGCGGCTGAGTTGTTGGATCATATCACTCAATTTGTTGAGCCTGGTGTAACCACAGATAAACTCGACCAAATTTGTCATAAATATATTCTTGATCACGATGCGATTCCCGCACCATTGAACTATCGCGGCTTTCCTAAATCTATTTGCACCAGTGTAAATCACGTGGTGTGTCATGGTATACCCGACCCAAGCAAGAAACTTAAGAATGGTGACATCATTAACATTGATGTAACCGTGATTGTAGATGGCTGGTATGGTGATAGTAGCCGCATGTATATGGTTGGCGACAAAATTCCTGTAAAGGCAAAGAACCTGGTGCGCGTCACCTATGAATCCATGATGATTGGTATTGAGATGGTGAAACCGGGTGTGACATTGGGTGACATCGGTTCTGCAATCCAACAACATGCAGAAAAACATCGTTTTTCCGTTGTTCGTGATTTCTGTGGTCATGGCATTGGTCGTGTTTTCCACGATGCACCTAGTGTCTTGCATTATGGTACACCGGGTACAGGTGCAGTCCTGCAAGAAGGTATGTTTTTTACCATAGAACCTATGGTAAATGCAGGAAAATATGCATGTAAAGTTCTACAAGATGGTTGGACTGCTGTAACCAAGGATAAGTCCTTATCCGCCCAGTTTGAACATACGATTGGCGTAACCAAAGATGGTTATGAAATCTTCACAGCCTCTCCTAAGGGCTGGACACAACCACCTTATGTATAAAGTTCTGACTGAATGGGGGAAGAAGTCAGAAAAGATCAATTGGGCCACAGGAAACGTCTTCGCACACGTTTCCTGAAAGACCTTGGTCGGGCAATGGAAGATTACGAACTTCTGGAATTGATTCTAACTCAGGCAATCCCGCGTGGCGATGTTAAGCCATTGGCAAAGCGTCTTATTGCCTCTTTCAAATCTTATGCTGGTGTTTTATCTGCCACACCTGAAGAATTACAAAAGGTCGAAGGCATCGGGGAAGCAGCCGTTGTAGCCATCAAACTTTCCCAACAATCGGCTTTGCGTTTATTAAAACAAGAAGCTTTTAAAGGGCATATCCTGAATAATTGGCAAAACCTGATGGACTATCTTCAGGCCGCAATGGGTCGAGAGAAAGTCGAACAGTTACGTATTCTTTATCTTAATCAGAAAAATCACTTAATCGCTGATGAGGTACAAAATATTGGTACGGTAAATCACACACCACTCTACCCAAGAGAAATCGTGAAACGTGCCCTCGACTTAAGTGCTGTTGCCATCATCATCGTACATAACCATCCAAGCGGTGACCCGGCGCCATCACAGGAAGACATTCAAATAACCAATATGGTTAAAGATGCAGGCAATAATCTTGGCATCATATTACATGACCATATTATCATTGGGCATAACAGCTATCTAAGCTTTAAAACCCAAGGTCTACTATGACGATTTAGTCTGCCCAACAGAATGTTAAAAATCCGTCCCAATCAGCATCCATAATACGTTGATCTAAAATCTCGTTATCTTGCAATCCAGACTGCGCATCTACATGAGACACAACATAGGCTGCATTCATCGCAGCTTTCTTAATAGAGATATCTTTTGATCGTCCCATGGCAAGTTCGGACACACAGGTGGATGCAAAGCTATCCCCTGCCCCGGCAGTTCCGCGTACTTTTGCCTTATGACTTGGACAGAAAATTATCCCATCTTTGTCAGCCAAATAAGCACCGCGTTTTCCATCGGTCAGAAGAAAGCTTTTAATACCACGCTCCAATAGTGCATCAAACAAGGTCGGCAACGTCATAGAGAAACCATGACTTTCCAACCCCTTTTTCATTAAATGAGGCCAATACTCTACATCCACGGATTGATCACAAACTACAGTATTTCTCTCTTTGCGATGTACAGATAGCTCCGGAATCAATTGGGCGGTTTCTCGTTCATTTAAAATCAACATATCGATTTTATCCAGAACACTATAAAACGCCTGACTACGCGAAGATAATTGCCGAATTCCGGGATTACAGGCAACCATAGCACCAGCTTCTTTAGCCAAAGTCACAATCTTGGCAAAACAATCCGCAGAATCGCCACTTAACCCTGTAATATAAACAAGATCACGATCCTGAAATAAACTCGGCTGAATATCTTCTTCTTGCAAAGTCGTATTTGATCCGCGCGCAACAAAAATTGTTGGATTCTTCGCGTGACTGGCAATCATCACGGCACGGCCTGTTGGTTCAAGATGATCAATCAAGATAGGACGCGTATCAACATTTTCGGCACGAAGCTGGCCTTGTACTTTATGCCCTTCTGCATCATCACCAACTTTCACAAGACATGCGACATCTGCACCGCGACGAGCCATCGAAACAGCTGCATTTGTTGCACCACCTCCGACATAGAAATCTACGGATTGAGCTTCTACTTTCTTGCCTTCTTCCAATAGCAAAAAACTAGAATACGCATTTTCCATCGTCATACGTTCAAGATTATGATCTTCAACTGACGCAATGATATCAACTGTAGCCCCGCCTATGGTTAACGCTTTCATGGTATTTATCCTTACTTTTAGCCTTGTTAAGGTAGCGTCGCCTCACTATCTTTATTAGACATCTGTAGAGTAAATGGATTTGACTAGGTAAGCCAATGAAAAACAACTTGAAAAAGATTTCCACAACTTTTGCCTTCCTTCTGATTTTATTTGGAATTAGTCAAGTTGTTCATGCTGCGGAAGCTATATCTGTAATTAAACCCTTTTTTGGTACATATGAAGGTGACGCAATATCTTCAGCGGAAGAAGCAGACAAAAGATCTCTACGGGTAAAAGTATGGCCAACTGGCGATGACTCTTTTCATCTCATATGGGAAACGACGGTCCATAAAACCGATGGACGAGAGAAAGTCACAGAACACTCGGTTGAATTCCGTGTCTCTAAACGGGACGGCGTTTACGGTTCAGCTATGCGCAAAAATCTATTTGGTAAATGGGAACCTTTGAACCCAATGAAAGGTGATCCATACATATGGGCCAAAATCAAAGATGACACTTTTATCGTATACGCCATGATAATCACCGAAGATGGCGGATATGAAATGCAACAATATAACCGCCGTATCATTGACGATGAGACAATGGAACTTGTATTTAATCGCATCCGTGACGGTGAAAAACTTCGTACGATTAAAGGTTTCCTAAAGCGTGTCGAAAGCAATTATCCATAAAGGCTAATTGCATTTCTCCATAGATACACGATTGTCATGATATGCGGCGCCTCCAACAGGACTTCCTGGATCTGCACCTGTCAAGATATTGACCCCCATACCGTCTAAATAAGCACTATTGGGCCAAATACTCTCTACGACCAAAGTATTTTTCTGAAGGTTTTCAGCGATCTCCACATGGATACGTAATGAACCACGTGCTGAAGATAAACAAACTAAATCACCTTCACTTAAGCCAGCTTCTTCTGCCATGGATTTTTCAACAATAACTGTCGGACGACTTTCTTTCGCAATAGATGTTGGCGTTTCCGTAAAACTGGAATTCAAGTAATTTCGGGCAGGCGCGGTTACCAATCGATAAGGATATTCCTCTGTCGCGCCTTCAATAACATTCCAATGATCAGGTAAAACAGGCATTTCTGCGCCCGGAATATTATTCATTCCATAACCTGCTTCAGGATTACCACTTTCAGACATGGATACCCAATCAGCTTTGAAATGAAACTTACCATCCTTATGTGCAAAACCATTTAAAAAATGCGCAGTTTCAAAGTCTGGAGCCTTATCAATCCAACGCTCTTTCTCAAGATTTTCCAACGTCTCGCCATAAGATTTATCTAGCATATCATCGATTAATTCACGTTCAGACATTTTCATACCAGGCAAGTCATCAATGCCAAGACGTTCAGCTAATGCTGCGTAAACTTCATGATTCGTACGGCATTCTCCTGGACGATCAATAATCTTTGGTCCAAATAGAACATGGGTATGCCCACCGCCCTTATAAATATCATCATGCTCAACAAATGTAGTTGCTGGCAACAGAATATCGGCCATCTTTGCAGTATCTGTCATAAATTGTTCATGAACAGCGACAAATAGATCATCACGCATGAAACCTTCTTTCACGCGTGCCAGATCTGGGCATATCGCCATCGGATTTGTATTCTGAATAATGGTAGCTTTAACAGGCACACCATTTTTCAAGGCATCTGGATCATTACATAAGATATCACCCATACGGGATTGATCCAAAATGCGGATCGACTTGTCACGCAAATCACGTCCTTGCACAAGACGACCATCCAACCCATACATACCACTATTGGATAATAACGAACCGCCTCCTAGATACTGCCAAGACCCAAGCACCACCGGGATAGAGTTCACCGCATGCATACTCGTTGCACCATTACGAGAACGTGTAAAACCATAACCTAATCGGAAAAACGTTTTCTTATGCGTACCAATTACTTTTGCAAATTCTTCAATCTGTTCAACAGAAAGCCCTGTAATCTCGGCAGCCCATTCTGGTGTTTTATCTTTAAGATGTTCTTCCAAAGCTTTTGGATCATCAGCGTATTTATCCATATAATCACGATCGGCATAGCAGTCACGAAACGCGATATGCATCGCTGCACAAGCCAAAGCACCATCCGTCCCCGGTTTTAAGATCAACCCCATATCTGATTGTTGAACAGTACCTGTATTGTAGACATCAATGGCGACAATCTTTGCCCCGTTCTTCTTACGGGCTTTCAGGGCATGGGTCATCACGTTTACTTGTGTATTAACCGCATTATTGCCCCAAAGGACAATCACCTCTGATTCAGCCATTTCACGCGGATCTACACCACGCAATTGTCCTGTTCCAGCAGTATAACCAGGCCACGCTAATGCGATACAAACAGTTCCATAGAAACCAGAATATCTCTTTGCATGACGAATACGTTCAATACCATCACGCTGAACAAGCCCCATGGTACCTGCATAAAATATCGGCCAAACAGACTCACTGCCGAACTCTGCTTCTGCAGTATTAAATTTCGCCACGATTTCATCTAAGGCTTCATCCCAAGAGATACGCTCAAACTGGCCACTACCTTTCGGACCAATACGTTTCATAGGATATAATAAACGATCAGGATGATGAACCCGCTCAGCATAGCGTGCAACTTTGGCACAGACGACACCATCGGTATAGCTGTTCTCTTTTGATCCACGAACACGACCTATTGTCTTGTCGTCTAATTTTTCCACTTCTAACGCACAAGTGGACGGACAATCATGTGGACAAGCGGTGAAATGCTTTTCAATTTTTTTAACTTCGTTCATAAGCTTTCGCAGCCTCTATAACCTGATCTTCATTTTTATTTAAGTAGCGTGCTAAACGGCGTAATGCTTCTTCAAGCACGTCATATTTTTTGCAGAAACAAAACCGAATAAAATGATCCGGCGCATCATCTTTATAGAATGCACTGACAGGTACAGCAGCAACACCACCATTCACCGTCATATCTTTACAGAAATCTACATCATTCATTTCAGATGACATAGATGAAATATCAACTGTAAGAAAATAAGTTCCCTCACATTCAATAACTGAAAAGCCCAGCGTTTCCAAACCAGCTTTCAAATAATCACGTTTCTGCTGCATTTCAATGGCAAGATCATCAAAATAACGCGCATCTTTTCTTAAACCTGCTGCCACCGCAATTTGTAAGTTAGGCGGTGTTGTAAAAGTTAAAAACTGATGTGACTTGGCAATTGTCGTTAACAACATCTCTGGGGCAGTAATATAACCAACCTTCCATCCGGTTAATGAAAATGATTTCCCTGCAGATCCAATACGAATGCAACGATCTCTCATACCATTGAAAGTCATTAATGGTTTGTGCCGATGTTTGTCAAAAAAGATATGTTCATAGACTTCATCACAAAGCGCAATACAATCATGTTTAATAACGAGATTTGCTATAAAAGATAAATCTTCCTCACTAAAGACTTTGCCCGCCGGATTCATTGGCGAATTTAGCAAGATAAACTTTGTTTTATCAGAAAAAGCTGCTTCTAACGCGTCCCTATCAAGCTTCCATTCAGGTGGTGTTATTCGTACTGGAATCGGCGTTGCACCTGCACGTTCTACCAAAGGCAGATAACAATCATAAAGCGGTTCAATCAAAATAACTTCATCGCCCGGATTTAGAAGCGCCAGACAACAATCCGCCAATGCTTCGGTTGCGCCAGACGTGACAAGCACTTCTTTTTGCCAATCAATGTCTAAACCATAAAACTTCATATTATGTTCTGCGACTGCCTGACGTAGGTCGGGATGTCCCATCATGGGTGGATATTGATTCGGTCCGGATACCAAACCTTCTGCAGCAATCTGCCTTATATCTTCAGGTCCATCCTCATCAGGAAATCCCTGCCCCAGGTTTACAGCTTCGCTCTCAATTGCGAGTCGAGACATAACTTCAAAAACAGTTGTCCCATAAGAAGATAGAATTTCGTTGGTTTCTACAGACATCAATCAAACTTTTTAAAAATATTAGTTCCTAAATTGAGGCGCATATTATCTGCCTGTCTTGCCGATGCCAATCTATGAATGTTTAAAAGCTGTGTAAATCATTAGGAAAGTAACAATCAGTAACAAAAACACATAAAAAAAGCCTGAATATTTAATAAAAAGCCAATAATGTGATATTCTAGTTAAAAAGTTAAACTACAGATATAAAACACAAAAAATTTATTAGACATTAAATATTATATTTGATTTACCTCAATTTAAATAAAATTGTATATATTTTCAAGGAGTTAATCATTCGCATACTACACTAACCAAGAAATACCCCTTATGGAATAATTGACATTCCGAATTCGTCGGACCATAAGGTTTTATATCGCAGTGCAATACAGACTTAAGCGGGAGACAATTAATCCTGCAAAGTCAATTATAAAGCAGTTTATTTAATAAGTTTCAAAATTGGAGAGTAATACCATGCTGAAACAAACAGAAATGATCATCAAGCCAGATGAAAGTCTTGGCTTTAACGCACGCATGACACATCGTGCATTCACCCGTGCCTTGCAGGCGCGCCTCACCAAACATAATATTCCAATTGGCCAATGGTATTATTTACGTGTGTTATGGCGCGAAGATGGCCTGACACAAAAAGCGCTAAGTGATCAACTTGGCATCATGGGACCTACCACTGTGGTTGCCCTGCGCGCGATGGAACGCGACGGGCTAATTAAGCGTGTACGAAACGAAAGCGATCGTCGTAAGATAAATATTTACCTATCCGAGAAAGGTAAGGCACTGGAAACAGAACTCAGCCCTTATATAGATGATATCAATCTTCAAGCATCAGATGAAATTTCCGAAGCAGATATAGAAGCATTTAAGCGAGTTAGCGAAAAGATTCGTCTTAATTTAGAGGCTTTCGAAGCGGCAGCCTAACTCATTGTTAGATGATCATATTTACCTGAAAGGCACAATTCTCTCTTTAGAGGTTGTGCCTTTTCTTTTTTTCTTGCGATACATCAAATTTTAATTAAATATTAACTAGGTCGGTTGTATATATAACTGATCACCTATGGGGATTTGGGGCTACGGTTACCATTTGATAACTATAAAAGAGATTACCCATGGGATTTTTACTTCGTATCCGTCTTCGTATTCTTCTTCCAGCACTTGTCATTTTTGCAGCAGCTCTTTCTACTATCTTGTCAGGGGGAACCAGCTATTTCATCGCGCAATCATCGCTTGTTGAAGAGTCTGAAAATAAGTTACTCGCGTTAGCTGAATCCAGAAAAAACGCTTTAAGGGATTATTTAAAATCCATCGAAGCAGATTTACTTATCCAAGCAGCAAACCCAACAGTTACTTCGACACTTGAAGGATATATAAAAGCCTGGGATAAACTTGGAGAAAATCAGAAATCAACACTTCAAAATCTCTATATCACTTCCAATCCTAACCCCATTGGTGAAAAACAAAATTTATTTGATGCAAAAGATGGATCGGACTACAGCGCTCATCACGCACAAAATCATGGCTGGTTCTTACAACTTCAACAGATGCGCGATTACTATGATGTTTTCCTTTTCGATACAGAAGGCAATCTGGTTTATAGCGTTTTCAAAGAACTGGATTACGCAACAAATTTAAATACAGGAAAATGGAAAGATAGCGGCCTTGGCAAAGTATATCGATCTGCGATGAAACAAACGCAACAAGGTCAAATCGCGTTTGAAGATTTTCACCCTTACGCCCCAAGTTTTGATGCGCCTGCCAGTTTTATCGCTTCCGCCGTTTTTACTCCATCCGGCAAAAAGATCGGCGTTTTAACGTTCCAAATGCCCATTGGCATGATCAATAATCTCATGCAGCAATCCGCTGGTATGGGAGAAAGTGGCGAAACTTATATTGTTGGCAGCG
Organism: Curvivirga sp.; assembly: GCF_965219885.1. NCBI lineage: Bacteria > Pseudomonadati > Pseudomonadota > Alphaproteobacteria > Rhodospirillales > Aestuariispiraceae > Curvivirga > Curvivirga sp. Next base: position 534,592 of record NZ_CBDCOT010000008.1, read on the forward strand.
ACCTTTTAATGCGTAGTGATTCTCGTTTTAGCGAAGAAAGTTCTATTCTAAAAATTAAAGTTGATGGAGAAACCTCAAGAGCGGCGCTCAAAGGAGAGACCGGCGTTGCAATTGTTGAAGATTATCGTGGCATCAATGTCGTGTCTGCTTATGCCCCCCTCTCATTTCATGGGATTGACTGGGGTATTCTTGCTGAAATGGATGAATCTGAAGTTCTGACAGCTGCACATGAATTAAGAAACTGGACCATTGGCATTCTTATTGTAACGATCCTTATAGCAGCAGCAATCGGCACGCCTCTTGGTATTGCGATCGCCTCACGTATTTCAAATCTGGTTGAAATGATGAGCCAATTGGGATCCGGTAAATTGGATATTGAGATACCGGATATCAAAGAAAATAATGTTTTTGGTCGAATGCTTGCCGTCATCATCAATTTCAAAGACAGCTTAATCGAAAATAACAAACTTTCAGAAGAAAATGCGAAAGAACAAGAAAAACAAATCAACCGTGCCTCAGTTCTAAGAAAACTAGTCGAAGATTTCGATTCAGATGCACAAAATGCTTTAACTGCTGTCTCCGGTGCCACTGGACAGATGAAGTCATCATCTGATGAATTAGGGCAAACTGTTTCTGAAACAAGCGAATTGGCAACAGGCGCAGCCGAATCGACAGCACTAGCGAGTAGCAATGTAGAAACCGTCGCGGCTGCTGCAGAAGAATTAGCGGCCTCCGTACAAGAAATCAGCGCACAAGTTCAAAGATCCACAGAAATTGCGTCTCACGCAGTACATGAGGCAAATCGCGGAGATCAATTGGTCAAAGGGCTTGAAGCCAGTACCATGCGTATTGGTGAAATATTGACACTAATTTCCGAAATCGCGGATCAGACGAATTTGTTAGCTTTAAATGCCACGATTGAAGCTGCACGTGCTGGTGATGCGGGTAAAGGTTTTGCAGTTGTTGCGAATGAGGTAAAATCTCTTGCCACCCAAACCGCAAATGCGACAGGAGAAATCAGTTCTCAAATCAGTCAAATTCAAAGCGACACAAAAGAAACTGTCACCGCTATTCAATCCATCGGAAAAATCATTGACGAAATGAATGAGATCACCTCTTCCGTATCTGCTGCGGTGGAAGAACAAGGCGCGGCAACACAAGAAATAGCACGTAACACACAACAAGCCTCTATGGGCACCAATGAAGTTTCTGAAAAAATTGTCGAAGTAAACCGAATGACAGACAATAGTGATAAAGTTCGTGCAGCGGTTTTAGATGCGACAAACCATATGATTACTGAGACCGATAATCTGAAACAAAATATTGATAAATTCTTAAGGGAAGTTTCCGTAGTTTAATAAATACATAATTTTGAAACTATAAATCACAGCTGATTTTGGTGGAAACGCCAAATATTCCTTGAAAAAAATGCTGTAATGCAGCATTAAACGTCACAACGTTATTCCCCGTTCATATTGTCAGGAGATCAGCTGTGATTCCACGTTATAGCCGCCAGGAAATGGTTCAAATCTGGGAACCTTCCAACAAATTCCGTATTTGGTTTGAAATTGAAGCCCATGCATGTGACGCACAGGCTGATTTAGGTGTAATCCCGAAAGAAGCTGCAGCTGCAGTATGGGAACGCGGCAACAAAGAATATACAGACGAACGTATCGCCCGTATCGATTCTATCGAGATGGAAACAAAGCATGATGTGATTGCCTTCCTAACTGAGCTTGCAGAAAACGTTGGAGATGAAGCACGCTTTGTCCACCAAGGTATGACCTCATCCGATGTATTAGATACATGCTTAAACGTTCAATTAGCACAGGCATCTGACCTGCTCATAAAAGATATGGAAGCATTGTTGGAAGCTCTTCAAGAACGTGCTGAAGAACATAAATATACAGTCACAATCGGTCGTTCTCATGGCATCCATGCTGAACCGGTTACATTTGGCTTGAAATTGGCTAAACATTACGCGGAATTTGCACGTGGCTTAGATCGCTTGAAAGCAGCACGCGCGGAAATCGCAACATGTGCTATTTCTGGTGCAGTTGGTACATTTGCTAACATTAACCCAGCTGTTGAAGAACATGTAGCGGAGAAACTAGGCCTCACTGTTGAACCCGTGTCCACACAGGTTATTCCACGTGACCGTCACGCGATGTTCTTTGCAACATTGGGTGTGATTGCCAGTTCTATTGAAAATTTGTCCGTAGAAATTCGCCATTTACAACGTACTGAGCTACGTGAAGCTGAAGAATTCTTCTCTAAAGGCCAAAAAGGCTCCAGTGCGATGCCTCATAAACGTAACCCTGTGTTGACGGAAAACTTGACTGGCCTCGCACGTTTAGTTCGTTCTTCTGTTGTGCCTGCGATGGAAAATGTGGCCTTATGGCATGAGCGTGATATTTCCCATTCTTCCGTTGAACGCATGATCGGCCCTGACGCAACAGTGACCTTGGACTTTGCCTTAGCACGTTTAACTGGTGTTGTGAAGAATCTGGTAGTCTATGGAGACAATATGCAAAAGAATTTGGATCAGCTGGGTGGTCTTCACAATTCCCAACGTGTGTTGTTACAATTAACACAAGCAGGTGTTAGCCGTGAAGATGCTTATCGTCTGGTTCAACGCAATGCGATGGAAAGCTGGAAATCAGGAAACTCATTCCAGGAATTGTTAAAGCAAGATGAAGAGGTTACACTGTCTAACGAAGTTATCGACAACCTCTTCGATATGGAGTACCACACAAAGCATGTGGACACGATTTTCAAACGGGTTTTTAAAGCCTAAGCATATTTCTTCTAGTGCAAATGCTGTTAAGCATTTTGCAAAGAAAGACTTATTGAATTCGACAAGTACCGGCACAAACTGGCGCAAGCTATTTTGTGCCGGACTTGTTTCTACGTCTATGATCACTGGTTTGGGCTTTTTCCCAGACAATGTATCTTATGCCCAACAAGGCGTAGATAACAGTTCAGTGAACCAAAAGTTTCAACAAGATGCATTTATTCAATTACGATTTACGGCTCTCTCACTTGATACGTTGGACGAAGTAGGTCAAGCACTAGAAGGCCTTGTTCGCGCCTTACTCGCCCGTGGCGATGTAGAAATGGCGATTGAAGAATCTGATCGTATCGAAGACACATTATGGCAAGCACGTGCTTTTTTATCTATTGCCCGCTATTATCGTTTACAGGGTTTTCCAGAAGAAGCACGTAAGTTTTTAGTTAAATCTTATGACGGCGCCGAAGATTTTGAACGTATTGAATTTAGCCAACATCTATATACATTAATTTCAAGCGAATATGCGTCTCTTGGTGATCTGCAAAATGCTGTTTCTTCGGCGGGTAATATCACCAGTACTCTAAACCGTATGAATGCTTTGCAAAAGGCGGCTCGGATTTTTTTACAGCAAGCAGATGATGGGCAGGATGCTACCACCTCAAAAAGCTCTGTCACTGAAATCTTGCGAGCTACATTTAAAGAAGCATCGACCCTCCCCGGTTCCAGTCAAACTTTGATTGACGTATTTGTTAACATTGCACGCTCACAAGCAAGAGCTGGTGACATTGAAGGTGCCAATATCACTCTCAAATACGCATTAGATAAGGTTGAAAAAGAAAAAGAGATTCAGAACTGGCATACACGTGCCTTAGCAAGAATTGCATCCGCATATACATATGCAAAAACACATTCCATGGCGATGGATGTTATGCGTCGAATTCCAGAAGGTGGTGAACGCGCAATCGCCCTAAGCGCTGTGGCAAAATCCATGGCCGAAATCGGCAATATTGATGCAGCTCTTCCCCTTTTTACCCTCGCGAAAGAACAAGCAAATCTTGAACAAAAGGATGAGCGTCGAGAACGTATTTTATCACTTCTTATTCGAGACCAAACTTTTGTCGGCCGGTTAGCTGATGCTTTTGTAACAGCAGGCCTGATTAAAAACCCCGAAGCACAAGCAACCGCTATCATGAATATGGGGTTCGTTTTAGTTGATCAGAATAAATTTAAAGAAGCAGAAGTTTTACTAGATTACATTCCATATCTTGGAATGCGTGCACCTATTTTTGCCGCTCTTGCCAGAGATAAATTCAAAAATTCTGATAATCCAGAAGCGGCAAGTATGCTTCTGGCTCAAGCTCTGGAACCTGTGAACGGTAACCTTAATTTAGAAATGTTGCCTGGTGCTTTAAAAGCAGTTTTGTCTGCGCAGTTAAACTACGGCTCGCCTGAATATGACGAAGGTATTTTCCGCCAAGCTTATGAATTAACAAAGCTTATTCCTGATAACTTAACCCGCGTGAATGCTTTGGCCCATTTGGCAACCGCTGATGCTGCCCGTGGTCGCATTGAAGAAGCAAAAAAGGTTATTAATAATGCCTGGACATTAGCTTTCCTATACAATGGTGGGCCAGATTATGCCAAGGCTCTTGCAAATATCACCCAAAGTCAAATCGCGACCGAGCAAATGCTTGATGCCATGGATACGGCAGCGCGTATTCCGCTTCCTTCGGAAGATAAGATTAACGATCGTGCACCGGACGGTAGTTTTAGAGCGCCACGCTTTGATTCTATTACATCCGTTGGTGTAGCAGCTGCAAAACTTCACGATACTGATATGGCAATCAGATCCGCCCGATTGATCAAACATCCTCCCGCGCGTGCTGCAGCCCTAGCAGCCGTTGCAGTGGCAATTGCTTTACCTGATGCTAGTTTAAGGGAGATTATCGGCATTGGTCCAACAGATCGCTGGTCATATGATTTCTTAAAAGTTGATAAACGTGCTCTGGAAATCACGGAGCAACATGTAATTGGACAGCAAGAAATTCTTCGCCCTCAGCTTGATGAAAGCTATGATGATAATATCGACATAAATTTGTTAGAAGAATTAGCTAATTCAGAAATCTAATAAAAAAAGAGCTGAAAGAACTAGCTTTCAGCTCTTCTCTTTTCATACTCTTAAAAGTCTTATTCACCTGCTTTTATTTCTCGGCGCGCCTCTTCCATAAGTTCTGTCATCTTTTTTTCTACTAAATATTTAGAAATATCGATGGAAGCTGCCTCAAGGTCCGCATGTACTTTATCCCTTACAACTTCAAGACCTCTGCGTTCCATATCCAGTTCAAATATTGAACGTGCATATGCTTCTGCTTCCGCTTCACTCATGCCAAGTTGTTCTGCTGCCCACATCCCAACCAAAGTGTCACGACGCGCAGCAGCCTTAAATTCAATTTCTTGATCATGGCTGAATTTATCTTCGTAAGCGCGCTCTCTATCTTCAAAACCGCTCATATCTGTCTCCGTCCCTAAAAGGTTCAAATCACGTATTTATAACTATATCATAATTTACGAAGAAACCCTACTAAGTCTTTGAGATAAGTCAGTTACGCAGAAAAAATTAAAGGTTATCAATTTCACATTGATAACTACCCGCAGGTAAAGAAATTCCAAAAACCTGCGCATAGAAAGATAGCTCAGTTTCCATAGCTTTCTTTATGTTCTCGGCTTGACGGAAACCATGCCCCTCTTTTGCAAAAAGAACATAGGCAACAGGTACTCCCTTCTGACGCAGGGCTGCAGACATTTGATCTGCTTGATTTGGTGGTACAACTTTATCATCTTCCCCCTGAAGGAAAAGAACAGGGCAGTTTAATTGTTCTGTATGATTAAGGGGGGAACGTTCTCTATAGATGTCTGCCTCTGCTGGCCAAACACCAACAAGCTTGTCCATATAGCGGCTTTCAAACTTATGAGTATCTTGTGCTAACATGGCCAAATCCCCTATACCATAAGAACTACATCCAGCTTTAAAAGTATCTGTAAATGTTAATGCTGCTAACGTTGTATAGCCACCAGCACTACCTCCCGCAATAATGAGGCGATCTTTATCGACTCTTCCCTGAGCAACCATATATTTTGCGGCATTTTCACAATCAATGACATCTAAAACGCCCCAATTCCCTGCTAAGCGATCGCGATATGTACGTCCATATCCAGTGCTTCCACTATAATTCACATCAAGCACTGCAAAACCACGGCTGGTCCAATATTGATACTTCAACGAAAGCGCAGACATAGACTGCCCTGTTGGTCCGCCATGACTTCGTACAATGACAGGAGGTAATTCACCAGCTGATGCCTCATAATTCGCATTTGCAGGCGGATAGAAATACGCATATGCAACACGCTCTTCGCCATTTGGACCAGATTGAGTAGGGAAAACAATTGTTTCAGCTTTTGATATACCTTCAGCTTCTATATCCAAATTCGCAGAAACCATTAAAACATCATGCGTCCCATCCGCCAGATCAAGCAAGATGATCTCATCTGGGCCATCTGCACGACCACCGTTAAACGCAACTTTATCGCCTTTCGCGACAACGGAATCAAATGTAACCCATGGTAAATCAAGGTGATCCCATTCGCCGGAGGTTGTTGTAAGTATACTTAAACGCCAATCTCCCTTAACTGAATTGGCCACAACTAAGCGATCACCATCCAATAAATCATAGCTACGCATACCAAAAACCCAATGTGGATAAGCACAATCACCCGCCAGAGGGAATTGGGTAATTTTTCCATCTTTATAGCTACAAATATTCCAATATCCACTTTCATCGGACACGAAATAGATTTGACCGTCTTTTGCATATTCTGGCTGTACGATGGATATATTTTCGCCACCCGCAATTTGCTCTATTCGCTCAAGGGAGCCATCTACATTGATATGAGCATGCATTAATCTTGTCGCATCCCAAGGCATGTCCGGATGCGACCATTCAATCCAACAAAGTTTCGATCCATCCTCAGAAAGACGCGGAGACGAATAAAAATCTGCGCCTTTGATTAAATGCACCATTTCTCCATTTAAAGAAATTGCCGACAAACGCGCTGTCGGTTCATGATCTTCCAGATGACGTTCTTCAGAAACACAGATCAAACGATCCCGGTGTTTATCCATTTGGAAATCAGCGTAACCGATCTTACTACTTTCAATTACCTGATTAACTTCGCCTGTAACTAAATCACCACATAAAATTGCTTGTTCAACAGGATCAGAGAAATACACCTTACCTTCATAAAGCGTGTAGGCACCGCCACCATATTCATGTACCCAACTACGCATATTATAGGGTTCTGGCAAAATGGTTTTGGGCGATTCGCCTTCAACACCCGCTTTCACTAAGGCTCCACGCCCTTTTTCACTTGGACGCCCTTCCTGCCAATAGAGGTCATTTCCTTCAAACATAACCTGACCAAGCCCGACAGCTCCCTGTGTCATCAACTCAGTTGTAATTGAGGAAACCCAACTGCCATAAGGCGCAATTTTCTTTGTCATTTCAATGCTTTCCAGAATAGAAAAAGGAAGAAGATAATCTTAACATAAAGAACAGAATCTCTTTTTACTACTGTTCCAGTTGAATAGATAGAAATCAAGTATGGAAATATTGTGGCGAGTATTTGTTTTAAATCTGCTTTTCGGGCTTTAACATGGTGCGAACCACTGCTATAACCCATTCATTATGCGTATATGTTGCGTATAAGACTAAGCATGAACTGGCTTTATGTAACCACATAAAGTGATCGTTTTACTTTTGACAGGTATACAAGAGGTAAACCTCATGTCCTCCACTCCGAAAATTCTGGTTATCAATGGACCAAACCTAAATATGTTGGGTTTGCGTCAACCGGAAGTCTATGGGTCTGAAAGTTTGAGTGATGTGGAAAGCCGCTGCCAGAAAAAAGGAACAAGCCTTGGTCTTGAAGTGACATGTAAGCAAAGCAATATGGAAGGTGATATCGTTACCTGGATTCAACAAGCCAGAAACGATTACGACGGTATCCTGTTAAATGCAGGGGCTTATACACATACTTCTGTTGCTATTCATGATGCAATTCTTTCCAGTGAAACTCCTGTGATTGAAGTACATCTGTCAAACATCCATGCGCGAGAAGAATTTCGTCATCATTCTTTCATCAGTCCTGTGGCTGTTGGAATGATATGCGGATTTGGCACATTTGGATATGACATGGCAATGGATGCGATTAAGGCTCATCTGCAAAAATAGAAAACCATCCAAATGGATGGAATTAATGACAAAGACGAAAAAGGAAAGTCATGGGTAAGTTCGAATTTGACGCAGAAAGCGTTGGTAAAGTAGCTGATATGATGAATGAAAAGGACCTTGCCGAGGTTGAAATCGTTCATGACGACTATTCTATCCGCTTGAGCAAAGCATCTGCAATTGCACCTGTTATGGCAAGTGCGCCAGTGGCAGCAGCAGCACCAGCACCAGTTGCAGCGCCTGCAGCAGCACCAGCTGCTGAAGCAGCGGCGCCTGCATCTATGGAAAACCATCCTGGTGCGGTAAAATCCCCAATGGTTGGTACAGCTTATTTGGCAGCAAATCCTGATTCACCAAACTTCGTAAAAGAAGGTGATGCGGTAACAGAAGGTCAGACATTACTGATCGTTGAAGCGATGAAAGTAATGAACCAGATTCCAGCACCAAAATCTGGTACAGTGAAAGCGGTTCTTGTTGCAAATGCAGAACCTATCGAATTCGGTCAGCCATTGGTGGTTATCGAGTAATCAGCCCCCTCAATGAGTTGGAGATTTATCGGTGTTTAAAAAAGTACTGATTGCAAACCGTGGTGAGATTGCACTTCGCATCCACCGTGCCTGTAAGGAAATGGGCATCCAGACTGTTGCCATTCATTCCACAGCGGATGAAAATGCAATGCATGTCCGTCTTGCAGACGAAGCCGTATGTATTGGCCCACCTTCCCCTGCGGAATCTTACCTGAATAAAGCAGCTATTTTGACAGCTGCAAATATCACAGGTGCAGATGCAATTCACCCAGGTGTTGGTTTCTTGTCCGAGAATGCCGAATTCGCGGAGATGGTTGTTGAACATGGTCACACATGGATCGGCCCATCCCCTGCTCATCTTCGTATGATGGGTGATAAGATTGAAGCGAAAGAAGCTGCAAAACGTCTTGGTATCCCTGTCGTACCAGGGAGTGACGGTGGAGTTGATAGCGAAGAAGATGCTCTTCGTCTGGCAAAAGAAATTGGCTTCCCATTGATTATCAAAGCTGCCTCTGGCGGTGGTGGCCGTGGTATGAAAGTTGCCAATTCCATCGATGAAGTTGCAGAAGCGTACAACATTTGTCGGACAGAGGCGAAAGTTGCCTTTGGTGATGATGCTGTTTACATGGAACGTTACCTGGGCGAGCCTCGTCACATTGAGGTTCAGTTGATCGCAGACGGTCAAGGCGGTTGCGTCCATCTTTGGGAACGCGATTGTTCCGTACAACGTCGTCACCAGAAAGTAATCGAAGAAGCACCGTCCCCAGCCTTGGATCAAGCGGCACGTGAAAAAATCGGTAAAACGGTTACTGATGCGATGGTTGAAATGGGCTATGCAAGTGCGGGTACAATTGAGTTCTTGTATGAGCGTGGCGAATTTTTCTTCATTGAGATGAACACACGTCTTCAAGTGGAACATCCTATTTCAGAAATGATTTGTGGTGTTGACTTGGTGCGTGAGCAAATCCGTGTTGCTGCTGGTAAAAAGCTTTCCTTCAAACAGGAAGATATCAAGCTAAACGGTCATTCTATCGAATGCCGTGTTACAGCTGAGCATCCTGAAACATTCATGCCTTCCCCTGGTAAGATTACCGATTATCATGCACCGGGTGGCCTTGGTGTACGTGTTGATAGCCATCTTTATACGGGGTATTCCATCCCACCATATTATGACAGTTTGGTTTCCAAGTTGATCGTCCATGGTGATAGCCGTGAAGAATGTTTGAAACGTCTGGATCGTGCCCTTGGTGAATATGTGATTGGTGGTATTGAAACCACCATCCCGCTTCATCAAAAGCTCATCCATGAAGACGCTTTCAAATCAGGTGACTATGACATTCACTGGTTGGAAAAATTGATGGGCTTAAAATAAGCTTTATTGATTTTCAAAGATTTAAGGTCGTTCATTTTGAACGGCCTTTTCTTTTATATATTGAAATCTTGCGCCCATCTTTGTGCGTCTGAAAAAGTATCGAAAATACGAGATTGTATTTTATCAGCATCCACATGTTGTTGATAAACTTCTGTGAAATTAATGATATCTGGATCAGTCGTAATAATCGCGATTTTCATAAATCTAAATTGTCCGAATGCAGCATTGTCAAACTTGGCAGTTATGAGCGCGTCTTCATTGGAAATTAAGACCCCAGATGACTTTGACATATCCCAAATCTGATATTTCGATTTATGAAAATTCGGATGTTCCCAGCAATCTTCATTGGCCTTCCTGAGGTCCAAATGATCGCTACTTCCGTCAAATATTATAACCATCCCTGATCCGTCGAAATCGACTTTATATGGCATTTTTTGCCCCTGTTTTTTATTAAGATTTTCACAATCATAATTTGTCGTCAAAAAGAAATCTAGGGTTTTAAACGTGAATCGGGTATACTAATTCTATCAAATATGGATGGAGAGACTAGAGAAAGTCAAAATGGAACCCTTTGAAATAACACCAGAAGTTCTTATTAAAGCCTATGCTGTCGGTGTCTTTCCCATGGCCGAAGACCGCGATGACGAAGAACTATTCTGGGTTGATCCGCGTATGCGCGGTGTCATTCCTTTTGACGAATTTCATGTCCCACGTCGTCTGAAACGGACAATCCGCCAACAGAAATATAATGTCACCTTCAACAAGGATTTTGTCGGGGTGATGGAAGGTTGTGCAGAAGAAACCACCACACGTCCAAGAACCTGGATTAACAATTCCATCTTTGATTTATATACCTCCCTTCATATGAAAGGCTGTGCCCATTCTGTCGAAGTTTGGGATGGGGAAAATTTGATGGGTGGTCTATATGGTGTGTCCCTTGGAGGCGCCTTTTTCGGAGAAAGCATGTTCAGTCGTGCCGCCGATACCAGTAAGATTGCCCTTGTCCATTTGATCAGTCGACTGGTTAGTGCAGAATATACATTATTAGATACCCAATTCATCACCGATCATCTTTCACAATTTGGGGCAAAAGAAATCCCACGGGATGAATATAGAGACTTATTGGAAGATGCCCTTCGTATTCCGACAAATTTTGCGCGCAACTATGAAAAGGACGAAGCCGTTGATTTCGTGAATAAGTTGAGCCGCCAAAACATAAAAGCCTCACAAATATAATTTTTATTTCTTTTCAACCTGACGGACTAAGTCTATAGTTTTAAAAGCGGATCAGGCTGCTCTAATGTAAGAAATAAAAAAACTACAACTATAACAGCGTTTAAATGGGTTTTAATATATGTCTGTGAACTTAAAGATCTATACGATCGTTCTTCTTGTTCTTGTCACTTCAGTCACCATCGCCACAACAGGTATCGTCAAAATGACATCTGTGGGTAATGAGCTGGAAGAAATAGCACATGAAGATATTCCGTTAACTGAGATCGTGACCAAAATCACCATCCACCAACTAGAGCAAGCCGTTATGTTAGAACGTGCCCTTCGAAGTGCTGGTGTCAAAGATGGCGCAAATTTTGATCGTGACAGTAATACTTTCACCAAATTGGCACATAAAGTTGATGAAGAAATCCTCATCGGTGAGAAACTTGCCAAAGGTGCCATTGATCATGCTTTAACTGCAGAAAGTAAAAAAGAATTTGAACATATTCTTGAAGTTTTGGTTGAAGTTGAAAAGCAACATAAGATTTATGAAGATGAAGCGTTTAAAGTCTTTGATATCATTAAAAGCGGTGGTGAGATCGGCAAAGAAGCCCATGACCTAATCCTTGATATCGAAGATAAACAGGTTTTCCTTGAAAAAGAACTGGAAGCCCTTCTTTTTGAAATCGAAGCCTTCACCGAAGAATCTGCAGAACATGCCCTTCAGGATGAAAAATCCGGCATCGTCTTGATGTTCGTATTTGGTGGTATTTGTATCGTGGTTGGTTTAGGCCTTGGCGTATTCATTGGCCGTAATATTACACGTGGCATCAATAATCTAACCCAAAGCATGACAGCTATTGCGAATGGAGAATTAGATACAGAAATTCGTTCTTTACGTCGTAAAGATGAAATCGGAAAAATGGCCCAAGCTGTAGATGTGTTTAAACAAAATGCGCTTAAGGTACGTGCATTGGAAGAAGAACAACGCCAAGCACAACGCGTTGCGGAAGATGAACGTAATCAGGCGCTTCGTGATATGGCGACAGCTATTGAAACTCAGATGGACAAATCTGTTCAATCCATTAAAGCTCAGGCACAGGAAATGATGGATGTGGCGGCTGAAATGCGTGATTCCAGTGCAATTGTAAGTTCTAATGCAACAACAGTGGGCCATTCAGCGGATGAATCAAACCGTATGGCACAAACAGTTTCTGCGGCGACCGAAGAACTTGCTGTTTCCATTCGTACCATTACAGATCAAATGTCTGCATCCCGTGATGTATCTAACAAGGCCGTAAATGCGAACGTTTCCACGAAAGAGAAAATTCAGGCACTTTCTGGTACAGTTTCTGAAATTAGCGAAGTTGTTTCTTTGATTAACGAAATCGCAGAACAAACAAACTTACTTGCCTTGAACGCAACGATCGAAGCGGCCCGCGCAGGTGAAGCTGGTAAAGGCTTTGCGGTTGTGGCAAGCGAAGTGAAATCTTTGGCATCGCAAACATCAAAAGCGACAGAAACCATTTCCAACAACATCGAAAATGTACGTGGTGAAACACAGAAAGTTGTCGATGCGGTAAATGAAGTTGATACAGCGATTGAAGAAGTGGATGCAATTGGTCAGGAAATTTCTGATTCTATTTCTCAACAACAAGAAGCAACTGATGAAATCAGTGTTTCCGTTGCGAAAAGTGCACAGGTGGCACAAGAAGTTTCAGAACGTACAGTGGAAGTTGCGACCGAAGCTGAAAGCACCAAAGATAAATCTTCACGTATTGAAACGACTATTGCTAGCCTAAGCGAAAACATAAGTAACCTAAGCACAGAGTTGAAGGTTATTTTGGATGAAGCTGGCAAAGCAACAAGTGGTCGTAGCAACCAACGTTATGATGTTTCTATTCAGGCTCAACTAGATCTTGGTGGTAAAAAAGTAGCTGTAACAGTTACCAACATTTCCAATAGCGGTATGTTGCTCACTTCTAGCCAACCAATTGAGAAGGGCGAAGAAGGTACAGCCAAGATTGACGGTGTCAGCATGGAACTTCCAACGCGTATTCGTGGTCATAATGATGATGGCAGTATCAGGGCTTCCTTTGATGATCTTGATGATCTCACCCTTGCGAAGCTGGATAATGAACTTCATCGTTTAGGTTCATAAAAAAACAAGAAAGGCATCCAAATCTGGATGTCTTTTCTTTTTGTATCTAAGAACGTTAAACGAGTTTTAACTGCCTAGCTTATCCTTTAAAGAATAATATAACATACCGGCAACAAGCCCCGGATAGCGTAACAATGTCCCGCCCGGGAAATTTGGGGTCGGTACGTCGGCAAAGACGTCAAACCTCTCTGCAGTGCCGGAAACGGCTTCTGCAATGACCTTGCCCGCCATCGTGGTTAACAACACGCCCTGTCCAGAGAAACCTAATGCATAAAAGCAGTTATTCTTTAATCGTCCAAAGGCCGGCATACGGTTCAGGGTGATTGCTAATGTCCCACCCCATCCGTAATCAAGTTTCACGTCTTTCAATTGTGGGAAGACTTCCAACATATATTTGCGCACAAATGTCTTAATATCAGCTGGAAACTTACTAGAATAGTTTTCACCACCACCAAATAATAATCGGTGATCAGCAGAACAACGATAATAATCCACAACGAATTTTGTCGCATCAATAGCCACATCATCCCGGATTAACGCACGTGCCCCCTCTTCACCTAATGGTTCTGTTGCTACCATGAAATTATTGATCGGCATAATCTTTGGCGCCACACGTTTGTCCAACTTGCCTAGATATCCATTACACGCGATTACGGTAAACTTAGCATTCACCTCACCAAACTCGGTTTTGGCAGAATGGTCTTCTGTGACAGTTTGTAAATTTGTAACGGGGCTGTCTTCGTATATTTTAACGCCTGCTTCTTCGGCTGCACGTGCTAAACCAAGCGCATAATTTAGCGGATGAAGATGCCCTGCATCCATATCCAGTATACCACCATGATATTGTGGCGTAGCCAGCATGTCATGCAGCTCATTCTTATCCACGTAACGCATATGCGGATAATCATATTTTTCCCGCATGAAATCGACTTCTTCTTCCATCCATTCATTATGGGATGTTTTATAAGCACAAGTTAGAATACCCGGTTTATAGTCACATTTAATATCATGCTTTTTAATAAGGCCTTGCTGTGTCTGTTTTGCTTCGACAGCATAATCCCAAAGAAGGCGGGCATTCACCTCACCCAGCATTTCTTCAAGCTCGTCTTGGCCTTTACGCTGCCCTGTACAAACCAGACCACCATTACGGCCAGACGCGCCCCAACCAATACGTTGAGCTTCCAAGACCACAACCTTATAGCCTTTTTCAGCCAAATGAAGTGCCGAAGATAAGCCTGTAAAGCCTGCACCGATCACAACAACATCCGCATTGATAGGTTCTGTCAGCTTTGGACGCGGCTCATCACCAATCGCAGTCGCTGCATAATAAGAACCTGTATGTTGTGGATGCGTCATAATTCACCTCTGTTATTTGGAATAATCTACAAGACCTGCATAATGTGATCACATTCATACAGTAACATATAAAAATTCATAGAGCCAGATCACCACGAAGGATGGGCCAATTCTACTTCTTTAAAATCTGTATGGTCTAATCGTCGTTCCACTTATACCAAGCAGCAGCAGCACGCAAATACCAAACACGCAAACTTGCAAATGGAAAACGCGGCGTATGACCACGCATCACAACGGGAATAGCTTCATCGGCTGTGGTTTTGCCTGCGATGATCTCTGCCATCATTTTTCCGGCCCATGGGGCTGTATTTACCCCATTGGCATGATAGCCATAGCTGTAATAAATAGAGGGGTCATCACGGTCATATCCCATGGACGGAGCTAGCTTCATGGACATGCAGACAAAGCCACGCCAATAATGGCTAATTTCCACACCACGCCAATGAGGGAAAACCTCATAAACACGTTCCGCCATCCATTGTTTCATCCGTTCCGCATCATCCGGGCGGCCCGTCCAATCACCACGCGCGCCAAGCATCAAACGATTATCTTTCAGTTTACGGAAATAGAATAGTAAATTGCGCGTATTACAGATCGGCTCTTCCACCTGCCAGTTATGCGCTGCCAACTCATCATCCGTCAAAGGTCGTGTTGTGATAATGTTGGAAATCACAGGCAAAATTCGCTTATCCATCGTTTTCTGTAGCCCATCTTGATAAAACCCATTTGTGGCAATCAAGACTTTTTTTGCACGTAACGCCCCCTTAGCTGTTCGCAGGACATGGGTTGCCCCTTCTTTCGTCCAGTTATCTACATGTGAATAGGGATATAGGGTCGCGCCGTATTTTTCCGCAGCCTGTGCTAGGCCAAGTGCAAACTTTAAGGGGTTTAAAGCAAAGCCAGCTTTCATATGCAAAGCACCAAATTGTTCTTCGCTATCATATCCTACTTCGGCAAATTCTTGTTTGGTCATAACCTTGCTGTCAATGCCAAACTTTTTCAGCGTTGCCGCATAATCATGTAATCCGTCAAACTCTTGTGGACGATGGGCGACCTCTAGATTACCATCACCTTGTCGGTCATAATCAATACCTTCACTTGCTTCCAATTCTGCAGTATAAGCAACACCATCCAACTGACGCGCCCAGAATTTCTTGGTTTCATCTTCGCCGTATTTCTTAATCATTTGCTTGGTAGACATCTTGGTCGCAGGCAAACAGTTAAAACCGCCATTACGACCAGAAGCCCCCCACCCCATGGGACCTGATTCTAAAACAGCAACTTTCATATTGCTGTCTTTAGCCAGATTCATGGCTGCTGAAAGACCGGTATAGCCACCACCAATAATCGCCACATCACAAGCTGCATCCCCTTCAAGTGGCTTTCCCAAATCCGACCTTGGCTGCACGGTTTCCTCCCAATAACTAGGGACATCTTTTCGTGCATACATGGATTTGTGGAATAGATTGGACATTTCGCCTCCCCAAACGAGCTAAATGATTATTTAATCCGCCGAGGCTAAAGGAAAATAAAAATGTGATCAAATTATTTTTTTTGCGTTTTTATCATTCAGCTAAAGACGACGCTTCAGCCTTACATTCTAACACCCAGATATCATAAACCGGATGTTCCATCGCAGAAACAGCGGGACTTGACGCAAACATCCATCCCTTAAATAGTTCACGGGTTTCTTCACCACGTTTAGATTCGCTGATTTCCAGATAGGCAGAAGATTCTGGAGCTTCTTCTGGTGGTGTGCGATCACAATGACGCACCACGATGCTAATTGCACCGAATTTTACTTCTTCATCTAGGCGTGTTTCAAAGGTTGATACACGGGCTGTTACCTTATCTAAACCTTGCAACACAGCAATTGGCTGTTCTACTGCAAAAGCAGGTATGGTTAGCAAGCTAGTAGACAAAATCACTGCAGATTTCAGAAGATATTTAATCATATGTTTCAAACCACATTACGTTAATCCTTAACTATATGAATAAGGATTATGGAGATTTTATGACTTAAAGAAATTTATTCCGCTTGTTCAGTTACAAGGAAGATGGCGCGACCTAATAGATCTTCAAGCGACAAAGCGTCTTTGGTATTTTCCAACTCCCCTTCATCACCGATAACGGCATCACTATGCCCCGGCACAATTCGAAGATATTTACCACCTAACAAGCCATTGCTTGAAATCAAGACTTGTGAATCATTTGGTAATTCAACTTCATCATCTACCGTAAATTTCACAACGGCTTCAAAAGAATTTGTATCAACATATTGTTTGGTGACCGTTCCAACTTTCACCCCACCAATACGCACATCGGATCCAACTGTTAAACCATCCACTGAGTTAAAGCGTGCTTCAACCAGATGTCCACTTGTGCTTCCTGTTTCAACATTCAAGAAACCTACAAATAGAAAAGCAGCAGCAGCGAATAATACCAATCCACCAAGCAATGTTTCAATCACATGTCGTTTCATACCGGTCCATCCCCTTCATCGGATTTTACTGGTGGTTCTTTTGTTTCTTTCTCATCAGAGAAATCTTGTTCGAATATATTGGCACCAAACGGATCATCCAAAAGGTCATCAACGCTATCCGAACTTTCAGAGTTCGCATCTTCATCCCCGAATAAAGATGGATCAGTTGCAAATATATTAGCTGAAGAATTTTCTTCTTTTACTTTTGCCGCGGCTTCTTTTCTTTTTTCATAGCCTGCTTCGCCCATCTGGATTACGCGCTCAAAAACTTCTTCAAAAATGACAGAATCACGAATGAACTCAAATGCATCACCGTCTTCGAGGACATCAAATTCACCACCGACATTAATACTAATATATTTAGATCCAAAAATACCGTTACTGGCAATTTGTGCCCCGCTATCAATCGGTAATTCTATCTCATCATCCATTTTCAATGTCAATTTTACCTGATGATCTTTGTTATTCATCTCTTCAGCAATGACCACACCGACTGGAATACCAGCCAGTAGAACCTCACTGCCAATACCAATGCCATCGATTTTGGAAAAAGTCGCTGTTAAGCGATAGCCTTCTTCATCGGAAGTTGTATCATCATTGCCCATCCATAAAGTCGCTAAAACAAGGGAAGCAGCTACCACCCCTGCGCCGACCAAAGTATGCAGGTTTTCCGTTTTCATGTAAGCCCAACATAATCATTAAAATAAAAACGGCTTTGATCATAAAATATCAAAGCCGTCAGTCCAAGTCGAACTTGGTAAATATTAAAAGAAAAAAGACTTATCTATATATTTTTCTTTTTCCTAAGCTTCCTGTGACCGTAATTCTTACAGGTTACTCCAAGCTTTAGCCTTCTGGAGACCATGCCTGATAATCACCTGTCGCTTTTTCACGATGTCCGCCTTGCAAGACATGCCCTGGCGGGCGATATGCAAGTTCGGTACCTGTGTGATTCGGTTCATGTTCAGACATCCATGGACGGCGTGGTGTTGGATTAGATGGAAATTCATCAATTGTGTAATGCAACCATGCATGAAATTCTGCAGGTACTGCCGATGCCTCATCCTTACCATTGTAGATAACCCAGCGACGACGACGACCTTTAGAAGATTTACGTTGCTGATAATAAAGATTCCCGAAAGAATCTTTGCCTACTTGTTCCCCATTGAACCAAGTGATCACCTTAGTAATTGCATTCGCCATTTTTGGCTGCTCCATAGTTAACTGAACCGGAACTTCGATCCTGATTAATATCTGTTATCGCTGCATAATACATATCACACTCGTTTCGTCCATATCTAGCGCTAAGATTCTTGCAAATTAATCCACTAGATTAAAACGACTCATCCCTCAAATATTGTAAAAAGAAGTGTGATTCTTCGAAAATTGGCTTTGATTATGAAAATAACTAATCTTTTTTTTATTCTTTCTCGCTAAATACAAAAAACGATATAAAAATCATAAATAATCAAATAATAATAAACCCTTAAACAATACTTTTAAAACTATTCTCTCACATCTCAGCAACACTTAAATTATACTTACATTCAGTTCTTAAGCTTACAGCATGAAAGATAAGGCTTTTTTTCTGCTTAACTTCAAATGTAGCCAAAACCAAATTCCTTTACATTTTTCGTTTTTAACCCGAAATGATCAATTAAATTGATATCGATTTCCAGTTTAATTTTATACTTAAAAATCAAAGTCAGACTCCATATTTCTTGATCTGATTCCTACCCCTTATAATTATTCCAATTTCAAAATAATTTCTCCTGCATCTCAAGTAATGAATACTTGTGAATATTTAAGTCTGAAATAAAACTTAAGAATTCGTTTTTTTTCCGAATTCATTTTGATCATCTGGATTTTGTGTGTATATTCCAAATCACACCCAGATATAGTAGGCAGCGTCATAATATTGTCACATAAATATGCTGTGCGAGGGGCTCTGGGTCGATGAGAATACCAAACTGCTTAAAATTACTTTGCTGGGGATAGCAAATTTTACGGCAGGAATTCCTGAAAAATATCAGGAAATAGACTATATTAAAAAGATAAGCATTTACGCTGAGAAGGGAAAATAACATGCGTATTGAACGTCGCTATACAAGCGAAGGTAAATCAGCTTACGACTCTATCGAATTTCGCCAAGCAACCAGCGAAATTCGTAATCCAGACGGCACTATCGTATTTAAATTAGAAAATATCGAGGTTCCTAAAAATTGGTCTCAAGTAGCATGTGACGTTATCGCGCAAAAATATTTCCGTAAAGCAGGTGTACCTGCTGCCTTAAAATCTGTTCGTGAAAAAGATGTGCCTGAATGGTTATGGCGCCAAACCGCGGATGATAAGGCTTTATCTTCCTTACCAGAAGAAAAACGTTTTTCTTCAGAAAAATCTGCCACACAGGTGTTTGACCGTCTCGCGGGCACATGGACTTATTGGGGCTGGAAAGGCGGCTACTTTGATAGTGAATCTGACGCCCACGCCTATTTTGATGAAATGCGCTTTATGCTCGCCAATCAAATGGTCGCACCAAATAGCCCTCAGTGGTTCAACACAGGCCTTCATTGGGCATATGGAATTGATGGTCCGGGCCAGGGGCATTTTTATGTGGATTATGTTTCAGGTAAATTAACCAAATCCAAATCTTCTTATGAACATCCACAACCACATGCATGCTTTATCCAATCTGTTGCCGATGATTTGGTCAATGACGGTGGCATTATGGATCTTTGGGTACGTGAAGCACGCTTGTTCAAATATGGATCTGGTACAGGATCTAACTTCTCTTCCATTCGTGGATTCAACGAAGCTTTGAGCGGCGGTGGGAAATCTTCCGGCCTTATGAGTTTCTTGAAAATCGGAGATAAGGCAGCGGGCGCCATTAAATCCGGTGGCACCACCCGTCGTGCAGCCAAAATGGTTGTCGTAGATATCGACCATCCAGATGTAGAAGAATTCATTGCTTGGAAAGCTGTTGAAGAACGTAAAGTCGCGGCTTTGGTGACAGGTTCCAAACTTCATAATAAACATTTAAATGATGTTTTAGCCGCGTGCCATGATGAAACAGTAAGTAAAATTGACCGTTTTGACATCAAAACAAACCCTGTTTTGAAAGAAGCTGTTAAAGCAGCCCGTCGTGTGATGATTCCGCAAAACTCAATCAAACAATTGATTGATTATGCAAAACAGGGTTTCACATCCATTGATATCCCGGTTTACGACACAGATTGGGATAGTGAAGCCTATGCAACTGTATCTGGTCAAAATGCTAATAATACAGTGCGCTTAACAGATCGCTTCTTACAGGCTGTTAAAAATGATGAAGATTGGGAATTACTTAATCGTACAGATGGCAAACCTGCTAAAACTGTAAAAGCATCAGACCTTTGGGAGCAAATCACTTATGCTGCCTGGACCAGCGCAGATCCGGGTGTTCAATTTGATACAACTATCAATGATTGGCATACCTGCCCTCAATCAGGCCGTATTAACGCATCCAACCCATGTTCTGAATATATGTTCCTGGATGATACAGCATGTAACCTTGCATCTTTGAACCTGATGCAATTCCGTCGTGAAGATAAAAGCTTTGACGTGGAAAGTTTTGAACATGCGGTTCAACTATGGACGATGGCACTGGAAATTTCCGTCATGATGGCTCAATTCCCATCAAAGGAAATCGCTGAACTATCTTATCGTTATCGCACCCTTGGTCTTGGTTTTGCCAATATCGGCGGATTACTCATGGCTATGGGTTACAGTTATGACAGTGACGAAGGTCGTGCCTTATGTGGAGCCATCTCTGCGATCATGACAGGTGTATCTTATACAACCTCTGCACAAATGGCGGCAGAGCTTGGCGCCTTCCCGGGCTATGAGTCTAATAAAGACGATATGTTAAGAGTTATTCGTAATCATCGAAATGCAGCCTATGGAAATTCAGAAGATTATGAAAATCTAGCTGTAAATCCGGTTGCATTGGATCATGCCAATATCATTCAGGATGATTTGAAATCTGCGGCAATTGCAGCATGGGATAAAGCCTTAGAGCTTGGTGAAAAGCATGGTTATCGTAATGCACAAGCAACCGTAGTTGCCCCAACAGGTACCATTGGTCTTGTCATGGATTGCGATACAACAGGTATCGAACCTGACTTTGCCCTTGTGAAGTTCAAAAAACTTGCTGGCGGCGGCTATTTCAAAATCATCAACCGTACAGTGCCTGAGGCGTTACAAAACCTCGGCTATGGCGATAATGCTATCCAATCTATTATTGATTATGCCGTTGGTCATGGCAGTTTGTTAAATGCACCTGCAATCAACCATGCCACATTAAAAGAAAAAGGTTTCACAGATGAAGCATTGGCCAAAGTAGAGGACGCTTTGGTTTCTGCATTCGAAATCAAATTTGCCTTTAATCAATATACATTAGGTGAAGATTTCTGTCGTAAAGAACTCGGTTTAACCGACGCGCAGTTAAATGATTTCAACTTCAACCTTTTGGCATATCTTGGATTTAGTAAAGCAGACATCGAAGCAGCTAATAGTCATGTCTGCGGCACCATGACCTTGGAAGGTGCACCAGGATTGAAGGAAGAACATCTTCCGATCTTCGATTGTGCTAATCCATGTGGTAAATTGGGTAAACGTTTTTTAAATACAGAAAGCCACATTCGTATGATGGCAGCCTCTCAACCATTTATTTCTGGTGCTATTTCCAAAACCATCAATATGCCTAATAGTGCGACTGTTGAGGAATGCGGTGAGAGCTACATGCTTTCTTGGAAATTGGGTTTGAAAGCTAACGCGCTGTATCGTGATGGATCTAAATTGAGCCAGCCACTTTCCGCCGCACTTCTTGATGACGATGATTTAGCAGAAGAAATTGTTGAAAGCAAACCAGTTGCAGCGGCACCCGTTGTTGCTGAAAAAATTGTTGAACGTATCGTTGAAAAACACATTGTTAATCGTGAAAAACTTCCTGATCGTCGTAAAGGCTATACTCAAAAAGCTGTCGTTGGTGGTCATAAGGTTTATTTACGTACAGGCGAATATGAAGATGGCAGCCTTGGCGAAGTCTTCCTTGATATGCATAAAGAAGGCGCGGCGTTCAGAAGTTTAATGAACAACTTTGCAATCGCAATTTCTATCGGTCTTCAATATGGCGTACCCTTGGAAGAATATGTAGATGCCTATACCTTCACCCGCTTTGAACCAAGCGGCATGGTCGAAGGCAATGATGCGATTAAAATGTCCACATCCGTATTGGATTACATCTTCCGTGAATTGGCGATCAGCTATCTTGGTCGTGATGATTTGGCACATGTTCAACCGGATGAAATGTTACCAGACAGCATGGGCCAAGGTGACAAGCAAAGTGCACAGCCGGATGGCCATGCACAAGCCGTTGCCGCGATTGAGCGAGTGACCAGCCGTGGATTTGTCCGCAAGAAGGATATTTCAAAATTTGCAAATAACTTAAAAGGCCCGGGAGAACCGAATAGCCCAACAGGCCTACATGATCCAAATGCAGAAAATGCTGGATCACAACCAGAACAGGTCACACCAGCTTCAACTCCAGAAGCTGCTGTGGAAGCGGTTGATACGCGTCTCGACCAAATCAGAGAAGCGCGTGCAAAAGGATACGAGGGAGATGCATGTGGCGATTGCGGCAACTTCACCCTTGTACGTAACGGCACCTGCATGAAATGTGTCACCTGCGGTGGCACAAGCGGGTGTTCGTAGCCGCCAGTATGGACATCATATCTTAAAGATTTTTTGATCTAACAGATATGTCTCGTCTAACTGGTTCGGTGCTCCCTGTGACCTCAAAAAGGGCGGCCACGAGTATTCTCGCCGCCCTCTTTTTGCGTATAGTAATTTATGAAAATGTATGCGTTTGTTTGACCACGCCATAGGCGAAGCTTGTGTCTATTGAAGCTATTCCCGGGATATGGTGTATTTTTTCACGCATAAACTTTTCATAGGCTTCCAAATCCGCAACAGCCACACGTAAGAGATAATCCGCTTTCCCCGTCATCAAATAACAGTCCAGAATTTCTCCGATCCCCCGGATTGCATCTTCAAATATCTGCACATGTTCCAAATCATGATTCTGTAAACTTATTCGAATAAATACGGTGACAGGTAAGCCAAGTTCCTTTTGGTTCACCAAGGCTGTATAGCCTTTGATCACTCCACGCTCCTCCAAGCTTCTAACTCGACGTAAACAAGGAGACGGTGACAGATTTACCCGTTCAGATAATTCCTGATTGGTTAACCTTCCATCATTTTGCAGCTCTTTTATGATCTTTAAATCAGTATCATCCATATTTCCTGCCTTAAATCGTAATTATTGAAGCATAAAATTGCTCAATTTTTACTATATTACTGATAATACGCAAGGATTATTCCCTACCGAGGGCATATACTATCTTGATATAATATTTTGGAGATAGATTATGGCTGATCATGACAATAAGAATTTAGGCTTTTCAACCCGTGCAATTCATCAAGGCTATGATCCTATGGAAGAACAAGGCGCCCTTACGCCTCCACTTCATCTTACCTCAACATTCTGCTTTGAAACGGCAGAAGCCGGCGGGGAAATGTTTGCAGGCGAACGCCCTGGTCATATCTATTCCCGAATTTCCAATCCGACCCTTGATTTACTTGAACAAAGAATTGCCAGTCTTGAAGGTGCAGAAGCAGGGCTTGCAAATGCATCAGGTATGGGAGCGATTACCTCCCTATTTTGGACGTTTCTTGAACCGGGTGACGAAATCATCGTCGATAAAACCCTATATGGATGCACTTTCGCCTATATGCGCCATGGCTTGAGCAAATTTGGTATTCAAATCACCCATGTTGATTTAACAGAACCAGCAAATCTTGAAACAGCGATTTCAGATAAAACCAAGATTGTATATTTCGAAACACCAGCTAATCCAAATATGCGTTTGGTGGATATTAATGCAATTGCTGACATCACGCATAAGTTTGAAGCACGCGTTGTTGTCGACAATACTTACGCCACACCGGTCCTGACACGACCCATCGAATTAGGAGCTGACTTAGTTGTTCATTCCGCCACCAAATATCTAGGAGGGCATGGTGATGTTGTCGCAGGACTGGTTGTTGGTAGTTTAGAAGATATCACCGAAATTCGTCTTGTAGGCATGAAAGATATGACCGGTGCAGTCATGGCCCCGTTTACGGCTATGCTTGTTCTACGCGGTATCAAGACATTGCAACTTCGTATGCGTGAACATTGCAAAAACGCGATGATCGTCGCAAAAGAATTAGAAAAACATCCGGCAATCAACAAAGTATATTATCCCGGTCTTGAAAGCTTTGAACAATATGATTTAGCAAAATCACAAATGTCAGATTTTGGCGGCATGATCGCTTTTGAATTAACTGATGGCTATCAAGCTGGCATCGACATGATGAATAATCTGAAGCTTATCAAGCGAGCCGTAAGTCTTGGGGATGCGGAAACATTAATTCAGCATCCCGCCAGTATGACACACTCAACCTATACCGAAGAGGAACGTCTTGAACATGGCATTAGCGAAGGCCTGATCCGATTATCCGTTGGTCTGGAAGATGTTAATGACATCATAAGTGATCTTAAGGCTGCTATATCAAAACCATTAAAAGCTGTGGCTTAAAAGCAACTCATAACTATAACATTTTCTTAGTGAACTGTTCTGAATTCAGCTGGGCTCATACCTGTCTTGGCTTTGAACAGTTTGCTAAAATGTTGCGGATATTCAAAGCCTAAACCATAAGCGATCTGGCTTACTTGTTCTTTAGTGTTAAGCAATTGAACTTTCGCACGTTCGATCACAAAATTCTGAATATGTTGTAGAGTTGTTTGCCCTGTTTCTTTTTTTAACATGTCACTAAGGTACTGTGGGGACATATTCAAACTGTCCCCACAAAAGGTAACTGTAGGAATTCCCTCATCCAAACAACGTTCTTCATCAAAATATTGCTGTAACATTGCCTCAAATCTACTAATAAGATCTTGATTGAGATTACTACGCATATAAAATTGACGGTCATAGTAACGAAGACAATAATCCAAAATAAGCTCAATATTGGCAATAATTAACTTCTGTGAGTGACGGTCAATATTCTGTTTATATTCTCGCTCAATTTTTGCTACCAGTTGATCAAGTGTCGCACGTTCTTCATCAGATATATGTAAGGCTTCCGATACATCATAAGTAAAAAAGCTGTATTGGTTTATATTTTTTCCAAGATTAGATTTTATAATCAAATCGGGATGAAAAAGTAGCGTCCACCCTCCTTCAACTTCTTCATCTATCATTTTCTTCTCTTTAAATTGAAACACTTGGCCGGGCTTACTAAAAATCATAGACCCCTCGCTGAAGTCATAAGAGTTTCGACCATATGTAACACTGCCTATAATGCCTGCCTTTAAACTTATTTGATAAAAATCAAATACATAAGTCGCGTCACCATAATCATATTCTACTATAGACTTATCAATTGGTATAAGTGAAACAAGCGGGTGACGAGGTGCTGAAAATCCTAACGCTTTATGGACCTGTTCAATGGAACTTATTCGAATAATGTCATTCATAAACCACCTCACTCCTCATTTTCCAAATATGTTTTCAATGATACACCTATTTTATCATAAAGATGTTGGACGAATGAAGGGTCCCAAAAATGCACCCAGATACCGTTATACTCCTCGTGAATGATAAATTTTGTTCCTAAACCTGATGGCTCCAGAATATATTTATGATCAAACTTTAGAATTAACGGGTAACCACCTCTTTGATTAATAAGGCTTTGAGGTGTCACTTTCTTAACCTCTGCACTAAGTTCATAACTTTTACTTTCGCTTTCTATAAAGTGATATCTTATTTTCCCTCCTTCAACCATTTTGCCAGATAGCGGACGCATTACTGGGTTCCATTTCTCATATTTTTCTAGGTTAAATAAAGCCTGCCATACATCTTTTGGAGATGCATTAATATATGTTTCGCTATGTATGGATTTCTGACCGGCCTTAGCTGTCACAACCGCCAAACTTAGAAAAATAGTACTAGAAATTATAATCCATTTTAGCATCATATCTTCCTCATTACTTCATATGTTTAGCAAAAAATGGTAAATATTTATCGGCGTTAACGCCAATCCAGTCATATGCGGCAAATCGGTTTTTTTCCAACTCTATCAACATCATTTCTTTCTCAACTGGTAATTGATTATAGAAAGATTCTAACGCCTCCAAATTAGTCCAAGGATCATTTGTATTTTGGATAACCATAGTCGGTACACTCACTCGACTAACATATTTGAAAAAGCTTTGGAATAAGTCAGCGCCACCTCGTTTCATATTGTACTTGTTTGCACTTTTCGCAAGAAACTTTGGAATACCGAGTTTTTTGGCAAAAACAGCATATCTTAGCGGCTGAACTAAAATCATTGCTTTGATATTGGGATAATTTGCCAAACCTTTTTTCCGAGCAAACCCCCAGATACTTGCGGATGCGCCCATACAAATACTCATTAATCCAATTTTTGCTTGCTTATAATCCGGATGATTGGAAATAAAATCGACAGCGGCGACTACGTCCCTTCCCTCTTCCTCTCCCCATGTGATCCATGGATTTTTACCTGATCCGCTATTTCCGTGATGGCGCATATCATACATCAACACAGTATAACCTTGATCCACAAAGGTTTTGGCTTGGCGTAGAAAATTAATATCTTGTTTCCAAGGTCTAATCATACCTTTATCTTTTGGTGTATACCCAGAACGACTACATTGAACACCAAAATGTGTTTGGATAATTACCTTTTCTTTACTTCCCTTAATCAACCAACCAGATAGTTCAACCCCATCTTGTGTTGAAAAAGATACATCTGAATAAGATAAATCATGATCAGAAGGATTATTAAAAACTGGAGAACTTGATGGTGCTACCATCATATCTGCAATCATACGAGAGAACATTGTACTTTTCCTTTAATACAAAAATATTGGATTTTTCTGAGGTCTTTTATAAAGCGAACAGCGCAAAGCTACGTATATGTATCAAAGAACTATGTATACATTTCCCAGATATCTGCATTTTTTCTTTTTAGATCGTCGAAAACAGGCAATATTTGACCGATTATTTATGTATTCGCCTGCTCAACGAACTGTCATTCTGCTCTCCATAAAATAACAATATCTCAATTGGAGAATACATATATGACAGGGACAAGACTGAAGGGCAAAGTTGCTCTCATAACAGCTGGTGCTAGTGGCATCGGAAAAGCAACTGCCGAGCGCTTCTTAGCAGAAGATGCAACAGTTGCCATTTGTGATATGGATGAAGCTGCTTTAGCAACGATGAAGGAGACTTATCCTTCAATTGTAACTTACCAACTTAACGTTGCTGATGAAGAAGCTGTGAAAGGGATGATTTCAGACATTCACGATAAATTTGGCCAGATTGATGCCCTTGTAAATAATGCGGGTGTCGCAGGACAAACAGGCCCGATTGAAGAACAAGAAATTGATGCATGGCGCCAATGTATGGCCGTGAATGTGGAAGGCACTATGTTGACCATGAAATATGTGGCACCAATTATGAAATCTCAGAAATCCGGTGCGGTTATTAATATCTCTTCAACAGCAGGTATTATGGGATACCCTTATCGCAGCCCTTATGCAGCTAGTAAATGGGCTGTCGTTGGTTTGGCCAAAACCTGGGCCATGGAACTGGGTGAAGATAATATTCGAGTTAATACCATCTGTCCGGGTTCTGTTGATGGGGACCGTATGGTTCGTGTCATTGCCGCAGAAGCAGAAACAACTGGCTTAACCCCGGAAGCTATTCGTATAAGTTACGAAAAACAAACCTCTATGCGTACCTTTATCGTAGCTGAAGATATTGCAAATGCCGCCCTGTTTATGTGCAGTGATGAAGGCCGTTTTGTAAGTGGTCAGGTTTTTGGTGTCGATGGTGCGGCAACAACCTTGGATAAAGTATAATTTTTAATGGAGCTTTGACAGGCATCTGCAAATCCTTCTATCCTAACGCGAATAGGACATAAAGGTTTTGTGGATGCTTGATCAAATTGAAATAAAGGCGCCGGATATCTCCGCCTTTCGTGAAGGAAATACGGGGATAGACTTCGTACACCAGTTTGATAGCGGCATCGAAGGTCCACATGTTGGGATCTCTGCTATCATTCATGGCAATGAGATTTGTGGTTCTGTTGCCCTAACCCACCTTTTGAAAAACAACACCCGCCCTCTAATTGGAAAACTCAGCCTGATATTTATGAATATTGGTGCTTATGAACTATTTAACCCAGATCGCCCTTATGCCAGCCGCTATGTAGATGAAGATTTTAATCGTATTTGGGACCCCGTATCGCTAAATGGTCCTGCCAACACTAAAGAAAAAAGACGTGCACAGCAAATACGCCCTATTATTGACGATCTTGATTATCTTTTAGACATACACTCAATGGGGGACATTTGCCCGCCCATCACTCTTTGTGGCCCAAGTGAAAAAGGGCTAAATCTTGCACAATCTGTGTTAGCGTCAGAAATTGTAGTCATTGATGAAGGGCATGCATCAGGATGTCGACTAAGAGATTATGGCGATTTTAACAACCCAGCATCCTTGAAGAACGCTTTGCTTATTGAATGTGGCCAACATTGGCATAAATCCTCTGCCACCGTTGCAATCGAAGCCAGCTATCGTTTTTTACATCATTTTAAAATGATTTCAGATGGGGTTGCCTCTCCATATCTTTCCGATAGAGCAAAACCACAAAAAATCCTTGAAGTTACTGACGTTGTAACGGTCAAAAATGATGCCTTCTTCTTTGACTTATCACCTGAACCTCTTCAAAAAATGCCTCATAAGGACAGCTTAATTGGACGTGATGGCACAGAGGCGATCCGAACACCTTATAATGATTGCTACTTTATTATGCCTCAACAAGGTGCAAGATGTGGACAAACTGCTGTTCGCCTTGCTAAAGAGATCAACAATTAAAAATAATCTTGCCAAATTATTGGCATAAATCACATACGGGGTTAACCATGTCTACAGCTTTAAAAGTGGCACGTGATGTCGTGCTTGAAAGTATTTCTCTTTACTGGGTTTTGCTTAAAGTAATGGTTCCCGTGATGATTTTAGTAGAATTCGCAATCCGTCTAGGGATTGTTGAATGGGTGTCCTGGCTATGTGCACCAGTTATGGAACTTGTGGGCTTGCCTGCAGAAACAGCCGTTGTGCTGGCAACAGGCTTGCTTGTAGGTATCTACGGCGCTGCTGCGGCATTGCTTCCCCTTTTAGACACTATGGAATATAGCATTGCCAGCGCCACTATTCTGTGGACTATGTTGGTGATTGCCCATGGCCTACCTGTGGAACAACGCATCGCACAAAAAGCTGGTTGCAGTTTCTTCTTCACATCAATGCTTCGTCTTGTTTCCGCCTTTGTCTTGGCTGGCATTCTTAATGCTATTTACACCGGCTTTGATTTTCTTCAGGAACCTGCACAAGTGATATGGGCAGCAGAAGTGCAAAGTGACGGTAGTTGGTTATCGTGGGGTATCAATAATGCAGTTTCACTGTTTTGGGTTTTCTGGATTATTCTGGCACTTATGGTACTTCTAAAAATACTTGAAATCACAGGCATTACTAATTTACTCACCAAGTTGTTAGCCCCCACCCTTCGGATCATGGGAATCGGACCAAACGCAGCACCACTAACTATGATCGGTGCATTACTTGGTCTCTCCTTTGGTGGCGGATTGATTATTCGTGAAGTGGAAAAAGATCACCTGAAACCCAAAAGTATCTTTCTGGCTATCTGCTTTATGTGTCTAAGCCATTCATTGATAGAAGATACTTTAATCGTAATGACATTAGGCGCTGATTGGACAGGTGTATTATTGGGCAGGATTGTCTTCTCTGTCTTACTTATGATCCCATTGGGATATGTTGTCTTGCGCATGAATGAAAAACAGTTCCGCTGGTTTTATTCAACCCCCGTTAGCGTAAAAGCTTCTAAAGGTTCTTAACCTAGGCCATTTGATCCATTTTTCTCAGTTCTGTCTTCAAAATTTTTCCATAGTTGTTTTTTGGTAAAGCTTCTAAGCGAATATAGGCTTTTGGACGCTTAAAACGCGCCATATTTTCAAGACAGAGTTGATCCAAATCAGCATCTTTGACATCTCCAACCAGATAAGCAATGGGCACTTCCCCCCATTCTGGATCCGGGCGTGCAATTACCGAAACTTCAGAAACGTCTGGATGAGATAAAAGGACCTCTTCTACTTCACGCGGATAGATATTACTCCCACCTGAAATAATCACATCCTTAGAGCGATCTTTTAGGGTAATAAAGCCTTGTTCGTTCATAGCCCCCATATCACCTGTATATAACCAGCCATCACGTATCGTCTTAGCAGTTGCTTCTGGATTTTGCCAATACCCTAACATCACGGCCTCACCACGTACCATAATTTCGCCTGTTTCATCTAATCCAACAGGATTTCCATCTTCATCACCAATCATGACTTCAATGGCCTGATTAGAAAAACCAACTGATGCCAATCGTTCTTCCCATTGTGGATGCTGTGTATCTTCAATTATCACTGATGGTAAAACAGTAATCGACATGGGGCTCTCCCCCTGCCCGTATATCTGCGTAAGACGGCCAGGGAACATATCACGAGCTTTTTTGGCATCAGCTACATACATCGGCCCGCCTCCATAGACGATTTTCTTTAAACCATATGGATTTAAATTAGCAGCAACCATACGACTGACCATCGTTGGTGCAGCAAACATAGTAGCTTCACGCCAAAACTGATAAAGCTCTTCAATTTCTTTCGGTTCAAAACTGCCACTTTCAGGAATAACGTTCACAGCTCCCATAGCAACCTGTGGCAAAGCATAAAGCCCTGACCCATGGCTCATCGGGGCGGCATGAATAATAGATTCCCCCGGTAAGACCTTATCAACATCAGCATGATAACCATTACACATTGCCATCAAATTTCTATAACTTAACATCGCTCCTTTGGGCTTTCCTGTGGTGCCGCTGGTATAGAATAACCAAGCCATTTCATCTAAGTCAGGTTTATGAACTAAAGCAGCTGCCCCAAGGAAGAGATCATCATAGTTATCATCACCGATAATATTTAACTTACATTTTTCAGGTTCACTGATGGGCCATTTCCCATAAAGATCTTCGCTGATAAAGCAAATCTTGGCACCACTATCATCCAGAATATCTTGGACTTCTCGCGGATGTAGCTTGTTGTTGATCGGCACAGCTGCAAGCCCGGCATGCCAAATACCATATAAAATTTCTAAAAACTCGGGACAATTGGTCGCAAAGATCGCAACTCGGTCGCCTTTCTCAAGATCGAGCAGTTCTTTACTGGCCATTGCAAATTTAGCGGCACGTTCAGCCAAGTCACCATAAGACATATAGGCACGTTTTCCCAATGCTATCGCTGTATGATCCCGATAGATTTGCCCTGAACGTTCCAACCATTGAGCTAACATGATTTCCCCCGATTTGATTTTTATTATTTCGCAACTATTTAATTAATAATGCCTTGCCTATTTATAGGTGGCAAGATTAGTTTGAATTCAATGAATTAATATAAAACAGGATATGCCCGTGAGCGAAAATGACGATCAGATGACCCCGCATTCAAATGCACAACCATCTGAACCAATGTTTAATTTACCTGCACCGATTAAATGGATCAGCTTAATTCTGATCTTAATGCATATCGTTATTCATTATTTCCCAACTGACATTGTGGAATTTCTTTTAGTGAAACTGGTTTATATTCCGGTCCGTTACAGTAATGCCGAATTGCTTTGGTTTGATCCACTGGCTTCATTCATATCACCGATTGGATACACTTTAGTACATTCCGGCTGGTTGCATCTTTTTTCTAACGTAGGAATGTTTCTAGCCTTTGGAACAGCCCTTTATCATATGGTTCGAACGCAAAGATTATTGCTCATCTGGGTAATAGGGGCAATTTCAGGTGTCTTGGTTCTTACTCTTATTGACCCAAGATCACAAACCCCTGTTCTAGGGGCTTCTGGTGCAATTTCTGCGATATTGGGCGCACTTCTCTATTTCTCTTGGATATTGGCAAAGGTCGGTATCCCTGCATCAATGCCTTTTGCCACGAAAGATCGGATTATGACTTTTTTGGTGATTTGGATCGGGATGAATTTGCTATTCATCTTTGTACCGACTGGCACAGATGGCGACCGTGTTGCATGGGAAGCACATCTTGCTGGTTTTGCCAGCGGTATTTTTTCAGCATTTTGCCTCATCAAACTCCGCTGGCTTAGATTTTAACCTTTAGAAACCAGCGACCCCTGTTGGCCAAGCAGGACCGTCACCTTCATCATGTCCGACCTGGCTGACTAGCTTGATGGCTTCTTCCATAATCGCAAGGCCTTCACGAAGATTTTCTTCGTCAATATTCAAGGCCGGATACATTCGGATGGCTTGTTCGCGATCTGAAATCGCCCAAACACCATTTTGTAACATGCGACCACGTACAGCACGTGAATATAACCAGTCATCCTCCCGATTACCATCAGGGCTTTGGAAAGCAACGCCCATCAGCAACCCGTTGGATCGTATCTGACGGACAACGGGATATTGCTCCCAGTCCTTCATGATTTCTTCAGCAAGACGCCCCATCTTCGCTGCATGTTCCACAACACCATCACGCTCATAAATTTCAAGCGTTTTCAGGGCGGCTGCACAACCTGCTGGCGTACCTGCAAATGTGGATCCGGTACTAAACTCAGGATTATCACCCATAATTTCATCTGTTGCGGCAACTCCGGCACAGGGTTCGATCCCGCCAGATAGGTTTTTCCCCATAACGAGGATATCCGGCTTCACATCATAACTTTCGATTGCCCACATCTTGCCAGTACGACCTAAGCCAGTCAGGACTTCATCCACAATCATCAGCCAATCATTACGATCACAAATCTCACGAATGCCTTGCAAAAACTTTGTTGGTGGGATCCAGTTCCCACCTTCGGCTAATCCCGGTTCAATGAATATGCCTGCAATATTATCTTTAGGGACCATATATTCAGTAATGTGGTTTTCCAGATACCATAAACAATAATCGACATATTGCTCACGTGACATACCCGCAGGTTTCTGATCACTATAAGGATATGGCGCTTTGATTACCCCACCGCCCCAAGCTTCAAGATAACGATTTCTTTCACTGGTATATCCACTCATCAACTTCGTGCCCAAACTTTCGCCATGAAAGCATGATGTGAATGTGATGATATATCGGCGTTTGGTATGCGTTAATGCAAGATGTAATGCGGATTCAGCAGCCTCTGATCCGGAAACTTCGTAATTAATGCGCGTCAGTGATTTATCCGGCATGATCGACACAAGTTTTTCAGCCAAATCATAACGTAACGGATGATCATAATGGAAACCAAATTGTTTATGTGCCAAATGGACAGCTTCAATAATTTCGGGATGTGCATTCCCAATCGGGTTCGTAGCCCATCCATTTTGGAAATCGATATAACGTTTCCCATCCATATCCCAAATAAAATCACCAGATGCTTTACTGATCACAATCTGTCTTGGTGAACGATATCCACGTTGCGTTGCTTTTTGCATTTCTTCATCAAAACGCAAACCATTCTTAAAAATGGGAATACCACGCTTTAGAACATCGAGTGTTTTTGGACCCGGAAAATTTTCAGTCATTGTTATCCTCTGAATTTTCTTTTCAATCATTGCCAGCAAGATAAGATGCTTCGACAAATAGAACTATTGAGTTTCTATGATATCTTTATTGAGTTTTTAGCAAGTATCGAGTTTTCGCCTGTGACGCAAAGTAAACTTCCACCATTAAATGCCTTAAAATCCTTTGAGGTCTATGGTCGCCATCTAAATTTGAAAGACGCTGCAGAGGAATTATCAGTAACCGAATCCGCAGTTAGCCGACAGTTAAAACAGATGGAAGAATATCTGGGCGCCAAACTTTTTGAAAAAGTAGGTCGAAATAATCAGCTTACGGAAAAAGGCGAAGAATATCTAAATGTGGTTAGCCAGCATCTAAAAGAAATTGCTGATAATACAGCGCTCATGTTCCCAAAAGAATTGCCAGCCAGCCAAAATAAAAAAGTTATTTTGGGCGTCTATCCTGCTTTTGCCGAATATTGGCTTTTACCACGTATGGAAAAAATCCAACATGACTTGCCCGAAATGGAATTGGAAATACGCTTTAATAGTATCACAGAGCTATATGCCCCTCTTCCTCACGTCGACCTAGAAATATTCTTGGGAGATGTACAACCTTCCACAGCGCATAGCATAAAGTTACATCGCATGCATGACTTTCCCGTATGCACTCAAAGTTTACTGAATGACTTTAACAATGATGGATATCGCTTGCTTCAAGAGGCCGTAAAATTGCATGAAGGTAGCTTGCATTGGTGGCCTAGATGGTTAAAGAAGATGGGGATAGAAGAAAGAAATTATAACAATAAAGGCCCGCTACTTATAGATGAAGCCTTCCCCATTAAAATGGCGTTACAAAAATCAGGTATTGCACTTGGAGACCACATTTCCTGTCATGACCTGCTAAACAAACGATTTCTTTGCCGACCGGTTTCAGAAATAGAAATCACCGATTATTGGATTAATTTGCTAACGCCGATATCAAAAACAAAACAACCGCAAGCTGATCAATTTAAGGAATGGATTATTGGGGAGATGAAAATCTTTAATAGTAATCTGGATGACTATACAGATTAGCCCCCCTTCTCTTGACAGTAGAAACAAGCGCACCTATCTAATTAATAATAATTCTTAACAATAGGACTTTCAACGATGGATATAATTAAAGCACTTAACGAACGCCGTTCAGTCAAAGCAGACTTACTTACAGAGCCAGCCCCACGTGGAGAAGGTCTTATTGAAATCCTGCAAACAGGTATGAGTGCACCTGATCATGGAGTTGTGCGTCCATGGCGTTTTACGATTTTAGACGGTGAGGATCGCAACAAACTGGGCGATGTCTTTGCTGAAGCGCTTAAACAAGATAAACCTGAAAGCACAGAAGAAGATTTAAATAACATCCGCTTAAAACCCTTACGTGCACCTTTAATCGTCGCTATTTGGGCAGAAATCACTGAAGACCATCCAAAGGTTCC
This sequence comes from Curvivirga sp., assembly GCF_965219885.1. Taxonomy (NCBI): domain Bacteria; kingdom Pseudomonadati; phylum Pseudomonadota; class Alphaproteobacteria; order Rhodospirillales; family Aestuariispiraceae; genus Curvivirga; species Curvivirga sp. The sequence goes on from NZ_CBDCOT010000008.1 coordinate 570,035, forward strand.
ACCTGCAGAACAGATCGTCGCAACTTCATGTGCTGCGGAAAACATTTTACTTGCCACACAAGCCAAAGGGTTTGGCGGAGTGTTACTAACAGGATGGCCAGCATTCCACAGCCACGTAAAAAAATCTCTTGGCATGGCTGACAAGGATGAAATTATTGGCTTTCTGTATTTAGGCACAGCGTCAGAGAAGCCAAGAGATGTAACTCGCCCAAATGTAGAAGATTTCATCAGGAATTTTTAGGAGTGATTGGTAATTAAATTTCTAATTGGATATTTTTTTAGAAATTTTAAAATAAACTATTGTCGATTTAAATAAAATTTGATATAAATTAATAAATCGCATAAATAGAAACTTTGTTTAGACACAACTGCCTCCCTGTTCAAGCAGTCTAAATAAAAGCTAAAAAAGATTACGACATTTAGAATACCCCCTCCAACTCCCTTACCCCCCTCTTTATTTGAGGGGGTTTTCTTGTAAAGATGGAAACTGGCAAAAGAAAAGGCCTCGGAATATCCGAGGCCTTTAATGCTTCTGTACTTGTAAAATAAAGTTTTACATTACACCAAGGTCTTTGGCTGTTGCATCTAAACATTCGCGCGCAGTATCAATCAAAAGATCAATATCTGCTTTTGTTGCGATCAGTGGCGGGGATGCAACCATGACATCACCACAAGCGCGCATGATCACATTGCGTTTAAAGAAATGATCGCGACAAACTGTACCTGCACGACCTTCATTCGGGAAACGTGTACGTGCCTCTTTATCATTCGTAAGTTCGATCGCACAAACAAGACCAACAGAACGTACCTCACCCACAATTAGATGGTCTTTTAATTCTTCCAAGCGTTTAGCAAGATAAGGGCCTGTTTCATTTTTAACCTTCTCAACCAAGCCTTCTTCTTCGATGATTTCCAAGTTGCGCATAGCAACCACGGACGCCACGGGATGACCGGAATATGTATAGCCATGGTTAAAATCATCGCCTGCTTTGTAGAAAGCTTCCCATACGCGGTCACTTACACCTGTTGCAGAAATAGGCAAGTAGCCAGAAGACAACCCTTTTGCCATGGTCATCAAGTCAGGCTCGATACCAAATGTTTCCAATCCGAACCAGTTACCTGTGCGACCGAAGCCCGCGATAACTTCATCACAAATCAACAAAATATCATGCTCTTTACAGATACGATTGATTTCAGGCCAATATGTTTTTGGTGGGATGATCACACCACCAGCACCTTGGAATGGTTCACCAATAAACGCAGCTACATTATCTGCGCCAACTTCCAGGATTTTCTTTTCAACTTCTTTTGCTGCATGAAGGCCGAATTCATCTTCGGACATATCACCGCCTTCACCCCACCAATAAGGTTGCATCACATGCTCAATGCCGCCAATTTCAAGGCCTGCTTGCTTATGCATGCCGCTCATTCCACCTAGGCTGGCACCAGCAACTGTGGAGCCATGATAGGCATTTGTACGGGAAATAATAATTTTCTTATTTGGTTTACCAACATGTTGCCAATAAGTACGTGCCAAACGTAAGTTTGTATCATTCGCCTCAGAACCAGAATTTGAAAAGAACACATGGTTAAAATTATCTGGTAGCAATGAACACAATTTTTCAGCCAGTAATGCTGCTGGTGCTGTCGTTGTTTTGAAGAAAGTATTGTAATAAGCGAGTTCTTTCATTTGCTCCGCAGCAAGGTCAGCTAATTCATCGCGACCATAGCCAATGTTTGTGCACCAAAGACCCGCCATGCCATCAAGAATCTTCTCACCATCAATATCATATAGGTAACAACCGTCTCCACGTACAATTACGCGCGCGCCACCTTCGTCATCCAAACCTTTTGAATCTGTAAATGGATGGAAATGATGTTCGCTATCCGCTTTCTTAATAGCGGCTTTATCGTAATTTCTAATCTTATTCATAATCACACCTATATGTTTTCACATTTATATGAGGGGTGCCCCTCAACCTCTTTAAATTTCTTCGGAGACAGAACGCCTCTATTTGTGATCACAATTACACTACAAAAATGGAGAATGCAAAGAAAATCGACAATGTGATCACATTTCATCTTAATATCTTAATTACAAATATTGCTCTAACTTTTTAAGTTAGTTAAAGCTTGCTAAAGAGCACAATCTTAATGCTGATTATGTTACATAAAACATTGTATAAAATGATATTTCACAGCGAGTGTGCGACAAATATAATGAATGCAACATATTACAAAGTTGATCATATGCCGATCACAAGTAACAAAATTTTTAATCTTAAAATTCAATATTATTAGAACATAATATCAATTTCTTACATATTTTTAATACAAAAAATTGACAACCTTTACTATCTATACATATAATATTCTCCCATTTTAAGAGTGTTATTGGAATAAAATCAGACTCATAAAATGAGCAGTGGATGGGGGAATATCCATGCAATGGTTGGCGTCTTTTATTTTAGGAATTGTTACAGGCTTAATCGCTGGATTATCAGTTAGCCCTGTGATCGCTTCTATTCTTTCAACTATTCTCGCATTAGCAACTGCTGCTATAGGTCTTGCAGGACCTGTGTTAGATAGATTTAAGAATGACGATTCATCTGTAAAACGCCCCATTGATTATTTTTCACTGTTATTATTCTCACTTGGATTATTAATTGCGCTCCCAAGTAGCATTTATACAAGAACGCACAACCTACTTTCCCCCTCTTTATCCGAACTTTATAATATTTCTAACGATGTTCTACAAAATGAAGATTTAGCCAGACGTGTAGCAGTTTTTCAATTAACTGGTCTCGATACAGAAAAAAAAGGTAACACTGGTAAAACAAATGTATCACCTGTGAATTCTGTTGTTTTTTCTAATGTATCCGAAGGGGCATGCACTGACACTAATATCTCTAATAGTCCTAATGCCATGGAAGCTTTCAATACATGGAAACTTGCTCCCCCTCCATGGCCAGATTTAGCTAAGCTTCTCGAAGACAAAGATCTAACTGCTTACATGAAAGTATGGAGTGCGATATGCGAATAAATAATATGCTTCACAATACTACGAAAAATCCTCTAGGAATTAGAGATAAAATCTCAAATAAACATACACCAATGAAGTGCATCTTACCCATATTTGCCTCAATACTTTTCCTCTTGATAGTAACAACTTATGATACTTTAGCTTTTGCGCAGACTCATGCCGTATCAAACCAAACAATACTGGACACGGCACGTGCAGTTGTTCGTGTCACATCAAAAGGTTGTTCTGGAAGCGTTGATCGTAGAACATCATCGGGATTTGTATGGCAAAAATCTAATACCGTAATCACAACATTACATTCAGTTGCGAATTGTTCCGATATTAACATTTCCTATGTGCATTACGGAATTAGTCGTAGCGCAAAAGTAAATAAGATACTTTCACATGCAGATCTAGCCCTACTTGAGGTTAATAATGCCCCTAATAGTGATTTTATTGCATCAAAGCAATCCCATTCAGCAGGTATGAAACTAGCGACAATCGGATTCCCGCTAAATACTGTTAATTGGCAAGAAAGTCAGGGAGCCGTGGGACTGAATGTATCTAAATTATCTGAAATCTTAAACGATGAAGCACGTGCAAAGATTGCTAGTTTAGGTATTCCGGATCTTGGGATAGATGCTTTCCGACTTACTGCGATTGTTAAGGCAGGATCTTCGGGGGGCCCTATCATAAATCAGAACGGCGATTTAATTGGTATTGTTGATGGAGGACTAGACGGTGGATCAGCAATGTTAAATTGGGGTATTCCCGTCAGTTATGTTGATCATTTATTAAATAGCAATGAAGATTCTTCTAGCATAAATATTGATGATAAAGTGGATATTGCCTTTTCTTACTCCAGCGGCGCCACACTTGAATCAATCACAGAAGTTAACGAAATACTGGAATGTGGAGGAAGAAGATACTTCAAAATCGGGACACGAACACTTAAAGATATAGTAAAATCTGTACATAGTTCTCCACAGCTGGATGATCCAAACAGTTTTTTAACAATGGTCAACAATTGGAGCACATTTATTGATCCAATCAGATTGGAAAACATCCATTATGACATGTGGGTTGATGAACAAACAGGTGCAACACTCAGCATCCCTAATGAAATGGAAGTGCATAACGAGGGTGCTATTTGTGTAGCTGAAGATTCAACATCAGATGTTCGACTGTATTTCAAAAGCGTGGTAGCACCAAATGTAGCACCTCATTTAATACAAAACTATGTACAACAGGCATCTATACAATTTGAAAATTTGGCCATGCAATCTATCGGAAATATTGTCGGTTGCGCTCCTGACCCAGTCTGGAGTTCATTTGCACCACATCAACGTTTTGATGGAATGATAGTTCGTAGGCAAAATTATTACTGTGACAATACGGCTTGGCAGAGAACTTATTCCGTTGTGGGGCATTTCAGTAGGGAAGGAAGCTATGCAGGTGTCAATGCATATGTCGATCAATACAACCAATTAGGGCCCGCGGGAGATCCAGATCTAAATTTGAGATGGGCGGCCGCAGCCCTATCGGTCTTAATTTCCAATTACCAATTGTAAATAAAAAGGGAGCCATAGGGCTCCCTTCTTCGCTTTCAATCACGTGTATTTAAACATTAAGTAACAGATGCTCACGTTCCCATGAAGTTACCACCCGATGATGTAATTCCATCTCGAAATGCTTCACTTCCTGAATGTTCTTGATCACACGTTCCCCCAACATATCTTTCAATGGGCGCGCTGAATTCATCTTATTCAACGCATCCCCAAGATGACGCGGCAAATTGAATTTCAAGCGATACGCATCCCCATCAATCGGCTTTGTTGGCTTACGATTTTCCTGAATGCCTAACAAACCACAGGCAAGTGTTGCCGCCATCACCAAATACGGGTTTGCATCCGCACCAGGCAAACGGTTTTCAACACGACGAGCCACTGGTTCGCTATCTGGAACACGAATACCAACAGTTCGGTTGTCATACCCCCAATGCGTATTAATCGGCGCGTCTGTATAAGGAGAAATACGACGATAACTGTTCACATTAGGCCCAAAGAAAGGCATTGCCGCCGGACAATATTTCTGAAGACCGGCAATATACTGCATCAGATATTTGGAATTTTTACCTGTCTTGGTAACAAAAATATTTTCACCGGTTTCCGCATCCACGATAGATTGATGGATATGCATGGAAGAACCCGGCTCGTTATGATACGGCTTTGCCATAAAGGTGGCATAGATATTATGTTTGAAAGCAGCTTGGCGCACTGTACGTTTAAACATAAACACCTGATCTGCCAATGAAAGCGGATCACCATGGTTAAAGTTAATTTCCATCTGTGCAGAGCCTGCTTCGTGGATCATGGTATCCACATCCAGATTGGATCGCTCACAAAATTCATAAATATCTTCTACAACAGGGTCGAATTCATTTGCAGCCTCAATACCGTAAGCTTGACGACCATACTCGCGACGTCCGCTCAAGCCAATGGGGGCTTCAAGATTTTGTTGTGGATCTGTATTCTTATCAATGAAATAGAACTCAAGTTCCGGTGCTACAACCGGTTTCCATCCTCTCTCATCATACATTTTCAATACGTTTTTCAAGATGGAACGTGGTGCAATATCGACCAAAGATTCGCCATCTAGATAATACGCATCGCAAATCACCTGTGCTACAGGTTCATCATACCAAGGTACAATTTGCATTGTTGCTTCGTCTGGAACCATCAAAATATCATTGTTGGTTTCATCTACGACTTCGGATTCATCACAGAAATCACCTGTCACTACCTGATTAAAAATCACTTCAGGTAGACGTAGGCCTTTATTGCTTAATCCGCTTAGAAATTTGTCTGCGGGCAGGATCTTACCGCGCATGATACCTGTAATATCTGGTACCAAACATTCTACTTCGTCAATTTTGTTCTCACTGATCCAATCGTGAAGTTTTGACATCAATCACCATTTTGGTTGTTTCATATTTGTGATCACATTATTATCTAATTAAATAGAGATTTCAATAGATGATCATAAGGGAAGATGAACTGTCCCACATAAAAATCAACAGGTGGCTGTAAAATGGGAAAAAGAATTACAAAAGAGGAACTTGAAAAGTTTCTCAAAAAGCATCCGGATATACAAAGCATTGATATGATGATCCCGGACGTGAATGGGGTTTTACGTGGAAAACGCGTAACAATTGAAGGCGCCACCAAACTATACGAAGATGGTATACGCCTTCCTAGATCAATTTATTTAATGGATACTACAGGACAAAATTGCGAAGAAACAACATCTTATGGATCTTCCGATGGTGATCCTGATCTGCCATGCTTCGGAATTTCTGATACGCTGTCTATTGTTCCATGGGCTGCAGAACCACGTGCACAAATTATGGCGTCGATGTATGACGATAATGGCGAAGCATTTTTTGGTGATCCGCGCAAAATTCTTCAAAACGCCATTCAACCTTTCACAGATATGGGATTGAAGCCTGTTGTTGCCGTGGAGTTAGAATTTTACATCCTTTCAAATGAGCAAGATGCAAATGGGCGTGCAAAACTGGCAATATCTAACAGTATGAAACGCATGCAAACCACCACACAATGCTACGCACTTGATGAGTTATATGAATATGATGAGTTTCTAGCAGATATTGCCGAAGCTTGCCGCCTACAGGGTATCCCTGCTGATACAGCAGTAAAGGAATATGCGGCGGGACAATATGAAATCAACCTAAACCATTGCGATGATCCATTAAAGGCCGCTGATGACGCAGTTATGTTAAAGCGAATTATTAAAAACGTTGCTTTAAAACATAACTATTGCGCCACATTTATGGCAAAACCTTTTGAAGGTGAAGCTGGTAACGGCACACATATCCATTGTTCATTAGTTGATGAAGAAGGAAATAACTATTTCGCAGGTCCAATCGATCCTGAAACCAATATACCCATGAACGAGACCTTACGTCATGCCATCGGTGGTCTTCGGGACACGATGCCTGAGGCAATGCTTATCTTTGCACCAAATGCCAATAGCTATCGTCGTTTACAATCAGGGTCTTATGCACCTGTAAATCGTGCATGGGGCGTAGATAACCGAACAGTATCGCTTCGAATCCCCCATTGCGATGAGAAATCAGTACGTGTTGAACATCGGGTTGCTGGAGCAGATGCCAATCCTTATATGGTTATGGCTGCCGTATTAGCTGGTATTCATCATGGCCTAAAAAACAAATGTGACCCAGGCCCCATTGAAAAGGGCGATGCTTACTTACGCGGCGATGGTAAATATCTACCTCTTTATTGGCAAAAAGCCATGGAAGTTTTTAAAGCAGGAACCATCTTACCGCACTATTTGGATGAACATTTTCACGAAACCTATGAGCAGATCAGACGGGCTGAATGTCTAATATTCCAACGTGTTATACAACCTTTAGAATATGAATGGTATATGAGATCCGTCTAGATAACTATCAATAAAGTATGAACTTTCCTGCGGCTAAGAACGACTTAAACCTTATAAAATTGTTGTGTTAAAGCGCAAATCATCGCACAACTATACATAAGTTAAGTTATTTTCTGGAATTGGCATGTCACAGACATACTTACATTCATGGACACCAACTGGGGACAAACGCAAAGATAAACGCGTTGAAACGGCTCTCCCTGTTGTCGTGGGCAGTTTAACAGGCACAGCAATTAATATAAGTATGGGTGGAATGGGGTTTACACCTGATGGTTTGGGACTTGTTCCGGGCATGGAAACACATTGCATCTTAAAATTCAGTTCTGGTCCAATTACTCTGGGCTGTAAGGTCATTCATGCCAATCGCGATATGTCTGTATTTGGGGTCCAATTTCTTGGGTTAGATAAGGAAGCCTTTGAAAAAATTCAATTCTTGATCACACACCCCACCAAAGGATTGTAAATTCACATCATTTTGGTTTGTCATTTGCCATGCAAATGCCTTATTCTTCCTCTAATTTATTGATACTACGCATAAGTTGGGGATATGGCATTGAGCAACTTCATCAAAGTTGGTTTTTTAACAATAACACTGACTATTCTTGCAGCCTGTGGCACCAATCCAGTAACAGGACAGCAAGAGTTTCAACTGGTCTCGCAGGCTGAAGAAATTAGCATCGGCGACAAACAATATCCACCAACCAAACAAGCACAAGGGGGTGAACTTTCTGAGTTCAATGATCTAAACGCTTATATCAATCGGGTTGGACAAAAAATCGCCAAACATAGCCATCGTCCTGATTTACCTTATGAATTTGTAGTTTTGGATAATGCTGTACCAAATGCCTGGGCTCTCCCCGGTGGTAAAATCGCTATCAATTGGGGGTTACTCCTTGAAATGGATGATGAAGCGGAGCTTGCCGCAGTTTTAGGGCATGAGATTGTGCATGCCACGGCGCGTCATGGTGCAAAATCCATGGAACGAGGAATTGCCGCACAAATTGCTCTAGCAGGCGTAATGATTGGCGCGGCAACCGCCGACCTAGACAGCGGTGTAGAAAAAGTACTTTTAGGTGGCACCATGTTAGGCAGTCAGCTGATCCTCACCCGATATGGTCGAAATGCTGAATATGAGTCAGATAAATATGGCATCGAGTATATGGCAAAAGCAGGCTATGAACCTGCTGCTGCTGTTCGTCTTCAAGAGACTTTTGTGCGATTATCAGGCGATAAGAAACTAAGTATAGTGGATGGGCTATTTGCCTCCCATCCTCCCTCTCAAGATCGCGTTGAAAGAAACAAAGTTACATCTACTCAGTTTAATCAATACGAACCTAAAGATGGATGGATTGTAAACCGGGCAGAATATCAAAAAATGATTGAGCCAATCCGTTCACTCAAAAAATCAAATGAGAAAATCGAACAAGCCAGCGTAAAAATCAAAGATAAAGATGCGTTTGCTGCATTAAGCCTTATTGATCAAGCGGAAGATATATCCCCTCAGTCAGCGACCCCTCATGCGATGCGGGCAATCGCATTGGAACAACAGGGCAAATACCAAGATGCAGAACGTGAGATTAATAAAGCTCTCGCAATACGTGGTGACTATTTCCAGTTCTATGAGCTAAAAGCAAAAATAGCCGAAGAGCAAGGCGATACACGTACCGCGTTATCGTCTCTTCAAACGGCAAATAACCTTCTACCAACAGCAAGCAATAGTTATGCCCTAGGAAATTTGAATTTAGCCGCTGGGAATAAACAGGCTGCTCAACAATATTTCTCTGCCGTTGCAAATTCCAACTCCCAAGATGGACGCTCTGCAGCCCGAAAACTTGCAAAACTTGAAATTGCTCAACAGCCGGGAAAGTATATCCGTATTCAGGGCCAGCTTGATAAAAACACTCGCCTATATGTTGGCTTACAAAACCGTAGTCCGCTCACTATTCGAAACGCTACACTTGAGGTAAGCTTACCAGATGGAAGACGCACAACTGTCCAACTTCCCCAACCTATAGCCTCTGGCAAAGCGGTTTCAATTCCGACACAACTTGTAAACGTGGATGCTTTTAGTGCTCAAAATATTCGTGTTCGCGTTAATAGCATCACTACAGATTAAGTGAAACATTATGAAAATTGATATCGACCAAGCTTTACGCGAAGGTATTTTAACCGAGGGACAAGTGATTGCCCTCAAGGAAATGAACCAGCGTAAATCAATATCATCCTCTGCAACCGATCAAGATGAAAAGATTGGTTTGATAAAAGGCTATAATGACATTTTCATTACCTTGGCCATCCTTCTACTGGCATTTGGGATTTATCTTGTTTCACCAGATGATCTAAATGGTATTTTCATTGCCGTATTAGGTTGGATTTCCGCGGAAATCTTAAACAAAAAATATCGTTCCATTTTGCCGATGATCGTATCGACCACCTTGCTGGCAGGGATGATTGAAGTGTTACCAATTGATTTATTAACAGACTTTGGCGATGCGACTGATTTTACCATAATCCCATATACATTAATTCCGTTAGCTATCTTGGTAGCAGCTTATTGGCGCTTTAAGTTACCCTTCACTCTTGCGTTAATAGCTACCAATCTTGTTATAACCACAATGATCCTGATGTTAACTATAGCATGGAAGGTTTTAGGCATCAGTCTTTATGACAACCAATATCTGATTCAACTATTTAGTTTCCTCTCAGGTATCGTCGTCTTTATCTTTGCGATGCGCTATGATTTATCAGACCCACAACGCATTACCCGACGTGCAGATTGCGCCTTTTGGCTTCATATCATTGCGTCTGCCTTGATCATTCATGGTGCTTTGGGACAAACGCTGTCCAATGTCGAAGATAGTTCCATCCTGCTGGTAGGCTGTGTTTTGCTTTTCATCCTTGTTGTTGCTCTGTTGATCAATCGGAAATCACCAATTGTTGCTAGCCTTATTTACGCAGGATCAGCAATTTATTTTGTTACAGAAAATGCTGTATCCAGTGATGGTGATGTTTCTTTGGCAATCACCACTATTATCTTGGGTATTGTAATGTTTGCGACCAGTATCTTCTGGCATCAACTGCGTTACTTTATCATGAGTTTTATTGAAGATACAAAGCTGGGTGAAAAACTTCCTCCTGCACATGCACCTGAATAACAAGCCAATTCCCTCTCATAAGAAAACCCCTTATCTTTTCCAAGATAAGGGGTTAGTTCTACTTACAGGAAAATACGATCAAATCGTATTTCGGGCTTATAAGCCAATCGCCTGTTCCGCAGAGACATAATCATATCCCAGCGTATCAGCGACAGCTTTATAAGTCACTTTGCCTTCATGGATATTCAAACCATTGCGAAGATGTGTATCTTCCGCCAAGGCTTTCTTATAACCACGATTTGCAAGTTGGATTGCGAAAGGCAATGTCACATTGTTCAATGCAAATGTGGATGTGCGTGCTACGCCGCCTGGCATATTCGCAACACAATAATGAACAACCCCTTCTTCAATATAAGTTGGATCAGCATGTGTTGTTGCACGAGATGTTTCCAAACAACCACCTTGGTCAATCGCAATATCAACGACAACGGAACCATCATGCATTTGTTTCAATAGATCACGCTTGATCAATTTTGGTGCAGCGGCACCTGGGATCAACACGGCGCCAACAACAAGATCAGCTTCACATGCTAATGTTTCCAACGCATCAACTGTTGAGTATACGGTCTTTGCAGTACCTTTAAACACGTCATCCAAATAACGCATACGATCAACATTACGTTCTAGAATAGTAACATCAGCGCCCATACCAACTGCCATACGTGCCGCATTGGTACCGGAAACACCACCACCAATAACAAGAACTTTACCCGGTGCCACACCAGGTACGCCACCTAGCAACGTACCACGACCACCTTGTGCTTTTTCCAATGCATGTGCGCCCGCTTGAATGGACATACGCCCTGCAACTTCACTCATCGGCGCCAATAAAGGCAAACCACCGCGTGTATCTGTCACTGTTTCATAAGCAATCGCAACACAACCAGACTCAATCAAACCTTTTGTTTGTTCTGGGTCCGGTGCCAAATGCAAGTATGTGTACAACAATTGACCTTCGCGCAGCATTTTGCATTCAACTGGTTGTGGCTCTTTTACTTTTACGATCATGTCTGCACGTGCGAAAACTTCTTCCGCTGTGTCGACAATTTCTGCACCAGCAGCACGATAAGCATCGTCATTAAAACCGATACCTGCCCCTGCATTTGTTTCAATAATCACCTGATGACCGTGATGAATCATTTCACGAACGGATGATGGCACCATTCCTACACGGTATTCATGGTTTTTGATTTCTTTTGGTACACCTACCAACATGGCTTGGTCTCCTAATTATCCCAACTGAGTTATCTCAATTTATTTGTGGTAACTTAAATATAAGTTTTTCTTATAGGCTTTATAAATGTGATCACATTTTTAAAGTCGCCTAAAGATATAGCTCAACTAGTTTTTTTATTCAAGCGGGATATCATCAAAGACGAATATATTTAAAGACAAAACCGCAGCCTGATCTCAGACTGCGGTTAATAAATTTTCTTAATTCTTTTATCTAAATGATTTAAGCATTTTCATGTCCAGGTAACCATGCGGTCCCCCATCTTTCTCCTAAATCTTCTATCACTGCATTTACGTTAGAAACAGTAAGGCGAATTGCTTTATCATCTGCAAATTGTAACATCACAAAACCAGCGCCTTCTAATTGATCATCTTTATCAGGCGCAAATGCAATGGTTAGCAAAGATAAAATTTGATCTGTGTTTTGTTTGGATAAACCTTTATAGGCAACCGCAGTTACATCATCGAAACGCAAACCACTATGAGAACGAAAATAGTCACTGCCACCTTCTCGCACCTGATCCCAGCAGAACCGATTTAGAATTGCGACAAAGCTTTTCTGTTCCTGACTATAAGATATATCCGCAACGGAAATCAGGGCATCCTGACATAAGGAAGATAAAACAGACATATCTTCCAGATTTTGTGCCATCATTTTCAAGGCTTTTGTCATCTCACCCTCATTTCACATCAACATGTATCAGGAAGTTTAAGTGCTTCAGATTCAAAGCACAATAGAAGCTTGAAAATTAATCAGGTTCTTTTTCACGACGAATATTCGCCCCACATGCAGCAAGTTTTTCTTCCAATCGTTCATAGCCACGATCAAGATGATAGATACGGCTTACAATTGTTTCACCTTTTGCAACTAACCCTGCGATAATCAAGGACATGGATGCACGTAAATCCGTCGCCATCACAGGTGCCCCATTCATCCCATCCACACCGCGGATCATTGCAGAACGCCCATGTAAGTTAATATTCGCCCCCATGCGGGTTAGTTCCGGCACATGCATAAAACGATTTTCAAAAATTGTTTCTGTAACCATGGATGCCCCGTCGGTTGTGGTCATCAAGGCCATAATCTGTGCCTGTAAATCCGTCGGGAAGCCCGGATAGGGTTCTGTCATCACATCTGTACCTGATAATGCCTCACATGATACGCGGAAACCATCTTCGGTTTCTTCAAACTCAACCCCCGCCTTTTGTAAGGCTTCAACTGCAGCTCCCAAATGATCCAAACGACCACCAATCAATTCCACATCACCACGTGTGGCGGCAACCGCCATTGCAAGGCTACCAGCCTCAATACGATCCGCTACAACTGAATGCGTACAACCATGCAGGCTATCCACGCCTTCAATGATCAATGTGTCAGACCCAACCCCTTCGATCTTTGCCCCCATAGCAATCAGGCAATCGGCTAAATCCGTAATTTCTGGTTCGCGAGCCGCATTGATCAAGCGCGTTGTACCTTTAGCTAAACAGGCTGCCATCATCAAATTCTCCGTCGCCCCAACAGAGACAAATGGGAAAGTCACATCTGCCCCGATCAAACCATCTGGTGCCTTGGCAACAACATAACCTTGGTCCAGTTCGATCTCGGCCCCTAAAGCTTCCAAACCTTTGAGATGAAGATCAACCGGACGGGTCCCAATGGCACATCCCCCCGGTAAGGAAACGCGCGCCTCTCCACAACGGGCTAAAATCGGACCCAACACTAATATACTTGCACGCATCTTACGAACCAGATCATAAGGCGCGGTTGTGTCGGTGATTTCTTTGGCTTGAAGGGTTAGGCAACGACCAAACTTGCTTTCACCTTTGCTGCTTTGATCCCCATTCATGGTAATTTGCACACCATGTTGCACTAATAAACGTGCCAAGGTTTCAATATCGGCTAAGCGCGGTAAATTCTGAAACGTAATTGGGTCGGATGTAAGCAAGCTTGCACACATTAACGGAAGGGCTGCGTTTTTCGCCCCACCAACCTGAATTTTACCGGATAGGCGATTTCCACCTTGAATGACAATTCTGTCCATAACAATGTCCTAATTGTTTAAACACAAGAAGCGGAAAGTAATCCTCCGCTTCTTGTCATAAGAATACTAACGCTCATAAAGCGTCCTGATTTCAAATAGCTATGCTTAGTGGCCGGCTTAGAGACGAGGTAAAGTAACGCCTGTCTGCCCCATATATTTGCCCGCACGATCTTTATAAGATACTTCAGGTGCCTCATCCCCTTGGAAGAACAAGAACTGGCAAGCCCCTTCATTGGCATAAATCTTTGCCGGAAGCGGTGTTGTGTTGGAAAATTCCAATGTCACATGACCTTCCCATTCAGGTTCAAGCGGGGTAACGTTTACAATAATCCCGCAACGGGCATATGTAGATTTACCAAGACAAACAACCAAAGTATCCCGTGGAATACGGAAATATTCCACCGTACGGGCCAAAACAAAACTATTTGGCGGAATGATACAAACATCAGTTTTGCGATTTACAAATGTCTGTTCAGAGAAATTCTTTGGATCCACAACGGCGTTATCCACATTTGTGAAAATCATAAATTCATCAGAAACCCGTGCATCATAGCCATAGGAAGAAACACCGTAAGAGATAATCCCTTCACGTTTTTGACTATCAACAAATGGTTCGATCATGCCGTGTTCTTCAGCTTGTTGACGAATCCAATGGTCGGGTTTGATTGACATGGCAGTCCCCTTTAGAACTTCTCATATAAATTACTATTTTTTGATTGCGGCAAGAATGCGACGATTCGTAGGTAAGAAACAGATTTATTACATTTCTTATCTGTTTTTTTAATCGTCTTGATCTGTCTGACGACGTTCGCGGGATTGATCCTTGCGACGACGCAGATTTTCGCGAAGTTTCGCCGCCATACGTTCCTGACGTTCTTCGGCTTTTGTCTTTTTTGGTTTATCAGACCCTTCGGACATATTTTATACCCTTTTCACACTTTATTTCCTAAAGAATATAGCCGCGCATTTTAAGGATTTGATTGGTGAAAACAAGTACTAGAATGTTTAGGCGACAACTGACAAATTCACAATTGTAAACTCTTGTGAAATTTCCTCTATCAAGGCTGACACTGCTGCTGTGTTTTGACGGCTATTCCCCCGGATCACTTGCACCGTTTCTGGTGGCTGACCAAAGACATCATCCAATATATCCATGTCAGAAGTGATATGTTTTTCACTTAACAGCGACACCCCCATACCGGATCGAATCGCCGACACCATCCCCGCAATACTTGGACATTCCAGCACAATGTTAAAATCATGATTTTCCGTCAAACCGTTTTCCATTACCCAGCGCTTATAAAAACAATGTTTGTCGAAAGTCATAAGCGGAATAGGTTTACTTTCATCCAAAATAAAATCTTTTGATTTCACCCAATGGATATTCAAATCTTCCAGCAGGATATCCTTCGATTTCATATCGCTTTTAAACATCTGCAAGACAGCTAGATCAATCGATCCTTCTTCCAAATCCTTTGCCAGTAACAAACTGGGCCCGATCTGGGTGTGAACAGACACTTCGGAAAAATGACGGGAAAACCGTCCCAGAATCTGTGACAAACCTTCCAACACATCTTCGGAAAGACCCAGACGGATTTTGCCACTTAAACTACGCCGGGACAGGGTCATCAAGGCTTCATCATGCAGGTTTAAAATACGATCCGCATAGGCCAATAAACGCTCCCCCGTTTCTGTTAGGATCGCAGCGCCAGCCTTACGGTTTAACAAATTAGCCTCAATAGCTTCTTCCATGCGGCGTAATTTATGACTAACGGCTGATTGGGATAATCCCATCATTTCCGCCGCACGGGTCACCCCGCCATAGCGTACAACAAATTGCAAAGTCCTAAGTGAATCTATTTCCAACCGTCGGGACATATCACCTCACATGACAAATAATAATAGATAATTTCAATATACCTATTTTTGTCATGCATGAAAAGTTTCAATTTAATGATCATTTCTATCTTGCCAGATCGACAGGCCTATGGCATATACGCGCGGTCTTTACGGGATATCTATTCCCCTATTATATTATGATTTAAAGACAATCGGCCGCGGTAGCTCAGTGGTAGAGCGCACCATTGGTAATGGTGAGGCCGAGAGTTCAATTCTCTCTCGCGGCACCATTTATTTTCTCAAAATATAACCAAAGTTATTATGTGTCGTTTCATTAAACGCACAATAATACGCGCTATAATTGAATTGACTCCAGAAACACTATACTTTTTAGTATCTTGCCTTAATGTAAATTAGTTTTTGGGTATTCTTAGAATGCCTTCAACCTCTAACATATCGTAGTGAGGACCGCTTGAATGTTCGAGAATGATATACATCTAAATAGTACAATGACAGAAATTGTTGATGTATACACACCTGACGAACGTATAATATCAAGAGGCGAACTAAAAATACGTCCAAAGAAATCACCCGTAATAGAGTTTAGTGATCCATTTCTTCGTATAGAAGAAAATTCTAAAGTTTTTCACGCCCTTAGCCATGACGGAACACGTTATATATTGATTGATTGTGAAATTTATGCAGCCAACACTATTTATCCAAAAGTCATCATCAAGTCAGATACACATGATGGAAATTTCAGATCTTTCTGCTTTGTTATACAAGGTTTAACGAAGTGGTTTGACAATAGTAAATTCACCAAATCTAATGATAACTACATTACAAAATATCTAAATACTAATAAATTTAGTTCTTATTTGTCCGATAATTCACTTGGTCGAATAAAAATTTCAAGTAACAACTGGTCGCAAACAAAGACTCATAAAAACGAACTTTTTACCCTAAAACAAAAGACGGCAATAACCGTTGAAGCAGTAGACGCATGTTTTTCATGTGATCAGGTACGTCTTTATATCAACAAAATTACACAGCTATTATCAATACTAGCTGGATATCCTCTGAATGTTGAATACTGTTATCATCAAAATGACAAAATTTTAAACCCAATGTATTTTCTTACATTTCATGAGGAAAATCAGAATTTTGAACATAAACATGAGTGCTTTGTTAGAGCAGATTATCTTTTTACTGAAAATAGATGGGATATGATTTTCAAAAATGCGCTAGAAATAAACGTAGAAAAGTTTCAAGATATATGGTGCAGATTGCCAGAACTATCGAACTTTTCAAAGTTCTGGCAGTATGAACTTTTAGCCTGCGTATCCTTAGTAGATAAATATTCCAAATCCTTTTCACAAGCTTCAGATGACAAAATCCCTCGTGGAAAATTTAAAAAGATCAAAAGTGACCTAAAAAAATTTGTAGAAGAAGCCACTGACCAGGACACCTTCTCAAGAAAAGAGCTAAACGTAATTAATAGCATTATTGAACAAGTTCAATACATTAAGAATACCAAATACCCCAACTTTGAATCTTGCTTCACTTATACTTATGAAAAAATGGGACAACCTGTACGAGATATTATTAATTTATCACCAGAAGATTTTAAACATATAAAGCAATTGAGAGATAAAGTCGCACATGGCGAATTACCAAAAACTAAATTACAAGGTAACATTACGTATGAAATGATGCTTCAAAATAAATTATTGGTCATACTCTATTTTTGGGCATTACAGGACTTTGGGATTTCAGAGAAAGATATTATAAAATTCTTAGGAAATTGGATGCATCCGATGATAAGGGCAGCCCGTTTAAATAAAACTGCCATTGATAGAGAAATATCCCCTCATAAATTCTTGCCTGTTAATAAGAAAGATTTTACCAAAATAACGAGAGGAGGTAGAAAAACTATTATCCTTGAAAATAAAGGTAATAATAAAAACTATAAATATCGTCACGACTATAATCAGCTTATAGAAAACTGGTACGATACAACTCATAAAGATACCACAGTCCCAGCAAGCTTAGATGAATACTTAACTCTTCACGTAGACCCAAATGAAATTAACTCCCTATGCTATTCAAGTTCAATATATGTCGAAAATGCAGAAGAATCGCATTGCGCATTTGGGACATGCATTTTAAACCCACCTACTCATTTAAGCGACCCAAAACGATTATGGAAGTATGACGTTAATTTATCTAGGTGGTATCAACCTGCAACAGAAAAAGAATAGAATATTGAAAGCTCTACTATTCAAGTTTCAATCTCATACCTTATCGGCGTAAAAACATGACCAATATCCTAACTGAAATTTTTGAGACCGACTTTGGGCGGATTATACTGGGGAGCTATAAGGATAAGCTTTGCCTGTGTGACTGGTATGATCGCAAGAAACGGGATGCGGTGGATAATCGGTTAAAGAAGCATTTGAAAGCTGACTATGAAACCGCAAAGGATGTTCCAGTCCTGCAGCAAACAAAACAGGAGTTGAACGCGTTTTTTGAGGGGAAGAGAAAAGAATTCACGATCCCTCTTCTACTTGCCGGATCCGATTTTCAGAAATCCGTTTGGAATGGGCTCTTGGCGACCCAATATGGGGAAACCTTAAGCTATCTAGAATTATCCCGTCGGTTAGGTGATGAAAAAGCCATTCGGGCCGTGGCCAATGCCAATGGGGCCAATGCGATCTCAATCATTGTCCCGTGTCATCGTATTATCGGCAGTGATGGATCCCTTACCGGCTATGCAGGTGGTATTGAGATCAAGAAGAGATTATTGGAAGTAGAAGGGCATATATTTGCCAAAGAAATAGAACAGCCGAGCCTCTTTTAACTAATTAAAAAATAAAGAAAAACTCAATCTGCTGAGTCACTGTTTCCCCACCATCATCTGAGAGTGGGAATTCAAGAAAAGTTACTTTGCGTTTACGGATATTTTCATAAGGGAACATGCCAGAAGATCGTGCAATTTTACGTTCTTTTACAACCATCCCATAGAATTCCATATCCTGTTCTGATAAAGAATTACGGTCGGATAATTCCCGATGGGTTTTATTGGTAAAATCCTCTTTTACCAGATCCACAGCTTCGGTTGCATGTATCCGATATTTGAAATCCAGAGGGTCTTGCGTGACATCAATCACGTTCACTTTTCCAAGCCAGCCTCTGAAATCAAAGACATCGAAATCTGACCAGCTTGGCATCAAACGACCATTTAGCCTACTTCGATATAGATCAACCATAGGCTCAAAACCTGTAAAGGTTTCAACAGGTTCATCTAAATCAAAATATTCGTAGAGCCACCCTTCAGGCTCACCCCAAACCGCCATAATAACCCCTTAATAATCTTAGGGATTAATATAACAAAGCAATTTTCAGGAACAAGTTATAATTCGGTAGAATTCTATCTATTTATGCTACTTCTGCTATAGGCTGATACACATATAATTTTGCCTCACCAGCCTCATAAATAGAATAGCTGCCGTTGTAATCGCCCATATTGGTTAACGTTACAACTTCACCCGTATCTGCAAACTCACTTCCGGTCATATCCATACTGTTGGTATCAAACAGGATAAGCGCATTCTGCGCGCCATCCGTGCCAACAGATGCGGTGAGAGCTTCGTTTTGATCCTCTGTCAGGCCTAACACAAAATCTTCTGTTAAGTCATTAGCATCAAAACTGTCTGCCGCATCAGTCACATCCAACACCTCAAACCCATTGACCTGCCATAAATCGAAATCAGCATCCACTCCATCAAGGATCAAGGTATCTGTACCGCCGATCCCACCATCTGCGTAACCGGATTTATTGGCACCAAAGTCCGCATTGGAAAGGGTAAAAGTATCGTTGCCAGCAAAGCCATAGAAAACATCCTGACCAGCAGATCCACTTGCGGCTGTATCATCCCCCGCGCTGCCTGCAAAAATATCGTCACCGGTACTGCCTGTGCCATCGCCATCCGCCACGACCAGACGTAAATCAAAGCTGTCATCATCACGACTGATAAGTCCGACAAGCGTTTCTTCATCATCATTCAGGCCTGTATATGTATCACTGCCATCCTCATTCAATACATATAAATCATGAAAACTTCCATTTAGTTCCGTCGCTTGAACAAATAAAACGCCAACTTCATCTTGCTCCACATCATCCCCCAAATGAAGCTCCAATGTTCCTGATGCGGTAAATGTACCTTGATTGCTAAAATCAATGTTTGAAAGTGCACCATCCTTGCTTGCTGTTATTAAAGTGCCGCTATCTTGCATGATAAACTGGCTATTTACGCCACCAGAAATACCGCTGTCATTTTCCAAGGTACCATTAACGTCCAGAACCGCATTATCTGCCACAGAAATTGTAGTGGAGGTTAACGTAATTTGATCAGATAATTCAAAGTTACCTTCAACAACATTTAAACCACCTTCGGCATCCAAAACACCATCACCAGTAATTGTGGCTGAGCCCGACAGATCTAGTTCACCCGTCACCGTCAAAGTGGCACCGTCCACAAATTCTAATGTTCCATCTGTTGCATTCACATCCCCAACAACACTGCTTTCACCTTCTACACGAAGAGTGGCATCCAGGTCGAATTCCTGTAAATCCGGCCCCCCGTTTTCTTCGGTTGCCCATTCATAACTGATATTCGTCACCCAGTAATCCGAACTGTCCGGGCCTTGATCCTGCCCAGATGCATATTCAGTCGCGCTTAAAATCAAGGTATCAAAGCTACCATCAATATCGATATCAATTGTGGCAAGGTTATCGCCAGAAGTGGCAACAAAAACACCAGTGCCAACTAATACGCCATTGCTATATGCCGCCCATTGACCTTGTTCATGTGCATTTTGAAGGCCATATTTGTTACCTTCGTTTTTATAAAGTGTAGAAACATCAACGGTGGCAGAAGTCACCGCATAATCAAATTCTATCTTTAATTCTTCTGATGCCTGATTAGCATAATCATATCCGATTTCGCCATTTCCGCCAGCAGCACTAACGCCTGTTACACCAAAGGCCTCTCCATTAATGGAAACCACCCCGTCAGTCAGGTCACCATCATCATTCACTGTATAGGCGCTTACACTAAAACCTTGATCATTACGACCAACATTACTGGATGTAATTGTACCGCCTACGCCAGCTTCATCCGGCGCTAATACAGGCGCATCCTCATTTAGGTTGATCGTACTATCAGATAAAACCAACGTGCCCTGATTAAATTCACCACCGAAAGATAGGTCTCCATCGATCTCAAGGACACTATCATCAAGATAAACAGCCCCGTCACCTTCAAGATTGATGGATAAATCTGCGCCAAATTCAAGTGCACCGCCTTCAGATGCAAGATAAACCGAAGCACCATCTTCTACAGTCAAATCTGCACTTAAAACACCTGCATCCAGATATAATTCCGCACCGGATTTCACGGTGACATTACCAGTTAACTCTCCATCAGCAATTCGCAATGTTGAGCCTGTTTCCACCACCAACTCACCCGCACTATTATCAAGCGTAAAGTCTATGATTTGAATATTACCACCAAAGGTCAGAATACCTGCATTCACGATATTAATGCTAAGGTCCACAGACACTTCTTCCACAGGACCCGTTATGGCAAATGTATCCCCCTCGGCAATGCTTCCTGCAACATCATTCTCAGCAAAAGTCAGTTGGCTATTGGTGCCGTCATAGGAGATTGTTACGTCAGTATCACCTGAAATAGTTTCAATATTTGATAATGTTTGGGAGATGCCGGCATAAGTTGCGACAATCGTTTCACTATTAATTGCAAATTCAACATTGTTGAAGTCTTGATAGATAATGTTATCTGTACCATCTTTTCCGTCCACATTGATATTCATTGCGTCAGAAAAATCTGAATTATTCACATAAATCGTATCATCATCTGCACCAAGTTCGATATTGTTCATATTTACGAATATATCGTTATCTACATAATTGGTGTCAGATCCTTCACCGTCTGTAACCGTACTATAGATTTCACCGATAATATCTTCACCAGCAACAGCCAGAACATCTTCTGTTACAAATTCACTATCCTCACTAATAGTGCCCACACCAAGCTCGACTTCAAGTTTCTGGCCTATCCCGACACTAGGATAAATCAAACTATCATTGCCTTGCCCGCCATCATAGAAATCATCACCAGCGCCTGTACCACCTTGGATCGTGTCATCCCCCACACCACCACTGACAGTGTCATCACCTGCACCGGAATATAAATAATCATCGCCGCCGCCACCGGATAAAGCATCACCATGAGAACTACCCCGGATACTATCGTCACTGACAACACTGTTTGAAATAATATTAGTTGCACCCGCAACGCTGGATGAGAAGTCGATACTAAAACTAGAAGAACTAGGTGTAGATGCTACAGTATCTGTAGGTGAAATTTGTGATGTGTTGCTGTCAGTATTTGAACCATTCCCGCCACTTTCCTGATCCTCTGACGAAACGACCTGTGTGACTGCACCACCGTCACCTTCATCCTGCCCTACGCCACCGCTGGCACCGTCTTCAACAACAGTCGTGACATCGTCGCTAAATTCATCAAGCTCCCCTTCACCTGCTGCGGTTTCGATTTCATCCAAATTTTCTGCAAGATCTTCAAGGTCTTCCGCATTTAAACCAGCTTGATTTTCATCTTCGCTTTCTTCAGTCCCAGCCGCATCAGCCTGATCGTCTACTTCCGGTTTGGACGTTTCCGCCTCAGCCTGTTGTTCAACGTCATTTGCTTCATCATTCAGTTTATCATCAGACACACCTGCGGACTCAATCAGACTATTGAGATCCACATCAATAACTTCCCCGGTTTCTTCTTTAATCTCTGTTTCAATAACTTTTTCAAGGCGATTAATATCACTTGGACTTAAAGCGCCAAAAGCGGATTTACTATGGCTAATTACTTCTTGAGGAGCACGCTCAACTGCATTGAAACGAATACCATCTTCATTGGAAAACTCACCGATTACCGTGTCAAAACTTTCTGTCAAAATGATCGATTCTTCACCAGACTGGATAATAATACTTCCTTCCAGCAATGAGAAAGTGAAAGCCTGATCGCCAACTAAGACAGATCCAGATACGGTCGTTCCGCGAATACCAATCGTTGCAACCGGAGTGGTCACACTCATGTCATCATAATTGTTATGAGCGATATTACCGCTCATAAATACAAAACTACCTTTCAAGATAGAGAATGCTGTTTGACCCGCGCCTGCCGAAGAATCATAAACAAGTTCATCCAATGCTAAGCGTGCGTTTTCACCGAGCGTAAAAACGGTTTCATCCACAAAACGCATTTTAACGGAACCATTAGGATCAGTTTGGATTTGATCTCCCTGATAAACAGGGTCCCCCAACTTTAGTTCAACGCGTGTTCCATCTGTACGAACAGCAACAACATTACCGGACAGAAACGAAACCGTGCCAATAGGATCCCCAGCATGACCATCAATAACCTCAGCAACCTGACCAGGTGCAAGCGGTAAAATAAAAGACTCAACTAGTTCAGAAGTTAATTTTAATTCCCCTTGTGCAACCAAGGTAGGTTTCACAACTTGATCAAAATACCCTTCAACCACAACGACTTGCCCATCAGGCAATTCCAGATGAAGATCCAATCCTTCTTGATAGATTTGCGCATCAGTCACATAATCCCGTGACGGAAGTGAAACCACATCACTTTCTGCGCCATCTAGAAAGGTTACGTCCTTAAACGTGTTCGTAGAAAACACAGAACTTTCGTTAAAAGATGTACCTTCTTCATCCCAGCGCTCACTGGTCGCACTTGCATCTATAATAGATCGTGCCATTTGGTCATCCTTTGTAAAAACGTATCTCTGGAAAAGATCAAAAGAAATAATGATCAGGAAACTACTTCTTCCCCTATAAATTAGCCTTCACGAAGCAACCATTTCACTTTAGCTAATCCCACAAACACGCAACAAATCATGTCTGCCCTTTGGCGAAACTACTATAAAACACAGGATTTGAGAACTTTTTTCATCCAAAAAAGAGCAACTAAATGTTAAAATTTTAGTAAAATAATCAAGGACCTCTGTAACAGTTTGAAATATTGATACAGTTTGTAAGAAAGAAAATCCTAATATTAAAAGCATCAACTGATATAGGGTGCAAACCATCCTAATCCAGCGTCAGTTTTCCCTGCTGGCTTATATTCACATCCCACAAAACCATCATATCCTGATTGGTCAATTAGATCGAAAATATAGCTATAATTGATTTCACCAATATCTGGCTCACAACGCATGGGTACATTTGCAATTTGAACATGCCCTGTGATATCCGCCAAACTCAGTATATGTCGTTCCAAGTCACCTTCCATGATTTGCAAATGATAGATATCCATTTGGTATTTAAGGTTAGGCGCCCCCACCTTTCTCAATATATCCCTCGCCTGAGACGAATATTGTAAGAAATACCCGGGAACATCCCTGTTGTTCAGTGGCTCAATCAACAGTGTCACATCTAAGTCATTTGCATGTTCAGCTGCATATTTCAGATTGGAAACAAAACAATTTTCTTGCGCTTCCATGCTAACATCCGGGGAAACTAATCCCGCCATCACATGAAGTTTTTTACATTTCAATTCAACTGCGTATTCCATAGCTTGATCAAAGGCATCAATAAAACAACCTTTTTGTGATGGGTCACCTGCTAATCCACGTTCCCCAGCCTGCCAATTACCTGCATAAACATTAAACAAAGACATTTCCAATTTGGAATGTTGCAAAGCGTCAGCAACTTCATCTTTCGGATAATCATAAGGAAATAGAAATTCAACGGCTTGAAAGCCTGCGTTTCTTGCTGCTGCAAATCGATCAAGAAACGCATATTCATTAAACATCACTGTCAAATTCGCAGCAAATTTTGGCATATTTTCCCCAACCCCATCCATATCATTACTCTACGAACTATACATTAACCCATTATAAACACAAAGAAAAAGCCGCTTAATTTTTCAATTAAACGGCCTCTAAACTTAGTCTAATTATAAAGTTAATGTTAGCGCTTTACAGGCGTTGGTACATTTGCCTTCGCAATTTTCTCTAACGCATGGAACATAGGTTGAAAAGCCGGGCGTTTCACGTAACGACCAGCACCACGAACCGCACGTAAATCACCTTCTTTATAGGTCACTACACCCTGACTGATGGTATGAGATGGGATGCCCTTCACTTCCATACCTTCAAAAATATTGAAATCAATGCGTTGATGATGTGTCTTTGCGGAAATCGTTTTCGTGCCTGCAGGATCCCAAACAACAATATCCGCATCAGCACCGACTGCTATCGTACCCTTACGTGGGTGAATATTGAAGATCTTTGCTGTATTCGTTGATGTTAATGCAACAAACTCACTTGGGGTCATACGCCCGGTATTCACCCCTTCATTCCAAATAACAGCCATACGATCTTCTACACCTGCCGTGCCATTTGGGATTTTAGTAAAGTCATCTTTACCAGCGGCTTTCTGGTCCGCGCAGAAACAACAATGATCTGTCGCGGTTGTTTGCAGATTTCCAGATTGTAACCCTTTCCATAAAGCTTCCTGATGCCCTTTTGGACGGAATGGAGGTGACATGACATGTGCAGCCGCTGTATCAAAATCCGGATGTTGATACACACTATCATCCAACACCAAATGACCAGCGAGAACCTCACCAAACACGCGATGCCCTTCACTTCTCGCACGTGAAATTTCATCTAAAGCATCTTTGGTTGATACATGTACCAGATAAATAGGCACACCAATAACTTCGGCAAGACGGATTGCACGGTTCGCAGCTTCGCCTTCCGCAGCGGGCGGACGGGATAAAGGATGCGCTTCAGGTCCCGTCATTCCCATATCCATCAATTTGCGCTGTAATTGAAAGACGAGCTCCCCATTCTCAGCATGACAAGTGGGGATCGCCCCAAGTTCCAAGGCACGTGTGAAGCTATTATAAAGCACCTCGTCATCTGCCATAATTGCGTTTTTATACGCCATAAAATGTTTAAAACTATTCACGCCATGCTCATTCACCAAAGTGCCCATATCTGCATGTACGCTTTCATCCCACCATGTAATTGCCACATGGAAAGAGTAATCGGCACAAGATTTTTCGGCCCATTCATTCCAAGTATTCCATGCTTCCATAATGCGTTGTTGTGGGTTTGGAATTACAAAATCAATAATCATTGTTGTACCACCAGCCATCGCAGCCGCAGTACCTGTTTCAAAATCTTCGGATGCAACCGTTCCCATAAACGGTAATTGCATATGAGTATGCGGATCAATACCGCCAGGCATCACATATTGACCACCAGCATCAACCACTTCCGCACCAGCAGGAGCTTCCAGATTTTCACCGACAGCCTTAATGACGCCATCTTCACAATACACATCAGCACGCATTTCTTGCTCCGCTGTTACCACTGTACCGCCTTTGATTAAGATAGACATATTATTCAACTCCTGAACTTAAATTGAGGCTCTAACCTCATCTTATTATTTGAAATCGCCTATACCCCGGCCAGAAGACTGACCGAGGTATAAACAACTTGGTTTTATTTATTCATCATCTTTGCCAATACGAGATATGCAGCACCTGCAACAAACAGGCCTACAAACCACGCATAAGTATAAAGCGTCATGAAGAAGGCACTTGCCCCATCTGACAATCCAACACTCGCCAAGAAGCCTGGAAGATTTGGCAAGATACCAATAATCAACGCAAGAACACCGGCCCAGTTCCAACCATTACTAGCGGAATAGATACCGTTACTTTTAAACAAATCAGCTACTTCTAGCTTCTGTTTACGAAGAAGGTAATAGTCAGCTAGCATAATACCTGCGATTGGTCCCAATAATGCGGAATAAGCAATCAACCAGCCAATAATGTGATTGATCAAAATCCACGGGAACATGATCAAACCAATTGCCGCTGTGATATAACCACCCTTTTTCAAGGAAATGGTTGCAGGTGACAAGTTGGAAAAACCGTGCGCAGGCGCAACAACGTTAGCCGCAAGGTTTGTGGTCAATGTAGCAATAACCAACGCAACCAAAGCAATGATAATCGCAAAACCACCCATACGTTCTGTTAACGCGATTGGGTCCCAAATAGGTTCACCAAAAATCACAACTGTTGCGGATGTCACTGCAGACGCGATAAAGGCAAATAAAGCCATAGGAATAGGAAGACCAATTGCTTGACCTACGAATTGATCTTTTTGGCTTTTCGCATAACGAGTGAAATCAGGGATATTCAATGCCAATGTGGCCCAGAATCCTACCATACCTGTCAGACTTGGCCAGAAGACAGACCAGAATTGTCCTTCCTTCGGTTGTCCTACGTCAAACTGACTTGGTGTCGATAGCATCTCACCGAAACTACCTGCATTTACATATGCCCAAGCCAAAAGTGCCAATCCCATTAATAACAGGAATGGAGCTGCATATGTTTCAAGCCAGCGAATGGATTCTGTACCATTCTTAATAAACCAGATATGCAAGCCCCAGAACGCAAGGAAACAGATAAACTGGAATATATTAATGCCGAGAATCGGGAGCGGGTCTGCCGCCAGAGCCCCCCCAAATAGGGTATTTAGGATCACGTAAATCGCTGAACCACCGACCCATGTTTGAATGCCAAACCAACCACAAGCAACAATACCACGCGCAACAGCGGGTATTTTCGCCCCAATTGGTCCGAAGGATGAACGAAGTAAAACCGGGAAAGGAATGCCGTATTTCGCTCCGGCATGCCCAACCAGCACCATTGGAATAAGCACGATTACATTTGCCAATAAAATTGTTGTAACGGCTTCTTTCCAGGACATGCCTGCACCGATCAAATAGGATGCCAGCATATAGGTTGGTACACAAACAACCATTCCCACCCAAAGAGCAGAAATCGCTTTCCAGTCCCAAGTTCTAGTTTCAGCGGTAGTTGGTGCCTGATCCTCATTCCAAAGATCAAGGTCGACCCCCTCTGTTTGGGCATCTACTGTGGTATAATCACCACCGCCCGATATTGTATTATCAGTCATGTTTTTCTCCCAGACTGCGATAGGAAAACCACGCCCCTGTTTAATTCGCGCAATTCACCTTATGTACATCGGAACCCAAATATACCCGCCGATGCATCGGGCAAGAGAGCTTGTATTTTTTATCTGACTCTCAAAAACTTAATCTTGCCTCACTCAATTCTAGTGAGTGGACCATATGTATCCGGACGACGATCGCGGAAAAATTGCCAGTTGCTGCGAATTTCGCGCACCATAGACATATCCATATCATGGATAATCAACTCATCCTGATCACGACTTGCTTCTTTTTCAATTTCACCACGCGGATTTACAAAATAGCTTTGACCATAAAATTCACCGATATCCCATGGTGCTTCACGCCCAACACGATTGGTTGCACCAATGAAGCACCCATTCGCCACAGCAGAAGCAGGTTGTTCCAATTTCCATAGATATTCGGAGACCCCAGCAACAGTTGCGGAAGGATTCACAATATATTCCGCCCCGTTAAGTGCCAACGCACGCCACCCTTCCGGAAAATGGCGGTCATAACAGATGTAAACGCCTAATTTACAATATTGCGTATCAAATACCGGCCAGTCAGATCCGCCGGGCTTGAAGAAAAATTTCTCCCAGAAACCAGCAACTTGCGGGATATGTGTTTTACGATATTTCCCTAGATAACTGCCATCCGCATCAATTACTGCTGCCGTATTGTAATAGACACCAGGCATCGCCTCTTCATAGATAGGTACAACAATAACCATTTGATATTTTTTGGCATATTCCTGCATCAGCTGTGTGGTTGGACCATCTGGAATATATTCCGCGGCGTCATACCATTTCTTATCTTGGCTTGGACAAAAATATGGTTGGGTAAAGACTTCTTGAAAGCAAAGCACCTGCACACCTTTTTGCCCAGCTTCCTCAATGTATGGAATATGCGCCTCAATCATAGCCTGACGGATTTCTTCAGGTGATTTATCTGTATCAGCCTTCAATCCCATCTGGATCAGGCCACCGCGTAATGTCGACATTTATTGTCCCCCAGCTCTACATTCCCGATCTAACATGTTCAGGAAATTAGTTGTTATTTGTTGAGAGCGCGCATATGCAGATAGCTGCATAAGAACACAGCCCATCATCTTCTTTTGCGTCTTTTTTAATGGCATAGCAAAACGCCCCTCTACGACAAGAGGCACTTATCAAATACGATACAGGTGAACGATTATGATTACGTTTTCTTATTTATTTTAGAATTTGTTTGCAAAGATTGCCTGAACGGACGCATATGCCTATACCGTTCTATATCTCAAATTCTTTGATTAGGTAGAAATCCCGCGCCACCTAACCATACATGTATCGCTAGAAAGCCCCTTACTTATCTGTTTCCCTGTCACCCCTATCTATCTTATTTTCATTACTGATAGCTTCGGGTATTAATATTACCAACAATAAGGAGGTCGTTTATCGAACCTTTCTCAAATCACTGGACTTTACGTAATATTAGATTATTCTTTCTTGACCAAATGGTCAAGATAAAAGCATATTAAAAGATCACTAGTTTCTGGATAAAAAATGCCACTTCAAAAAACCATTGCAAATAAAGAAGAAAATGCAGGCCACAAACAGGCAATTCGACGTGAGAATGAACAGCAAATTTTAAATGCAGCCGAACGCGTATTTGCCGAATTTGGATTTAAGGGATCAACAACTGCGAAAATCGCCCAAGAAGCAAAAATTCCAAAAGCCAATTTGCATTATTACTTCCCTACCAAAGAAAAGCTTTATCGTCGTGTCATTGAAGATATCTGTGATTCCTGGTTGCATTCTGCTGATTTATTCGATCAATCAAATGATCCTCGTGAAGCTTTAACAGGCTACATCCACGCCAAAATGGATTTATCACGAGAACGCCCATTGGGGTCTCGTATCTGGGCCAATGAAATGATCCGTGGCGCACAATTCACTAGTGATTATATCGGCAAGAATGTTAAAGAATGGCTGGAAAGCCGTATTATCGTTATTGATAAATGGATCGAAGAAGAAAAAATTGCCAAAGTCGACCCTCGCAGTTTGATGTATATGATTTGGGCAACAACACAGCATTACGCCGATTTCAATGTTCAGATTGAAATTTTGAATGATAACAGACCACTAACCAACGAAGAATTCGAAACAGCGAAATCTCAGGTGACAGAAATCATATTACGTGGGGTTGGCCTTTAACAGCCCCCCTCTGCCTAATCATTTAATGCCTGATATAAACGTGAAGAGATACGATCCGCATTATCTTTATCAAAAGTAGAACCGAAGATTAATGAGAATTGTAAATTCATTGGCTTAAAGTCTGCCATAGTTTCAGATCTATCTAACCCATGAGAACTAGAACTGGGCAAAAATGACTGACAGAAACCTGCTTCAACAGCCTCTCGTAGCGAATCCACTGTGGAAGCTTCCAATGCGATCATATGATCATGACCCAACAATTCAATTTCTCGGGTTGATCTTTCTCTTAACACACAATTTGTCGCCAAAATGCCGTATCGCGGATTACCTTCAGGCGTGACAGCATTACCATACCATGAAACCTCTTCTGACCATAATAAATCCCCTGTTTCCCTATTAGGCTCACTTGCAACAATAGCAAAGTCGAGATCCCCCGCTTCAACGCGTGCACGCAACGCGCGGCTAGGCTCTAAAATAATTGATGGAGATACATTAGGGAATTCTCGTTGAAAGATCGGGATCATTTTTTGTAAAATCGTGGGGGTATAATCTGCGGGGGATCCAAAACGCAATTGCCCTTCTATATCCGCCTCTGTCATTTCTCCTAGTAATTCATAATTTAAAGCCAGAAGTTGCTGCCCTTTTCGTTTCAATTTCTCCCCTGCGAGAGTGAGTGACAAACCTTGATTACTGCGCTCAAGGACCCTTTGACCTAAAGCTTCTTCCAACCTTTTGATCTGCATGCTTACAGCAGACGGTGTCTTATGCAATTGATTCGCAGCAAGTTTTAGACCGCCCTCTTCCAGCACAGTCAAAAATGTACGAATTAGTTCTAGATCCAATGCCTGCTTCATAGTTCAATTTTATTTAATCAATAGTTAAAGTAATTTCGTTTGATTTAACTATCTAATTTCATTTAAATCATTTTGTCAAACAATAGGTTAAACTCCCTATAATGAATAAAGACCTTCAATGAGGTGGTGACCAAAAATGGAAATTGATCAGGTTAAGATGCGTGGCTACCGTCTTGAACGTACCCGTAAGTTGCTACAAGAATTTAACATAGACGCAGCTGTGTTATTTGATCCTCTAAACTTACGTTATGCGACGGGATGTCGAAATATGCAGGTCTGGACGTCTCATCATCTAGCGCGATATGTATTTGTACCTGTTGAAGGTCCAGTTGTACTTTTCGACTATGGTGGCGCCTTACATCTATCCGATGACTTAGAAACGATTGATGAAGCACGCCCAGCAAAAAGTTGGGATTATTTTGGATCAGGTCATCGCGCGGAAGAACATGCCGAAAAATGGGCCTTGGAAATCATTGATCTTTTACATCAAACATGTGGACCTAATGCGACATTAGGCATAGATCGCGCGGATCTACTTCCGCTTTTAGTTCTACAAAAACACAATATCAAATTAGCTGATGCAAAAGCGCCTATGGAACATGCGCGTTCCATTAAGTCCGCAGAAGAGATAGCTTCTATCCGTCAATCTATGCAGGTTTGTACGGATGCGATTTCGTTTATGCGGAATAAAACAGAACCCGGTGTTACCGAAAACTACCTACTTTCCTTAATGAACCAATATAATATCGAGCATGGCGGAGAATATCAGGAAACCAGACTCCTATCATCCGGTCATCATACAAATCCATGGTTTACGGAATCGTCAGATAAAATCATTGAAAACGGAGAGATGCTGGTATTTGACAGTGATCTCATCGGGCCAGATGGTGTTTTCTGTGATCAAACCCGTGCCTTTGTGGTTGGTGACAAAAAGCCGACAGATGATCAACGCCAGCTCTATGCCCATGCGCATGAACAATTGATACATAATATGGAACTCTTAAAACCGGGTTTATCTTATCAGGAATTCAGTGAGAAATCATGGAAGATGCACGATATCTATGTCCCAAATCGCTATGCGGAACAAATTCATGGCATCGGATTTGGTGTAGAATATCCAGTCATTTATTACCCAGAAGATCATGCAACCTGGCAATATTCAGGTCATTTTGAGGAAGGTATGTGCGTTTGCGTTGAAAGCTATGTGGGCCCTGTTGGCGGACCGGAAGGTGTAAAACTAGAACAACCAGTACTCATTACAAAAAATGGTGCTGTACCCCTCACAAATTGTGAATTTGAAGAAGATTACCTCTAATGAAATCAAAATCATATGACTATATCATTGTTGGCGCAGGTACCGCTGGATGTGTACTTGCCCATCGCCTCAGTGAGGATGGGAAATATTCAGTATTATTACTTGAACATGGTGGAGATGATAGAAGCTGGATCATTCAAATGCCAGCAGGTTTAAGATCAGCATTTAAGCCAACAAGTAAATATAACTACTGGTTCAAAACAACGCCTCAACCACATCTCAACAATCGTGAGATTGATCAACCACGAGGCAAAGTACTTGGTGGCTCCTCTTCCATCAATGGAATGACCTTCTTACGGGGGAATCCACTTGATTATGACCATTGGGCAGAAAAAGAAGACTGTCACGGTTGGTCTTTCAAAGATTGCCTCCCCTATTTTAAAAAATTCGAACAGCGTGATGACAAAAGCAAGGATGATTTTCGTGGTGATGACGGTATGGTTGGCATCCAATTACAGGAGGATTTAAATCCGCTTAATGCTGCATTTTTAGAAGCCGGACAACAAGCGGGACATAAACTTAGCCAAGATGTAAATGGTTATATGCAAGAAGGCGTCAGCCGTTTTGAAATGTCCGTTAAAAATGGCTATCGCAGTAGCTCTGCCAGATCATATATTCACAACCAACCTAAACGTGACAACTTAGATATTACCTCAGGTGCAAAAGTCTTGAGGGTCCTAGTTGAAAAAGATCAAGTGGTTGGCGTTGAATATGCAAAAAATAATCAAATCATGACAGTTAACGCCAAACGAGAAGTCATTATGGCTGCTGGCGTTTTGGGAACACCACAAATTCTGATGCTATCAGGTTTAGGTCCGGAAGATCACCTCAAACAAATTGGCATCGACGTGAAACATCACGCCCCCATGTTAGGTGAAAATCTACACGATCATTTAGAAGCCCATATCCAGGTGGAAACAGATCAACCAGTGTCATTGAACAAATATTTAAAACCACATTTGATGTTATGGGCTGGCATGCAATGGTTTGGCCTCAAAAAAGGTGTTGCTTCGGTTAACCAATGCCATGTGGGTGCTTTTTTACGCACGGATGAAGATGTCACTCATCCCAATATCCAATTTCACTTCTTTCCCGTTTTCTTCGGTGAAAACTGGATACCAAACCCAAATAAAAATGGTTATCGTCTTGGGGCTGGTCCGATGCGCCCCGAAAGCCGTGGTACAGTTCGATTAGCATCTAGTAATCCTAATGATGCACCGTTGATCGACCCTAATTATTTAGCAACAGATCGCGACTGGTATGAAATGCGAGAAGGATTGAAGATGGGGCGCGAAGTCCTCTCACAAACAGCTTTCAAGCCGTATCATCGTCGTGAAGATTTACCCGGAACACATATCCAGACAGATAAAGAACTTGATGAGTTTATCCGTGAAGATGCTTCTTCTGCCTATCACCCTTGTGGCACTGCCCGCATGGGCAAAGAGGATGATCCACGTGCGGTGGTAGATTTAGAATTAAAATATAAAGGACTAAATGGATTACGTATCGTTGATGCGTCTGTAATCCCTGCCGTTCCCAGCGCCAATATTAATGCCTGCGTTTTTATGATCGCAGAAAAAGCCGCTGATATGATCCTTGGTAAACCACCATTAGCACCAGAAGATATCAAATATTATAGAGCACTAGAAAGTAAGACGAATGACTAAGAGTTTTCGCCACAGTATTGCGACTAAAGACACTATTCGCAAAGTTCAGAATTGGGAAACTTGGACCTGCAATGATCCTGTTTTTCATCATGCCTATGATAAAACCGTCTCTCTATACGTTCAAGAAGGTGGTGCAAAATTAACTTTTGATACAGGTGAATATGTAGAATTAACCAAAGGCGACTTTTTAACAATCTATGAAGGATCAGAAGCAAATTGGGATATCCCAAATGGTATCTCCAATAGGTATCAATATCATGACAGCTTTGTATCAGCCTCACATCGACAAGAACAAATCCATTGGGATCGTAAATAAAGAAAATGGCTGGCCCGCGGAGGCCAGCCAAGTCAGAGAGTAACAATCTACATGAGATTGTTGGTCGAAAAGCTCACATTAAGAACTTAAAACAGTTTCATCAGCCTTGGTGACCATGGCTTGCAACAGAACTTGCCCGCCAGCCTCACACCATTCCGGTGTCGCATCTTCCACTTCGTTATGACTGATGCCATCAACACATGGAATAAAGATCATGCCTGTTGGCGTTACCTTGGATAAATAACATGCATCATGACCTGCACCTGACACCATATCTCGATTAGAATATCCACCAAGCTCCACTCCATCACGAACCGCTTTCACACATGAATCTTCAAACTTGATCGGTGCATAATACCAAATTTGTTCGAAATCCATTTCAAGGCCGATACCTTTGGTGATTTCGTCCACAGCTTCGCGTAATTCCTTATCCATCTTAGCCAGAATTTCATCATCAGGATGGCGGAAATCAACAGTCAAAAAGACCTTACCCGGGATTACATTTCGGGAATTTGGATAATTTTCGAGCATACCAACTGTCGCACAGGCAAAAGGTTGGTTTTCCATACCAATCCGATTGACAGCCTCAACAATACGGGAGGCGCCTAATAATGCGTCTTTACGCAAATGCATAGGTGTAGGCCCCGCATGTGCTTCCACCCCGGTCAGGGTGATTTCATACCAGCGTTGTCCTTGAGCATCCGTTACGACGCCAATAGTCTTTTCTTCATCCTCAAGGATCGGTCCTTGTTCGATATGAGCTTCAAAATAAGCGCCCACTGGGTGACCATCGATATTTGGCTCATCAGGGCCGGCATAACCAATACGCTCCAATTCTTCGCCCATAGTTTTGCCATCACTATCCGCACGACTTAACCCATATTCAAGGTCGAATACCTTGGCAAATACACCTGAAGAAACCATTGCAGGGGCAAAACGTGACCCTTCTTCATTGGTCCAGACAGCAACTTCAATTGGTGCCTCTGTCTCATAATCCGCATCATTCAAGGCACGTACAACTTCAAGACCAGCTAACACACCATAAACCCCGTCAAATCGCCCTCCCGTTGGCTGACTGTCTAAATGGCTACCTGTCATGATCGGTTTTAGATCAGGGTTCCGACCCTCACGGCGCGCAAAGATATTCCCCATTTTATCAATGCGAATAGAACATCCAGCCTCCTTACACCATTGAATAAACAGATCACGGCCTTCTTTATCAATATCGGTCAGGGCAAGACGGCACACGCCGCCTTTTTCTGTTGCACCGATCTTGGCCATATCCATCAAACTTTGCCAAAGCCGATCCCCACTGATGCTCAAATTACGATGTTTTGCGATGACATTCATGAATATATACCCCTTTTATTCAGCAGCTAAACGCATTGGATTTAACGGATGTTCCGGCCATGTCAGATGTGATTGACCATCGTCAACACGCTTCATCGTGATACAATCCTGTACCGGACAAACATGCAGACATAGGTTACAGCCCACGCATTCATCATCTATCACCGTATATTCATTACCACCATCTGGTTTTGCGACCTTGGTAATCGCCTGATGTGATGTATCTTCACAAGCAATATGGCAACGGCCACATTCAATACATTCATCCTTATTAATAACGGCCTTAATGTCATAATTCATATTCAGGTCGTTCCAGTTCACCGTATTTGGTGTCGCCATCCCACGGAAGTCATCAATTGATTGATATCCTTTTTCATCCATCCAGTTGGATAGACCGTCGATCATGTCCTCAACGATTCGGAAACCAAACAACATAGCAGCTGTACAAACCTGAACGCCACTTGCACCAAGCGCAATAAATTCAGCTGCATCACGCCAGTTACTTACACCACCAATCGCTGACATCTCAAGATCACGTGTCTCCGGATTGCGGGCGATTTCACCCACCATATTCAAAGCAATCGGTTTTACAGCAGAACCACAATACCCACCATGTGATCCTTTACCATCAACAGTAGGTGTTGGCGCCATAGCATCCAGATCAACGCTGACAATAGAGTTAACCGTATTAATCAAGGAGACAGCGTCAGCATTACCATGATAAGCGGCTTCTGCGGGTACTAGAATATCCGTAATATTTGGGGTCAATTTGGTAAAGACAGGAATATCTACAACCTCTTTTACCCAACGCGTCACATTCTCAACCATTTCAGGGACTTGGCCAATTGCTGACCCCATGCCGCGTTCACACATACCATGTGGGCAACCAAGATTAAGTTCCAGTCCTTGCACGCCAGATTCTGCAATTTTTATAGCAAGCGTTTTCCATGCATTTTCTTCAACAGGTGCCATCATAGACCCGATGATCACACGATCCGGCCATTCTTCGCGAACTTCACGGATTTCCTGAAGATTCACTTCCAACGGACGATCTGTAATCAATTCAATATTATTGATCCCGAGAACACCACGGTTACTGTCATGATGGGCGCCATAGCGGCTGGACATATTAACCACAGGTGGATCAATACCTAGTGTCTTCCAGACAACGCCACCCCAGCCTGCTTCAAAAGCACGTACAACATTATATTTCTTATCTGTTGGCGGTGCAGATGCTAACCAAAACGGGTTGATACTTTCAACGCCACCAATTTTACAACGTAAATCAGCCATTATCCCTACTCCTTCTTACGCGCTTAGGAAGCGGGTCATAGCTTCAGCCGCTTTCGCCCCGTCATCTACAGATTGAACAGTTAAGTCTTCGCCAGTTTTGATACAATCGCCCCCCGCAAACACGCCAGCGATAGAAGTTTGATAATCGTCACCGATCTTGATTTTACCGCCATCAATTTCAAGGCCCGCAAGTGGACCTGTTTCTAAAACTTGACCAATTGCCTTTAAAACTTGATCCGCAGGTAACTCATAAGTCTTACCTGTACCAACCAGTTTGCCACCATCAACCATCGTACGCTCAAAGGACATACCTTCGACTTTGCCATTACCTTTAATACCGACAGGTTTTGACCATAGTCGGATATTAACGCCATTCACTTGCGCTAGATCTTGTTCCCATTCAGTGGCTGTCATTTGCTCTGCGCCGCGACGATACACCAAAGTCACATCAGATGCGCCTAGACGCTTGGCTTGAACAGCAGCATCGATCGCCGTATTACCGCCACCAATCACAACAACATTATCACCGACATTCACATCCGTTTTCTTATCTGCCTGACGTAATTCTTCGATAAAGTTAATTGCACTTTCAACGCCTTTTTTATCTTCACCTTCAAGACCAAGCGCGTTTACGTCTCCAAGGCCAACACCAATAAAGACAGCATCAAATTCAGCTTTTAAACTTTCAAGGCTAATGGCGCCACCCAAAGCTTTATCATACTCAATTGAGATGCCGCCAATTTCCAAAAGAAAATCAACTTCTCTTTGGGCAAAATCATCAACCATTTTATAAGCGGCTAAACCATATTCATTAAGTCCGCCTGCTTTTGGCTTTGCTTCAAATACAGTTACATCATGTCCCGCCATCGCAGAACGATGCGCGCAGGATAAACCAGCCGGACCAGCACCAATAACAGCAATTTTCTTACCTGTGGATGCGGCTCTGAAAAATGGATGTGGCACATTCATTTCCATTAAACCATCAACTGCATGACGTTGTAGTTGACCGATTTTTACAGGTTCCTCACCCGTCGCATTTTTCACACAGGATCCTTCGCACAACACTTCTGTCGGGCAGACACGCGCACATGTCCCGCCCATAATGTTAGACGATAAGATCGTCTTTGCGGAACCAGTGATATTGCCAGTGCTGATCTGATGAATGAATTTTGGAATATCGATGGATGTAGGACAAGCTGTCACGCAAGGTGCATCATAACAATATAAACAACGGGAACTTTCCGCCATTGCCTGCGTTTCACTTAGCGCAGGATGAATATCACCAAAATTTGCTTCGATCTGTGCAGCATCCATTGGGCGCCCATCGGCAGACCCAGTAAATCTTTTGCTCATAAATAAGCCCTCTCTTGATCCTGTTCAATGAGAGGCACGTCACCTGTGATAAGGAAATGGAATTTGCAAATAGATATCCTTACGGATGCTCCAACTATATTTGCGTCAAACAAGGTGGCTCATTTTCTGAGTTCTATGCCTTGTCGTTTTGTGACCCTTAACCACAGGAATTGATCGGCTTCCTTTTTGGATTTTGTCTCAATCAATTCTTTTATATGCCTCCCGGCTAAATTAACAATGGACAATCTTGACCAAATGGTCAAGAATAAAATTATTACGAGATAGATCAGACATTAATAACTTAATAACAAATATGACCAAGAATCTGATAAAATCCTTTTAATTTCTTATAGTTCAGGACAGAAAGATACTATCCATTTCATGATCGAAAAAATTGCAAAAAATGCATTTTGGCTGGTGCTATCAGCGATGATACTCGGCTTTTTTGTACCAATCGTGAGTCATACAATTCGTCCCTATACTTTCGCATTTCTGTTTGGGGTCATGTTATGTGCACTCATGCGAATGCCTGATCCTGATTTTGCCCATGCAAAAGAAAAACAAAAAACACGTATGAGTATTTTGATCATCTGGCAGCTTTTTTTGACACCCGCGATTGTCTGGGGATTTTGCAAACTTGCCCAATTGCCAGATACACTCTCAACAGCCTTAATCGCTTGTGCATGTGCAGGCCCCGTTTTCTCAACACCTGCATTTGCAAAATTAAATAATCTTGATGCAGGCTTCACTATTCAAAATGTGGTCATATCAAGTTTGTTAATGCCCATTTCCTTACTA
This sequence comes from Curvivirga sp., assembly GCF_965219885.1. Lineage (NCBI taxonomy): Bacteria > Pseudomonadati > Pseudomonadota > Alphaproteobacteria > Rhodospirillales > Aestuariispiraceae > Curvivirga > Curvivirga sp. The sequence continues at coordinate 609,076 of NZ_CBDCOT010000008.1, forward strand.
GTCGCCGGGCTTCTCTTTTTACCCGTCATTCCTGATATTGATCTGCAAACATTTATCATCAGAGTGTTGATATTTTTATTCCTGCCATTTGTAATCGCCTATATCTATCGACGTTTGATCCAAACAGAAATGCAACAAAAACTTGATATGAGACTTGGAGCATTAACAACTATCTGCCTTTGTTTAATGGCCTGCTCATTGATGGACGGATTATTAAATAAAGCAATTAACGACCCATATAAAATCGCTAGTTTAATAGTTTTGGTTATCAGTTTTAATCTGACATTGCAGGCGATCAGCAGCTATCTATTCAAACCGATGGACAAAAAAACAGCCCTAAATGCAGGGCTGGTTTGTGGATATAGAAACTGGACATTAACTTTGGCAATTACAGCTGGATCACTGGGAGAAGATTTCACAGCTCTTGTTGCTCTTGGCCAGTTCGGGGTGATGTTACTCCCCTTACCTAGCCTCAATTTTTTTGATCGGTTCATAAAAGCCTAAATGTGGTGGGCGGCTGATTATTCAGCCGCCGCCGCAGACATTGTCAAAGGTCGTTCTTTCACTGGCAAATGAATAATTGCAGAGAAAGCACCGACCCCGACACCGATCCACCATACAAGATCATATGTACCATAAGCATCATAGAATACACCGCCTAGATACACGCCCATGAAACTGCCGAGTTGATGTGATAGGAAAACAAGCCCGTATAAAGTGCCCATATATTTCAAACCATAGATATAAGCGACCAAACCGGATGTTAATGGCACTGTTGCCAACCATAATGCGCCCATCGCCACAGAGAAAATCATAACTGACCAAGGTGTCATTGGGAAAATGATAAATAGGGCCCCGACGATTGTGCGTAAGACGTAAATAGTGACCAACAAATATTTCTTGGAATATTTCTTACCCAGAGCCCCCGCTGCAATCGCACCAACAATGTTGGCAACGCCAATCACAGCTAAAGAGAATGCGCCTAATGCAGAGGTACTGTCGATACCAATATCACGTAAGATGCTATCTGTTGGAATGCCTAGACAAACCTCAGTTACATATGCCGGGAAATGCGCCGTAATAAACGCTAATTGGAAACCACAGGAAAAGAAACCAAGAAAGATCATCGCATAACTTGGGTCTCTTAGTGCTTTCACCAACACTTCCCCAAGGCTTTCTTCCAATTCAACTTTGGTCGCCATTTTTTCAGTGCGTAACATTGGCAATACAACCAACACTGCAATGATAGCCACAGCAAATACTAAAAAGACATTTGACCAGTTCATATATTGTAATAGCGCATTGGCAATTGGTGGACCAATCACTTGGCCTGCAGAACCTGCCGCCGTTGCAATACCAAGTGCTAGGGAACGATTTTCTGCAGAAGCACTACGGCCTACCACAGCTAAAATCACACCAAAACCTGTACCTGCGATACCAAACCCAACAAAGATTTCATATAGCTGATGTCCAAGTGGTGTTGTAGAATATGCGCTTAAAACCAACCCTAAAGCATAAATAATTGCACCAAGGATAATTGCCTTCATATCCCCGAATTTTTCTGCCAGCGCCCCAAAAATCGGCTGTCCAATACCCCAAGCCAGATTTTGAATGGCAATCGCCAAAGAAAACTCATAACGAAGCCAGCCAAATTCCTCAGCAATTGGAATTTGAAACACACCAAAACTTGCGCGGATCGCAAATCCTGTCATTAGAATGATACATCCAGCAAACAAGATTGGAGTAAATACGGATGTTTTCTCCGTCGTCGCAGCCTGTACAGTCATAATTCTGATCCCTTTAACCAAGTTCCAAACTTATATCCCTTAAGTCTGAACCTTTATTCATTTAACAGACAAAATATAGGCTTCGTATTTTGGAAACAATGGATGGTCAGAGAATAACATTTATTCCTAAGAATTTCATAAAAGAAAAGGCGTGCCAGATGACACGCCGTTAAAAACTATAATTTCTATAGAGTTAGCTATTCAACACACGTTGTAATTCTTGTGCCTGACTGGCAAGGTCTTTGGAAACGTCCCGCACTTCCGTTGCGCTTCGATTCACATTTCCAACATTTTGGGTCATGCTGGCAACATGTGTGGAAATTTCTGAGACGCCTGATGCAGCTTCCTGTACATTTCGGGCAATTTCATCTGTTGCTTCGCCTTGCTCATGAACTGCTGTTGCAATACCTGCAGATACATCACTGATATTGTTTATAGAATTTGAAATTTGACCAATTGCACTTACCGCAGATACGGATGCATTTTGTATATTATCGACCTGTACCTTAATGTCTTCAGTCGCGCGTGCAGTTTGATTAGCAAGGCTCTTAACTTCATTTGCAACAACCGCAAATCCTTTCCCTGCATCCCCCGCACGTGCAGCTTCAATAGTTGCGTTAAGTGCTAATAGATTTGTTTGGGCGGCAATATCATTAATTAAAGAGACAACGTTTTCAATTTCAGTTGAGGCACGAGACAAACCTTGAACCAGATCATTAGCTGCTTCTGCATCAGATACAGCAGCCTGGGCCATATTGGATGATTTAGCTACCTGTTGATTAATATCTTGGATAGAGGTGTTAAGCTGGGTGGCAGCCGAAGCCACGGTATTTGTATTTGCTCCAGCTTCCTCCGCTCCGGCTGCGACACTAGCTGACAAACTTTCTGTATCAGCAACCGAAGTAGACATATCCTGGGCATTAGCATTTAGTTGGGTAGAAGCAGCCGTAATCGTGCTAACCAATTCACCAAAGGCATTCATCTTCGTTTCCACACTATCTGCCGCAGAATTGATTTCGGCAACCGCATCCCTATAAGCACCTAGCATACCATGTTCAGAAACACGCCGATAATAACGATTAGTAGCCATAAATCTCAGCGTTGCAGTTGATTCACGCACATAAGAATCTGTACGATCAATCATTTCATTAATCTTATGACAAAGCTTACGCTCGACACCTTCCTCCTTGGTAATTCCCGAAACTCTCGCCTCAAAATCCCCTTGGCAAATACGTTCAATGACGCCAAGAATCTGCTCTATCGTTTCTTGTCTGACATGATTAATTTTTGGCCCTTTATTTGCGCGTCTAAACATGCTTACTCTCCTTGGCTAATTGAGCCATAAATTCATTATATTCCATTCCTTTATCAGCTAGGATTTCATTTAAAGCAGTCATGGAATCTCTAATTCCCTGCTTGCGATTTGATGCAGTTTCTTCAATCTTTCTCAGTTGGTCATATAATGGCTCAATAATCGACTGTACGATCTTTGGATCAGGAACCCGTCGTGTAGAATGATATCCTACAACCTGCTTGTTAAGGATACTTGGTGTGACATGTGCTAACACCCAATAGTGATCCCCGTTTTTAGTAGAATTCACAACATAGGCAAACACCTCGTGTTTTTCCTTTATCCGCTCCCACAAAAATTCGAAAATTACACGCGGCATATTTGGATTACGTATCATGCTATGAGGTTGGCCAATCACCTCATCTTCTGTGTAACCCGCGATGTTTAAGAAAACATCATTTGCATATGTAATTCTACCCTTTAGATCCGTCTTACTGACAATCAAACTTTCATGATCAAAAAATACTTCTTTCCCCTGATAACGCATATGCGCCCCCGTCTTAAAATCACATAGATATCGAACACCCCAACAAAATGCCCCCCAGCATTTCTATGTTTTATTACCAATCTAAGGGAAAAGTTTCATAAAGCTGATATTCTATGTAAAGACCTTTGCAAGAAAAACATTCACCATAATATACAGAATTCATTGAATATTTTAATTTTCCTCATCTAAATTAGGTGAGTAAATTCTAGTAACTTTACCAACCGAAAAAGGAATACCAACATCATCATCCAAACTTATAATTACTTTTTTAAATATTCTAATTATACAACTGATCAATTTTTAACGATATTTTATCAATTATTAATCTTACATTAATAAATCACATAATTTTTAATAATATTAAATTTTATGTAATATTTCATATTCTATCATTTCTAGAATATAAAATATTCACACAAGCTATTTCTGTGATAAGCTTTGCATGAATGAATTCCCCTATAACAAAATAACTTAGGGTTGAGTCTTATGAAAAGTTTAAAAATATCATTTTTTTATAATAGGTTTGCATTTTTTGTAACCGCCTTCATATCCATATATCTTGTTTTAATTTCATTGGCGAATGCATGCGACGAAATTATCATTTCCGGTCACCCTAATTATCCACCGTATCAATGGCGACACGAAGATGAGATTATAGGCGCCAGTATCGACATTGCCCGCAAAATACTTGATGAGCAAAAAATTGAAGTAAAAACACCATATGTCGGCCCTTGGAAACGTGTTTTACGTTCCGCAGAACATGGCGATATTGATATGGTCGTCGCACTCAAAAACACCAAAGAAAGGCAACAATATCTCCATTTCAACGATACACCATTTTACATCAACCCCTTTGTTGTTTGGACAAAGGCGGGTGACGAATTCACCTTTAATAAGTGGGAAGATCTTATTGGTAAAAGAGGCGGAAAAAACCTCGGCGATAGATATGGTGATCCCTTTGATGCTTTTTTGGAAGAAAACCTATCGGTGACTTCGGTAAATAGTGTGGCCTCCAATTATAAACTTTTAGCAACAGGCAGACATAATTATTACATTCACGGACTATATCCCGGTCGATCATTTCTAGCAGTTAACAACCTCAGTCATAAATTTACTGCACTTGATAAAACGATAAATGAGGGTTTTGTTCATAATGCATTTTCAAAAAAATCCAATTGTTTACATCTTAATCATGTCTTCAATTTAAGACTTAAAGAAATGATGGAAAATGGTGAAACCCAAATAGCCATGGAGAGAAACCTAAAACTTTGGCAGACTTTGGGAAAACCAACAAATCTAGAGCTAAGCAATTAAAGTGACTAAATGGAAAACACACAAAAATATCAATGCCTTTGCTGTGGGTATCGAACCTTAGATGAACCTGCAACAGGAAATTACGACATTTGTCCTGTCTGTTTTTGGGAAGATGATCCGATTCAAGCAAGTGATCCGGATTATAAAGGTGGCGCAAACCAAGTAAGCCTTATCCAAGCTCGGTCAAACTATTCAGTTTTTGGAGCTTCTGACAAAGATTTACTGGAACATGTTCGACCACCAATGGAACACGAAAAAATATAGTAACAAGAAGCCTATAGATAATATCTACAGGCTTCTTATTTAACATTAAACTTCGATAATTTTATCAGATGAGTTTTTCCACTCATCGGTCAACATACCGTGATAACCCCAGTTTTCCTCTTCAATTTCCTGAAGAACAATATGGATATGTTCGGGTTTCTTATTCAGTGTTCTCACCAATGTTTCTGTCATTTCTTTGACAATGGTTCGTTTCTGATCACGATTGGCACCTTTGGTGATTTGCACATTGATATAAGGCATATATCGACCTCCTGTTCATAAAGTTTCCGCTTCTTCACATATAGTGAGGAAAAATGAAACAACTACTACAAGATTGAAAATTTTACCTTTTTCTCTAAATCACTTACTTACCCAGTTTATTGTAGGAGTAAATCGCAAGTAACTCAGCGGCAATAGTCGCGCCGGCCAAAGCTGTGATATCCGCGTGGTCATAAGGTGGTGAAACCTCAACCACATCCATGCCTACCGCATTAATGCCCGCCAGATTACGTAACAAGATCATCATATCCGGTGATGTCACCCCGCCAAATACGGGCGTCCCTGTCCCCGGTGCAAAGGCCGGATCCAGACAATCAATATCAAAGGTGATATATGCCTTATCATTTCCAACGATACGTTTGATTTCAGCAGCACAAGCTTCCGGTCCATGTTTTGAAACCCAACGCGCATCCAAAATATTGAAACCTAATGTATCAGGATTGGTTGTACGCAAACCAATCTGAACCGATTTTTCTGGAATTATAATCCCTTCCTTTGCGGCTTGATAGAACATGGTACCATGATCTACACGCCCGTCTTCGTCATCATTGGACCATGTATCTGAATGGGCATCAAAATGGATCAAAGACAAAGGACCGTGTTTTTCAGCATGTGCTTGCAAAACAGGGTATGTAATAAAATGATCTCCCCCCAAGGTCAGTGTCGCTGTGTCTTGATCCAGAATATTCTTGATATGATTACGAATTTCTCCCGGCATATCTTCCAGGCGCCCATGATCAAAGGAGACATCGCCATAATCCACCATGGCTAATTCGTCGAACATATTGAAATCCCAATCATATGGACGTTCCCATGCGATTTGGGAGGATGCTTCACGAATAGCGCGTGGGCCAAAACGTGTGCCTGGACGGCCGGATGTTGCCGTATCAACAGGCACCCCTGTAATAGCCACATCAACCCCATCTAGATCACGACTATAACGACGGCGAAAAAAACTCGTTACGCCGGCAAATGTATTTTCCGGATGAAGGCCGTAATTGCTTTTACTTAGAAAAGCCGCATCACCAAAAATTTCTTCTTCACTCATAAGGATCGTCCTAATCTTGATTTTCTATTTCTTTTATTTGCAAAGAAGGTAGATAGGGCGCTTTGTAAATGATATATCCCTAAAGGGATATAATTTAAGTACTAAAAATCGTGAAAGATATATTAGATAAATTAGCGCATGTGACCGCCTCTATCGGTGATATTGGCTTTTTTGAAAACCTGACAAGTTTTCTCAAAAGTCATATCAACTTTGACAGATTAAGCGTTGATGCAGTTTTTGGAGATCTGCGTCCAATTCCTGTCTATGATAATTGCCCGCCTGAAGAATATGACATCTATACAGCCCGTTATCTCAAAGGCCCTTATAAACTTGACCCCGTTTGGCAATATTGTCAGCAACAAGACACTCCCATATCAAAATCCTATACCATGGATGATTTCCACACGGTGTCATTTAAGAAATCCAAATTTTATCAAGACTATTATGTTCAAACAGAAGTGATAGATGAAGTTGGTTTCATCTGTATTCTGGAAGATAACAGAGCCCTAACCCTAAGTATGGTTAGGCGGCGAAATCAGCGACTATTTTCCCGAGCAGATATGGAATTTCTCTTGGCTTATGAGAAAATAGTCATCGCAATGTTAAAATCACATTGGCGCGTATTAAGTCGTAAACTATCTAGTGAGAGCCATACAAGAAATATTAATGATATTCTGGATACTGGTCTAGAGACTTTTGCAAAATCCATTCTGACATCAAAAGAACAGAAAGTCGTAACCTTAATATTACAGGGAAATGATAATAAAAATATTGCCCACCTTATGGACATCACCATTGGCACAGTTAAAAACCATCGAAAAGCCATTTATCGCAAACTTGATATCACCACTTACGCCGAATTGTTTTCTTTATTCCTACTGTCTTTGCGAAATGTAGAAAAGGCCGTCTCTGCCGATCCGATGGTTTTGGTCGAAAACAAGGAATCATAATTCACTTATGACGCAATCAAGTAATTGTTTTTACCTGACTTCTTAACTGTATACATACGCTGGTCTGCCTCACGTATCAGCTTTTCTGAATCCGCCCCATGGTCAGGGTAGAGTGCCACGCCCACACTTGCACCAATTGTAACTTTCTGCCCCTTGATATCTATCTTGGGTACAAAACTATCAGTAATTTTTTCTGCTAATGCGGATACAGCGTCCATATCTTTTACACCCGTTTGTAAAAGTATAAACTCATCTCCGCCAATACGTGAGACGATATCAGCATCCCGAATACAGGATTTCAATCTGTCTGCAACAGCTTTCAAAACAGCATCACCTATGTCATGGCCGTAGGTATCATTGACATCTTTAAATCCATCTAAATCAATAAACATCACAGCTAATTTTTCATTTTCACGTGAGGCAAGAGCCATTAATTTGGTAACATTTTCCTGAAACAAACGTAAACTCGGTAGGCCTGTAAGTGCATCATAGTGGGCAAGCATATGAAGTTCCGCTTCCGCCAAACGCGCTTCCTCTAAGGCAATTTTCAGTGGCGTCACATCATATTCCGCCATCAAGACCAAAAAATCCCCGGTTAACGGATGGCGGGTCATGCGGATATCCAGCATATGTGTACGTATGCCTGCAGAGGTACGCATGCGATATTCCCATCGCCCGCCCTCTTCTTCTCTTGCACGTTTAAAACAGGCTAAACCTTCTTCATGAGTTTCAAAACGTGCGGTAAAGTCTGTGACATCTTCTTCGTATGATACGTCATTTAAATGTTTATAGGCTTCGGTTGCCGCCGGATTTTCAATAACGCTTTCCCCTTCCAAGGTAAAGCTGGTCACCATCACCGTGGTGTAGCGCATGGCTTCCACAAGTAATAAATTCTCCGGCTGCTCCCCTAAATTCACGTCTTCGTGGATATAGGCAATAATGCCACGATGACGTTCCGGCCCTAACAATGCTGCGCGATGCTTCATAAATAATGTTTTGGGTTTTCCATTTGGATATGTGGTCCAGGGGTCAACGGTAAGACCTTCTTTCACGGCAAGGTCAAAAGTTTGTTCCATCCGCTTCCTGGCCCCATCAGTATCACCAGATAGATCCTTGTTGATCAGATCATCAACCGTTTCCAACCCCCAGAATTTTATGGCTTCTGTGTTTCCCCACCACCATCCATGCTTATCCAGATCAAAAACCCAGATCGGATTGGGAACAAGATCATATAGTTTTAATTCGTCTGGCGTTTCAATGATTGTTAAATGGCTATAATCCGGCTTCGTCATTTTCGTTCTTTTTTAACCCCACCTGCAATTCAGATTTCTTTTTATGTTGCATAGCGTGGTTATCTCAGCCGAAGAATTCCAATTAATCAAGCTTTATGAAAAGGTATTCCGATATTTTTTTAGGGTTGAATTTCAATCAGTTCTACATCTTGGGGAAGTTCTTCAGATGTTAAAGGCTCAAATATTGTCTCACAGAAATCAAAAATTTCCCGCGGCACCTCAAAGCGATAAGTTCCGGTTTTCTCAAGATTTCGTTTTTCAACCCGTTGCCAGCGCGTTTCTTGATCAACATCCAGATAATGAACAAGGATTTCATTTGGCTCAGGATCAAACGCTTCTATCACTCGGCGGCGTTGTTCCTTTGAAAAAAAGCCCATATCCAAGATCACATGCACGCCTAACGAAACAATACTCTGCGTCTCTTTCAGGATTTGTTTTTCGATTCTAACCGTTCTTTCCAATGCCCATTGATATGTCTCTTCCTCCGGTGCATCCATCCAAAACAAGTTCCCCATCCAGTCATCAATGGTAAAAATATGCGCGCGTTCTTGCTGCGCTAATATAGAAGCATAAGTACTTTTGCCAGCCCCAACATTACCAACAATCAAATGAATTTTCGACACATTCTTCCCCTACATATTCTGAACAGACAACCTATCGCTAAATTCAGTTTAAACAATAAAAAACGCCACCAATAGGTGACGTTTTCATAACTAAAAAGCTATCGATAAATCACTTCATAGAACTCACGCCAAAGATATTCCCCTCTGTATCCTTACATAAAGAAACCCAACCAAATTCACCGATTGAAAATTTTGGACGGATTACTTCGCCGCCTGCGGAAGAAACACGCGCCTCCACATCTGCACAATCATCAGCAGCAAAATAAACGACAGTGCCGCCTACACCAGGTTTGGCATGTACAGATTTCGATAATGCGCCACCCGCACCATAAGTGCTCATATCCGCCGGAAAACTCATCATCTGAATTTCCCCTCTCGGATCCCCTAAAGGTTCCAGTTTACAGTTTAAAATGGTTTCATAAAAACTAACGGCCCGATCCAAATCATCCACATATATATCAAACCATCCAATTGCATTCATTTTAGACATTTTTAACTCCATTAACGTTAAATATGCCTTTGCTATATCAAACAGTTTTCACGTCGTATTGTAGATATCAGACATCAAACTTTTTGGAATATCTTGCCGGTGTATAACCAGTCGCTTTTTTGAATGAATGAATAAAATGAGATTGATCTGCGTAAGACAGAGATGGCTCCCCTAAAAGTGACTGCTGTAAACGTAAAACCTTAAGAAAATCATGTGGCGCAAATCCCGTACTTGCCTTTAAGACCCGTTGTAGCTGTCTTGCGGATAGCTCAGCGACCTCTGCCATATCAGCAACTGAATGAATATCCTCAAGCTGTTCGAAAATCTTTTGCGTGACGATGTTTTCTTTTACCAGCTTTCGTTTAAGAAGTTCTTCTACAAATTCCGACAATAGGTTTTGTTGATCGCTAAATTGCAGTCCTTTAAGTTCATTATTCAAGCCTTGAAGCGGTAAGTCACCTTGGTATGGATCTTTCACTAATCCATAGGAAACAGGTATCAAATCATGTTGCCAAACACCCGGTAAAAATCTGACATTCACAAAATGAAAAGATTTCCCTAGACTTAGCTCTTCCGAAGATGCTTTTAGACGTGTAACCCCTGCCACATCTATATTAAGCTGATCAAAAATCAGATATGTGCATGCATCTGGTAAGGCATGGAATTGATACTCTTCTGCTAAACTATTCTCGGTATAAATTTCCAGATATCGATGTATGATCCCGCTCAAATGTTTTGGTGGTCGTGCTTCTACAAAACGCACCCGATCAATCGATCGTTCCTTCCCATTTCCTTTTGGATCGTACAAATTTCTATTCCGCTCACGTTGATATTAATTAAAACCTATTTTTCAATTTTCAACGTATGTCGTGCATCTTTTAAAATCTCGTCAAAATTTTGCATAAATGGTTCAGAAAGAACCTTCTCAAATGAAGCTTCAATATTCCAAAGCAACTGTTGTTCAACTTCGCTTTCAAAATCTTTTTCCAAATCAAGATCATTAAACTTCGCCAACCATGAATAAAATACTATAGCCTCATTTTTGCTAAAATTTATAGAAACATTTTCATTTGAGAGTTCATAAACATCCATCGCAACACCTTCATGAGTTAGCAGTAAGTAGATAGAAAAGAGCAAATCATTTGGTTAGAATAAAAAAACCCGCCACCAGATGGTAGCGGGTTTTTCGTAACAGTTCGACTGTAACGTAACGATTAACGTTTGGAGAACTGGAAGGAACGGCGAGCTTTTGCTTTACCGTATTTCTTACGTTCAACAACACGAGCGTCACGTGTCAAGAAGCCGCCGGATTTCAATACACCGCGAAGAGCAGGTTCGAAATTAACCAAAGCGCGGGACAAACCGTGGCGCAATGCACCAGCTTGACCGGACAAACCACCACCTGTCACAGTTGCCATAACGTCAAACTGACCTTCACGCTCAACGTGACCGAAAGGTTGGTTAACGATCATTTGCAATACTGGACGTACGAAGTAGTTTTCGATTTCACGACCGTTTACAGTTACTTTACCGGAACCTGGTTTGATCCATACACGTGCAACAGCACCTTTACGGCGACCAGTTGCATAAGCACGGCCCAAGTCATCCAATTTAGGCTCAGCAGGTGTTGCAGAAGCTTCTGCAGCGCCAGCCAATTGAGACAAATCATTCAATGTTTCTTCAGCCATGATTAACCCCGTGTATTTTTAGAGTTGCGTGCTGCAAGATCAAGAACTGTAGGCTTTTGAGCTTCATGTGGGTGTTCTGTACCCGCATATACTTTCAAGTTGCTCATTTGCTTACGGCCCAATGGTCCACGAGGAACCATACGCTCAACAGCTTTTTTGATTGCACGTTCTGGATATTCACCTTCCAGAATTTGACCCATTGTGCGGGATTTAATACCGCCTGGGTGACCTGTATGCCAGTAGAATTTCTTGTCTGTCAGCTTACGACCTGTTACAGCGATCTTCTCAGCGTTGATGATAACAACGTTATCACCACAGTCCATGTTTGGTGTGAAAGTTGGTTTATGCTTACCACGCAGAATTTTAGCAACTTCTGCAGCAAGACGACCAAGCACCAGACCTTCCGCATCGATCAAGATCCATTTCTTGCTTTCAGCGATTTCACTGGCTTTCATAGAATAAGTCTTCATGACACATCCTGTAGCTTGTGATTAAAATTAAAACTCGATAAAAAACCGCGGCACAAACTGCGCCGCGTCTCTGGAGAGGGGTTGTATAGAAGCTATCTTTGCAAGTCAACCCCAACTCAATTTTAAAAACACAATAAAAACAATAACTTATAAAATTGGTATTATAATACCGCAATTATTTTACCTTATTTTCTGCGTTTCACAGCCTCTTTTTCAGATCACGGTATTTAAATACCGCTATTTTTGAGGTGGAACAGAATATGTACCCGTCACATGAGCACAAGGTTGGTCATCCCCTTCTGCATAAAGGGTCATATCACCAACCATCAATCTTTTACCGATTTTGATAAGCTTTGTATGACATAATAGATCAGCTTCGCGTGGTTTGTTTAGGAAGTTAATATTCATACTCGTGGTCACCGCCAATGGTACCTTCCCCACGACAGATAATACCGCCAACCACATGGAATAATCGGCCAGCGCAAACATAGCTGGTCCACAAATAGTGCCACCCGGGCGCACATGTTTTTGTGCATATGGCAAACGGGTCAGACAATCCGCATAATGTAAATCATCAATTTTGAAATCATAATAATCCGTAAATGGTGCATCACTATCGCGAATAACCTCAAATTCTTCTGCGGTAATCGCAGAAGGCTTTTTTGCCATATCTTTCATGTCGTTCATTCCCCTATTCTCTTTCAAACTTATTCTTGTTGTTCTAAGCTTTATGTAACTTGTTAAGGGAAAGCTAATGACAAAATCTGAAGTTTCAAAGGAAAATCTTCTTTTACGGGAAGACAGAAATGCTGTTGCCTATCTAACGCTGAATAGAGCGGAAGCTTACAACGCCTTATCCATTGGTCTAATGGAAGCAATTCTATGTGAACTTGACGTGCTAGATCGCAATCCTGAAATTGCCGTTGTTGTTATTCAGGGAGCCGGAAAAGGGTTTTGTGCAGGTCACGACCTGAAAGAAATGAAAGCCACACCAACTGTTGAATTTAGAGAGAAAACTTTCACAACCTGCTCCCGGATGATGCAAGCTATTGTGAATCTTAGACAACCTGTCATTGTTAAAGCCCATGGCATTGCCACAGCCGCAGGATGTCAGCTGGTCGCAACAGCGGATTTGGCGATTGCGGCATCAGACACGCGTTTTGCCACCCCCGGTGTGAATATCGGTTTATTTTGCTCAACCCCAATGGTGGCCTTAAGTCGTGCAGTTTCAAAGAAACATGCTATGGAAATGTTGCTCACGGGCGATATGGTAAATGCAGACAAAGCCGTTGAAATTGGCTTAATTAATCATCATGTATTAGCTGATAACCTTGACCAAGCAACAATAGATCTTGCTGAAAAAATTGCCTCTAAATCTCCGCTGGTTTTAAAAACAGGTAAGGAAGCTTTCTATAAGCAAGATGATATGAATTTGGCTGATGCTTATGACTATTGCGCCCAAGTCATGGTAGAAAATATGAGTTTCAAAGATGCAGATGAAGGCATTCAGGCCTTTATCGAAAAACGCCCTCCGATTTGGACAGGACAATAAAATGGATTTTAACCATAAAGAAGATTTCTATTCCGATGCATATATCGCGGATATTTTAAACACCACAAAACGCATTGCCCTGGTCGGCGCCAGCGACAAGCCTGAACGGGCAAGTTATCGGGTTTTTAAATTCCTGCTTGATAAAGGATATGACGTCATTCCTGTTTCTCCTAAATTTGCGGATAAAGATCTTTTAGGACAAAAAGGATATGCGTCTCTTGACCAAGTACCAGGTGACATTGATCTGGTAGATGTATTTCGTAATAGTCGTGACGCAGGTGGCGTTGTGGATGAAGCAATTAAGAAAGGTGCCAAAGTGGCATGGTTGCAGCTTGAAATCATCAATCATGAAGCAGCTGATCGTGCAGAAGCCGCAGGTTTAAAGATGGTAATGAACCGCTGCCCTGCAATCGAGTATCCTCGATTAGGCCTTAGTTAAAATCTATTGAGGTAACGAGATCTGTTGTTCAGACCATAGGCATAACACAGCATAACAACTATCTAATCCTAAATGGAAAAGAACGAATAAACCGATATCTAATAACAAACAGATAAACATAAACAGGAAGACGGCTTTCCATGTAAGCCTTAATCCCGGACCAATGGGCTTATCAAGAAAGCTCTGCTTTTGGGCAGAATAGGAACCAATGTCAGAAACTGTTTCTTGCCCTTTTGCCGTTTGCTCCCCTTTTAATTTATCAGAAGCTGCACGACTGGCTTTGCTTATTTTCTTTTTTGCCATTAGATTTCCCCTAAAGTGCAGACCTAAATAATTTCAACAGGCATAAGATGAACAAGATTCACCTAGAATGGGAAGAGTTTTCTCAACAAGATTGGGAAGATTGTTTGGATAGAATCCCACGTAGTAATGCTTTCCATGACTGGGATATGGCTGAAATTCTTACCAAAGAATTTAATAATAGACTGGAGAGATGCCTCATCAAACGAGGTAATAAGATTATTGGTTTAGCCCAACTTTACAATGTGCCAAAACTTAAAATCCTGACACATCGCAAATTGATCCGGGGCCCGATCTTTTCAAAACCACCAATGCCGGATGAATTGATGGATATCCTTCTTAAAATTAAACAAAGAAAATCTCTGTTGAAAGGCTATATGACCGATCTGATGCCTGAACTGCCTGACAGTGAGGCCGTTAATCGCGAACTCAGTAAAAATGGCTTGCACAAGGTTTTAAGCGGCTATCAATCCATCTGGGTTGATTTGCGCAAATCCGAAGATGATTTACGTAAAGACTTACATAGCAAATGGCGTAATCAACTTTCAAAAGCAGAACATGAAAATCTCGATTTCATGGAAGATGCTAACGCTCAAACTTGGTTATTACAGCATGTAACGGAGCAACAAAACACGATAGGCTATGACGCAATGCCACCTGCTGTATACTTCAAACTACCTGATAGTAAAAAGATGGTTGTATCTATTCAGTACAATCGAAAACCCTGTGCTGCGGTTTTGATCCAACTTCATGGACAATCGGCAACTTATCAGCTTTCCTATGCAGATGAGACTGGCAAAAAATTTAATGCAATGAACTTATTGCTTTGGAAATCAATATTGCATCTCAAAAATAAAGGGATCACCAATTTTGATCTTGGCGGCATAGAACCCGAAAAAAATCCCGGTCTCGCGCGATTTAAAGAAAGAATGGGTGGAGAAAGCTTTACATTAGCGGGTAACTTTACGTAAGTTGCGTCCATCTCTTACTTAATAGGAATGAAAAGATGAGTTTCCCGGACAACTCTTCCCTCTCCAAAGCGGAGCTAGAGGAAGGTAACATTCTCGCCCCAAGGTTTGATGAAAATGGTCTAATCCCCGTTATCACAACCCATGCGGAGACCAAAGACGTATTGATGGTTGCCTATATGAATGCCGAAGCTCTTCATATGACTATTGAGTTGGGAGAAGCCGTTTATTATAGCCGCTCACGTGATGAAATCTGGCATAAAGGAAAAACCAGTGGACAGGTTCAAGTGGTCAAAGAAATGCGCACTGACTGTGATCAGGATGCCATTGTGTTATCTGTGATACCTGGTGGTGATGGTGGCTGTTGCCATGTGGGATATGAAAATTGCTTTTATCGTATCATCCCATTTGGCAATAAGGATAAAGCAGACAATCCAATACTAGGTGAACCGGATGTAACAAAGGTGCGATAATCGCACCTTTTTTTTATCTTTCATTATATTTTGAAACTTCAATCAGATTTCCATCCGGATCACGGAAATAAACAGATGTGATAGGACCTTTTGCGCCGGTTCTTAGAACGGGGCCTTCTAAAACAGGTACAAGTGATGTTTCCAAATGCGCGATCACGGTTTCCATCGGTTGGGTTGTAATAAAACATACATCTGCACTGCCTGTATTAGGACGTGCAGGTAGTTGTTCTACACCCGCATTATCTTTTTCATGAAGATTGATTTTTTGTCGGTTAAAATGCAAGGCAACACGACCGTCGTTAAATATCTCACGACGCATTCCTAAAACACGTTCGTAAAAGTCACAAGTTGCGTCAATATCCGCAACAGTCAAAACAAAATGGTCTAAACGATCAATTGTAATTGGCATGATCGGCCCCTTTTTCTTTTTTGTTAATCCCGTCCTGCATTCCAATAGCTAAATAAGTGATCTGATAGACAGTGTCCAGTTTCAATACATAATTATAACTTAAAAATAAGAAGAACTTAAAGGAAATCTAATAAATAAAACCAACACTTATTTAATAATTCTGTAACCAATATTTAGTTTAAGAGTCATTCCAACTTGATATTTATGCCTGCCAAAAAGATCAGAGATGTATGACTAATGGAAAATCTAGACCACCAAGCATTTCTCAACGGCATTAAACGCCACATCAAATATGCTTTTCAGCCAATCGTAGATATTCACACAGGCACAACTTATGGCTATGAAGCGTTACTGCGTGGTCAAAGCGAATTAGGTTTCCAATCTATTCAAAATTTCTTCGACTATGCTTGGGATCAAGGCGTCCTTCATCAAGCAGATGTTATTCTTCGTCAAAAAGCTTTACACGGTTTTGCGAGCATTGATGGTTCGGAAAATATGCGACTTTTCTTCAATATGGATGGACGCACTTTTGAGTCCCCTGACTATCATCCAGATAGTACTGCAAAGCTACTTCAGACATATAATTTACCCCGTGACAGCCTATGCCTTGAAATGTCTGAGCTTTATAACAATAGCGAAGCTAAACATATTACAGATATTCTGGCACGTTGCAGGCAGCAGAATTTCCGTCTCGCCCTAGATGATTATGGTCGTGGTTTTTCTGAACTTAAAATGCTTTATGATTACCAGCCTGACTATCTAAAGATTGATCGGTTTTTTATTGATGGATTGGCTGAAGACCAGAAAAAACGTCTTTTGGTTTCTAATATGGTAAATATGTCTCATGCTTTGGGAATCCATGTGATTGCGGAAGGTGTTGAGCGTGTACAGGATTTCAATTTCTGCAGAGAACTTGGTTGTGATCTGGTGCAAGGTTATCTGATTTCTCGCCCCCAGCTGGATCATGACAAGGTGAAGACCTATTATCCAATCATCACCAAACTTAATAATGATGACCGTCGGAATAGAAAACAAATCGCATCAAATGTTGAAGAACATTTAGAACATCAGAATACAGTTATTCGGGAATATGATCAGATCCAAGATGTGCTGGAAATGTTTAAAAACAACCCTGATCGCGTCTTTTTTCCTGTCGTGGATGAAAAAGGCGAAGCACGCGGCATTTTGCGTGAATCGGTACTGAAGGGATATATATATAACCGCTTCGGGCATGCCTTACTAAACAATCGCGGTATAGGGCATCGTGTTATTGATTTCATTACCCGATGTCCAATCGCGGATATTGATCAGAGCCTTGATGAAATCCTGCACATCTATGCGACTAATGACATTCCTGAAGGGATTATGATCAGTCGTAATTTCAAATATCTTGGTTTTTTGAGCAACCATTCGCTATTGCAAATCATCAATGAACGACGCCTTGTTCAGGCACAAGACCAGAATCCATTAACCAAGTTACCCGGAAATAATTCCATCAACGATTTTGTTGGTAAGATATTAAATACTCAATCCACAGGCACACATGGCCTAGCCTATTTCGATTTTAACAATTTCAAACCCTTTAACGATCATTATGGTTTCCGCCAAGGTGATCGCGCAATCTTGTTATTCGCAGACATCATGAAAAAGCACCTTGTTCAGGAAGGAGCATTTTTAGGGCATGTTGGCGGTGACGACTTCTTTGCAGGCTTCTCTGACAAAGATCAGGAAACTGTATTACTAAAAGTTAGAAAAGTTATTGCTTCATTTAACGAGGATGTTGAAAGCTTTTATGCCAAGGAAGATCGAGAAAAAGGCTATATCCTTGCCAAAGATCGTGATGGCCTTTTCCGTAAATTTGCGATGTTATCCTGTGCCGCAGCTGTATTAATGCTACCTGCCTCAGCCTCAGTAGATCAAATGGACCAGATCGGTGAAAAACTTGCCTATTTAAAAAAGCAAGCGAAGAATACAGATGGTTTTGTCGCCTATGACCATCTGGAAGCACAGCAAAAAGCAAAAGTGGAGCTCCTTCACGGGTAACTCCACCAAAACCTTTTATAACTGACCAAGAGAAGTTAAGCGTTAAACTCTAATCCCCATTGCATGTAGAAATTAGAATTTTCTTCCCAGCGTTCACGCACTTTTACATATAGGAACAAATGTACCTTGCGCCCAAACATTTCTGTTAGCTCTTCACGCGCATCTGCGCCGATCTTTTTAATACGCTGACCATCTTTGCCCAGAATGATACTACGTTGACTTTCACGACGTACATAAACGGTTTGTTCAATTTTCACACTGCCGTTTTTAAACTCTTCCCAAGTCTCAGTTTCCACCGCTAATTCATATGGTAATTCTTGATGGACATTTATAAACAGTTTTTCACGAGTTACCTCAGCCGCCATCATACGTAATGGCATATCCGTAATCTGATCCTCTGGGAATAACCATGGGCTTTGCGGGATTTTCTCACACAGGAGTTTCAACAAATCACTAGCCCCGTCTCCATTCAGAGCAGAGATCATAAAGATATCAGTGAAAACACCTGATTCATCTAGTTCAGCAGTTAACGTTAATAACTCTTCACGTTTCACTTTATCAATTTTGTTTAACGCCAAGACGGCTTTACGGTTATTTTCCTGTAGATTTTGGATAATTGCTTTAACCTCGTCTTTCAGGCCAACCATTGCATCTACCATCAGGACCACAACATCTGCATCTTTTGCCCCATCCCAAGCAGCACGCACCATGGCACGATCCAAACGGCGCTTTGGCGCAAAGATACCCGGCGTATCCACAAACACGATTTGCGCATCATCTTCAATCACCACCCCAAGCACACGGCTTCGGGTTGTTTGTACCTTATGAGTAACAATAGAAACCTTGGTTCCCACAAAACGATTTAACAATGTGGATTTACCAGCATTTGGTGCCCCGATTAGCGCAACAAAACCCGCGCGACTATTTTCCGGCATTGTCATAATTTTAAATTCCTTACAAGCTTATTCAGCAGTTAATTTTTCTAACATAGTTGTCGCCGCTTTTTGTTCAGCAACACGTTTGGTTTCACCTTGCGCAGACACAGCTTCGCGTCCCGGCAAAGCTACTTCAATGGTAAAAATTGGCGCATGATCCGGTCCGCTACGATCTGTCATGGTATATGCAGGCAAGGGCATTTTGCGTGCCATAGCCCATTCTTGTAATGCAGATTTTGCATCTTTCGGCGGTTTGGCAGTGTTTTCTAAGCGTTTTTCCAAATATTTATGGATGAACTTACGTGCTTCTTCCAAACCTTGTTCTTTATAAATTGCCGCAATCACAGCTTCCACAATATCAGAAAGAATCGCCGGGTTATGTCTCGCACCACTTTCTTCTTCTGCTTTACCCAAAATAACATAGTTCGGTAAAGAAATTTCTAACGCAACTTCCGCCAAAGTTTCCTGACGCACTAACGCATTAAGACGACGAGACAATGCCCCCTCTGGTTCTTTAGGAAATGCTTTCATCAACATATCGGCAACACAAAGACCAAGTACACGATCTCCTAAAAACTCAAGACGTTCATAGCCTAAATCCCGACCATGGCTTGCGCTTTTATGTGTTAAAGCCCGTGTTAATCTTTTCTCATCAGAAAGGGTAACACCAAGAGCCTCAAAAAACGGAGCGTAATCTACAGACATACTCAAAAATTTCCTAGTCTACAGAATGTAACAATCGGTCATATCGTGTACCAATAAACCATGTCCACGGCAGATACCATTTCACACGACTATCCGCCGAATAGAATAAATTCGTCGCACGCCCGACCAAATTATCAAACGGAATATAACCAACAGATGATAACACCCGACTATCAGAAGAGTTATCACGGTTATCTCCCATGCCAAAATAATGGCCTTCGGGAACAATAAATACCTTGGTGTTATCCAGATAAGCTGTGTCAGTTTCCTCTAAAATATTGTAACTCTTTCCATTTGGTAAAGTTTCAACATATTGTTTTATACTCTTCGGGAAAGGTGTCTCCGGATTGATCACATAATCTTCGATACGGCGGCGTTTCACAGCTTCACCATTAATATGCAAAACACCGGCTTTTACCTGAATGCGATCTCCCGGCAAACCGACAATACGCTTCACATAATCCACACCATCTTGTTTTGGATTACGAAAAACTGCGACATCACCGCGCTCTGGTTCACTTCCCATTACACGTCCCTCAAATGGAGGAAAACCAAAAAGGAAACTATATTTACTATAACCATATGAAGATTTATTTACGAACATATAGTCACCAACCATCAAGTTTGGATACATGGAACCCGATGGAATATTAAAGGGTTCAAACAAAAATGTTCTGAAAACAATTGCAATGACCAAAGCCCAAAAGACCGTCTTCAGTGTGTCCCATGCTTCAGCTATAAGACCATTCTCTTTTTGCTCTTCAGAAGTATTGCTAGACATTTTTGCCATTCGTTTTCTCTAACTTAAAATCAATAACATGTTCAATTCATATAAAAGGGTTATGAGTGTTCATATAAGACCTGTCAATGCAGGTTCAAACCCTTTTATCTGTTTATGTTTTGGGGTTTGCTGAAATAATCACCATCGCATGTGCCAAACCAGCTTCATCTGTTAAGGACACATCTACCTGTGGTTCCATTCCTTCCGGTATCAAACTCATCATCCGTTTTAAAGCTCCGCCATGCAATCGCATAGTTGGCTTTCCACTTGGTTCCGGTACAACTTCCATGTCACGCCAGAAAACACCCTCACGAAATCCCGTTCCCAAAGCTTTAGAACATGCCTCTTTCGCTGCAAACATTTGCGCATAGCGATCCGCTCTTTTATTGGGGCGACGTTCCGCACGCGCCTGTTCTTGTTCAGTATAAAGGCGCTCTAAAAAACGAGCTCCAAACTTCTTTAGCGTTTCCTCAATACGTGGAATTGCACAAAGGTCAGTACCTGTACCAATGATCATGTTTCTATTCCTATTTCAGGTAATCTAACCGACAGTTAACCTTGAGATCTTTCAACTGTATTCACCACAGAAGACGCTCTCAAAGCCGCAATAATATTACTCAGCTGTCTTACATCAGTTACTTCAACATCCACCATGATATCGAAGAAATCTTGTCCACGGTTGGTAAATTTCAAGTTATTTATGTTACCACCATCTCGACCAATCGTTGTTGTCAAAGATGCTAACGCCCCTGGTTCATTTGAAATGACAGCACTGATACGTCCCACAAAACTGGACTTCTCATCTGAATCCATATCCCAAGACACATCAATCCATCGTTCTGGCATATCCGCAAACGCCTCTAAAGTGCGGCAATCGATAGTGTGAATCGTTACCCCTTTACCCGTTGTGACGATACCAACAATGCGATCCCCTGGTAAAGGGTGACAACATTTCGCATAATGCAATGCCATACCCGGTATCAAACCGCGAATAGGAATTGCGTGTGCTGGTAAATCCTTCGCACGGGTCTGTGGCATTTTCTTTGCCACTTGTTGGCTGTCTTTTGCCCCCGGGTAAACACTATAAAGGACTTCACGTCCTGTTACCTGTCCCTCGCCAATACGCGCATGCAGAGTTTCAATAGTATCCGAGCCATGCTTGTCCAAAATAGACTTCAGAGCTTTTTCCGTTAATTCATAGTCAGCTTGTCGGAAAGTATTTTCCAGAATTTCCTTACCTAAACTGATATATTGTTCACGTTGTTTGGATCGAATAAAGCGACGAATGGAAGCACGCGCCTTACCAGTTACAACAAAACTTTCCCAAGAAGGGTTCGGAGTTTGCCCCTTTGATGTAGAAATCTCCAACTGATCACCATTACGTAATTTCGTACGCAACGGAACAATACGACCATTTACTTTTGCAGCCACACAATGATCACCAACTTCGGAATGAACCGAATAGGCAAAATCAATTGGTGTCGCCCCCCGAGGCAATGCATGTAAATCACCTTTCGGCGTAAATACAAATACTTGATCGGAGAACATTTCCATCTTGGTATGTTCAAGAAACTCATCAGGACCAGCTGCATTGGACATAATGTCTAACATGTCACGCAGCCAACGATATTGATTGCCTTCCTTATTGGCGATATGCCCCGGTTTCACCTCCGGTTCACCACCACTTTGCCCTTTATAAACCCAATGTGCTGCGACACCAAGCTCAGCAACTTCATGCATATGCTGCGTACGAATCTGAATTTCAATTCGTTGATTTTCCGGACCAATCACACCTGTATGTAAAGATTGATACCCATTTGGTTTCGGTAAGGATACGTAATCCTTAAAACGACCCGGCACAACGGTATACTGACCGTGAATAACACCTAAGGCCTGATAACATTCGTTTGGATCTTCAACGATCACACGGAAGGCCATAATGTCGGAAAGTTGTTCAAAACCAACATTCTGTCGTTGCATCTTACGCCAAATAGAATAAGGAGATTTCTGACGCCCTGTCACTTTGGCATTCAATCCATGTTGGTCCATCAAGCCTTGTAATTCTTTAATCACACGGTCAATGAGGCCGCCTTCTTCATTATTCAGAAAATCCAAACGCTTAAGGATTGAACGACGCGCATCAGGATTAAGTTCCCGAAAAGCTAATTCTTCAAGTTGCTCTTTCCAATCCCGCACACCGACACGTTCTGCCAATGGCACATATATATCCATTGTCTCTCGTGAAATACGGCGGCGTTTCTCTTCCTTCTTAATGAAGTGAAGAGTGGACATATTATGAAGACGATCAGCCAACTTCACTAACAGAACACGGATATCCTTAGACATCGCAAGAACAAGCTTACGGAAGTTTTCTGCTTGTTTATTTTGTTCTGATTGAAGTTCAAGTTGAGAAAGCTTTGTGACCCCGTCAACTAAACCGGAAACTTCATCCCCAAATAGGTTAGAAATTTCATCCAAAGTTGCATCAGTATCTTCTACCGTGTCATGCAGTAAACCTGTCATGATCGATGCTGCATCCAAGCGTTTCTCGCTCAGCAAACCCGCAACTTCAACAGGATGGGAGAAATAAGGATCCCCAGATGCACGCAACTGGGTACCATGTTTTTGCATGGCATAAACATAAGCGCGGTTGAGGGCATCCTCATCCGCGCCAGGGTCGTAACTACAAACTCGTTCGGTAAGTTCGTATTGTCGCAGCATTACCAAGCCCCCTCTGTAATACCAATCCCGAAAGTCAGGACATTAAAAGACGGTTTCGGAGGGTAACTTGATTTATGCATTAATCTTCTACGTTTGGAATATCCACGTCTTCAAAGCGAATGGAAGCATCCAACTCTGTCTCTTCAACAGGTTTCGCTTCAACACCTTCTTCTCCTTCTTCTGCAACAGCTTCAGCAGCAGGTGCAGCAAGAATTTCCATCAATTCTGCTTCGCTTTCAGGCTCATCCAGATCAGCAACTTTTTGCAACCCTTTCACAACGCCTTCAGACAAGCCGTCTAGTTCAACTGTCTCTTCAGCAATTTCACGTAAAGCTACAACTGGGTTCTTATCGCGGTCGCGTTCAACGGTTAGCAACGCACCATTGTTGATTTCGCGGCTGCGCTGTGCAGCAAGCATCACCAAATCAAAACGGTTAGGAACTTTTTCAACGCAATCTTCGACTGTTACGCGTGCCATCTGGGACAACCCTTCTGTATATTTAACATCAATTTATCAAAGCATTTTTTTCAAAATAGCGCAAAGCAGAAATCAGAAAAAACAATATTTTCAATTCTCTTTCGCAGCCGATTTTGAACAATACTACGGCAAAAGCTTTCGCCCCACAAAGACAAACTTGGCAGGGAGGCTGGAATATAGTGCTATCCCCCTCCCTTTTCAAGCTCATTTTTTACAAACATAAAAAAGAAATACTATTACTCAAAAATAGTCACACTCATAATTAAATTCCACAAAAAGTGGCTTAAACTAACTTTTTCTGTTGCCCTGTTTCTTCGTTGTGCTAGTCTTCATTTATTAAATCTTTTTTGAATTTTTCATATAAACCAATGATTTGTCATTCAATAAAGCAAAAACTAATATTCTAAAGAGCATTTTTCTTTTTTGACATACAGATTTTTACAGAAAGTTGATTAAATTATTATGGCTTTAAACATTTATACACAGGAACGTGTTGCATTGTTTATTGATGGCGCAAATCTATATTCAGCTGCACGCACACTTGGCTTTGATATCGACTATAAGAAACTGCTTGCCCATTTTCGCAGCCAAGGGCAACTTATTCGTGCTTTCTATTATACGGCTCTATTTGAGGATCAGGAATACTCTCCTATTCGTCCCCTAGTCGACTGGTTGGATTACAATGGATATACTATGGTAACCAAGCCTGCGAAAGAATTCACAGATGCCCAAGGCCGCCGCAAGGTCAAAGGCAATATGGATATGGAATTGGCGATTGATGTATTAGAAATGTCAAAACATCTTGATCATGTAATTCTATTTTCCGGGGATGGCGATTTCCGTCGCTTAGTTGAGGCGGTTCAACGAAAAGGCGTACGTGTCACCGTTGTCAGCACAATCAAGTCAAACCCGCCAATGATTGCTGACGAATTACGTCGTCAGGCCGATGGTTTCGTCGACTTAAAACGGATCGCTAAAAAAATTGCACGCAACTTTCATGATATTGATGAAAGCGATTATGATGATCCGCCGCAACCCTCCGCGGAAATCAAACGCGACCACACCAAAGATTATGACGATGTTGATATAATCGAAGAAGTTAACGGCAACATCGAACAAATCGAAATTGATCGAAGTGTGGAGCGTTTATAAACTTCCTTATTTCAAACGAACAAATCCTATATGTTGAAAATCTATTTTTGAAACTACTCTGAACTAATTTAAACGCCTCACATATTCAAAGACTTAAGGCGCTCAACAAACATATCATCATTGATCTCAGAGCAAATTGGAACAGAATACAAGTAGTTCAATTAAGGAAAAAATTATGGATGCTGTTCTTAAATTTATTGACGATGGTATTGGATATGGCTCGGCCGCATCAACTAGATCGGCTATCAATGAAATTTGGAAACTCCGTAACTTAATCGGTAGTGAAAATTCTCTAATTTTGAAGTCACAAAAAATGTTGAAATTTAACAACACAGATGAGTTCGATGATTGGAATAAAGTTAGATATGGTTGGGATCATGAGTTCTACATTCAAGAATTGATGCGATCGAAAAGTGTGTCTAACTCAGGGAAGGCAGAAAGGGGAAGAGAATGTTAGAAAAAGAAATAATAGAAACGGTAAAACTAGTTCAAGCACAGATTTCAATTGTTAATGATTTATGGGCATATTATTCGGCAGTTACTCTTGGAGTGATTGGTTTTATAATATCACGAAAAAACGCTGATAATCTAACAAAAGAAGAGGTCATCGCTTTTATACTTGGATACTCACTATTTGCCATTGGAAATATGATTGCATTAACAAAAGGGCAGTCCACATTACACTATTTAGCAAATATTAATGACCAAACACCTGAAAATATAATAGTTTTTGATGTTTTTTCTAAGAATACAACGCTTACTTTCCAACTAATAATGTATTTCAGCGCAATAGGGGTTATTGCCTTTACAAGTAAACAAGTATTTAAAAAATCCAAATAAGGGAGATTAAATGGAACCCAATTTCCCAGATCATGACTGCAATATATGCCCTAGATTGAAATCCTATATTGATTTTCAACGGATTGAACATCCTGAATGGCATAATGGGCCTGTGCGCAGTTTTGGAAGTATTAAATCAGAAGTCTTAATACTTGGTTTAGCCCCGGGTCTTCACGGGGCTAATACCACTGGACGTCCATTCACCGGGGATATGTCAGGTATTTTATTATTTGAAATGATAGAGAAATATGGATTTTCTAATGGAAAATTCGAAAACAATCCTGATGATAAACTAGAACTTATCAATTGTCGCATCTCAAATGCTGTACGTTGTGTGCCGCCAGAAAATCGACCCACAGGTGTTGAGATGAATAACTGCCTACCCTTTCTAAAAGATGAAATAGAGGCCATGAGCAATCTAAAAGCCATCATGTGCTTAGGCACTGTTAGTCATAACAATGCATTAAAAGCATTGGGATATAAGAAATCACATGCAAAATTTGCACATAATGCAAAAGTAACACTCGACAACGGCATTACCCTTTTCGACAGCTATCATTGCTCTCGCTATAATCTGAATACAAGACGCTTAACGCCAGAAATGTTCGAAGACGTTTTTAAAGATATAAAGAAATATATTGAAGGCTAAGCATAATTATTAACCTAACTCTCTCATCAAGCGACCTTGCTTTTTCTTCCAGTCACGCTCTTTGATAGATTCACGTTTATCAACGCTTTTCTTACCCTTAGCCAAACCTAAAGATAGCTTACAGATACCACGATCGTTAAAATAAAGTGACATTGGAATCAAAGACATACCGTCACGACGTACTAAACCTGACAGGCGATCTAATTCTTTACGTTTCACCAATAATTTGCGATCACGCTTTGGCTTATGTTGCATCTTTTGATGTGCATTTGGATATTCACCAATATGCACATTTTGAAGCCATAACTCACCATCTTTTGGCGCCGCAAAGGCATCAGACAAAGAAACAGTACCAGAACGCAAGGATTTAACCTCCGTTCCCGCCAAGACAATGCCGCATTCCACGGTTTCTTCGATGGAATAGTCATGTCGGGCACGACGGTTCTGGGCAACCGTTCCCGTCGCTAATAAAGCCGCCTTCTTTTTGGCATTTTTATTTTTACCCGCCATAACTTAACAATCCTTAAGAATTCACTTAAAGCAAACCTGCACCTTCAAGTGCCGCTTTAACTTGCGCTTTACCTGCATCCGTCAATTCAACAACAGGTAAACGACCACGCGCCGAACATAAACCAAGTAACTCTGCCGCGTATTTAGCTGGTGCCGGAGACGGCTCACAGAACATCGCGTCATGGATTGGCATCAAGATATCACGTATGCGCGCAACTTCATCCCAATTTTTCACATTCCATGCATCGTGTAATT
>NZ_CBDCOT010000009.1:0-2500 GCF_965219885.1 Curvivirga sp.
ATACTTCAAAGATCAATGTCACTGTAAGCGACGATTAAGGATTGAAGCCTATCGAACAATTAGTACTGGTAAGCTACACGTATTACTACGCTTCCACACCCAGCCTATCAACGTGGTAGTCTTCCACGGTTCTCAGCGAGACCTAGTTTTGAGGGGGGCTTCCCGCTTAGATGCCTTCAGCGGTTATCCCGTCCATACATAGCTACCCTGCTGTGCTACTGGCGTAACAACAGGTCCACCAGAGGTATGTCCATCCCGGTCCTCTCGTACTAGGGACAGCTCCTCTCAAGTCTCGTACACCCACGGCAGATAGGGACCGAACTGTCTCACGACGTTCTAAACCCAGCTCACGTACCACTTTAAATGGCGAACAGCCATACCCTTGGGACCTGCTCCAGCCCCAGGATGTGATGAGCCGACATCGAGGTGCCAAACACCCCCGTCGATGTGGACTCTTGGGGGGTATCAGCCTGTTATCCCCGGCGTACCTTTTATCCGTTGAGCGATGGCCCTTCCATGCGGGACCACCGGATCACTATGACCGACTTTCGTCTCTGTTCCACCTGTCGGTGTCACAGTCAGGCGAGCTTTTGCCATTGCACTCATCAGACGATTTCCGACCGTCTTGAGCTCACCATCGCGCGCCTCCGTTACTCTTTGGGAGGCGACCGCCCCAGTCAAACTACCCACCACGCAGGGTCCCGGATCCGGATAACGGACCGCGGTTAGACATCAAAATATACAAGGGCGGTATTTCAAGGTTGGCTCCACGAATACTGGCGTACCCGCTTCAAAGCCTCCCGCCTATCCTACACATATAGATCCTGATGCCACTGCGAAGCTGTAGTAAAGGTGCACGGGGTCTTTCCGTCTAACCGCGGGAACCCCGCATCTTCACGGGGAATTCAATTTCGCTGAGTCTGCGTTGGAGACAGTGGGGCAGTCGTTACGCCATTCGTGCAGGTCGGAACTTACCCGACAAGGAATTTCGCTACCTTAGGACCGTTATAGTTACGGCCGCCGTTTACCGGGGCTTCAATTCGCAGCTCTCACTACTCCTTTTAACCTTCCGGCACCGGGCAGGCGTCAGACCCTATACGTCGTCTTTCGACTTCGCAGAGCCCTATGTTTTTAGTAAACAGTCGCCACCCCCATTTCTGTGCCACCCATACCTGGTTGCCCAAGTACAGGTCTCCCTTCTCGCGAACTTACGGGAGTATTTTGCCGAGTTCCTTCAACGCAGTTCTCTCAAGCGCCTTGGTATGCTCTACCATCCCACCTGTGTCGGTTTAGGGTACGGTCTACATGTGGAGGCTATTTCCTGGAACAGCTTCGCTGCATTCACAATCCGATAAGCAAATACAACTTACGCCATCCGTCACTCATCCACAGGCCCAGGAATATTAACCTGGTTCCCATCGCCTACAGCTCTCGCTCTCGGCTTAGGGGCCGGCTCACCCTGCGCGGATTAGCCTTGCGCAGGAACCCTTGGGATTTCGGCGAGAGTGTTTCTCACACTCTTTATCGCTACTCATGTCAACATTCGCACTTCCGATACCTCCACGGACCCTCACGGTGCCCGCTTCAGCGGCTTACGGAACGCTCCGCTACCACTTACATAAATGTAAGTCCACAGCTTCGGTACGTGGCTTTAGCCCCGGTACATCTTCGGCGCAAGACGGCTTAACTAGACCAGTGAGCTATTACGCTTTCTTTAAACGATGGCTGCTTCTAAGCCAACGTCCTGGTTGTCTTGGCCTTCTCACATCCTTTCCCACTTAGCCACGATTTAGGGACCTTAGCTGGTGGTCAGGGCTGTTTCCCTCTCGACTATGGACCTTAGCACCCATAGTCTGTCTGCCGAGTAGTACTTCACGGTATTCGGAGTTTGGTTAGGTT
Organism: Curvivirga sp.; assembly: GCF_965219885.1. NCBI lineage: Bacteria > Pseudomonadati > Pseudomonadota > Alphaproteobacteria > Rhodospirillales > Aestuariispiraceae > Curvivirga > Curvivirga sp. The sequence continues at coordinate 1,900 of NZ_CBDCOT010000009.1, forward strand.
TGGTAAGGCTCGCGCCCCCCTAGCCCATCCAGTGCTCTACCCCCGTGGGTATTCACTCGACGCTCTACCTAAATAGATTTCGCGGAGAACCAGCTATTTCCGAGTTTGATTGGCCTTTCACCCCTAGCCACAGGTCATCCAGTAATTTTTCAACATTATCTGGTTCGGTCCTCCAATGCATGTTACTGCATCTTCAACCTGCCCATGGCTAGATCACTCGGTTTCGGGTCTAATCCAACGAACTATACGCGCTATTAACACTCGCTTTCGCTGCGCCTACACCTATCGGCTTAAGCTCGCTCGCTAGATTAAGTCGTTGACCCATTATACAAAAGGTACGCCGTCAGGACTCATGTCCCTCCGACTGTTTGTAGGCATCCGGTTTCAGGGTCTCTTTCACTCCCCTTATAGGGGTACTTTTCACCTTTCCCTCACGGTACTTGTGCACTATCGGTCGCATGGTAATACTTAGGCTTGGAGAATGGTCTCCCCATATTCAGGCAAAATTTCACGTGTTCCGCCCTACTCAAGGACCTGTCATCAACTGTACCTGTACGGGGCTATCACCCACTATGGCCACACTTTCCAGAGTGTTCCAGTT